>NZ_JCALCS010000010.1:0-207778 GCF_059812465.1 Mycobacterium sp. NGS54 | reverse complement strand
GGGTATTTCGTGCGATTCTGCGTCTGCTCGCCATCGTTAGCCGGCTTTGCGTGCACGGTCCAAATGGGTGGCGATGCGCATGGCAAGTCGCTCGGGTTCGCGTCTTACATCGTGGACGACGATAGGAATGATTGTCCATCCCAGTTCCTGGATGCTGCCCGATCTTGATTTGTCTCGGAGCATCTCGCTCCGTCCCGCATGCCACTCGATGCTTTCGTATTCAGCCGCTACGCGCATGTCCGGCCATGCAAAGTCGACTCGCCACAATTCACCGTCGCGACCAAGAATTGGGTATTGAAGTTCAGGGAGCGGGAGCCCGTGGTCGATCATCACAAGCCGGGCTTCGCTTTCCATCGCGGATTCCGCACGTCCGTCGGCAAGGGAAAGAAGTCCCCGCACGGCCACTATCCCGCGGCGGCCCCGCTGCTCGGCGACCGCACATTCGAGTTCTGCACGGCTGCAACGCATCGAACGCAATGCGGCGTCAAGTGTTGCGATTGCGCGAGGACGCGGCAACTGCCTCGCGACTTCGACAGCCGTCCAGGCAGGTCTGGTCGCGAGACGCCCTGCTATCCGTTGCAATGGGGCGCCAGTACGTTGGTGAACCATCAGGCCGACTGCGGGACGCATTCGTACGCCAGGATCGAGTATGTGGATTGCGGTCGCGCCTTCCGTGTCGAAGCCGTACAGGGCGGCGGCTGTGTTCATGCACACAACGGCGTGCTGCCCCATAAAGATGTCCAACGCGGTCAGGCGACCTGAAAGATCTGGCTCCTTAGCGGCGTAAACCCCATACCAGACGCGTTTGAGGCCTCCGTTTCGAACTTGGACATCGAGCTGCTGCCGGGTCATTACCGTCAGCAACTGGGCGGTAGTGGCGAACCCGCCAGCCTGCTGTAGGACTGCGAGCGCTCCAGCATGCACCGCCAGAGCATGCGAGGAGCACGCCGAATTGGCGAGTCACCGCTGGGGATAGACGGCCGAGCAGACGCAGAATCGCACTGCGCGTGCCGCGCGCGTGCGATTCTGCGTCTGCTCGCGGTAAAAAGGCGAGCTACAGCGGGATGTTCTTGTGGCGTCCGCGGCGCGCCGGAGCCTGGGCCAACGCCTCGGTGATCTTGCTGCGGGTGTGCGCCGGGTCGATCTTCTCGTCAACCACGCCGATCTCGATGGCGCTGTCGACGCCGCCGGCGATCCGCTCGTGCTCGGCGGCCAACTCGTCGTGCAGCGCCTCGCGTTCGTGGTCGGCCGCGGCGGCCAGCTTCTTCTTGTGCAGGATGCCGACGGCCGCCTTGGCGCCCATCACGGCGACCTCGGCGTCCGGCCACGCGAACACCTTGGTCGCGTTCAGTGAGCGGGAGTTCATCGCAATGTAGGCCCCGCCGTAGGTCTTTCGGGTGACCAGGGTGACCCGGGGGACGGTGGCCTCGCCGAATGCGTGCAGCAGCTTGGCGCCGCGGCGCACCACGCCGCCCCACTCCTGGTCGACACCCGGCAGGTAACCGGGCACGTCGACCACCACGATCAGCGGAATCCCGAAGGCGTCGCACAGCCGCACGAAACGTGCCGCCTTCTCGGCGCTTTCGGAGTTCAGGCACCCGCCGAGGCGCAGCGGGTTGTTGGCCAGCACGCCGACGGTGCGGCCGGCCAGCCGGCCCAGCCCGACCACCATCGACGGCGCCCAGTGGCCCTGGAACTCGTCGAAAGCGGTGTCCGAGTCGAGGAGCGCGGTCACAATCGGGTGCACGTCGTAGGCCCGTCGCGCCGACTCGGGCAGCAGCGCGTGGATGTCGGTGTCCCCGGCCTCGGCCTTGCTGCGGTCGAAATGCCCTTGCTGGCAGAACAATCCGACCAGCCGGCGGCCCCGCTCGTAGGCGTCGAGCTCGTCATCGGCGACGATGTGGCACACCCCGGACTTCTTGTGGTGCGTCTCCGGGCCGCCGAGCGACGCCATGTCGACGTCCTCGCCGGTGACGCTGCGCACCACGTCGGGTCCGGTGACGAACACCCGGCTTTCGGGCGCCATCACGACGACGTCCGTCAGCGCCGGTCCGTAGGCGGCGCCGCCGGCGGCGAAGCCGACGACGACCGAGACCTGCGGAATGTAGCCCGACGCGCGGATCATGGCCTCGAACACCAGCCCGACCGCGTGCAGCGCCCGGACACCCTCGGCCAACCGCGCCCCGCCGGAGTGCCAGATGCCCACGATGGGACTCTGTTCCTCGATGGCGGTGTCGTAGGCGTTGACGATGTGCGTGCATCCCTCGATGCCCATCGCGCCGCCCATCACGGTGCCGTCCGTGCAGAACGCGATGGTGCGCAGCCCATTCACGGTCCCCGAGGCGGCCAGCACGCCCGAGCGGTCACGCTCGTGCAGGAGTTCCACGCTGCCGTTGTCGAAGAAATTGCTCAGGCGCAGCAACGGGTCCCGGGGGTCGAGCGACTCACCAACCGACGAGGGGGCCATGATTGTCATCGCGGGTCTCCTGTTTCCGAGTGTGCCCGGGCTATAGGGCGGGTTTAGTACCGCCCGAAAGCGATCGCCACGTTGTGACCGCCGAATCCGAACGAGTTGTTGATCGCGTACTTGTAGTCGCCCGTCCGCGGCTTGCCCGCCACCACGTCCAAATCGATCTCCGGATCGAGGTTTACGAGGTTAAGTGTCGGCGGGACCACCTGATCCCGCAACGCGAGCACCGTCAGGATCGACTCCACCGCACCGACCGCACCCACCGAGTGGCCAAGGGCGGACTTGGGCGCGTACACCGCCGGCTTGTTGCTGCCCAGGGCGTTGTTGATCGCCCGGCCCTCGGCCAGGTCGCCGACCTGGGTCCCGGTGGCGTGGGCGTTGATGTGGTCGATGTCGCCGGGGGTGAGGTCCGCGAGCTGGATTGCCCGCGTTATCGCGTGACCGGCGCGCTCGCCGTTGGGATCCGGCGCCACCATGTGGAAGCCGTCCGAGGTGATGCTGGCCCCCATGATCCGGGCCAGGATGTTGGCGCCACGAGCCTTGGCGCTCTCCTCGGTCTCGATCAACATGAGCGCTCCGGCCTCGCCGAACACGAAGCCGTCGCGGTCCTTGTCGAACGGGCGGCAGGCACCGGCGGGGTCGTCGTTGTTGGTGGACATCACGATGCGCATCTGAGCGAACCCGGCAATGGGCACCGCCTCGATCCGTGTTTCGACGCCACCGCAGATCGCCGCGTCGGCCTCGCCGAGCACGATCTGCTGCCACGCCCGCGCGATGCCTTCCGAACCCGACGCGCACGCCGAGATCGGCGTCATCACACCGGCTTTGGCGTGCCGTTCCAGTCCCACCGCCGCGGCGGCGCCGTTGGGCATGTACTTCTGCACCGCCAGTGGCGAGACCGCCTTCATACCGCGAGCGCGCATGTCGTCGTAGCTGAAGACGAGCTCCTCTGCCGAGCCCAGCCCGGTCCCGATGGAGACCGCCAACCGGTTGGTGTCGAGCTCGGGATTACCGGCGTTCTCCCACAGGCGCCGGCTCAGGATGGTGGACATCTTCTGCAGGTAGCCCATCCGGCGCAGCTCGACGCGCGTGAGCTGACTGTCGAACTCCTCCAACAGGTGCCCGCCGATCTTCACCGGCAGGCCGAACTCCTCGACGAACGGGTCGTCGAGGGTGCGGATCCCGCTTTGGCTGTCCAGCAACATCTTCCACGTGTTCTCGGCGTCCGTTGCAAGTGCGGTCGTCATGGCAACGCCGGTAACCACTACATTGGGGAGCGCTTTCCCCGTAACCAGCTCCGTCATGGCTTTAGCGAACGTTCCTTCCGTGCTGCCTAGTAGCGCCCAAACGCGAGCGCCACGTTGTGACCACCGAAGCCGAACGAGTTGTTGATCGCGTAACGGTATTCGCCGTAGCGAGGTTCACCTGCGACCACATCAAGGTCGATCTCGGGATCCGGGGTTTCGTAATTCAACGTGGGTGGTATGACGCCGTCCCGAAGGCTCAATACCGTCAATACGGATTCCAGCGCGCCGACCGCGCCGATCGAGTGGCCCAGCGCCGACTTCGGCGCATACACCGCGGCGTGCTCGCAACCGGCGACACGGAGCGCGTTGGCCTCCGCGGCGTCGCCGATCGGTGTCGCCGTCCCGTGGGCGTTCACGTGGTCAATGTCCTTGGCGGACAAGCCCGCCAGCTCCAACGACCGCGTCATCGCACGACCGGCACGAACACCGTCCGCGGCGGGCGCCACCATGTGGAAGGCGTCCGAGGTGATACCGGCACCCAGCAGGCGGGCCAGCGGCTTGGCGCCGCGGGCCTTGGCGTGCTCTTCCGTCTCGATGAGCATGAGCGCCCCGGCCTCGCCGAACACGAAGCCGTCGCGGTCCTTGTCGAACGGACGCGAGGCACGCTCCGGCTCGTCGTTGCGGGTCGACATGGCCCGCATCATCGAGAACGCCGCGATGGGCAGCGCCTCGATCGGCCCCTCGACACCACCGGCGACGGCGACGTCGGCATCCCCCATGACGATCTGGCGCCACGCGTGGGCGATGGCCTCCGAACCCGACGAGCACGCCGAGACCGGGGTCATCACGCCGGCGCGGGCCCCGAGCTGCAGACCCACCACCGCGGCGGCGCCGTTGGGCATGATCATCTGAACGGCGAGCGGCGACACCTTACGGGGGCCGCCCTCGTTCATCAGGTCATAGCTCTCGATGACCCGCTCGGCGCCACCGAGGCCCGTGCCGACCACGACCGAAAACCGGTCAGGGTCGACCTCGGGACTGCCGGCGCTCTCCCAGAGCTGACCGGACAGCAGCTTGCCCATCCGCTGGACGTAGGACATGCGGCGCAGGTCGAGCCTGCCCATGTGGTTGTCGATGGGCTCCTTGAGGTGTCCACCGATCTTCACGGGCAGGTCCCACTTGGTGACGAACTCGTCTTCGAGTACGTGGATGCCGCTCTCGCCGGCCAACAAGCCCTTCCACGTGCTCTCGATGTCCGGCGCGATCGATGTCGTCGCCGTGACGGCGGTTACCACAACGCTGGGGTAACCGCCATTGGCAGTGGAAGGCTTGGTCACTTGCTGTCCGCTTCCAGCCTCGCCTTGACGTTGGCAACAGCCTCGGGGTTCTCCGACTCCAGCTTGGCGCGCAGCGCTGCGGCGGCCTCGGGGTCCTCTTCCTCGAGCTTCTGGATGTAGGCGACGACGTCACCGACGGTGCGCAGGCCGGCGAGGTCCTCGTCGGGGATCTTGACGCCGTACTTGTCCTCGGTCTGCACCGCGATCTCGACCATCGACAGCGAGTCGATGTCCAGGTCGTCGACGAACGACTTCTCCGGGGTGACCTCCGACGGCTCGATACCGGTCACCTCTTCGATGATCTCGGCGATACCGGCGATAATTTCTTCCTGAGTGACGGCCACAGCCTATTCCCTTCGTAATGTGTTGTGTGCAAATCGGATTGACGTTTTGCAGTATTTATTTTTCTGGCGAAAAGCCGGCGGTTTAGAGGTTTGCCAACTCGTCCAGATCTGCGGGTGACTTCACGGCACGGGCCGTAACCCCCCGAAGTTCGCGTTTGGCGATGCCGGTGAGCGTCCCCGCCGGGGGGAACTCCACGATCGCCGAAACATCATGCGCACGCAGATACTCGGTGCACAGGTCCCAGCGCACCGGCTGGGTCAGCTGGGCGACGAGCGTGTCCATCGCGGCCGCCGCCGAGGCGACGGGCTTTCCGTCCCGATTGGACAGCAGCGTGGCGGTGGGCTCGGCGGTCGTGACGGCGGCCGCCGCGGCGGCGTAACCGTCCAGGGCCGGGGCCATGTACTTGGTGTGGAAGGCACCGGCCACGCCGAGGGCGCGCACACGCGCCTTGGCCGGCGGGTCCTCGGCGAGCTTTTCCAGCGCGGTCAGCGGGCCCGCGGCGACGATCTGCCCGGGCGCGTTGCGGTTGGCCGGGAACAGCTCGAGCTCCTCGAGGCGGCCCAGCACCTCGGCCTCGTCACCGCCGAGCACCGCGGACATGCCGGTGGGCTCGATGGCGCAGGCCTTGGCCATTTCGGCGCCGCGGGTGGCGGCCAGCGCGACGGCGTCGTCTGCGGCCAGCACGCCGGCGATCGCGTAGGCCGCGATTTCCCCGACGGAGTGCCCGGCGACGATGAATTCTTCACCGGCGAGCAGGTCGCGCCTGGTCAGCTCCTGGTGCGCGAGCAGCGTGGCCGCGACGATCAGGGGCTGGGCGACCGCGGTGTCGGTGATCTCCTCGGTCGATGCGGTGGTCCCGAGGCGAACCAGGTCCAGGCCGCTGGCCTTAGACCACAGGGCCAGCTGGTCTGCGGCGCCTGGTAGCTCCAACCACGGCGACAGCATCCCCTCCGTCTGCGAACCCTGTCCGGGCGCAAGCAATGCAATCACGTATTTAAGAGAACACTGTGGAAACGGTTTTGGCGGGTGTAACAGATTATGAACCTCGTCTTAGGTTTTTGTATGCATCTTACAAAACCGCCCTCTACGCTACGGTTTTGATACCGCGCCGCGATCTGTTGGCTGGATCACTATCGCTCGGACGCGCGTGCAGCATCACTCCTGGCCGGTAGGGGGACCGGCGCCAGGGCTTTGTTGTCGATGCTGGACGGCTGCGCGGGATAGTTCAGCTGGCCCACCGTCGAGGCCACACGCAGCACGTATGCGTCGCGCGGCTGGGTGGGATCACGCCCGGTGAAGTCGGTGATGCGCTTGAGCCGGTAGCGCACCGTGTTTGGATGAACGAACAACTTTCTGGCACAAGCTTCAATCGCGCCGCCACAATCTAAGTACGCGTCGAGGGTCTCGATCAGCGTTGGCCCGGCGTCGGCCAGCGGCCCCATCACGTCGGTGTGCAGCGCCACGATCGCCGACGCGTCGCCCATCAGGGCGCGTTCGGGGAGCAGCTCCCGGGCCAGCACGGGCCGCGGCGCCCCCCGCCACCCGGCGACGGCGTTCATCCCGGAGATCGCCTCGCTGGCGCTGTGGTAGGCCGCGGTCAGCATGGGCGCCGTCGGCCCGATGACCACCGGGCCGTCCGACAACGCATTCAAAAGGTCCCCCAGGAATTTGTCGGTTAGCGATAGTTGGCCGGACACGATCGCCACCAGCCAGGTGCCGTGCACGTCGGTGAGCGCCGCCCGGCCGTGCTGCGCGGCGATGTCGCGGACGTCCTGGCTGGCCCGCTGGCTGCCGCCGTCGCCGTTCGCGCCGTCCCGGGCGGGCGCGGGGATCCCGACGACGACCGTCGCCGGGGCGGTGGTGTCCCAGTTCAGCGCCGCGGCGCGGGACAGCAGTTCGGGTCCGGTGTCGCCGCGAACGACCGCGTCGACGACGCTGGCCTCCATCCGGCTGTCCCAGGTGCCGCGCGCCTCGGCCGCGTTCGCGTAGGACGAGGCGGCGGTGAACGCCAGGTCGCGGCTGTACTTCAGGATGCCCACGGTCAGGGCGGTCAGCTGCTCCTCGGAGCGGGCCACCAGTGGCACGACCTCTTCGAAGAACTCCATGGTGACGCGGGCCAGCTCCACGGTGTCGCGCAACGCGATGCGGCGGGCCAGGTCCTGGGGCACCAGTTCGAAGGCCTGCGCGGTGTAGCTGACGTCGCTGTGCGGGTCCTTCATCCACTCGACGAAGTTGTTGATGGCCGTCTGCACCACCAGAGCCACGCTGGCCCGCTGCGACGCCTCCAGGCCGGCGAAGAACGGCAACCGATCGCCCATGACCGACACCGCCTCGGTGGCCAGCCGGCCGGAGTACTGCTTCAGTCGGCGCAGCAGCGATTCCGGGACCGTGTCCAGCAGCTCGAGCGGTGAACGCGGGTGCTTGGCGAATGGGCCGGCGAAGGGGTTGTCATTCACCCCTAAAACCTACGCCATTTTTTGGAAGTATTCGCCAAAGGTGTGCCCGCGTCGCACGCTTTTGGGCTGCGACGACGGGCCGAGCGTGCGGCAGGGCCGGCGAACGGCGCTCAGCGTCACTCTGGCGTGACGCTCGGCGCCCAGTGCCACGCTGACGTGACGCTCGGCGGGGGAGGCGACCGGCGTCAGGCCACGCCCGGGTCCGACGTCTGCTCGGGCGCAGCCATGACGTCGTCGATTCGGTACTGGCGGGCGGCCGCGACCGGCACCGACGGGTCGATCTCGCCGTCGCGCGCCAGCGCCTCGAGCACCGCGACGACCTGCGACTCGGCGTCGGTGTTGAAGAAGCGCCGCGCGGCGGGCCGGGTGTCGGAGAAGCCGAACCCGTCGGTGCCCAGCGTGACGAAGGTGCCCGGCACCCATTGGCGGATCTGCTCGGGCACGGCGCGCATCCAGTCCGACACCGCGATGACCGGGCCGCTGGCATCGGCGAGGGCGCGGGTCACGTAGGGGGTGCCGGCCGGCTGGTCGGGGTGGCGCAGCCGGGCCCGCTCGACGTTGACGCCGTCGCGGTTCAGCTCGCCCCAGCTGGTCACCGACCACACGTCGGCCGCGACGTCCCACTCGGCGGCCAGCATCTCGGCCGCCTGCAGCGCCGACGGCATGGCGACCCCGGAGGCCAGGATCTGCGCCTTGTTCGTCCGCTGTTCGGTGGCGACGCGGTAGCGGTAGATGCCGCGCAGCACGCCCTCGGGATCGAAGTTGTCCGGCTCCGGCGGCTGCGGATACGGCTCGTTGTAGACGGTTATGTAGAAGAACACGTTCTCCGGGTTCTCCCCGAACATGCGGGCCAGCCCGCTCTCCACGATGTAGGCGATCTCGAACGCGAACGCCGGGTCGTAGGACACCACCGCCGGATTGGTGGCGGCCAGCAGCAGGGAGTGGCCGTCGGCGTGTTGCAGGCCCTCACCGGTCAGCGTGGTGCGCCCCGCGGTCGCGCCGAGCAGGAAGCCGCGCGCCATCTGGTCGGCCGCGGCCCACAGCCCGTCGCCGGTGCGCTGGAACCCGAACATGGAATAGAAGATGTAGATCGGGATCATCGGCTCGTTGTGCGTCGCGTACGACGTGCCGGCCGCGATGAACGAGCCCACCGAGCCCGCCTCGTTGATGCCCTCGTGCAGGATCTGGCCGACTTCGCTTTCCTTGTAGGCCAGCATCAAATCGGCGTCGACGGCGGTGTACAGCTGGCCGAGGCGGTTGTAGATCTTCAGCGACGGGAACCACGAGTCCATCCCGAACGTGCGCGCCTCGTCGGGAATGATCGGCACGATTCGCGGCCCAACCTCCTTGTGCCGCAACACTTCCTTGAACGTCCGCACCGTCGCCATGGTGGTGGCGACCTCCTGGTTGCCCGACCCCTTCTTCAGCGCGGCGTAGGTGTCGCGGCCGGGCAGCGAAAGCGCCTTGGCCTTCGTCCGGCGCTCGGGCAGAAAGCCGCCCAGCGCGCGGCGCCGGTCGAGCAGGTAGCGGATCTCCGGGGCGTCGGGGCCGGGGTGGTAGTAGGGCGGCAGGTAGGGATCCTCTTCGAGCTGGGCGTCGCTGATCGGGATCCGGATGGCGTCGCGGAAGTCTTTAAGGTCTTGCAGCGCAAGCTTTTTCATCTGGTGGGTGGCGTTGCGGCCCTGGAAGTGCGCGCCCAGCGAGTAGCCCTTGATGGTCTTGGCCAGGATCACCGTCGGCTGTCCCTTGTGGTCGACGGCGGCGCGGTAGGCGGCGTAGACCTTGCGGTAGTCGTGGCCGCCGCGCTTGAGGTTCCAGATCTCCGAATCGGTCATCTGCTCGACGAGCGCCTTGGTGCGCGGGTCGCGACCGAAGAAGTGGTCGCGCACGTAGGCGCCGTCGTTGGCCTTGTAGGTCTGGTAGTCGCCGTCGGGCGTGGTGTTCATCAGGTTGACCAGCGCGCCGTCCTTGTCGGCGTGCAGCAGGGCGTCCCACTCGCGGCCCCAGACCACCTTGATGACGTTCCAGCCAGCGCCGCGGAAGAACGACTCCAGCTCCTGGATGATCTTGCCGTTGCCACGCACCGGGCCGTCGAGGCGCTGCAGGTTGCAGTTGATCACGAACGTCAGGTTGTCCAGGCCCTCGAGCGCGCCGACGTGGGCCAGGCCGCGGCTTTCGGGCTCGTCCATCTCGCCGTCGCCGAGGAAACACCACACGTGCTGGTCGGAGGTGTCCTTGATGCCGCGGTCGTGCAGGTAGTGGTTGAACCGCGCCTGATAGATGGCGTTGAGCGGGCCCAGGCCCATCGACACGGTCGGGAACTCCCAGAAGTCGGGCATCAGCCGCGGGTGCGGGTAGGAGGGCAGCCCGCCGCCGGCGTGGCTGTGCTCTTGGCGGAAGCCGTCGAGCCGCTCCTCGCTGAGCCGGCCCTCGAGGAAGGCGCGGGCGTAAATACCGGGGGAGGCGTGGCCCTGGATGAAGACCTGGTCCCCGCCGCCGGGGTGCGACTTGCCACGGAAGAAGTGGTTGAAGCCGACCTCATAGAGCGCCGCCGACGAGGCGTAAGTCGAAATGTGGCCGCCCACGCCGATTCCCGGGCGCTGGGCGCGGTGCACCATGATCGCGGCGTTCCACCGGATCCACGCCCGGTAGCGGCGTTCGACGTCCTCGTCGCCGGGGAACCACGGCTCCAGCTCGGTCGGGATGGTGTTGACGTAGTCGGTCGACGTCAGTGACGGGATGGCCACCCGCTGGTCGCCCGCGCGCTCGAGCAGCCGCAGCATCAGGTAGCGCGCCCGCGCCGGCCCCGAGCGCTCCAGCATTTCGTCGAAGGACTCGAGCCATTCCGACGTCTCGTCGGGGTCGATGTCGGGCAGATAGGACGCCACACCCTCGCGGATCACCCGAACGCGGTCGGGTTCGCTTGCGCTACTTGGGGTTTTCGCCAGGTCGTGGCGCGCGAACTCGGTGGTCAACTTCCGCTCCTGTAGTCGGCGGGGCAACGGCTTTCGTCGTATCCCCCTATCGTGCCGCACCGACGTTCCGGGCGGGTACCCGCGGTGAGGATCCGGACCCGGTAACGTCTCCAACCGTGCTCATCGGATGGCGTGCCGTCCCTCGCATGCACCTGGGGGAGATCCCCAAGCGAGGCGCGCTGGCGCTTGGCTGTGTCGCGGCGGTGATCCTCGGGATCGTGGGGTGTACCAGCGTCACCAAGGGGACCGCCACGCCCGATACGAATGTCGCCCCGGCCTACCGGCAGTCGGTGTCCGCGTCGGTGTCGGCGTCGTCGGCCACCTCGCGCGTCCGCGAGTCGCAGCGCCAGGCCTCGCTGACGACCAAGGCGGTGCGCACCTCCTGCGACACGCTGGCCACCTCCGCCAAGGACGCGATCGACCGGGTGAACGACTACGTCGCGTCGTTCAACGCGGGCCGCAACACCGGCCCGAACGAGGGCCCGGCGATCGGCGCGCTCAACGACAGCGCCACCACGGTCTCCAACAGCTTCAGCGATGCCCTGTCGCAGCAGCTGAAGGACGCGTTCAACGCCTACGTCGACGCGGCGCGCGGGGTGGCCAACGCGATCGGCACGCACGCGTCGATAGCCGAGTTCAACAGGCGGGTCGACCAGCTCAACGACACCAAGACGAAGGCGCTGAAACTCTGCCTGGCATCCTACTGAGACGCCTGGTGAGGCACGGGTATGGACCGCGTCGCGGCTGTGCGACGATAATTCCCATCACACGGCGCGCAGATAGCTTAAGGAGGCTCCACGGTGGTCGCGGCGGATGACGCCCCGAGCTACGCTCGCAAACTCGGCATCCATCGAGACCAAGTCGTCCAGGAGTGGGGCTGGGACGAGGACACCGACGACGACATCCGCGCCGCGGTCGAGGAGGCCTGCGGCAGCGAGCTGCTCGACGAGGACAGCGACGAGGTGATCGACGTCGTGCTGCTGTGGTGGCGCGACGGCGACGGTGACCTGGTGGACACCTTGATGGACGCGATCAGCCCGCTGGCCGAGGACGGCGTGATCTGGGTGCTGACCCCCAAGACCGGCAAGCCCGGTCACGTGCTGCCCGCCGAGATCGCCGAGGCGGCCCCGACCGCGGGCCTGATGCCGACCTCGTCGGTCAACCTGGGCAACTGGAGCGCCAGCCAGCTGGTACAGCCGAAGTCGCGGACCGGGAAGCGTTGATGCTGCCCGTCGGCACCGCCGCCCCCGACTTCACATTGCGCGACCAGAACCAGCAGCCCGTCACCCTGAGCTCCTACCGCGGCGCCAAGAACGTGCTGCTGATCTTTTTTCCGCTGGCGTTCACCGGGATATGCCAGGGTGAGCTTGATCTGCTGCGCGATCACCTGCCGGAATTCGAGAACGACGACAGCGTGGCGTTGGCGATCTCGGTGGGGCCGCCGCCGACGCACAAGATCTGGGCGCTGGAGAGCGGGTTCACTTTCCCGGTGCTGTCGGACTTCTGGCCGCACGGCGAGGTCAGCCAGGCCTACGGCGTGTTCAACGCCGACGCCGGCTACCCCAACCGCGGCACCTTCGTCGTCGACCGGTCGGGGATAATCCGATTCGCCGAGATGAAGGATCCCGGTGAGTCCCGCGACCAGCGGCTGTGGACTCAAGCCTTGGCGGCTTTGCAGGCCTGATTTTTGGGTGCACGGCCTCCGGGCGTGTAGCCTGCGGCGTTGCATGGGGCGCGTAGCTCAGTGGTAGAGCTCTGGTTTTACACACCAGCGGTCGGCGGTTCGATACCGTCCGCGCCCACTCGATTGCATTCACTTTCGCCGCCGTAACCTCACGGCGATTTTCGGCGCCGACCTTCGCCGTGGCGTTACGCTCGCGGCCTTTTGTGGCTCGGGCAGGCGGCTCAAGCCCGCTGCGTTGCTTAAATAGCTGCGCCACAGTCGTTTTCATGTGTTGTACGCACAGCCGAATGCCGGACCGGCCCGGCCGCGCGGCCTCCTGCACGGACGGCGCGGCGCCTTTGCCAGACCAAGACCACACCCGATATTAGGCAAGGCTAGCTTTACTAGCTCTAGTGTGTGTAGCCTACCCTTACTTCGGGCAGCTTAACGATGGAAGGACGACTACATATGAGTTTTCTGGTGTTGCCGCCAGAGGTTAATTCGGCGCGGATGTACACGGGTCCGGGTGCGGGCCCGATGCTTGCCGCCGCCGCGGCCTGGGATGGGTTGGCCGCCGAGCTGGACTCGGCGGCAGGCGCGTTCGGATCGGCGACCTCGGGCCTGGCCGCGGAGGCGTGGCAGGGCGCCGCGGCGCAGGCGATGGCCGGTGCGGCCGCACCCTACGCGGCGTGGTTGGCCGAGGCCGCGGCTCGCGCGCAGACGGTAGCCGGTCAGGCCAACTCTGCGGCCGCGGTGTTTGAGGCAGCCCGGGCGGCGGCGGTGCATCCAGGGCTGGTCTCGGCCAACCGGTCCCAATTGGTGTCGCTGGTCAACTCGAACCTGTTGGGCCTCAACGCGCCGGCGATCGCAGCCGCCGAGTCCGAATACGAGCAGATGTGGGCCCAGGATGTGGTCGCGATGGTGAGTTACCACGGCGGGGCGTCGGCGGCCGTCGCGGCGCTGACACCGTGGGAGCATGCGTTGCAAAGCCTGCCGAGCCTGCAAGGTTTGAACCTGGGTCTCGGCAACATCGGCACCTTGAACCTGGGCAGTGGAAATTACGGGTCGTATAACTTCGGCGGGGGAAACAGCGGCCCCGGCACGACCGGCGGGGGCAACTTCAACTTCGGCTTCGGCAACTACGGGTCCTTCAACTTCGGTGCGGGCAACGGTAACTCGCTCTTCAGCGAGGCGACGTCCTACTACAACGTGGGATTCGCCAACATAGGTCAATTCAACTTCGGCGTCGGCAACATCGGTGGCGGCAACATCGGCATCGGCAACGGCAGCGCCTATTCGCACGACAACCCGGCCCCCGGCTATCTCAACGTCGGTATCGGCAACCTCGGCAACGGCAACTGGGGCATCGGGAACCTGGGTAACAACAACATCGGCTTGGGAAACCTCGGCAACAACGACATCGGCATCGGGCTCACCGGCAACAACCAAATCGGGTTCGGCGGCCTCAACGCCAATGGTGCCGGTTGGAACGTCGGCCTGGGTAACAACGGCAGCTTCAACTTCGGCTTCGGCAACACCGGCAACAACAACTTCGGCCTGGCCAACACCGGCAACCACGACATCGGTATCGGACTTACCGGCGACAACCAAATCGGGTTCGGCGGCTGGAACTCGGGCAGCGGCAACACCGGCCTGTTCAACTCAGGCACCGGCAACACCGGAATCTTCAACTCGGGGACCGGCAACTGGGGCATCGGCAATACCGGCAGCCATAACTGGGGGCTGGTCAACTCCGGCACCTTCGACACCGGTGTAGGCAACACGGGCAGCACCGAAACCGGTTTCTGGAACGCCGGCAGCAGGAGCACCGGTTTGTTCAACGCCGGCTCCAACAACTTCGGCGTTCTGGATGCGGGTACCAGGAACGTCGGTTTCTTCGATGCGGGAACCGCCAACGTGGGCAGCTTCGATTCGGGCCTCAGCAACGTCGGCTTTGGTAACTCGGGCTTTGCCAATGTGGGCTCGTTCAACGCCGGAAGCTGCAACACGGGCGCCTTCAACTCCGGGGGCACCATTGACGGGGCCGGAAACACCGGCTTCTTCAACGCGGGCAACACCAACACGGGCTTCTTCAACTCGGGCAACACCAACACCGGTTTCTGGAACTCGGGCAATGTGAATACGGGCTTCTTCGGTACGGGCAGTTACAGCGGCAACTCGGGCTTCGGCAACACCGGCACGGGCAACTCCGGTTTTTTCAACACCGGCGGTGACTACAACTCCGGATTCCACAATTCGGCCGCCGGCGGGTACAGCTCGGGATTCTGGAACTCCGGCGGCGGCACAGAAATGGGCTTCTTCAACTCGGGTGACAACGGGTACAACGTCGGTCTCTTCAACTCGGGCCACGGCGGTAGCAACATCGGCATCGGCAACTCGGGTACCGGCGGCGGCAACGTCGGCCTTTTCAATACCGACTCGAACCCCACCGAGGGCGAAAGCACCGGCATCCTCAATTCTGGCGCCGGCCACAACGTCGGTGTCTACGACTCGGGCGACCACGACTCCGGCTTCGGAAACTCGGGCAGCAGAAGTTCGGGTGGCTTCAACACCGGCAACTATCAGTCAGGATTCTTCAACAGATAGGCAGCGCTGGCGGCGCGCGGGGTCCGCCCGGCCGCGGGCGCGGTCCAGATGGCGATGTGGCAACCTCAGGGCGTGAACGAGCAACCCGTGAGGCCGTTTCGCATCGAAGTGCCCGACACCGACCTCGACGACCTGCGCTCGCGCCTGGCGCGCACCCGCTGGCCGGAGGCCGAATGCGTCGACGACTGGAGCCAGGGCATTCCGCTGGCGTACACGCGCGAGCTGGCCGACTACTGGGCGAACGAATACGACTGGCGGTCCCGGGAGGCCGCGCTCAATCGCTTCGATCAGTTCATCACCGAAATCGACGGGCTGGACATTCATTTCATCCACCAGCGCTCGCCGCACGACGACGCCTTCCCGTTGCTGATCACCCACGGCTGGCCGGGCTCGATCGTGGAGTTCCACAAGGTGATCGAGCCGCTGACCAATCCGGCGTCGGGGCGCGCCGAGGACGCGTTCCACGTGGTGTGCCCGTCGCTTCCGGGGTACGGGTTCTCCGGCAAGCCCACCCGCACGGGATGGGGAGTGGAAAAGATCGCCGAGGCGTGGGAGGCGCTCATGCTGCGCCTCGGCTACGACGGCTACGGCGCGCAGGGCGGCGACTGGGGAGCCGCCGTCACCACGCAGATCGGCCGAAATCGAGGCCATTGCGCGGCCATTCACATGAACATGCCGATCGGGCGGCCCACCAAGGAATCGCTGGCCAACCCGACCCCGGAGGAGCAACGCGCGCTGGCGTCGATGGCCGAGCACCGCCAGTGGGGGACCGGCTATTCCAAGCAGCAGTCCACCCGGCCGCAGACGCTGGGCTACGGGCTGGTCGATTCGCCGGTGGGGCAGCTGGCGTGGATCGTCGAGAAGTTCTGGGCGTGGGCCGATTGCGACGGGCACCCCGAGAACGTGTTCGGCCGCGACGAGCTGCTGGACAACGTGATGATGTACTGGGTGACCGCCACCGGCGCGTCGTCGGCCCGGTTGTACTGGGAGAGTTTCCGGGTCTTCGGCCAGATGGAACGGGTCGAATTGCCAACCGGCGTCAGCGCTTTCCCGGGCGAGCTGCTGAAGGCGCCGCGGAGCTGGTGCGAGCCGGTGTACAACATCACGCACTGGACGGACATGCCGCGCGGCGGGCACTTCGCCGCGTTCGAACAACCGGAGTTGTTCGTGGACGACGTCCGCGCGTTCTTCGCGACGGTGCGCTGAGCGACCGCGGGATCACACCCCCGGCGGTGCGAAGAGCTCCAACGCAATGCCGTCCGGGTCGCGGAAGCTCAATCCCGAGCCGTAGGGCGCGTCCACGATGCCGCCATGCTCGACGCCCAGTTCGTCCAGCCGGGTGACCCACTTCTCCAGGTCGGCGCGGCCGGCGCATCCGAAGCCGACGTGGTCGAGCCCGACCCGCAGCTCACTGAACGCCTCGTCGGGGGCGCGGCGGTCGTGCTCATGGATGCCGAATACGGTGTGGCCGTCGAGCATCCACACCAGGTGCCGGAAGCCGGCGTCGGTGTGCTCGTCGAGGATCGGCTCGGCGTCGAACAGGCTGCGGTACCAGGGGCCGCTGATCTCGAGGTCACGCACCGTGACCGCGACGTGGTTGAGGGCGGGGAAGGGCATGGCCCGACTTTACTGCTAAACGATGCGCCAACCCCGGCGTGCCCGAATGCGCATGTCCCACAGGTAAAGCTGATAGCCGAAGATCCACGCCCGGTGCGGGATGAGCCGGTCCGCCAGCCGCAGGCCGGTCAGCAGCCATTCGAACCGGCGCTGCTGGACCTGCGACCAGTCCAGCTCCATCATCGCCCGAAATTCCGGGGCCAGGAATCCCGTCGTCGCCCATAGGTTGAACGGCCCGCCCAGCGCCCGCAGCGGCAGCGGCAGAAACGCCATCGAGGCCACCCCGTGCAGGTGCTCCCGCACCGGCGGGTCGATGCGCAGCTCGTCGAGGGAGCGCTTCCAGTACTCGTCGAACGCGGCGAGGTCCGGCGGCCACATGCGCTCGGGCACCTGCAGCGTGGTCCCCAGCCGTTTGGCGTCGCGATAAACCGATTCGGCGGTGGCGTCGTCCAGCGGACCGTGCAAGAACTCGTGCTGATCGACGAAATAGCGGTAAAGGCAGGCGGCCACCCACAGCTGCAGCTTGGGGTCGAAAGCGTTGTAGGACACCGGGCTTGACGACGTCGAGCGAACCTGCCGGTGCGCGATGTCCACGGCGTCGCGGATCAACGCCCGGTCGGACTCGGTCCCGATGGCCGCGACGGCCAGGTAGGTCCCGGTGGTGCGGGCCCGCTTGAACGGATGCTTGTAGACGTTGCCGCTGTCCACCGGGCTTTCCAGCACGCCGTAACCGACGCCGGGCAGGGACAGCTGCATGATCACGTTCGCGGCGGGCAGCAACATCGCCGCCGGGTTCAGCAAATCCGCGATCCGGGTTGCGGGCCGCTTCATCGCGGATTACCCCTCATGGAATCGAGTACACCACGGCAAACCGTTATATCCGCGGAAAAACGGGCAGACCTGCACGATGAGTACCCAACCTGGTAACCCCATCCGGCCGCTGCCGCGCGCGCCCAACCTGGCACCGACGGCCGATCCCGACGCATTGCTGTGGTGGGTGGTGGGCCTGCTGATCGCCGTGGTGATCGTGGCGGCCATTTTGGCCATCTAGCGTGGCCGACCCCCGGTCGCGGCGGGTATGAGACGCTGCCCGGATGCGTGCGACCCGGGGCCGGACCGCCGGCGTGCTGGCCGGCTACGTCGCCGACCTCGCGCTGGGCGACCCCAAACGCGGCCACCCGGTCGCGCTGTTCGGCAGGGCGGCCGCGGCGGTGGAGCGCGGCACCTACCGCGACACCCGGGGCGCCGGCGCGCTGCACGTGAGCCTGCTGGTCGGCGCGGTGACGCTGCTGGGCGCGGCCGCCTCGCGTCGGGGCGGGCCGCTGGCCACCGCCGCGGCGACGTGGGCCTGTCTGGGCGGAACGTCGTTGGGCCGCACCGGCCTGGAGATGTCGCGGCTGCTGGAGCGCGGCGACGTCGACGCCGCCCGACGGCTGTTGCCGTCGTTGTGCGGGCGGGACCCGGCCCGGCTGGACGCCGCCGGCCTGACGCGCGCGGCGCTCGAATCGGTCGCGGAGAACACCTCGGACGCCGAGGTGGCGCCGCTGCTGTGGGCGGCGGCGGGCGGGGCGCCCGCGGTGCTGGCCTACCGCGGCATCAACACGCTGGATTCGATGATCGGCCACCGCTCCCCGCGCTACCTCCGATTCGGTTGGGCCGCAGCACGATTGGACGATGCGGCCAACTACGTCCCCGCGCGGGTGACCGCGGCGCTGGTGGTGCTGTGCGCACCGGTGGTCGCGGGTTCGCCGTCCGGGGCATTGCGGGCCTGGCGCGCTGACGCCGCGCGGCATCCCAGCCCCAACGCCGGGGTGGTCGAGGCGGCATTCGCGGGGGCGCTGGGCGTTCGCCTGGGCGGGCCGACGCAGTATCGCCACGAGCTGCAGATCCGGCCCACGCTCGGGGACGGGCGGGCCCCCGAGGTGGCCGACCTGCGCCGCGCGGTGGCGCTGTCGCGGGCGGTTCAGGCGGCCGCGGCGTTGGCGGCGTGTGCGCTCACGGCTTTTGGTGTGAGCGCAAGGCGGGAGAATCGCGTTCTCCGCGCCTTCAGCGCACACTGAAAACCCTCAACGCACACCAAAAGTGCCTACCGCCGGCGGCCGTAGCGGTCGGCGAGCTTCTCCTCGACGGTCGCCGGTGCGGCGGCGGTTTGTTGCTTTTCCCGGCGGCGCACCCGCAGCTCGGAGTAGACGAAGTAGCCCAACCCGATGGGCGCGAGGATGCCGAACGAAATCCACTGGATGCCATAGGACAGGAACGGTCCGGCGTCGAGGTGCGGCACACCGATCACGCCCAGTCCGCCGGGCTGGTTGTCGACCAGCTGCAGATACGACGCGGCCAGCGGCACCTTGGTCAACGCCGAGACCTGTTCGGTGTTGATCGAATACACCTGCTGCACACCGTCTCTGACGAAGGGATCCTTGCCCGCCACGGCGGGTTCGGAGTCCCGCAGCCGCGCGGTGACGGTCACCGTCTCCGCCGGCGGGCGGGGGATCGGGGGGACATGGGATCCCGGCTCGGGGCGCACGTAGCCCCGGTCGACCAGCACCGTGGGGCCGTCGTCGACGACGAAGGGCGCCAGCACCTCGAACGCCTGATCGCCCTCGACCACCCGCAGGCGGGCCAGCACCTGCACGTCGGGCAGGTAGTGCCCGGTCGCCGTCACCCGGCGCCACTGCGCGTCCGGCGCCGACGAATCCTGCCGGGGCAGCAGGGTTTTCAGCGGAACGGGCGGGGTGTTGAGGGAGTACTCGATCTGGTGGTTCTCCCGCGACGTCCTGGTGTTCTTTCCCAGCTGCCACGGCGCGAGCACCATGAAACACAGGTAGGTGAAGGCGATCACCACCACCGCCAGGGCTATCCAGCCCGGCCGCAGCAGAAACGCCATGCCCCTTTTCACCGGGGCATCGGGCCTTTCCCGTTTTCCGCGAGTCGTTCGTCGACCCAGGCGTGCAGGCCGGGCAGGGCGGCCTCGATGACGGTGAAGACGTCCTCGAAGTCGTCGTGGTCGCCGTAATAGGGGTCCTCGACGTCGAGCGCGTGCCTACCCGAGCGCGGGTCGAACGACCGCAGCATCCGGATCCGGTCGTCCTCGACGCCCAGCTGACGCAGCATCCGAACGTGGTTGCGGCCCAGGGCGACCACCAGGTCGGCGGCGAGGTGGTCGTCGTTCAGCTGCGCGGCGCAGTGGGCGGTGGGATAGCCGTGGGCATGCAGCACGCGGGTGGCCCGGTCGTCGGCGCAACTGCCGATATGCCAGTTCCCGGTGCCCGCGCTGGTCACCCGGACCGCGTCGCTGAGACCGCGCCGCTGCAGTTGGTCGGCGAACATCTTCTCGGCCATCGGGGATCGGCAGATGTTGCCGGTGCAGACGAAGGTGACGTGCAGGCGCTCAGACACCGAGGGCCCCCCGCAACTCCTGCACGGTCGAGGCGTGCGTCACGCCGGCGAGGCTGAAGCCCTCGTGAAAGTCGTCGCGCCCGTAGCCCCAGCCGACCACCACGGTGTCGATGCCGTGCGCGGCCGCGCCGTGCACGTCGTGGGTGCGGTCGCCGACCATCAGCACCCGCGCGGGCAGCGGCTGGAGCTGTTCGAGGGCGTGGGCCAGCACCTCCTCCTTGCTCTTGCGCGACCCGTCCGGGGCCGCGCCGGCGATCACCTCGAAGTACCCGTCCAGCCCGAAATGGGCCAGGATGCGCCGCGCCGTCGGTTCCAGCTTGGAGGTGGCCACGGCGAGCCGGACATCGGCGGCCCGCAGGTCGGCCAGCAGCGGCTCGATGCCGTCGAACAGCGTGTTCATCGCCCAGCCGCGGGCGCCGTACTCGGTCCGGAAGGCCGTGATCGCGCCCTCGGCGGAGTCGCCGAACATCGTGCGGAAGGTGTCGTCCATGGGCGGCCCGACAATCTGCGCGGCCAGGTCGCCCTCGGGCACGGCGGCCCCGACGTGCTCGAGCGCGTGCAGGAAGCTGGCCACGATCCCTTCCGCCGAGTCGGTCAGCGTGCCGTCGAGATCGAAGATCACCAGCTGCGGTGCGCCCGTCGAGACTGTGCCTGTCACCTCACCATTGTCCTAGATGCCCGCGCGCGCTCGCGGCGGCCCACTAGTGTTTCTCGGATGGCGACTCTGAACCCGAGCCCGCCAGCGGCGGCCCGCTATCACGGGGATCAGGCCGTGGCGCCGGGGATGCTCGATTTCGCCGTCAACGTCCGGCACGCGCAGCCGCCGGAGTGGCTGATGCGCCGGCTGGCCGCGCGGCTGGCCGACCTGGCGCGCTACCCGGGCCTGGCGGACGTGCAGCGGGCGCAGGACGCGGCCGCCGGGCGGCACGGCCGCACCCGCGACGAGGTGCTGCCGCTGGCCGGCGCGGCCGAGGGCTTCGCGTTGCTGCCCAACCTGCGCCCGGCGCGGGCGGCGATCGTGGCGCCGTCGTTCACCGAGCCGGCGGTGGCGCTGGGGGCGGCCGGGGTGCCGGTGCGGCAGGTGGTCCTGGAGCCCCCGTTCCGCCTGGACGGCGCGCGGGTGCCCGACGACGCCGACCTCGTCGTGGTGGGCAACCCGACCAACCCCACCTCGGTGCTGCACACCCGCGAGCAGCTGCTCGCGTTGCGCCGGCCGGGCCGGATCCTGGTGGTCGACGAGGCCTTCGCCGATTCCATTCCCGGCGAGCCGGAGTCGCTGGCCGGCGCCTCGTTGCCCGACGTGCTGGTGCTGCGCAGCCTGACCAAGACCTGGGCGCTGGCCGGGTTGCGGGTGGGCTACGCCCTGGGCGCGGCGGAGCTGTTGGCGCGGCTGACCGCGCGGCGCGCGCACTGGCCGGTGGGGACCCTGCAGCTGACGGCCATCGCGGAGTGCTGCGACCCGCGGGCCGTCGCCGAGGCGGCGGCCGGCGCGCTCCGACTGGCGCAGCTGCGCGCCGAGATGGTGGCGGGCCTGGCCTCGGTGGGCGCCGACGTGGTCGACGGCCGGGGCCCGTTCGTCCTGTTCCGCCTGCCCGGCGCCGACGGCATACGAAACAGCTTGGAGCGCAAGGGAATCGCCGTGCGACGGTGTGACACCTTCGTCGGCCTGGACGACCGGTACCTGCGGGCGGCGGTGCGACGGGACTGGCCGTTGCTGGTCCAGGCCATCGCGGAGGTGGCCCGGTGAGCGTGCGGCTGGCCGACGTGATCGAGGTGCTCGACGAGGCGTACCCGCCGCAGCTGGCGCAATCGTGGGATTCGGTCGGCCTGGTGTGCGGCGACCCCGACGACGCGCTGGACTCGGTGACCGTCGCCGTCGACGCGACACCGGCCGTCGTCGACGAGGTTCCCGACGGCGGGCTGCTGCTGGCCCATCACCCGTTGCTGCTGCGCGGGGTCGACACCGTGGCGGCCAGCACGCCCAAGGGCGCGCTGGTGCACCGCCTGATCCGCACCGGGCGTTCACTGTTCACAGCGCACACCAACGCCGACTCCGCCTCCCCGGGGGTGTCCGACGCGCTGGCCGATGCCCTCGGCCTGACCGTGGAGGCCGTGCTCGAACCGCTCACGGCGGCGGGCGATCTCGACAAGTGGGTCGTCTACGTGCCGCGCGAAAACGCCGAGGCGGTGCAGCAGGCCGTGTTCGAGGCCGGCGCCGGCCACATCGGCGACTATTCGCACTGCAGCTGGAGCGTGAGCGGCATCGGGCAGTTCCTGCCGCACGAGGGCGCTTCGCCGGCGATCGGCAGCGTCGGCAGCGTCGAACGGGTGCCCGAGGACCGGTTCGAGGTCGTCGCCCCGGCGCGCGCCCGCGGTGCGGTGCTGGCGGCGATGCGGGGCGCGCATCCGTACGAGGAGCCCGCGTTCGACATCTTCGCGCTGGTGCCCCCGCCCGGCGACGCCGGGTTGGGCCGCATCGGCACGCTGGCCCAACCGGAACCGCTGCGCAGCTTCGTCTCTCGCGTCGGCGCCGCGCTGCCGCCGACCTCGTGGGGCGTGCGCGCGTCCGGGGACCCCGACGCGCCGGTGTCGCGGGTCGCCGTGTGCGGCGGCGCCGGTGATTCGCTGCTGGCCGCCGCGGCCCGCGCGGACGTGCAGGCCTATGTCACCGCCGACCTGCGGCACCATCCGGCCGACGAGCACCGCCGGACCTCGAACGTGGCCCTGGTCGACGTGGCGCACTGGGCGAGCGAATTCCCCTGGTGCGAGCAGGCCGCCGGCATACTGCGGTCCCGATTCGGGGAGGCGCTGCCCGTTCGGGTCTGCACCGTTCGGACCGACCCATGGGACCTTGGCACCAACAGCGGGGAGAAAAGACATGAAAGCTGAGGTCGCGCAGCAAATTTCACTACTCGAATTGTCGAAGCTGGATGCGGAGCTGTCCCGCATCGCGCACCAGGCCTCCCACCTGCCGCAGCAGGAGGCGGTCGAGCGGATCCGGGCCGACCACAGCGCCGCCGCCGACCGGCTGGGCGCGCTGCGGATCGCGCTGGAAGACCTGGACGCCCAGGTGTCGCGGTTCGAGTCGGAGATCGAGGCGGTTCGGCAACGCGAAGACCGGGACCGCTCGATGCTCACGTCCGGTGCGACGGACGCCAAACAACTGTCGGACCTCCAGCACGAGCTCGAGACCCTGCTCCGGCGCCAAACCAGCCTCGAGGATTCGCTGCTGGAGGTGATGGAGCGGCGCGAGGAGTTGCAGGCCCAGCTGGACGCCGAGCAGCGGGCCGTCGAGGCGATGGAGTCCGAACTCGCCGTCGCCCAGGAGGCCCTCGACGCCGCGGTCGCCGAGATCGACGAGGCGCGCCAGGTTCGTTCGTCGCGACGCGACACCCTGTCGGCGGGGCTGGATCCCGACCTGTCCGCCATGTACGAGCGGCAGCGCGCCAGGGGCGGGCCGGGGGCCGGGCCGCTGCTCGGGCATCGGTGCGGCGCCTGCCGGATCGAGATCGGCCGCACCGAACTGTCCCGCATCTCGGCCGCCCCCGAGGACGAGCTGGTGCGCTGCCCGGAGTGCGGCGCGATCCTGTTGCGGGTCAAGGGGTTCGACCAGTGAAAGTCGTCGTCGAAGCCGACGGCGGGTCGCGCGGCAACCCCGGACCGGCCGGATACGGCGCGGTGGTCCGCACCGCGGACCGCGCGACGGTGCTGGCCGAGACCAAGCAGGCCATCGGCGTGGCGACCAACAACGTCGCCGAATATCGCGGCCTGATAGCCGGTTTGGACGACGCCCTGCAAATGGGCGCCACCGAGGTCGAGGCCTTCTTGGACTCCAAGCTGGTGGTCGAGCAGATGTCCGGGCGGTGGAAGGTCAAGCATCCCGACCTGATCGAGCTGCACGCGCAGGCCCGAAAGCTGGCGTCGCGGTTCGACCGGATCTCCTACGCCTGGGTGCCCCGGGCCCAGAACTCACACGCCGACCGGTTGGCCAACGAGGCGATGGACGCCGCGGCGGACATCGACGAGCCGTCGGAGCCAACGAAAAGCATTGCGGCCGAGGCAAAGACGTCGCCCGGCTGGACGGGGGCGCGGGGCACGCCGACCCGGCTGCTGTTGCTGCGGCACGGGCAGACGGAACTTTCGGCGGAACGCCGCTACTCGGGGCGCGGCAACCCGGCGCTGACGGATGTGGGGCGCCGGCAGGCCGGCGCCGCGGCGCGATACATCGCGGAGCGCGGCGGGATCGCCGCGGTGATCTCCTCGCCGTTGCAGCGGGCCTACGACACCGCGGCGGCGGCGGCCAAGGCGCTCGGTCTGGACGTCACGGTGGACGACGACTTGATCGAGACGGATTTCGGCGCGTGGGAGGGGCTGACGTTCGTCGAAGCGGCCGAACGTGATCCGGAGCTGCACCGGCGGTGGCTGCGCGACACCAGCACGACGCCGCCGGGCGGTGAAAGCTTCGACGCCGTGCTCGACCGGGTGCTTCGGGTTCGCGAACGGATCATCGAGTCGCACGCGGGCGCGACGGTGCTGGTGGTCTCCCACGTCACGCCGATCAAGATGCTGCTGCGGCTGGCGCTGGACGCCGGCCCTGGCATCCTGTACCGGTTGCATCTTGACCTGGCGTCGCTGAGCATCGCAGAGTTCTACTCGGATGGGGCGTCGTCGGTACGGCTGGTAAACCAGACGGGCTATCTGTAGCCGGGCTATAAAGGGGGACATCGATGCAGCCGTCTCAACCACCCGATGAATCCGTTTCTGCCGAGGTACGTGAGCGGGTGATGGTGGCGGCGCTCGATGAGCTGACTCTCTGGGGTGTCGAGCGGTTCAGCATCGAGGCCCTGGCGGAACGTCATCACCTCGATCCCGCGATGATCCACCGTTATTGGGGCAGCCGGCAGCGGCTCATCGTTGCCGCGGCCCTGGCCGATGCGGAGGCCTACAGTTCGATCGCCGACACCGGTTCGCTGCGCGGGGACCTGCTGGCGTTGGCGCGCAAGCTGGCCGATCGGATCAACAGCCGGGAGGGCCGCACGTTTATGCGGGCGCTGGTCATGGACCGTCGTGGACCGCACGACGAAGAGACGCGAATGATGGTGTGGGAGGCCCGTTTCGCGGTGGTGCGCGAGGTCGTCGACCGGGCCAGGAAGCGTGGCGATCTGCGTGACGACGTCAACACGCTGGCCGCCGTGCAGATCGTCCTGGCGCCGCTGAACGTTCGCGCCCTCTACTCCGACATGCCCGTCGACGACCGCTACTGCGAGGCGGTCGCGGAGATGGCGTGGCACGCGCTGGGGCGAAAATAGGCGCGGCTGGTCACGAGGCTTTGACGGTCTCGGTGTCGCGCCCGGATCGCAGCACGGTGCCGGGCAGGGCGCCGGTGGCGGCGCCGTCGCGACACACCTCGACGCCACCGACCAGCACCGAGGTGATCCCGTACGCGTCGGCGACCAGTCGCGGCGCGCCGGCGGGCAAGTCGTAGCGAGTGCGCTCGGGCCCGTGGTCGACGGTGGCCGGGTCGAACAGCACCAGGTCGGCGTGCCAGCCGGGCTCGATGCGGCCGCGTTCGGTCAGCCCGTAGAACCGGGCCGGCACGTCGGTGATCAGTCGGACGGCCTCCTCGAGCGTGACGACCTGATGCTCGCGCACGCCGCGGCCCAGCAGCGCCGTCGTATAGATGGCGCCGCACATCATGTCGAGGTGGGCGCCCGCGTCCGAGCCGCCGATCACCGCGCCCGGGTGCTGCCACACCTCGGCGCGCGCCCGCCAGTCCGCCGCGTCGTCCCCGGTGAGCGGCGGGGACAGGCCGGTGCGCAGCTCGTCGGCTATCACGATGTCCAGCAGCGTGTCGAAGGGCTCGCCGCCCCGGGCGGCGGTGATCTCGCCGACGCTGCGGCCGGTCGCGTCGGCGTTCTCGGGTGCGAACGTCTCGACGATGACGAGCCGGTCCCACTGCGCAAGGCCGCGCAGCATGCCGGCCTCCTTCGAGGCGGCACCCTCGGCGAGGCGGCGGCGCACCTGCGGATCGGCCAGCGCGACAAGGCGTTCGGGCACCGGCAGGTGCATCGTGTCGCGCCAGCCGGGGAGCCCGTCGAGCACGAAGCCGGACAGGAACGACAACCTGATCTTCATGGCCTGCGGCAGGGTCAGCGCCACCACCCGGCCGCCGCGTCGGGCCGCGGCGTCGAAGGCGCGTAACTGCTTTTCGTGCCCGGCCGGGTTGGCCGCGGAGACGCCGAGCAGGTTCCAGTTCAGCGGGCGGTCCGCGGCCACCGACATGTCGGTGAGCAGCGCGATGTCGTCGTCGGTGAAGCCCGACAGGCAGCCGGGGATGATGGCTTCGAGCGTGGTGCCGGGGTGGTCGCGGAGCGCGGCTGCCAGGGTCACCAGTTCCTCTCGAGACGCGCTGCGCGACGGCACCGGCTGCCCGGCGCCGTCGTTGTGGGTGGGCGACTGCGAGGTCGACAACCCCAGCGCGCCGGCGGCCAGCGCGTCGCGCAGCACCGCGACCATCTTTTCGATGTGTTCCGGTGTCGCCTCGCCGCCGACGCCGTCGGCGCCCATCGCGGC
Source organism: Mycobacterium sp. NGS54 (assembly GCF_059812465.1). Lineage (NCBI taxonomy): Bacteria > Bacillati > Actinomycetota > Actinomycetes > Mycobacteriales > Mycobacteriaceae > Mycobacterium > Mycobacterium sp. NGS54. The sequence continues at coordinate 181,089 of NZ_JCALCS010000010.1, read as the reverse complement.
CAGCCGCAGCGCCGAATGACCCACCAGGAAGCCGGCATTGACCGCGGTGCGCCCGTCCAGGCGGCCCAGCCAGTCGCCGAACGATGCCCAGCCCCAGTCCAGACCGGCGCGCAGCGCGTCCAGCGGCATCCCCTCCACCCGCGCCAGCATCCGGGTGAGGTAGTCGTGCTGGTCGGGCGTGGCGGGTGCCAGCGTGAAGCCGCAGTTGCCGCCGAAGACGGTGGTCACGCCGTGCTGCACCGACGGGCTGGCGGTCGGGTCCCAAAACAGCTGCGCGTCGTAGTGGGTGTGCAGGTCCACGAATCCTGGCGCCAGTGTCTGTCCTTGGGCGTCAACGATTTTGGCGGCCAGGTCGTCGACTTCACCGACGGCGACGATGCGCCCGTCGCTGACGCCGACGTCGCCGTGTCGGCTGCGTGCCCCGGTGCCGTCGACGATCTCGGCGTCGCGGATGAGCAGGTCGAGCATGAGGGCCTCCTACGCCGTGGCTAGCCACCCCTCGTCGGGCAGCGGGTGGCGGAACAGCTGCGCCGCGTTGCGGTGGGTGATCCGGGCCGCGTCCTGCGCCGACAGGCCGGCGACGTTGCGCGCTACCACCTGCTGGGTGTCGGGCCAGGTCGAATCGGCGTGCGGATAGTCGCTTTCGACGAGGATGCGGTCGGCGCCGATCGCGTCGAGCGCGCCGAACGCGTGCGGGTCGTCGATCGAGCAGAACCAGAAGTTGCGCCGCAGCACCTCGCTGGGCAGCAGGTCGCTCTTCCACGCGCCGCCCTCGTGGCCCGAAGCGGAGTGCGCCAGAACGTAATCGGCGCGGTCGCCGAGCATGGCCGCCCAGCCGAGACCGCCCTCGGCCAGCGTGATGTTCAGCCCCGGGAACCGCACCGGGATGCCCGACCACAGCATGTCCGCGCACGCGACCAGACCGTTCACCGGGAACAGGGTGGTGATGGTCTCAAAGGGCGTGTCGGGGGCGGGGATTGGCGCCCACTGCGCCGATCCGGTGTGCAGGCACACCACGGTGCCGGTCTCCTCGCAGGCGGCGAAGAACGGATCCCACGCGCCGCTGTGCAGGCTCGGGATCCCGCACTGGGCCGGCAACTCGGGAAAGCTCACCGCCTTGAAGCCGCGCGCGGCGTTGCGGCGCACCTCCTCGGGCGCGAGCTGCGGGTCGGCCAGCCACGGCAACTGCAGCGGGATGATCCGGTCGGGATAGGCGCCGGCCCACGCCTCGAGGTGCCAGTCGTTCCAGGCGCGCAGGGTGGCCAGGCCCAGCTCCAGGTCGTCGCTCTTCCAGAAGACCGTGCCGGCGAACCCGGCGATCAACGACGGGAAATTCAGGGACGCCCAGATGCCGGCCAGGTCCATGTCGGCGATCCGGGCGTCGACATCCCAACAGCCGGGCCGCATTTCGTCGAACCGGGCGGCCTCCATGCTCCATTCCTCGCGGGGCCGCCCGACCACCGCGTTGAGGCCGATGTTGGGATACTCGCGGCCCTCGTAGCGCCACACCTGGCGGCCGTCGTCGGTCTCGACGACCTTGGGGGCTCGCTCGGACAGCGCCGCGGGGAGCCGGCCGATGAACAGATCGGGCGGCTCGATGACGTGGTCGTCCACCGAGATCACGACGTGTTGTCGCTGCCGGGGATCAGGGTCTGGCAGCAGCGCCATACCTGATGACTATCGTCGGTTTTCCGGCGCTGTCAATGCTATCTATGCAATCAATATGAAGTTGGCGGGCGCGCGTGCGGTGGCGGCGTTTACGTGTGAACCCAGGGCGCCACCCGTGCACTCGCGACGCCCTGAGTGCACACTCAAAGCCACCACCAGCGGAAGGAATCCGGGCAGATGGCCAAGACACGTGCCGAAGCGGCGCAGTACCTCAGGGATGCCGGAGGCTTGAAGCTTGTCGTTTTCGGGGCCGACGGGCGCGAGGTCGCGGCGATGTTCGTGCAGGGGTCGGTGACCTACGACCAGGAGGCCGCGCGCTTCATTGCCGTTGCCGAGGACGGCCACGCGGTTGGGGAGCTGTTCGTCGACGAAGCGGTCGGTTACGACGAGAGCACCGACGCCTTCGTCATCCGAACCGCGCGGTAGCCACCGACTTCAATGCCCCGGATCGAATTCGATCGGCAGCGCCAAGGGTCCGCTCAGCCCGGTGAGGGGCTTCCACGGAGCCGGGCCGGTGCGGCGCGGGTTGGGCATGCGCCGCGCCATGATCGCCAGGGCCTCGGCCAGCTCCAGTCTGGCCAGGTTGGCGCCCAGGCAGTAGTGCATGCCGGCGCCGAACGTCTGCATCGGCGGGGCGCCTTCGCGGGTGATGTCGAGGCGGTCGGGCTCGGCGTAGACGGCGGGGTCGCGGTTCGCGGCGGCGGTGTTGGCGATGACCAGCGTGCCGGCCGGGATTCGCACCCCGGCGATTTCGACGTCCTCGAGGGCGACGCGCAGGGTGGCGGCCGCGATCGGGGAATGGCGCATCGTCTCTTCGACCGCTTTGGCCGCGAGTTCGGGATGCCGGGCCAGCAGCTCCCACTGGTCGGGGTGTTCGCACAGGGCGTGCACGGACGCCGCCAGCTGGTTGCGGGTGGTGTCGGTGCCGGCGATCAGGAGGCCGGCCGCCAGCATCCGTAGCTCGTCGGCGCTGAGGTGATCGCCGTCGTCCTCGGCGCGGATCAGCTCCGAGATCAGGTCGTCGGTCAGCGTGTGGCGCCGCTGGGCGACCATCGCGTCGGTGTAGGCGTCGAGTTCGTCCCACGCGGCCAGGATGGTCCGCTGGTGAGCGGCGACGTCCCAGCTGAACGCCTTGAAGACGTCGTCGGTCCAGTCCGAGAAGAGCTGCCAGTCCTCGGCCGGCGCACCCAGGAGCGCGCAGATGATCGGGATCGGGTACTGGCGGGCGATCTCGGTGACCACCTCGCAGCGCCCGGTCGCGGTGTGGCGGTCCACCAGTTCGGTGATCACGTCGACGATCGTCGCGCGCAGTCGCTCGGTGGCTCGCGGTGTGAAGGCCTTGGACACCAGTCGTCGCAGCCGATGGTGCTCGGCCCCGTCGAGGCTGATCAAGTTGGTTGCGACGCGCTGCCATAACGGGCCGCTGGTGATGCCCTGGGAGGCCAGGAACATGCCCTGCGGCAGGCGGAATCGGGGGTCGCGCAGCACCGTTCGAACCAGGTCGTAGGTCAGCAGCTCCGGCCCGTGCGGGCCGAGCGCGATCGGCGCCTGGCGCCGGGCTCGATGCAGGATTTCGTGCGCCTCGTCCGGGCTCTGGCAATGCTCGTAATCGATCGTCGGCAGGCCGGCGTCGAAGACGCTCGGGTAGGTCGGCGCATCAACGGCGATGGTCATGGTGGTCCCCGGAGGTCGTCGGTGAAGTGCTTTCACCAGGAAGTCTTGGTGGCGGGGGACCGCGTCACACGCGTAGTCGACTACCCCAGTTTTCGTTGACGGAGAGTGTGTACTCGGGGCTTTGAATGTGAGTCCGGGGCTCCCTGGGTGCACTCGGCGCGTAGCCTCGCCGTATGCGAAGGACTTTCGTCGTCACGCTCGCGTTCGGGGTGATCGTCGCGCTGTTCGGTCTGATCTGGGCGCTCCAGGGGTTCGGTGTGCTTCTCGGTAGCCCGATGAGCAACACGACAACCTGGTCGATCATCGGTCCCATCACCGTGCTGATCGGCATCGCGATCGCGGCGTTCAGCTGGCGGAAACTCTCGTCGAAATAACGATTCACCGCTCCGACACGGTGAAGTCCACCGTGTGCCAGCCGGTGGCCCCGTCGGGGACGCTACCGACCTCATCCGGCGTTTGGATGGCTCCGGTGTTGTCGGTGGCGCGCACGGTGATGCTATGTCTTCCAGGCTTTTTCGCCTGCCAAGGGAAGCTCCACAGCCGCCACGTGTCGTTGGAATAGCTCGCGCCCTGCTCGGCGGGCTGCCACCCGCCGTCGTCGATGCGAACCTCTACGGCCCGCACGCCGCGGTTCTGTGCCCACGCGACCCCGCCGAACACCACGGGCCCCATCGGAACCTGCTGACCACCTTTCGGCACGTCGATCCGCGACTCGGTCTTGACGGGTGCGCGCGGCGCCCAGCCCTGCCGCGTCCAGTACGCCTTCGCCCTGTCGAAGCGGGTCAGCTCCAAATCGACGACCCACTTGGTCGCCGACACGTACCCGTAGAGCCCGGGCACCACCAGCCGGGCCGGGTAGCCGTGCTCGATCGGCAGCGGCTGACCGTTGAGGCCGACCGCCAGGAGCGCGGCGCGGCCGTCGGTGAGCGCCTGCACGGGCGTGCCGGCGGTGAACCCGTCGATCGACGTCGAGAGCACCATGTCGGCGTCGGCGTGCACGCCGGCCGCCGCCAGCAGCTCCGCCACCCGGTAGCCCGTCCAGACGCCCGTCGAAATTAGGGTTCCGCCAACGGGATTCGATACGCAAGTCAGCGTCGTCACCGTTTCGACGACGTCGAAGCGGGCCAGGTCGTCGAAGCGGTAGGTGGTTTCGCGGTCCACCATGCCGTGGATGCGCAGCCGCCAGTCGCCGTGGCTGAGCTGGGGAACGGTCAGCGCGGTGTCCACGCGGTAAAAGTCGGCACTGGGGGTGATAAAGCTCGGCAGCGCAACGCCGTTCGGTTGCACATCGGCGGGTATGGGGGGCGCGGGCGTGCGCGGGCGGGGAAGCGCGAAGCCGGTGCGGTCGGCGGCCACCGAATGCACCAACCGCGTGACGACCGCGCCCGCCACGCCGCTCACGACTCCGAATCCGAGCAGTCCTAGCATGACCAACCTGCGCCTGCCCGCGTCCGGACCGGCGTCCGGATCACCGGGACCCGACCAGATCCGGCGGGTGAGCAAACGAAGGGTCACCACGCCGCACGCGGCGCCGGCGAGCGTCGGGATCGTGTCGAGCGCCGTCGCACCCTGCCGTGACAGGACCGCGAGGCAGCCGAGGACGCCCGCCGCGGCGATCGTGGCGCTCCCGACGGGGCGTCGCGGGGTCTCGAGGGTGCCGGCGATGGCGGCGATCATGGCGATCGCCACCAGGACGACGACGGCCACAAACGGCTTGTCCAGGGAGCCGAGCGTCTGAATGCCCCACTCTTTGACGGGTCCCGGTGTGACGTCGACGGCCACCGAGCCGATCGCGGCACGCGCATCGGCCCGCGCGCCGAACGGGATGCCCACCAGCTGGGCCACCCCGAGCGAGACGGCCGCGGCGGCGACGCCGGCGATCATCCGCTCGTTCGACGGGGCGACGGCCATCGCGCCACTCTACTCGCGTTCGCCGCCCCCATCGGGGGCCGCAAACACCTTGCCGTGCAGGAAAACCGGTGAACCGGCCGCACGGCTAGTCTGGAAACGGCCGAGATACCCGCTTCGGCTTGCAGATATGAAAAAAGTGATTTAGCCTCCGACACCCTGTATATCCGCTTATCTTGGGCTTTGTAGGCCCGGGGGACGCATGGGAGCGTAAGACTTGACCGCGACCCGCCGAACGATCCGTTCGTCGATTCCGGTTGTCTTCAAGCGCTTGGGGTTTGGTGACGCGCCGTGACGCGGGTGACGGCAGCCGAACAGGTCGACAGCGAAAACCCATGGCCGGGCCTCGAGTCGTTCGACGAATACGCGCGCTCGTTCTTCCACGGACGCGGCCACGAATCGACAACACTGCTGAGTTGCGTTCTGGACGCCCCGCTCACCCTCTTGTACGGGCGCTCCGGCCTCGGCAAAACGTCGCTGCTGCGCGCGGGCCTGTTCCCGCTGCTGCGCGACCACCACTTTCTGCCGGTCTACGTGCGCTTCGACCTCGCGCCGGGCGCCCCGCCTCTGACTCGCCAATTGCGGCAAACCGTCCGCGACTCGATCCGCGAGAACGTGCCCGATCCGGTGCTGCCTTCAGAGGATGAATCTCTTTCGGATTATCTGCATCGCGACGACTTCGAGCTCCGAAGCGAGCGGGGCGAGCTACTTACGCCGGTGATCGTTCTCGACCAGTTCGAGGAACTCTTTGCGCCCGCTCAGCGGGTTGACGGTCTCGTTCGGGAATTCAGGACTGAGCTCGGTGAGCTTGCCGGGCGGAAAGGCAGTTACAAGCTGCTGATCAGCCTGCGTGAGGAGGTCCTATCCGACCTCGAATCGTGGCGCGAGCTCATCCTCTCACTCGGGCAGTCGCGGATGCGTCTGCTAGGGATGGGGACGAGCGAGGCGGTCGATGCGGTCCACAAACCGGCGGAAGAGATGATGCCCCGTTCGCTGGCGCGCCGGGTGGTGGCGATCGTCGCGGGCGAGCACCTGCACCGCGCCCGGCCTAGCTTCGATGCTTCGGGAGCGCTGGAGGTGGAACCCGCGCTGCTCAGCATGTTCTGCCGCGAACTCAACGAGGAGCGGAAGCGGCGCGGGCAGAGCCACTTCGACGAGCTGCTGGTCGAGGACGCCAAGCGGGACATCCTGTCGAACTATTACCTGTCGTGTGTGCGCGATCTTCCCCCGCGCGTCACGCACTTCATCGAGTCCGAGCTCATCACCGAGAAGGGATTCCGCGACAGCTATGTTCGCGAGGAAGCGGTGCCTTCGCGACTCACCGACGACGAGCTGACCCGGCTGATCGGGTCGCGCCTGCTGCGCATCGAGGACTACCACGGCGCGCAGCGCATCGAGCTCGCGCACGATGTGCTCACCGAGCCGGTACGCGAACACCGGAACCGGCGGCGCGCGGGAAAGGTGAACGGCGCCTTGGCATCCCGCGCGGACCGCCCGCACGACGGGCTGGAAGCCGACCAGCGGCGTACGGTCGCCCTGCGGAAACGATCACGGATCCTCATTGCCGCGTTGGCGGTCACCGCCGTCGTCGCCCTCGTCGCCGTGATGCTCAGCGTGCAGGCCATGCAAGCCCGGCACGAGGCGCAGATCCAGCTGCACCAGAAGTTGCTCACCCAGCGCCAGATTCTGATCGCCGAGGCGCAGGACATGCTGGCCGGCACCCAGCCCGGCGGCGACGCGCGGGCGTTCCAGCAAATCCTCGCCGCGCGCGCTCTGCTCACCCCCGCCGACGACGGCCCGCTCTACACCGCGGTGGCCCAACGAGCCAGCACCCTCAAAATCATCACCGGCCACACCGGCGCGGTAAACGGTGTCGCGTTCAGCTCCGACGGGCGCCGGCTCGCCAGCGTGGGCCTCGACAAGACGGTGCGGGTGTGGAGCGCCGAGACCGGCCAAGAGGTCGGCGCGCCGCTGACCGGTCATCAGGACAACGTGATCGGCGTGGCGTTCAGCCCCGACGGGCGCCGGGTGGCTTCCGCGAGCATGGACAAGACGGCCCGGATCTGGGACGCCGAAACGGGCCAGCAGGTCGGCGCCCCCCTTCGGGGCCACACCGGTTCCGTGCTGGGCGTGGCGTTCAGCCCGGACGGGAATTGGCTGGCCACCGCGAGCAGCGATCGGACCGTCCAGCTGTGGGATGTCCGGACGGGTTACTCGCCGGGTCCCCGCCTCGTCGGTCACACGGGCTCGGTGGTCGGTGTGGCGTTCAGCCCCGACGGGCGGCGGCTGGCGACGGCGAGCGACGACCAGACCGTGCGCCTGTGGGACGCCCGGACCGGCCGACCGGCCGGCGCCCCGCTGGTCGGCCACATCGGCCCGGTGCTCAGCGTCGCGTTTCGCCCCGACGGGCACCGGCTGGTTTCCGGAAGCATGGATACGACGGTCCGGATATGGGACGCCGACACAGGTCAGGCGGTGGGCCCGCCACTCACCGGTCACACGGGGCCGGTGCAGAGCGTGGCCTTCGACCCCGACGGACACCGGTTGGCCAGCGCGAGCGCAGACCAGACCGTACGGCTGTGGGACGCCGACACCGGCCGCGACCGGGGCCCATTGCTCGTCGGCCACACGGGCATCGTGAACGGCGTGGCGTTCAGCCCCGACGGGCGCCGGCTGGCCAGCGCCAGCAGCGATGCCACCCTCCGGCTGTGGGACACCGGCCTACCGTTCGGCGCACCGCTGGTTGGCCACACCGGCAAAGTGAACAGCGTGGCGTTCAGCCCCGACGGGCACCGCCTCGCCTCGGCCAGTGACGACCAGACGGTGCGGCTGTGGGATGCCGGCACCGGCCAACCGGTCGGCGCGCCCCTGGTCGGGCATGCCGGCAACGTGAACAGTGTGGCCTTCAGTCCGGACGGGCGCCGGCTGGCGTCGGCCAGTGACGACCAGACGGTGCGGCTGTGGGACGCGGGGACCGGGCAACCGGTCGGCGCGCCCCTGGTCGGGCACACCGGCCCCGTGCTCGGCGTGGCGTTCAGCCCCGACGGCCGCCAGTTCGCTTCGGCCGGCGCCGACCGGACGGTGCGGCTGTGGGACATCGCCACCGGCAAGTCGATCGCCCTGACCGGCCACACCGGCAAAGTCGATGGTGTGGCATTCAGCCCTGACGGTCGCCGGTTGGCCTCGGCCAGTTTCGACCAGACGGTGCGGCTATGGGATGCCGGCACCGGGCAATCGGTCGGCGTCCTCGACGGTCATGCCGGCCCGGTGTACAGCGTGGCGTTCAGCCCGGACGGTCGCCGGTTGGCGACCGCGCGCGACGACCAGACGGTGCGGCTGTGGGACGCGGGAACCCAACAACCGGTCGGTGAGCCGCTCAAAGGAAACGGCGACACCGTGAACGCCGTGGCCTTCAGTCCCAACGGACGGCGGCTGGCCAGCGCGGAAAGCGAAGGCACGCTGCAGCTTTGGGACGCCACGACCGGCCAACCATTCGGCGCCTTCCAAGGCCACTCGGGTCCGGTGCTCAGCGTGGCGTTCGACCCCGACGGGCAACGGCTGGCCACCGGTGGTGCCGACGCCACGCTGCGGCTGTGGCCGGCGCATGCGTCACCGGAGATGCTGTGCGCCAAGCTCACCTCGAACATGAGCCGCCAGCAGTGGCGCGACTGGGTGTCGCCCGATATGGGCTACGTCAAGCTGTGCCCGGGATTGCCGATCGCGGGCAGCGGCTAACTCGGCACCGGATGCCGGACGAACGCCCGCGGCTGGGTGAACGCCCGGATCCCGTCGACGCCGAGTTCCCGGCCCAGGCCTGACTGGCCGCAGCCGCCGAACGGCAGGCGGGGGTCCTGGGCGGCGAGGCCGTGACAGTTGACGCTGACCGTGCCCGCGACGAGCCGGCCCGTGATCCGGTCGGCGAGCGCGTCGTCACCGGTCCAGACCGACGCGGTGAGCCCGAATTCCGTTGCGTTGGCGGCGGTTACGGCGTCGTCGATGTCTTCGTAGCCGAAGATCGGCAGCACCGGGCCGAACTGCTCCTCGGTGGCCAGCCGCGAATCGGGGGCGAGGCCGGTGACGACGGTCGGCAGCGCGAAGTAGCCGCCGGAGCCGGCGTCGGCCTCGCGGATTCGCCCCGCCGTCCGCACCGACGCGCCCTGAGCCTCGGCGTCGCCGACCAGCGCGGCGACCCGGTCGCGCCCGGCGGCGGTGTGCAGCGGTCCGAGCGTGGTCTCCTCGGCGAGGCCGTCGCCGATCACCTCGCGCTCGCAGCGCGCGAGCACCGCCTCGGCCAGTTCGCTCACCCCTTCGGCGGGCGCGTACAGCCGCTTGATCGCCATGCAGACCTGGCCGCCGGTGGTGTAGGTCGCCGTCACCAACCGCTCCACCAGCTCGCCGGTGACCTCGATGTCCGGCGCGATGATCGCGGCGTCGTTGCCGCCGAGCTCGAGCAGCACCGGGGTGAGGCGCGCCGCGGCGGCCGCCATGACGGCGCGCCCGGTGGCGACGCCGCCGGTCAGCGAGATCAGGTCGATGCCCGGATGGGTGACCAGCGCCTGGGCCAGCTCGCTGCCCGGCCCGGACAGGACGTTCACCACGCCCGGCGGCAGCGCCGCGGCCAGCGCCCCGGCGAGCTGCAGCGCCGCCAGCGGGCAGCTCGGCGGAACCTTGACGACGGCGGTGCTGCCCGCCGTCAGCGCCGACGCCAGCTTCGTCATCGTCAGCGCCAGTGGCCAGTTGAACGGCAGTACCAGCGCGGCCACGCCGAACGGCTCCCGGTGTAGCCGCGGGTAAACGGAGCCGGGGTCGACTTGCTCGGGCGCCAGCGCCGCCTCGGCCATCGAGCCGATCAGCGCGGCGAGGCCCGGGCCGGCGCTGATCTCGAAGTTGGCCTCGCTGAGCACCTTTCCGTGCTCGCGGGTGTAGCGCCGCGCGCCGTCGCGGGCGGCCAGCTGTTCGGCGGCCGTGGCCGCGGCGACCGAGATGGTGGCGACCCGCTCGGCGACCCCCAGCGCCCGCCACCCCGGCGCCGCCCGCCGTGCCGCCGCGACTGCGGCGTCGAGTTGGGCGCGGTCGGCGGCGGGCGCGTGGCCGACGATCTCGGCCGGCCGGGCCGGGTTGTGCACGGGATAGGTTCCGGCGGCGCCCTGCTGCGGCTCGCCGCCGATCGTCAGGACCGGCTCGTCACCGGCGGTTTGGCTTTCGCGTGTGATCGTCGTTGATCCCGTCATGACCCGTCTCCCTTGACCCGGTCCCGTTGTCCAGCCATCGTAAGTCGCTATGACGCCGATCACATTTTTGGTCCGATGAAAGCCGTCGTGCTGCGCGAGGTCGGCCGGCCCACGACGGTGGAGGAACTCGCGCTGCGGCCGCTGGGCGGCCACGAGGTCCGGGTGCGGCTGCACGCCAGCGGGGTGTGCCACAGCGACCTGTCGTTGCGCGACGGGGCGATACCGACGCTGCTGCCGTCGACGCTCGGACACGAGGGCGCCGGGATCGTCGCCGAGGTGGGCGCCGACGTCAGCACCGTCATCCCGGGTGACCACGTGGTGCTGACGTGGAACGTGCCCTGCCGCTCCTGCCCGCACTGCCTGCGCGGCGAGGCGCAACTGTGCGTGCACGGCTACGACCACGCCTACGGCGGCCCGTACGCCGAGGGCGCCGGCGCCCCGGTCTGGCCGGGAATGGGCGTCGGGTCGCTCGCCGAGGAGACGCTGCTGCCGGCCGCGGCGGTCGTGCCGGTCGACGAGTCGCTACCGCTGGACCTCGCGGCGCTGCTGGGCTGCGGCGTCACGACCGGTGTGGGCGCGGTGATGCGTACGGCGGCCGTGCGCCCGGGGGAGAGCGTGCTCGTGATCGGTTGCGGTGGTGTGGGTTTGGCCGCGATCCAGGGCGCGCGGCTGGCCGGCGCGGCGCCGATCATCGCGGCCGACCGGGCGGCCGGCCAGCTTCCCGCCGCGGTGGCCAACGGAGCGACCGACATCATCGACGCCGGCGAGGCCGACGTCGTCGCCGCGGTGCGTGACCTCACCGGGGGCCTCGGGGTCGACCACGGAATCGAGGTGGTGGGCAAGCCCGCCACGATGCGCCTGGCCTACGAGGCCACCCGCCGCGGCGGCAAGGTGACCCTGGTGGGCGCAGCCGGCATCGCCGAGGAGGTGACGTTTCCCGCGCTGTCGTTGATGGCCGACGGCAAGGCGATCCAGGGCAGCGTTTACGGCGCCAGCGACCCGGCGCGCGACATCCCGGTGCTGGCCGCGCTGGCCCAGCGCGGCAAGCTCGACCTCGAAGCGTTGGTCACGCGGCGCATCGGCATCGACGACGTCGAGGCGGCGTTCACCGACATGACCGCCGGGCGCGGCGCTCGCAGCGTGGTGTGCTTCGCGTAATCCTCAGGGCGACAGCGTGATTGCCTGCTCCGGGCAGTTCTGCTCACCGGTCTTGGCCTGCGCCTCGAGTTCGCCCGAGACGTCCTCGACGAGAACCACGCAGTGGCCCACGTCGTCGGCGTCGAAGACGTCGGGAGCCAGGGTGTAGCAGCGGCCGTGCCCGGTGCAGCGATCGGGGTCGACGGCAATGCGTGTCATGACGCCGGGAACACCAACGGCAGCGACTCCACCGACCGCAGCGCCGCGGTGTAGGTCAGCTGTGTGCCGGGCTTGACCTCGTATTCCGGGATGCGGCGGTGGAATTCGCGCAGCGCCACCCGCAGCTCCATGCGGGCGAGGTGGGATCCCAGGCAGCGGTGCGGGCCACCGCCGAACGCGCGGTGCCGGTTCGGGTTTCGGCTGAAGTCCACGACGTCCGGATCGGGGAATTCGGCGGGGTCGGTGTTGGCGGCGCCGAGCAGCGGGCTGACCCGTTCGCCCTTGTTGATCGGGCACCCGCCCACCTCGGTGTCCTGGATGGCGACGCGTGCCACGCCCGGCACGGGAGTCTCCCAGCGCAACAATTCCTCGATGGCGCTCGGCAATATGTCGGGCTGCTCGACGAGCTGGCGACGGTGCTCGGGGTGGCGGGCCAGGAATACGAAGAAGCAGTCCAGGGAGTCCGTCACGGTGTCGAGCCCGGCGATCAGGAACAGGATGCAGATGTCGAGCAGCTCCTCGCGCGTCAGCGGTTTGCCTTCCACCTCCGCCGCGATCATGGCGGACAGCACGTCGTCGCGCGGGCTGGCGATGTGGTCGTCGATGGCGCGGTCGAAGTACTCGTAGATCTGCTGCGCCGTGGGAGCACCGGACTCGTGGCGGCGGTCGAAGCCCGAGTCGCCCTCCGGCCGGATGATGCCGTCCTTCCACTGGAGGAACTGGTCGAGATCCTCCAGCGGCAGGCCGAGCAGCTGCAGGAAGACGGTGCAGGGGAGGGGAACGGCGAACTCTTCGTGGAAGTCGCACTCGCCCCGTCCGGCGAAGCGGTCGATCATCTCGTTGACCAGCTGGCTGACTTGGGGTTCGCGCCGGGCCATCTCCCGCGGGGTGAACAGCGGGTCGAGGACGCGGCGGTACTTCGCGTGGTTGGGCGGGTCGATTTGCAGCGGGATCATCGGCCGGACGTTGCCGAGGTCGACGGCGTCCATGTTCGACGAGAACAGCTCGGTGTGTTTGAGGGCCATCTCGATGTCGGCCAGGCGACTGAGAACCCACGCCGACGGCGACCGGAACACCGGGGTGGTTTCGCGCAACGCCTTGTACATCGGCTGCGGATCAGCCAGTCCCGCGAACGCCTGATCGACGTACCCTTCGGTTTCTGCCATGAGGTCAATGTGACACCAACATCGCTATTTAGGCAATGATTAGGTAATTGCGGGCACGGCCGAATGCCGCTGGTCAGCAGATTCCGCGGCGAGTACCGTGGACCGTCGCGGACGAGTTGGCCGGGCGGCCGCGGCTCGCATGTCGAGTCGAGGAAAGTCCGGACTTCACAGAGCAGGGTGATTGCTAACGGCAATCCGAGGTGACTCGCGGGAAAGTGCCACAGAAAACAGACCGCCACCCTCGCGGTGGTAAGGGTGAAACGGTGCGGTAAGAGCGCACCAGCATTCCGGGTGACCGGAGTGGCTAGGCAAACCCCACCCGAAGCAAGGCCAAGAAGGCCGCATCGAAAGGTGCGGCCGCGCAGGCGCTCGAGGGCTGCTCGCCCGAGCCTGCGGGTAGGCCGCTCGAGGCACCCGGCAACGGTGTGTCCAGATGGATGGTCGCCGCCCCGCCGCCGTTGCTCATGCCGCGGCGGCGGGGAACAGAATCCGGCTTACGGGCCAACTCGTCCGCCCACCGCCGGCGCTCAGCGCACCGCCTTGGCGAGTTTGCGCAGCGCGTCGTCGAGTTGCTGGCGGCAGCGCTCGGCGAGGTCGGCCTCCTGCTGGTACAGCAGCCCGTAGGTGAAGGTGTCCTCGCCGGCGGTGTGCGCGGCTTCGGCCTGGTGACCCAGGTGCTCGCGGCTGACCACGCTGTCCTGGTGATCGCCCAGCAGCGTCTGGATGACTTTCGCCTGCTCGGACACCTGGGTGGCGCCGGTGGCAGCCGCGGTGTATCGAAGCCGCTTGGCGCGCTTGCGAATTCGATGTAGCGCCAGGTCGTGTTCGTGCTCGTCGCCGGGTTCCACCTGCGCGGCGGCCTTGGCCGCCTTGCGGACCTTGCGGTAGGCGGCGTCGAGGGTTACCGGCGTTGGCTCCTCGCCCGGAACGGCCGCGGGAACTTCGGCCACCCACGCCTCGAGGGCGTCGAGCAACCGGAAGTACCGCTGCGAGCGCATCGCGATCAGCGACCGCCGCAGCCCGGTCTGGTAGCGGCGGCGCGCCCCCTCGACGAGGCGTTCGCGGATGTGTCCGCGCACGAGCTCGGGTGGCAGCTTGTCCAGTGCCCGCTGATAACGCTCGGCCAGCACCTCGGCGTCGCGTGCCGCGCCCAGCACATTGCCGAGCTCGCGGAGCTCGTCGAGGATCCACGCGTTCTCGGACAACGCGGACGCGTCACCGGAGTCGGCCATCAGGCTGCGGATCTTGCGGATGGTCACCCGCATCTGGTGCACGGCGTCGTAGGCGTCGGCCCGCACCGCCCGATCCCACACCAGCAGCTCGCCGACCTGTTCGGCCACCGCCCGATGCACCGGGTCGGCGGGCTCGGCCGCCCCGTCGGGACGCGCCGGCGTGCCGAGCACGCGGGCCAGCTTGGAGGCGTGGCCGGCGGGCGCGGCGCCAGCGTCCAGCAGCCGATTGCTCAACCGGCTCAGCAGCTCGGTATCGGCCGCGCCGTTGCCTTCGGCGAGCTCGAGTTCCCACTCGCGCCACTCCTGTTCGGCGGGCTGTGCGTCGGAGTCCCCGGCCGCCCACGCGGTGACGTGGTCGTTGCTGAACTCGGCCAGGGCCGCCCCGTCGGCGCCGTAGAGCACCTGGGTCTCGCGTTCGGTGCTGATGCGGGCGACGGGTCCCAGCGGGCGCTCACGGACGATGGCCAGCACCACGTCGCGCAACTCGCCCGGCACGGTGTCCGGCTCCGATGCGTCCAGTGGCGCGCGCACCTCGGTGCGAGCCTCCGGGCCCGATGGCAGCTTCAGGTGCCAGCCCGCATCGTGACCGCCGGTGCGGCGGCGCAGGGTGATTTTGTTGCGGGCCAGGTCCTGCGTCGGCGTGTCGAAGTACGTCGCGTCGAGCGATTCGACCGGCGACTTGTCCACGTGGGCGACGGCGGCGATGCCTTCGAACGACGGTGACACCGTGGACTCCACCACGTCGAACTTGCGCTCCACCTCCAGATGACGCGAGGTTTTCGGCGCTTTCACAGGCATTCTCGGCTCCATTGCGGCGGCGGATTGAGGCGGCGGGTGGGCAACCCATAGGGTGCCACATCGCTGTAAAGCGCTACCCGTTGAGATGCATCGCCCCGCCGGTCAGCTGACGAAACGTCTGGATTTCGCTGTCCTGAAACGGCCGCCCGTCGGGTTGCAACAGGTCGTGGAACCACACGTCCGGGATCGAGGCGTACGGGTGATCCCACGAGTCCCACGGAAAGTACGTCTGGGTCTTGCCCGCGACGAGCCCCCAATTGATCGCGCCGACCTTGTGGCGCTTGGCAATTGGCAGGATGTCCGCGACGGTGCTGCCCAGGGGCCGGGCCAGGTACTCGGTGCACAGAATCGGTCGGTCCTGGGAGGCGAGCTCGTTGATGCGGTTCTCGAAGTCCGCCGGCCCGCCATAGGAGTGGAAGGTGAGGACGTCGGAGTTGTTGAGCTGAATTCCGGCGATCGCGCTGGTGCTCCCCGCGTCGGGCCATTCGCCCTGCCACACGGCGCTCGTCAACGGCTGGGCGGGATCAACCGAGCGGGCCCACCCGAACACCTGCGGAAGCAGGTCGGCGACCAGCTGTTCTTTGTCCGGCCGCTCGACCGACGCATAGTGGTGCGAGGGATTGTCGGGCTCGTTCCACAGGTCCCAGCCCAAAACCCGGTCGTCGTTGCGGAATTGGGTCAGCACCCCGGTCACGTACGCGCGCATGGTGTCGAGGTAGCCGCGGTCGCCGAGGCGTTCGGCGCCCGGGCCCTGGACCCAGCCCGAGTTGTGGACGCCGGGCGTCGGGGCGCGCTGCGGGCCGACCTTCGGGAACGGGTCCCAGCAGGAGTCGAACAACACGAACAGCGGCTTGATGCCGCGGTCGGCCGCGATGGCGACGAACTGGGCGAGGCGGGCCTGGAACCCGTGCTGATCCTGGGTCCAGAGCTGGTCGTGCAGGAACACCCGCACCGCGTTGAATCCGGCGGAGCGGGCCCAGCCCAACTCGACATGGATGCGCAGCGGGTCGAAGGTGTCGGGCTGGAACATCTCCAGCTGGTTGATGGCGTTCGACGTGACGTAGTTGGCGCCGACGAGCCAGCCCTGCGCCCGGTACCAGCGGTCGGCGCGCTCGGGTGACCACCGGCTCGCTTCCGGCGGGCCGGGGGACGGTTGTGCGGCGGCGCGAGGCACTCGCGCCAGGGTAGCGCCTCCTGCCAGTAGCAGCGGCAACTTCAAGACCGTTCGGCGGTGCACGAAGCCACCACAAGTGCCGATGTGTTCAACCCCCCGCCACGGAGTCACGATTGTTTACAGAAGAAATCGTACTCCCTGTCACGCAACGGATTTCAGCAAAAACTTGTCTGGACAGAGTCGACTCTTCAACCGGGGAAAAGGCCCGGGCGCGGGCCTTCCGGCTAAGCGGTGTCTAGAAGCAGTGCTCCTCGGCGGGGAAGGAGCCTTCGGCCACTTCTTGAGCGTATTGCGTTGCGGCCTTTCGCAATTCGGCGCCGATGTCGGCGAACCGCTTGACGAAGCGCGCGGGCTTGCCGCCGCTCAGGCCGGCCATGTCCTGCCAGACCAGGACCTGGGCGTCGCAGTTGGGCCCGGCCCCGATGCCGATGGTCGGGATGGTGAGCTTGCCGGTGATCTGGGTGGCCAGCTCGGCGGGCACCATCTCCATCACGACGGAGAACGCTCCGGCCTCGGCGACGGCGATGGCGTCGTGCACGGTCTGTTCCGAGGCGTCGCCGCGGCCCTGCACCCGGAAGCCGCCGAGGCTGTTCACGCTTTGCGGCGTGAAGCCGATGTGCGCCATCACCGGGATGCCCGCGGCGGTCAGGCAGGCGATCTGGTCGGCCACCCGCTCGCCGCCCTCGAGCTTGACGGCGTGCGCGCCGCCCTCCTTCATGAACCGGGTGGCGGCGGCCAGCGCGGCGGCCGGGCCGGCCTCGTAGCTGCCGAACGGCAGGTCGGCCACGACCATCGCGTGCTCGGCGCCGCGCGCCACACCGCGCACCAGCGGGATGAGCTCGTCGATCGAGACGGGCACTGTGGTGTCGTAGCCGTAGACGACGTTGGCGGCCGAGTCGCCGACCAGCAGCACCGGGATGCCGGCGTCGTCGAAGATCCGGGCGGTCGAGTAGTCGTAGGCCGTGAGCATGGCCCACTTGTGGCCTTCGGCCTTCATTTTCTGCAGGTGGTGGGTGCGGATGCGGGTCGGCGGCTTGGCGGACGCAGGCGGGTTTGCACCGTAAGGGTTCTGCTCAGACATCATTGTCCCTGGTAGTGGTCGGATCGATCCTCGTGGCCATTGCGGTCCCCGGGTTCGCTGACTCCCGCCATTCTGCCATCTCCGGTGCGCGGTCGCACCGCCCGTGTGGTGTGAGACATACCATTGGCGCCCATGCAGCGGCTCAGCGGTCTCGACGCCAGTTTCCTGTACCTCGAGACCCCCACACAGCCCATGCATGTTTGCTCGATCATCGAGGTGGACACCTCGACGATGCCGGGCGGCTACACCTTCGACCGGCTGCGCGACGCGCTGACGCTGCGCCTGAAGGCGATGCCGCAGTTCCGCGAGAAGCTCGCCGACAGCGCGCTGAACCTCGATCACCCGGTTTGGGTGGAGGACCAGAGCTTCGACGTGGACCGCCACCTGCACCGCATCGGGTTGCCGCCGCCCGGCGGCCGCAGCGAGTTGTCGGAGATCTGCGGGCACATCGCATCGCTGCAGCTGGACCGGAGCCGGCCGCTGTGGGAGATGTGGGTCATCGAGGGGGTGGCGGGCGCCGATTCCGATCGGCTGGCGGTGATGACCAAGGTGCACCACTGCGGGGTGGACGGGGTGACGGGCGCGAACCTGATGTCGCAGCTGTGTGCCACCGAGGCCGACGCGCCCGCGCCGGATCCGGTGGACGGCGTCGGCGGCGGCAGCGGGTGGCAGATCGCCGCGGGCGGGCTGGTCCGGTTCGCCGGCCGGCCGCTGCGGCTGGCCAACGTGCTGCCCCAGACCGCGTCGTCGGTGGTCGCGACGGTGCGCAAGGCCGTCGAGGGCCAGGCGATGGCGCGTCCGTTCGCCGCGCCGCGGACCGCCTTCAACGCCTCCATCACCGGCCGCCGCAACATCGCGTATGCGCAGCTGGACCTCGAGGACGTCAAGCGCGTGAAGAACCACTTCGGCGTCAAGGTCAACGACGTGGTGATGGCCCTGGTGTCCGGGGTGCTGCGCCAGTACCTGGCCGAGCGCGACGCGCTGCCCGACTCGTCGCTGGTGGCGTCGGTGCCGGTGTCGGTGCGCGGAAAGTCGGATCGCCCAGGGCGCAACCAGGTTTCGGCCATGTTCTCCAGCCTGCACACCGAGATCGCCGAGCCGGGCGAGCGGCTGGCGGCCATCGCCGAGGCGAATTCCCTTGCCAAGGAGCACAGTTCGGCCATCGGCGCCTCACTGCTGCAGGACTGGACGCAGTTCGCCGCGCCGGCGGTGTTCGGCATCGCGATGCGGCTGTACGCCCGGACCCGGCTGACCGAGAGCATGCCGGTGCACAACCTGGTGGTCTCCAACGTCCCGGGCCCCCAGGAGCCGCTGTACTTCCTGGGCTGCGAGGTCAAGGCGATGTATCCGCTGGGGCCGATCTTCCACGGCTCGGGGCTCAACATCACCGTGATGTCGCTGAACGGCACGTTGGACGTCGGGCTGATCTCGTGCCCCGAGTTGCTGCCGGACCTGTGGGAGATGGCCGACGACTTCGCGGTGGCGATGGAAGAACTGCTCGCGGCCGCCGGATAGTTCGCCGCTGGAGGCGCTCATCAGAATCTCAGGTTGGCTCTGGCAGCATATGTGGGCATGGGGTTGTCTCGCCGCGACAAGGTCGCGCGCACGCTGCTGATCTGGACGGCGATCGCGGCCGTGGCGATGCTGCTCGCCGGCTGCCTCCGCGTGGTCAACGGGCGCGCCGTCATGGCGGGGCCCAAGCTGGGCCAAGCGGTCGAATGGACACCGTGCCGCTCGTCCAACCCCAAGGCCAAGATCCCCAGCGGCGCCATGTGCGGCAGGCTGGCCGTGCCCGTCGACTACAACCACCTCGACGGCGACGTCGCCACCCTGGCGATGGTCCGGTTCCCGGCGACGGGCGACAAGATCGGCTCGCTGGTGATCAATCCCGGCGGCCCCGGCGAGTCCGGCATCGATGCCGCGCTGAGCGTCGTCCAGACGTTGCCGAAGCGGATCCGCGAACGCTTCGATCTGGTCGGCTTCGACCCCCGTGGGGTCGGGTCGTCGCGGCCGGCCATCTGGTGCAACTCCGACGCCGACAACGACCGGCTGCGCACCGAGCCGAACGTCGACTACAGCCCGGCCGGCGTCGCGCACATGGAGGACGAGACCAAGGAGTTCGTCGGCCGCTGCGTCGACAAGATGGGCAAGGACTTTTTGGCGAATGTGGGGACGGTCAATGTCGCCCGCGATCTGGACGCCATCCGCGCGGCGCTGGGCGACGACAAGCTGACCTACCTCGGCTACTCGTACGGCACGCGGATCGGCTCGGCCTACGCGGAGGCCTACCCGACGAAGGTGCGGGCGATGATCCTCGACGGCGCCGTCGACCCGAACGCGGACCAGATCGAGGCGGATCTGCGCCAGGCCAAGGGATTTGAGGATGCGTTCAACGACTTCGCCACCGACTGCGCCAAGCAGCCGACCTGCCCGCTGGGCACCGACCCGGCCAAGGCCGTCACCGTCTACCACAGCCTGGTCGACCCGATGGTGGACCCGAACAACACGATGGTCGGCCGGCCGATACCCACCAAGGACCCGCGCGGGTTGAGCTATGCCGACGCGATCGTGGGCACCATCATGGCGCTGTACTCGCCGTCGCTGTGGCACCACCTGACCGACGGCCTGTCCGAGCTGGTCGACCACCGCGGCGACACCATGCTGGCGCTGGCCGACATGTACATGCGCCGCGACCCGCACGGCCACTACAGCAACGCCACCGACGCCCGCGTCGCGATCAATTGCGTTGACCAGCCGCCGATTACGGACCGCGCCAAGGTGATCGACGAGGACCGCCGGTCCCGCGAGGTCGCCCCGTTCATGAGCTACGGGCAGTTCACCGGGGACGCCCCGCTGGGCACCTGCGCGTTCTGGCCCGTGCCGCCGACCAGCAAGCCGCACGCGATCACGGCGCCCGGCCTGGCGCCGACGGTGGTGGTGTCGACCACCCACGACCCGGCAACGCCCTACAAGGCCGGCGTCGACTTGGCGCAGGAGCTGCGCGGCTCGCTGCTGACCTTCGACGGGACGCAGCACACGGTGGTCTTCCAGGGCGACAGCTGCATCGACGACTACGTGACGGAGTACCTGATCGGCGGCGACACGCCGCCGAGCGGCGCCAAGTGCTAGGCCCGTCGGAGTAGCGGCGGCGCGCCGACGCGAGATCAACCCGTGACCGTTTCGCGGCCCGCCGGGAATACGCGGCTGCAAACATTGACAGCCATGTCGCGCCTGAGAACGCTGAGCTCGGCGCTGCTGTCGTTCGGGATTTTCGTTGTGGGACAACCGGTGCTGCCGGTGGCGGGCGCGACCCCGGAACCGGGTGCGGGCCAGACCCCGGCCCCGGCTCCGCCGGCCGCCGCGGCGCGTCCGCAGAACTGGGGCGGCTGCAGCCAATTCCTGACCGACACCAGCGACGTCCCCACCGCCCAGTGCACCACCGTGTCGGTCCCGGTCGACTACGCCAATCCGGGTGGCGCGCAGGCCAAGCTGGCGGTGATCCGGGTGCCCGCGACGGGCCGCCGGATGGGATCGCTGTTGATCAACCCGGGCGGGCCGGGCGGGTCCGCGGTCGACATGGTCGCCGGCATGGCGTCGGACCTGGAAAACAGCGACATCACCCGAAACTTCGACCTGGTCGGGTTCGACCCTCGAGGGGTAGGCCACTCGACCCCGCAGTTGCGCTGCCGCAGCGACGCCGACTTCGACGCGTTCCGGCGCGAACCGATGGTCGACTACAGCCCGGGCGGCGTGGCACACATCGAGCAGCTCAACCAGCACCTGGCCCAGCAATGCGCCAGCCGGATGGGCAACGCGTTCCTGGCGAACGCGGGGACCGCGTCCGTCGCGCACGACATGGACATGGTCCGCCAGGCGCTGGGCGACGATCAGATCAACTACCTCGGCTACAGCTACGGCACCGAGCTGGGCACCGCCTACCTCGAGGCGTTCGGTGAGCACGTGCGCGCGATGGTGCTCGACGGCGCCATCGACCCGACGGTGGACCCGGTCACCGAGAACATCAACCAAATGGCCGGATTCCAAACGGCTTTCAACGACTACGCCACCGACTGCGCCCGCTCGGCCGGCTGCCCGCTGGGCACCGATCCGGCTCAGTTCGTCAACCGCTACCACGCCCTGGTCGACCCGCTGGTCGCCAAGCCGGGCCGGACGTCGGACCCGCGCGGGCTGAGCTACGCCGACGCGACCACCGGCACCATCAACGCGCTTTACACCCCGGCGCACTGGAAGTACCTGACCAGTGGCCTGCTCGGGCTGGCGCGCGGCACCGACGCCGGCGACCTGCTGCTGCTGGCCGACGACTACGAGGGCCGGGACAAGAACGGCCACTACAGCAACGACCAGGACGCGTTCAACGCGGTGCGGTGCGTCGACGCGCCGACGCCGACCGACTCGGCGACGTGGGTCGCCGCCGATCAGAAGATGCGCCAGGTCGCCCCGTTCCTGAGCTACGGGCAGTTCACCGGCAACGCCCCCCGCGACCTGTGCGCGCTGTGGCCGGTGCCCGCCACCTCCAGGCCGCACGCCGCGGCGCCCGTCGCGCCCGGAAAGGCCGTCGTCGTCTCCACGACGCACGACCCCGCCACCCCGTACCAGGCCGGTGTGAACCTGGCCCGGCAGCTCGGGGCCCCGCTGATCACCTACGACGGCACCCAGCACACCGCCGTGTTCAACGGCGACCAATGCGTGGACACCGCGGTGGTGCGCTACTTCGTGGCGGGCGCGCTGCCGCCCGCGTCGCTGCGGTGCCGGTCCTGACCTAAACCGCGCCTTTGCCCTCGGGCCTCCTGCTACGTTGCAGGCACCTGACGGGTGGAGGACCGCCGGGCTAGTGACGACCGGGGCTAGCTGGTAGGTGGACCGACATGTCGTTTCTCATCGCGGCGCCGGAGCTGATGGCGGCGGCCGCGTCGGATTTGGCCGGTATCGGGTCGACCCTCGGTGCGGCCCGCGCGGCGGCGATCTCGACGACCGGGGTGCTGGCCGCGGGCGAAGACGAGGTGTCCGCGGCCATCGCCGCGATGTTCTCCGCCCACGGCCAGCAGTTCCAGGGACTTGGTGCGCAGGCGGCCGTGTTTCACGACCAGTTCGTGCAGGCTCTGCGGGCGGCGGCCGGGGGCTATACGGCGGCCGAGGCGGCGAATTCTTCGCCGCTGCAAACCGTTTGGCAAGACGTGCGGGGGGCGATCAACGCGCCCACGCAATTGCTGCTGGGGACCCCGCTGATCGGCAACGGCAGCAATGGTGCGCCGGGGACCGGGCAGCCCGGCGGGCCGGGCGGGCTGTTGTGGGGCAACGGCGGCAATGGCGGGTCCGGCCTGCCGGGGCAGGCCGGCGGCCGAGGCGGTAACGCCGGACTGCTCGGCAACGGCGGCCAGGGCGGGACCGGCGGGGCCGGTGCAACCGGCGGCGTCGGGGGAGCGGGTGGCACCGGCGGCGTCCTCTTCGGCAATGGCGGTGTCGGCGGCACCGGGGGGGCCGGCACCGCGGGCGGCGGCGTTGGTGGCGCCGGCGGGCTCGGCGGCGCGGGCATCGGTCTGCTGAGCCTGGGCGGGACCGGCGGTGTGGGCGGGGCCGGCGGAGCCGGTGCGGCGGGCACAGCCAGCGCGATCAACGGCGGAGACGGCGGGGCCGGTGGCGTGGGCGGTGCCGGCGGCGCAGGCTCGGGCCTGTTCGGTGAAGGTGGCACCGGCGGCGCCGGTGGCGATGGCGGCCCCGGCGGCGCTACCACCTTCAGCGGCGGCGTCGGGGGAACCGGCGGCGCCGGCGGCAACGGCGGAATCGGCTTAAACGGCGGCCACGGCGGCAACGGCGGCGCCGGCGGCCAAGGCGTCCTCACCACCGCCAGTGGTGCCATCGCCGGCGGTGGCGGCGGCGGCGGTGGCGCCGGAGGCAGCGGCCAGCTGGGCGGCTTGTTCGTCACGGGCGGCACCGGCGGCACCGCCGGAGCCGGCGGCCCCGGCGGCGGCGCTGAACTGATCGATCCCAGCCTCAGCCTCGACCTGACCAGCAGCGGCGGCGCCGGAGGCCAGGGGGGCGGCTCGAACTTGCTGATCACCGGCGGTACCGGCGGCGGCGGTGGTGGCGGCGCCGCCGTCAACGTCGGTGCCACCACGATCATCGGCGGCAATGGCGGCAACGGAGCGGGTCCCGGCGTCTTCGTCCTCAACGGCGGCGGCGGCGCCACGGTCACCGGGACCACGGCCTCCTCCGTGGAAGTCGCCGGCGGCGGTGGCGGCGGGGGTGGCATCGGTCTCGGCGGCGTCGGCGGCAGCGGCGGCGCCGGTGGCGGCGTCGGCGGTGGCACCGGCGGCACGGGCGGCAGCGGCGGTATCGGGGCCGGCGGCGGCAACGGCAATCCCGGCACCGGTAGTGGCGGCGGCACGGCCGGCGCCGGCGGCGTCGGCGACGTCCTCAGCGGCGGTGGTGGCGGTGGCGGTGGCGGCAGCGCCGCCGTCATGGGGACGGGCACCGGGACCGCCACCGGCGGCCGCGGCGGCACGGGCCTGTAGCCCGACCCAGTTCGGCGGCCGATCGGCGCAACGGCACAGGTTAAAAGCACCTCGGTAACACAAAATTAACAGCCGTTGCCTACTGTTCGAGTTATGGATCGACAGAAGGAATTCGTCCTCCGCACCCTGGAGGAGCGGGACATCCGCTTCGTTCGGCTCTGGTTCACCGATGTGCTGGGCTACCTCAAGTCCGTCGCCATCGCCCCGGCAGAACTCGAGGGCGCCTTCGAGGAGGGCATCGGCTTCGACGGCTCCTCGATCGAGGGGTTCGCGCGCGTCTCCGAATCCGACACCGTCGCCAACCCGGACCCGTCGACCTTCCAGGTGCTGCCCTGGGCCACGTCGTCCGGCCACCATCACTCCGCGCGGATGTTCTGCGACATCACCATGCCCGACGGCTCGCCGTCCTGGGCGGACCCGCGGCACGTGCTGCGCCGCCAGCTGCAGAAGGCCAACGACCTGGGCTTTTCCTGCTACGTGCACCCCGAGATCGAATTCTTCCTGCTGAAGCCCGGCCCCGACGACGGGTCGAGTCCCGTCCCCGTCGACAGCGCCGGCTATTTCGACCAGGCGGTGCACGACTCCGCGTCCAACTTCCGCCGCGACGCCATCGAAGCCCTGGAATTCATGGGGATTTCGGTCGAGTTCAGCCATCACGAGGGCGCGCCCGGCCAGCAGGAGATCGACCTGCGCTTCGCCGACGCGCTGTCGATGGCCGACAACGTGATGACGTTCCGCTACGTCATCAAGGAGGTCGCGATCGAAAACGGCGCGCGGGCGTCGTTCATGCCCAAGCCGTTCGCGGAACACCCCGGCTCGGCCATGCACACCCACATGAGCCTGTTCGAGGGCGACGTCAACGCCTTCCACAGCACCGACGACCCGCTGCAGCTCTCGGACGTGGGCAAGTCGTTCATCGCCGGGATCATCGAGCACGCCTCGGAGATCAGCGCTGTCACCAACCAATGGGTCAACTCCTACAAGCGGCTGGTGCAGGGCGGCGAGGCGCCCACCAACGCGTCGTGGGGCGCGGCCAACCGGTCGGCGCTGGTGCGGGTGCCCATGTACACGCCGCACAAGACGTCGTCGCGGCGGATCGAGGTGCGCAGCCCCGACTCGGCGTGCAACCCGTACCTGGCGTTCGCGGTGCTGCTGGCCGCCGGGTTGCGCGGGGTGGAGAAGGGCTACGTGCTGGGTCCGCAGGCCGAGGACAACGTGTGGGACCTGACGCCCGAGGAACGCCTCGCGATGGGCTACCGCGAGCTGCCCACCAGCCTCGACGCCGCGCTTCGCGCCATGGAGGCCTCCGAGCTGGTCGCGGAAACCTTGGGGGAGCACGTGTTTGACTTCTTCCTGCGCAACAAGCGCGCGGAATGGGCGAATTACCGCAGCCACGTCACGCCCTACGAGCTGCGCACCTACCTGTCGCTCTAGGCGGGCTGCGCTACGGTCGTGGCGTGACCAAACCCGCGACCGAGCGCCCCCGCCTGCCCAGCGTGGGCCGGCTCGGGTTGGTCGACCCTCCCGCGGGTGACCGTCTGGCGCAGCTGGGTTGGTACGCGCGCGACGACCAGAACTACATCGACCGGTTGTGGGCGTTGTCGCGCGCGCCCGACCCCGACGCCGCGCTGCGGGTGCTGGTCCGGCTCTGGGAGAACCCGGACAGCGACTGGGACGAACTGAGCGCCGCGCTGCTCACCGAACGCGGGCTGCGGGGCCGGCTGTTCGGGGTGCTGGGCTCGTCGCTGGCCTTGGGCGATCACCTGGCCGCCAACCCGCGGTCCTGGAAGCTGTTGCGGGGCAAGGCACACCTGCCCTCGCGCGACGAACTGCTCAAGACGTTCATCGAGTGCTGCGACGAGGCGCTGGGCGCCCCCGGCTCGGCCCTGGAGCGTCTGCGCATCCTGTACCGCGACCAGCTGCTGGTGCTGGCGGCGCTGGACGTGGCCGCCACGGTCGAGGACGAGCCGGTCCTGCCGTTCACCGTGGTGAGCGCCCAGCTGTCGGACCTGGCGGACGCGGCGCTGGCGGCCGCGCTGCGAGTCGCCGAGGTCAGCGTGTGCGGCGAGCGGACGCCGCCGCGGCTGGCGGTCATCGCGATGGGCAAATGCGGTGCCCGCGAACTGAACTACGTCAGCGACGTCGACGTCATCTTCGTCGCCGAGCGCGCCGACGCGCAGAGCGCCCGCGTGGCCGGCGAGATGATGAAGGTGGCCTCGGAGGCCTTCTTCCAGGTCGACGCCGGGCTGCGTCCGGAGGGTCGCAGCGGCGAGCTGGTCCGCACCGTCGAATCGCACGTCGCCTACTACCAGCGCTGGGCAAAGACGTGGGAGTTCCAGGCACTGCTGAAAGCCCGGGCGGCCGTCGGCGACGCCGAACTCGGCGAGCGCTACCTGGCCGCGTTGTTGCCGATGGTCTGGGTCGCCTGCGAGCGGGAGGATTTCGTCGTCGAGGTCCAGGCCATGCGCCGGCGGGTCGAGCGGCTGGTGCCCGCCGAGGTCCGCGGCCGCGAGCTCAAGCTCGGCAGCGGCGGTCTGCGGGACGTGGAGTTCGCGGTGCAGCTGCTGCAGCTGGTGCACGGCCGCAGCGACGACTCACTGCACGTGGCCTCCACGGTGGACGCGCTCGACGCGCTGGGCCAGGGCGGCTACATCGGACGCGAGGACGCGGCGAACCTGACCGCGTCCTACGAGTTCCTCCGGCTGCTCGAGCACCGGTTGCAGCTGCAACGGCTCAAGCGCACCCATCTGCTGCCGGCGCCCGACGACGAGGAGGCGGTGCGCTGGCTGGCGCGCGCCGCGCACATCCGGCCCGACGGCCGCCACGACGCGGCCGGGGTGCTGCGCGAGGAGCTCCGGCACCAGAACGTGCGGGTGTCGGGGTTGCACGCCAAGCTCTTCTATCAGCCGCTGTTGGAATCGATCGGGCCGGCCGGCCTGGAGATCGCGCACGGCATCACCTCCGAGGGGGCCGAGCGGCAGCTGGCGGCGCTGGGCTACGAGGGGCCGCAGACCGCGTTGAAGCACATGTCGGCGCTGGTCAACCAGAGCGGGCGACGCGGCCGGGTGCAGTCGGTGCTGCTGCCCCGGCTGTTGAACTGGATGTCCTACGCGCCCGACCCCGACGGCGGGCTGCTGGCCTACCGGCGCCTGTCCGAGGCGCTGGGCGGGGAGAACTGGTACCTGTCCACGCTGCGCGACAAGCCCGCGGTGGCCAGGCGGCTGATGCACGTGCTGGGAACCTCCGCCTACGTGCCGGACCTGCTGATGCGCGCGCCCCGGGTGATTCAGGATTACGGCGACGGCCCGGGCGGCCCCAAGCTGCTCGAAACCGACCCCGCCACGGTGGCCCGGGCGCTGATCGCGTCGGCGAGCCGTCACGCCGACCCGGTCCGGGCGATCGCCGCCGCCCGCACGCTGCGGCGCCGCGAGCTGGCCCGCATCGGTTCGGCCGACCTGCTCGGTTTCCTCGAGGTCACCGACGTTTGCAAGGCGCTCACCTCGGTGTGGGTGGCTGTGCTGCAGGCCGCCCTGGACGCGATGATCCGGGCCAATCTCCCCGAGGACGGCAGGGCTCCCGCGGCGATCGCGGTCATCGGCATGGGCCGGCTGGGCGGCGCCGAGCTGGGCTACGGCTCCGACGCCGACGTGATGTTCGTCTGCGAGCCGGCCACCGGCGTCGACGACTCGCGGGCGGTGCGCTGGTCGACGACGATCGCCGAGCAGGTGCGGGCGCTGCTGGGCACGCCCAGCGTCGACCCGCCGCTTGAGGTCGACGCGAACCTGCGGCCCGAGGGCCGCAGCGGCCCCCTGGTGCGCACGTTGAGTTCCTACACCGCCTATTACTCCCAGTGGGCGCAGCCGTGGGAGATCCAGGCGCTGCTGCGCGCGCACGCGGTCGCCGGCGACGCCGAGCTGGGCCAGCGGTTCTTGGTGATGGCCGACCAGACGCGCTACCCGCCCGACGGCGTGTCGGCGGAGGCGGTGCGCGAAATCCGCCGCATCAAGGCCCGCGTCGAGTCCGAGCGGTTGCCGCGGGGGGCGGACCCCAACACCCACACCAAGCTGGGCCGCGGGGGATTGGCCGACATCGAATGGACCGTGCAGCTGATGCAGCTGCGCCACGCCCACCGGGTCCCCGCCCTGCACAACACCTCGACGCTGGAATCCCTGGACGCCATCGCCGCGGCCGACCTGGTGCCCGCCGACGACGTGGACCTGCTGCGGCAGGCCTGGCTGACGGCCACGCGGGCCCGCAACGCGCTGGTGCTGGTGCGCGGCAAGCCCACCGACCAGCTGCCGGGGCCGGGGCGCCAGCTCAAGGCGGTCGCCGTTGCCGCGGGCTGGTCATCCGACGACGGCGGCGAGTTCCTGGACAATTATCTGCGAGTGACGCGCCGGGCAAAAGCGGTGGTGCGCAAGGTGTTTGGAAGTTGAGTCAGGAGGCCGGCGCGTTGGACGCCACATTCGAGGTGCTCAGCGCGGCGGAAGCCCAACGCGTGACGGCCCTGTACACCCCGCTGGCCGATGCGGTCCGGGAACTCATCGACGCCACGATCCGGACCGAGGCCGACGACGCCGTCGTCGCCGACGCGCGAGCCGCGATCGAGGCGGTCACCGAGTCGCTGCGGCAACGGACCCGGCCGATGGGGGTGACCTACCGCGTCGACGGCGGCCGCCCGCTGACGCTGGGAAACGCCGCGATCGGGCTGGGCAACCCGATCGCGCCACCCGTGATCGTCCACCACGACGGCGGTGGCCGGTGCTGGAGCGAGTTCGTCCTCGGGACGGCGTACGAGGGCCCGCCCAAGCTGGTGCATGGCGGGGTGAGCGCCCTGGTGCTCGACCACATGCTCGGCGAGGCGGCCAGCGAGGGGCTGTCCAAGCCGCGGTTCACCGGGACCATCACCGTGAAGTACCTGCGCGGCACCCCGCTGGGCCCGCTGCGCTCCGAGGCGTGGATCGACCACAAGGAGGGCGTCAAAGTCTTTGCGCGCGGCACCATTTCGGACGCGCACGGGGTCACCGTTGAGGCCGACGGCATCTTCATCGAGCCGTCGTGGGCGAGGGAAGCCGAATGAAGTTCTACGTCAGCAGCGCCTTCTTGAACACCCGCGAGATCGTCGAGATCGCCAAGGCGGCCGACGAACTCGGCTACGACGGGATCGGGATCCCCGATCACGTCGTCAACCTGGAGACCCTGGAGACCCCGTACCCGTACACCAGGGACGGCCAACGGCGCTGGCAGCCCTTCACCGATTGGCCCGACCCCTGGGTGCTCGTCGGCGCGCTGGCCCAGGTCACCACCCGGCTGCGGTTCGTCACCACCGTCTACATTCCCGCCATGCGCAACCCGTATTCGGCGGCGAAAGCCATTGGCACAGTGGCGGTTTTGGCGTCCGGCCGGGTGGAGCTCGGCATCGGTGTCGGCTGGTGCCGCGAGGAATTCGCGTTGATGGGCGAGCAGTTCGAGGCCCGCGGCAAACGCACCGACGAGATCATCGACCTGATGCGGGCGCTGTGGCGGCCGGGCTGGACCGAGTTCGACGGCGCGTTCTACCGCACGCCGCGACTGGAAATGGAGCCGACGCCGCCACCGATACCCGTGTATGTCGGCGGCCTCAGCGACATCGCGCTGCGCCGCGCCGCCCGCAACGACGGCTGGATCGGCGACCTGATCAAGACCGATCGGGCCATCGAGGCGGTGGGCCGGCTGCGCGAACTGCGGGCCGAACTCGGCTTGTCCATGGACGATTTCACCATCTTGACGCCGCTGACCGACTCCTTCACCACCGCCGACTACCAGCGCGCCGCCGACGCCGGCATCACCGGCATCATCACCATGCCGTGGATGTTCTACGCGGGCCCGGACGCCACGCTGGACGACAAGATCGACGGCATGCAGCGCTTCCGCAAGGACCTGTCGCTCGACGGCTAGAATTTAGCGGTGGCTTTCACGGTCGTTTTCAGCAACGGTGAACCGCGGGATTACGGCGCCTTCGACAGCTACGAGGTCACCGACGCGGGGGTGTTGATCATCTCGATGCACCGCGAGGACGTCGAGCGGCATTACGTCGCGCCGGGGGGCTGGCTGGAGGTCGTCGAGATGGCCGAGGGCCAGCCCGTCCGGATGACGCGCGGGATCCTGGGCCGCCGCCCCGGTTGACCCTGCGGCAGAGACACTTTCATCGCCGAGCAGACGCAGAATCGCACCGAAGCGCGGCGCTGAGGGCGATTCTGCGTCTGCTCGCGACGATCAGACGGGCTTAAACGTCGAAGTAGAGCGAGAACTCGTACGGGTGCGGCCGGATCTGGACCGGCAGGATCTCGTACTCGCGCTTGAAGTTGATCCACGTCTCGATCAGGTCCGGCGTGAAAACGCCGCCCTCGGTGAGGTATTCGTGGTCGGCCTCGAGCCGGTCGATCACCGCGGACAGCTGGGTGGGCGCCTGCGGGATGTTGGCGGCCTCCTCGGGCGGCAGCTCGTAGAGGTCCTTGTCGACCGGCGCCTGCGGCTCGATCTTGTTCTTGATGCCGTCCAGGCCGGCCATCAGCATGGCCGAGAACGCCAGGTACGGGTTGCCCGACGAGTCGGGGCAACGGAACTCGAGCCGCTTGGCCTTCGGGTTGCTGCCGGTGATCGGGATGCGCACGCACGCCGAGCGGTTGCGCTGGCTGTACACCAGGTTGATCGGCGCCTCGAAGCCGGGAACCAGGCGCTTGTAGGAGTTCACCGTCGGGTTGGTGAACGCCAGCAGCGACGGCGCGTGGTGCAGCAGGCCGCCGATGTAGTGGCGCGCGGTGTCCGACAGACCGGCGTAGCCCGTCTCGTCGTACATCAGCGGGCTGCCGTCCTTCCACAGCGACTGGTGGGTGTGCATCCCGGACCCGTTGTCGCCGAACAGCGGCTTGGGCATGAAGGTGACGGTCTTGCCCGCCTGCCACGCGGTGTTCTTGACGATGTACTTGTACAGCTGCATGTCGTCGGCCGCGTGCAGCAGCGTGTTGAACTTGTAGTTGATCTCGGCCTGGCCGCCGCTGCCGACCTCGTGGTGGCCCTTCTCGAGGCTGAAGCCCGATTTGATGAGGTTCGACAGCATGTCAGCGCGCAGGTCGACGTAGTGGTCGACTGGAGCGACGGGGAAATACCCACCCTTGGGGCGGACCTTGTAGCCGCGGTTGGGGCTGCCGTCGCTCTCGTTGGGCTCACCGGTGTTCCACCAGCCGGAGATCGCGTCCACCTCGTAGAAGGAGCCGTTGGTGCGTGAGTCGAAGCTGACCGAGTCGAAGATGTAGAACTCGGCCTCGGCGCCGAAATACGCGGTGTCGGCGACCCCGGTGCTGATCAGATAGTTCTCCGCCTTGCGCGCGATGTTGCGCGGGTCGCGCGAGTAGGGCTCGAGGGTGAACGGGTCGTGCACGAAGAAGTTCAGGTTCAGCGTCTTGTGCTCGGTGAACAGGTCGATCTGGGCCGTCGCGGGGTCGGGCAGGAGCAACATGTCGGACTCGTGGATCGACTGGAACCCGCGAATCGAGGAGCCGTCGAAGGCCAAGCCGTCCTCGAACACGCTCTCGTCGAAGAACGAAATCGGAATCGTGAAGTGCTGCATGATGCCTGGCAAGTCACAGAACCGGACATCGACAAACTCGACGTTCTCGTCCTTGGCGAGTTTGAAGACGTCGTCGGGCGTCATTTCCGTCACAGAATTGCTCCTTTACTTGGTGATCCGCGGCCTGACGCTATGGAGCTTGTGTTGCCCGTCAGTCAACCCGATGTTGCGCAGAGGTTACGTGACCATGCTTCCCCGCACCAGAATCCGGGTCGCTGGAGGGTTCTATTGTGGGGCCATGGACGGCAGCATCGTATCTGGTCCGCAACACGGGCACACCGCCGCATCCCGCCCGGGTTTCGGGCTCGCGGGGGAGTCCGGCCGGGCCGCCGGAAGCCGTCCGTGACCGACGGTTTGCCGGGATCGCGATCGGCCTATCCGGGCGAGAGCCTCGGCCTGCCACAGGGCGGGCCGGGATCGCTGGCGCCGATGGGTCGACGGCTGGTCGCGTTGATGATCGACTGGCTGATCTCCTACGGGCTGGGCGCGCTGGCCATGGCGTTCGGCCTGTTCTCCCAGCGGACGCTGGCGACCGCGGTGTTGGTGATCTGGTTCGTGCTCGGGGTGGTGGCGGTGCGGCTGTTCAGCTTCACGCCCGGGCAGTTGGCCCTGGGTCTGCAGGTGGCGTCGGTGGACGGGCGGGTGCCGGTCGGGCTCGGCCGGCTGGCGGCGCGCGGGCTGCTCATCGCGACGGTCATCCCGGCGTTGTTCACCGACTCCGACGGCCGGGGCCTGCACGATCGGATCACCGGGACGGCCGTGCTGCGGCGTTAGATCCGGACTTTCGTCACTCGTATTGATCTGCGGCAAAACGGTGTCGACGAGCTTTGCCGGTCACGTGTTCTGGCTTGCTGACGCGACAGCCCGTTTGGCCGCCTCGACCAAATGGGAAGCGGCGCGGTTCATCTTCTTGCATTCGGCGGTGGATAGAGCCTGGAGGGTGTAGGCCGCCTTATTTTTCAAGCCAAGCAGGGTGCTCAGGTGTTTTTCGGATCCCCTGTCGGCCGTTTTCAGCAGAGCGACGGCATCGCTGTGGATCCCGCTTGACGAGTGCATGCCGAGCCGGACACAGCAGATGACGTCGGAAGCCGCGATACCGGCGTCCACGAACAGATCACCAGCGGCGTTGGGCACCGTGTCTTCCACATGCACAGCGGCGTCGAAGAACTCAACGGCCTTGGACAGGCGGCCCGCGGTGACAGCGGAGTTGCACTCACGCGTACCCGCCATCAGGACCTCCTCGTCGCCGCAGCCTGGTCTATCGGACGCAGCTGCTTGTTGAGCCATGCCCGTGTACCGGCGACGGTCAGGCCTTGGCTGGCCACGTCGCTCAGCAGCGGCTCACCGGCCGCCGCCGCGGCGCGAAGCTCATCTTCGGCGTACTCGACGACGCGGCCGTCATTGCCGGTCCAAGCGGTCACCGACCGTGCGAGTTCAGCCACGCGTTGCGCCCACGCCTCCGGGTCGGCTGGGCTGCCAGCGTGTTCGGGATCGGAGCTGCGCACCAGGAACAGATCGATGTCGCTGCCAACAGTCATCCGGCCCGTCGCCGCTGAGCCGAACACGGCGGCGTACTTGAGCGCCTCGCCCCACCCGCCCAGGTGCGCTTCCAGGCGGTCCAGGAAAGTTGAGGTCAGCCGCGAAAGCGCCAGGATCGGCTCTGCTGCAAGATGTTCGGTGTTAAGTCGGTAGGTGTTGGTCTTACCGACCTGGTCATGGAGTACTACACCCTGTGCAGTGAGGCGGTTGAGGACTTTACGGATGCCCTCGCCTGACGCGGTGGTCAAGATGCGCCGGATCTGGGTGATCGTAAAGGTCACTTCGCTGGTCGCCAGAACGCCGAGCACGTCGCCGTCTAACGTCGGCGTCACCGTGGCGAACGGCCGGTTGAGCTGCATAGCGGACGCCTCGTTGTCTACAACTAAAGTGAGAGATCTACAACTAAAGTTAGAGTATCACAACTATAGTTGGGACCATATCGGGCTAAACACCCGGGTGGCGATCACCGCAGCAGGCGCCGCTATCGGGAAAGTTCGGTGTAGGTCGACCCGGTGGCAGGATTCGCCGTGCTCGCGGCGATGCGGTGCTGGCGTGCAGCCGTCGATCTCGAGCAGCCGTTCGGCTCCGGCGACGTTGAGAAGCCGGCTCCGCCGCGCTTGCGATCGGCGCTAGTGCCGTTACCGGCGGCGCACCGTGCGCTGCACGCCGCGCATCTTGCCGGCGTTGGGCAGCGGCCCCTTCGGCATCACGCCGGCGCCGGCGCGCGAGCCCAGCGCGGCCAGCCGCGACTCCAGCGTGTCGATCTGCTTGGCGGTGATGTTGGCCGGAAGCTTGGTGAGGTGGCGCTCCAGCTTGCCCAGCGGGACCTCGCCGTCGCCGTTGCCGACCACGATGTCGTAGATCGGCACGTCGCCGACCAGCCTGGCGGTGCGCTTCTTCTCCTGGGCCAGCAGCGGTTTGACGCGGACGGCCGATCCCTCGCCGACCAGGATCACGCCGGGCCGGCCGAGCACCCGGTGCACGGCGTCGAAGTGGCCGGTCGCGGCGACCCCGGGGGTCACCCGCCACTTGCCGCGCAGGTTGTCCAGCACCCACGCGGCCGCGCCGGTCTGGCCTTCGGCTTTGCTGTAGACCGCGCGCTGGGCGCGGCGGCTGAAGATGATGAACGCCACCAGGGCGCCCAACAGCACCCCGAACGGGATCATCGTGATCATTGTCAGCCCGCCGGCCCAGATGCCGACGGCCACCGCGGCGCCGACGATCAGCACAAAGGCGCCGATCATGTACGGCAGCAGGCGCTTGTCCTCCTTGCGCTGCATGTTGAACGCCTGCCACAGCTGGCCGCGGCGTTCCTTCGCGGCGGCCTTGCGGGCGGCGGTTGCCTGGGCCCGGGCGGCCTTGTTCTCGGCGGCGGTGCGGGGTTTAGCCATAATCAGCAAGGATACGTTCGGGCCGGTGATCTATGGTGCCGAGGCCCGGCCGCGAACGGCTTGGTCGTAGAGCCGTCCCGCCCGATAGGACGATCGCACCAGCGGCCCGGACAACACCCCCGCGAAGCCGAGGCCCTCGGCGTGCCGGGCGAACTCGTCGAATTCCTCGGGCGTGACCCAACGCTCGACGGGGTGGTGGCGCGACGTCGGGCGCAGGTATTGGGTGATGGTGACGATGTCGCAGCCGGCGTCGCGCAGGTCGGCCAGCGCGCTGCGCACCTCGTCGGCGGTTTCGCCCAGCCCGAGGATGAGGTTGCTCTTGGTGATCAGGCCGAAATCGCGGGCCGCGGTGAGCACGCCCAGGCTGCGCTCATAGGTGAAGGCGGGCCGGATCCGCTTGAAGATCCGCGGCACGGTTTCGACGTTGTGGGCCAACACTTCCGGTCGCGACTCGAAGACCTCCGCGAGCCGCGCCGGCTCGCCGTTGAAGTCGGGGATCAACAGCTCGACGCCGGTCGACGGGTTGAGCTCTTTGATGGCCCGGACCGTCTCCGCGTACAGCCAGGCACCGCCGTCGGGCAGGTCGTCGCGCGCGACGCCGGTGATGGTCGCGTAGCGCAGCCCCATCGCCTGCACGCTCTCGGCGACCCGGCGGGGCTCGTCGCGGTCCAGCTCGGCGGGCTTTCCGGTGTCGATCTGGCAGAAGTCGCAGCGCCGCGTGCACTGGTCCCCGCCGATCAGGAAGGTGGCTTCCCGGTCCTCCCAGCATTCGAAGATGTTGGGGCAGCCGGCCTCTTCGCACACCGTGTGCAGACCCTCGCGGCGGACCAGGCCCTTCAACTGGGTGTACTCCGGGCCCATCCGGGCCCTGACCTTGATCCACGGCGGCTTGCGCTCGATCGGGGTCTGCGCGTTGCGCACCTCCAGGCGCAGCAGCTTGCGGCCTTCGGGAGCGACAGTCACATCGTTGATGCTACGCGGGCCACCGGGTGGTCACGCACCGGAAGCGCGCCGTCCAGGGCGTCGCAGACGGCGACGGCGACGGCCGCCCGGACCTCGTCGACGGTGACCGTGCGCCGCAGCTCGGCGGACACCGACGTCACTCCAGCGTCGCTGATGCCGCACGGGACGATCGAGCTGTAGGCACCCAGATCGCAGTCGCAGTTCAGGGCGAACCCGTGCATCGTGGTCGCCCGGGACACCCGCACCCCGATGGCGGCGACCTTGCGCGCCGGCCGGCCGCCGCCGGCGGGCACCCAGACCCCGGACCTGCCGTCGACCCGGGTGGTGTCCAGGCCCAGGTCGCCGCACACCTTGATGAGCGATTCCTCAAGGCGCCGAACGTATTTGACGACATCGAGCGGCTCGGCCAGCCCGATGATCGGGTAACCGACCAATTGCCCGGGGCCGTGCCAGGTGATCTTTCCGCCGCGGTCGGTGTCGACCACCGGCGTCCCGTCCACCGGCCGCTCGTGTGGTTCCGTGCGCCGCCCGGCGGTGTAGACCGCGGGGTGCTCCAGCAGCAGCAGGGTGTCGGGCCCTCCGGCGACCCGGGCGTCGACCAGGTCGCGCTGCAGCTGCCAGGCGGTGCGGTATTCGACCGTCCCCAGCTGGCGGACGTCGATCGCGCTCACGCTCGACCGGATGGAATCGCTCACCCCGCCGACGCTACTCGGCCGACGCGCGCGTCCGTCACCCTGGCGTGACGCGCGGTGGCATACGTCACCCTGGCGTGACGCTCAACGCGCCGGGGCCAGCTGGGCATGGTGCGGCGCTCGTCGGGCCAACGCGGCCCGGACGCGCCGGATGATCTCCGTGGGCTGATCCCCGGCCGTCACTCGAATCACGATCCACTCGCGATGCTCGAGCATCTCCAGTCGCCGAATGTCCCATCTGTATTGGCGTCGGTCGCTGCGGTGTTGATCGCCGTCGTACTCGACTGCGACTTTGGGCTGCTCCCAGCCCATGTCGAGATAGGCGAAGACGTCACCGACCTCGTCAAGGACAGGAATCTGCGTCCGGGGCCGAGGCAACCCAGCGTCAATGAGCAGCAGTCGAAGCCACGTCTCCTTGGGCGACTGCGCGCCCCGATCCATCAGGTCGAGCGCCGTCTGCGCTCGGCGAATACCGCGCCGCCCTCGATAGCGTCGCACCAGCATGGCTGCGTCCGTCGCCTTCAATTCGGTGGCCTGAGTCAGAGCATCGATCGCCGCGACCGCGTCAGCCGTTGGATACCAGCAAGCCAGGTCGAGCGCCGTGCGGGCGGGTGTGGTGACCGGAATGCCTTCTACCAGCTGGAACTCGTCATCTTCGACGCGAATGCTTCGAATCCGAAGGCCCGGAACGGGGTTTCGGTTGGTGTGGATGATTTCCAGCGGCGCGCCGATATCAATCCACTTGGCGCCGTGCAGCGCCGAGGCCGACAACCCCGCGATGATTCCACGACGCCCAGACCAAAGCCACCCTGCCCGCGCGCGCACCCGCGCCGTCGGTTGGGCGCCACGGCTGACGTACACACCAGGGAACAGCTTGGTGTACTTCGTCCGCAAAGCGCTCTTGACCACCTCACCTGTTGCGATCGCTTCACTGCCGATGAATGGCTCCGCCACGCGCGAAGTGTGGCACCTAGCAAGTGCGGCATCACGTCACCGTGACGTCGGCTGTGGGTAACTTCAGCGGCACTTTGCGCATCGTCACTCTTGCGTGACGCTCGGCGCGGTGTGTCACTCTGGCATGACACTCACCGATAGGTGAGCCGCGAAAAAGGGCGGCTAATCGTGGTCGCGGCGGGCGGTCGCGTAGGCGAGCGCCTCGCCAATGGTGTTGTGGTGGAACTCGAAACCGGCGCGTT
Organism: Mycobacterium sp. NGS54; assembly: GCF_059812465.1. Taxonomy (NCBI): domain Bacteria; kingdom Bacillati; phylum Actinomycetota; class Actinomycetes; order Mycobacteriales; family Mycobacteriaceae; genus Mycobacterium; species Mycobacterium sp. NGS54. Next base: position 143,878 of record NZ_JCALCS010000010.1, on the reverse strand, counting down.
CCAGCGCGGACGGGATGGCGCGCTGACCGATGAGCAACCCCTCGTCGGCGAACTCCCCAAGCGCCGCCCGCACCGCGAAACCGGGCATCATCAACGGGGTCGGGCGATTGAGCGCACGTCCAAACGCAGTGGTGAACTCCGCATTGGTGACCGGCGCCGGCCCGGTCAGGTTCACCGGCCCCGACAGCGACGGGTGCGAGATGGCGAACAGCAGCGCCCGCACCTCGTCTTCCAGGGTGATCCACGACATGTATTGACGGCCGCTGCCCAGCCGGGCGCCGAGTCCCGCCGAGAACAGCGGCCGCAACCGGCGCAGCGCACCACCCGACCGGGACAGCACCAGGCCGGTCCGGGCCAGCACCACCCGGGTGCCGGCGTATTGGGCGGGCAGCGTGGCGGCTTCCCAGTCCTCGCACAGCTGCGCGAGGAAACCGCTTCCCGGCCGGGCGTTTTCGTCGACCACCCGGTCCCGGGTGTTGCCGTAGTAGCCGACCGCGCTGGCGTTGATCAGCGTTTCCACGCCGGCGTCGGCGACGGCGTTGGCCAGCACCTCGGTGGGGGCGATGCGGCTGTCGCGCAGGCTCTGCTTGAACGCGCCCGACCAACGACGCTGCCCGATGTTGACGCCGCACAGGTTGACGACGGCGTCGACGTCGACCAGCGCGTCGGCATCGAATTCGCCGCTCTCCGGATTCCAGTGCAGCTCTTCGGAATTCGCCGGCGTCCGGCGCACGATGCGCAGCACCGGGTGGTCGGCGGCGCGCAGGGCCGCCGCCAGGGCTGAACCGATCAGGCCGGAGGAACCCGCAATCGCGATGACCGGCTTGGGCACGTCGTCACAGCCCCAGGTCAGCCTCGAAGGCTCCCTCTTCGAGCCGGTTCTTGATCGTGGTGAGGAAACGTCCCGCGTCGGCGCCGTCGATCAGGCGATGGTCGTAGGTCAGCGGCAGATAGCAGATGGAGCGGACGCCGATCGACTCGTTGCCGAACTCGTCCACGATCACCCGCGGCCGCTTGACGATCGCGCCGGTGCCCAGCATGGCCGCCTGCGGCGGAACCAGGATCGGGGTGTCGAACAGGGCGCCCTGGCTGCCGATGTTGGTGATGGTGAACGTGCCGCCGGACAGCTCGTCGGGCTTCAGGTTGCCCGACCGGGCGCGCTCGGCGATGTCGGCGATCGCCCGGGCCAGCCCGGCCAGCGACAGGTCGCCGGCGTTGTGGACGACGGGGGAGAGCAGACCCTGGTCGGTGTCTACCGCGAAGCCGAGGTGCTCGGCGTCGTAGTAGGTGATTTCCTTGGTTTCCTCGTTGTAGCTGGCGTTGATGTTGGGGTGGATCTTTAAGGCGTCGATCACGGCGCGGGCGATGAACGGCAGGTAGGTCAGGTTGACGCCCTCGCGTTCGGCGAACGCGGACTTGGCCCGGGCCCGCAGCCCCACGATCTTGGTCATGTCGACCTCGTGGGTCTGGGTGAGCTGGGCCGTGGCCTGCAGCGACTCGCGCGTCTTGGCCGCGGTGAGCTGACGGATCCGGCTGGCTTTCTGGGTGGTGCCGCGCAGGTGGGCCAGCGCGGCCGCCGGGGTGGGGGCGGCTGCGGGCGCGGCCTTGCCGTCGGCGGCGGGCGCGGCGGCGGGTGCCGCGGCGGCTGCGGGTGCGGGGGCCTTCTTCGCCTCGTCCCTCTTCTGCGCGGCCGCGAGCACGTCCTGCTTGCGGATGCGACCGCCGACGCCGGTGCCGGCGACCTGCGCGAGGTCGATGTTGTTCTCGTTGGCCAGTTTTCGCACCAGCGGGGTCACGTAGGGCGCGCCGTCCGGGCTCGGGCCGCCGGCCGGCGCGGCGGCGGGAGCGGCCTGTGCCGGTGCGGGTTGCGGCGCCGGCGCCGGTTTCGCCGCCGCAGGCTCCGGCTTGGGTTCGGGTTTTGGCTCCGGCTTGGGTTCGGGTTTTGGTGCGGGCGGTGCCGGGGGAGCCGAGGGGGCGGGCGCGGCGGCGTCCGTTCCGGCACCGATCCGCGCCAGCTCGCCGCCGACCGGGACGGTCGCGTCCTCCTCGGCGGTGATGCTGAGCAGGACGCCGGCCACCGGCGACGGGATCTCGGTGTCCACCTTGTCGGTGGACACCTCCACCAGCGGCTCGTCGACCTGGACCGAATCGCCGACCTTCTTCAGCCAGCGGGTAACGGTGCCTTCGGCCACCGACTCGCCGAGTTCGGGCATCAGCACCGGCTTGGCGTCGCCGGAACCGCCGCCCGACGCCGCCGGCTGGGCCGGCGCCGCCGGCTCGGGCTCCGGCTCGGGCTGGGCCTGGGCCGGGGGTTCCGGCTCGGGTTCCGGTTGCGGCTCCGGCTGGCTGGGCGCCTGGGGCTGGGCCTGGGGTTGCTCACCCGCGTCGCCGATGACCGCCAGCTCGCCGCCGACCTCGACCGTGTCGTCCTCCTGGGCGACGATCTTGGTCAGCACACCGGCGGCCGGCGACGGGATTTCGGTGTCCACCTTGTCGGTCGACACCTCGACGAGCGGCTCGTCGAGTTCGACCGTGTCGCCTTCCTGCTTGAGCCAGCGGGTGACCGTCCCCTCGGTGACGCTTTCACCGAGTGCCGGCATCTGGACGGAGAAGGCCATCTCTTCTGACTCCTCGATCGTAGGTCGGGGCACGTCGAACTTGTCGCTTGGCAGAACCGAAGTCGCTATCAAAACTATCCTGTCACCGCGCATTCGTCGGCACACATCCAGGGCGGACAGCGCTCGGGTGCCAGGTCGGCGCCGGCCCGCTTGCTACGGTGTGGCCACTGGCGCAGGGGCCAGTCAGAGCGGGGAGGTTCGATGCCGGCGCTACCACAGGTACCCCAGCGGTTCGTCGACAGCAGCGACGGCGTGCGCGTCGCGGTATACGAGGAGGGCAACCGCGAGGGCCCGACGGTCGTGCTGGTGCACGGCTTCCCCGACTCGCACGTGCTCTGGGACGGCGTCGTCCCGCAGCTGACCGAGCGGTTCCGCGTCATCCGCTACGACAACCGCGGCGTCGGCATGACGTCGGCGCCCAAACGGGTCTCCGCCTACACTATGGCCCGGTTCGCCGACGACTTCGCTGCGGTGATCGGCGAGCTCAGCCCGGGCGGGCCGGTGCACGTGCTGGCCCACGACTGGGGTTCGGTGGGCATCTGGGAGTACCTCAAGCGGCCGGGCGCGGCCGACCGGGTCGCCTCGTTCACGTCGGTGTCCGGCCCCAGCCAGGAGCAGCTGGTCCACTACATGTTCAGCGGGCTGCGCCAGCCCTGGCGCCCGCGGAGGTTCCTGCGCTCGATCATCCAGGCGCTGCGGCTGACCTACATGGTGTTCTTCTCGATCCCGGTGCTCGCGCCCCTGTCTCTGCGGCTGGCACTGTCGATCCCGGCGCTGCGCCGCAACGCCGTCGACAACATCCCCGGTGACAAAATTCACCACTCGGGCAAGCTGGCCGCCGACGCCGCGCGTTCGGTGAAGACCTACCCGGCCAACTACTTTCGCTCCTTCTCCATGCGCGGCCGGCCGCAGATCGTCGACGTGCCGGTGCAGCTCATCGTCAACACCCGCGACAAGTACGTGCGGCCCTACGGGTACGACGAGACCGCGCGCTGGGTGCCGCGGTTGTGGCGCCGCGACATCCGGGCCGGTCACTTCTCGCCGATGTCGCACCCGCAGGTGATGGCGGCCGCGGTGCACGACTTCGCCGACCTCACCGACGGCAAGCCGCCGAGCCGGGCGATGCTGCGCGCGCAGGTCGGGCGTCCCCGCGAGTACTTCGGCGACACCCTGGTGTCGGTCACCGGCGCGGGCAGCGGCATCGGGCGCGAGACCGCGTTCGCCTTCGCGCGCGAAGGCGCCGAGCTGGTGGTCAGCGACATCGACGAGGCGACCGTCAAGGAGACCGCCGCCGAGATCACCGCGCGTGGCGGCGTCGCCCACGCTTACGTCCTCGACGTGTCCGACGCCGACGCGGTCGAGGCGTTCGCCGAGCGCGTCAGCGCCGAACACGGCGTCCCCGACATCGTCGTCAACAACGCCGGCATCGGCGCGGCCGGCGGATTCCTGGATACCCCCGCCGAGCAGTTCGACCGGGTGCTCGACATCAACCTGGGCGGCGTGGTCAACGGCTGCCGGTCCTTCGGCCGGCGCCTGGTCGCGCGCGGCACCGGCGGCTACATCGTCAACGTGGCGTCGATGGCCGCATTCTCGCCGCTGGGGTCGCTGAGCGCCTACTGCACCTCGAAGGCCGCCACCTACATGTTCTCCGACTGCCTGCGGGCCGAACTGGACGTGGCCGACGTCGGGCTGACCACCATCTGCCCCGGCGTCATCAACACCAACATCATCAGCACCACCCGGTTCACCGCGCCCGTGGGCAAGGACGAGCAGGTCGACGACCGGCGGGGCCAGATCGGCCGGATGTTCGCGCTGCGCCACTACGGGCCGGACAAGGTCGCCAACGCGATCCTGTCGTCGGTCAAGAAGAAGAAGCCGATTCGGCCCGTCGCGCCGGAAGCCTATGCCGTCTACGGCCTGTCCCGCGTGGCGCCGCAGGCGTTGCGCAACGCCGCACGCGTGCGGGTGATCTAGTCCAATGTTGGCGACCCGCTTCGCCCGGCTACGCCGCGCTCGCGGTCGCCACTAGACGCCCGTCCGCCGCGCCCCCTGGCGCGCGAGCACCAGCCCGCCGCCGACGGCGAGGATGCCGACGACGGCCAGCGGGATCGCCCAACTGCGACGGCTGTTGACCGACGACTGGCATTGGGCCACGTAGTCGGTGTGCGGGAGGACCTGGTTCAGGATCGGGATGTTGGCGCCGTTCTTGTCGTTTGCGCTGCGCGCGCTGGACAAATCGGTGGCGACTCCGTTCCCGCACGACACGGAATTGCCGCTGCCGTCCGACACGGACACCGGCACCAGCAGCCCGATGATGCCGGCCAGCAAGAGCACCGCACCCACCGCGATGATCAACCGTCGCACAGTCACTGTTGGCCTCCTGTCAAACGCGAGTCTGGTAACGCCTTAGTAACCGCTGGCCGCGGCCGCTAAACGTTTGCCGTGGCCCGATCCGGCGCATGGTTTGCGCCGACCCGGGTATCCGGACGCCATGACAATGGCTGCAACCCGCGAGGTAAGGGCGTCCCGTCAGCAGATCTGGGACGCGATGGCGGACGGATGGACGTATGCGCAGTGGGTGGTGGGCAACAGCCGGACCCGCGCCGTCGACCCGCAGTGGCCACAGCCCGGCTCCGCCGTCAAGCACTCGGTCGGGGTCTGGCCGCTGGTCATCAGCGACGAGACGGTGGTCGAAAGTTGCACCCCCGGAGAGGAACTCGTGCTGCGCGCGGGTCTCGGGCGATTGGGCGCCGCGCGAATAACGTTGCGGCTCACGGACACTCCGGACGGCGGGTGCCGGATCGACATGATCGAGGTGCCCGAGTCCGGGCCGATCAAGGTCATCCCCGATCGGCTGGCCCTGGCCGCCGTCTATCCGCGCAACCGCGAGTGCCTGCTGCGGTTGACCGCGCTCGCCGAACGGCTCGAGCCGAGCCAGGTCGAATAGCGCATGGCCGACGAGACGGCCGACGCCGTCGTCATCGGGGCCGGGCACCACGGGCTGGTGGCCGCGTCGATGCTGGCCGACGCGGGCTGGGACGTGCTGGTGCTCGAGGCCCAACCCGAGCCCGGCGGGGCGGTGCGCAGCGCCGAGCTGACACCGGGATACATCACCGACCTGTTCAGCTCGTTCTACCCGATGACCGTGGCGTCGCCCGCGATGGCGGCGCTGCGGCTGGAAGACCATGGGCTGCGGTGGTCGCACGCGCCGGCGGTGGTGGGCCATCCGCGCAGCGCGGCCGACGATGACCCGCCCGTCATCTACCGCGACCCGGCCCGCACCGCAACGGAATTGGCGCGCCGCGAGCGCGCTGACGGCGACAATTGGTGGCGCGCGGTGGAACTGTGGCGCAGGGTCTCCGCGCCGCTGCTGGACGCCATGCTGGCGCCGTTTCCGCCGGTGCGCCCGATGCTGCGGCTGCTGCTGAAGCTCGGCACCGCCGACGCCATGCGGCTCGCCCGCCTGTTGATCCAGCCGGCCAACGCCATGGTGGACGAGTTGTTCGACGGCGAAGCGCCGCGAATCCTGTTGCTGGGCAACGCGATGCACGCCGATGTACCGCCGGACGCGCCCGTCAGCGGCGCCATGGGCTTTCTGATGACGATGCTCGCCCAGGACGGCGGCTGGCCGGTGCCCGTCGGCGGATCGGGACAGCTGACCGCGGCGCTGGTGAGGCGCGCCGAGGCCGCCGGTGCGCGAATCGAGTGCGGCCAGAACGTGTCTCGCATCCAGGTGCGCGGCGGTCGGGCGGTCGCGGTGACCACGGCCGGCGGGCGGACGGTCCGGGCGCGCCGGGCGATCGTGGCCGACGTGACGGCGCCGCGGCTGTTCCGCGACATGCTGCCCGCCGACGCGGTCCCGGCCGGGTTGCGCCGCACCCTCGAGCATTACGTCTGGGACCCGCCGGTGGTGAAGGTCAACTACGCACTGGACCGCCCCATCCCGTGGCGATCGGAAAGCCTGCGGGGCGTGGGCACGGTGCACCTGGGGGCCGACGCCGACGGGCTGGTGCGCTGGATGGCCGACCTGAACACCCGGGTGGTGCCCGAGCACCCGTTCATGCTGTTGGGCCAGACCACCACCGCGGACCCGAGCCGGTCGCCGAAAGGCACCGAAAGCGTCTGGGCCTACACGCATTTGCCGCGCAACGTGGCCGACGACGCCGCCGCCGAGCGGCTGGCCAAGTCGATGGACAACGTCATCGAAGAGCATGCCCCCGGATTCGGCTCGGCGGTGATCGACCGGTTCGTGCAGCGCCCGTCGGACCTGGAGGCCAGCGACGCCAACCTGCACCTGGGCGCCCTCAACGGGGGAACCGCGCAGCTGCAACAAATGGCGATCTTCCGTCCGGCGCCGGGGCTGGGCCGCGCCGAAACCCCGGTCGAGGGGCTCTATCTGGGCAGCGCGTCGGCCACCCCGGGCGGATCCGTGCACGGCGCGTGCGGGCGCAACGCGGCCAACGCGGCGCTGGCCGCGGCGCGCGTGACGGGCTGGCCGCGCCGGAAGGTGGGCCGGGCGGTCCTCAAGCGGCTGACGGCGTAGGGCTCAGCCGTTCTCGGCGATGTCCTCGAGCACCGCGAACATGGTGCGGGTCGGCACGCCGGTGGCGCCCTTGGGCGTGTACCCCCACGGGCTGCCGGTGTTGTAGGCCGGCCCGGCGACGTCGATGTGCGCCCAGTCCACGCCGTCGGCGACGAACTCGCGCAGGAAGACCCCGGCCACCAGCATGCCGGCGAAGCGCTGGCCGCTGATGTTGGACAGGTCGGCCACCGTGGACTTCAGGTCGTCCTTGAGTTCGTCGGGCAGCGGCATCGGCCAGCCGTTCTCGCCCACCCGCTGCGAGATCGCGGCCACCCGGTCGCGGAACTCGTCGCTGCCCATCACGCCGGGGATCCGGGCGCCCAGCGCTACCGTCTGCGCCCCGGTCAGCGTGGACGTCTCGATCAGGTAGTCGGGGTTGTCCTCACACGCCCGCACGATCGCGTCGGCCAGGATGAGCCGGCCCTCGGCGTCGGTGTTCTGCACCTCGACGGTGATTCCGCCGTACTGCGTCAGCACGTCGCCGGGGCGCTGCGCCGTGGCCGACGGCATGTTCTCGGCCATCGGCACGGTGGCGATCACGTCGATCGGCAGCTGCTGCTGCGCGGCCAGCGCGACCGTCGCGATGACGGCGGCGGCGCCACCCATGTCCGAGGTCATGTAGTGCATCGAGGCCGCCGGCTTGATCGAGATACCCCCGGTGTCGAACGTGACGCCCTTGCCGACCAGCGCGACCTTTTTGACCTGTTTCGCCTTCTTGGCCAGCTTCGAGCCGCGGTGGATGAGCCGCACCAGCCGCGGCGGCCGCGACGAGCCCTGCCCGACGCCGATCACCCCGCCGTAGCCGGCCTTCTGCAGCGCCTTGTCGTCGAGCACCTCCACCTCGAGGCCGACCGACTCTCCCAAAGCCTTTGCGCGCTTGGCGAATTCGGCCGGATACAGGTGGCTGGGCGGAGTGTTGACGAGATCGCGGGCGGTGGCGACCGCGGTCGCGACGGCGGCGCCGTGCGCGCTCTGCTTCTTGGCGTCCTTGGCGGTGGCGAGGACCGTGAGTTTGCGCAGGCCTTTGTCTTTGGGGGCGGTCTTGTCGCTGCGGAACTCGGTGAACCGGTAGCTGCCCAGCACCAGCCCCTCCACCGCGGCCGAGCACACGTCGTCGCCCGGCAGCTCGCCCAGCGTGGTGATCACCGCCTCGGCGGTGCCCAGCGACCGGGCCGCCACGCCGGCGGCGCGCCGGATCGTGTCGGCCGGCCACTCGGGGCGCGGCTTGCCCAGGCCGATCGTCAGCACGCTGGACACCGGCAGCGACGGCACCACCAGCCGGTGCACCTGCTCACTGCCGCCGGTGGCCTCCAGCGCCCGCAGCCCGTCCTGGATCTCGGCGATAGCCTCCTCGGACAGGAAAGCCTCGGCCGCGGCGACGACCGCTCCCGGCTTGTCCTCGTCGCCGGTCGAGACGACCGGCACCAGCAATACCGTCGATCCCGCGCCGCGCTTGGGTAGCGCCGTGGCGACGTTGACGGTGGGGGCGTGGTAGCCAGGTTCGGTGGTCACGGCAAACCACCCTAATCACCTGGGTCGGGAGTTTCCTGGGCAGTGTCCCGGCCGTGCAGTTCGAAGGCGGTCACCGGCCCGTCAAAACCCTTGAGCGCCAACGGGCCGTGGGGGACCGCGGGCCAGTCGGGCAACTGGTCATGCAGCTCGGACGCGATGAGGATCTGCCCGGGCGCCGCGGAGGCCACCAGGCGGGCGGCCAGGTTCACCGGGATGCCGAAGTAGTCGCCGTTGATGGCCAGCACCGCGCCGTAGGCGAGACCGGCACGCACGCCCAGGCCCGCCTCGCGTGCCCGCGGGTGGTCGACGAGATCGACCGCGGCCCGCGCGAGCCGCTCGGGCGACGAGCACACCCACATCACGGCGTCGCCGATGAACTTCACCACCCGGCCGCCGTCGGCGTGCACCAGGTCCGCGACGGTGGCCCCGAACTCGGTGAGCAGGTCGGACAACTGCGCGGGCGTCAGCGCCTGGGTCAACGCGGTGAAGCTGGACAGATCGGCAAAACCGATGCCGCACACCACGCTCGCCGATGTGTCGCGCAGCACGCCCTCGAAGTAGGTGCGCGCGCTGGTCAGGTGGTGGCGGTGCACAACGTCGATCAGGGCGCCGATGCGGGGCACGAACTCGGCGACCGACCGGTACGCCTGCGCCGTCGCGAGCTCGTCGTGCGTGTGGTTCATCTGGATGTCCGGTGTCCCGGCGCGGATCACCGACGACTCGGCCTCCGCCAGCCGGGCCATGGCGGCGCCGAGCACCCGCAGCATGCCGAGCGCCCCGTCCTCGCCCACCACCGCCTTGAGCCCCACCCACGTCGACAGGGCGTCGACGTCGGCCTGGCTCAGCGCCGGGACGTCGGGGCCGGCGACGGTCAGGCCGAGCGAAGCCCACGCCTGGGCCACGTCGTCGGCGGACAGGCCGAGCCGGTCGGCGGCGGACTGCAGCGTGTAGATCGGGCGGCCCGTCCCCGCCAGGACGTCACCGGCCAGCCCGAACAGCCGCCCGCGGCGTTCGGCTTCCGCCATCTCGTCGACGCTGAAGCCGAGTCCGTCGAGGTATTTGATCAGGTCGGCCCGCTCGCGGGGGTTCGCGACGCCCGCGGCCTCGAGCTCGTCGAAGTCCAGCGGATCGGACACCTGCCCAAGTGTGCCAGCCGGGGCGCCGATTAGGGTAAGGCGTCGTGACGGAGTTGCTGCACGGACCGCTGGACGACCGCCATCGCGACCTGGGCGCAAACTTCGCCGAGTTCGGCGGCTGGCTGATGCCGGTGGCCTATGCCGGCACCGTCAGCGAACACAACGCCACCCGCAACGCGGTAGGCCTGTTCGATGTCAGTCACCTGGGTAAGGCGTTGGTCCGCGGGCCGGGCGCCGCTGCGTTCGTCAACGCCGCGCTCACCAACGACCTGGGCCGCATCGGCCCGGGCAAGGCGCAATACACGCTGTGCTGCACCGAATCCGGTGGCGTGATCGACGACCTGATCGCCTACTACGTCGACGACGACGAAATCTTTCTGGTGCCCAACGCGGCCAACACCGCCGCGGTGGTCGACGCGCTGCGGGCGGCCGCCCCGGCCGGGCTGACGATCACCAACGAACATCGCTCCTACGCCGTGCTGGCCGTGCAGGGCCCGCGATCGGCGGACGTCCTCGGCGAGCTGGGCCTGCCGACCGACATGGATTACATGGGCTACGCCGACGCGTCGTACTCGGGGGTGCCGGTGCGTGTCTGCCGCACCGGTTACACCGGCGAGCACGGCTACGAGCTGCTGCCGCCGTGGGATTCGGCGGGGGTGGTGTTCGACGGGCTGGTCGCCGCCGTGCGCGCCGCCGGGGGAGAGCCCGCCGGCCTGGGTGCCCGCGACACGCTGCGCACCGAGATGGGCTATCCGCTGCACGGGCACGAACTTTCGCTCGACATCTCGCCGCTGCAGGCCCGCTGCGGCTGGGCGATCGGCTGGAAGAAGGACGCGTTCTTCGGCCGTGAGGCGCTGCTGGCCGAGAAGGAAGCCGGGCCGCGGCGGCTGCTGCGCGGCCTGCGGATGGTTGGCCGCGGCGTGCTGCGTCCCGGGCTGACGGTCCTGGCGGGGGAGCGACCGGTCGGGGTCACCACGTCCGGGACGTTCTCTCCGACACTGCAAGTCGGCATCGCGCTGGCGTTGATCGACACCGACGCGGGGATCGACGACGGTCAGCGTGTCACCGTCGACGTCCGCGGCCGCGCCGCCGAATGCGAGGTCGTGCGCCCGCCGTTCGTCGCCGTGAAAACGCGTTAGCGCGCGTTCGGTGGCAAAAACCCGTTGGCGCGCGGATATAGAATCGGCCCCATGACCAGCGACTCGCCCGAGTTCACGGTTCTACGCGCGTCAAATCCGGCGACCGACAGCGAACGTGATGCAATCCTGGCCGACCCGGGTTTCGGCAGGTATTTCACCGACCACATGGTGTCGATCGACTACGCCGAGGGGCAGGGCTGGCACAACCCGCGCGTAATCCCCTACGGCCCGATCGAACTGGACCCGTCGGCGATCGTGCTGCACTACGCCCAGGAAGTGTTCGAGGGCCTCAAGGCCTACCGCTGGGCGGACGGCTCCGTGGTGTCGTTCCGCGCCGAGGCCAACGCCGCCAGGTTGCGGTCGTCGGCGCGGCGGCTGGCCATTCCCGAGCTGCCCGAAAACCTGTTCATCGAATCGCTTTGCCAGCTCGTCGCCGTCGACAAGGCCTGGGTGCCGCGGGCCGGCGGCGAAGAGGCGCTGTACCTGCGGCCGTTCATCTTCGCTACCGAGCCGGGGCTGGGGGTGCGACCGTCCAAGCAGTACCGCTACCTGCTGATCGCGTCGCCGGCCGGCGCCTACTTCAAGGGCGGCATCAGCCCCGTGACCGTGTGGCTGTCGACTGAATACGTGCGGGCCAGCCCGGGCGGCACCGGTGCCGCCAAGTTCGGCGGGAACTACGCCGCGTCGCTGCTGGCCCAAGCCGAGGCCGCCGAAAACGGTTGCGACCAAGTGGTGTGGCTGGACGGCGTCGAACGCCGCTTCATCGAAGAGATGGGCGGGATGAACCTCTTCTTCGTGTTCGGCAGCGGCGGATCGGCACGGCTGGTCACCCCGGAGCTGTCCGGGTCACTGCTGCCCGGCATCACGCGGGATTCCTTGCTGCAGTTGGCCATTGACGCCGGGTTTGCCGTCGAGGAACGCAAAATCGACATCGACGAGTGGCAGAAGAAAGCCGCGGCCGGCGAGATCACCGAGGTGTTCGCGTGCGGCACCGCCGCCGTCATCACCCCGGTGTCGCGGGTGAAGTACGGCGACAGCGAATTCACCATCGCCGACGGCCAACCCGGTGAGGTGACGATGGCGCTGCGCGACACGCTGACCGGGATCCAGCGGGGCACCTTCGCCGATACGCACGGCTGGATGGCCCGGCTCGGCTGAATCCCGCGAGCTGGGCGCTTCTGCGTCTGCCCGTCAGTGGAACGCCGCGAGCGCCACGGCGCTCACGGTGGTGGTGAGCTCGATCGCGGCGCCCAACACGTCGCCGGTGATGCCGCCGAACCGGCGCACGCAGTGCGCCACCAGCGCCGCGCCGCAGCCCAGCGCCACCAGCACCGCCACCGGTCCCTGCCACGGCCGCGAACCCGCCAGCACCGAGACCGCCAGCAGCGCCGCGGCCCAGGCCGCCACCACCGGCGCCGGCTGACTCCCCGCGACCCGCGCGCCGAGCGCGCCGCCCTCGGCCGCCGGCACCGACCGGCGGCAGGCCAGCACGGCCGCGACCCGGCCGGAAAACACCGCCAGGGCAATGGCCGACGGCTTCAGCGTCGCGAAGGCCAAGCCCTGCAACAGGATCACCAGCACGACGGCCGACACACCGAAGGGTCCCGTCGACCCGTCGCGCATCACCGCGAGCGCGCGCTGCGGCGGCCCGTAACAGCCCAGCCCGTCGGCCGTGTCGGCGACGCCGTCGATGTGCAGCCCCCGGGTCGCCAGCAGCAGCGCCGCCACGGCGAGCAGTCCGGCCAGGGGGCTGGCCGGGCCGAAGATCGCGGCGCCGCACCACGTCACGCCCGCGGCCAACGCCCCCAGCGCGGCGCCCACGACCGGCAGCGCGGTCATGGCGCCGCGGCCCATCGGCGCGTTGCCCGTACCGGGGACGGGCAGCACGGTGCCGAACGCGAAAGCCGTTGCCAGGGAACGCATCACTGAGCCAGCGGGTCGGCCACGCCGGCTTGCGCGAACGTCGCCATCGACGACAGCGCGGCCACCGCCGCGCGCAGCACCGGCAGGGCCACGGCGGCGCCGGTTCCCTCGCCCAGCCGCATGCGCAGGTCCAGGATCGGGTCCAATTCCAGGGCGGTCAGCGCCAGCTGGTGGCCCGGCTCGGTGGATCGGTGACCGGCCTGCCACCAGCGCCGGGCGCCGGGTGCCAGGCGCTCGGCGACCAGCGCGGCGGCGGTCACCGCCATGCCGTCGAGCAGCAGCGGGGTGCGCCGCACCGCGGCCTGCGCGCAAAAGCCGGCCATGGCGGCCAAATCCGCGCCGCCGCAGCAGCGCAGCAGCCCAACCGGGTCGGGCAGCACGCGGCTGGCCCGGTACAGGGCGTCGCGCACGGCGGCGGTCTTGCGCGCCCAGCCCGCGTCGTCGATCCCGGTCCCGAAGCCGACCGCGGCGACCGGCTCGGCGTTCGTCAGCGCCGCCACCAACACCGCCGCCGCGGTGGTGTTTCCGATCCCCATGTCGCCCGCGATCAGCAGGTCGGCGCCGGCGTCGACCTCGTCGTCGGCGATGGCCCGGCCCGCCGCGATCGCGGCGACCGTCTCGGCGTCCGACAGCGCGTCCTGCGTGGTGATGTCGCCGCTGCCGCGGCGCACCTTGTGGGCGCCGATCCGATCCGAGGCCGCCTCGGCGTCGACCGCCAGGTCCGCCAGCCGCACCGACGCGCCGGCGATGCCGGCCAGCGCGTTGATCGCCGCGCCGCCGGCGTCCATGTTGGCGACCATCTGGGCGGTCACCGCCGGCGGGTACGCCGACACCCCCGAGCGCGCAACGCCGTGGTCACCCGCGAAGACGACGACCCGGGCGCGCTCGAATTGTCTTGGTGGACAATGCCCCTGACACGACGCGACCCATACCGACAGGTCCTCGAGGCGCCCCAGGGCGCCGCGCGGCTTGGTCAGCGTGTCCTGGCGGGCGCGGGCTGCTGCGGCGGCGTCCGCGTCGGGCGGCGATACCGGGGCGAATTCCATCAGGTTCCCGACGGCTTGATCTGCACTGCCTGCCCGGCCACCACCAGCACTACCCGGTCGCACAACTCGGCGACGCGCTGGTTGAGGCTGCCCAGTTCGTCGGCGAACCGGCGCCCGGCTGCGGTGGCCGGCACCACGGTCAACCCGACCTCCGGGCTGACCAGCACCAGCGTGGAACCGAATTCGCCTACCGCGGCAAGCATGTCGTCGATGGGAGCCGCCACCGACCCGTCGTCCCACGCGTCGTTGAGGTCCAGCGTGCCGGTGAGCCAGCCGCCGAGGTCGTCGACGAGCGTCGGGCTACCCGGCGACTGGCGCAATTGCCCTGTGACGTCATCCGTTTCGACCGTCGACCAATGCGCGGGCCGGCGGTCCCGGTGCCGCGCGACCCGTTCCGCCCAGTCCGCGTCGGCGTGACCCGCGACGGGGGGCGCCAGGTAACGGACCGGCTGCCCCGGCGGCAGCGACGTGGCGATGGCCTCCTCGGCCCAGCGGGACTTGCCCGAGCGGATCCCGCCGAGCACCAGGGTGCGCACCGGGGTCAGGCGGCTTTCGGGCGCCGGTCAGCCGACACTGCTGCCGCGCTCGACTTGGGGGCGGGGCGTGCGCATGCGGCGCAGCTGCGAAGCCCTGCCCGCGGCGTAAATGCCCAGCCTCCAACGGCTTTCGGTGTTGTCAGGGAACTTCGCGTCGACCAGCCTGCTGACCTTGCGGCCCAGCAGGACTCCGTCGACGCCCATCACGACCATCAGCACCAGCATCGCCGGGGAGGCGTACAGCTGCACCTGCGGGACACCGAACGAGGCGAACAGCAAGAGCAGCGTCGCCGGCATGAACAGGCCCAGCGCGTTGCGCCGGGAGTCCACCACGTCGCGCACGTAGCGCTTGACGGGTCCCTGATCGCGCGGCAACAGGTAGGCCTCTTCGCCGGCCATCATGCGCTCGCGGCGATCCGTCATCCGCGCCCGGCTGGCCGTCCGCTCGGCCCGGCGCTCCTCGCGGCTGAGCTTTGGGCCGGCCAGCGTCTTGCGCCGGGCTCGCGCCTCGGACGCCGTCATGGGTGCCGGTGCGATCGGGCCCTTCCGCGCATTGCGCCGCGCCTCGCTGCGCTTGGGCGTGGGCCGGCCCTTGGGCCCGGTCCGGCGCGGCGCGGTCTCGTCGGCACCGTCCGTCTCGACTTCGGCAACTGCGAAGTCGTCGTTCTCGCCCTTTTTGCGGCCCAATAGCTTCACAATGGCCAGGTTACTTCGCGGGGAGACCGGCCCGTAACGGACCTGGAATGCGTTGTTATTGGTCATGCGCCGGCGCAACGCGTGACGCTTACGCTTGACTGTGATGAATGGCTACTTGTGATGGACGACGGCACGATGGCCTCGGATGACGCTGCCGCTGGCCTCGCACCGGGCCGTCTGCGCCTGCCGGCCATGCAGGTCTTGGTTGCCCCGGATTGCTACGGGGACAGCCTGTCCGCCGTGGAGGCCGCCGCCGCCATCGCGACCGGCTGGACGCGGTCACGTCCCGGCGATCGGTTCACCGTCGCGCCCATGTCCGACGGCGGCCCCGGTTTTGTCGAGGTGCTGGGCCGGCGGCTGGGGCAGACGCGGCGGGTGCGGGTGTGCGGGCCGCTCGACAGCACGGTGGAGGCCGCCTGGGTGTTCGACCGCACCTCGCGGACGGCGTACCTGGAGTGCGCGCAGGCCTGCGGCCTGGCCCTGCTCGGCGGTCCGCCCACCCCGGAGACTGCGCTTGCGGCCGACAGCAGCGGCGTCGGGCAGCTCGTCGACGAGGCGCTGCGGGCCGGCGCGATGCGGATCGTGGTCGGGCTGGGAGGCAGCGCGTGCACCGACGGCGGGAAGGGGATGATCACCCAGCTCGGCGGCCTGGCTGAGGCGCGCCAGCGGATGACCAACGTGGACCTGATCGCCGCCTCGGACACCGAATACCCGCTGGTGGGGCCCTGGGGGGCGGCCAGGGTGTTCGGGCCGCAGAAGGGCGCGGACACCGCGGCCGTCGCCGCCCTGGAAGTCCGCCTCGAGGCGTGGGCGCTGGAACTGGAGGCCGCGGCCGGACGGGACGTGAGCTCGGAGCCGGGCGCCGGGGCCGCCGGCGGCATCGGGGCCGGGCTGATGGCGCTGGGCGGCCGTTGCGAGCTGGGCGCGGAGATCATCGCCGAGCACACCGGGCTGGCCGACGAACTCGAGGTCGCGGACATGATCGTCACGGGTGAGGGCCGCTTCGACGAGCAGTCCCTGTTCGGGAAGGTGGTCGGCTATCTCGCCGAGTCGGCCCGCCCGCTGGGCATTCCGGTGATCGTGCTGGCCGGGCAGGTCGACCTGGAGAATTCCGCGGTGCGCTCGTCGGGCATCATGTCCGCGCTGTCCATCGCCGATTACGCAGGTTCGGTGCGGTTGGCGCAGGCCGACGCGGCCAATCAGCTGATGGGTTTGGCCTCCCAGGTCGCGGCGCGACTCGGGAATAGCGGCCCCGCAATGTACCGTTGATGCAGTGGGCTTTTTCCCGAGCGATCGCCCGGATGTCGAGCCGACCAGGACCAACTAGAAAAAGTGCCAACTAGGAGAAGCAATGACGGTGCAAAACGAGTCAACCGCCAAGACCCACGGCGTGATCCTGACCGATGCCGCCGCCGCCAAGGCGAAGTCCCTGCTGGACCAGGAGGGCCGTGATGACCTGGCGCTGCGCATCGCGGTCCAGCCGGGCGGCTGCGCCGGGCTGCGCTACAACCTGTTCTTCGACGACCGGTCGCTGGACGGCGACCTGACCGCGGAGTTCGGCGGCGTGACCCTGACGGTCGACCGGATGAGCGCGCCCTACGTCGAGGGCGCGTCCATCGACTTCGTCGACACCATCGAGAAGCAGGGCTTCACCATCGACAACCCCAACGCCACCGGTTCGTGCGCCTGCGGGGACTCCTTCAACTGACCTGAGATCGACGGCTCAGTAGGAGCCGCCGGTGCGCAGCACATACGAGCAGACCTCGATCTGCCCCCGCTGAAATAGCAGCTGGGCCACTCCTTGCACGTCGTCGCGTGTCGGGCCGCCGGCCGCGGGGGTGACCCGCATGGTGAACAGCGCCTGTGCCTGGTATTGCGAGAGGTACACGATCTTGTCGACGGACGTCAGCTCCACCTCGGAGAACTGCTTGCGGAAGGCGTCGCTGCTCATCTTGGCCAGGGCCTGGTCGGAGCGTTTGTCGCGCACGCCGTCGTACATGCCGCACAGCGCGTTGCGGACGATGACGTCGATGTCGCGGTGCTCCAGCGCGTCCAGGTACTCCTGAATGGCCGTCTTGGCCGCGCCGTCGGACAGCGAGGTGCCGGTGTTGGCCCCGTTGGTGCGAACCCCGTACGTGATCGCCAGCGTCAGCGCGGCCGCCAGCACTAAGGCCAGCAGTGCGCCGATGACGATGCGCCGCTTGGATCGCCGCTGCGGGTAGGGCACCGGCTGCCCGGGATAATTCGGCGGCGCGTCGGCGACGGGCTGATCGGGGAACTCAAGCGGCTGGGGCTGGGGGGTTGGTCCGTCGGTGCCGACACTCTGGTCCGGCCAGTGCGGACCTGCCATGTGGTTCTCCTACGCTGGTGGGCGGGACCATGAGCGGGGCTGCGGCCAAGGCGGGGTCCCGGCGGCTGAGTGACTTTCTAGGCAGGCTAGCGCACCCCTTTGCGCGGACCGTGACGCGACGACGCTCGATACGCCTGAGTAAGCTAGATAACCTTACTAACGAAGGAGATTTCGTGACGATCGCGGTAACGGGTTCGATTGCGACCGACCACCTGATGCGGTTCCCCAGCCGATTTTCCGAGCAGCTGCTGCCGGAGCACCTGCAGAAGGTGTCGCTCAGCTTCCTGGTCGACGACCTGGTCATCCATCGCGGCGGCGTGGCGGGCAACATCGCGTTCGCCATCGGTGTGCTGGGCGGCGACGTCGCGCTGGTCGGCGCCGCCGGCGACGACTTCGCCGACTACCGCAACTGGCTGGTGTCCCACAACGTCAACTGCGACAACGTCCTGATCTCCGAGACCGCGCACACCGCGCGCTTCACCTGCACCACCGACGTCGACATGGCCCAGATCGCGTCGTTCTACCCGGGTGCCATGTCGGAGGCCCGCAACATCAAGCTCGCCGACGTGGTGTCGTCCGTCGGCACGCCGGAGCTGGTCATCATCGGGGCCAACGACCCGGAGGCCATGCAGGTGCACACCGAGGAGTGCCGCAAGCTCGGGCTGCCCTTCGCCGCCGACCCGTCCCAGCAGCTGGCCCGGCTGTCCGGCGACGAGATCCGCACGCTCACCGACGGCGCCAAGTACCTGTTCACCAACGACTACGAGTGGGACCTGATGCTGTCCAAGACCGGCTGGACGGAGGCCGACGTGATGGCCCAGGTCGAGCTGCGGGTGACCACGCTGGGCCCCAAGGGCGTGGACCTGGTCGAACCCGACGGCACGGTCACCCACGTCGACGTGGTGCCCGAGACCAGCCAGGTCGACCCCACCGGCGTCGGCGACGCCTTCCGGGCCGGCTTCCTCACCGGGCGCAGCGCGGGCCTCAGCCTGGAGCGCTCGGCGCAGCTGGGCTCGCTGGTCGCCGTGCTGGTGCTGGAGTCCACCGGAACGCAGGAGTGGGCCTGGGACCACGAGGTCGCCAAGAGCCGGCTGGCCGGCGCGTACGGCGACGACGCGGCCGCCGAGATCGCCGCGGTGCTGGCCTAGCTCGCTCGCCGAGTCCTCCGGCAGTGTTCGCCGGGCCCTGCCCGGCCACCAGACGCAGAATCGCACGCGGGAGGCCCGCTCAGTGCGATTCTGCGTCTGCTCGTCGTTAGAGCTGCACGGGGTAGACCGGCTCGCTGATCCGCGGCACCACGCTGCGCTCGACGAAGATCGCGTGCCAGAGCATGAAGATCAGCACCGTCCATAACCGGCGGCTGTGATCGCTTGTGCCGCTTCGGTGTTCGTCGAGCATCCGGCGCACCGCGGCCAGGTCGACCAGCTGTTCGGCCTGCGACGAGTCGACCAACGCGTACGCCCAATCCAGCAGTTCGCCCGCGCGCAGCCAATGCCGGATCGGCACCGGGAAACCGAGCTTGGGCCGGTGCAGCACGTGCGCGGGAACGATCGGCTCCAGCGCGCGCCGCAACGCGTACTTGGTGGTGGTTCGGGTGATCTTGGCCTCGACGGGCAGCCGCGAGGCGACGGCGAACACCTCGGGATCCAGGAACGGCACCCGCAGCTCGAGCGAGTTGGCCATCGTCATCTTGTCGGCCTTGACCAGGATGTCGCCGCGCAACCAGGTGAACAGGTCGACGTGCTGCATGCGGGCCACCGGGTCCCAGCCGGCGGATTCGGCGTACACCGAGGCGGTTACATCGGTGTGGGTCCACTCGTCGCGGAACCCCGGCAGCACGTCGCGCAGCTGCGCGTCGGAGAAGCTGCGGGCGTTGCCGTAGTAACGCTCCTCGAGCGTCAGCGAGCCGCGGTGCAGCAGGCTCTTGCCGCGCATGCCCTCCGGCAGCGGCTTGGACACCTTGCCCATCGACCGGCGCAGCGGCCGCGGCAGATAGTCAAAAGGCTTCAACGACAACGGTTCCCGGTAGATGGTGTAGCCACCGAACAGCTCGTCGGCGCCCTCGCCGGACAGCACCACCTTGACGTGCTTGCGGGCCTCGCGGGCGACGAAGAACAGCGGGACCAGCGCCGGGTCGGCGACGGGTTCGTCGAGGTACCAGACGATCTCGGGCAGGGCGGCGACGAACTCGTCGGGGCTGACCACCTTGGCGATGTGGCGCGCCCCGATGGCCTCGGCCGAGGCCACCGCCACGTCGATCTCGGAGAACCCTTCGCGCTCGAAGCCGGTGGTGAACGTGATCAGCCGGGGGTTGTGCCGGATGGCCAGCGCCGCGATGGCGGTGGAATCGATCCCCCCGGACAGGAACGCCCCGACCGTGACGTCGGCGCGCATGTGCTTGGCCACCGAGTCCTCCAGCACCGCGGTGATCTCGTCGTAGCGGGCCTGTTCGGCGCCGGCGGTGATCGGCGTGGCGGCGAATCGCGGCACGAAGTAACGGGTGGTCTCGGGCGGCTGCCCGGGCCGGATGCGCGCGTAGCAGCCCGATTCCAGCCGGCGCACCCCGCGGTGCAGCGTCTCGGGCTCCGGCACGTACTGCAGCACCGTGTAGTGCTGGACCGCGCGTTCGTCGATGGCGGTGTCGAACCCGACCCACTCGGCCAGGTCCATCAGGCATTTCTTCTCGCTGGCCAGCGCGGTGCCGCCGGTGCCGGTGGCCATGAACAGCGGCTTGATGCCGAAAGGGTCTCGGGCGCAGAACAATTCGCGGGTCTCGGTGTCCCACAGCGCGAACGCGAACATGCCGCGCAGCCTGCGCAGCACGTCGGTGCCCCAGTGGTGATAGCCCGCGACGATCGACTCGCCGTCACCGTCGGTGGCGAACGCGGCGCCGTGCTGGGCGGCCAGTTCGTCGCGCAGCTCGAGGTAGTTGTAGATCTCGCCGTTGAACACCAGCACGTAGCGGTCGGGCGCCTCCGGCGGCCCCCAGCGCAGCGGCTGGTGCGAATGGGCGATGTCGATGATGGACAGCCGGTTGAAGCCGAACACGACGGACCCGTCGGCGCCCGGGTCGGCCCACGTTCCCGGCTCGTCGGGTCCGCGGTGGCGCATCTGGTGCGACGCGGCGGAAATGGCGCCGTCGGCCCGGGCCGCGGCCGCCGTGGCGTCGCCAGAAGCTGCCCCGCCGCCGTCGGCACCGGCCGGGGCCGCCACGAACGCCAACAGACCACACACGGCGCCCCAGTATGCCCCACTTCGCGGCGCCGGGGGCGCCGCACGCCGCGGACCGGCCGGGGTTTGCGCGACGGCGCCAGCGGCGTGGTCTACGCTGCGTAGTATTCGAATCCGAGCAGGAGGCGCCAACGTGTCACCTCGCGAGCAGGTCCGTTCGCAACGTCCGTCGCAGCGCAGGTTCCAGCGTCGTCTCCGGCCGCTGGCGCTGGCCGTGACGCTGGGCGTGCTGGCGCTAACCCTGAGCGGATGCAGCTGGTCGCAGGTGCTCGGCATGGGCTGGCCGGAGGGCATCACGCCGGAGGCCCACCTCAACCGGGAGCTGTGGGTCGGGGCGGTGATCGCCTCCCTGGTCGTCGGCGTCATCGTGTGGGGGCTCATCTTCTGGGCGTCGGCGTTTCACCGCAAGAAGGCGACGGACACCGAGTTGCCCCGCCAGTTCGGTTACAACATGCCGCTGGAGCTGGTGCTCACCGTGACGCCGTTCCTCATCATCTCCGTGCTGTTCTACTTCACCGTGGTGGTGCAGGAGAAGATGCTGCACCTGGCCAAGGACCCCGAGGTCGTGATCGACGTCACCTCCTTCCAGTGGAACTGGAAGTTCGGCTACCAGCGCGTCAACTTCAAGGACGGCACGCTGACCTATGACGGGGCCGACCCGGCTCGGAAGAAAGCGATGGTCTCCAAGCCGGAGGGCAAGGACGAGCACGGGGAGGAGCGCGTCGGCGCGGTGCGCGGCCTCAACCCGCAGGACCGGACGTATCTGAATTTCGACAAGGTCGAGACCCTGGGGACCGCCACGGAAATCCCGGTGCTGGTGGTGCCCGCCGGCAAACAGATCGAATTCCGGTTGGCCTCCGCGGACGTCGTGCACACGTTCTGGGTGCCGGAATTCCTGTTCAAGCGCGACGTGATGCCCAACCCCGAGGCGAACAACTCGGTCAACGTGTTCCAGGTTGACGAGATCCAGAAGACGGGGGCGTTCGTCGGCCACTGCGCCGAGTTCTGCGGCACCTATCACTCGATGATGAACTTCGAGGTGCGGGTGGTGCCGCCCAACGACTTCAAGGCCTACTTGCAGCAGCGGATCGGCGGGAAGACCAACGCCGAGGCGCTGCAGGCCATCGCGCAACCGCCGCTGGCGGTGACCACCCATCCGTTCGATACCCGTCGCGGCGAAGCGGCCCAGGGCTCGCCAGTAGGTTAGGACGCTCAATGAAGATCGAAACCAGGCTGTTCGAATTCATCGCCGCTTTCTTCGTTGTGTCGGCGGTGCTCTACGGGATCCTGACCGCGCTGTTCGCGACGGGCGGCGTGGAGTGGGCGGGGACCACCGCGCTCGCGCTGACCGGTGGCCTGGCGGTCATCACGGGGAGCTTTTTCTGGTTCATCTCGCGTCGACTGGACACCCGGCCCGAGGACTACGAGGGCGCCGAGATCAGCGACGGTGCAGGAGAATTGGGCTTTTTCGCGCCGCACAGTTGGTGGCCCATTCTGGTGGCGCTGGCCGGCTCCGTCGCGGCGATCGGCATCGGGCTGTGGCTGCCCTGGTTGATCGTCGCCGGGGTGGTGTTCATCCTCGCGTCGGCGGCCGGACTGGTCTTCGAGTACTACACGGGCCCCGAGAAGCACTGATTTGCGACTCAAAGGTCACAATCAGGGCATCAGTTGATCCGGGCCCGTTTTCCGAGACTTCTTTGCTCTATCCCGTTCGGTAGGGTTTGCCCAGGCACCATGAGAAACTCCCAAGCGCGCGCGCACCGATGCAGCCGCGGGGCCTCGCGCGCTGGTGATGCAGTTGGACAGGGCAGGCAACTATGAGCGGGCCGAATCCTCCGGGATGGGAACCTGACGAACCCGATCCCGGCAGCGACCTCAGCCACCACCCGGACTCCGGCCTCGACGCGGTCGATCCCCACGACGAGCTGGAGCCCGTCGACGACAGCGCCGAAATCGCGGCGGCCGACCAGACCGGCCAGACGGACGCCTATTCGCGGGCGTATTCGGCCCCCGAGTCCGAGCACTTCATCACCGGCCCCTACCTGCCGGCCGATATGCGGCTGTACGACTACGACAGCTACGACGAGCCCGCCGACGCGGACGACGAACACCGCGCCCCACGCTGGCCGTGGGTGGTCGGCATCGCCGCGATCGTGGCCGCGATCGCGCTCGTGGTCTCGGTGTCGCTGCTCGTGACCCGCACCGACACCAACAAGCTGGCCAACCCCGCCACCACCACCGCGCCGTCGACGCCGCCGATGCAGGACGAGATAACGACCACCAAACCGCCGCCACCGCCGCCCCCGCCGCCGCCCACCACCGAGGCCCCTCCGCCGCCCACCGAGACCCAGACCGTGACGGTGACGCCCAGCCCGCCGCCACCGCCGCCGCCCCCGCCGGCGACGAGCGCCCCGGCGCCCCCGCCGGCGACCACGACGTCGGCGGCCGCCCCGCCGCCGGCCACCACCCCGACCGGCCCGCGGCAGGTGACCTACTCGGTGACCGGCACCAAGGCCCCGGGAGACATCATCTCGGTGACTTATGTCGACGCGTCGGGCCGGTCTCGTACCCAGCACAACGTGTACATCCCGTGGTCGATGACCGTGACACCGATCTCGACGTCCGACGTCGGATCGGTCCAGGCGTCCAGCCTTTTCCGGGTCAGCCGGCTCAATTGCTCGATCACCACCAGCGACGGGACGGTGCTGTCGTCGAACAACAACGACTCGCCGCAGACGAGCTGCTGATGGTCAGCAGGTATTCCGCCTATCGGCGGGGTTCGGACACCATTCCGCCGGACGTCATCGACCGCATACTGCTGGGCGCCTGCGCCGTCGTCTGGTTGGTGCTGCTGGGCGTGAGCGTGGCCGCGGCCGTCGCTTTGGTGGACCTGGGCCGGGGCTATCACAAGGCGGCCGGGGGCTCGCACACCTCGTGGGTGTTGTACGCCGTCATCATCGTTTCCGCGCTGATCATCGCCGGGGCGATCCCGGTGCTGGTGCGAGCGCGTCGCATGGGTCTGATCGAGCCGGCGGCCCGGCCCGCGCGCCCGCCGAGCCGCCCCCCGGTGCGCCTGATGGCCCCCACCCCGCGCACCGCGGCCGAGCGGGCCCGTCAGCCGCGGGGGCAGGCCGCGGAGCCGGCCGCCGAGTGGTCGGGTGCGGCGGTGGACCGGATCTGGTTGCGCGGCACCGCCCTGCTGGCGGGAACGATGGGCGCCGCGCTGATCGCGGCGGCCACCGCGACATACCTGATGGCCGTCGGTCACGACGGCGGGTCCTGGGTGGGCTACGGTCTGGCCGGGGTCATCACCGTGGCGATGCCGGCGGTCGAATGGCTGCACATCCGGCAGCTGCGTCGCATCCAGGAAGCCCGCTAGCCCGCCGCGCTCGCTCGCGGCGCTCCGGCACGTGCCATATGCGCGTCCTTGCACGCCGAGATCGACGCCAGCGTGCGGTGCACTCGCACTTCTCCGCGCTAGCGTCGATCTCGACAAAATCGCCGCGACACGCGCTGTCGAGAGCCGGCCGGCGAGTGTGGGTCCGCCAAATCAACTGCCCGGCTTGCACTTTCGCGGGCTTTCGCGGCGAAACCGGCGCGCCCCTAGTGCTCGCCGTGCTCGCCGTTGGGGGAGCCCACGATGCTGTCCTGGTGTTCGCGCAACGCGGTGAGGGAGCGTTGCTCGGCTGAGTGTGCCGCCTCGCGCAGCGCGGCGTCCTCGGACGTGGGATCGGCGAACAGGAAGCTGCCGCTGCCCGGAGAGCCGGCCGAACCCAGCTTGTTCATCCGCTTGGGCAGCGCCGAGCCCTGGTACGCCAGCGGGATCGGGTGGCCGTGGTCGTCGACCGGCCCGAGCGGCTGGTGCAGCTCGATGTAGGCACCGTGCGGCAGCCGCTTGATGATGCCCGTCTCGATGCCGTGCTCGAGCACGTCGCGGTCACTGCGCTGCAGACCGATGCACCACCGGTAGGTGATGAAGTAGACGAACGGCGGCAGGATTACCATCCCGATGCGCCCGATCCACGTCGTCGCGTTCAGCGAGATGTGGAACTTGAACGCGATGATGTCGTTCATCGCGGCGAGGGTCAGCACCATGTAGAAGGAGATCGCCATGGCCCCGATCGAGGTGCGCACCGGAACGTCGCGCGGACGCTGCAGCAAATTGTGGTGCGCGTAGTCGCCGGAGAACCGCTTCTCCAGGAACGGGTAGATGATCAGCAGGATGAACACCGCGCCCATGAGCAGCGCGACCCAGACCACCGCGGGAATGGTGTGGTGCCAGAAGTAGAACTCCCATGGCGGCCAGATGCGCGCCAGGCCCTCGGTCCACATCATGTAGAAGTCGGGCTGGGAGCCCGCGGAAACCTGAGATGGCTTGTAGGGACCCAGGTTCCAGATCGGGTTGATCTGTAGCAGGCCGCCCATCAGGCCCAGCACGCCGACGATGGCGGCGAAGAACGCGCCGGACTTGACCGCGAAGATCGGCATCACTCGCACGCCGACGACGTTGTGCTCGGTGCGGCCGGGGCCGGGGAACTGGGTGTGCTTCTGGAACCACACCAGCGCCAGGTGCAGCCCGATCAGGGCCAGGATGATCCCCGGCAGCAGCAAAATGTGCAGCGCGTAGAGCCGGGGGATCAGGATGGTGCCGGGGAAGTCGCCGCCGAACAGTGCCCAGTGCAGCCAGGTGCCGATCACCGGCATGCCCAGCGTGATCGACGACAGCGCGGCGCGCAGGCCGATGCCCGACAGCAGGTCATCGGGCAGCGAGTAGCCGAAGTAGCCCTCGAACATCGACAGGATCAGCAGCAGCGAACCGATGACCCAGTTGGCCTCGCGGGGACGGCGGAACGCCCCGGTGAAGAAGATGCGCGCCAGGTGCACCATGATCGCCCCGGAGAACATCAGCGCGGCCCAGTGGTGGATCTGGCGGACGAACAGGCCGCCCCGCACCTCGAACGAGATGTTCAGCGCCGACTCGTAGGCCCGCGACATCTCGACACCGCGCAGCGGTTGGTAGACGCCGTTGTAGGTGACGTCGACCATGGACGGGTCGAAGAACAGCGTCAGGTACACGCCGGTGATCAGCAGGACGACGAAGCTGTACAACGCGATCTCGCCCAGCAGGAACGACCAGTGGGTGGGGAAGACCTTGTTGAGCTGCCGGCGCACGGCCGCCGACGGGTGGTAGCGCGTGTCGATGTCCTCGCCTTGGCGGGCCAGGACATCACCGATCTTCGGGGGACTCAGTTTCGGACTCATGTTGTCGTCCTCTCCCAGAATGCCGGACCGACGGGCTCGATGAAGTCGCCGTTGGCGACGAGATACCCGTTGGAGTCAATGGTGATCGGCAGTTGCGCCAACGCACGTGCCGCCGGGCCGAATATCGGCTTGGCGAAATGCAGCGCGTCGAACTGCGACTGGTGACACGGGCACAGGATTCGGTAGGTCTGCGACTCGTACAGCGATGCGGGGCAGCCCAGGTGCGAGCAGACCTTGGTGTAGGCGAAGAACTCGCCGAAGTTGAAGCTCTCCTGACCCTGACGCTTGACCATCCGCGGCAGGTCGGTCGGTCGAATACGGATGAGCATCACCGGGTTTCGGACGCCCATCTTGATCGCGGTCAGCTTCTCGTGGGACTCCGCGGTGGTGCCGTCGCCGTCGGACTCGCGCCACGGGAAGACGGTCTCCATGGCGCCGGCGTCCATGTCCTCGGGGCGCATCTTCACGAACGGCGCTCCCGAGTGCGAACCGGTGGCCCGCGCCAGGAAGATCGTTTCGCCGTGATAGCGCGGGGTCCAGCCCGACGTCCACAGCTCGGCCTTCATGCCGTCGGCGGTGGGCACGACGGGCTTCCACGGGTTCTTGATCAGGCCGCCGGCAAACGCGACCAGGGTGCCCAGGCCGAACGCGCCCAGTCCCACGCCAAGCGACAGCCCGACGAGCTTGCGCCGGCCGATCGTCGAACCCTGGTAGGCGTCGCCCAGGTTCGCCACGACCGTCTTGCGGTCGATCTCGCGCGAGGCGCCGTCGTGGCGCTCCTGGATCGAGATCTCTTCGGGGATGAACCTTTTCTGGTACAGCACGGCGCCGATCGCGATGCACAGGATCGACATCCCGAAGGTGAAGCCGTACAGCGGCGTGGCCAACGAGTACAGGAAGTTGCCCGAGGCCTCCTTGGGCCGGTATTCCCACGGCCAGAACAGGAAGATCACCAGCAACGCCAACCCGAACCCGCCGCCCAGCAAAAGCCAACGGGCGACAGAGCGCTCGGCGCGCTTCTCGGCCTTGGTGCCCTCGACGGGCCACCGGGGCTCCTTGAAGACCGTCTCGACGCCGTCGAGCCTGCCGCCCAGCGCCACGAGTTCCTGCTGCGACATCGCGGCCAGAGCCGCCTCGTCGGGCTCGCGTCCCACCGGGGCGGTGTTGTCCGTATCGGAAAGGCTCATGATGCTCGCGCCCCAATCCACAGTGCCAACCCGATGGCGGCCACCATCCCGATGATCCAGAAGGCCATGCCCTCGGGGGCGGGTCCGAATCCGCCGAGGCCGTAGCCGCCCGGCTGCCGTTCCTCGCTGACCGCCTTGATGTAGCCGATGATGTCCTTCTTGGCGTCGAAGGACAGCTGGCGGTCGGAGAACTTCGGCATGCTCTCCGGGCCGGTCAGCATCGCGGTCAGGATCTGTTGCTCGTTGGCCGGACCCAGGTCGGGCGCGTACTTACCGGACGACAGCGCCCCGCCCTTTCCGGTGAAGTTATGGCACGACGAGCAGTTCAGCCGGAACAGGTCGCCGCCGCGGCCCAGGTCGTCGCCGCGCAGCGAGTGCATCGCGAGGCTGCCGTCGGGGTTGCGCACGACGGTGGGTCCGCCGCCGTTGGCCTGCACGTAAGCGCCGATCGCGTCGATCTGGGCCTCGTCGAAGATCGGCTCCTTGCGCGGCGCCTGGGCCTCGCCGGCCATGACCGGCATCCGGCCGGTGGACACCTGGAAATAGACGGCCGCCTCGCCGACGCCGATCAGGCTCGGCCCGTGGTCGACCACGCCCTGCAGGTTGGCGCCATGGCACGACACGCAGGACGTGTCGAACAGCTGCTTGCCGTTGCGCAGCAGCGCCGACGACGATTCGTCGGCGACGGCCACCTGCGGGGTGGGGGTCAGCACGGCGGCCAGGCCGCCCGCGATGGTCAGCGCGATCAGCAGCAGCAGGCCCCCCGACAGCCGGCGCCGCAGACGCCGTCGCGAGCGGTCACGCTGCCCTTTTCGCGGCTGGCCCCGCCGCGCACCGTTTCGGGTAGACCCCAGTTTCTTCAACCGAGCACTCCTGTCCGTCTAGGTCTAGCGCCGGCTCATCGGATGAAATAGATCACGGTGAACAGCGCGATCCACACGATGTCGACGAAATGCCAGTAATAGGAGACGACGATGCTGGCCGTCGCCTGCGCGGGCGTGAACTTGCTCATCGCGGTGCGGGCCAGCAGGAAGATGAAGGCGATCAAACCGCCCGTGACGTGCAGGCCGTGGAAGCCGGTCGCCAGGTAGAAGACGGTGCCGTAGGCGCTGCCGGGGATGGTCGTCCCGTGCGACATCAGGTGGTAGTACTCGTAGCCCTGGCCGAGGACGAAGAACAGGCCCATCAGGAACGTGATCACATACCAGCGGCGCAGCCCGAAGACGTCGCCGCGTTCGGCCGCGAACACGCCCATCTGACACGTGAACGACGACGCGATCAGCACGAGCGTCACCGGCACGGCCTGGTAGAGGTTCAACTCGGTCGGCGGCGGCGGCCACTTCCCGCCGGCCTGCGCTCGCGCGGTGAAATACATCGCGAACAGGCCAGCAAAGAACATGAGTTCGCTGGAAAGCCAAACTATGGTGCCGACGGCCACCATATTGGGCCGATTCAGCGAATGCACTCGCGACGTGATCGCAGTACCCGAGGTCCCCACAGCGCTGGTCACATCCGCAAGTATGACGCTTTGTAGTTGTCGAACTCTACCCGGGTCGGAAATTCGGCGAATCGGCGTTTCCGGCGCCACCGGCGGCCGGCTCGGAGCAACGGTTGGGGGCCGGGTGATCCTCGTGGGACCATCGGCGCGTGCCCGCGTCATCCGAAGCCGCCGAGACCCCCGGGGGGACCCGGTCGTGGCCCCAGGTCCTCGGGCGCCTGACGGGCGGGCACGACCTGGCGCGGGGCCAGGCCGGCTGGGCCATGGACCAGATCATGTCGGGCGACGCGAGCCCCGCCCAGATCGCCGCCTTCGCGGTGGCGATGACGATGAAGATCCCCACCGCCGCCGAGGTGAGCGAGCTGGCCGACGTCATGCTCAGCCACGCCCGCCCGTTGCCCGCGGCGGGGATCCCCGACGACGCGGTCGACATCGTGGGCACCGGCGGCGACGGCGTCAACACCGTCAACCTGTCCACGATGGCGTCGATCGTGGTGGCCGCCGCGGGCGTGCCGGTCGTCAAGCACGGCAACCGGGCGGCGTCGTCGCTGTCGGGGGGCGCCGACACCCTGGAGGCGCTCGGGGTGCGCATCGACTCAGAACCCGACCAGGTCGCGCGCAGCGTCGCCGAAGTCGGGATCGGCTTCTGCTTCGCGCCGTTGTTTCACCCGTCCTACCGGCACACCTCGGTCGTGCGCCGTGAGATAGGGGTGCCGACGGTGTTCAATCTCCTTGGGCCCCTTACCAATCCGGCCAGGCCGCGGGCGGGTTTGATTGGCTGCGCGTTCGCCGACCTGGCCGAGGTGATGGCCGGAGTGTTCGCGTCGCGCCGGTCCAGCGTGCTGGTGGTGCACGGCGACGACGGGCTCGACGAGCTGACCACCACCACCACGAGCACGATCTGGCGCGTGCAGGCGGGCACGGTGGACCGGCTGACGTTCGATCCGGCCGGCTTCGGGTTCGACCGAGCCGAGCTGGGCGAGCTGGTGGGCGGCGACGCCCAGGCCAACGCCGCCGAGGCGCGCGCGGTGCTGGGCGGGGCCAAGGGCGCGATCCGCGACGCCGTCGTGCTCAACGCCGCCGGGGCGATCGTCGCCCACGCCGGCCTATCCAGCCGCGCCGAATGGTTGCCGGCGTGGGAGGAGGGGCTGCGGCGGGCCTGCGCGGCCATCGACTCCGGGGCGGCCGAACAGCTGCTCGCGCGATGGGTGGGGTTCGGCCAGCAGCTCTGACTCGACCTGCGCCGGGTCCTGTTGCGAGGCCAGGCGCGCCGAGCGGGCCAACGCCGCCCACCCCGACCAGGCGCCGGCGGATCGCAGCGGCGACGCCCATCCGTCGTCCGAGGCGCCCGAGACCCGCACAATGCGCACCCCGGGCGCGGCCAGCCAGCGCGCGATGAGCGCCGTCTCCTCCACCAGCGCGCCGCCGAGTGGGGCCGCCGCTCGCAGGATCGCCTGTGCCCCAGCGTGAATGGCGTCGATCACCGGCATCGGCGGCACCCCGCGTTTGGCGGTGCCGGCCGCCGCGAGCTGGCCGTAGCGAACGACGGCCAGGTGGTAGCCGCCCTGGCCGTCGGGCGCGGCGGCGATCAGCTCGGGCAGCGCGGCCAGCGCCCGCAGCCGCTGACCGCGCCACAGCGTCTCGATCGCGGCGGCGATGCGGTCGCGCAGCCGCGCCGCGCTTTCGAAGTGTCGTTGCTCGGCGAGCGCCGTGACCTGGTGCACCGCGGCGGCCAGCGCGCCGTCGTCGAGCCCGTCGATCAGCGCGGCGACCCGCGCCACCGCCGCGGCGTACTGGGTGGCCGTCGCGCCGCGCTGCGCCGGACAGGGCGACACCTCGACATCCGGACAGGCCGGCCCGTGCAGCGCCGAGCGCGCGAGCCGCGCGGTGCAGGTCCGGGCGCCGGTGAACCGCGCCAGCACGGCCGCGGTGTCGGCGGCGTCGGCGCGGGACCGGAACGGGCCGACGGCGCGGTCGTGGCGCGGCGCGCGCACCGCCGCCAGCCGCGGAAACGCCTCGTCGGTGAGCGCCAGCCACCACCACCGCTGTGGGAACCTCGACCGCCGGTTGTACGGCGGGGCGTGCGCGGCCAGCATCCGCAGCTCTCGCACCCCGGCCTCCAGCGCATGCGCGCATTCGACGTGGTCGACGGCGCTGGCCAGGGCGACCATTTCCTTCATGCGGCCGCGGGGATCGGCGCCGGTGAAGTACTGGCCCACGCGCCGCCGCAGGTCGACGGCGGTCCCGACGTAGAGCACTCCCCAGCTGCGCGGGGGCCCGACACCCGCCGGACCGCGGAACAGGTAGACCCCGGGCCGGTGCGGCAGCCCCTCGGCCAGCACCTTCTTGCGCCGCTGCGCAGGCGTCACGTCGGGCAGGTACGAACGCAGGTCGGCGTAGGTGTGCACGCCCTGGTTGCCGACCCGCTCGATCAGGGCATGCAACACCTCGACGGTGGCGCGGGCGTCGTCGAGGGCGCGGTGCGTCGGCTGGGCGGCGACGGCGAACAGCCGCGCCAGCGCGGCCAGCCGCACGCTGGGGGCTTCCTCGCGACCCAGGACCCGCCGCGCCAGCCGGACCGTGCACAGCACCGGCGGCCGCGGCCAGTCGATGTCGCAGCTGCGCGCGGCGGCCCGCAGGAAT
The DNA here is from genome assembly GCF_059812465.1 of Mycobacterium sp. NGS54. Taxonomy (NCBI): domain Bacteria; kingdom Bacillati; phylum Actinomycetota; class Actinomycetes; order Mycobacteriales; family Mycobacteriaceae; genus Mycobacterium; species Mycobacterium sp. NGS54. Next base: position 112,519 of record NZ_JCALCS010000010.1, on the reverse strand, counting down.
CCGACGTCGAACCCGGCGTTGTGCGCGACGAGCACCGCCCCCCGGTCCAGGTCGGCGAACTCCAAAAACATCGGCAGCACGGCGTCGATGGTCGGGGCGTCGCACACCATCGCCGTCGTGATGCCGGTGAGCTGCACGATCTGGGGTGGGATGCTGCGCTGCGGGTCGACGAGGGTGGCGAACTCGCCCAGCACGACGCCGCCACGGACCTTGACCGCCCCGATTTCGGTGATGGCGTCGCACGGCGCGCCGTCGGCGCTCTTGGTGCGCCCTCCGGTGGTCTCGAGGTCCACCACGACGAAAGTGGTCTCGCGCAAGGGGAGTTCCTCAATGGGCGAGACGGGGGAGGCGGCCGGGCCCAAGCCGGCGAAGCTCAGCTGAGTCGCACCGCTCGCACCCATGGCCGCGACGTTAGGCACGTGTACCGACAGCCGCGGGGATCCCACGCCGGGAGCGGCCGATGGATGTCGGTGGTCGCGGTTAGCGTGCGGGCAAGAGCTTTCGCAACGCCAGACCGAGAGGACGGCAACCTGATGGCATACCGCGACGACACGACGCACCCCGACGGTGCGGCGCCGGTGGTGATCGACTGCGACGATTGCGCGGTGCGCGGCCCGGGCTGCCGCGACTGCGTGGTCAGCGTCCTACTCGGGGTCCCCGAGACGTTGTTGCAGGACGAACGGGCCGCGCTCGAAGTCCTCGCGGACGTCGGGCTGGCGCCGCGGCTGCGGCTCGTGCCGATTCATCGCGGCCGGGGAGCCGGTGTAGCCTAATTGCCTTGTGCGCCAAAACCAGTGGACCGTCTTAGGGGATTGCCATCATTCACAGACGAATGACAGAAATCTTTCTGATTTCTTAACGGTCCCGCTTGGACAAACGTCGATATCGTTTCGTAACCTGTTTGAGACCTAAACTAGCTCGACGGCGCCCCGGCAGTGCCGGGCATAAGCCGTCCTAAGGCCGTTTAAGGATGCAATTTTGAGGTTCGCTTGTATGTACCCGCGCGCGCGTGTCATTACACGGTCTGCCCTGGGGACGTTAGCGGGCCTGACCATCTTCGCGGGGGCTTTTGCCACGAATTCCGGCGCCGATCCGGCCGAAGACGCGCTGGCGAAACTCAACCAGCTGTCTCGTCAGGCCGAGCAGACCACCGAGGCGATGCACACCGCACAGCTCGACCTGAACGAGAAGCTCAAGGTCCAGCAGGCGGCGGAGAAGAAACACGCCGATGACCAGGCCGCGGTGGATTCCGCCAAGGCGCGGCTGGCCGCCTTCCAGGGCGCCGTCAACAAGCTGGCCGCCGCCCAGTACATGGGCGGTCGCGTCGACGGCATGGAGGCCATGCTGACCGCGGCATCGCCGCAGGGCCTGATCGACAAGCTGGCCGTGCAGCGGCTGATGGCGACCCAGATGCGCACGCAGATGGCGAATTACCGCATCGCGGGTGAGCAGGCCGCCAAGGCCGAGCAGGCATCCGCCAAGTCCGCCGCCGACGCGAAGAGCGCGGCCGAGCAGGCCGCGGCGGTACGGGCGAGCCTGCAGTCCAAGCAGAGCCAGCTGCAGGTGCAGATCGCGGTCGTCAAGTCGCAGTACGTCTCCCTGACGCCGCAACAGCGCACCGCGCTGGCCGACCCCGGGCAGGCCCCCGCGGCCGCCCCGCCGCCCGGCGCACCGGCCCCGGACGCGTTGCCGCCCGGCGCCCCGCCGCCCGGCGACGGTCCGCCCATCAGCGCGATGATGCCCGGCATGCCCGGAATGCTGCCGCCCGGCGGCCCCGGCGGAGTGGGCGGCGGTGACCGCGCGACCGTCGTGCAGGCGGCGTTGACCCAGGTCGGTTCGTCCTATGTGTGGGGCGGCGCCTCACCCGGCGCGTTCGACTGCTCCGGCCTGGTGATGTGGGCGTTCCAGCAGGCCGGCATCTCGCTGCCGCACTCCAGCCAGGCGCAGGCCCAGGGCGGTCAGCCGGTGGCGCTGTCGGACCTGCAGCCCGGCGACGTGGTGACCTTCTATAACGACGCGTCGCACAGCGGCATCTACGTCGGCGACGGCATGGTGATCCATTCCTCCACCTACGGTGTGCCGGTCCGGGTGGTGCCGATGAATGCCGCGGGTCCGATCCACGACGCGCGTCGCTACTGATCGTTCCGGTTGGCGGCGTCGGCGGCTGCCGATCCTGCTGGCCTGGGTGTTCGCCCTCGAGCTGATCGTGGCCGCGGCCGTGCCCTTCGACGAGGCCGGCGACAGCAAGGCGCGACACGCGCAGCTGGTCACCCCCGCGCGCAGCCAGGCCGGTGCCGCGGCGAAGTCGCTGGTGGTCGGCGATCGCACCGTCCGGTTGGTGGGCCTGGGCGGCCCGGCCGGCGACCGGTTGCTGTCCCGGGTGGCGGCCGACATCGGCGCCGCGATCAAGGCGGTGGAGTCCTTCTGGGGTGTCGACTGGACGCGCGAGATCACGGTGCTCGCCGCCGGCTCCGACGAACAGTTTCGCGCCGCCGCCGGCGGGGGACCGCCCTCGCAGTGGGCCGACATCGCGGCCGTGACGGTCGCCGAGCGCGTCGACCCCGTGCACCGGGTGGCGCTCGGGCAACGGATCGTGTTCGCGCCGGGCGCGGCCAACATGAATGAGTCCGCACTGCGAATTGTCTTGACGCACGAGCTTTTTCACTACGCCGCGCGCCCCTACACCGCGTCGGACGCGCCCCAGTGGCTCACCGAGGGCGTGGCCGATTTCGTGGCCCGGCCGCAGACCCCGGTGCCCGCCGACGCGGTGCCGGTGCCGCTGACGCTGCCGACCGACGGCGATCTGGAAGCGCCGGGGCCGCAGCGCTCGTTGGCGTATGACCGCGCGTGGTGGTTCGCCCGCTTCGTCGCCGACACCTACGGGGCACCCAAGCTGCGCGAGCTCTACCTGGCCAGCTGCGGTGTGGGGCACACCGACGTGCCCACCGCCGCCCACCAGGTCCTCGACATCGACCCCGCCGGGCTGCTGGTGCACTGGCACCAGTGGCTGGCCCGCTAGCCTGACGCAGGTGAGCCGGGTCCTGCTGGTAACCAACGACTTTCCGCCCCGCCCCGGCGGCATCCAGTCCTACCTGGGCGAGTTCGTCGGCCGGCTGGCGGGCGCGGGCTCGCATTCCGTGCTGGTGTACGCGCCGCAATGGAAGGGCGCCGACGCTTTCGACGAGGCGGCCGCGGCGGCCGGATACCGCGTGATGCGCCACCCGGGCACGCTGATGCTGCCCGGCCCGGCGGTGGACGGGCGGATGCGCCGGCTGATCGGCGAGCACGGCATCGACACCGTCTGGTTCGGCGCGGCCGCGCCGCTGGCGTTGCTGGCGCCGCGCGCCCGGCAGGCCGGGGCGACCCGGGTGCTGGCCAGCACGCACGGCCACGAGGTCGGCTGGTCGATGCTTCCGGTCGCGCGGTCGGTGCTGCGCCGCATCGGCGACGGCACCGACGTCGTCACCTTCGTCAGCCGCTACACCCGGTCGCGCTTCGCGTCGGCGTTCGGACCCGAGGCGAGGCTGGAATACCTGCCGCCCGGCGTGGACACCGACCGGTTCCGGCCCGACCCGGCCGCCCGCGCCGAGCTGCGGGCCCGTTACGGGCTGGGCGAGCGGCCGACGGTGCTGTGCCTGTCGCGGCTGGTGCCGCGCAAGGGTCAGGACGCGTTGATCAAGGCGCTGCCGTCGATCCGGCGGCGGGTGGACGGGGCGGCACTGGTCATCGTCGGCGGCGGGCCGTACCTGGACGCGCTGCGCAAGCTGGCCTCCGATTGCGGTGTGTCCGAGCATGTGACGTTCACCGGTGGCGTGCAGGCCGCCGAACTGCCCGCCCACCACGCGCTGGCCGACGTCTTCGCGATGCCATGCCGCACCCGCGGCGCCGGCATGGACGTCGAGGGCTTGGGCATCGTCTTCCTGGAGGCCTCGGCGACGGGCGTGCCCGTCATCGCCGGCCTATCGGGTGGGGCCCCGGAAACCGTGCGGCACAACAAGACCGGGCTGGTGGTCGACGGCCGGTCCGTGGACGAGGTCGCCGGGGCCGTCGCCGAGTTGCTGGGCGATCCCGAGCGGGCCGCCGCGATGGGCGCGGCCGGCCGCGAGTGGGTGATGTCCCAGTGGCGCTGGGACACGCTGGCCGCCCGGCTGGCCGAGCTGCTCGGCTAAGTGTGGCGAGCGGTTAATCCTTCTCGTAGATCGATTCGATGTCGGCGGCGAATTTCTCGGCCACCACGTTGCGCTTGACTTTCATCGTCGGCGTCAGCTCGCCGGTGTCCTCGGTGAAGTCGACCGGCAGGATGCGGAACTTGCGGATCGACTCGGCGTGCGAGACGGCCTGGTTGGCGTTCTTGACGGCGGCGTCGATCTCGGCGAACAGGTCGGGGTCGGTGGCCAGATCGCCGACGGACGCGTCGGCCTGTTTGTGGTTGCGTTCCTTCCAGGGGCCGAAGGCCTCGGGGTCGATGGTGATCAGCGCGCCGATGAACGGCTTGGCGTCGCCGACGACCATGGCCTGGCTGATCAGCGGGTGCGCCCGCAGCTGGTCCTCGAGCACCGCGGGCGCGACGTTCTTGCCGCCGGCGGTGACGATGATCTCCTTCTTGCGGCCGGTGATCTTCAAAAAGCCGTCCTCGTCGAGCGCGCCGAGGTCGCCGGTCTTGAACCAGCCGTCGGTGAAGGCGTCGCGGGTGGCCTGCTCGTTGTGCCAGTAGCCGCTGAACACCACGCCGCCGCGCACCAACAGCTCGCCGTCCTCGGCGATGCGCATGCTGTTGCCGGGCAACAACGTTCCGACGGTCCCGATCTTGACGTGGCCGACCTGGTTGACCGTGATGGCCGAGCTGGTCTCGGTCAGGCCGTAGCCCTCATGGATGGTCAGGCCCACGCCGCGGTAGAAGTGGCCCAGCCGGGCGCCCAGCGGCGCGCCACCCGAGACGGACGCGTGGCAGTCGCCGCCCAGCGCCGCGCGCAGCTTGTGGTAGACCAGCCGGTCGAACAGCGCGTGCCGGGCCCGCAGCAGTAGGCCTGGTCGCCCGCCGTCGGCGTGGGCCTGGCTCCAATCGACCGCGGTTTGCACGGCCATCGCGAAGATCCGGCCGTTGCCGTCGTTGGCCGCGTTCTGCTCGGCGGTGTTGTACACCTTCTCGAACACCCGCGGCACCGACACCACCACGGTCGGCTTGAACACCGCGAGCATCGGCAGCAGGTTCTTGATGTCGCTGGTGAATCCGACCGTCACCTTGTTCGCGCACGCGGACAAGGTCAGCGACCGGGCCAGCACGTGGGCCAGCGGCAGGAAGACCAGCAGCCGCTGCCCCTCGTGCAGCAGGGTCGGCAGGCATTCCTTGGCGCCCCGGCTCTCGTAGAGCAGGTTGGAATGGGTGAGCTGGCAGCCCTTGGGTCGCCCGGTGGTGCCCGAGGTGTAGATCAGGGTGGCCGGGTCGGCGGCGCGCAGCGCCTCGAGTCGGGCGGTCAGCTCGGCCGGCTCCACTTCGGCGCCGGCCTCGGCGAGCTGCTCGAGCGCCTTGGGGCCCGACCCGTCGATGTGCAGCACCCGGCGCAGCTCGGGCAGCTCGGCAGTGAGCTCGGTGACCATCGCGGCGTGCGCGTCGGTCTCGGCGAAGGCCACCACCGCCCCCGAGTCCTGCAGCACCCAGCGCACCTGCTCGGCCGAGGACGTCTCGTAGATCGGCACGGTGACCGCCCCCACCGACAGGATCGCCAGGTCCAGGATCGCCCACTCGTAGCGGGTGGCCGAAAAGATGGACACCCGGTCGCCGGCCTGTACGCCGAGCGAGATCAGGCCCAGCGCCGCGGCGCGCACCTGCTTGGCCGCCTCGGCGCAGGTGACGTCGGTCCAAACCCCGTCGATCTGCCGTTGGTAAATGACGAAGCCGGGGTCGTCGCGCTCGTGCTCGAAGACCATGGCCGCGACGTTTTCGTGGTCGCCGACCGTGAACCGGGCGGGGACGCTGTACTCACGCACTGAAAGACCTCGATTGGATTCGTGATGTTGCCTGCCGGCTTGCTGTGGCCCAGCCTAATCCGCGAATTCGCGCAGCATGGCGGAGGTCTGTCGGGCGGCGGCCGCGGTTGCGGCCCGAGCGCCTGCGTACCGGTGATCCGGATCGGTGTGTGAAGCTATGGCGGTGAACAGCATTCAGATCGCCGACCAGACGTTTGTCGCCGCCGACGGCGCGCGGGTGGGCGCCGCGGTCGCCGACCCGTCGAGCTGGCGCCGGTGGTGGCCGGACCTGCGGCTGCAGGTCGTCGAGGACCGCGCCGAGAAGGGGATCCGGTGGACGGTCACCGGCGCGTTGACCGGCACCATGGAGATCTGGCTGGAGCCGTCGCTGGACGGGGTGGTGCTGCATTACTTCCTGCACGCCGAGCCCAGCGGTGTGGCGGCCTGGCAGCTGGCAAAGTTGAATTTGGCGAAGATGACGCACCGCCGTCGGGTGGCGGGCAAGAAAATGGCGTTCGAGGTCAAACGGACGGCGGAACGGTCGCGTCCGGTCGGCGTTTCTCCGGTAGCTTAACCGGATCAAGGTCGGGCGGTAGGAGTACCGTTTCGCCCCGAAGGCCGGGGTAGTCCTGCGATGGCGGGCCTACTCGCTCGCGGGAGAGAGGGCATCAGCCAGGTGGCGGAGAAGACGACGCAGACCATCCACATCGACGCCGATCCGGGCACGGTCCTGGAGGTGATCGCCGACATCGATTCGTACCCGGAGTGGATCTCGGAATACAAAGAAGCCGAGGTGCAGGAGCGGGGCGCCGACGGCTACCCGAAGACGGTGCGATTCGTGATGGACGCGGGCATCATCAAGGACACCATGGTGATGTCCTATAAGTGGCCCAAGGACCGCCAATCGCTGAGCTGGACCCTGATCTCCAGCTCGCTGCTGCGCTCGCTCGAGGGCTCGTATCGCTTGGCGCCCAAGGGATCCGGCACCGACGTCACCTATGAGCTCTCGGTCGAACTGTCCCTGCCGATGATCGGAATGCTCAAGCGAAAGGCCGAACGGCGGCTGACCGACACCGCCCTGAAGGAACTGAAGAAACGAGTCGAGGCTGAGTGAGTCCAGCGCAACCCCGGCCCGGATCAGCCTGTTCGTAGGGAAGGGCGGGGTAGGAAAGTCCACCCTGGCGGCTGCCACCGCGGTCTGTGACGCGGGCACGGGACAGCGAGTACTGCTGGTGTCGACCGACCAGGCGCACTCGCTGGGCGACGTGCTCGGCGTCCCGGTCCCGCCCAGCGGCCAGGTCGAGCTGGTGCGGGTGCTCGCCGATGACGCGGAGGCGGGCGGTGGGTTCCTTGACGCGCTGGCGCTGGATACCCTGGCGCTGCTGGAGGACCGTTGGCACGACGTGGTCGGCACGTTGGATGGGCGGTTTCCCGATTCCGAGTTGAGCACCATTGCGCCCGAAGAACTTTCGGCGTTGCCGGGCGTCCAGGAGGTGCTGGGCCTCTACGCCGTCGGCGAGCTGGCCGCCTCGGGACGCTGGGATCGCATCGTCGTCGATTGCGCCTCGACGGCGGATGCGTTGCGCATGTTGACCTTGCCGGCCACCTTCGGGCTCTACGTGGAACGCGCTTGGCCACGGCATCGCCGGCTGTCCATCGCCGCCGACGACGCCCGCTCGGGCGCGATGGTGGAGCTGCTGGAGCGCATCAGCGCCAGCGTCGACCGCCTCAGCGAGCTGCTGACCGACTGCGAGCTCGTCACCGCGCATCTGGTGCTGACCCCGGAGCGGGTGGTGGCGGCCGAGGCGGTGCGGACGCTGGGTTCGCTGGCGTTGATGGGGGTGCGGGTCGAGGAGCTGATCGTCAACCAGGTGCTGACCGAGGACGAGTCCTACGAGTACCGCAACCTGCCCGAGCACCCGGCTTTCTATTGGTACGCCGAGCGCATCGCCGAACAACGCGTCGTGCTCGACGAACTCGACGCCACCATCGGTGATGTGGCGCTGGTGCTTACCCCGCACCTGTCCGGCGAGCCGATCGGCCCCAAGGCGCTGGGCGCACTGCTCGACAGCGCCCGCCGGCGCGGCGGGACGGCGCCGCCGGGTCCGCTGCGGCCCGTCGTGGACCTCGAATCGGGATCGGGGCTTGGGTCGATATACCGTATGCGGCTAACGTTGCCCCAACTTGATCCCGGAGGACTTTCGTTGGGCCGAGTCGACGACGACCTGATCATCAGCGCCGGAGGGCTGCGGCGCAGGGTTCGGTTGGCGTCTGTGCTGCGGCGCTGCACGGTGCTCGACGCGCACCTGCGGGGCGGTGAGCTGACTGTTCGTTTTCAACCGGATCCGGAGGTGTGGCCTAAGTGAGTGGGGCTCATTCGGATATCGGTCCGGAGCTGCGCCGGCTCGCCCAGGCGATCCTGGACGGGATCGACCCGGCGGTGCGAACGGCGGCGGCTTTGACGGCCGGCGGCGGCGTCGGGACCGGCAAGTGCCAGCAGGTGTGGTGCCCGGTGTGCGCGCTGGCCGCGTTGGCCACCGGTGAGCAGCACCCGTTGCTCACCGTGATCGCCGACCACAGCATCGCCCTGCTGGAGGTGATCCGCGGCATCGTCAACGACATCGACCGCTCGACCGAACCGCCACCCGACGGGCCGCCCGGCGGCGGTGTCGGCGCCGAGTCCGGCGCCGGGGCTCCCGACGCCGACGGCACCGTGCGGACCCGATACCAGCCCATCCCGGTCACCGTGGAGGAATGACCCGCCCGGTGTGAAGGTGGTCGGTTGCCCCGGGGATCGGTACAGTTGGCCAGAACACTGCGGGTGGCGGGCGAGAGGGAGGGCCATGTGGTACTGGCTATTCAAGTACATCCTGCTTGGCCCGTTGCTGTCCCTGCTTGGCCGGCCGAAAGTTGAAGGGCTGGAATACGTTCCGACGTCCGGCCCGGTGATCCTGGCGAGTAATCACCTCGCCGTGATGGACAGCTTCTTCCTGCCGCTGGTGGTCCGGCGCCGGATCACCTTCCTCGCGAAGTCCGAATATTTCACCGGCACCGGTCTGAAGGGCTGGTTCAGCCGGTGGTTCTTCACCGCCGTCGGGCAGGTGCCGATCGACCGCACCGACGCGGACGCCGCGCAGGCCGCGCTCAACACCGCCGAGCAGGTGCTCAAGCAGGGCAAGCTGCTGGGCATGTACCCCGAGGGCACCCGCTCGCCCGACGGCCGGTTGTACAAGGGCAAGACCGGGCTGGCGCGGCTGGCGCTGCACACCGGTGTCCCGGTGATCCCGGTGGCGATGATCGGCACCAACGTGGTCAACCCGCCGGGCACCACGATGCTGCGGTTCGGGCGCGTCACCGTCCGGTTCGGCAAGCCGATGGACTTCTCCCGGTTCGAGGGAATGGCCGGCAACCGCTTCATCGAGCGGGCCGTCACCGACGAGGTGATCTACGAGCTGATGGGGCTCTCCGGGCAGGAGTACGTCGACATCTATGCCGCCAGCCTCAAGGAACGCGGCGCCGAATCGGAGGGCGCCGACCCGACGGATGAGGCCGCCGCGCGGATTCCCGAGACGGCCGTCGGCTAGCTCGAAGCAGCGACCGGCGTCGGAGTGGCCCTGGCCGGCGCGGACCGGCTCGTTCGGGCCGAGATCGTCAGCCCCGCCGCGACGATGACCGCCAAGGCCCACCACACGTAGGACGCGCCGACGAGCTGGCGCCACCAGTTGGCGGTGGTCTCGTGGTGCTTGGGCAGCAGGTCGATCGGCGTCCACGTCCACCTCATCAGCGCCACCCCGACGGCGCTGAGCACGCCCAGCGCGATGTTGCGGCGCCGCCACGCCAGCACCCCGGTCACGAGCAGCGTCGGCAGCGCCCAGACCCAGTGGTGTGACCAGGACACCGGGGAGACCACCAAACCGAACAGCGCGACGCAGATCACCGCCATGATCGGCTCGCCGGCCCGCAGCGCCCGCCGCATCGCCCAGATCGTCACCGCCAGCACCAGCAGGCATGCGGCGACCCACAGCGGGAACCGCGCGTGCTCGTCGAGCCCCAACCGGGCCAGGGTGCCCGCGATGTTCTGGTCGGTGTTCAGCGCGGCCTCACCGATCCGGTCGGTGTGGTGGACGGTGCGGGTCCAGTACTCCCACGAATCGCTCCACGCCAGCGCGAAGCCCAGCAGGGTCATCGCCGCGAACGACGCCGTGGCCGTCAGCGCCGCGCGGTTGTCCCGGCGCAGCAGGAAGTAGAGCAGGAAAACCGCCGGGGTGAGCTTCAGCGCGATCCCCAGGCCCAGCAGCAGGCCGCGTGGCCACGGCGTGCGGCGCGGCACGCAGTCGGCGATCACCAGCGTCATCAGCACGACGTTGATCTGGCCGAAGGCGAAGTTGGAAACGATCGGCTCCAGCCAGTTCGCCGCGGCGGCGGTGATGAGCACCGCCAACCACAGCCGGCGCAGCCACGCCGGGCCGCCCAGCGCGGCCGACGTGTCCCACACGTCGAGGCCGGTCAGCAGGATCGTCGTCGAGACGATCAGCAGCACCAGGGTCAACGCCGTGATCGCCACGCTCGCGGCCGGCATGTGCAGCCAGGAGAACGGGCAGAACACGATGGCCGCCAGCGGCGGATAGGTGAACGGCAGGTTCAGCCCGATGGGTGTGTGGAACTTCACGTCGCCGCGGTAGAGGGGATGGTTGTCCAGCCAGGCCTGGCCGCCCATCTGATAGATGTCGATGTCGATGCGGTACGGGGTGTGCCCGAACTGGCCCGAGGCCACGTGATACATCGCCGCGGCCGCGACCAGCCAAAGCAGGCACCACAGCGCCACCCGCCCGGGTTTACTGCCCACGCCGGGCGCCCGCCATCTACTCATGTCGCATAACAGCGTAATCGGTAGCGGCACCGGCGACGTGTCGCAGCGCGGCTCCCGCGCTGCCCGGAAATGCAGGCGTACGTTTCTAGCGTGCTGCACTGGTTCGTGTTCGGGGTGGCCCACTGGTTCGCGCACGACATCATCGACCGCGGCCGGCTGCCGCTGCTGTGCTGCCTGGTCGCCTTCATCCTGACCTTCTTCGTCACGCGAACGTGCGTGCGGCTTATCCGCCACCGCGCCCAAACCGGGCGTCCGGCCCGGTGGTGGCAACCGCGCAACGTCCACATCGGGGAGGTGCACATCCACCATGTGGCGTTCGGGGTGGTCCTGGTGATGCTCTCCGGGTTGATGCTGGTGACCCTGTCCATCAGTGGGCAGGAACCCGAGTTCACCTTGGCGGCAAGCCTTTTCGGGATCGGGTCCGCGCTGGTCCTCGACGAGTACGCGTTGATCCTGCACCTGTCGGACGTGTACTGGGAAGAGGACGGCCGCACCTCGGTGGACGCGGTGTTCGCCGCGGTGGCGGTGGCCGGGCTGTTGATGATGGGCCTGCACCCGCTGATGTTCTTCCTGCCGTTCTGGCACGGCGCCGACGCGGTGGCGCTGCGCGCCGGGGTGGCCGGTGAGCTGGTGTTCACGCTGCCACTGGCCGTGGTGGTGCTGCTCAAGGGCAAGGTGTGGACCGGATTGCTGGGCATGTTCATCGTCGTGCTGCTGGTCATCGGCGCGATCCGGCTGTCGCGCCCGCACGCCCCATGGGCCCGCTGGCGCTACACCACCCAGCCCGACAAGATGCGACGCGCGCTGCAGCGGGAACGTAGGCTGCGCCGCCCGGTCGTGCGGGTCAAGCTGTGGGTGCAGTGCGCGATCGCGGGCACCCCGCGCCTGCCCGACGAGCGCCTGATCGACGCCCAGCTCGACCATGACGTGCACGCGGCGCCGCCGCCGACGGGGCCCATCCTGATCAGCCGATAGTGGCGTTCCCCTAGGCTTTTCAGGTGCGGTACTTCTATGACACGGAATTCATCGAGGACGGCCGCACCATCGAGCTGATCTCGATCGGGGTGGTCGCCGAGGACGGCCGCGAGTATTACGCCGTGTCCACCGAATTCGATCCCGAGCGCGCCGGTAGCTGGGTGCGCGCCAACGTGCTGCCCAAGCTGCCGCCGCCGTCGTCGCAGCTGTGGCGCTCGCGCAAGCAGATCCGCCTGGACCTGGAGGAGTTTTTCGGGGTGGGCGGCTCCGAACCGATCGAGCTGTGGGCCTGGGTGGGGGCCTACGACCACGTGGCGCTGTGCCAGTTGTGGGGCGCGATGCCGGCGCTTCCCCAGGCGATACCCCGTTTCACCAGGGAAGTTCGGCAGTTGTGGGAGGAGCGCGGATCTCCGCGGATGCCGCCGCGGCCGCGCGACGCCCACGACGCCCTGGTCGACGCCCGCGATCAGCTCCGCCGATACCGGCTGATCACCGCCGCCGAGGGTGCGGGGGGCGTTCGCCCTGATCAGGCGTGACCGAACGGTGCCGCGCCCCGGTTACCATGGACCGATGAACTGGACCGTCGACATACCGATCGACCAGCTGCCGCCGCTGCCGCCGCTCTCGACCGAGCTGCGGGCGCGACTGGACGCCGCGCTGGCCAAGCCGGCCGCCCAGCAGCCCAGCTGGGACGCCGAACAGGCCGCCGCGATGCGCACGGTCCTCGAGAGCGTGCCGCCGGTGACCGTGCCGTCGGAGATCGTGCGGCTGCAGGATCAGCTGGCGCAGGTCGCCCGGGGCGAGGCATTCCTGCTGCAGGGCGGCGACTGCGCGGAGACGTTCGTCGACAACACCGAACCCCACATCCGCGGCAACATCCGGACCCTGCTGCAGATGGCCGTGGTGCTGACCTACGGCGCCAGCATGCCGGTGGTCAAGGTGGCCCGCATCGCCGGCCAGTACGCCAAGCCCCGCTCGGCCGACCTCGACGCGCTGGGCCTGCGTTCCTACCGCGGCGACATGATCAACGGCTTCGCCCCCGACGCCGCGGCCCGCGAGCACGACCCGTCGCGGCTGGTGCGCGCCTACGCCAACGCCAGCGCCGCGATGAACCTGGTGCGGGCCCTGACCTCCTCGGGCCTGGCGTCGCTGCACCTGGTGCACGACTGGAACCGGGAATTCGTGCGGACCTCGCCGGCCGGCGCGCGGTACGAGGCGTTGGCCAGCGAGATCGACCGGGGTTTGAAGTTCATGAGCGCCTGCGGGGTGGCCGACCGCAACCTGCAAACCGCCGAAATCTACGCCAGCCACGAGGCTTTGGTGCTCGACTACGAGCGGGCGATGCTGCGCCTGTCCGACGTCGAGGGCGGCGAGCCGCAGCTGTACGACCTGTCGGCGCACTATGTGTGGATCGGCGAGCGGACCCGCCAGCTCGACGGCGCGCACATCGCGTTCGCGGAGGTGATCGCCAACCCGATCGGCGTGAAGATCGGCCCGACGATGACCCCCGAGCTGGCCGTCGAATACGTCGAGCGCCTCGACCCGCACAACAAGCCGGGACGGCTGACACTGGTGAGCAGGCTGGGCAACAACAAGGTGCGCGACCTGCTGCCGCCGATCGTCGAGAAGGTGCAGGCCACCGGGCACCAGGTGATCTGGCAGTGCGACCCGATGCACGGCAACACCCACGAGTCGTCCAACGGCTACAAGACGCGGCACTTCGATCGCATCGTCGACGAGGTGCAGGGGTTCTTCGAGGTGCACCGCGCGCTGGGCACGCATCCCGGCGGCATCCACGTCGAGATCACCGGCGAGAACGTCACCGAGTGTTTGGGTGGGGCGCAAGACATTTCGGACACCGACCTGGGAGGTCGCTACGAGACGGCCTGCGACCCGCGGCTGAATACCCAGCAGTCGCTGGAGCTGGCGTTCCTGGTCGCCGAGATGCTGCGCGACTGAGTAAAGGGGCTCAGAGCAGGCCGCTGAGATTGCTTCCGAGAGTCCAGGCCACGGTGGCGACCAGCCCCGTGAGCGCCAGCACGACGGCCACCCACACCAGCACCATCCGCCGCGCGTGCTGGCGGGCCCAGACGAATTCGCTCATCGCGATGCCGGCGAATTCGCCTGCGACGGGCTGGTATTCGCTTACACGGTCGTCGGTTTCGCGGGGGAGCTGCCGGGTGGGATTGCGAACCGGTGCCGCGGCCGGCGCCGGTGGGCGCGATTGCGGGGCGGCGGGCTGGCGCTGGCTCATCCGGCTGTGGTGCAGCGCCGCCGATCGGTGTTGGGCGGAGTTGCGCGGCGCGGGCACTCGGAAGTCCGGCAGCGCGAGTTCTCCGGCGATCGCCGCGAGGTCGGCGCCCATCTCGATCGCGTCGGCGTAGCGGTCGGCGGGGTCGCGCGCGCTCGCCCGCGCCACCAATTCGTCGAATTGCGGTGGCACACCGTCGATCGCGGCGCTGGGCGGCGGCACGTCGGCGTCCAGGCGGCGGTAGGCGATCGACAATGCCGAGTCGCCGGTGAATGGCGTGCTCCCGGTCAGCAGCTCATAGGTGAGGATCCCGGCCGAGTAGACATCGCTGCGCGGGCCGGCGTTGCCGTCGCGCACCTGCTCGGGCGACAGGTAGGCGGCGGTGCCGAGAATGACGCTGGTGGAGGTGATTCCGGCGGCGGCGACGGCGCGGACCAGCCCGAAATCGGCGATCTTGACGTCGCCGTCGTCGGAGATCAGGACGTTCTCGGGCTTGACGTCGCGATGCACCAGCCCCGCCCGGTGCGCGGCGGCCAGCCCGCCCAACACCGGGCGAAGCACCGCCGCGACGGCGTGGGGCGGCATCGGACCGCGCTCGGCCAGCAGCTCGCGCAGCGTTCCGCCCTCGATGAGCTCCATCACCAAAAACGGATGCCGGGCATCCATGCCCTGGTCATAGACCGCGACCAGGCCGGGATTTTTCAGGCGGGCGACGGTGCGCGCCTCGAGCTGGAAGCGGGTCAGGAATTGGTCGTCGCCGGCATAGCGGGTGTCCATCACCTTCACCGCGACCGGGCGGTCGAGCCGGACGTCGATGCCGCGATAAACCGTCGAGGTGCCGCCGCTGGCGATCCGGGACTCCACGCGGTAGCGGCCGTCCAGCAACGTCCCCTCCAGCGGGTCGCGCGTCCCAGGTCCGGTCACGGGGCCATCGTAGGTGCGGGACGCGAAAACGTAGGCCCGAGGCGCTAAGCAGGGCCTACACTGGCGCCGTGAGCAGTGTTCCGGCCGGCGACGACGTCCTGGATCCCGACGAGCCGACCTACGATCTGCCGGGGGTGGCCGCAATACTCGGCGTGTCGGTGAGCAAGGTGCAGCAGCAGCTGCGGGAGGGTCACCTGGTCGCGGTCAAGCGCGGCGGCGGCGTGGTGGTGCCCCAGGTGTTCTTCACCAACTCCGGCGAGGTGGTCAAGAGCCTGCCGGGGCTGTTGACGATCCTGCACGACGGTGGCTATCACGAGACGGAGATCGTGCGCTGGCTGTTCACCCCGGACCCGTCGCTGACGATCACGCGCGACGGCACCCGCGACGCGATCGCCAACGCCCGCCCCGTCGACGCATTGCATTGCCACCAGGCGCGGGAAGTGGTGCGGCGCGCGCAGGCTATGGCGTACTGACGGATTCGGGCGCCCGGTACAGCGCGTACCAGGCGGCCAGCGCGCAGGCGGTGGCCAGCGAGAAGTGCAGCCACGAGTACATGCCGTGCGATCCGTCGGGTTTGAAGATCACCATGACCCAGGTCGACAGGCCGGCGATGGCCGCGACCGCCCGCCGCGACTGGGTCAGCGGGGCCGCCACCGCCAGCGGCCAGGAGTAGTACCAGGGCAGCGCGGCCGGGACGAACAGCACCACGATCAGCATCGACCACGCGATCCCGGTCAGCGCGGCGCGGTCGTCGCGCCGGAATCGCCACCACAACAGCGGCAATGACACGGCGATGATCGCGATGCCGACGAACCGGGTGACGCGCAGGATGGCGTAGAAGCCGACCGTGAAAAAGCCGCTGCCCAGCGCGTGGATCAGGTTGGCGACCGCGGTCGGCACGGTCAGCCAGTTGATGATCTTCACCGACCCGGCCAACGCGGTCAGCCACCCCAGCCCGACACCGGCCGCCGCCGACAGGATCGCGAACACCACCGCGAAGACCGCCAGTGAGGTCGCGGTGGCCGCCAAAAACGCCGGGACCGCCCGGTATCCCCGCCGGTCGCGCAGGTGGCGCATCCACACCCATACCAGGAACGGCAACGAGATTCCGGCGGTGGCCTTGACCGCGATCGCCGCCGTGATCAGCACGACGCCCAGGACGTGGCGGCCCTGGAAGGTGAGCGCGATCCCGGCGGCCATCAGGCCCACCATCAGCATCTCGTTGTGTACGCCGCCCATCAGGTGGATGAGCACGAGCGGGTTGAGAACGCAGATCCACAGCGCCAGTGCGCCGTTGGTGCCCAGATGATGGGCGAGCCGGGGAGTGGCCCAGATCAGCAGCGCCAACCCCGGCAGCATGCACAGCCGCAGCAGCATCGTGCCGGCGATCACGTGGTTGCCCACCACGATCGTGACCAGCTTGGCGATCAGGATGAACGCCGGCCCGTAGGGCGCCGTGGTGATGGTCCAGATCGGACTCACGTTGTCCAGCAAGGTGTTTGGATTGGCGACCGGGCCGACGGCGTAGGGGTCGAAGCCGTCGCGCAGCAGCGCGCCCTGCGCCAGGTAGGAATAGGTGTCGCGGCTGAAGACGGGCACGGACAACAGCAGTGGCGCGAGCCAGAAGGCGGTGGTCGCCCGCATGGTGAATTCGGTGGCGTTCCCGGCCAGCGCGCGGCGGCCCAGCATCACCCACGCGATCAGCATGAGGCCCACGCCCGCCCACAACACGATCGACGACAGCACCAGACCGTGGCCGAAGCGCAGCCAGGACAGGTGCAACGCTTCCAGCAGGGGGTCGTGCGGTTTGGTGCTGCCGGCGCCCAGCCCGCCCAGGGTGATCAGCACGGAGCCCAGGAATCCGAGCTTCGCCGGTCGCGCGTCGGGGGTGGCGGCGAACGCGACGAGCCGTGAAAGATATTGCGCCACCGATCCTTTGGTCGTCTCGGCGGCGGTGCTCGTGGGACTTGTCATCGGACTAGGCGGACCGATTCGTGGCCATCCTGGCGAGCTCGGCCAGCCCCGCCTTGGCCGCCGCATTGATGGGTGCCGCCGCGAGCGTGCCGAGGGCGCGTTCGGTCAACGCCGCGATGCGTCGCTCCGCCGCGGCCAGCGCGCCCACCGACTCGATGACGTCGCGCAACTCGGCGACCTGCGCGTTGGTCAGCTGCGCACCGATCGAGCCGCGTAACCGGTTGGCCGCCAAGGGGTCTGACTTGTCCGCCAGCTCCACCGCCTCGGCCAGCAGCACGGTCCGCTTGCCGGACCTCAGGTCGTCGCCGGACGGCTTGCCCGTCACCGCAGGGTCGCCGAACACGCCCAGCACGTCGTCGCGCAGCTGAAACGCCACACCCAGGTCGGTCCCGAATTCCTTGAAGGCGGCCTGCACGTCGGGCCGGTCGGCGGCGGCCGCCACGCCCAACTGCAGCGGCCGCGCCACGGTGTAGCAGGCGGTCTTGAAGGTGTCGACGTTCATCGCCGACGCGATCGACTCGGCCGCGCTGTTCTCGGCGACGATGTCGAGGTATTGCCCGCCGAGCACCTCGGTGCGGATGTCGGCCCACACGTGCTGGACGCGGCCCCGGGCGTCGGGCGGCAATCCCGCCCCGAAGACGATGTCGTCGGCCCAGGCCAGTGCCAGGTCGCCGAGCAGGATGGCCGCCGACGTCCCGAACCGCTCCGGCGAGCCGCGCCAGCCCCGGTCGCGGTGCAGCGCCGCGAAGCGGACGTGCGCGGTCGGCTTGCCGCGGCGGGTTGAGGAGTCGTCGATCACGTCGTCGTGCACCAGCGCGCAGGCGTGCAGCAGTTCGAGCGCGGAAAACAGCAGCAACACTTCGGGTTCGGGCTCGCCGGTGGCCACCGACCGCCAGCCCCAGTAGGCGAAGGCGGGCCGCAGCCGTTTACCGCCGTTGAGCACGAAGTCCTCCAGGGCGGCGACCAGGACGTCGTAGTCGGCGCCGATGTAGGCCGTCCGGTCGCGCCGGTCGCGCAGGTATCGCCGAAGTTGCTCGGTGATCGCGCCGGTCAACTCGACGGATGCCGCTGCCTCCGAAGCTTTCAGGCTCAGCGCGGCGCCCCTTTCTGCTCGTCAATCCCTGGGCCGACAGTGTATGTCGCTTCCGGGCCCCCGTTGCTTCGACTGCCTCACTATTGCGCCCCTATGCTGGCGATCTGGGAAACAAGTCGTCTGATGGATCCGACCGATAGGAGCCGCGTGACCCTCAACACCATCGCGCTCGAGTTGGTGCCCCCCAACGTCGAAGACGGCAAGGAGCGGGCGCTCGAAGACGCGCGAAAAGTGGTGCGGTACTCGCGCGAGTTCGGCCTCGAGGGCCGGATCCGGCACGTGATGATCCCCGGGATGATCGCGGAGGACGACGATCGGCCCGTGGCCATGAAGCCGAAATTCGACGTGCTGGACTTCTGGTCGATCATCAAGCCCGAATTGCCCGGCTTCCAGGGCCTGTGCACCCAGGTGACCGCGTTCATGGACGAGGTGTCGCTGCGCGGCCGGCTGACCGACCTGTGCGCCGCCGGGATGGAGGGCGTCGTCTTCGTCGGCGTCCCGCGCACCATGAACGACGGCGAGGGTTCCGGCGTCGCACCGACCGACGCCCTGTCGATCTATCGCGACGTGGTGACCAACCGCGGCGTGATCGTGATCCCCACCCGCGAAGGGGAGCAGGGCCGGCTGAACTTCAAGTGCAACCAGGGCGCGACGTACGGGATGACGCAGCTGCTGTATTCCGACGCGATCGTGGGCTTTCTGACCGACTTCGCCAAGAACACCGATCACCGGCCCGAGATCCTGCTGTCCTTCGGGTTCGTGCCGAAGGTGGAGAGCCGCGTCGGCCTGATCAACTGGCTGATTCAGGACCCCGGCAACGCCGCCGTGGCCGGCGAGCAGGAGTTCGTCCGACGGTTGGCCGGCAGCGAACCGGAGCAGAAGCGCCGGCTGATGGTCGACCTGTACAAGCGCGTGATCGACGGCGTGGCCGGGCTCGGCTTCCCGCTGAGCATCCATTTCGAGGCGACCTACGGGGTTTCCGGGCCCGCGTTCCAGACCTTTGCGGAGATGCTGGACTACTGGTCGCCCTAGGCTGCCTTCGGGCGACCCGCTTCGCCCGGCGAAACGCCGCGCTCGCGATCGCCCTAGCTGGGCGGCTGGTCGCGCGGCGCGGTGAGCCGCGGCGAACGGTCGCGGCTCATCCAGGCCAGCAGCGCCACCACGCCGGCCGCCGCGAAGGACGCGATGCCCAGCCAGACGCCCGCGCCGGTGAAGTTACGGGTGTTCGGATCGGTGTAGCGGGCGTTGGCGCTCATGGTGGTCACCACGCCCGGTTTGAGCTTCCACGACACCACGTCCGGCTCGACGCGGTCGCCGTTAGTGGAGGTCACGACGCCGGGAAACGCGACCGTCAACTCGACGTCGGCGTCGTTGTCGGTCACCGATGTCAGGTCCGCCCGGCCCTCGAGGATCACCAGGTTGCCGTTGCGGCGCAGCGACAGGCTCACCCCCTGGGCGTCGGAGTTCATGTTCGCCAGCTGCGGCAACTCGGCGAAGGTCAGGTCGGAGAACACCGCCTGCGAACCCACGTAGCCGTCGCTGTCGTAGTTCGACACCGCCACTTTCTGGCCGAACGGCAGGTTGTTGGTGTCGAGCTGCGGGCCGGTGTCCTTCGGCGTCTTTGGTTTGGCCGCCGCGATGATCTCCCCGGACACCAGGTCGTCGGGCGAGACGGTGAGCGACGCCCGGACCCGCAGGCACCCGCTTGCCAGGGGCACGATCAGCAGCAGCATCGCGATGGCCAGGACGCGGCGCCGGCGGGGCGTGAAGCCCCGGGGCCGGACCGGGGCGGGACTGGCGTGCACGAGGTCATCGTGCCAGATCCGGCGCCCCGGGTGCGCCGCCCCGGGCGGTGTCGCTACAGCGGAAGGGAGCGGCCCAGGATCGCGAACGCGCGTGGGTCCCCGGCGAAGTGATAGCCGCGGATGACGTCGGTGAAGCCCAGTCGCCGGTACAACCGCCACGCGCGGTTGGGCTCTCCGTTGATTTCCGGCGTGGAGAGCAGGACGTTCTTCTCTGGGCGCCCGGCGAGCAGCCGGCGGGCCAACGCCTCGCCGAGGCCGCGGCCCTGCGCACGGGGGTGGATGTGCAGTTCGGTCAGCTCGAAGTAGCTGTTCATCAGCTGGGCGATCTCCTGGGGCGGCGAGCCGCCGCGTTGCAAGCCCAGGACCACCTGCTGCTGCCACCACTGCCCGGGCGCCCCGGGATAGCCGTAGGCCACGCCGAGCAGCGGCGCGTCGCTCAGTTCTGCGGCCGACGGGGCCTGGGCGCCGGGGTCCCCGGGCGCCTCGGCCTCGACGGCGGCCACCCCCTGCCAGCCGTGCCGACGGATGTGTTCGAGCCACATGGCGGCGCGCTGGTTCTCGGTACCCCGCGGGTATCGCATCGCTTCGACGTACACCCCGAGCGCGTCAGACAGGCGGCGCTCCATATCGTTCGGCGGCAGATCGATGAGGAATATCGCCAACTCGCGGTGTCCTCCTCATCGGGTGGCTTCAGGTGTGGCTCCGGCCCCGTGCGGCTGTCGCCATTATCCGACCCCCGCGGCTCCGCGCGCCCGGCGGTCGCGGGTAGGAGCCTGCCATGACGGGGCGAAGCGCGCCCCATCGGCAAGCGGGTTGCGGCGCACCGTCGTTGCCGGGTGTGCGGGCGCGGGAGCGCGCCCGGGATAGAATCGCTGCCGAACCAGTGGTAAGGCGCAGATTGACCTCGTATCATTTGTGGTAGTTGCCCTTACACCGGGCATCCGCGTGCTATCGATAGTTACGTGTCAAACTGTCGGCAAGGAGGGACGAATGCCACTCTCCGATCATGAACAGCGGATGCTCGATCAGATCGAGAGCGCCCTCTACGCGGAGGATCCCAAGTTCGCGTCGAGCGTCCGCGGCGGAGGGTTGCGCGCACCGACCGCGCGGCGGCGCCTGCAGGGCGCGGCGTTGTTCGTCGTTGGCCTGGCGATGTTGGTGTCCGGGGTGGCGTTCAAAGCCACGATGATCGGAAGTTTCCCGATCCTGAGCGTCTTTGGCTTCATCGTGATGTTCGGCGGCGTGGTCTACGCGATCACCGGCCCGCGGCTGGCGGGCAGGTCCGATCGTTCCGGATCCGCGCCCGGATCGGCGCGCCAGCGGCGCAACAAGGGCGGCGGCTCGTTCACCAGTCGCATGGAGGATCGCTTCCGCCGGCGCTTCGACGAGTAGCGGAGACGACGAGGAGTCACCAGGGGTAGCCATCACGGCTACCTCTTTTTTGCGCCCGGGCGAGTGGGTACGCCGGGTGGAGTTCATTTCGACTCCCAATCGAGCCCAAACCGAGCCTTCCCGCGCCCGAGCTGCCCCACCGGGCCCCACCGAGACGCCCCACTGCGCCCCACCCGGCGATTCCATGGCCCTGAGGTGCGGTTTTCCGGCCCGAAGATCGGGCCGCAACGGGACGTCCGGAGCCACCGGCCGGCGGCAGGACCGGGCTCGGTGGCGGACAACGGGGAAAACGCGCCCACGACACCCGAATAATGGGGCGAAGTGGGGGATGGTGGGGTATGGTGGCTGAAGCGTTTGGGTGAGGCGAGAGCCGGGTCTCCATGGGAGGTGAGCTGGTGTTTCTCGGCACCTACACGCCCAAGCTCGACGACAAGGGGCGGCTGACGTTGCCCGCCAAGTTCCGCGACACGTTGGCAGGGGGGTTGATGGTCACCAAAAGCCAGGACCACAGCCTCGCGGTCTACCCCCGGACGGAATTCGAGCAGCTGGCGCGCCGGGCCAGCAAGACCTCACGTAGCAACCCCGAGGCCCGGGCCTTCCTGCGCAATCTCGCCGCCGGCACCGACGAGCAGCATCCCGACGCGCAGGGCCGCATCACCCTGTCGGCCGACCACCGCCGTTACGCGAACCTGACCAAGGACTGCGTGGTGATCGGGGCGGTCGACTACCTCGAGATCTGGGATGCGCAGGCCTGGCACGACTACCAGCAGACCCACGAAGAGAACTTCTCCGCGGCCAGCGATGAAGCACTCGGCGACATTATCTGAGGCGCATGCCCGTGCATCGTGGCCTCTGCCCGAACCGACCCTGGCGTACTTCCCCAACGCCAGGTTCGTACCTTCGGACAGGGACCAGGATGCAAGGGCGGTTCTCAGGGGAGGCGTTGCGGTGGCTGAGAATTCGGACGATTTCGGGCACGTGCCCGTCCTGCTGCACCGCTGCGTCGAGCTGCTCACCCCCGCCCTGACGCGCCGGCACCCCGACGGGACCGGCGCGGTCCTCGTCGACGCCACGCTCGGCGCCGGTGGTCACGCCGAGCGATTCCTGACCGACCTGCCCGGTCTGCGGCTGATCGGACTCGACCGCGATCCCAGCGCCCTCGACATCGCCCGGGACCGACTGGACCGGTTTGCCGACCGGGTCACCCTGGTCCGCACCCGGTACGACGGTCTCGCCGAAGCGCTGGCCGAATCCGGCTGTGCCGCAGCCGAATCCGTCGACGGGATCCTTTTCGACCTCGGCGTTTCCTCCATGCAGCTCGATCGCGCCGAACGGGGCTTCGCCTATGCCCAGGACGCGCCGCTGGACATGCGGATGGACCCGTCGTCGCCGCTGACCGCGGCCGACATCGTCAACACCTACGACGAGGGCGCGCTGGCGGACATCCTGCACCGCTACGGCGAGGAGCGGTTCGCCCGCCGCATCGCCGGCCAGATCGTCCGCCGGCGCCGCAGCGCCCCGTTCACCTCGACAGCGCAGTTGGTAGAGCTGCTGTACCAAGCGATTCCGGCGCCCGCCCGGCGCACCGGCGGACATCCGGCCAAGCGCACCTTCCAGGCGCTGCGGATCGCCGTCAACGACGAACTGACCTCGCTGCGCGACGCCCTTCCCGCCGCGCTGGACGCGCTGGCCGTCGGCGGGCGCATCGCGGTGATGGCCTACCAATCGCTGGAGGACCGGATCGTCAAGCGGGTGTTTGCCGACGCGGTCGCGTCGCGCACGCCGGTGGATTTGCCCTTCGAACTTCCCGGCCACGAGCCGAGATTCCGGTCGTTGACGCGCGGCGCCGAACGCGCGGACGCGGCCGAGGTCGAACGCAATCCCCGCAGCGCCGCCGTGCGATTGCGGGCGCTGCAACGGCTCGGACCGAACGCGAAATCACAGCAGGCTAGCGGGAAAGGCGACTCATGAAGGTAACGCGCGAGACGCCCAAACGCCGCGGCGGCTCGGCCCGCAAGGACAGGCGCGCCGCGGGCGACGGGGCGTCGTCGCGTCGCACGCGGCCCGGGACCGCCTCGTCCACCGCCCGCGAAAGCCGGTCGCACCGTTCGGGACCGCAAACCAGCCCGATCGCCCGGCCGGTCGAACGCTCCGGCCGCCCCAAGAATGCGAGCCAGGCCAAAGCGCGGGCCAAGGCGCGGAAAGCTAAGGCGCCCAAGGCCGTCCGGCCCCGCCTGACCGAGCGGTTGGCCGCCCGGCTCGCGTCGATCGATCTGCGCCCACGGACGCTGGCGAGCAAGGTTCCGTTTGTCGTGCTGATCATCGGCGCCCTCGGCCTGGGGCTGGGCCTGACGCTGTGGTTGTCCACCGACTCCGCCGAGCGCTCCTATCAGTTAAGCCACGCCCGCGAGAAGAACCGGATGCTGCAGCAGCAGAAGGAGTCGCTGGAACGCGATGTGCGCGAGGCGGAGTCCGCGCCGGCGCTGGCCGAAGCGGCGCGCAAGCAGGGCATGATCCCGACGCGGGACACCGCACACCTGGTCCAGGACCCGACCGGTAACTGGGTGGTCGTCGGCAGCCCGAAGCCGGCCGACGGCGTCCCGCCGCCACCGCTGAACAGCAAGATCTCCGACGCGCCCCCACCGGCTCCGCCGCCGCCCGCGCTGCCGCCGGAGGTCCCGGTCCGGGTGCTGCCCGCGCCTGGGGCCCCACCGGTGCCGGCGCGGCCGGGGCCGGAGGCGCTGTTGCGCGCCCCGGACGGTTCGTCGACCGTGGGCGGCCAGCACCTGCCCGCGCAAATCCCTTCGCAGGCCATAGCCCCGCTGCCGGGGATGCCGGGCGGCCCGGCCACGGGGCACTTCCAGGGGGTGGTGCCGGTGCTGCCGACGCCGGGTCTGCCGTCCCCGACGGGCCCCGCGCAGCCTGCGCCGCCCGCCGAGGTCTCGATTCCCATGGGCGGGCTGCCGATGCCGGCCCCCGGATCGGTGCCCGCCCCGCTGCCCGCGGAGGTGCCGGTCCCGGTGCGGCCGGGGTTGCCCGGCCCGGCTGCGCAGGCCCCTCCTCAGGTGCCTCAGCCCCCTCAGCCGGGCGTGCCGGCTAACGGCCAACAGCCCGGCCCGCTGGCCGCCGCGACGCCGGGTGGCGCCCGATGAGCCGCGGCGAGGACGGGCGGGGACGCCGGTCGCCCTCGGCGCGACCGACGCGCCGGCCCCGTAAGCCGCAAGAGCCCAAGGACGTGCGGCAACCGAAGAAGCCCCGTAACGCCAAGCAGACCAAGCAAGCTCGCCCGGCCGAAGCGATGGCGGTCGGACACTCGGCGCGCGACCGGCGCACCCGCCAGATCGTGGAAGTGGGCTCGCGCGGCGCGTCGTTCGTCTTCCGGCATCGGGCCGGCAACGTGGTGATCGTGGCGCTGATGGCGGTCGCGGCGGCGCAGCTGTTCGTCCTGCAGGTCACGGATGCCCCGAAGCTGCGCGCGCAGGCGGCCGGGCAGCTCAAGGTCACCGACGTCGAGAAGGCCATCCGCGGCAGCATCGTGGACCGCAACAACCAACAGCTGGCGTTCACCATCGAGTCGCGCGCGTTGACGTTCCAGCCCAAGCGGATTCACCAGCAGTTGGAGGAGGCGAGAAAGAAGAACCCCGCCGCCCCCGATCCGCAGGAGCGGCTGCGTGACATGGCCAAGGAAGTCTCGGCGCGGCTGAACAACAAGCCGGATTTTGCGACCGTGCTGAAGAAGCTGCAAAGCAACGAGAATTTCGTGTACCTCGCGCGCGCCGTCGACCCCGCGGTCGCCAGCGCGATCTCGGAGAAGTTCCCCGAGGTCGGCTCCGAGCGCCAGGATCTGCGCCAGTATCCGGGCGGATCGCTGGCCGCCAACATCGTCGGCGGCATCGACTGGGACGGCCACGGACTGCTCGGGCTGGAGGACTCCCTGGATTCCGTCCTGTCCGGAACCGACGGCTCCGTCACGTATGACCGCGGATCCGACGGGGTCGTCATCCCCGGCAGTTACCGCAACCGGCACCGGGCCGTCAACGGCTCGACCGTCCAGCTGACCCTGGACGACGACATCCAGTTCTACGTCCAGCAGCAGGTCCAGCAGGCGAAGAATCTGTCTGGGGCGCATAATGTTTCGGCCGTCGTGCTGGACTCCAAGACGGGCGAGGTGCTGGCCATGGCCAACGACAACACCTTCGACCCGTCCCAAGACATCGGGCGCCAGGGTGATCGGCAACTGGGCAACCTGACGGTCTCCTCGCCCTTCGAACCGGGGTCGGTGAACAAGGTGATCACCGCGTCCTCGGTCATCGAATACGGCCTGTCCAACCCCGACGAGGTGTTGCAGGTGCCCGGCTCGATCCAGATGGGCGGCGTCAGCATCCACGACGCCTGGGACCACGGCGTGATGCCCTACACCACCACCGGCGTGTTCGGAAAGTCGTCGAACGTCGGCACCCTGATGCTGGCGCAGCGCGTCGGCCCGGAACGCTTCTACGACATGGTCCGCAAGTTCGGGCTCGGCCAGCGCACCAACGTCGGGTTGCCCGGTGAGAGCGCGGGGCTGGTGCCGCCCATCGACCAATGGTCGGGCAGCACCTTCTCGAACCTGCCCATCGGCCAAGGACTTTCGATGACCCTACTGCAGATGACCGACATGTACCAGACGATCGCCAACGACGGCCTGCGGGTACCGCCGCGGATCATCAAGGCCACCATCGCGCCCGACGGCACCCGGACCGAAGAACCGCACCCGGACGGGGTTCGGGTGGTGTCGCCGCAGACCGCCCAGACGGTCCGGGGCATGCTGCGCGCCGTCGTGCAGCACGACCCGATGGGCTACCAGCAGGGCACCGGGCCGGCCGCCGCGGTGTCCGGCTATCAGATGGCGGGCAAGACCGGCACCGCCCAGCAGATCAACCCCGGCTGCGGTTGCTACTTCGACGACGTCTACTGGATCACCTTTGCCGGCATGGCCACCGTCGACAATCCCCGCTACGTCATCGGCATCATGATGGACAACCCCCAGCGCAACGCCGACGGCACACCCGGGCACTCGGCGGCCCCGCTGTTCCACAACATCGCCGGCTGGCTCATGCAGCGCGAGAACGTGCCGCTGTCGCCGGATCCGGGGCCGCCGCTCACCCTGCAGGCCACGTAGCCCCCTCCGCCGCGTCCCCTCCACCGCGACGGTGCGTGTCTGACGGCGGCACGCGGGGGAGGTGTACAACTGCGCACGCTCGCCCGGGAAC
The DNA here is from genome assembly GCF_059812465.1 of Mycobacterium sp. NGS54. Classification (NCBI taxonomy): domain Bacteria; kingdom Bacillati; phylum Actinomycetota; class Actinomycetes; order Mycobacteriales; family Mycobacteriaceae; genus Mycobacterium; species Mycobacterium sp. NGS54. The sequence continues at coordinate 86,016 of NZ_JCALCS010000010.1, read as the reverse complement.
GCCGGCCGGCCGGTGCTCCTCGGTAGGGTGTCATGGCCGATCAAAAGGACCACGCGGGTGGGACGGGAGGTGTGTCGGTGTCCAGTGATTTGCGCCCAAGCGCCGGCGCCGGCGCCCGGTTACCCGAGCTGGCGGCCCAGGTCGGCGCGGTGATGGCCGACGGCGTGGCCGTGCCCGACGTCCCGGTCACCGGCGTCACGCTGCGCGCCCAGGACGTGCGGCCCGGGGACCTGTTCGCCGCGCTGCCCGGCTCGGCCACGCACGGCGCCCGCTATGCGGGCGACGCGATCCAAGGCGGTGCCGTCGCGGTGCTGACCGACGCCGCAGGGGTCGCGGAAATGGGCGACGCGACCGTGCCCACCCTGGTGCACCCCGCGCCCCGCGGCGTGCTCGGCGGCCTGGCCGCCGCGGTGTACGGAAACCCGTCGGAACGGGTCACGGTCATCGGGATCACCGGAACGTCGGGCAAGACCACCACGACGTACCTCGTCGAGTCGGGTCTGCGCGCCGGCGGCCGGACGGCGGGGTTGATCGGCACCATCGGCATCCGCGTCGACGGCGCCGATATCCCCAGCGCGCTGACGACACCTGAGGCGCCCGCGCTGCAGGCGATGCTCGCGGCGATGGCCGAACGGGGGGTGGACACGGTGGTCATGGAGGTGTCCAGCCACGCGCTGGCGTTGGGCCGGGTGGACGGCACCGGATTCGCGGTGGGCGCCTTCACCAACCTGTCCCGCGACCACCTCGACTTCCACCCGACCATGGCCGATTATTTCGAGGCCAAGGCGCTGCTGTTCGACCCCGATTCGCCGCTGTGCGCCCGACGGGCCATCGTGTGTGTCGACGACGACGCCGGGCGCGCGATGGCCACCAGGGCCGGTGGCGCCGTGACCGTCAGCGCCACCGGCCAACCGGCCGACTGGCGCGCCACGGACGTGGCGCCGATGGGCGCGGGCGGACAGCAGTTCACCGCCGTGGACCCCGCGGGCGTACACCACCGCGTCGGCATCCGGCTGCCCGGCCATTACAACGTCGCCAATGCCCTTGTGGCGCTGGCGATCCTGGACGCGGTGGGCGTCTCCCCGGAGCAGGCGGCCCCGGGGTTGCAGAACACGCGCGTCCCCGGGCGGCTCGAAGAGATCGACCGCGGCCAGGATTTCCTGGCGCTGGTCGACTATGCGCACAAGCCGGGTGCGTTGCGCGCGGTGCTGGGCGCCCTGACGCGCCCGCAGCGCCGGCTGGCCGTGGTGTTCGGCGCCGGGGGCGATCGCGATCCGGGCAAGCGGGCCGCCATGGGCGCCGTCGCCGCCGAGCTGGCCGACCTGGTCGTCGTCACCGACGACAACCCGCGCAGTGAAGACCCCGCGGCGATCCGGCGCGAAATCCTCAGCGGCGCAGCCGAAGCGGGCACCAAGGCGGAGGTCGTCGAGATCGGCGACCGGCGCGAGGCGATCCGGCACGCGGTCAACTGGGCGGGCCCCGGCGACGTCGTGCTGATCGCCGGCAAGGGCCACGAAACCGGCCAGCGCACCGGCGACGTGGTCCGCCCGTTCGACGATCGCGTGGAACTCGCCCGGGCCCTGGAGGATCGGGCGTGATCGAGCTGACCGTCGCGCAGATCGCCGAAATCGTCGGCGGCACACTGGCGGACATCACACCGGAGGACGCCGCCGAACTGCGGGTCACCGGCACCGTCGAGTTCGACTCGCGGGCTGTGGGCACGGGCGGGCTGTTCCTGGCGCTGCCGGGGGCCCGCTCCGACGGCCACGACCACGCGGCCTCGGCGGTCGCGGCCGGCGCGGTCGCGGTGCTGGCGGCCCGTCCGGTCGGCGTCCCCGCCATCGTGGTCGCCCCCGAAGGCGCCTCCGGATCGCGGGCCGGCGTGCTGGAGCACGACGCCGACGGGTCGGGCGCCGCGGTCCTGGCGGCACTGGCCAGGCTGGCCCGGGCGGTGGCGTCCGAACTGGTGGCGGGCGGGCTGAGGATCGTCGGGATCACCGGCTCGTCGGGAAAGACCTCGACCAAGGATCTGGTGGCCGCCGTGCTGGCGCCCCTCGGGGAGGTGGTCGCCCCGCCCGGGTCGTTCAACAACGAGCTGGGTCACCCTTGGACGGTGCTGCGCGCGACGCGGCGCACCGACTACCTGATCCTCGAGATGTCGGCGCGCCACCCCGGCAACATCGCCGCGCTGGCCGAGATCGCCCCGCCCTCGATCGGGGTGGTCCTCAACGTCGGGACTGCCCACCTGGGCGAATTCGGCTCCCGGGAGGCCATCGCGCGAACCAAATCCGAACTGGCCCAGGCCGTTCCGCCGTCCGGCATCGTCATCCTCAACGTCGACGACCCGGCCGTGGCGGCAATGGCCGACGTCACCACCGCCCGGGTGGTCCGGGTCAGCCGCGCCGGCCGCTCGGATGCGGGGCCAAGCGACGTGTGGGCCGATGGAGTGTCGCTGGACGAACTGGCCCGGCCGCGCTTTACCCTGCACGCGATGGACAGCGCTGTTGAGGTGCAACTCAGCGTGTTCGGCGACCATCAGGTCACCAACGCGCTGTGCGCGTGCGCGGTCGCGCTGCATTGCGGAGCCGGCCTCGAGCAGGTGGCGGACGCGCTGGCCGGGGCTGGCCCGGTATCGCGCCATCGCATGCAGGTGACCACCCGCGCCGACGGCGTCACGGTGATCGACGACGCCTACAACGCCAACCCCGACTCGATGCGGGCCGGGCTGCAGGCGCTGGCCTGGATCGCCCACGGCGGCCCGAGCCCAAAGCGCCGGAGCTGGGCGGTGCTCGGCGAGATGGCCGAGCTCGGCGAGGACGCGATAACCGAGCACGATCGCATCGGCCGGCTCGCGGTGCGCTTAGATGTGTCTCGACTCGTTGTCGTCGGAACCGGGAGGTCGATGAGCGCCATGCACCACGCGGCGGTCATGGAAGGCTCCTGGGGGGGCGAGACCGTCAGCGTGCCCGACGGCGACGCCGCGCTGGCCCTGCTGCGGGCCGAGCTGCGGCCCGGTGACGTCGTGCTGGTCAAGGCGTCCAACGCCGCTGGCCTGGGGGCGCTCGCGGAAGCGCTCGCGGCCGACAGTGGGGCGCGCCCGTGAGACAGATCCTGATCGCGGTCGCCATCGCGCTGACCGTGTCCATTCTGTTGACCCCGGCGCTGATCCGGCTGTTCACCAGGCAGGGCTTCGGCCACCAGATCCGCGAGGACGGCCCGCCGAGTCACCACACCAAGCGCGGCACCCCGTCGATGGGCGGCGTGGCGATCCTGGCCGGCATCTGGGCGGGCTACCTGGGCACCCACCTGGCGGGCCTGGCCTTCGACGGCGAGGGCATTTCCGCGTCGGGCCTGCTGGTGCTCGGCCTGGCCACCGCGCTGGGCGTCGTGGGGTTCCTCGACGACCTGATCAAGATCCGCCGGTCGCGCAACCTCGGGCTGAACAAGACGGCCAAGACGGTCGGGCAGATCGTCGCCGCGGTGCTCTTCGGCTTGCTGGTGCTGCAGTTCCGCAACGCCAACGGCCTCACGCCGGCCAGCGCGAACCTGTCCTACGTGCGCGAAATCGCCACCGTCACACTGGCTCCCGGGCTATTCGTGCTGTTCTGCGTCGTCGTCGTCAGCGCCTGGTCCAACGCGGTCAACTTCACCGACGGCCTGGACGGGCTGGCCGCCGGCTGCATGGCCATGGTCACCGCCGCCTACGTGCTGATCACCTTCTGGCAGTACCGCAATGCGTGCGTCACCGCGCCGGGGTTGGGCTGCTACAACGTGCGCGATCCGCTGGACCTGGCGCTGATCGCGGCCGCCACCGCCGGCGCCTGCATCGGCTTTCTGTGGTGGAACGCCGCGCCCGCCAAGATCTTCATGGGCGACACCGGCTCGCTGGCGCTGGGCGGCATCATCGCGGGCCTGTCGGTCACCAGCCGCACCGAGATCCTGGCCGTCGTGCTGGGCTCGCTGTTCGTCGCCGAGGTCACCTCGGTCGTGCTGCAGATCCTGGCCTTTCGCACCACCGGGCGCCGGGTGTTCCGGATGGCGCCCTTCCACCACCATTTCGAACTGGTCGGCTGGGCCGAAACCACGGTGATCATCCGCTTCTGGCTGCTCACCGCGATCACCTGCGGGCTGGGCGTGGCCCTGTTCTACGGTGAGTGGCTGGCCACGGTCGGTGCCTGACGTGCTTGACCCGCTCGCCCCGGGCGCGCCCGTGCTGGTGGCCGGCGGCGGCGTCACCGGCAAGGCCGTGCTGGCGGCCCTGACCCGACTCGGTGCGGCCCCGACCCTCTGCGACGACGACCCCGCGACCCTGCGCCGGTACGGCGACGGCGGCGTCGCGACGGTGACGACGTCGACGGCCGCGGAAAGGGTCTGCGACTACGCCCTGGTGGTGACCAGCCCCGGCTTCTCGCCGTCCACTCCGCTGCTGGCCGCCGCGGCGACGGCGGGCGTGCCCATCTGGGGTGACGTGGAGCTGGCCTGGCGGCTCGACGCCGCCGGCCAGTACGGGCCGCCGCGCCGCTGGCTGGTGGTCACCGGGACGAACGGCAAGACCACGACGACGTCGATGCTGCACGCGATGCTGGTCGCCGCCGGGAAGAGCAGCGTGCTGTGCGGCAACATCGGCGATCCGGTGCTCGAGGTGCTGGACCGGCCCGCCGAGCTGCTGGCCGTCGAGGCGTCCAGCTTCCAGCTGCACTGGGCGCCCTCGCTGCGGCCCGAGGCCGGCGTCGTGCTCAACATCGCCGAGGACCACCTGGACTGGCACTCCACGATGGCCGAATACGCCGCGGCCAAGGCCCGAGTGCTAAGCGGCCGGGTCGCGGTGGTCGGGCTGGACGACGCCCGGGCCGCCGCGTTGCTGGACTCCGCGGCCGCCCCGGTCCGGGCTGGTTTCCGGCTCGGCGAACCGGCCCCGGGCGAGCTCGGCGTGCGCGACGGGCTGCTGGTCGACCGCGCCTTCGCCGACGACCTGGCGCTAATGCCGACCCAATCGATCCCGGTGCCCGGCCCGGTCGGCGTGCTCGACGCCCTGGCCGCGGCGGCCCTGGCCCGCAGCGTCGGCGTGCCCGCCGAAGCGATCGCGGCCGCGATCTCCTCCTTCCGGCTGGGCCGGCACCGCGCCGAGGTGGTGGCCGTCGCCGACGGGATCACCTATGTCGACGACTCCAAGGCCACCAACCCGCACGCCGCCGAGGCGTCCGTGCTGGCCTACCCGCGGGTGGTGTGGCTGGCCGGCGGTTTGCTGAAGGGCGCATCGGTCGACGCCGAGGTCGCCAGGATCGCATCGCGGCTGGTCGGCGCGGTGCTCATCGGCCGCGATCGGGCCGAGGTTGCAGAGGCGTTATCGCGACACGCGCCGGATGTCCCCGTCGTCCAGGTTGTGACAGGCGAGGATGCTGATATGAATGCGACTGCTGTGGCTCCTGATGCTTCTGTGACAGAAGTGAGACCTTCGGACGGCGACCTCGGCGCTCGCGTCATGACCGCGGCTGTGGCCGCGGCCCGGAACCTCGCCAGGCCGGGCGACACGGTGCTGCTGGCACCGGCCGGCGCGTCGTTCGACCAGTTCGCCGGGTACGCCGCCCGCGGCGACGCGTTCGCGGCGGCCGTCCGCGCGGCGATCCAGTAGGCAGGCGTGGCTAACGGACTGACCCGGCGGCTGCGCCGGGGCAAGGGGAGCAAAGAGACCGCCGCCGCCGGGCAGGACGAGGCGGCCGAGGCGGACGTCCCGAACGACGAGGACGCCACCGACGCCTTCGACGCTTACGAGGCCGCCCCGGACGCCAAGGCGGGCGCCAAAGCGGCAAAAGCCAGGTTCACGGCCCTGCCGGCCGGCCTGCGCGGCCGGTTCGGCGCCTGGCTGGGCCGGCCGATGACGTCGTTTCACCTGATCATCGCCGTCACCGGCCTGCTGACCACGCTGGGTCTGATCATGGTGCTGTCCGCCTCGGGCGTGCGCTCCTACGGCGCCGACGGGTCGGCGTGGGTGATCTTCGGCAAGCAGGTGCTCTGGACGATCATCGGGCTGATCGCGGCCTACGTCGCGATGCGCGTGTCGGTGCGCTTCATCCGGCGCGTGGCCTTCACCGGCTACCTGATCACGATCATCCTGCTGGTCCTCGTGCTGGTTCCCGGGATCGGCAACCTGGCCAACGGCTCGCGGAAGTGGTTCGTGATCGCGGGCTTCTCGATGCAGCCGTCCGAGCTGGCCAAGATCGCGTTCGCCATCTGGGGCGCCCACCTGCTGGCGGCGCGGCGCATGGAGCGGGCCTCGTTGCGCGAGATGTTGATCCCGCTGGTCCCGGCCGCGGTCATCGCCCTGGCGCTAATCGTCGCCCAGCCCGACCTCGGTCAGACGGTGTCGCTGGGCATCATCCTGCTGGCCCTGCTGTGGTACGCGGGGCTGCCGCTGCGGGTCTTCGTCACCTCGCTGGCGGCCGTCTTCGTGGCCGGCGCGGTCCTGGCGATGTCCGCGGGTTACCGCTCGGACCGGGTGCGGTCCTGGATCAACCCCGAAAACGACCCGCAGGACACCGGCTACCAGGCCCGGCAGGCCAAGTTCGCGCTGGCCCACGGCGGCGTCTTCGGCGACGGTCTCGGCCAGGGCGTCGCCAAGTGGAATTACCTGCCCAACGCCCACAACGACTTCATCTTCGCGATCATCGGCGAGGAGCTGGGCTTCATCGGCGCGTTCGGGCTGCTGGCGCTGTTCGGGGTGTTCGCCTACACCGGGATGCGGATCGCGCGCCGCTCGGCCGACCCGTTCCTGCGGCTGCTGACCGCAACCACGACGATGTGGATCCTCGGGCAGGCGTTCATCAACATCGGCTACGTGATCGGCGTGCTGCCGGTCACCGGCCTGCAGCTGCCGCTCATCTCCGCCGGCGGAACATCCACGGCCGCAACACTATTCATGATCGGCATCATGATCAACGCGGCCCGGCACGAACCCGAGGCGGTGGCCGCGCTGCGGGCCGGGCGCGACGACAAGGTGAACCGGCTGCTGCGGCTGCCGCTGCCCCAGCCGTACGTGCCCAGCCGCATCGAGTCGTTCCGCGATCGCAAGCGGGTCGGTCCGCAAGCCGCCGGCAAGGGCCCCAAGGCGCCCCCGCGCAAGGGGGCCCGCAACCACGACGCCCCGCTGCGGCAGGCCGCCGGGCGAACGTCCGCCCGGCCGACGCGCCAGTCTGGGGGCACCCCGCGTGGGCGGGGAGGGCATCATGGATCTGGCCAGCGGTACGCCGGCCAGCGTGCCGGCCAGCGTAAGGCACGGCAGACTCGCGCATTGGAAGGTCAGCGTTACGGGTGAACGGCACGATCAAAGAGCCGGCCGGCGGGCTGGGGGCAAGCCCCTTGCCCGCCGGTGCCGCATCATCGGCCCTTGATTCCCCGTCGTCGGCCAATTCCGGCCTGTCCGTCGTGCTGGCCGGCGGCGGGACGGCCGGCCACGTGGAGCCCGCCATGGCCGTCGCCGACGCGCTGTGCGCCCTGGATCCGCACGTCCGGATCACGGCGCTGGGCACCGCCCGTGGGCTGGAGACCAGGCTGGTGCCCGAGCGCGGCTATCACCTCGAGCTGATCACCCCGGTCCCGCTGCCGCGAAAGCCCAGCGGCGACCTGGCCCGGCTGCCACCGCGCGTCTGGCGCGCCGTCCGGGAGACGCGCGCGGTGCTCGACGCCGTCGACGCCGACGTGGTGGTCGGCTTCGGCGGGTACGTGGCGGTGCCGGCCTACCTGGCCGCCCGCGGCATCCCCGGGCTTCGGCGCCGCGTCCCGGTGCTGATCCACGAGGCCAACGCCCGGGCCGGCATCGCCAACCGCGTCGGCGCGCGCACGGCCGACCGGATCCTCTCGGCGGTGCCGGATTCCGGGCTGCGCGGCGCCGAGGTGGTCGGTGTGCCGGTGCGGGCGGCCATCACCACGCTCGACCGCGCCGCGCTGCGCGCCGAAGCCCGCAAGCACTTCGGCTTCGCCGACGACGCGCGGGTGTTGCTGGTGTTCGGCGGCTCGCAGGGCGCGGTCTCGCTCAACCGGGCGGTGTCGGCGGCCGCGGCCGACCTGGCCGCCGCCGGCGTCGCCGTGCTGCACGCCCACGGGCCCAAGAACACCCTCGAGCTGCGCACGCCCGAGCCGGGCGACCCGCCCTACGTGGCGGTGCCCTACCTGGACCGGATGGACCTGGCCTACGCCGCCGCCGACCTGGCCATCTGCCGGTCGGGGGCGATGACGGTCGCGGAGGTGTCGGCCGTCGGCCTGCCGGCCATCTACGTGCCGCTGCCGATCGGCAACGGCGAGCAGCGGCTCAACGCGCTGCCGGTGGTCAACGCCGGCGGGGGCATCATCGTTGCCGACAGCGCCCTGACGCCGGCGCTGGTCGCCCGCGAGGCGGGCGGGTTGCTCAACGACCCGGCGCGGCTGGCGGCCATGACGACGGCCGCCGCGCTGGTGGGGCATCCGGACGCGGCGCGACGGGTGGCCCAGGCGGCGCTCGACATCGCGGCGCGGAGGCGCGGGTGACCGCCGAGCAGTTGCCGCACTCGCTACCCCCTGAGTTACAGAGGGTGCACATGGTCGGCATCGGGGGAGCCGGGATGTCCGGCATCGCCCGCATCCTGCTCGACCGGGGCGGCCTGGTCTCCGGGTCCGACGCCAAGGAGTCGCGCGGCCTGCACGCCCTGCGGGCCCGGGGCGCGCAGATCCGCGTCGGCCACGACGCGTCGGCGCTGGATCAGCTGCCGGGCGGCGTCACCGCGGTCATCACCACCCACGCCGCCATCCCGAAGACCAACCCCGAGCTGGTCGAGGCGCGCCGGCGCGGCATCCCCGTCGTCCTGCGGCCCGCCGTGCTGGCCAAGCTGATGGCCGGGCGCACCACGCTGATGGTCACCGGCACGCACGGCAAGACGACGACGACGTCGATGCTGATCGTGGCCCTGCAGCACTGCGGGCGCGACCCGTCGTTCGCGGTGGGCGGGGAACTCGGCGAGGCCGGCACCAACGCGCATCACGGCAGCGGCGACTGCTTCGTCGCCGAGGCCGACGAGAGCGACGGCTCGCTGCTCGAGTACACGCCCAACGTCGCGGTGGTCACCAACATCGAGGCCGACCACCTGGACTTCTACGGCAGCACCGACGCGTACGTCGAGGTGTTCGACGCGTTCGTGGAGCGGCTCGCGCCCGGGGGAGCGCTGGTCGTGTGCACCGACGACCCGGGGGCGGCGGCGCTGGCCGAGCGCACCGCCGAGCTGGGCATCCGGGTGCTGCGCTACGGCTCGGCGGGCGATGGCCTGGCCGCCCGGCTGTTGTCGTGGGAGCAGCAGGGCACCGAGGCGGTCGCGCACATCCAACTGGCGGGCGAGGAGCACCCGCGCGTGATGCGGCTGTCGGTGCCCGGGCGGCACATGGCGCTCAACGCGCTGGGCGCGCTGCTGGCGGCGACCGAGATCGGCGCGTCGGCCGACGAGGTGCTCGACGGGCTGGCCGGATTCGAGGGCGTGCGGCGCCGATTCGAACTCGTCGGGACCTCGGGAACCGGCCCGGAGGCGGTGCGGGTGTTCGACGACTACGCCCACCATCCCACGGAGATCGGCGCCACGCTGGCGGCGGTCCGCACGGTGCTCGAGCAGAGCGGTCTCAGCGGCCGCTCCATCGTGGTCTTTCAGCCCCATTTGTATTCGCGCACAAAGGCTTTCGCGGCCGACTTCGGTCGCGCCCTGGACGCCGCGGACGAGGTTTTCGTCCTCGACGTCTACGGCGCGCGGGAACAACCGCTGACCGGCGTCAGCGGGGCCAGCGTCGCCGAGCACGTCGGCGTACCGGTGCGGTACCTGCCGGATTTCTCCGCCGTCGCCGAGGAGGTCGCCGCGGCCGCCGGGCCCGGCGACGTCGTCGTGACGATGGGCGCCGGCGACGTGACCCTGCTGGGTCCGGAGATCGTGACCGCGCTGCGGGTGCGGGCCAACCGCAGCGCGCCGGGCCGGCCGGGGATCTCCCGATGACCGAGCCGAACGAGCCCACCCCACCCGACCCGGCCGCCGACACCGCCGACGCCGCCGACGGCGTGATCACCGAACCACTCACGACGGGGGAGCAGGACGGCGCGGCGCCCGAGGACCAGGCCGAGTTCGAGGGGCCGCGGCGACGGGCCCGCCGGGAGCGGGCCGAGCGCCGCGCCGCGCAGGAGCGCGCCCGGGCCATCGAGGAGGCCCGTCGCGAGGCCAAGCGCCAGGCCAGCGGGCGCATCGTCAACCAACCCAAACCCGCCACCCGCGGCGTCGTCCGGGGGCTGAAGATGCTGCTGATCAGCGTGGTGCTGGCCGTCGTCGGCGTCGGGCTCGGGCTGGTGCTGTATTTCACGCCCGCGATGTCGGCGCGCGAGATCGTCGTCACCGGGACGGGCACGGTGACGCGCGAGGAGGTCCTGGACGCGGCGCGGGTGCGGCCCGGCACGCCGCTGCTGCAGATCAACACCAACCAGGTCGCCGAGCGGGTGGCCGCGATCCGGCGGGTGGCCAGCGCGCGCGTGCAGCGGCAGTACCCGTCGGCCCTACGCATCACCATCGTCGAGCGAGTGCCGCTGGTGGTGAAGGACTTTCCCGACGGCCCGCACCTGTTCGACCGCGACGGCGTCGACTTCGCGACCGCGCCGCCGCCCCCGGCGCTGCCCTACCTCGACGTCGCCGACCCCGGCCCGACCGACCCGGCGACCAAGGCCGCGCTGCAGGTGCTGATCGCGCTGCGCCCCGAGGTGTCGGGCCAGGTGGCCCGCATCGCCGCCCCGTCGGTGGCCTCGATCACGCTGACGCTGGGCGACGGGCGGGTGGTGATCTGGGGGACCACCGACCGCACCGACGAGAAGGCGGAGAAGCTGGCCGCCCTGCTGACCCAGCCGGGCCGGACCTACGACGTATCCAGCCCCGATCTGCCCACCGTCAAGTAGCCGTGCGGCCCCGAACGTGCGGCCCGCCGCACGCTCGGCGCCCAACGGGCGGCCAGCCGCACGCTCGGTGAGCCAAAAATTTGCGTGCCGCGCCTCGGCGCGCCTGCGGGATTAGCGCCCGCCGGACCCATACCGTTCTGTTTGCGCGGAACTACTTGACATAACTCTAACTCTATGGTTGAGGTTGAGGGTTTGCCAAGCGGACACACCGAGTCCCACCAGGGAGGAAGAAGTAATGATGACCCCCCCGCATAACTACCTGGCCGTCATCAAGGTTGTGGGTATCGGTGGCGGCGGCGTCAACGCCGTCAACCGGATGATCGAGCAGGGCCTCAAGGGCGTGGAGTTCATCGCCATCAACACCGACGCGCAGGCGCTGTTGATGAGCGACGCCGACGTCAAGCTGGACGTCGGTCGCGACTCCACCCGCGGGCTGGGCGCCGGAGCCGACCCCGAGGTGGGTCGCCGGGCCGCCGAGGACGCCAAGGACGAGATCGAAGAGCTGCTGCGCGGGGCGGACATGGTGTTCGTCACCGCCGGCGAGGGCGGCGGCACCGGCACCGGCGGGGCGCCGGTGGTGGCCAGCATCGCCCGCAAGCTGGGGGCGCTGACCGTCGGCGTGGTCACCCGGCCGTTCTCGTTCGAGGGCAAGCGGCGCGGCAACCAGGCCGAAAGCGGCATCTCCGCGCTGCGCGAGAGCTGCGACACGCTCATCGTGATCCCCAACGACCGGTTGTTGCAGATGGGCGACGCCGCGGTGTCGCTGATGGACGCGTTCCGCAGCGCCGACGAGGTGCTGCTCAACGGCGTGCAGGGCATCACCGACCTGATCACCACGCCGGGCCTGATCAACGTCGACTTCGCCGACGTCAAGGGCATCATGTCCGGCGCGGGCACCGCGTTGATGGGCATCGGCTCGGCGCGCGGCGAGGGCCGCTCGCTCAAGGCCGCCGAGATCGCCATCAACTCCCCGCTGCTGGAGGCGTCGATGGAGGGCGCCCAGGGCGTGCTGATGTCGATCGCCGGCGGCAGCGACCTGGGCCTGTTCGAGATCAACGAGGCGGCCTCGCTGGTGCAGGACGCCGCCCATCAGGACGCCAACATCATCTTCGGCACCGTCATCGACGACTCGCTGGGCGACGAGGTGCGCGTCACCGTCATCGCGGCCGGCTTCGAGGCCAGCGGGCCGGGCCGAAAGCCCGTCATCGGGGGCAGCGCGGCGGACAAGTCCGGCGCGCACCGGATCGAGTCGGCGAAGGCCGGCAAGCTCACGTCGACGCTGTTCGAGCCCGTCGACGCGGTGAGCGTGCCGGTGCACACCAACGGCGCGACCTTGAGTATTGGCGGCGACGACGACGACGTCGACGTGCCGCCGTTCATGCGCCGCTGACGCCGTGCGCGTGACACAGCAACGGCCTGGCTTTCCGGATACTGGTCACGTGAGCGTTCGCATCCGGCGGGTGACGACCACCCGGGCGGGCGGGGTCTCGGCGCCGCCGTTCGACACCTTCAACCTGGGCGACCACGTCGGCGACGACCCGAAGGCGGTGGCGGCCAACCGGTCCCGGCTGGCCGCCGCCCTCGGCCTGAGTGTCAAGGGCGGCGCCGACCGGGTGGTGTGGATGAACCAAGTCCACGGCGACCGGGTCGAGGTGGTCGACGGGCCGCGGGACACGGCGGTCGACGGCACCGACGCGCTGGTGACGAGCACCCGGCGATTGGCGCTGGCGGTGGTGACCGCCGACTGCGTGCCCGTGCTGCTGGCCGACGCGCGCGCCGGCGTCGTCGCCGCCGTGCACGCCGGCCGCGTCGGCGCGGCGCAGGGGGTGGTGGCGCGCGCGGTGGAGGCGATGCTGAAACTGGGCGCGCAGGCCGCCGACATCTCGGCGCTGCTCGGGCCGGCGGTCAGCGGTCGCAACTACGAGGTGCCCGCCGCGATGGCCGACGAGGTCGAGGCGGCGCTGCCGGGTAGTCGCACCACCACCGCGGCCGGCACCCCCGGACTCGACCTGCGCGCCGGAATCGCTTGCCAGCTCCGCGATTTGGGTGTCACGGCGATCGACATCGATCCGCGCTGCACGGTGGCCGACCCGACCCTGTTCAGTCACCGCCGGGGCGCGCCGACCGGTCGGCTGGCGTCGCTGGTCTGGATGGAGTGACCACCATGGCGGTGGACATGCCGGCCGGGCAAGACCGCGAAACGGAATTGACACGCGCATTGGCGGCGGTTCGTTCGCGACTTGCGGCGGCCGCGGAAGCGGCGGGCCGCAATGTCAGCGAAATTGAACTTCTCCCCATTACCAAATTCTTTCCAGCAACCGATGTAGCGATTTTGTCTCGATTGGGTTGTCGCAGCGTCGGCGAATCTCGCGACCAGGAAGCCGCGGCGAAGGTCGCCGAAGTCGCGCGGTTGGCCACTACTCCGGCCCTTGCGGACTTACCGAATATGCACTGGCACATGGTCGGCCGCATTCAGCGCAATAAGGCGCGGTCGCTGGCCAACTGGGCGCACACCGCCCACTCGGTCGACAGCACGCGGCTGGTGACCGCGCTCGATCGGGCGGTGTCGACGGCCCTGTCCGAGCGCCGTCGGCGCGAGCCGCTGCGCGTCTACGTCGAGGTCAGCCTGGACGGCGACGTGTCCCGCGGCGGCGTCGACATCACCGGGCCCGGCGCCCTCGATCAGGTCTGCGCCCAGGTGGCGGACTCCAAAAGCCTGAAACTGCTCGGCTTGATGGGCATCCCGCCGCTGGACTGGGACCCAGGACGGGCCTTCGACCTGCTGCAATCGGAGCACCGCCGGGTGCTCGAATCGCACCCGGACGCGGTGGGCCTGTCCGCCGGCATGTCCAGCGACTTCGAAATCGCCGTAAAACATGGATCGACATGTGTGCGTGTCGGTACCGCGCTATTGGGTCCGCGGCGGTTACCGTCACCGTGAGTAGTCACTGTAGTCACACCTTCATCACAGACACCAATAATCCCAGGGGCTAGAAGGGTTTAAGCGATGAGCACACTGCACAAGGTCAAGGCCTACTTCGGTATGGCTCCGATGGAGGACTACGACGACGAGTACTACGACGACCGTGCGCCATCCCGCGGCTTCCCCCGTCCGCGCTTCGACGAGGGCTATGGCCGTTTGGAAGGCCGCTATGACGGGCGCGACTACGACGACCCGCGCGGCGAGCCCGCCGACTACCCGCCGACCGGTGGCTACCGCAGCGGCTACGCCGACGAGGGGCGCTACGGCCCCGTGCATCCGCGCGAGTTCGACCGTCCCGAGATGAGCCGACCGCGCCTCGGGTCGTGGCTGCGGAATTCCACGCGCGGCGCGCTGGCGATGGACCCACGCCGCATGGCCATGCTGTTCGAAGAGGGCAGCCCGCTGTCGAAGATCACCACGCTGCGTCCGAAGGACTACAGCGAGGCGCGCACCATCGGCGAGCGGTTCCGCGACGGCACCCCGGTCATCATGGACCTGGTGTCGATGGACAACGCCGACGCGAAGCGGCTCGTCGACTTCGCGGCCGGGTTGGCCTTCGCGCTGCGCGGCTCGTTCGACAAGGTCGCGACCAAGGTGTTCCTGCTGTCGCCCGCGGACGTCGACGTCTCACCCGAGGAGCGTCGCCGGATCGCCGAAACCGGTTTTTACGCTTACCAATAGGCGCACCCGTCCCGCCGACTGGCAGGTCAGCGTCGGTGAGGTGTGTGCCCGCACCCCGGAATCGGTACGCTGGCGGCTGATATTCGGGTCATCTCATCGGTAAGGTCGGGGCTCCAGTTGGTGCTGTTCTTTCAGATCCTTGGGTTCGCGCTGTTCATCTTCTGGCTGCTGCTGATCGCCCGGGTCGTCGTCGAGTTCATCCGTTCGTTCAGCCGCGACTGGCGTCCGACCGGCATCACGGTGGTGATCCTCGAGATCATCATGTCGATCACCGACCCGCCGGTGAAGCTGCTGCGGCGGCTGATCCCGCAGCTCACCATCGGGGCGGTCCGCTTCGACCTGTCGATCATGGTGCTGCTGCTGGTCGCGTTCATCGGCATGCAACTGGCGTTCGGCGCCGCGGCGGGGGCCGCGCCGTGATCGCGGTGACGAAGCCGGGAGACGGTTCGGCCACGTTTTAGCGTCGGTTCGGCGGCCGCGATTTAAAAACTTTAAGGGTTTGGATTTTATTGGTCTTAGTGTTTGAAATTGGTTCTTAATTATTGGGCTAATCGGCTACCGCCGGGTCTGGTGTGACAGGATGGACGGCAGTTGCACGACGGCAACCACTCCGTTCTACACTTTCCAGATCGTTTGACAGGAACTCGAGGGGACGAACAATGCCGCTTACACCAGCCGACGTCCACAATGTGGCGTTCAGTAAGCCGCCGATCGGCAAGCGCGGTTACAACGAAGACGAGGTCGACGCCTTCCTCGACCTGGTGGAAAACGAGCTGACGCGGCTCATCGAGGAGAACTCCGATCTGCGTCAACGCATCGAGGAGCTGGACCGCGAGCTGGCCTCCGGTGGTGGCGGCGGCGCCGCCCAGCCCACCCAGGCGATTCCCACCTTCGAGCCCGAACCCGAGCCGGTGAAGCCGGCGCCGGTTGTGGCGGCCCCGCCGCCCCCGGCCCCCGCGCCCTCCGCGGGCACCAACGAGGAGCAGGCCCTCAAGGCCGCCCGAGTGCTGAGCCTGGCCCAGGACACCGCCGACCGGCTCACCAGCACCGCCAAGGCGGAATCCGACAAGATGCTGGCCGACGCCCGCGCGAACGCCGACCAGATCCTCAGCGAGGCCAAGCACACCGCCGAGACCACGGTCGCCGAGGCCCGGCAGCGTGCCGACGCCATGCTGGCCGACGCCCAGAGCCGCTCGGAGACCCAGTTGCGGCAGGCCCAGGAGAAGGCCGACGCCCTGCAGGCCGACGCGGAACGCAAGCATTCCGAAATCATGGGAACCATCAACCAGCAGCGCACCGTGCTGGAAGGCCGCCTCGAGCAGCTGCGCACGTTCGAACGCGAATACCGCACCCGCCTCAAGACCTACCTCGAATCCCAGCTCGAGGAACTCGGCCAGCGCGGGTCGGCGGCACCCGTCGACTCCAGCGCCGACGCCGGCGGGTTCGACCAATTCAATCGGGGTAATAACTAGCCTGGCAGCCGTGCCGGGTACTCGCCAAGCCACGACGCGGCACACTAACCTGCACTAGACCTGGCAGTCCCGCTCGTCGCCTGGAGGATGGCCGATGCTGATCGTTGCGCTGGTACTCGCCCTGATCGGGCTCGTCGCGTTGGTGTTCGCGGTTGTCACCAGCAACGAGTTGGTCGCCTGGGTGTGCATCGGCGCCAGCGTCCTGGGCGTGGTGCTGCTGATCATCGACGCCTTGCGGGAACGCCAGCGGCGCGACGCCGAGCCCGAGCCCGCGGAAGAAACCGAGGACAAGGACGCGTTGGTCGATTACCCCGAGGAACTCCCGGACCAGGACGAGCAGCGGTTGGAGGCCGGGGAGACCACGATCGCCGAGTCGTTGGATGCCGGCACCGAACCGAGCGACGAGCCGGCGGTCCCGGGCGACGACCGCGCCGAGTAGCCGTCAGCCCGTCGGCGTATTGAGCAGCTCGCGGACCTCATCGTCACTGACCTGGTGGAAGTCGGCGTAGACCTGTCCGACGGCTTCGAAACCGGGCGGCATGGTCACGCACACCACCTGGTCGGCTTCCTGCCCGATCTCGCGACACGTCGACGGGGGACCGACCGGCACCGCGACGACGATCGACTGCGGCCCCCCGGCCCGCAGGGCACGGACGGCGACCAGCATGCTGGCGCCGGTGGCGATGCCGTCGTCGACCAGGATCACGACCTTGCCGCGCGGGTCGGCGATGGGGCGGCCACCCCGATAAGCCTGTTCGCGCCGGTGCAGTTCGGCCGTCTCGCCGGCGATCACCTCGCGCACCTGCTCGTCGGTGATGTGCAGGCTGGACACCACGTTGTCGTTCATCACCACCGCACCGCCGCTGGCCAGCGCGCCCATCGCCAGCTCCGGCCAGCGCGGCACCCCGAGCTTGCGGACCAGGAACACGTCGAGCGGGGCGTGCAGCGCGGCCGCGATTTCCCACGCCACCGGGACGCCGCCGCGGGCGAGCCCGAAAACCAGTAGACCGTCTTTGCCTCGGTAGGACGCCAGCTGCTCGGCGAGCACGCGGCCGGCCTCACGACGGTCGCGGAACGTGCGCGTCGCCGTTCGCCGAAGAAAGCCGCTCGGTGGGTTCATTGGTCGCATTCGGAGGCTACTGGCTTTTACCCAGCGTACGTGCGGCGCCGCGGTTATCGAAGAAGTCCGTTCGGCCGGATTTCGCCGGTGAGATTGATCACTCAGATAGCCTTGTGCGAGAGGGGAATTGGCGGCGACACGAGAGGAACGGCGAGATGGGTCGACGCACTTACACGTCCTACAGCATTGCCTGCGCGGTGGTGTGGGCCGTCATCTTGATCGGGGTTTCGGCGGTGGCCGGCGCGGACACCCGGCGCACGTTCCTGTTGGTCGGCTTCGGGTGGGGGATCGGCTGGCTGTCGGCGACGATCGCCAGGGCCGTCTACCCGCCGCCCAGGCGGCGTATCGGGTCGGGCTAAGGGTCGAGTTGGAGGGGGGCGACTCGGCACCCGGCGGCTTGGGCTCCGGTGTGCAGGCGTCGGTCCCAAACGGCGACGATCAGGCCGGGGTTGCCGACTGCCAACGCGCTGGCCAGATGGACAGCGTCGGCTCCGCGCAAGGCATGGGCTCGGGCGAGGTGGCCGGCGTGCTGTTCAACCGTCGCGGTGAGTTCGATTGGGCGGGTGGCGGCCCAGAAGTCCTGCCAGTCACGCTCGGTTTCGGCGAGCTCGGATTCGGTCAGGTCACGATTGCGGGCCGCTGCGGCGAGTGCGGCGCGGACTTCGGGGTAGGCCAGGCGGCTGGACAATGCGGCGTCGCAGCCGTCCCATAGCGCGGACGCCAGCGAGCTCCCTGTCTCCGTGGTGAGAAGTTTGACGAAAGCGCTGGCGTCGAAGTAGACGAGCGGCACCGGTCAGCGCCGCTGGTCGCTGACCCGGTCAGACACCGGCCGCCGCGGTCGGGGTCTGGACCGTCCCGCAGCGACGGGCCGCTGCGCGGTGGCCTTGCCGATCACGCCTTCGGCTGTGAGACGCTCCAAAGTGCCTGCGCTGTCCAACGCGGCGAGTCGTGCGACGGGAATCCCGCGGTCAGTGATGACGACCTCAGCACCAGCCCGAGCTCGGTCGAGCCATTCGCTGAGGTGCGCGCGCAACTCGGTGACGGATACCTCCACACCGTGAACTGTACACTCACTGAACCGTGATTTGTACATGTCACTACTGAGCGCGGTAACGAAGGATCAACGTATCGCCTCGACGTCTCACCGGTGATACCCTATGGGCGTGAACACAGTGACCGTGCGCGATCTACGCAACAACGGGGGAGAAGTACTCCGCCGTGTTGAGCACGGCGAGCGGATCGTGGTCACGCGCGACGGGGCACCGGTGGCCGAACTGCGCCCCTTGCCCCGGTCCAGCCCCAGTCCGTCTGAGCTGATTCGTCGCCGCAAGAATCTCCCGCGGGTGAACCCGGATGCCCTCCGCCGCGACATCGATAACCTGATAGATCCGTCGTTGTGACCGAGGCGCTAAGACGGGGAATGCTGGACACCTCCACGGTAATTCTCCTCGGCGAGATATCTGATCCAACCGAATTGCCCGACGAATCGGTGATTAGCGCGATAACGCTGGCGGAGCTGTCCGTGGGTCCACATGTAGCACACGATGATGCTGAGCGCAGCGCACGTCAGCAGCACCTACAGCAGGCTGAGGCTGACTTTGACGTCGTTCCGTTCGACGGCGATTGCGGGCGGGCATTTGGCGGCGTTGCCGCAGCGCTCCGCGCGTCGGGGCGCAAGCCGGCTGCGCGCGCGTATGACGCGCTTATCGCCGCAAGTGCAATCGCACATGGCGTTCCGCTCTACACCTGCAATCCGGACGACTTCGCGGGTATCCCTCGGTTGGAACTCCGCCCGGTCGCCCACCCGCACCATCAATAGGGTCGGGGTCTAGTGCGTCGCGCATGAAATCCTTGCCATATATTTGGCGAGGGAGTCGAGGATCTCGTCGGCGGTTTTGGTCCAGCGCAACGGTTTTGGGTTATCGTTCCGTGCGGGGTAGGTCAGTACACGCCAGCCCGGGTTTGCGTCCCGGTTATCACCCCAACCTGCGACAGGTAAATGCGACGGCGAACCTGAGTCGTGTCGCCCGATGTGTGATCGCGGCTTCGCCGCTCAACATACTCCGTCGGCTCAGAAATGAACGCGAGCGCTTATTTCGCTCGCCTCAGTCGTCGGATGTGTGTTCGCGGCTTCGCCGCTCAACACACTCCGTCGCCTCAGGAATGAATGCGAGCGTTTATTTCGCTCGCCTCAGTCGTCGGATGTGTGTTCGCGGCTTCGCCGCTCAACACACTCCGTCGCCTCAGGAATGAATGCGAGCATTCATTCCATTCGGCTCGGTCGCGTGTCCGAGGGGGGACTTGAACCCCCACGCCCATTAGTAGGGCACTAGCACCTCAAGCTAGCGCGTCTGCCATTCCGCCACTCGGACCAGACCAACGAGAGTTGGCAGCTAAGGCTATCGGATCGGCCCGCGCGGACCCAAGTTAGCTCGCCGCGCGCCGGGGGTTCCGGCCCGAGCCCGGCGGCGCCGGCAGTGGTAGGAAAGGTGGTTGTGACCGAGCAAACCGAGCTGACGTCCGATACCCGCGACGATGTGGCCGAGGTTGTCAGCAGGTTGATCCGGTTCGACACCACCAACACCGGCGAACCCGAGACAACGCGGGGCGAAGCCGAGTGCGCGCAATGGGTCGCCGAGCAGCTCCAAGAGGTCGGCTACCTGCCGCAATACATCGAGTCCGGCGCGCCCGGCCGCGGCAACGTGGTCGCCCGCCTGAAGGGCGCGGACAGCTCACGCGGTGCTCTGCTGATCCACGGGCATCTCGATGTGGTCCCGGCCGAGCCCGCCGATTGGACCGTGCACCCGTTCTCGGGCGCGATCCGCGACGGCTTCGTCTGGGGCCGCGGGGCGGTCGACATGAAGGACATGGTCGGCATGATGCTCGTGGTCGCCCGGCAGTTGAAGCGGGACCGCGTCGTGCCGCCGCGCGATCTGGTGTTCGCGTTCGTCGCCGACGAGGAGCACGGCGGCCACTACGGGGCGCAATGGCTGGTCGACAACCGGCCGGAGCTGTTCGACGGCGTCACCGAGGCGATCGGCGAAGTGGGCGGGTTCTCCCTGACCGTGCCGCGCCGCGACGGGGGAGAGCGCCGGCTCTACCTCATCGAGACGGCGGAGAAGGCCATGTCGTGGATGCGGCTGAGCGCCCACGGCCCGGCCGGACACGGGTCGATGGTGCACGACCAGAACGCCGTCACGGCCGTCGCCGAGGCGGTCGCCCGGCTGGGCCGGCACCAGTTTCCGCTCGTGGTGACCGACACCGTCGCGCAGTTCCTGGCCGCCGTCAGCGAGGAGACCGGCCTGAGCTTCGACGTCAATTCGGACGACCTGGCGGGGACGATCGACAAGCTCGGCCCGATGGCGCGCATGCTCAAGGCCGTGCTGCACGACACCGCCAACCCGACGATGCTCAAGGCCGGGTACAAGGCCAACGTCATCCCGGCGACGGCGGAGGCGGTGGTGGACTGCCGCATCCTGCCCGGCCGCAAGGCGGCGTTCGAGGCCGAGGTCGACGAGCTGCTCGGCCCGGCCGTCACCCGCGAATGGATCAGGGACCACCCGTCGTATGAGACCAGCTTCGACGGCGAGCTGGTCGACGCCATGAACGCCGCCGTGCTGGCGCTCGACCCGGACGGCCGGACGGTGCCCTACATGCTTTCCGGAGGGACCGACGCGAAAGCCTTCGCGCGCTTGGGCATTCGCTGCTTCGGCTTCAGCCCGCTGCGGCTGCCGCCCGATCTGGATTTCGCCGCGCTGTTCCACGGCGTCGACGAACGGGTACCCATCGAGGCGCTTAGGTTCGGCACCGACGTGCTGGCACACTTTTTGACGCACTGCTAGCCGATAAACGAAACGAGAGGATCGCCCATGAGCCTGCCGCCCGACCCGTACGACGCGTTGCCGAAGCTGCCGTCGTTCAGCCTGAATTCGATCTCGATCACCAACGGGCAGCCGCTGGCCACCCCGCAAGTCAGCGGGATCATGGGCGCCGGCGGCGAGGACGTCAGCCCGCAGCTGAGCTGGTCGGGGTTCCCGCAGGAGACGCGCAGCTTCGCCGTCACCGTCTACGACCCGGACGCCCCGACGCTGTCCGGATTCTGGCACTGGGCGGTGGCCAACCTGCCCGCGAACGTCACCGAGCTGCCCGACAATGCCGGCGACGGCAACGAGTTGCCCGGCGGCGCACTGACTTTGGTGAACGACGCCGGCATGCGCCGCTACGTCGGCGCCGCGCCGCCGCCGGGCCACGGCCCGCACCGTTACTACGTCGCGGTGCACGCCGTGGACGTCGAGAAGCTCGACCTGCCCGAAGACGCCAGCCCGGCGTTCCTCGGGTTCAACCTGTTCCAGCACGCGATCGCGCGCGCCTACATCTACGGGACTTACGAGCAGAAGTAGTTCGCACGTTCGCGGCGCGGGCGCCACAAAGCTACGGTGCGATGGCCTCGGCGATCTGGCGCGGCATGAAGTTAACCAATTCGGGGATCAGGCCGCCGAATTGCGTTCCGCCCAGGCTGATGGTGACGACCTGAAGGGGCTGGCCGATACCCGGGGAGACCTCCATTGTCGCCGAGATCGGTTGCGGCGGAGTGAGAATTCCGTCGAAAGGCATGTGCACCACGATCGGTGTGTTGGCGGGGACGATCGTGATGGGCGGGAGGAGCGGGAAACCGCTGATCGTCACCGACTCGGCGATCGGGATTGTCAGGTCGATGACGGTATGGCCGTTCAGGAAGCCGTCCAGGGCGTAGGCGGGTAGGTCGGCGAGGGCGCCGATCGCCGCCACTCCGTTGCCGGCCTGAACGGCCGCCCCGAACGCCGTGGCGCCCGTTGCGAGCCCATCCAGCGCGGCGATCGGCGGACCGATGATCGCGAAGCCCAACGGAAGGGTGGTCGTGTTGAGCGCACTGAAGAAGTTCTGCGCCATCTGTGCGGGGATGGAGCCCGGCGGTATCAGGTTGACGAGGGACTGTTCCTCCGCGGCCGGGAGGGAGGCCAACGGGAGCAGGTCTCCCGCCGGGCCATTGACCGTGTACGACGGCGCGCTGAGCAGCGTCGGGTTGGTGGGGTCGACTCCGATGACCTTGATGTCGACCCCGCTGAGGAGGAGGTCCAGGAAGGCGCGCGGGACGGCCTGGACCGCGCCGTGGTAATCACCTGTCATCACCGAATTTCCGACCATGCCCATGTCGTGTTCAAAGACCGGGAGGGTTTTCTGCAGGTCCGCGCCGAAGTTCTGCAGGGCCGCGCTGGTCGCCTGGTTGTAGCTGTTCTGCTGGCTGATGAACGATTGCACCGCGGGCAAAAAGGTCGACGTTCCGTCGATACTGATCTGGATGTTCGCCGGGATGTTGGCCAACGTGGTGGGGAAGTTCTGCAGCTGGCTGGCCACCACCGTGCCGACGGTGTGCGCGTAGCCGTTCTGGTTGCTGATCACCTGCCGCAGGGCGGGGAACGGGTCGGACATCCAGTCGTTGTAGATGGTTTGCAGGTTGGCGCCGGTGTGGCCGAAGAGCATCTGCCACGGCGCGCCAGCCTGGGAGGCGGTTGTGCCTGCCGCAAACAGGGCCGGCAGCAGCCTGACCTGGATCCCGCCCCACTGAGCGGTCAAGAAGGAACCGATCTGCTGGCCGGCTCCGCTGAAGACCGAGCCCAGGGGACTTCCGCCGAGGAGGCCGCCCAGAACGCCGCCGCCGCCACCGCCACCGCCGAGGATCGGGGCCAGGCCGCCGAGGATCGGATCCGTGGCCGCGGCGGGGGCGCTCATCGCGTTGGCCGCGTTGGCGATCTCGGTGCCGAGGTATGCGGCCGCCCCGCCGTTCAACAGATTCGAAAATTCGTTGTGAAACGCCGCCGCCTGGACGCTCAAAGCCTGAAATCGCTGACCGTACATGCCGAATAGGCGCGAGATCGCGATGGACACGTCGTCGGCGCCGGCGGCGGCGACGCTAGTGGTGGAACTCGCCGCGGCCGAGGTGGCCTCGTTCAGCGTGGAGCCGATCCCCGCCAAACTCCCGGCCGCCGCTGACACCAGTTCCGGCGTGGCGACTAGAAAGGACATACCTTCCCCCTCGGCTTACGCTGCACGGTACGTGAGCATGGTCGCAAATGCGGGGCCTGCACGTACCCGAAATGCCGAGTTTCGGCGCCTCCCTTAACGGTCCGGCTAGCCGGTGGGTGTGATTGCCGCGGCTATCGCGTCCGGAAGGTCGATCAGCAGCGTCGGGAAGAGGCCGCCGAATTCCGTGCCACCGAGGGTCTGGTTGATCGGGATGCTGATGCCGAGAACGTCCAACGGAATTGTGACCGTAAGCGGCTCGGACGGAGTAAGGAGCCCGTCGAACGGCACGTGGGCTATGGCCGGCACTGTGACAGAGCCCAACCCCGGCACCGACACGGCGATGGGCAGCGGCAGATCCACGAGAAGTTGACCGTTGAGGAGGCCGTTCAGGGCGAAGGCCGGCATATCCCCGAGTGCGTTCAGCATTCCCAGGACGTTGCCGGTCTGCGCAGCCGCACCGAAGGCCGTCGCGCCATAGGCGATTCCGTTCGCCATGGCGAACGGTGGGCCCATCAGCGCAAAGCCCAGCTGCAACGGCAACCCGAATACGGCGGTGCCGGCCAGCGTGGCGCCAAGCGGCAGGGTAGTGACAGTCAGCGCGAAATTCGCTGTGACATTTGCGTTGACGAGTACGTCGACCGCGTTGGCCAGGTTGCCCAACATCATTCCGGGGATGGAGCCGTGCGGGGCCAGGCTGGCCACGCCGACCGGCTGCTGTCCGATGGCGGTCAGGATGGGCAGCAGGTCGGCGACCGGACCCTCCAACCCGACAGGTCCCGCGATGCTGACCACGAAGCCAGGAGGCACAACAACGGGACTGGTGCTGATCGCCAACTGGCTGGTATCGAATCCCGTAATGAAGAGATCGATCGGGGCATGCGCCGCGTCCTGTACCGCCAGGAAGTAATTGCCGACGGCTATCGCGTCCCGGGCCTCGGACATGTCGCGGAGCGCGGCGGGCAATGTGCCCTGCAGGTCCGAGCCCATCTTGGCCAGCGACGAGCCGACCGTCCCCCACAAGCCGGTGGTGCCGCGGACGAAGTCCTGTCCGATCGCTACCGGGTCGAATGTGCCAGCGCCTTGGATGGCGAGTTGAACGTTCGCCGGCACGTTCGCCGGGAACCCGGGCAGGTCGTACGCGATCGCGTTCCCGATGAGCTGCGCGTAGTGACTCTGGTTGGCGATGATCTGACTCATGACCGGGAACGGATGGCTCGCGAATCGCCCGGCCATCAGGTTCAGGTTGTACACCGTGGTGTCGCCGAGGACCGTGTAGGGGTTGGGGTAGGGGGCCGGGCTGCCGGCCGGCAGCGGCCCGAACAGCCCTGGGAACAACTGGTTCACCAGATTCTGCAGTAGCGGCACGTCTTGGAAGAGCCCAGTGCCAACGCCCGCAAGGCTGGACAGTGTTAACCCGTTGCTCAGCTCGTTGGAGAAGAAGTTGCCGAGGTCCAGCCCGACGCCGTTGAGGGTCGGCCCGAGCAAGGCGCCGAGGGGTCCCGAGGTGAGGCTGAGGCCTGGGGTTAAGTTGCCGAGGTTTGTCGGCCCGAAGAAGTCGCTCAAGGTCGGGAAGGCACTGAGACTCGCCGGATTGAAGAAAGAGCCGAAGCTGTTGGCGAATTGGCTGCCGACGGTGTTGAGGGGGCCGAAGAACTGGCTCAAGCCGGTGTTCAGGCCGCCGATCAGCCCGCCGCCTCCGGTGCCCAGGCCGAGCAGTCCGTCGAGTCCACCGAGCAGGCCGCCGCTGCCGCTCGAGCCGCCCAGGCCGAGAAGGCCGCCCGAGCCGCCGCCGAGCAAGCCGCCGAGAAGGGGGTCGGACGCGGCGGCCGCGCCGCCCGCGGCCATCATCTGCTGTGCATTGGCGATCTCGGAGCTGAGGTAGGCCGCCGCCCCGCCGTTCAACAGGCTGACGAACTCGTTGTGAAATGCCGCGGCCTGAGCGCTCATCGCCTGGAATTGCTGCCCGTACGTGCCGAACAATCTCGAGATGGCGAGCGATACGTCATCCGCCGCAGCGGAGGAGATGGCGGTCGTCTGGCCCTCTGCGGCCGCGGTGGCCTCTCGCAATGTGGAACCGATGCCCGCCAATTCTCCGGCGAAAGCCCCCATCGCTTCCGGTGCAGCAACTACCAATGACATCGTCGTCTCCCCTGTTGACTAGCCCGATTTGCCAACTTCGTTATAGCAGTCACATTCTTACCCGTTTTGTGATCCGCTAAACATCGACTTTAGCGCCCTTTGTAGCAGGTCGTTCCAGAACCGCACAACTTCGTGTGAGCGAGGCGTCACGCGCTGTTAATTGACATGCGCACAATAAGAAATTTGCTAGAACGGCCCCCGGCGCCAGCCTGATCTACCCCCAAGGTCCGTCTGTGTCGATGGCCGCGCACCCCACCGCATCGGCCAACGAAGCGAACCCGCCGTCGTGCAAGCGGCGGGCGATGCCGTCGTGAATGTGCTTGGGCCACAAGCCTCCTCCGTAGATGAAGCCGGTGTAACCCTGCAGCAGCGACGCGCCGGCGGTGATCCGTTCCCACGCGTCGTCGGCGGTCTCGATGCCTCCGACGCTGATCAACGCCAGTCGGTCGCCGACCCGGCCGTAGAGCCGGCGCAGCACTTCGACGGCCCGGCGCGCGACCGGTGGCCCCGAGATGCCGCCCGCACCAAGTTTTTCCACCCCGGGAGTGCTCAGGCCGTCGCGCGACACCGTGGTGTTGGTGGCGACGATGCCGGCCAGGCCCAGCTCGACGGCCAGGTCGGCGATGTCGTCGACGTCGGAATCGGAAAGATCGGGTGCGATCTTGACCAGCACCGGTGTCGACGTCGTCGAGGCCTCCAGCAGGACGCCCTGCAGGATTGGCCGCAGCGACTCCACCGCCTGCAGGTCACGCAGCCCCGGCGTGTTCGGCGAGCTGACGTTGACCACCAGATACGACGCGAGCGGCGCGACCAGCCGGGCGCTTGCCCGATAGTCGCCGATGGCGTCGGCGGCCGAGACCGCCTTGGTCTTGCCGATGTTGACGCCGATCGGCACGCCGGGCTTGCGGTGGGTGAGGCGGATCGCCAGCGCTCCGGCGCCGCGGTTGTTGAACCCCATCCGGTTCAGCAGGGCCCGGTCGGCGGGCAGCCGGAATAGGCGCGGGCCGGGGTTGCCGGGCTGGGGCTGCGCCGTGACGGTGCCCACCTCGGCATACCCGAAACCCAGTGCGCCCCAGGTGAGCAAGCCCTTGCCGTCCTTATCGAACCCGGCGGCCAGTCCCAGCGGGCCCGGGAAACGCACGCCGAACACGGTGCTGGCCAGCACCGGATCGGTCGGGCCGAGCCGTCGACGCAGCATCCGCCGCGCGCCGGGCAGGACGGTGGCGCCGCGCAGCAGCGCGAACACCAGCGTGTGGATGCGCTCGGGTGGGATCAGGAACAACAGCCGGCGGGTAAGCCGGTACATCACAATTCCGGTTGGTCGGGCCGTCGGCTATCCAGACGAGATTTCTTGCGACGCAACAACACCCGACGGCTGCCGTCGGTGTAGAGCCGTACCCGGGTGAGTTCCCAGCCACGGTATTCGGCCTCGATCGACAGCCGGATGGACGCGCTGACCCGCGTCACCTCGGGCGGCAGACGCAGCGGAATCCATTCGTATTCGTCGGACATCTCCGCTTCCCAGCCCGCGGGCAGCCGACTCCATCGCGGCGCGGGCCTCGTCACGGCGCACCCCGCGCGTGCTCGATGATCTGGACGCCCGCACCCGACCCCGACACCACGTACAAGGTGCCCGACGCTTCGTCAAAAGCCAGCGAGTTGGGTTGCTGCACGGTTGGGTATCGCACCCTTTCGACGGGAATTCCGGTTGACAGATCGTAACCAATGACGACGTTCGACGCGGTTAGGGACACCCAGGCCAGCTCGCGGGAACCCGCCAGGCCGTAGGGGGACTGCCGCACCGGGAAGGCCTGCCGCAGGATCAGCGGGTCGACGCCGTAAACCAGCAGTTGCCCGCCGCGGGTGTCGGCGACCAGGACGCGGCCCAGCGGGTCGGCGGCCACGGTGGTCGCGCCCTGCCCGGCCCGCAGCGCCTGCTCGGCGCGACCGTCGGCGCCGATCGTCGTCACCGAGGTCTGGCCCCGATCCAGCACCACCGTCGTATTCCCTTGTGTGGCAAGGGCATCCACCCGAGCGAAGATCTTGTTTCGGCTGCTGATGGTGGCGCTCTTGACCGAGGCCGGTGTCCGGGAGGCGAAGGTGTAGACGGCTCCGTCGGCGCTGCCCAGCACCAGCGTGCCGTCGGCGCGCTGGGCGACCGCGGTGAAGTCGATCTGCTGGGCGTTGGCGACGGGCACCCGGGCTGCCTGACCGGCGGACAGGTCGACCGTGATGTAGCCGCCGCGGGTGGCCAGGAAGGCCGTGCCCCGGCCGTCGCCGGTCAACGCGGTCGCGGGGCCCGGCAGCGCGACAACCCGCGGCGCGGCCTGCGGATCGCCGAACTCGGTGAGGGTGGCCGGCGCGTCCGGGTCGGCGCCGGGAGCCAGGACCGCTAGTTGACGGGTGGCGTTGTCAAAGATTGCCGCCGCGGCGTGGCCGGCCAGCGCTCGCACCGCGCCGGCGGGGTTTCGAGACGCCGGCGGGGAGGCGGCGGCCTGGGCTGGTTCGATCGTCGGCGGCGCGCTTGTGTGCGGATTGCCGGAGCAACCGGCGCAGACCGTGATCAACGCCAGCAAAGGCAACAGGCCAACAAACCTATGCTGAGCCCCGTCTCTATATCGTCGCAGCAATTATTTTCCCTCGCGTCACCAACATGACAGTCAAATTTTAGGGAACGGTTTCGCATCCAATGTGGCCATGTTGCCTGCATGGGGTCGGACTGGAGAGGTATGGTCGCGTCATGACCGTCATCGTTGACCGGCATGTCGCGGACAAGGAGTTTGCTGTCGAGGATATCTCGACGGGAATCTTTGCCAGTGGGTACGGGCAACTGGGGGATGGGCGCAGTTTTTCCTTCCACATCGAGCACCGATCGCTCGTCGTCGAAATTTACCGGCCGCGCCTTTCCAGCCCCGTTCCGCAGGCCGAGGACGTGGTCGCGCGGGCGATCCGCGGCCTGGTCGACATCGACCTCACCGACGAGCGCAGCCTGACCGCCGCGGTACGCGACTCCATCGCGCACGCGGTGCCGGTCTCGCGCTAGCGAACCAACCACCCCCCTACCGGGTACGGTCGTCCTGGTGACCGTCATCCTGCTCAGGCACGGCCGCTCCACCTCGAACACCGCCGGCGTCCTGGCCGGGCGCTCGGAGGGCGTCGACCTCGACGACAAGGGCCGCGAGCAGGCCGCCGGGCTGATCGACCGGATCGGTGACCTGCCGATCCGCGCGGTGGTCACCTCTCCGCTGCTGCGCTGCCGGCGCACCGTCGAGCCGCTGGCCGAGGCGCTGTGCCTCGAGCCGCTGATCGACGAGGAACTCGCCGAGGTGGACTACGGCGACTGGACCGGTCGCAAAATCGGCGAGCTGACGAAAGAGCCGTTGTGGCGGGTGGTCCAGGCCCATCCCAGCGCCGCGGTGTTCCCGGGCGGCGAGGGCCTGGCGCAGGTACAGGCGCGCGCGGTCGCGGCCATCCGCGCGCACGACCGGCGGCTGGCCCTGGAGCAGGGCGGAACAGACGGCGGCGACGCGCTCTGGGTGGCCTGCACCCACGGCGACGTCATCAAGTCCGTTGTCGCCGATGCGTACGGCATGCACCTGGACGGCTTCCAGCGCGTCACCGCCGATCCGGGATCGGTGACGGTGATCCGCTACACCCCGCTGCGGCCGTTCGTGTTGCACGTCAACCACACCGGTGCGAAGCTGTCCGCCGCGTTGCGGGCGGGGCCCCCGCCGAAAGACGAGTCCAAGGGTGATGAGGCTCACGATGAGTCGAAGGGGGAGTCGCAAACCGGGCCGGCCGAAGCGGTGCCGACGAGCGACGCGGTGGTCGGCGGTTCGACTGATTAGTTTCCCTGGGGCGGGGCAATCGAATCGCACGGCAACGGCAACAGCCGGTATTTTGGAGGTGCCATGGCCCGCGCAATTCACGTCTTCCGCACGCCCGACCGCTTCGTGGCCGGGACCGTCGGCCAGCCCGGAAATCGCACGTTTTACATACAGGCCGTGGGCGATTCGCGGGTGGTGTCGGTGGTCTTGGAGAAGCAACAGGTCGCGGTGCTGGCGGAGCGCATCGGCGCGCTGCTGCTCGAGGTGAACCGCAGGTTCGGCACGCCGGTCCCGCCCGAGCCCGCCGAGGTCGACGACCTCAACCCGTTGATCACACCCGTCGACGCGGAGTTCCGGGTCGGGACCATGGGTCTCGGCTGGGATTCGGAGGCGCAAACGGTGGTGGTCGAGTTGCTGGCCGTCACCGACGCCGAGTTCGACGCCTCGGTCGTGCTGGACGACACCGAGGAGGGTCCCGACGCGGTGCGGGTGTTCCTGACGCCGGAGTCGGCGCGCCAGTTCGCCACCCGCTCCAACCGCGTCATCTCGGCCGGCCGTCCGCCGTGCCCGCTGTGCGACGAACCGTTGGACCCTGAGGGCCACATCTGCGCGCGCACCAACGGTTACAAGCGCAGCGCGCTGCTCGGGCCCGACGATGAACCAGAGGAATAACGAGCAGCGTGCGGTGCTGCGGGACGGCGAGCTGACGGTCCTCGGACGCATCCGTTCGGCCAGCAACGCCACCTTCCTGTGCGAATCGACGCTGGGCGAAACCAGCGTGCACTGCGTCTACAAGCCGGTCTCCGGCGAGGCGCCGCTGTGGGACTTTCCGGACGGAACCCTGGCCGGCCGCGAACTCGCCGCGTATCGGATCGCGGCGCAATTGGGGTGGAACATCGTGCCCTACACGATCATTCGGCACGGGCCGGCGGGTCCGGGCATGCTGCAGCTGTGGGTGGAGCAGGCCGGCGACGCGGCTGACTCCGACCCGCCGCCGGGCCCGGACCTGGTCGACCTGTTTCCCGCCAACAAGGTGCGGCCGGGCTATCTGCCGGTGCTGCGGGCCTACGACTACGCCGGCGACGAGGTCGTCCTGGTGCACGCCGACGACATTCGGTTGTGGCGGATGGCGGTGTTCGACGTGCTGATCAACAACGCCGACCGCAAGGGCGGCCACGTCCTGCGCGATCTCGAGGGCCACATCTACGGCGTCGACCACGGGGTGTCCCTGCACGTGGAGAACAAGCTGCGCACGGTGTTGTGGGGCTGGGCGGGCAAGCCGATCGACGACAACACGTGCGAGGCGATCGCCGCGCTCGCGGAGGCCCTCACCGGCTCGTTCGCCGACGAACTGGCCGAGCACATCACGCGGGCCGAAATCGCGGCGCTGCGCGGGCGCGCGCTCGCGCTGCTGGACAACCCGGTCATGCCCGGGCCCAACCGGCACCGGCCCATTCCGTGGCCGGCGTTCTGAGGCTTGGACCGGCGTCGGCGATACTGAACCGGTGACGAGCGGCCCGGACGAGATGACGGACGCCGCCTTGGCCGCCGATCTCGCCGCGGACGCGGGGGAGCTGCTGCTCAAGGTGCGCGACGAGGTCGGTTTCGGTCACCCCTGGGCGCTCGGCGACGCGGGCGACAGCCTGGCGAACGCGTTGATCCTGCGCCGGCTGCGCGCCGAGCGGCCCGGTGACGCGGTGCTCAGCGAGGAGGCGTACGACGATCTGTCCCGCGTGAATCACGACCGGGTGTGGATCATCGACCCGCTCGACGGCACCCGCGAGTTCTCCACGCCGGGCCGCGACGACTGGGCGGTCCACATCGCGCTGTGGCAGCGCCCCACCGACGGGCAGCGCGAGATCACCGACGCGGCCGTGTCCCTGCCCGCCCGCGGGAACACGGTCTACCGCAGCGACACCGTGACCGCCGGCTCCGCGCGCACCGGCGTCCCCGCGACCATCCGGATCGCGGTCAGCGCCACCCGGCCACCCGCGGTGCTCTACCGCATCCGCCAGACGCTGCACATCCAGCCGGTCGCGATCGGATCGGCGGGTGCCAAGGCGATGGCCGTCATCGACGGCGACGTCGACGCCTACGTGCACGCGGGTGGCCAGTGGGAATGGGACTCGGCCGCCCCGGCCGGGGTGCTCATGGCCGCCGGCATGCACGCGTCGCGGCTTGACGGCTCGCCGCTGCGCTACAACCAGCTCGACCCGTACCTGCCCGACTTCGTCATGTGCCGCGCCGAGCTGGCACCGATCCTGCTGGGTGCCATCCGGCAGGAATTTCGCTGATCCCGCGCGCGTTTAGAGTCGACGTTATGCAGACGTGGTCTTCAGCACAGGTCCCGGTGGTGCCCGGGCGCGGCCCGGAGCTGCGGCTGTACGACACCTCGGACCGGCAGGTGCGGCCGGTGGCGGCCGGATCGAAGGCTTCCATGTACGTCTGCGGGATCACGCCCTACGACGCGACGCACCTGGGTCACGCGGCCACCTACCTCGCCTTCGACCTGGTGCACCGGCAGTGGCTGGACCTCGGCCACGACGTGCACTACGTGCAGAACGTCACCGACATCGACGACCCCCTGCTCGAGCGCGCCGAGCGCGACGGCATCGGCTGGCGCGAGCTGGGCGATCGGGAGGTCGCCCTGTTCCGCGAGGACATGACGGCGCTGCGGATCCTGCCCCCGCGGGAGTACGTCGGGGCGACGGAGGCGATCGCCGAGGTGGTGGAACTCGTCGAGAAGATGCTGGCGGCGAGCGCGGCCTACGTCTTGGAGGGCGACTATCCGGACGTCTACTACCGGGCGGACGCCACCATGCAGTTCGGCTACGAGTCCGGCTATGACCGGGACACCATGCTGGCGCTGTTCGCCGAGCGCGGCGGCGACCCGGGCCGCTCCGGCAAGACCGACGATCTCGACGCCCTGTTGTGGCGGGTCGCGCGGCCCGGCGAGCCCAGCTGGCCCTCGCCGTTCGGGGACGGCCGGCCCGGCTGGCACGTCGAGTGCGCGGCGATCGCGCTCAGCCGCATCGGTAGCCCCGTGGACATCCAGGGCGGCGGCAGCGACCTGATCTTCCCGCACCACGAATTCACCGCCGCCCACGCCGAATGCGTCCGCGGGGAGCGGCGGTTCGCCCGTCACTACGTGCACGCCGGAATGATCGGCTGGGACGGGCACAAGATGTCCAAGAGCCGCGGCAACCTGGTGCTGGTGTCGGAGTTGCGCGCCCAAGGCGTCGAGCCGGCGGCGATCCGGCTGGGGCTCTTGGCCGGGCACTACCGCGCGGACCGGTTCTGGAGCCCGCAGGTGCTCGACGAGGCGACCGAGCGGCTGCGGCGCTGGCGTACCGCTACCGCCCTGCCCGCCGGCCCGGACGCCACCGACGTCGTCGCCCGGGTGCGCCAATATCTGGCCAACGACCTCAACACGCCGAAAGCCCTTGCCGCGCTTGATGGTTGGGCGACCGACGCGCTGGAGTACGGCGGCCACGATGCCGGCGCGCCGACATTAGTGGCGACCGCGGTCGACGCGCTGCTCGGGGTGCAGCTCTAGGAAGCGCTGTCCCGCAGCACCTTTCCCCCAGCATCTGCCCAATTATTGGCGCGCATTCTGTGAGCCGCCTCGTGGGGGTGAACTCCGGATCTTTCGCGTGCGCGTGAAGGGCTGTGTCTCTCAGCATTTATAAGTCACGGTCGTGAGCGTCGTCTTTCGGCCCCCGGTGCCATACCCCTCGTCTGCACCGTTACTGCAGTAACTACTGGTAAGCCATACTGGTATCGCCTACAGTAACTTGTGAACAGTCTAATTGCAACCGCTCCTAGCGCCCTGAGAGGCAAGACCTGTGACTTCATCTCCTGACACCGCGAAGCGTCGCGTCGTTCACGTCGGCACCGGCATGACGGGCAGCGTTGCGTTGCGCGCAATCATCGACGACCCCGCACTCGAGCTGACCGGGCTCAAGGTGTCCTCCCAGACGAAGGTAGGCACCGATGCCGGTCAACTCTGCGGACGACCCGACGTCGGCATCGCAGCAACCGACGATCGGGCGGCAGTCCTCGACACCAAGCCCGATTGCGTTGCCTACTGCGCGACCGCCGTCCGACGAGAAGACGAGGTCATCGCCGACATCGTCGGCTACCTGGAAGCCGGCATCAACGTCGTCACCATCTCCGCCATCCCCATGGTGTATCCGAAGGCGGCACCGGCCAAGTGGCGCGAACCGATTGAAAACGCCGCGCGTCAAGGTAACTCAACGTTCTACGCCACCGGGTGCGAACCCGGCTTCGTCAGCCTCAATCTGCCCACCGCCCTGCTAGCCGGTGCCGGTGTGGTCGACACCTACCGCATGGACGAGTACGCCCTCGACCTCGACTTGGCTTACCCGATCTGGGAGGTGCTGCATGAGTCGATGGGCTTCGGAAAGCCTGATGGCCACGTTCCCATCCGCATCGCGGTGGGCAAGGTGAACAACGACTGGGAACCGGTCGTGCGCTACATCGCCGATGCGCTTGGCGTGGACGTCGATAGGGTGGCACTGGACTGGGAAACGATCCTGGCTCCGCACGATCTGGACACCGCACTGGGCGTGATCCCGGCGAACACCATCTGCGGGCACCGCTGGCAGCTTGCCGCGATGCACGACGAGCGTCCCGTCGCATCGGTTCAATACTTCGCGACAGTGACCTCCACACCCTGGCCCGAGAGCTGGCCGCGCCCAGCGCAACCCGGCCAGGGCGGCATGGTGTTTCGCATCGAAGGAAACCCGAACATGACCCTCGACCTCCGTCTGGACCCCGCACCAGGCGACTCCACCAACCCCGGCGTCGCCGCGACGGCGATGGCGGCAATCAACGCCATCCCCGCGGTCATCGACGCCGCGCCCGGACTGCTTGACGTGCCACTAGCCGGCCCGTCGATCGTGACCCGTCAGATCCGGCGCTGACACGATGAACCAGGAAATCGTTGACCTGTATTACGACCCGTTTGACTTCGACATCGACGACGATCCATATCCGCTGTGGCGGCGGATGCGCGAGGAAGCGCCGCTGTACTACAACGAGCGTCACGACTTCTACGCGCTGAGCCGATGGGATGACGTCGCTCGTGAGCTGCCGAACTGGCAGACATACCGGTCGGGGGGCGGCACCGTGATGGACGTCATCAAAAGCGGCCTCGAGGTGCCTCCCGGGGTGATCCTGTTCGAGGACCCACCCCAACACGACCTGCGTCGGCGGCTGCTGTCGAAGGTGTTCACCCCGCGCCGGATGCCTGCCATCGAACCGTTGACGCGCGAGTTGTGTGTGCGGGCTCTCGATTCGTTGATGGGGCGGAACGAATTCGACGTCATCGCCGACCTCGGTGCCCTGATCCCGATGCGCACCATAGGTTATCTGCTCGGCATCCCCGAACACGGTCAGCAGCTGATCCGCGACACCACGAACCATGCTATCGACCTGAAGGAGGGTCAGTTCGCGGTCGCCGACAACGCGTTCGAAGAGTCGTACCTGTTGTCCTCCGAGTACATCGACTGGCGGGCCGACCATCCATCCGACGATCTGATGACACAACTGCTCAACGCTGAAGTGGAAGACGATGGTGGAGTACGCAAGCTGACGCGCACCGAGGTACTCACCTACACCAGCACGATCGCCGGTGCCGGCAACGAAACCACCACCCGGCTCATCGGATTCGCGTGCCAGTTGCTGGCCGACCACCCGGATCAGCGCCGCGAGCTTGTGGCCGACTCCGCACTAATCCCGGGTGCCATCGAGGAGGTGCTGCGTTTCGAAGCGCCGTCACCGGTGCAGGCGCGGTACGTCGCCCACGATACGGAATGTCACGGCCAGCTGATCGCAGAAGGCTCAATCATGTTGCTAATCAACGGATCCGCCAACCGCGACGAAGCGCGCTTCCCGAACGGCGAACAGTTCGACATTCACCGCAGAGGCGGCCACCTCAGCTTCGGCCAAGGTCTGCACTTCTGCCTCGGTTCCTCCCTGGCACGCATGCAAGCAAGGGTCGTGCTGGAAGAGCTCCTCAAGCGGTGGCCCCAGTGGGACGTCGACTACGCGCGCGCGAGCAAGGCCCATACCGCCAGCGTGCGGGGATGGTCCAAGCTGCCGATCATGACACGATGAATATCGACGCCGGGTAAGGGGTAAGGGTGCAGGTTGCCAAGCCGCAGCGACAATCAGTCCGACGAGCGCGAGGCTCGCTGACTGCAGATGCCATCGTGGAGACAGCCTTCGCGATAGCAACGGAGTCCTCAATCGAGGAACTCAGCATTCCGCTGGTTGCCAAATCGCTGGACGTCGGCGTCACCAGCATCTACTGGCACGTACGCAACAAATCAGAGCTTCTCGACGCCATGACCGACCGCGCGTTGCGCCGCAGCGGATTACCGGCGTTCACCAAGTCGGACGATTGGCGCGAGTCGTTGAAGGCGCACGCACGCGGCGTGCGCCGGACCTTCCTCAGCGATCCGGTGTTGACGGACCTGATCCTCATTCGAGGCGCACTGAGTCCGCTGGCACGACGGCTCGGCGAACAGGAGACGCAGAAAGCGATCGCCAACATGATCGATTGCGGTCTCGACGAGCAGACAGCCCACGACACGTACTCCGCGGTGTCCGAACTCGTTCGAGGGTCAATACTTCTCGCGAGATTGGCACAAAAGCACAACGCCGTACAGCACACGGAGTCCGCCGACGAGGGCGGATTCACCAGCGCCCCAGTACCGCCCGACGATCGAGCATTCGAACTTCTTCTGACGTCCGTGCTCCCCAGCGTTGCGCCCTAACTTCGTAGATTCAGTCACTGCGTCGACGCCGCGAAACCGAAAGGGGTACGTTTTCGCGCATGATGTCGCTGCAGGACAAAGTCGTCTTCATCACCGGCGGTGCCCGCGGGATCGGCGCCGAGGTCGCACGCCGGCTGCGCAACAAGGGCGCCCGGCTGGTGCTCACCGACCTCGACAAGGCCGAACTGGCGGCGGTCGCCGCCGAACTCGGCGAGGACCGCGTGCTGACCGCGGTCGCCGACGTGCGCGACCTGCCCGCCATGCAGGCCGCGGCCGCGAAGGCCGTCGAACGCTTCGGCGGCATCGACGTCGTGGTGGCCAACGCCGGCATCGCCAGCTACGGGTCGCTGTTGCATGTCGACCCGGAAGCGGTCAAGCGGGTGCTGGACGTCAACCTGCTCGGCGTCTTCCACACCGTGCGCGCCACGCTGCCGGCCGTGATCGACCGCCGCGGCTACGTGTTGGTGGTCTCGTCGTTGGCCGCATACGCGGCGGCCCCGGGGCTGGCGCCGTACAACGCCACGAAGGCCGGCAACGAGATCCTCGCCAACGCGTTGCGGCTCGAGGTCGCCAACCTGGGCGTCGGCGTCGGCTCGGCGCACATGTCCTGGATCGACACCGCCCTGGTCCGCGACAGCAAGGCCGACATCCCCGCCTTCGGTGAGATGATCGCGAAGCTGCCGTGGCCCCTCAACAAGACCACCACCGTCGACGAGTGCGCGGACGCGCTCGTCAAGGGCATCGAGGGCCGCCAGCGCCGGATCTACTGCCCGCCGTGGGTCGGCCTGCTGCGCTGGCTCAAGCCGGTGCTGTCCAGCCCGGCGGGCGAATTTCCCATCCACCGGATCACCGACGAGCTGTTGCCCCGGATGGACGCCGAGGCGGCCGCGCTCGGCCGGTCGCTATCCGCGTTCAACGTCGAGTCGCTGCGCGAAACGCGCGATTCAGTGGCCGAGTAGTCGCCGGCTATTTGCGGCGCCGGCGCAGGTAGCGCTCGAACTCGGCGGCCAGCGCGTCGCCGTCGATCTTGCCCAGCGCCTCGTTCATGTCGACCTCAGCGTCGCCGCGCTGCTCCAGCGACGACACGTATTCGGCCAGGTCCTCGTCGTCGGCGGCCATCTCGGTGATCGCCTGCTCCCACTCCTCGGCCTGCGCCGGCAGGTCGCCCAGCGGGACCTCGATGTCGAGCACGTCCTCGACGCGGCGCAGCAGCGCCACCGTCGCCTTGGGGTTCGGCGGGTTGGACACGTAGTGCGGAACCGCCGCCCAGAACGTCACCGCGGGGATCCCGGCGGCCACGCAGGCGTCCTGGAACACCCCGGCGATCCCGGTCGGGCCCTCGTAGCGGGTCTCCTCGAGGCCGAAACGTTTGGCCGATTCGGGGGAGTACGCCGCGCCCGACACCGGCACCGGCCGGGTGTGCGGGGTGTCGGCCAGCAGGGCGCCCAGGATGACGACGGTGTCGACGTTGAGCTTGTCGGCGATGGCCAGCAACTCGGCGCAGAACGTGCGCCAACGCATGTTGGGCTCCACCCCGTGCATCAGCACGACGTCGCGGTCGCTGCCCGGGGGCCGGCAGTGGGTGATCCGCATCGCCGGCCACACCAGCTCCCGGGTCACCCCGTCGATCTGCCGGATGACCGGGCGATTGACCTGGTAGTCGTAGTACGCCTCGTCGTCGATCTCGATGATCGGGTCGGCCTCCCAGATGGCATCGAGGTGCTCGAGCGCGTCGCTGGCCGCGTCGCCGGCGTCGTTCCAGCCCTCGAACGCCGCCACGACGATGGTGTTGTGCAGTTCGGGCAGCGCAGGGGCTTCCGGGCCACGATCCGGCAATGTCACAGAATCAGCGTACGGCCTGCCGCCAACCGCCTGCGGCGTTCCGCGCGGCTTGCCTGGCAGAGGCCTGTCAAAGTCCGGACGTATTGCATAGGACGACTATCCTTATGGAGTGACTGCCGCCGACGAACACCGCTCAGAAATTCGTTCGGCTGCAAACTGGTTAACCTTGGTAACTACCACGTCGCCGGCACGATCCGCGAGCTCTCGATCGCGGCGACGAGTTGGGCGTCCAGACGTCGATCGGGGGACGACGTAGACTTTTCCGGTCGAGAGGCGTTGCAACGGTTCCGGTTCCTCGCCGGTACCGCCACGCTCGGCAGAGTCAAGGACGCCTTCCGTAACGGAAGGAACGCACGTGAATGCCTCTGAGCCGAAAACCT
Source organism: Mycobacterium sp. NGS54 (assembly GCF_059812465.1). Classification (NCBI taxonomy): domain Bacteria; kingdom Bacillati; phylum Actinomycetota; class Actinomycetes; order Mycobacteriales; family Mycobacteriaceae; genus Mycobacterium; species Mycobacterium sp. NGS54. The sequence goes on along the minus strand of NZ_JCALCS010000010.1, from coordinate 47,764 downwards.
TCGCGCCGAACATCCGCGCCGACTGCACCGACGAACTGACGGCTGGGCTGCGCCAACGGATCATGGTGATCGACGGCGCGATGGGCACGGCGATCCAGCGGGACCGCCCGGACGAGGCGGGCTACCGCGGCGACCGGTTCACCGAGTGGCCGACGGCCCTGCAGGGCAACAACGACCTGCTCACCCTGACGCAGCCGCAGATCATCGAGGGCATCCACCGCGAGTACCTCGAGGCGGGCGCCGACATCATCGAGACCAACACCTTCAACGCGAACGCGATCTCGCTCTCCGACTACGACATGGCGGACCTGGCCTACGAGCTGAACTACGCCGGCGCCGCGCTGGCCCGCAAGGCGGCGGACGAGTACAGCACCCCGGAGAAGCCCCGCTACGTGGCCGGCGCCATCGGGCCGACGACGCGCACGGCGTCGATCTCGCCGGACGTCAACGACCCCGGGGCCCGCAACGTCTCCTACGACCAGCTGGTCGCCGCCTACCTCGAATCCGTCAACGGCCTCGTCGACGGCGGTGCCGACCTGATCATCATCGAGACGATCTTCGACTCGCTGAACGCCAAGGCAGCGGTGTTCGCCGTCGAGACGCTGTTCGAGGAGCGCGGGCGCCGCTGGCCGGTGATCATCTCGGGCACCATCACCGACGCGTCCGGGCGGACGTTGTCCGGTCAGGTCACCGAGGCGTTCTGGAACTCGATCAGGCACGCCAAGCCCATCGCGGTGGGCCTCAACTGCGCCCTGGGCGCGCCGGAGATGCGGCCGTACATCGCCGAGGTGGCGCGGATCGCGGACACCTTCGTCTCGTGCTACCCGAACGCCGGCCTGCCCAACGCCTTCGGCGAGTACGACGAGACCCCGGAGCGTCAGGCCGGCTACATCGCCGACTTCGCCGAGGCCGGCCTGGTCAACCTGGTCGGCGGCTGCTGCGGAACCGCACCGCCGCACATCGCCGAGATCGCCAAGGTCGTCGAGGGTAAGGCGCCGCGCGAGCTGCCGCAGATCGAGGTGGCCACCCGGCTCTCGGGCCTCGAGCCGCTCAACATCACCGACGAGTCGCTGTTCGTGAACATCGGGGAGCGCACCAACATCACCGGCTCGGCCCGGTTCCGCAACCTGATCAAGGCCGAGGACTACGACACCGCGCTGTCGGTCGCCCTGCAGCAGGTCGAGGTCGGTGCGCAGGTCATCGACATCAACATGGACGAGGGCATGATCGACGGCGTCGCCGCGATGGACCGGTTCACCAAGCTGATCGCGGCCGAACCGGACATCAGCCGGGTCCCGGTGATGATCGACTCCTCCAAGTGGGAGGTCATCGAGGCGGGGCTGAAGAACGTGCAGGGCAAGCCGATCGTCAACTCGATCTCGATGAAGGAGGGCGAGGAGAAGTTCGTCCGCGAGGCCCGGCTGTGCCGCAAGTACGGCGCCGCCGTCGTCGTGATGGCCTTCGACGAGCAGGGCCAGGCCGACAACCTGGAGCGCCGCAAGGAGATCTGCGGGCGCGCCTACCGGATCCTGACCGAACAGGTCGGCTTCCCGCCCGAGGACATCATCTTCGACCCGAACTGCTTCGCGCTGGCGACCGGCATCGAGGAGCACGCGACCTACGGGATCGACTTCATCGAGGCCTGCGCCTGGATCAAGGAGAACCTGCCCGGGGTGCACATCTCCGGCGGCATCTCCAACGTGTCGTTCTCGTTCCGGGGCAACAACCCCGTCCGCGAGGCGATCCACTCGGTGTTCCTGTTCCACGCCATCAAGGCCGGCCTGGACATGGGCATCGTCAACGCCGGGGCGCTGGTGCCCTACGACTCGATCGACCCCGAGCTGCGGGACCGCATCGAGGACGTCGTCCTGAACCGTCGCGAGGATGCGGCCGAGAGGCTGTTGGAGATCGCGGAGCGGTTCAACAAGTCGGAGACGACCGGCGACTCGCAAGTCCAAGAGTGGCGATCCTTGCCGGTCCGCGAGCGGATCACGCACGCCCTGGTCAAGGGCATCGACGCGCACGTCGACGCCGACACCGAGGAATTGCGCGCCGAGATCGCCGCCGCGGGTGGTCGCCCCATCGAGGTGATCGAGGGCCCGCTGATGGACGGCATGAACGTCGTCGGCGATCTTTTCGGCTCGGGCAAAATGTTCCTTCCTCAGGTCGTGAAGTCGGCCCGGGTGATGAAGAAGGCCGTCGCGTACCTGCTGCCGTACATCGAGGCGGAGAAGGAAGAGTCCGGCGCCACCACCGGCGGTAAAACCAAGGACACCAACGGCACGATCATCATGGCGACGGTCAAGGGCGACGTCCACGACATCGGCAAGAACATCGTCGGAGTCGTCCTGCAGTGCAACAACTTCGAAGTGATCGACCTCGGCGTGATGGTGCCCGCGAGCAAGATCCTCGACGCGGCGAAGGAGCACGACGCCGACATCATCGGGCTGTCCGGCCTGATCACCCCGTCCCTGGACGAGATGGTCAACTTCGCCGCCGAGATGGAACGCGAGGGCCTGGAGATCCCGCTGCTCATCGGCGGCGCGACCACCTCGCGCGCGCACACGGCCGTCAAGGTGTCGCCGCGCCGCAGCGGTCCGGTGGTCTGGGTCAAGGACGCGTCGCGCTCGGTGCCGGTCGCCGCCGCGCTGCTCGACGACAAGCAGCGTCCGGCCCTGCTGGAGGCCACCGAGAAGGACTACGCATCGCTGCGCGAACGGCACGCCCAGAAGAACGAGCGGCCGATGCTGACGCTTCAGATGGCCCGCGCCAACCGGACGCCGATCGAGTGGGACGGCTACGCCCCGCCGGTGCCCGCGATCGGTGCGGGAGTGCGGGAATTTCAGGACTACGACCTCGCCGAGTTGCGCGAATACATCGACTGGCAGCCGTTTTTCAACGCCTGGGAGATGAAGGGCCGCTTCCCCGACATCCTCAACAACCCGGCCTCGGGCGAGGCCGCCCGCAAGCTGTACGACGACGCCCAGGAGATGCTCGACACCCTGATCAAGGAGAAGTGGCTGACGGCCAACGGCGTGATCGGGTTCTTCCCGGCGAACGCGGTCGGGGACGACATCGAGGTCTACACCGACGACACCCGCACCGAGGTGCTGACCACGCTGCACAACCTGCGCCAGCAGGGCGAGCACCGCGACGGCATCCCGAACCGTTCGCTGGGCGACTACATCGCGCCGAAGGACACCGGTCTGGCCGACTACGTCGGCGCCTTCGCCGTCACCGCGGGGCTGGGCAGCCAGGAGAAGATCGCCGAGTTCAAGGCGGCCCTCGACGACTACAGCGCGATCCTGCTGGAGTCGGTCGCCGACCGGCTGGCGGAGGCGTTCGCCGAACGGATGCACCAACGGGTCCGCAAGGAGTTCTGGGGATTCCAGCCGGACGAGCAGCTGGACAACAACGCACTCATCGACGAGAAGTACGTCGGAATCCGGCCCGCCCCCGGCTACCCGGCCTGCCCGGAGCACACCGAGAAGGTGACGCTGTGGAAGTTGATGGACGTCAAGGAGCGGACCGGCATCGAGTTGACCGAGTCGATGGCGATGTGGCCCGGTGCCGCCGTCAGCGGCTGGTACTTCTCGCACCCGCAGTCGCAGTACTTCGTGATCGGCCGGCTGGCCCAGGACCAGGTCGCCGACTACGCGAAGCGCAAGGGCTGGACCCTGCAGGAGGCCGAGCGCTGGCTCGCCCCCAATCTCGGCTACAACCCGGAGGACTGAGCGCGTACGTCTCTCCCGCGAGTGACCGTGTTTGTACGGCGACACGCCGTGAATCGCGACGGTTTGCGGTCGCTCGTGGGCGAGGCCGCGCCGAAACCGCCGTGACTTCGCCGGCAGGCACGTGAAACAATCGCTGGCCGTGAAGACCTTCGAGGAGCTGTTCGCCGAACTCGGCGATCGTGCCCGCACCCGGCCGGCCGGCAGCGCCACGGTCGCCGCCCTGGACGGCGGCATCCACGGGCTGGGCAAGAAGATCCTGGAGGAGGCCGGCGAGGTGTGGCTGGCCGCCGAACACGAACCCGACGACGCGCTGGCCGAAGAGATCAGCCAGTTGCTGTACTGGACGCAGGTGCTGATGATCGCGCGCGGACTGTCCCTCGACGACGTCTACCGGAAGCTGTGAGCATGCTGCGCGTTGCGGTTCCCAACAAAGGCACGCTGAGCGAGCCGGCCAGCGAGATCCTCTCGGAGGCCGGCTACCGTCGCCGCACCGATTCCAAGGACCTCACCGTCGTCGACCCCGTCAACCAGGTCGAGTTCTTCTTCCTGCGGCCCAAAGACATTGCGATCTATGTGGGTTCGGGGGAGCTGGATTTCGGGATCACCGGGCGGGACCTGGTGCGGGATTCCGACGCCCCGGTGCGCGAACGCCTGGCGCTGGGTTTCGGCTCCTCGAGCTTCCGCTACGCGGGGCCGGCCGGGCGCGACTGGACGACGGCCGACCTGGCCGGCAAACGGATCGCTACCGCCTACCCGAACCTGGTCCGAAAGGACTTGGCGGAAAAGGGCATTGAGGCGACGGTCATCCGGCTCGACGGGGCGGTGGAAATCTCGGTGCAGCTCGGCGTGGCCGATGCCATCGCCGACGTGGTGGGGTCCGGGCGCACCCTGAGCCTGCACGACCTAGTGGCCTTCGGTGAGCCGCTGTGCGATTCCGAGGCGGTGCTGATCGAGCGGACCGACGAGGATGGCCACGGCGCGACGAAAGCGGTCCGCGATCAGCTGGTCGCGCGCGTCCAGGGTGTGGTGTTCGGCCAGCAATACCTGATGCTCGATTACGACTGCCCGCGTGCGGTGTTGGACAAGGCGACGTCGATCACGCCGGGATTGGAGTCGCCCACGATCGCGCCGCTGGCCGATCCGGATTGGGTGGCGATCCGCGCCCTGGTGCCCCGCCGCGGCGTCAACGAGATCATGGACGAGCTCGCCGCCATCGGCGCCAAGGCGATCCTGGCGTCCGACATCAGGTTCTGCCGGTTCTGACCCCATGCCGCGGCGGCGGCTGTGTTAGCGTCCGCCTAAGGGCTGTCGCCCGTTTTATCTTCATGGGCCGTCATCCCTTCCGTTGCCGGGCTGTCTAGTCCCCAGGAGGGATCTTCGTGACACACGCGCTAATTCTGCTGCTGGCTTTACTGATCGGCGTCGTCGCCGGGTTGCGTTCGCTGACGGCTCCCGCCGTCGTCGCCTGGGGCGCCTACCTCGCTTGGATCGACCTGCACGGCACGTGGGCGTCGTGGATGGGCAACATCATCACCGCCATTATTTTTACCGTTCTGGCGATCGGGGAACTGGTCAACGACAAGCTGCCCAAGACGCCGGCCCGCACGGCGCCACCGATCTTCGCCGCGCGGATCCTCACGGGCGGGTTGGCCGGCGCCGCGCTGGGCGCGTGGCCGCACTGGACCTTTTCCGCGCTCGGCGCGGGCATCATCGGGGCGGTGCTCGGCACCTTCGGCGGCTATCAGGCGCGCAAGCGTCTGGCCGCCGTGGCCGGCAAGGACCTGCCGATCGCGCTGCTCGAGGATGCGGTCGCCATCCTGGGCGGGTTCGCCATCGTCGCGATGACGGGTCACGTGCTGACCGAATACATCCTGACGGCGGTTAAGTGACGGAGCGCTTCGACGCGATCATCGTCGGCGCCGGGCAGGCCGGGCCTCCGCTGGCGGGCCGGCTGACCGCGGCCGGGCAGCGCGTCGCGATCATCGAGCGCAAACTGATCGGCGGAACCTGTGTCAACACCGGCTGCATCCCGACCAAGACCCTGGTGGCCAGCGCGCACGCCGCCCACCTGGCGCGCCGCGGCGCGGAATACGGCGTGGGGACGGGGCCGGTCAGCGTCGACATGGCGAAAGTCAAGGCGCGCAAAGACGAAATCATGCTCGGCGACCGCAACGGCGTCGAAAGCTGGCTGGAGGGCATGGAGGGCTGCACGGTCATTCGCGGTCACGCCCGCTTCGAGGACCCGCACTCCATCAGCGTTGACGGCGACCTGCTGCACGGCGAGCGGATCTTCCTCAACGTCGGCGGGCGCGCCGTCGTGCCCGACCTCCCCGGACTGTCCGGCATCGACTACCTCACCAACGTGTCGATCCTCGAACTCGACACTCTGCCAGCGCATCTCGTCATCGTCGGGGGCAGCTATATCGCGCTGGAGTTCGCGCAGATGTACCGGCGCTTCGGGGCGCGGGTGACCGTGGTCGAGCGCGGCCCGCGGCTGGCGTCCCGCGAGGACGAGGACGTCTCCGCCACGGTCAGGGAGATCCTGGAGGCCGAGGGCATCGACATCGTCGTCGGCGCCGACGACGTGCGAATCGCCAAGACGGACAACGGGTTTGAACTGACGCCGCGGGCCGGCGTCGAGCCCATCGCCGGGAGCCACCTGCTGATGGCGGTGGGGCGCCGACCCAACACCGACGACCTCGGCCTGGAGGCGGCCGGGGTGCAGACCGATGCGCGCGGCTATATCGTCGTCGATGACCACCTCAAGACCAACGTCGATCACATCTGGGCGATGGGCGACTGCAACGGCAAGGGCGCGTTCACCCACACCTCGTACAACGATTTCGAGATCGTCGCCGCCAACTTGCTCGACAACGATCCCCGCCGGGTGAGCGACCGCATCACCACCTATGCGCTCTACATCGACCCGCCGCTCGGGCGTGCCGGGATGAGCGTGAGCCAGGTTCGCGCGTCCGGGCGCAAGGCGTTGCTCGGCAAGCGGCCGATGACGCGGGTCGGCCGCGCGGTGGAAAAGGGTGAGACGCAAGGCTTTATGAAGGTGGTGGTGGACGCCGAAACCGACGAGATCCTGGGCGCCGCGATTCTCGGCGTCGGCGGCGACGAGGCGATCCATGCCATTCTGGATGTCATGTCGGCCAAGGCGCCGTACACGACGCTGTCGCGCACGATGCACATCCACCCCACCGTCAGCGAGCTGATTCCCACGATGCTGCAGGAGATGTCGCCGCTCGATTGAGCGTGCGGTTACGGCGCTTTGGCGTACCTGCGGACGACGTCGTCCTCACCGAACGAGCTCGTCTGCTGCTGGCCCTGGGCGTCGCGGCCGAAGAACGTCCACCGCTGTGGGCTTGTCTGCGGACCGCCGATCATCTTGACCGTATAGCGGTGCTCGGTGCGGTTCGCCGTGCCGATGACGTCACCGACGCGAACCTTGGACGGATGAATCTGCTGTTCGGCCATGATTTCCCTAACGGTGGGTGGTCGCTGCGGGGCGCCGAGACCGGCGGCGTCTATTGCGCGCCGCGGGCGGACGGTTGGAGGGCGTCGCGACGGGTGCGACGGCCTTGCGGGGCCCGGCCGGGCCGACGAGGGCGTGGATCGCGGGGGAGGCCGCGCTGACCCGCTGGGGCACCGCACGAATGGCCGCCTTGCGCATCATCGACTCGGTTTCCCGGCGCTGCTCGGGCAGCACGATGGTGACGACGTCACCGGACGCGCCGGCCCGGGCCGTGCGGCCGGACCTGTGCAGGTAGGCCTTGTGCTCGGCGGGTGGGTCGACGTGCACAACCAGTTCGATGTCGTCGACGTGGACGCCGCGGGCGGCGATGTCGGTCGCCACCAGTACCCGGGCGTGGCCGGCGGCGAAAGCCGCCAAGTTTCGGTCGCGCGCGGGTTGGGAAAGGTTGCCGTGCAGCTCCACCGACGCGATGCCCGACTGGGTGAGCTGGCGGGCCAGCTTGCGCGCCTGATGCTTGGTCCTCATGAAGAGGATCCGCCGGGACTCTCCCGAGGCCAACCGGTGCACCAATTCCTTCTTGGCTTCGATCCCGTCGACGCAGAAGACGTGATGCGTCATCTCGGGGACCGACGACGTCGCTTCCACCACCGACCGGGTCACCGGATCGTTGAGGAATCGCTTGACCAGGGTGTCCACGGCGCCGTCCAGGGTGGCCGAGAACAGCATCCGCTGGCCGGTCGCGGGAGTGGCCGCCAGGATGCGGGTGACGGTCGGGAGAAAACCGAGATCGGCCATGTGGTCGGCTTCGTCGATGACGGTGACCTGAACGGCGTCCAGGCGGATCAGGCGCTGCTTCATCAGGTCGTCGAGGCGGCCCGGGCAGGCCACGACGATGTCGATGCCCGCCCTCAGCGCCGCGGCTTGCCTGTTCTGCGAGACGCCGCCGAAGATCGTGGCGACGCGGAGGCCCCGCACCTTGGCGAGGGGCTCGATGGTCGCGGCGATCTGGGTCGCCAGTTCGCGGGTCGGTGCCAGCACCAGCCCGGTGGGCCGGCCCGGTTGCCGGTCGGCCGGATCAAGCCGACTGACCAGCGGGATCGAGAACGCGAGCGTCTTGCCGCTGCCCGTCTTGCCGCGGCCCAGCACGTCGCGGCCGGCAAGCGTGTCCGGCAAGGTCTCTACTTGAATCGGAAACGGTTGGCAGACGCCCCGCGCGGCGAGCGCGTCGACCAATGGGGGGCTCACACCCAGGTGGGCAAAAGTTTTGTTTTCCAGCATATTTCGATGTCCCTAAAGCTTCGATGGTGACGAGATCGCCGGTTTGGCGATATCGGTCGCCGCGACTCGAGCTTCCGCAGGCGCGCCTGGTCGTCTTGGACTCGGCGCCCCGCAGGGATCTGAGCTAAAGAAAACAAAGAATCGATCACGACTCGTCGGCAACCCACTCGGTCGCCGACGCTTTAGACAGGATACCGCACCCGGGGCGCAATCCGCGTCTTCGACGGTTTCGTCGTTACCCGATGCATTATGCCGCTGGTTCGGTCGGATGCGAGATGGGTTGCGCCGCAGTGACATCCGGCCAGCCCGGGTAGGGCGGGGGTGTTCCGCCGAAGGTCGGGCAGAGCTGCTGGTGCGGGCACCAATCGCACAATCGCGACGGGCTGGGGCGGAAATCGCCCGTCGGCGCGGCGGACTGGATGGCGCGCCAGATCGCCATCAGCGTCTTCTCGAAGCGCAGCAGCTCGTCGTGGTCGGGCGCGTAGTCCAACACCTGGCCGTCTGCCAGGTAGATGATGCGTAGCCGGGTGGGGAGCACGTCACGGGAACGCAGCAACGCCACCGCGTAGAACTTCATCTGGAACATCGCCTTGAACTCGGCCAGCGCCCGCGCTTCGGGCGGTGCCTTGCCGGTCTTGTAGTCCACCACCCGCAGCTCGCCGGTCGCCGCGACGTCGATCCGGTCGATGAAGCCACGCAGCAGGGTGCCGTCGGCGAGCTCCACCTCGACGCGCTCCTCGCAGCTTTGCGGGTCGAACCGGGTCGGGTCCTCCAGCCGGTAATAGCCGGTGAGCAACGCGCGGGCCTCCGCCAGCAGTTCGGCTCGCTGTTCGGGGTCCAGGTCGCCGGCCAGGTCGGGCTCGGCGGCGATCACCCGGTCCCAGGCGGGCTCCACCAGCGATGCGGCGGTGTCGGGGCCGCGCATCTCGGCGGGCAGGCCATAAAGCTGCTCCAGCGCGGCGTGCACCACCGAACCGCGCAGCTGCGCGGCCGACGGCGCCTCGGGCAGCCGGTCGATCGCCCGGAAGCGATACAGCAACGGGCATTGCTTGAAATCCGCCGCGCGCGACGGTGACAGCGCTGGTTTGGAAGCCGGTCGGCTGCGCTCCTCCGGCTGGTCCGTCATGTCCGCAGCGTAGAACCGGGTGCCGACAACCCCCAAGCACCGGCCGCGGCGCGTCGGCTGGCACGCTAGACGGCGTGTCCGCGACCGGCCCATTCAGCGTTGGCGAACGGGTCCAACTCACCGACGCCAAGGGTCGGCACTACACGATGTCGCTCACCCCGGGCGCGGAGTTCCACACCCACCGCGGGTCCATCCCGCACGACGCGGTGATCGGGCTGGAGCAGGGCAGCGTGGTCAAATCCAGCAACGGCGCCGACTACTTGGTGCTGCGCCCGCTGCTCATCGACTACCTGATGTCGATGCCCCGCGGGCCGCAGGTGATCTACCCCAAGGACGCCGCCCAGATCCTGCACGAGGGCGACATCTTCCCGGGGGCCCGGGTGCTGGAGGCCGGGGCCGGATCCGGCGCGCTGACCTGCTCGCTGCTGCGCGCCGTCGGGCCCGCGGGGCGGGTGGTCTCCTACGAGCAGCGCGCCGACCACGCCGAACACGCCCGCCGCAACGTATCGGTGTTCTTTGACGGGGAACCCGGCAACTGGCAACTGATCGTCAGCGACCTGGTGGACTCCGACATGCCCGACGGTTCCTTCGACCGCGCCGTGCTCGACATGCTCGCGCCGTGGGAGGTGCTCGGTGCGGCGGCGCGCCTGTTGATCCCCGGCGGGGTGTTGATGATTTACGTCGCCACCGTCACCCAGCTGTCGCGAACGGTGGAGGCGCTGCGGGCCCAGCAGTGCTGGACCGAGCCCCGGGCGTGGGAGACGCTGCAACGCGGCTGGAACGTCGTCGGGCTGGCCGTCCGGCCGCAGCACTCGATGCGCGGGCACACGGCGTTCCTGATATTCACGCGACGGCTCGCACCGGGCGTCGTCGCTCCGGCGCCGCTGGGCCGTAAGCGCCCGGGCCGCGACGGCTAGATGCTCAGTCCTCGCTGCGGTGCAGGCCCCGCCGCGCCGACAGCAGCTCGAACTCGGGATGCGCCGCGACCAGGCGTTCGGCCGCATCCAGCACGTCGACCACGTGGCCGCGGTCGCCGGACACCACGGACACGCCGATGCCCGCCCGTCGATACAGGTCCTGCGCGCCGGTTTCGGCGGCCGACACGCCGAGCTTGCGCTGCAGCTCCGCCACGACGGGACGAACGACCGATCGTTTCTGTTTGAGGGATCGCACCCCAAGCTCCGGGCCCAGCAACACGTCGAACTCGAGCCAGCCGATCCACATGGCTAGCCCGGCGGCGTCGCTGCGGGAGGCGGAGCCGGGGGTGGGGCGGGCGCCGGGTTGGCGGGCGGCGGGTTGGCGGGCGGTGTCCCGGTGGCCGAGTTGCCCAGTGCCAGCAGCATTTCCGCGGTCCGGCGGGACAGCTGCCATCCGCCTTGGAACGGGGTGAACTCCATCGGGAACGTGAAGTTGCCGTTGTTGGCCTGCGCGGTTTTGACGGCGACGGTGGCCATCACGTGGGACGGATTCTTGTCCGACCACGCGACGTCGTTCGCCGCGAAGGTCATCGGGAGGTAGCCGTTGTCCCGCAGCGCGGTGGTGAACTTGTCCAGGGTGCCCGCACTGTCCGGGGTCGCGCCCTCGACGAGGTTCACCTTGTTGATGCCCGGCACGTTAGGGTCGGCGAGCCGGTTCAGGACGTCGATCAGGGCGTCGGGCGGCGGCAGCGGAGCGGTCGGGGGAGCGGCGACGATCAGCGGGGTCGACGTCACCGGGACCCTCGAGGAGGAGGACGACACGACCTTGGGTCCGGTGTGCGCGCACGCGGCGAGCGCGGCCGCCACCACCGCGGCGCTCAGCGCAACGAACCACCGTCGGGGCGTCCGGTTCGTTCTGGGGCTAGGCGTTCGCGCCCGCCGTCGGGCCAACGGGTGCAATGGAAGTCACACCGGGCCTGCCACGCCGAAGAAGACGGTGCCGGCGGAGCCCATGGCAAGGGCTTTTAGGGCCACGACCGTCCTTTCGCTCGGCAAGATTCGTGGCCGAGATTACCAGTGGAACCAAAGTCTTAACTTTTCGTGAGCATTTGACTGCGCACATCAACCGGCAATCGCCGGTAGCGTTGAAGTACCACCGCACATTTCGGGGCGGGAAAGGAGCGCAACATGGGTGACTCAGAGCGTTCTGAAGCATTCGGCAATGCCCGTGAAACTGGCATGTCCAGCGGCGATGCTGCCGAATTGGAACAGTTACGCCGTGAGGCAGCGGTGCTGCGCGAGCAACTGGACCACGCGGTTGGTTCGGCCGGCGGCACTCGATCCGCACGCGACGTGCATCAACTCGAGGCCCGCATCGATTCCCTCGCGGCGCGAAACTCAAAGTTAATGGAAACCCTCAAAGAGGCCCGTCAGCAACTGTTGGCGCTGCGCGAAGAGGTCGACCGGCTGGGTCAGCCGCCCAGCGGCTACGGCGTGTTGTTGGGGGCGCACGAGGACGACACCGTCGACGTGTTCACCTCGGGTCGCAAGATGCGCCTGACGTGCTCGCCCAACATCGAGGTCGGTTCGTTGCGCAAGGGCCAGACGGTCCGGCTCAACGAGGCCCTGACCGTCGTCGAGGCGGGCACGTTCGAATCCGTCGGCGAGATCTCCACCCTGCGCGAGGTGCTCAACGACGGTCACCGCGCCCTGGTCGTCGGCCACGCCGACGAGGAGCGCATCGTGTGGCTGGCCGAGCCGCTGGTCGCCGAGGACCTGCCGGACGGCGTTCCGGACGCCCTCAACGATGACACCAAGCCGCGCAAGTTGCGCCCGGGTGACTCCCTGCTGGTCGACACGAAGGCCGGCTACGCCTTCGAGCGGATCCCCAAGGCCGAGGTCGAAGACCTGGTCCTGGAAGAGGTGCCCGACGTCAGCTACCAGGACATCGGCGGCCTGACGCGCCAGATCGAGCAGATCCGCGACGCTGTCGAGCTGCCGTTCCTGCACAAGGAGCTCTACCGCGAGTACGCGCTGCGCCCGCCCAAGGGTGTGCTGCTCTACGGCCCGCCCGGCTGCGGTAAGACCCTGATCGCCAAGGCGGTCGCCAACTCGTTGGCCAAGAAGATGGCCGAGGTGCGTGGCGACGACGCCCGCGAGGCGAAGTCGTACTTCCTCAACATCAAGGGCCCGGAGCTGCTGAACAAGTTCGTCGGCGAGACCGAGCGGCACATCCGCCTGATCTTCCAGCGGGCCCGCGAGAAGGCGTCGGAAGGGACGCCGGTGATCGTCTTCTTCGACGAGATGGATTCGATCTTCCGCACCCGCGGCACCGGGGTCTCATCCGACGTCGAGACGACGGTGGTTCCCCAGCTGCTGTCCGAGATCGACGGTGTGGAGGGGCTGGAGAACGTCATCGTGATCGGCGCCTCCAACCGCGAGGACATGATCGACCCGGCGATCCTGCGGCCCGGGCGCCTCGACGTGAAGATCAAGATCGAGCGCCCGGATGCCGAAGCAGCGCAAGACATCTTCTCGAAGTACCTGATCGAGTCGCTGCCCCTGCACGCCGACGACCTCACCGAGTTCGACGGCGACCGCACCGCCTGCATCAAGGCGATGATCGAAAAGGTCGTCGAGCGGATGTACGCCGAGATCGACGACAACCGGTTCCTGGAGGTCACCTACGCCAACGGTGACAAAGAGGTCATGTACTTCAAGGACTTCAACTCCGGGGCGATGATCCAGAACGTCGTCGACCGGGCGAAGAAGAACGCGATCAAGTCCGTGCTGGAGACCGGTCAACCCGGGCTTCGCATTCAGCACCTGCTCGACTCGATCGTCGACGAGTTCGCCGAGAACGAGGACCTGCCCAACACGACCAACCCCGATGACTGGGCGCGGATTTCGGGCAAGAAGGGCGAGCGGATCGTCTACATCCGCACGCTGGTCACGGGCAAGTCGTCGAGCGCGTCCCGGGCCATCGACACCGAGTCGAACCTGGGTCAGTACCTGTAGGCGCTTAGGTCGCGCCACCGCGCGGCCTGAGCGGCCGTCAGGTCTCCAGCGAATAGCTGTTGGTCAGGTTGTCCTGCAGCACCTGGGCGGCTTGGCTTCTGGTGTCCACGCGCAGTTCGTCGGTGAGCACGCGCGGCTGATAGCTCCACCCGTCGGGCAGCTCGAGCCGGCTGGCCAGCCCGGGCAGGTCTTCCCGCTTGAGGTTGGGGTCGGTGACCTGGCTCCAGGTCTGCATGACCCAGCGTTTCCCGTGCGGATCGATCAGCTCGTAGATCTCTTCGCCGGCGTTGAAGACGAACACCGTGTGGCGGCTCACCTTGTTCACGCTGAAGGGTGCGGGGTTCATCGAGGACAGCAGGACGGTGGCCTGCAGGATCATCTCGATGCCCCCGAAGGTCTTCGTCACCTGCGGGCCCTGCCGCTCCTTTTCGATGGAGTTCATCAGCCAATAGCGGGGGCCGTTGAGCAGGGCCGCGGCCGCGCCGTTCTCGGCGGCGATCGCGTGCGGGTCCAACGCCGACCACAGTTCGGCGGGACAGTCGTTGAGCGGGAAGCTGTTGTAAACCGAAGCCTGCGGGCCGGCCTCGCCGGGAGTCACGAGAAGCACTTCCCCGTAACGCTTCCCGGCCAGGTCGCTCACCGGTTCATGCATTGCTTCGGCCTCTTCGGCGCGGTGGCGGGACACCCTGTGAAATTAATCACTGCCCTGGTCGGCGTCAACTTCACACGCCGGAGCGGCCACGGCGCCGCGGTAGCGGTTGCGCGCGATCAGGGTCGTGTGCAAGTCGTCGATGAGCGGGTCGAGGAACGTCGATCGGTACTCGGCGTCGCCGGCCGCGCGGGCGCTGATGTACATGAATGTCAACGCGCCGAGGAACAACGTCATGTGGATCAGCGAATCGGGCACCGGCAGCGTGAATCCCAGCACGGTCGCGGTGCTCGTGTAGGTGTGGGTCCATTCGTTGAGCAGCGACGGGCTGAGCACGATCAGCCCCAGGATCAGGTAGATGGCGGCCGTGACCACCGCGACCACCAGGATCTGCGCCAGCTGCGAGGCGGCCAAAACGAAGATGACGTTGAGGCGTTCGGCTCGTTTCAGCGGCGCGCAGTCGGGCTTATCCGGCAGGGCCGCGAAGGGCGTGTCGGCCAGCCCTTCGGTGTCCCCGGGCAGCGCCGCCGTCGACTGCAGCATCGGCCTGGCCCGGTCGTGGGTGGCGGAGACGACGAAGGCCGCGGCGATCGAGACGAGGAACGCCATTGCCAGCCCGAGCCGTTCCCCACTGATCGTCGCCGCCATGAGCCAGACGTAGGTGTTGAAGAACACCAAGGCGGTCAGGAGCACGACGGGCAGCGCACGCACCGCCAGGGCACCGACCGTCGTCAGGTGCGACAGCATCATGCGCACCGCCCACCCGACGACCGACCCGAGGCCGCAGCCGGTCAGCACCAGCACCGCGGCCACCACGACGGCTTCCTGCATCAGTTGCCCGAGCCCGCCCACCGTGGCCCCCACGCAGGCCACCAAGATCACCGCGATCGTCGACACGGCCGCGCGGGTCCGGCCGCTGTGTGACCGCGACACCAGCCAGCCCACGAGCGCCATCAGCGGAAGGGCGAGCCCGATGATCGTCAGGAGAAGCACCTCGGAGGTTGTCGGCTGTCCGCTGATGTGGACGTCGCGCCCGCCGGTGATCAGGTAGACGGGCAGGACGCAGGCCTGCAGCGTCGCGTAGGACGCGAGCATGGGCGCCGACCGCGGCCATAGCCGTCGCCAGCGCGACCGCCTCGTCAGCACCGACGGCAAACCCCGGTTCAGAAACCAGCTTTCGGCCGCGGCATTCGCCGTCCCGCGCGCCGGGCGAAGGGAAAGCCCCATGCGCGCAAACCCTAATGGCAGCGCGCCACCAAATGGCGCTTATTGCACCCGATTCGGGCCGCATTGTCGCTGGCCCCGAGTGAATCGCGCGGCCCGTCGTGGCCCCGCCTCGGGGGCTACATCGTCACCGGGCCTATCTTGAAGTAATGCAAAGGATTATCGGGACGGAGGTCGAGTACGGCATCTCGTCGCCGTCGGACCCGACCGCCAACCCGATCCTCACCTCGACGCAGGCGGTCCTGGCCTACGCGGCCGCCGCCGGCATCCAGCGCGCCAAGCGCACCCGCTGGGACTACGAGGTGGAATCGCCGCTGCGCGACGCCCGCGGCTTTGACCTGAGCCGCTCGGCCGGGCCGCCGCCGGTGGTCGACGCCGACGAGGTGGGCGCGGCCAACATGATCCTGACCAACGGGGCGAGGCTCTACGTCGACCACGCGCACCCGGAATACTCCGCCCCCGAGTGCACCGACCCGCTGGACGCGGTGATCTGGGACAAAGCCGGTGAGCGGGTGATGGAGGCCGCCGCGCGGCACGTCGCCAGCGTGCCCGGCGCCGCGAAACTGCAGCTCTACAAGAACAACGTCGACGGCAAGGGCGCCTCCTACGGGTCCCACGAGAACTACCTGATGTCGCGGCAGACGCCGTTCTCGGCGATCATCGCCGGCCTGACCCCGTTTCTGGTGTCCCGGCAGGTCGTCACCGGTTCCGGCCGGGTCGGCATCGGGCCCGCCGGTGACGAACCCGGCTTCCAGCTGTCCCAGCGCTCGGACTACATCGAGGTCGAAGTCGGGCTGGAGACCACGCTCAAGCGCGGCATCATCAACACGCGCGACGAGCCGCACGCCGACGCGGACCGGTATCGCCGGCTGCACGTGATCATCGGCGACGCGAACCTGGCCGAGACGTCGACCTATTTGAAGCTGGGCACCACCGCGCTGGTCCTCGATCTGATCGAAGACGGCCCCGCCCACGGGATCGACCTGAGCGACCTGGCGTTGGCGCGGCCGGTGCACGCGGTCCACGCCATCAGCCGCGACCCGTCGCTGCGGGTCGCCGTGGCCCTGGCCGACGGGCGCGAACTGACCGCCCTTGCGCTGCAACGGATTTATCTCGACCGGGTGGCGAAGCTGATCGACAGCCGCGACCCCGACCCGCGCGCGGCCGACGTCGTCGAAACGTGGGCGGACGTGCTCGACAAGCTCGAGCGCGACCCGATGGACTGCGCCGAGCTGCTGGACTGGCCGGCCAAGCTGCGGCTGCTCGAGGGCTTCCGGCAGCGGGAGAACCTGAACTGGTCGGCGCCGCGGCTGCACCTGGTCGACCTGCAATATTCCGACGTCCGGCTGGACAAGGGGCTGTACAACCGCCTGGTCGCCCGCGGTTCGATGAAGCGCCTCGTGAGCGAACACCAGGTGATCGATGCCGTCGACAATCCGCCGACGGACACGCGCGCGTACTTCCGCGGGGAATGCCTGCGCAGGTTCGGCGCCGACATCGCCGCGGCCAGCTGGGACTCGGTGATTTTCGACCTCGGGGGCGATTCGCTGGTCCGCATCCCGACGCTGGAGCCGCTGCGCGGCAGTAAAGCCCACGTCGGAGCGTTGCTGGACTCGGTGGACAGCGCGGTGGAGCTGGTGGCACAACTGACCAGCTAAGTGGCGTTGGATCGGGAAACGTCGGCGTTGACCGGTAATGTAGAGAGAACCAGCGGGCGTGTGAGCGGCCGATAACTAAGCAGGAGGCGGCGATGGCTCAGGAGCAGACCAAGCGTGGTGGTGGCGGTGGCGACGAAGACGACTTCGGCGACGCCACGGCCGCGGGCCAGGAGCGTCGCGAGAAGCTAGCCGAAGACACCGACGACCTGCTTGACGAGATTGACGACGTCCTTGAGGAAAACGCCGAGGACTTTGTCCGCGCGTATGTCCAAAAGGGCGGACAGTGACCTGGCCGTTCGCTGATCGACTGTCCATCAACTCCCCACTCTCGGGGAATCCGGCGATAAACCTGTCGTCGTTTGCTGACCACCTTCGCCGCAACGCGCCCGAGTTGCTGCCGGCCAGCCTGAGCGGGGGCGGCCAAGGCGGTGCCGTCGGGGACCAGTTGCCGCACGGGACCACGATCGTCGCGTTGAAGTACCCGGGCGGCGTCGTCATGGCGGGTGACCGGCGCTCGACGCAGGGCAACATGATCGCCGGGCGCGACGTGAAGAAGGTGTACATCACCGACGACTACACCGCGACCGGCATCGCCGGCACCGCCGCGATCGCCGTCGAGTTCGCCCGGCTCTACGCTGTGGAACTCGAGCACTACGAGAAGCTCGAGGGCGTGCCGCTCACGTTTGCCGGAAAGGTCAACCGGCTCGCGATCATGGTGCGCGGAAACCTGGCCGCGGCGATGCAGGGGCTGGTCGCTCTGCCGCTGCTGGCCGGGTATGACATCCACGCGGCGGACCCGGAAAGCGCGGGCCGCATCGTGTCTTTCGATGCCGCCGGCGGTTGGAACATCGAGGAAGAGGGCTACCAGGCGGTGGGATCGGGGTCGATCTTCGCCAAGTCGTCGATGAAGAAGCTGTATTCACAAGTGTCCGACGTCGATTCGGCGCTGCGCGTGATCGTGGAGGCGCTTTACGACGCCGCCGACGACGATTCGGCCACCGGCGGCCCGGACCTGGTCCGCGGCATCTACCCCACGGCGGTCACCATCGGTGCCGAGGGGGCGGCCGAAGTGCCGGAGAGCCGTATTGCCGAACTGGCCCGGGAGGTCATCGAAAGCCGCTCGCGGGCGGACACTTTCGGACCCGACGCCGAACCGCGGGGTAAGAAGAAGTGAGCTTCCCGTATTTCATCTCGCCCGAGCAGGCGATGCGCGAGCGCAGCGAGCTCGCGCGCAAGGGCATCGCACGGGGCAAGAGCGTGGTGGCGCTCGCCTACGCCGACGGCGTGCTGTTCGTCGCGGAGAACCCGTCGCGGTCGCTGCAGAAGATCAGCGAACTCTACGATCGCGTCGGCTTTGCGGCCGCGGGCAAGTTCAACGAGTTCGACAACCTGCGCCGCGGGGGCATCCAGTTCGCCGACACCCGCGGGTATGCCTACGACCGCCGCGACGTGACGGGCCGGCAGCTGGCCAACGTGTACGCGCAGACCCTGGGCAGCATCTTCACCGAGCAGGCCAAGCCCTACGAGGTCGAGTTGTGCGTCGCCGAGGTGGCGCACTACGGCGAGACGAAACCGCCTGAGCTGTACCGCATTACCTATGACGGCTCGATCGCCGACGAACCGCATTTCGTGGTGATGGGCGGCACCACCGAACCGATCGTCACGGCGCTCAAGGACTCCTACGCCGAAAACGCGCACCTGCGTGAGGCTTTGGGCATCGCGGTGGCGGCGCTCCGGGCGGGTAGCGCGGATGCCTCGAACGGCGACCAGCCCGCCCTCGACGTGAGCAGCCTCGAGGTGGCCATCCTCGACGCCAACCGGCCGCGGCGGGCGTTCCGGCGGATCAATCGCCCCACCCTGGAGAACTTGCTGAAGAAGTCGGGTGGCGCGAAGTCCAAGGACGCGAAGTCGGGCGGAGAAGAGTCGGAAGCGACGGGCGAGTCCTCGGACTAGATCCGCCCGAAAACATCCCTGGGCGCGGCTTCTGCACCTTTGCGGCGCGACAACCAGTACGCTCGATTACGTGCAGCGACGAATTATGGGCATCGAGACCGAGTTCGGTGTCACCTGCACGTTCCACGGCCATCGCCGGCTGTCTCCCGACGAGGTCGCCCGGTACCTGTTCCGGCGGGTGGTGTCGTGGGGCCGCAGCTCCAACGTCTTCTTGCGAAACGGCGCCCGCCTCTACCTCGATGTCGGCAGCCACCCCGAGTACGCCACGGCCGAGTGCGACAGCCTGGTGCAGCTGGTCACCCACGACCGGGCCGGTGAATGGGTGCTGGAAGACCTGCTGGTGGACGCCGAGCAGCGGCTCGCCGACGAGGGCATCGGCGGCGACATCTACCTGTTCAAGAACAACACCGACTCGGCGGGCAACTCCTACGGTTGCCACGAGAACTACCTGATCGTGCGGGCCGGTGAGTTCTCCCGGATCTCCGACGTGCTGCTGCCGTTCCTGGTCACCCGGCAGCTGATCTGCGGCGCCGGCAAGGTGCTGCAGACCCCCAAGGCCGCGACGTTCTGCCTGTCCCAACGTGCCGAGCACATCTGGGAGGGCGTCTCCTCGGCCACCACCCGCAGCCGCCCGATCATCAACACCCGCGACGAGCCGCACGCCGACGCCGAGAAGTACCGGCGCCTGCACGTCATCGTCGGCGACTCCAACATGTGCGAGACGACCACCATGCTCAAGGTGGGCACCGCCGCGCTGGTGCTGGAGATGATCGAGGCCGGCGTTCCGTTCCGCGACTTCTCGCTGGACAACCCGATCCGCGCCATCCGCGAGGTCAGCCACGACGTCACGGGCCGGCGGCCGGTGCGGCTGGCGGGCGGACGGCAGGCCAGCGCCCTGGACATCCAGCGCGAGTACTACAGCCGCGCCGTCGAGCACCTGCAGACCCGGGAGCCCAACGCCCAGATCGAGCAGGTCGTCGACCTGTGGGGCCGGCAGCTGGACGCCGTCGAGAGCCAGGACTTCGCCAAGGTGGACACCGAGATCGACTGGGTGATCAAGCGCAAGCTGTTCCAGCGCTACCAGGACCGCTACAACATGGAGCTGTCCGACCCGAAGATCGCCCAGCTGGACTTGGCCTACCACGACATCAAGCGCGGTCGTGGCGTCTTCGACCTGCTGCAGCGCAAGGGGCTGGCCGCGCGCGTGACCACCGACGAGGACATCGCGGAGGCCGTCGACAACCCGCCGCAGACCACCCGCGCCCGGCTGCGCGGGGAGTTCATCAGCGCCGCCCAGGCGGCGGGCCGCGACTTCACCGTCGACTGGGTGCACCTCAAGCTCAACGACCAGGCGCAGCGCACCGTGCTGTGCAAGGACCCGTTCCGGGCGGTCGACGAGCGGGTCAAGCGGTTGATCGCGAGCATGTAGCCAGCGGCGCGCGCCGGAAGCGCCCGCCGCGGCTCATCGAATAACCTGGTACAAATGGCGACCTCGAAAGTCGAGCGGCTGGTTAATCTCGTCATCGCCCTGCTGTCCACCCGCGGCTACGTCACCGCCGAAAAGATCAGGTCCAGCGTCGCCGGCTATTCCGACAGCCCCAGCGCCGAGGCGTTTTCGCGGATGTTCGAGCGCGACAAGAACGAATTGCGCGACCTCGGGATCCCGCTGGAGGTCGGCCGGGTGTCCGTCATGGATCCCACCGAGGGCTACCGGATCAACCGCGACGCCTACGCGCTGGCGGCGGTCGACCTCAGCCCGGACGAGGCGGCCGCGGTGGCGGTCGCCACGCAGCTGTGGGAGTCGCCCGAACTGATCACCGCCACCCAGGGCGCCTTGCTCAAGCTGCGCGCCGCCGGGGTCGAGGTCGACCCGGACGCCCCGGTGGCCATCGCGTCGCCGGCGGGCGTGCCGGGCCTGCGCGGATCGGAGGAGGTGCTCGGAATCCTGTTGTCCGCCATCGGTTCCCGACAAGCGGTGCAGTTTCCGCACCGGCCATCGCGGGCCGAGCCCTACACGACGCGCACCGTCGAGCCGTGGGGTGTGGTCACCGAGAAGGGCCGCTGGTACCTGGTCGGCCACGACCGCGACCGCGACGCCATTCGCACCTTCCGGCTGTCCCGGATCGGCGCCGACATCACCCCCATCGGCCCGCCCGGCGCCGTCACCGTGCCCGACGGCGCCGACTTGCGCAAGATCGTGGCACAGACGGTCACCGAGTGGCCGGCCGGCGGGCAGGCCCGGGTGTGGGTGGCCGACGGGCGGGCCACCGCGCTGCGTCGCGCCGGGAGGTCGATCGGGGCGCAACAGTTGGCCGGCCGCGACGGCGAGGTGATCGAACTGGGCATCGGCTCCGCCGACCAGCTGGCGCGTGACGTCGCCGGCTACGGCGCCGACGCCGTGGTGCTCGAGCCGCAGTCCCTGCGCGACGAGGTGGTGGCCAGGTTGCGAGCGCACGTGGTGGTGCCATGACTCCTGTGTCCACCCGCTTGGTTCGGCTGCTCAACATGGTCCCGTATTTCCAGGCCAATCCGAAGGTCACCCGGGCCAAGGCCGCCGCCGACCTCGGCGTGTCGGAAAAGCAGTTGGAGGAGGACCTCAACCAGCTGTGGATGTGCGGGCTTCCCGGCTACTTCCCGGGTGACCTCATCGACTTCGAGTTCTCCGGCGACACCATCGAGGTGACGTTCTCCGCGGGCATCGACCGGCCGCTCAAACTCACGTCCCCGGAGGCCACCGGCCTGCTGGTGGCGTTGCGGGCGCTGGCCGAAATCCCCGGCGTGGTCAACCCGGAGGCGGCGCGCAGCGCGATCGCCAAGATCGAAGCCGCCGCCGGCGCCGTCGGGCACGACGCCTCGGCGGCCGTGGCGGCGGTCGACGAGCCCGCACCCGTCGAAAGCCGCGCCGCGGCCGCCGTCCGCACGGCGGTGCAGTACAAGCGCGCGCTGGCCATCGACTACTACTCCGCCTCGCACGACACCCTGACCAGCCGCGTCGTCGACCCCATTCGCGTCCTGCTGATCGGGGGCCACAGCTACTTGGAGGCCTGGTCGCGCGAGGCCGAGGGCGTCCGGCTGTTCCGCTTCGACCGGATCGTCGACGCCACCGAGCTGGGCGAGCCGGCCGCCCCGCCGGAACCGGCGCTGCACGCGCCGCCGGACACGTCGCTGTTCGACGGCGATCCGTCGCTGCCGTCGGCCCGGCTGTGGGTGGCGCCCGCGGCGTCGTGGATGTTCGAGTACTACCCGATGCGGGAGGTGGTCGAGCTGGCCGACGGGTCGTGCGAGGCCGTCATGACCTACGCCTCGGAGGACTGGATGACGCGCCTGGTGCTGGGCTTCGGGTCGGCGGTGCGGGTGCTTGAACCGGAGTCGCTGGCCCGACGTGTACGGGATGCCGCGGCCGCGGCCCTGGAGTCCTACCAGGTCGCGGCGCGGCCCGACTAGCTGGGACCGTCGCTGCGGTAGCATCGGGTGGACGTCTGGAGGTAATCAAAGTGGGCAGTCTTAGTCCGTGGCACTGGGCGATCCTCGCTGTCGTAGTGATCCTGTTGTTCGGTGCCAAGAAGCTCCCCGATGCCGCGCGCTCGTTGGGCAAGTCGATGCGCATTTTCAAGTCCGAGATGCGGGAAATGCAGACCGAAGGCAAGTCTGAAACGCCGTCGATCGAGACGCCCCAGCCCGTGCAGTCGCAGCGGGTCGACCCGCCGGCGGCCACCGAGCAGGGCCACACCGAAGCGCGCCCGGCCTAGCCGCGCCGCCGCGGTGCCCGAGCGCCACTGACCGACCGCAAAGACCACCGTGAAAGGTTTCAAGGTTTCAGCGCGCACCGCTGGCCTGCTGAAACGGCTCAACCCTCGTAACAGGCGCAGCCGCACCAACCCGGACGCGACGATGTCGCTGGTCGACCACCTGACCGAGTTGCGCACCCGGCTGCTGATCTCGCTGGCCGCCATCCTGGTCACCACGATTTTCGGGTTCTTCTGGTACTCGCATTCGCTCTTCGGGCTGGAAAGCCTCGGCGAATGGCTGCGCCATCCGTATTGTTCGCTGCCGCAGTCGGCACGGGCGAGCATCAGCGCCGACGGGCAGTGCCGGCTGCTGGCCACCGCCCCGTTCGACCAATTCATGTTGCGCCTCAAGGTCGGGCTGACGGCCGGCCTCGTGCTGGCCTGCCCGGTGTGGCTCTACGAGCTGTGGGCGTTCATCACGCCCGGGCTCTACCAGAAGGAGCGCCGCTTCGCGGTCGGGTTCGTCGTGCCCGCGGCGGTGCTGTTCGTCGTCGGCGCCGTGCTGGCCTACTTCGTGCTGTCGAAGGCGCTGGGGTTCCTGCTGACCGTCGGCAGCGACGTGCAGGTGACCGCCTTGTCGGGGGACCGGTATTTCGGCTTCCTGATCAACCTGCTGGTGGTCTTCGGGGTCAGCTTCGAGTTTCCGCTGCTGATCGTCATGCTCAACGCGGTCGGCGTGCTGAGCTACGAGCGGCTCAAGTCCTGGCGGCGCGGGCTGATCTTCGGCATGTTCGCCTTCGCGGCCATCTTCACGCCCGGATCCGACCCGTTTTCGATGACGGCGCTCGGGATCGCGCTGTCGGTGCTGCTCGAGTTCGCCATCCAGATCTCCCGACTGCACGACCGCCGCAAGGCCAAGCGCGAAGCCCAGGTCACGATTCCCGACGACGAGGCGTCGGTCATCGAGCCGCCCGAGCCGATACCGGAGCCGTCCTTCACGGCCGGGCAACATGACGACGTCACCTAGATGTCGGCGTCGCATGGCGGCGGCGTGACGGAGCTGACCGAGCTGCCCGAGCTCGTGCGGTTCGCCGCCGAACTGAGCTTCACGCTCGACGAATTTCAGCGGCGCGCGTGCGAGGCGCTGGAACGCGGCCACGGCGTGCTGGTGTGCGCGCCGACCGGCGCCGGGAAAACGGTGGTCGGCGAATTCGCCGTGCACCTGGCGCTGGCTTCCGGCGGCAAATGCTTCTACACCACGCCGCTCAAGGCGCTGAGCAACCAGAAGCACACCGACCTCTGCGAGCGTTACGGCCGCGACCGGATCGGGCTGCTGACCGGCGACATGTCGGTGAACGGCGACGCACCCGTCGTGG
This sequence comes from Mycobacterium sp. NGS54, assembly GCF_059812465.1. NCBI lineage: Bacteria > Bacillati > Actinomycetota > Actinomycetes > Mycobacteriales > Mycobacteriaceae > Mycobacterium > Mycobacterium sp. NGS54. The sequence continues at coordinate 23,625 of NZ_JCALCS010000010.1, read as the reverse complement.
TGATGACCACCGAAGTGCTGCGCAACATGCTCTACGCCAATTCGACTGCGCTGCAAGGGCTTTCCTATGTGGTGATGGACGAGGTGCATTTCCTGGCCGATCGGATGCGGGGTCCGGTGTGGGAGGAGGTGATCCTGCACCTGCCCGACGAGGTGCGCGTGGTCAGCTTGTCGGCGACGGTGAGCAACGCCGAGGAGTTCGGGGGCTGGATCCAGACCGTCCGCGGCGACACCACCGTCGTCGTCGACGAGCACCGCCCTGTTCCGTTGTGGCAGCACGTGTTGGTCGGCAAGCGGCTGTTCGACCTGTTCGACTACTCGCACGCGCAGCCGGACGCCGGTGCCAAGCCGCGCGTGGACCCCGACCTCGTGCGCCACATCGCGCATCGCCGCGAGGCGGACCGGATGTCGGACTGGCAGCCCCGGCGACGAGGAGCCGGACGGGCCGGTTCCGGCCGGCCGCGCTTCTACCGGCCGCCCGCGCGGCCGGACGTGATCGGCATCCTGGACTCGCAGGGGTTGCTGCCTGCGATCACGTTCGTGTTCTCCCGCGCCGGCTGCGACGCCGCCGTCGCGCAGTGCCTGCGCTCGCCGCTGCGGCTGACCACCGAGGAGGAGCGCGCGCAGATCGCCGAGGTGATCGAGCACCGCTGCGGTGACCTGGCCGACGCCGACCTGGCGGTGCTCGGGTACTACGAGTGGCGCGAGGGGTTGCTGCGCGGGTTGGCGGCCCACCACGCGGGGATGTTGCCGGCGTTCCGGCACACGGTCGAGGAGCTGTTCACCGCGGGCCTGGTCAAGGCGGTATTCGCCACCGAAACCCTCGCGCTGGGCATCAACATGCCCGCCCGCACGGTGGTGCTCGAGCGGCTGGTCAAGTTCAACGGCGAGCAGCACGTGCCGCTCACGCCGGGGGAGTACACGCAGCTGACCGGGCGCGCCGGCAGACGCGGCATCGACGTCGAGGGCCACGCGGTGGTGCTGTGGAATCCCAGCGAGGAAACCACCGAACCCTCCGCGGTAGCCGGGCTGGCGTCCACCCGCACCTTCCCGCTGCGCAGCTCGTTCGCCCCGTCGTACAACATGACGATCAACCTGGTGCAGCACATGGGTCCCGAGCAGGCGCACCAGTTGCTCGAGCAATCGTTCGCCCAGTACCAGGCCGACCGCTCGGTCGTCGGCCTGGTCCGCGGCATCGAGCGCGGCGAGCGGATGCTCGACGAGATCGCCGCCGAGCTCGGCGGGCGGGACGCGCCGATCTTCGAATACGCGCGGCTACGGGCGCGGATCTCCGAGCTGGAGCGCGCGCAGTCCCGCGCGTCGCGGCTGCAGCGGCGACAGGCCGCCAGCGATGCGCTGGCCGCGCTGCGCCGGGGCGACATCATCACCATCACCCACGGCCGGCGCGGCGGGCTGGCGGTGGTGCTGGAGTCCGCGCGCGACGGCGACGATCCGCGCCCGCTGGTCCTCACCGAAAACCGTTGGGCGGGAAGGATTTCGTCGGCCGACTATTCGGGCGCGACCGCGCCCGTCGGCTCGATGCCGTTGCCCAAGCGCGTCGAACACCGCCAGCCGCGGGTGCGCCGCGACCTGGCGTCGGCGCTGCGGTCGGCGGTCGCCGGGCTGGCTGTTCCGGCCACCCGCCGCGGCGGTCGCGGCGACGGGGACGGCGCGTTTCACGATCCGGAGCTGGCGTCGTTGCGCGCGGAACTGCGTCGGCACCCCGCGCACAGCGCCCCCGACCTCGAGCCCCGGATGCGTCAGGCCGAGCGGTACCTGCGCATGGAACGCGACAACGCGCAGCTGGAGAAAAAGGTCGGCGCCGCCACCAACTCGCTGGCCCGGACCTTCGACCGGATCGTCGGGCTGCTCACCGAGCGCGGCTTCATCCAGGGTCCGGCCGCCGATCCGCACGTGACCGACGACGGCCGGCTGCTGGCCCGCATCTATAGCGAAAGCGACCTCTTGGTCGCCGAATGCCTGCGCACCGGCGCGTGGGCGGGCTTGAAACCCGCCGAGTTGGCGGCGGTGGTCTCGTCCGTGCTGTACGAGTCCCGCGGCGGCGACGGGGCGGGTGCCGCATTGGCCGCCGAGGTGCCCACCCAGCGGCTGCGGCAGGCGCTGCAGCAGACTTCGAGGCTGTCGATCGAGCTGCGCGCCGACGAGCAGGCGCACCGGATCGGCCCGAGCCGCGAACCCGACGACGGCTTCGTCAACGTCATCTACCGGTGGGCCCGAACTGGCGACCTGGCCGCGGCGCTGGCCGTCGCCGATGTGGCCGGCGCCGGCTCGCCCTTGTCGGCGGGGGACTTCGTGCGCTGGTGCCGCCAAGTCCTCGACCTGTTGGACCAGGTTCGCAACGCTGCGCCGGATCCGGAGCTGCGCGCCGCCGCCAAGCGCGCCATCAATGACGTCCGGCGCGGCGTCGTTGCAGTTGACGCCGGGTAGGCTGGGCCCGAGCTACCGTTACAGGGCGCTAACAGGGCCAGACACAAGGCAACTGAGGAGAAAGTAATGAGCGGACCGCAGGGGTCGGACCCGGGTCACCAGTGGCAACCGCCCGGACAGAGCGGCGATCAGTCCTCGGAGCCCACCCAGGTCGCGCCGACGCCCTGGCAGCCGCCGCAGCAGCAGCCGGGCCAGGAGCAGACCTGGCAGGCCCCGGCCTACACGCCACCCGCCGAGTACCCGCAATACCAGCAGCCGGCGGAGCAGGCGTACCCGCAGCAGTACCCCCAGCAGCCCGGCTACGGCCAGCCCCAGCAGTACGGCGAGCAGCCCCCGCAGTACGCCCAGCCCGGCCAGTACGCGCCGTACGGCCAGCCGGGCCAGTATGGACAGCCCGGTCAGCCCGCCCAGCCCGGCCAGTACGGCCAATACGGTCAACCGGGTCAGTACGGTCAGCCCGGCCAGTACCCGCAGCAGTACGCGCCCTACGACCAACAACAGCCGGCGAAGAAGCGCTCGATGGCGCTGATCGGGGGCGTGGTCGGCGTGATCGCCTTCCTGGTGATCGCCGTCGTGCTGGTGCTCGGCTTCTGGCAGCCCGGGTTCTTCGTCACCACCAAGCTGGACGTCAACAAGGCGCAGGCCGGTGTCCAGCAGGTGCTGACCGACGAGACCAATGGCTATGGCGCCAAGAACGTCAAGGACGTCTCCTGCAACCACGGCCAGGACCCCGTCGTCAAGAAGGGCGGCACGTTCGACTGCGACGTCAACATCGACGGCGCCAAGAAGCGCGTGACGGTGACCTTCCAGGACAGCAAGGGCACCTACGAGGTCGGCCGGCCCCAGTAGGGCCGTCAGCCGGGCAGCGCGTCGAGCGCCTTCTGCAGGCGGGTGACCGGCGACCCGACGCCCAGCTCCGTCGCCAGCTTGGCGGTGCGTTTCGGATGGGCCGCGGCCAGCGGCAGCGTGTCGGTGGGCGTCGACAGCGTGACCGGCGCGTCGGTGGCCACCCGCACCACCTTGCCGGCGGCCTCGATGTAGTCGGTCGCGCCCAGCAGCTTCGCGCGTAAACCCTTGGCCATCTTGGACTTTGGGTCCTGGGCGGCGGCCAGGATCGCTTCCAGCGAACCGTGCTGGGCCAGCAGCGTCGCCGCCGTCTTCTCACCGACGCCCGGCACGCCGGGCAGGCCGTCGGACGGATCGCCGCGCAGCAGCGCGAGCTCGGCGTAGGCCGGGCCCGCCCGTTCCCGCGGAACGCCGTAGTTTTCGGCCACCTCGGCCGGCCCGAACAACGTGGCCTTGGTCAGGCCGCGGCCCAGATAGAGCACCCGAACCGGGACGGGGTCGTCGGCGACCACCTGCAGCAGGTCGCGGTCGCCGCTGACCACGACGACCGGGTCGGTGCGTTCCCGCGCCGCCAGCGTGCCCAGCACGTCGTCGGCCTCGAAACCCTCCGCGCCCGCCGTCGGGATCCCGAACGCGTCCAGCAGCTCCATGATCATGTCGATCTGCGGCGTCAGGTCGTCGGGCACTTCCTCGATGTCCGGCTGGCCTTGCGGCTCGGGCTCGGCGACGCGGTGCGCCTTGTAAGACGGGATCAGGTCTACCCGGAACTGTGGCCGCCAATCCAGGTCCAAGCACACCACCAGCCGGCCGGGCCGCTGCTGGCTGATCACCACTGCCATCGAGTCGAGGAAGCCGCGCACGGCGTTGACCGGTCGGCCGTCGGGCGCGGTGATCGACGACGGCACCCCGAAGTACGAGCGAAACCACATGCTGGCGCCGTCGAGGAGCACGAGCGGTTCGGGCATGCGGGCTATGGTCTCACGTCTTCTCTGGCGCCCAGCGTCGAGTTGTTGTCGCCTTTCCTGTGGAATCGGCGCAACAAGTCGACGTTCGGCCGACGGGGTTAGCCTGGCTGCCATGGATTCTCACCGATTCGACGCGGGGGTGTACGCCCGCCGGCTGGCCGCGGCCGCCGCGGCGACCGCCGACGCCGGGCTGGCCGGCCTGGTGATCACCCCCGGCTACGACCTGCGCTACCTCGTCGGCTCCCGCGCGCAGACCTTCGAGCGGCTCACCGCGCTGGTACTGCCGGCATCCGGCGACCCGACCGTCGTGGTGCCGCGGCTGGAGCTGGCGTCCCTCACCGGGTCGGCCATTACGGAACTGAGCCTGGCGGTGCGGGATTGGGTCGACGGCGAAGACCCGTACCGGATGGTGAGCGAGGCGCTGGGCGGTGGACCCGCCGCGACCGCCGTCACCGATTCCATGCCCGCGCTGCACCTTGTGCCGCTGGCCGGCGTGCTCGGGGTGTCACCGGTGCTGGCCACCGACGTGCTGCGCGAGCTGAGGATGGTCAAGGAGGAATGCGAGGTCGACGCGCTGCGCAAGGCCGGCGCGGCCATCGACCGGGTGCACGCGCGCGTGCCGGAGTTTCTGCGGCCCGGCCGCACCGAGGCCGACGTCGCCGCCGACATCGCCGAAGCGATTGTGGCCGAAGGGCATTCGGAGGTGGCGTTCATCATCGTCGGGTCCGGACCGCACGCGGCCGACCCGCATCACGGCTACTCGGATCGGGAACTACAAGCGGGCGACGTCGTCGTCGTCGACATCGGGGGATCCTACGAGCCCGGCTACCACTCCGACTCGACCCGCACCTACAGCATTGGCGAACCGAGCGCCGATGTGGCGCAACAGTATTCGGTGCTGCAACGCGCCCAGCGCGCCGCGCTCGACGCAGTCCGCCCCGGCGTCACCGCCCAGCAGGTCGACGCCGCCGCCCGCGACGTGCTGGCCGAGGCGGGGCTGGCCGAGTTTTTCGTGCACCGCACCGGGCACGGCATCGGGCTGTCGGTGCACGAGGAACCGTACATCGTCGCCGGCAACGACCTGCCGTTGGCCGCGGGCATGGCCTTCTCCGTCGAGCCCGGCATCTACTTTCCCGGCCGGTGGGGCGCCCGGATCGAGGACATCGTCGTCGTCACCGAGGACGGCGCGTCGGCCGTCAACAACCGGCCGCACGAACTGATCGTGGTGCCCGCGTCCTAGCTGGCGTGACGGTGCCGCCGCGTAGGTTGGGCGACGTGTCGATCCTGGACCTCACGCTGCTTCCGCTGCGCATCGCGCGCCATGTCGCCGACGCGGTACTGCACCCGGCGGCGCCCGCGCCGGCGCCACCCGGCGAGTTCGTCGTCGTCGACGGCATGCCCGAGGGCGTGCCGCCGGCCGCCCGACGGCCCGAGCCGCGGCTGCCCACGCCGTCGAATTGGCCGTTCGGGGAGCAGTTTCCGCGCACCTGCGGCGCGGGCCGGCTGGCCGGCGGCGCGCTGTTCTGGACCGACTTCCTCTACGACGACCACGGCCCGACCGGGATCCCGGTCGGGGACCTGAAAATCCAGGCGCCGCCGCGGGGCACCTACGTCTATCCGCACGGGCCCGCCGCCCGCAACGGCGCCGACATCTTCCGCGTCGCCATCGGGCTCACCGACACCCACACCTGGTGGCGGGTCGACTGGAACACGCTGCTGGACGCGTCGGTGCCCATCGCGCTGTTCACCTTCGACACCGACCCCGCCCGCCAGGGCGCCCCGGACTGGCCGGCCGGCGCGGGCGTGCGTTCGAAGGGCATCGACACCGCGCTGCTGGTGTCCGGGCGAGGTGCCGCGTTGATCGACCTGACCACCCAGGTGAGGACGCCGGTCGAGCACAGCGTCGATCTGCAGTCGTCGTCGTTTCTGGCGCAGGTCCCGCGGTCGCTGGTGGAACCGGACGGAAGCTGGACGGTGCGGCTGGCCGCCGGGCTGGCCAACGGGGCGGGGGACGGGTTCGCCGACGTGCCCGCCGAACGGGGTGCGCTGCCCGGGCAGCCCAACGTCTACAACGTCGCGTTTCGCACCAACGAGCAGGAGCCGCCGCACCTGAACTTCTGGTCGGACTCGGCCCAGGCCGCGGCGCTGACCGGCGGCGACGTGTCGGCGTTCGCGGTGACGGTGCCGTGGGCCCGGCTCGCGGCGCGCGACACCGAGCCCGAGCCGGTATTCACCGGCCCGTCGACCCGCTGGTACGTGTCCTCGGTGGAGCTCGGGCAGGGGATCGCGGCCGACGACATCTTGAGCACCAAGCCGCAGTTCCTCGGGCGGGTGCAGCCGTATTCGATCTGCCTGCCGTCGACGTACGCGCCGGGCCGCGCGCTGCCGCTGACGCTGTTGCTGCACTCGCTTGCGTTGGGGCAGAGCCAGTTCGCGGCGATCGACCCCCGGCTGTTGCACGAGGTGTGCGAGGGCCGGGGCTCGGTGGTGGTGACGCCGCTGGCCCGGGGCCCGTCGACGTGGTACTTCGACACGGGAGAACTCGACGTGTGGGAGGTGTGGGCCCGGGTCGCCGAGCAGCTGGGCACCGACCCCAATCGCACTGTCGTGTCCGGCTATTCGATGGGCGGGTACGCGGCCTACAAGCTCGGGTTGAGCTATCCGCAGGTGTTCTCGCAGGCGGTGGTGCTGGCCGGGCCGCCGGCGTGCGGGGTGCGGCTGATTCCCAACGTCGACATTCCGGCGGACCTTGACCTGGATTCGCCCTGCGCCCGGGAGGGTGATTCCTGGAAGTTGCTGGTGAACGCCCGCTGGCTGCCATACGTCATCGCCCACGGGCTGGTCGACGAACTGGTGCCGTTCGCGTCGGCGGCCGAGCAGGTGCTCGAACTTGACCGGCTGGGTTACCGCCACCGGTTCACCGTGTATCCGTTCGAGGATCACATCGCCTGGGTGCTGCAGGACAAGTTCGAGGACCCGATCGCGCACATGGGAACCGGTCTGCGCCAAGCCGATCCGGGACACATCACGTTCGCGTGGTACCCGCAGTTGGTGCGGGCGGATCTGGGTATCGGGCCGCACCAGGTGTGGTGGCTCTCGGAGCTCGCCGCCGATCCCTCGGTAACCGCGCGGCGCGGGGCCGTCGCCGAGGTCGACGCGCGGTCGTACGCGCGGCCGGACCCGACGCACGCGATTCGCCACCACCGCGGCGTGGTGTTGAACTTCGAGCCGACGCCGGGGCTGTACAGCGAGCTGGACTGGCAAGTCGGGCGCCCCGTCGCGCCGCTGCCGTATCTGACGCTGCGCCTGATCGGGGTCGCGGGCCTCAGGGTCGACGTCGCGCGCGCCGGGCTGGCCGGGTTGCCGTCGTCGACGATCACGGTGGTCAGCGACACCGCCGCGCAGATCACGCTCGGTGGTTTGCCCGACGGGGTGTCGGTGCAACTCGACGGTGAGCCCGCCGGGCCCGCCGTGGCCGTGCCGGCCGGGCGGCACCGGATCACGTTGCGCGCCGACGAGTGAGCTCGCTGATGGCCGGACCTGGGTGAATAGCGGCGTTGGTCGGCCTGGGCGAGAATTTGGCGCGTGGTGCCCTTGGTCGTCGATCCTCAAGCGCTGTTCGCCGTGGGCAGCGCCGTGGTCGCCGCCGGAGGCGGTCTGGCCGCCAATCTGACGGTGTTGACGGCGGGGTTTTCGGCCAACACCGGCCATGACGCCGCCGGCGAGGTGTTCGGCCTCGGGTATCAGGACGCGGCCGAGAAGCTGTTGCAGGCCGCGGCCGCCGCGGTCAACGCGTGCCGGCAGAGCGGCGCCAAAATCCAACAAGGCGCGGCCAACTATTCGAATGTCGAGGCCGCATCGAATATTCGTGGTGGCGAGGGCGTCCTACAGGCCCCACCCGAACCGGCCAACATCTCGCCGCCCGGGCCTCCCGGAACGCTCGGGCCGGGCCAGCCGCCGCCGCTGCTGTGGGCGGTGGTGCAGTCGTTCGTCGACGACGTGTGGCCCGACGGTGACGTGGCGGGGATGCATGCCGCCGCGGCTCGGTGGCGGGGCTTCAGCGCCGCGGCCGCGGGGATGCGCGACTCCCTCAACGCCGCCATGGTGCTGATGGATGCGCATCAGATTCCCGAAGGCGGCAAGATCGATGTCGCTTTGTCGCAGATCCGCGACTGCGTTGTCAAGATCAGCGACGCGAGCGGAGAGTTGGCCGCGGGCCTCGACAAATTCGCCAACGAGGTGGGTCGGGCCCAGAACGCGATCCGCGACCTGCTGAACCGGCTGGGGTCACTGGCCGACCTGGGCCACGACCTGATGTTGATCGTCAAGGGCGACGCGCTCGATGAGATCAAGAAGATCGCCAAGGACGTCAACGACGTGCTGCACAACCTGGGCCGCGAAGCACGGGCCTCCGAACAGGCGATCAAGATCGGTTTGGGGGTCGTCGACGGCCTGGTCGTCAAGCTCGAGAAGTACGTGCGCGGCGAACTCAAGCAATATCTGGGTGATGCCGTCGGCAACCAGGTGGCAACGGTTTTCGACGTTTTCGCCAACGCGAACGAAGGGGTATTGAAGGGCGCCGTCGGGATGGCGCTGTCGATTGCCGACCTCGACCCGCGGTGGTTCGCGCTAGATCCGCACGGCGCGGCCGAGACCTGGGCGGGCCTCGGGAAGGGCATGTGGAAAGGCAGCGTGATCAATGGGTTGGCCAACCCGCAGGAGTTTGTCGAATCGAACTGGCAGCAGCTCAAAGGCCTTCTGCACCTCGATGATTGGAGTACGGCCCGGCCGGGATTAGGTCTGGGGGAGAACGTCTTCGACGTCGCGACGTTGCTGATACCGGGAGGCGGAGAGGCCGCCGCCGCGGCCGATGGAGCCGGGGCCGCCGCGCGCGGCGCCGAAGCCGCTGCGCAGGCGGAGCGTGCGACTGGGCGGGCGGTGGATGGGATTGCGGGTGTCGCGGGACCCCGAGGTGTGTTGGCCGATATCGCCGGGACGGGCAGCAGCCTCACCAAAGACCTCGAAGGCGTGACCGGGAAGCTGCCCAAGATCGAGCCTCCGGTCGGTGGCCAGCCCGTCGCGTTGCCTCCGAAGCCGCTTGAGGCGCCGGTCGCGCCGGCGCCGCGTGCGCCGGAAGGGGGGCCCGGAGCGCCTCACGAGCCAACTGCCGCGCCGGGGCCGGCCCATGCCTCGCCGGGCGGTCCGCACGATCCCGGTGGCCCGCCGCCGCCGGCGCCGGCACCGCCGGGTGGTCCGCACGATCCCGCGGGTGGCCCGCGCGAACCGGTGTCAGCGCCCGCAGGTGGTCCGCATGATCCGGCCTCGTTGCCTGCGGGCGGTCCGCGTGAGCCCATTCCGGCAACCGCGCCCGCATCGCATCCGCCGGCTGTTGCCGCTGCGGTAGCCGAACGCGCGCCGTCGACCATTCCGCAACTGGCGGATCATTCGCCGGCTCCGGTGCAGGCAGCACCCAGCGGGGCAGTCGGTGAACCCGCATCGGCCGCAGCACACTCATCGACGCCGTCGCTCTCTGCTGCAGCTCCGCATTCCACGCTGCCGGAAGGTCGTGCGACTGAGCTGCCGGGTGGCGGCTGGCACGGGCCCGGTCACGGCGGTCCTGCGGGTGGCCACTCAGGCGACGGCGGCGGTCCGCACCGCCCCGCCGATGGAGGGTCGCCGGGTGATCGCCCGGCCGGACTCCCGCCGGGAGGCGATGGTTCGCCCGGGCCTGGTCATGGCGGCTTCTCAGACGGTGAGCGTCAGGATCCCATACATTCCCACGAGCCCTCCGGTGATGGATGGCATCGGTTGCCAGATGGACCGATGGACCCCGACTACGGCCAACCCTTGCCGGAGCATTGGGACTTTACAGATAATCCAGCCGATCCAAGCCACATCAAGCCGTCGGTTGCTCAACTGATTAAGGACCCTGACGCGCCGTTTGGCCGTGATCCCCTGGGCCACGCGTACACTGAGCAGCAATATGCAGAGCGCTTTAATATGGTGGGAGACAAAGGCCAACATTGGTACAATTTTCCTCTGAACGACGGCGCTGTACCCGGCACACGCGTTGCCTATACAGACCCGGAAAGCTTCTTTAGAGACTATGGTTCTCAACTTGACCGCGTCGGCAAGACTAATGGCAAATACTTAGCCGTAATGGAAGATGGTCAACCGGCCTCGTGGGAACAACGCGCCCTTCATGTCGATTCGCTACGCGACCCATATAACGCATATGAATTCGGTAAGTTGCCTGAGGGGTGGAGCATCGAGGTGTCGGAGGTTGCGCCCGGTGTAGGACAACCGGGCGGATCGATTCAGGTTCGAGTATTCGACGACGAGGGCTTCCCACGCCCTGTCGACGAGCTGGTACAAAAAGGGGTGCTGCTGAAGTGACGACCGCTGTGGATCTTTCGCCAGATTTAGCTGCGTGGATTCAACTCGCTGGACTCGATATGATCCAGGGGTCACAAACGAATGATGGCCGGACCATTATATGGAACAAAGGTGGCGAAGTTCGATATTTTATCGATACCACGGACGGGTGGTATGTTATTAGTGATTCTGACCGCATGGGCCCGGAGTACTATGAGTTCGCAGCAGATTCCATGCCGGTCATAGAGAAGTATCTGTATGGAGTGTTCGGGGGCTCGGTTCGCGGCGACGAACTTCCATCCATACGAGCCCCATTTGAGCGAGATGAATTGCGAGAGGGATATCAAATTGGCAAGCAGGAGTTCGCTGGGCGGGAGCGGCGTACTCTCATTGATCGCAATGGCAATGTTGTCGCAATTGGAGCCCTCGACAGGCTAGTCGAGTTATCGCATTATCTGGACGCAGCTGTCGACACCATCAGGAGCTCTTACCTGGCCGAAGACGGCAAGCCGCTCTTCAGGCTCTGGCGTGACATCCGAGGCTAACTGCGCGCGAACCTACTCGCCCCGGTCCAGCAAATCCGACGACCCCAGCACCCGCTCGACCTGCACCTCGATGACCACCCGCCGCGGGTTGGGCCTGGGAGTCCTGTAGCGCTGGGCATACCGAAGCTCGGCGTCTCGCACGGCGTCGGCGTCGCTGTTCACCTTCGACCGGCCCTCCAGCGAAAGCCACCGCGCGCCGTCGACCTGGCTGAGCACGGCCACCCCGGCGCGGTCGGCGTTCACGGCCTTCTGCGACCCGCCGGTCGTGATCACCCGCGCGATGTGAGTCTTCGGATCGAAGGTGAAACCGACGGCGACCACATGCGGAGAATTGTCGGCTCGCAGCGTGGTCAACATGGCCAGGTGACGTTCTGACAGGAAAGCCAGCGCATCGTCGGTCAGCCGCGTAGTGGTATTCGCCATCACCGCCCACGCTAGCGCAGGTCATAATCGCAGCCGTGGACGACACGGGCGCAGGTCCGGTACTAATCCTGGGCGGCCGCAGCGAGATCGGCATCGAGCTCGCGCGCCGGCTGGCCCCCGGGGCGACGGTGGTACTTGCCGCGCGCAGATCCGATCAGCTCGACGAGCAGATCGCCATCCTCAAAGGTGCCGGCGCCACGGCGGTGCACACCACCGAATTCGACGCCGACGACCTGGCCTCGCACGGCCCGCTGGTCGCCTCGATCGTCGCCGACCACGGACCCATCGGCACCGCGGTGCTGGCCTTCGGCATCCTCGGCGACCAGGCCCGCGCCGAGACCGACGCCGCGCACGCGGTCGCCATCGTGCACACCGACTACGTCGCCGAAGTCAGCATCCTCACCCATCTGGCCGCGGCCATGCGCAAAGCCGGCAACGGCCAACTCGTGGTGTTCTCCTCGATCGCCGGCGCCCGCGTGCGTCGCGCCAACTACGTCTACGGCTCCGCCAAGGCCGGCCTGGACGGCTTCGCCAACGGCCTGGCCGACGCGCTGCACGGCACCCGGGTCCGGCTGCTGCTCGTGCGCCCGGGCTTCGTCATCGGGCGCATGACCCAGGGCATGGAGCCCGCGCCGCTCTCCATCACCCCCGAGCAGGTGGCCACCGCCACCGCGCGGGCCCTGGCCAAGGGCCGCCGCACGGTGTGGATCCCGTGGGCGTTGGGTCCCGTGGCATTTGTGTTCCGGCTGTTGCCGCAGTTCGTCTGGCGCAGGATGCCGCGATGATCGTCGTTGTCGGCATCGGCGCCGACGGCATGGCCGGGCTCGCCGAAACGTCGCGTGCCGAATTACGCAGGGCCACAGTCATTTACGGATCCCCACGTCAGCTCGACTTGCTCGACGACACGGTGGCGGCACCCCGTCGGGAGTGGCCGTCACCGATGCTCCCGGCTCTGCAAGCCCTACCCGTAGACGACGAAATCCACATCGTCGCCAGTGGCGATCCGCTCCTGCACGGCATCGGTGGCACGCTGATCCGGTTGTACGGCCCCGAGAAAGTCAGGGTGTTGCCGCACGTGTCGTCGGTGACGTTGGCGTGCGCGCGGATGGGCTGGAACGCCCACGAAACCGAGATCATCAGCCTGGTTACCGCGCCGCCGCACACCGCCGTACGCCGCGGCGGCCAAGCGATCGTGCTGTCGAAAAGCGCGGCCACACCCAAGGAACTGGCGGCACTGCTCAGCGCACACGGGCGCGGCGACTCCGAGCTCAGCGTGCTCGAAAACCTCGGCGCCCCAACCGAACGACGCCGCGACGGCACCGCGCGCCACTGGGCCGACGCCCCACCGCAAGTCGACGACCTCAACGTGATCGCCCTCCGCTACCTGCCCGACGAGCGCATGTCGCCATACCCGGACGACGCTTTCGTCCACGACGGGCAGATCACCAAACACGGGATCCGGGCGGTGACCCTGGCCGCGCTGGCACCGCGACCGGGGGAGCGGCTGTGGGACGTCGGCGCGGGCTCGGGCAGCATCAGCGTCGAGTGGTGTCTGAGTTGGCGGGGTTGCAGCGCGGTGGCGTTCGAACGCGACGAGCGCCGCCGCCGCAACATCGCGTCCAACGCTGCGGCGTTCGGCGTCACCATCGACGTCCACGCCGATGCGCCGCAGGCGTTCGACAGCATCGACGCACCATCGGCGATCTTCATCGGTGGCGGCCTGACCCAACCCGGCCTGCTCGACGCGTGCCTCGACAAGCTGGTCGAAGGGGGACGCCTTGTCGCGAACGCGGTCACCTCGGAGTCAGAAGCGGTTCTGGCACAGTCTTATTCCCGACTCGGCGGCCAGCTGCGTCGCTTCCAGCACCATCACGGGGAGCCGTTGGGCGGCTTCACCGGTTGGCGCCCTCAATATCCGGTCACCCAGTGGACGATGACGAAATGACGGTGTACTTCATCGGCGCGGGCCCCGGCGCCGCGGACCTGATCACGGTCCGCGGCCAGCGGTTGCTGCAACGCTGTAGGGCGTGCCTCTACGCGGGCTCCATCATGCCCGACGACCTGCTGGCGCTGTGCCCACCCGACGCGAAAATCATTGACACCGGCCCCCTTACGCTGGACCAGATCATCACTGAAATCGCCGAAGCCGACGCTGCGGGCAACGACGTGGCGCGCCTGCACTCCGGAGACCCGTCGCTGTACAGCGCGCTGGCCGAGCAGTGTCGCCGCCTCGACGCGCTGGGCATCGACTACGAAATCGTCCCGGGCGTACCGGCTTTCGCCGCCGCCGCGGCCGCCCTGAAGCGCGAGCTCACCGTCCCCGGGATTGCGCAGACGGTGACGCTGACCCGGGTCGCCACCCTCTCGACACCCATGCCGCCCGGCGAAGAGCTGCAGACCCTCGCCCAGACCGGTGGCACCCTGGTGCTGCACCTGGCGGCCGCCCAGGTCGAGACCATCGTCCCGCAGCTGCTCAACGGCGGCTATAACCCCGAAACACCTGCTGCCGTGGTGGCTTTCGCGAGCTGGCCGCAGCAGATCGTGCTGCGCGGCACGCTGGCCGACATCGCCGGTCAGATGCACGACGCCAATATCACCAAGACCGCCGTGATCATCGTCGGCAATGTCCTCGCGGCCGAGGGATTCACCGACAGCTACCTGTATTCCACCGGGCGGATCCGGGGGAGCCGGCACTGATGCGGGTCCTGCTGCTCGGCGGCACCGGCGAGGCTCGCGCGCTGGCGAAAACGCTGCACCCGCGCGTCGATATCGTCAGTTCGCTGGCCGGCCGTGTCCCCGACCCGGCCCTGCCCGTCGGCCCACTGCGCGTCGGGGGTTTCGGCGGCGTGGACGGACTGCAGCGTTGGTTGCAGGACGAGCACATCGACGCCGTCGTCGACGCTACCCATCCTTTCGCGGTGACCATGACGGCCCACGCGGCCGAAGCGTGCGCCGCGCTGCAGATACCGCACTTGGTGCTGGCACGCCCGGCCTGGGCGACGGGCGATGCCCTCGTCGCTGACTCGGACGTCGAAGCAGCGGAAGCTGTTGCAAAGCGACGATATTCGCGGGTTTTCCTCACCACCGGCCGCTCAAGCCTGCAAGCCTTCGCCGACAGCGACGCATGGTTGCTGATCCGCGTGGTCACCGCGCCGGACACCGGGCTGCCGCGTCACCATCGGCTGCTGTTGTCCCGCGGGCCGTATCGCTACGACGATGAACTCTCGCTGTTGCGTGACCACCGCATCGACGCGTTGGTCACCAAGAACAGCGGCGGCGACATGACCCGAGCGAAGCTGGATGCGGCTGCCGCGCTTGATATTCCGGTGGTCATGATCGCGAGACCGAAACTTCCGGCGGGCGTGTCAGCGGTGGGCACCGTTTACGAGGCCGCCGATTGGGTTGCGGCGCTGGGCTAGCCGGTGAGGTCTTCGCGTTCTGCGTCGGCCAGCAGCGCGTCCCGGGCGCGGGCGACACGGGATCGGATGGTACCGACCGGGCATCCGCAGACCGCCGCGGCGTCGGCGTAGGGTAGCCCGAGCAGCTGCGTGAGCAGCAGTGCTTCGCGCTGCTCGGTGGAGAGGTTCGCGATCATGGTGGTCACCTCGACCAGGTCTTCGAAGCCACGGGCGTGGCGGTCGCCCGTGATGAAGTGAGCCGGATCGGTGCCGGCAGCCGTGCGCGGCCGCGATTGCGCGTGGCGGATGTGATCGGCCACGACACGGCGCGCGATGGCCAGCAGCCAGGTTCGCGCGCTGGACCGTCCGGAGAACCGCTCGATCGCGCCGATCGCCCGCAGGAAGGTCTCTTGCGTCAAGTCGTCTGCGGTCCCGGTGTCGGACAGGTAGGCGACGAATCGCCAGACGTCTTGTTGGGTCGCCTTGATGAAGGCCTCGAGCGCTCGCGCGTTCCCGCGTGCGGCGGCCAACGCGAGGTCGGTGACGGCCTCGTCGTCGCTTGACGCGGTCATGGCCAACCACCTTCGTTGTGCGGGCGTCGTCAGTCTACGACCGCTTGTCGTAGACGGGGCGGTGGGGTGTGGCGCCGTGCGATTGATCGGCCAAAGATGCCGATGCCGCCGACCGCCGGGCGCCTCCGACGGCCGCCCGGGGTAATCGGCGTCCGTGCCGGAGGAGCGCGGCCGCCGTGTCCGCACATGTTCGCGCGCCACCAGCAGTGCGAAAACCAGCCCCAACAGCAGGGGCATGTGGCTTGCGATGCGTGTCGCGGTCACCTCGCCGGCGAAGGCGTCGACGATCACGTAACTCAACAGCGCGACGGAATACACGCCGGTAATCGCGGCCACGCCGATCGCGGTCGCGGGCCAAACCCCCGCGGCGATCATGGCCAGACCCAACGCCAGCAACCACGCGGTGGACTCGTGCATCAGGTGCTCGCCCGACATGGCGCCATGCATGTGGCTTGACACCATGCCGAAATTGATGCCGCTGATCTGGGCCGCCGCGATTGCCACCTGGAAGACGCCGACAGCGATCAGCCCCCAGCGCCGGTAGCGCGACCGCAACCAACGCACCGAGCGGTGATGCGCCGGGGACTGCTGATCGAGGCTCGCCATGATCTTGTCGACCAGGTCCGGTCCCTCGCCGGGCGCGATGGAGGACAGCCGGCGCGACTGGACCGCCGCGCCGATCAGCCAGGTGCGGCAACCCCGGCACGACTCCAGGTGGGCGTCGACCTGTTGTGCGAGCACCTGCGGACGCTCGCCGTCCAGCCGCGCAGAAAGCGCTTCACGCGCAACGTCACACCGCATCCCTGCATCGTTGCGCATGCTCCGTCGGCGCGCAAAGAAGCCCAAAAGCGGCGACGGGGAACCAAACCGCCCGGCAAACCGACCACTGAAGACAAGCGCGCCCGCCACGACGTCCACCGAAGAGGTATTCGTGTCCCTGCCCGAAGGCTCCCGACGATGACCGCCCCGATCTGGATCGCCTTGCCGCCAGAGGTGCACTCCTCATTGCTCAGCAGCGGCCCGGGTTCTGGCCCGCTGCTCGCCGCGGCGGAGGCATGGTCGTCGCTGGGCGCCGAATACGCCGCCGCGGCAGACGAACTCGTCGGCGTGCTGGGTGCGGCGCAGGCCGCATGGGATGGTCCCAGCGCCGAACGGTACGTCGCCGCCCACGCGCCCTACCTGAGCTGGCTACTCGAGAGGGCGTCCCACAGCGCGCTCGCCGCGTCATCACACCGAAATGCGGCGGCCGCCCACACCACCGCGCTGGCCAGCATGCCGACGCTCGCCGAGCTCGCCGCAAACCACGCCACTCACGCGGCACTGGTGGCAACCAATTTCTTCGGCATCAACACCATTCCCATCGCGGTCAATGAAGCCGACTACGCGCGCATGTGGCTGCAGGCCGCCGAAATCATGACCGCCTATCAGGCCGCGACCGAGTCGGCGGTGGCGGCGGTGCCGACGGCCACGTCGGCGCCGCAGATCGTCGCGACGGGCGGCGGCACAAGCGCCGCAGCGGCGTCCGGCGCTACCGCATCTTGGCAGGATCAGCTCGCGGCGCTCCTGCAGCAATACACCAAGAATTTCGCGTGGCCGGTGTCGAAGGACCTCAACCCCGCGGGGTGGCCCATTCCCGCCGTCCCGTTCGCCAACGGCCTCACCTCCGCCCTCATGCAGATCCCCGGAATGTCGCCAGTCTTGGCCAGCGCGCTCGCCTGGGCCACCTTCCACACGTTGATGATCTTCTGGCCCTTCGGGCAGCAGGCGGTCCAGTTGGCGGTGTCGCTCGCCCCGGCGCTGGCCGCCGTCGTTCCGGCCGCCGGCGCCGCGGGGGTGGCGGCTGGCGCCGCGGTCGCAACCGGCATCGCGGTCCCCGTGTCGGTCGCCAGCTCCGTGCCGACGGCCGCGACAGCGCCGGCGCCCGGCTCGATGCCTGCCCCTGCGACCGTCGCCGCGCCCGCCAGCGCGAGCAGCGCCGGAACCGTGCCCGGTCCCGCGGCGCCGAGCCCGACGTCCGCCATCGGCGGGGGACCGGTCGGTGGTGGGCCGGGGGTGGGGTTCGGTCCGTCGGCGTCAACGGGCATTAGCGCGGGCCTCTCCGACGTCCTCTACGCCGTCGGCCTCTCCGGGTTGTCGGCGCGCGGCAGCGCAAGCGCTCGCGCGCGTCGTCGCTCGGCGGAACCGGCGCCGGAGGACGCCGACGAGCCGGCGGCCGCCTCAGCCGCGGCGAACGGCCGAACGCGGCGGCGCCGTCGGGGCGCGACGATCGAGGATCGCGCCCATCGCCACGAGTTCATGGACCTCGACGACGACGGGAGCCCGCGTCCGGAGGCTTCGGGTCAAGGGGCCGGGCCACTCGGATTCGTCGGTACCACCGTCACGCCCGCCGCCGGCCGTCCGGCCGGGCTGGTGACACTGGCCGACGACGGAAGCAACGGTGCCCCGACCGTCCCGCTGCTGCCGAACAGTTGGGACGGTAGCGCGACCGAATAGCGCAGCGCGACAACCTGGTTCGTGCCATGCCACCGCACTACTTCGCTGACTGGCCTGTCGCGGGAGGCGCAACGGCGTGCTGGAGCTGTTTGCCCGGCCCGCCGACTCACCACGATTCAAGGGCGAACGGGTCTGGACGAAGCGTTAAACGGACGGAGTCCAGTTTGTAGATCCGACCGAATCCAGTTCATAATTCGGATTGATTCCAGTTTTATTTGATAATTCCGACCTGATCCAGTTCGTAATTCCGACCCAATCCAGTTCATAAATTCGACCATTTCCAGTGTTAGCAAAACTATTTCGATGACCGACCGCGTGCGGTACGTTTCGATTCGGTTGCTCGAATACAGTCTCGCATTAACGCCCTTACTCAGGGCTGGCGATGAACATGAGGGTGGAATGTCATGAGCTCTCCGTTTTTCATTGACCCCGCCGTCGTCCAGTGGGTGACTGCGAACCTTGACAGCATCGGCGCGAACTTGGCGAACGCCGGTGCGGCGGCGGCTGTTCCGACGACCGGGGTGATGGGCCCGGCGGCCGATGAGGTGTCGACGGCGATCGGTTCGCTGTTCTCCCAGGCTGGGGAGGAGTATCAGGCGCTGGTCGCAAAGGCAGTGGCCTTCCACGACCAGTTCACCCGGAACATGGCGGCCGGCGCGGCTGCGTATTCGGGTACTGAGGCGGCGAATGCGGCGCAAATGGTGGAAGCTGCGATGCGCTCGCCGGCCGCGACGATCAACGGGGTAGTCGCGGCGGCGTCGGGACGTCCGCTGATCGGAAACGGCGCGAATGGGACCTCTGGGGTGCAGGGGACGGCCGGCGGCGCCGGCGGGTGGTTGTTCGGCAGCGGCGGTGCCGGTGGTAATAGCACGGGAGCGGGCAATGCCGGCGGTGCCGGCGGCGCGGCGGGCTTGATCGGTAATGGCGGCGCCGGCGGCCTAGGCGGTCCCGGCGGTGCCGGTGGTGCTGGCGGCCGCGGTGGCTGGTTGTGGGGCAACGGTGGTGTCGGTGGTGCCGGTGGTTCGGCCATTACGCCCGGCACGACCGGTGGTGCCGGGGGCGCCGGTGGTGCCGGCGGGTTCTTCTTCGGCCATGGCGGTGCCGGTGGTCCCGGCGGGGCGGGCGCCCCGGGTGCTAATGGCGTTCTCCCTGGCGTGAGTGGTAGCCCCGGTGGTGCCGGTGGTGCCGGTGGTGCCGGTGGTGCCGGCGGGCTCTTCATGGGCGCTGGCGGTGACGGCGGAACCGGCGGGCAGGGCGGCGCCGGTGGTACCGGCGGTCTTGCCGCTCCCGGCGGTACCGGCGGCATCGGCGGTCAAGGCGGCCACGGCGGTCCCGGCGGTATCTTGGGTGCCTCGGGTGCAGAGGGCGCCCAGGGTGCTCAGGGTGCCCACGGCGCGACCGGGTAGCTAATCAGCCGGGGCGGCTGTGCCTTGACTGGCTGATATCGACTGTGTTGGCCGTATCGACTTGAGTTGTCGTCGTGGATGGCGAGGCCACCGCTGTCGATTTAGGGCGCGCACGGGGGAGTGAAGGGCGAGGTCCGCGATGGCTGAAGGTGTGTTCGGGCGCAGCGACGCTGAGATTGATCTGATCGTCCGAGGCATGCGGTCAGGGATCGCAGTGGTCGGCTTCGGCTACATGGGCACCGTGATTGGTGCTGTGTTGGCTGACCGCGGCTGGCCGGTGACCGGGATCGACGTGCGGCAGAACGTGGTCGACGAGATCAACGCGGGCAGGACCACCGTGCCCGAGCCGGGGCTTGGCGATCTCGTCTCCGACAGCGTCCGGGTCGGTCGGCTGCGCGCCACGACCGATTTCGGCGCGCTGGCGGATAACGACTTCGTCATCGTGACCGTCGGGACGCGGCTGGGTCCGGATTACGAGCCCATTGTCGATGACATGAAGGCGGCGGCGCGGGCGGTGGGGGAGCACTTACAACGGGGCCACCTGGTCATTCTCAAGAGCACGGTGCCGCCCGACACCACCGAGAACCTGGTGCTGCCGATCCTCGAGGAGGCCTCGGGGCTGCGGGCCGGCGTCGACTTCGGGTTGGCGTTTTGCCCGGAGCGGCTCGCCGAAGGTCAAGCGATCCGTGAGCTGACGTCGATCCCCGTGGTGGTCGGTCCGGTTGAGGAGCGCAGCGCTCGCGCCTGCTCGACGCTGTGGCGATACGCCCTGGGGGTGGAATCGATCGTCGTCGATGATCCGCGCACGGCCGAGATGGTCAAGCTTGCGGACAGTCTCTGGGTCGACCTCAACGTTGCGCTGGCGAACGAGCTGGCCAAGGTATGCGACCGGCTCGAGATGGACGCCTTGCAGGTGATCGAGGCGGCCAATTCGATGCCCAAGGGCACCCACAACGTGAACATCCTGCGGCCGAGCATGGGCGTCGGCGGCTACTGCCTGACGAAGGATCCATGGTTCATGAACCATCTCGGCGAGTCCGTCGGGTTGGATCTAGCGATCTCGCGGACGTCGCGGACCGTCAACGACACGATGCCCGCCTACACCTACGAGCTGCTCACGCAACTGCTCGCCGAGCAGGACAAGACGATCGAGACCAGCAAGATCGCGGTCCTGGGCATCGCGTTCAAGAACAACACCGGCGACTGCCGGCTCACGCCCACCAAGTACGTCGTCGCCTTGCTCGAGGAGTCCGGCTGCGAGCTGTCCATCCATGACCCCTGGGTGCCCGACGAAGAAGCTCGCACAGTCACGAAGATCCCGTTGAGCCCGGACATCGAGTCGGCGGTCAAGGACGCCGACGCTTTGGTGGTCCTGGCGGGGCATCGCGAGTTCCACCAGATCCCGCTGGTGCGGCTTGCGGATCTGGTGGCTCCCGGCTGCGTGTTCCTCGACGGGCGCAACAGCTTCGACCCGGCGGCCGTGCGCGCCGCCGGATTCCTCTACAAAGGCATTGGCCGGTAGTCGGTCGGCAGGGAAAGCAAGCCGTCCATGGAAACGAAAGAGCAAATTATGTCCAATGTCGTGGCGGGCGGCTACGGCTTCTTCGGATCGCATTTGGTCTCCGCATTGCTGGACCGCGGCGACACGGTCACGGTGTTCGACTTTGCAAAAACGCCCGCGACACCAGCATCGATTTCGACCGGTACCCCAACTTCCGGTTCGTGGCACCCGCGTGGTGTTCGCCAGCATCTCCGAGGTGTTCGGCAAGAACCCCCACCCCGCCCCTTCGCCGAGGACGATGACCGCGTGCTCGGTTCCACCAGGACGGCGCAGTGGAGTTACAGCGCCAGCAAGGCCATGGCCGAGCATCTCGTCTTCGCGGTGCACACGGCCTACGGGTTGCCGGTGACGGTGGTTCGCTACTTCAGTGCCCACCGCGATCGCGATGCAGGAGCAGACCTAGAGTGCGCTCCCGTTCGGAATCATGGACTTTGAACAGTGTCGTCGTCCGTTGCAGGACAGGCACTTTCGCTAACCTTGCTCCAGCCCGAAGCACCAGCGGGGAGGCGGTGCTGTCATCACGGCAACACGCCCGACTAAACCGTCGCGGATCGCCGGCCTTGGCCTGGTGCGGTGTTCACCGAAAAGCACGACCAAAGATCCACAGCCGCCGCTATTTCGCGTGCAACCCGATCCGCGACACGCGATTGCTCTGTAAACTCTGAACGGTGTCCAAGCCAGTGACAGCACGTGCCGCGATCTGCCTGAACATGATCGTGAAAAATGAGGCGGACGTCGTCGCGGAGACGCTTGATTCGGTCGCTCCCTACATCAGCTCGTGGGTGATCGTCGACACCGGTTCCGCGGACGGAACCCAGGACGTGATCCGCAAACACATGGCACGCCTGGGCATTCCAGGCGAGCTTCACGAACGGCCATGGCGCAATTTCGGCCACAACCGCACCGAAGCACTCAACCTCGCCCAAGGCCACGGCGACTACATCTGGGTCATCGACGCCGACGACATCGTCGTGGGCACACCCGACTTCACCCAACTAAGCGCCGACATCTACCGCATGCGCCTCGGAGACGCCTCCTTCATCTACTGGCGCCCGCAGCTGTTCCGCGACGGGGTGCGCGTGCGCTATGAAGGCGTCGTCCACGAAACGGCCGTCTGGGAGTCTGACTGCGTCGTTGGGCGCCTCGAGGGCGACTACTACGTCGAATCTCGTCGCCTCGGTGGCCGCAACCAGGATGTGCACAAATATGCGCATGACCGCGATCTGTTGCTAGCAGAGGTCGAACGCAACCCCGAGGATGCGCGCTCGGTGTTCTATCTAGCGCAGAGCTACTTCGATCTGGAAGATTTCGTCAACGCGCACAAGTGGTATGAGCGGCGGATCGAGATGGAGGGCCGGGAGGAGGAAGTCTATTACTCGATGCTCCGGCTCGCGGAGTCGGTGACGAGACTCGAATGGCCGTGGCTGGTCGTCCAGGACATCTACCTCCAGGCGTGGGAGTTTCGACCGACCCGCGCCGAGGCGCTGTATGCCATCGCTCGACGGTATCGCGAAGATGAGCGCTACTTACCCGGTCACTTGTTCGCCCAGCGCGCCGCGCAAATCCCCTTTCCCGAAAACGACCTCTTGTTTATCGCCGCGGACGTCTATGCCTGGCGCGCGCTCGACGAGCAGGCGGTGTGCGCCTCCCAGCTCGGCCAGCATGCGGAGGCGTTCATGCTCTGCCGGCGCCTGCTTGCCCTCTCCGACATCCCCGACGGTGATCGGCAACGAATCGCGGTCAACCGCGACATCAGCGTGCCGGTCATGCTCGAGGCGTCGTCGTCGTATCCCGGCACGCTGGTCCAGCGCCTGGTCGCCGCGCCAGGTGAGGCCAAAGTGGTCGTTAGCCTGGTCGCGGGACCGGACCGCGAGGCCACCGAGCAGGCCATTAACTCGTTTCTGAACTGCTGCCTCGATCTTCCGCTTTGGTTCGGGCGCTTCCTCGTGGTCGATGCCGGCCTGTCAACCTACGATCGCGCACTGCTGCGTGAGCGTTACCGGTTCCTCGAGTTTGTCGATTGCAGCCCCGGCGACGGGCCCGGAGCCCAGCTCGCGCAGCTTCGCAAGCGGATCGTCGGACGGTTCTGGCTGCACCTGGGGCAGGGCTGGCGGTTTTTTGCGCCCGAAACCTACATCACCCGCCTGATCGCGGTGCTCGAATCCGAACCGCAGGTATTCCAGGTGGGGATAAACTTCGCCGATGCGGTCAAGCTGACCGGCGTCTGCGCGGCCGAGCAGGAGGTACGCCGCTCACCCAACGCCGGCCGCTACGTCCTGGCCGAGGCGGTGGCCAGCGGCCCGGCGATGTTCGACACCGCACGCCTAGATCGGGCCGGCAGCATAGTGGGCAGCGACCCAGATCCCATTGCCGAACTCGGTTGGCGGGCAGGCGCTGTCGGATTGCAGACCGCCAGCCTCGACGAGGTGCTCTGCATCGCCGCGGCCCGGCGCGTGGAGCAGCCGAAGGCTCCGGCGGGGGTGGCGAAGAAGGCCGCGGCCCGGCGCGTGGAGCAGCCGAAGGCTCCGGCGGGGGTGGCGAAGAAGGCCGCGGCCCGGCGCGTGGCACAGCCGAAGGCTCCGGCGGGGGTGGCG
>NZ_JCALCS010000001.1:0-992512 GCF_059812465.1 Mycobacterium sp. NGS54 | reverse complement strand
GCGAGATCATGCGATTCTGCGTCTGCTCGAGCAGAGGCCGTCACTAGGCGTCGAACTCGATGGGCAGGCTCAGCGGGCCGCTCAGGCTGACCATCGGCTTCCAGGGCACCGGTCCGGCGATCCGCGGGTTCGGTAGCCGGCTAGCGAGGACGTTGAGCGCCTCGGCGATCTCGCGGCGGGCCAGGTTGGCGCCCAGGCAGTAGTGCGCGCCGCCGCCGAACGTCAAGATCGGCGGCGCACCGGCGCGCGTGATGTCGACGCGGTCCGGCTCGTTGTAGACCGCCGGATCACGGTTGGCCGCAGCGGTATTCACCAGGACCATGGTGCCGGCGGGGAAGAGGTAGCCGTCCAGCTCCGCGTCCCGGGCCACCAGCCGCAGGGTGCCGCCCGCGATCGGCGAGTGGCGCATCGTCTCCTCCACCGCCGGCATCGCCAGCTCGGGGTGCTCCTTGAGCAGCGCCCACTGCTCCGGGTGCTCGCACAGGACCTGCACCGATGCGGCCACCTGGTTGCGCGTGGTGTCCGTGCCCGCGAGTAGCAGGCCGCCGGCCAGCATGCGCAGTTCGGCGGCGTTGAGGCGGTCGCCGTCATCCTCGGCGCGAATGAGGTCGGACAGCAGGTCGTCGGTGAGGCTGTTGCGGCGCCGGGCGACCATGTCGTCGACGTAGTCGTCGAGCTCCCGCCACGCGCGCATCACGACGGGTTCGACCTCGCGGACATCGACCGTGAAGGTGAAGGCCTTGAACACGTCGTCGGCCCATAACGAAAACTGTTGCCAATCCGCGCGAGGTGCTCCGAGCAACGCGCAGATGATCGGGACGGGGTAGGGGCGCGCGAGGTCGGCGACCACGTCGCAGCGGCCCGCGTCGATGACCTTATCGACCAGCTCGTTCATCACCGCGACCATGGTGTCGTGCAGGCGCAGCGTCGCGCGGGGCGTGAACGCCTTGGATGTCAGGCTGCGCAGCCGTTGGTGCGCGTCGCCCTCCAGGCACAGCAGGCTGTTGACCACCTTGTCCCACAACGGGCCCGAGGTGATGCCCTGGGCGAGCAGGTTTATGCCGGGCGGGATCTGGAAGCGCGGGTCCCGAAGGACGGACCGGACGAGGTGGTAGGACAGCACCTCGGGCCCGAACGGTCCCAGCGCGACCGGGGCCTGTCGCTGCGCCGCTTGCAGCCGCGGATACACGTCGGCGGGAGTTTCCTCGGCGCCATACTCGAGCGTCGGCAGGTCAGCATCGAAAACGCTTGGGGGAGCGGCACCGACGGTCATGACGGTCTCCTCGCGACGACTTTGTCACAATGTATGGCCACGCCGGAAGACTGTCAACGATATCTGGTTGCCCACCATTGACTTTGCCGCGAGGCCGCAGGCCCCCACGCGGTGGACCGCCATACATCGATGCGTTCCGTGTATTGCCGTGAGGGAGCCTAGCGGTCTTCTAGGACGTTGATCTGTCGCACCACCCGACCGCGCCTCAGGTAGGTGGTCTGCACCACCACGTAGTCGAGAGATGCACCGGCCGCGCTCGTTCGGTGGTGCAGCCGCGCCCGGCGCACGAACGACCCGGGCGCCGTCTCGTCCAAGGACAAGTTCTCGATGGTGTTCTCGTCGTAACGATCGAAGACCGCGCGCCAGAAGTCGAACACGGCGTCGCGGCCCCGCAGCACGTCTCCGGAGTACAGCGGCGGCGGCGGTCCATACTCGACGTCCTCGGCGAACAGCCCGAATACCGCCTCCAGGTCACCGCGATTGAAGGCGTCGCGGGCCCGTTCGAACGCGCCCCGCAGCACGCGCCGACGCGCCGAGACGGGAAGCCGACCCACGGCCATGACGGCGAGCGCGGCCAGCGCGGGCGCTCTCACCTCCACGCTGTCCGCAAGCGGGCGCCGCAACATGGCCACCGGAACCTACCCCTGTTTCGCGCCGCGAGCCAGCTGGCCGCCGATCAGCACCAAAGCGAACACGCCGCCGGTGATTCCCGAAATGAGCAATGGCAGTTGCCCGTTCGAGCCCCACAGCAAGCCCGCCCACAATCCTGCCACCAGCACGGCCAGGCCGGTGGCGCCCTGGAACACGCCCTGGGCGCTCGCCTGATGCTCCTGGCCGACCAGGCCCGAGATCCAGGCCTTCCCGACGCCGTCGGTGCACCCGGTGAACACGCCGTAGGCGCCGATCAGCAGCCAGGCCGTCACCAGGTCGGTGGTCAGGCCCAGCCCGGTGTAGCCGATCGCGAAGAATGCCAGACCGAGGCCGAACAAGGCCGGCTTGCCGATGCGGTCCGCGAGCGCTCCGGCCGGGTAGCTAGCCAGCGCGTACACCAAGTTGTATCCGACATAGGCCAGAATCACCTCGATCACCGAGAAGCCGATCTCGTTGAGGCGCAACAACAACAAGGCGTCCGGGAAATTCACCAAGCTGAAGCCGACGAGCAGCGCGGCGACCCGCCAGTACGGCCGCGGCAACGTGCGCACACCGGCCCACATGGACCGCCGTTGCGGCCGCGCGGCGGGACGGCTGCGCTCGCGCGCGAGGAAGACGAGGGCCACGCTGAGGACGGCGGGCACGATGGCGACGTACAGCAACGGCGGGATCCGGTGGTCGAGCAGCTCGTAGCCCACCAGCCCGAGCAGCGGACCGACGACGGCGCCCAGGGTGTCCATCGCGCGGTGGAAGCCGAACACCCGGCCGCGCGCTGCTTCGGCCACCTCGTCGACCAGCAGCGCGTCGCGCGGCGCGCCGCGAATGCCCTTGCCGAGCCGGTCGACGACGCGACCCGCGAGCACACCCGGCCACGCCCCGGCCACCGCGATGATGATCTTGCCGAGCGCCGCCATCCCGTAACCGGCGGCGATCAGCGGGCGCCGCGCGAACCTGTCGCCGAGCGGGCCGGCCGCGAGTTTCGTGAGCGACGACGCCCCCTCGGCCACCCCCTCGACGGCTCCCACCACGGACGGCGGCGCGCCGAGCACGGCCGTCAGATAGATCGGCAACAGCGGATACAGCAGTTCGCTGGCGGTGTCCTGCAGGAACGAGACCCCGGAGAGTACCCGGACGTTGCGGGTGAGCCAGGACGGCCACGAGCGTTTGGGTCGGGTCGCTTCCTGTCTCACGGTGGTCAGCGTAGGGGAGGCGCTCAGTCCTTTCCGCGCAACCGCACCATCCGGGTCGTCGAGCTCTCGTCCAGCTCGACGACGTCGGACCGCGACCGCAGGAAGTCACTGAATGACTTGAAACCCAAAGACTTCTCGCTGAACGACGGGTCCATCCGCTTCATCTGCGCCTTGACGGCCGAGTTGTGCAGCCAGTCGACGTCCTCTTTCTCCAGCCCGATCTGCAGCGCGCGCATCAGCAGCGCGGTGGCGGCGGCCTGCGGATCGGGTGCCTCGTCCGGTTCCTCGCGCTTGTCCGCCTTGGTGCGGCCGCTCGCCTTCTTCGGTTTATCCGGCTCGGGCTCGAACACCGGAACACCGGGCAGCGCGTCGTAGATGACGAACTCGTCGCAGGCGGCCGCCAGCGCCCGGCTCGACGAGCCGGCGACCCCGATGCCGACCGCGTACCGGCCGAGCCGCTTACAACGCTGCGCCAGCGGGATGTAGTCGGAGTCGCCGGCCACGATCACCACGTGGGTCAGATCCGGCAGCCGGAACATGTCCTCGACCGCGTCCACGGCCAGCCGGATGTCGGCGCCGTTCTTGCCGTAGGCCGCCGCCGGGAACAGCTGGACCAGGTCGACCGCGCGGGCCACCAGCTGTCCGCGGTACCCGGCGTTGACGTCGGCCGACCAGTCCGCGTAGGCGCGGGTGAGCACCAGCGTCCCGAACGACGACGCGAAGTCGATGATCGCCCCGACGTCGACGGTGGCCCGGGCCAGCCGTTCGGGATCGAGCCCGCCGGCCTTGTCCCGCTGGAACGAATTGCGCCCGTTCACCTGGTCGTACCGCGAGATCACGATGTTGTCGAAATCGAGGTAGACCGCCACGCGGGTCATCGCCGGTTCGGTCATGGCACCCATCTTGTCCGATGGCGGGATCCGAATAACAGCCCCTTGCCGAAGCCTTACATTCGCACCCACTGCCACGCGACGTCTAACCGTTCGCGGTCATAGGTCCGCAACTCTCCGCCCATCAGCAGCGAAGCAGCGACATTGACGCACCATTGCTCCCACCGTGGCGCGCCGACTACCGCGACCTTGTCGAAGTCGTTGCGATGCTTGACATCAAAGACGGTGTTGGCCCACGCGGCGCGCAGGTCCCATCCGCGGAAA
Organism: Mycobacterium sp. NGS54; assembly: GCF_059812465.1. NCBI lineage: Bacteria > Bacillati > Actinomycetota > Actinomycetes > Mycobacteriales > Mycobacteriaceae > Mycobacterium > Mycobacterium sp. NGS54. The sequence goes on along the minus strand of NZ_JCALCS010000001.1, from coordinate 988,244 downwards.
GGTTCATCCAGCAGGAACAGCACTTTCAAGGTGCCGAAACGGTCGAGCAACGTTCGCACCGCGGGCGCCAGTGTCTCGCGGTAGTCGAGCACGGTGAGTTTTCCCGTCGCGCACAGGCCCAGCACGTTGCCCTCGCTTTCGCGCATCACTTCGATCATCGGTTCGGTCCTGGGGTATAGGGCGCGAACAGCGCGTCGGCGACGGAGTCGAGTCCGGTTGGGGCGTCGATGATTACGACGAACGCGTCCGGGTGTTCCTCGGTGGCGAAGCGCAGGAAGGCGCAACATTGCCGTTCGCGGCGGACGAACTCCCGCACCTGGGCGGTGGCAGCAGGGCGGTACCTCAGTCGCATCCGGCGGCCGTCGCGGGCGTAGCCCTTCAGTGCCGCCTCGTTGAGCTCTCGGATCCACGCGATCCGGGCAGTGTGTCCGTCGACCGTGAGCGTGCAGACGAATTGCACCGGTTCCACTTCTGCGGTCATGACTTTAGCGTCGTACCTCAAGTGGGTTGAGGGTCAAGGGCGAGAGCGGGAGCATGGGGATATGGCTCTCAAAATCAGCGAGCTCGCCGACAGAACGGGAACGACCGCCCCGGCGATCCGCTACTACGAGGAGATCGGTCTGCTGCCCAACCCGAGGCGGGTGGGTGGTCAGCGCCGCTATGACGGCGACGACGTGCGGCGGCTGACCTTCGTCCGGCGCTGCCGCGACTTCGGCTTCCCGGTCGAGCAGGTTCGAGTTCTCGTCGCGCTGGCTCAGGACGATGCCCGCTCCTGCCTAGAGGCCCGTGACTTGGCCGAGACCCACCTGGCGACGGTACACGCGAAGCTGGCGGAGCTGCACGCACTGGAAAGCAGCATCGTCCGGCTGATTGAGGCCGCGAAGACCGACTGCGCGGGCGGGCCCGGACCGGAATGCGTTGTGCTGGAAAGTTTTTACCGCGCCGACTAGGCTGTGCCGCCAGCCAGGAGCCGACATCGCCGGACCCGCCCTGACCGGACGGCTGTTCACGGCCGGTCGACCGCAAGAATTTCGCAAGAATTCAGTGAAAATCCGGCAAGCGGTGTGCGGGAACCTGAGCGCATGTACGCCACCGGCATGCTGAAATGGGTTGTCGCGAGCGCCGTGCTCGCAGGCGGGTTCGCGACGGTTGGTGCGGGGCCGGCCGCTGCGACCGCCCGTGCCGACGAGGACCACTGCTCGTCGAGGACGGGCTGCTACCACGGTCCCGGGATGCGCTGGTGTCCGGGCGACTATGTGTGGCCCGGTTTGCGGGCCACCGGGTGGGACCTGAACGTCTGCCACGTCTATCACGAGCAGTGTCCCCCCGGGTATTACGGCGGTTGCCCCGACAACATCGTCGAGGGGCCTCCGCCGCCCCCGCCGCCGCCGGTCTTCCGCACCCGCGAAGAGTGCGAGCGGGTGCTCGGATTCATCTGCGCGTTCGCGCCGTAGTAACACGAAATGTGGTGTTTTCCAATGAGAATCATGGCGACCGTCGAAGCTGTGCTGGTGGCCGGAGCGCTGCTGGCGACCATGAGCCCGGCGCTAGCCGCGGCCACGCCGCCACCGGCGCTGGGCCACGTTTACCCGCTGCAGCCGCCCCCTCCACCCGACCCCAGGGCGGAGGCCGAAGAGCTGCGGCGCCAGATCGCCGACCTGGACGCCAACTGGGAGAACCTCACCCCGCAGCAGCGAAACGAGCGGATAGCGGGACTACAGCAGCAGGTCACCAAAGTGGACATGGACACCCGCAATCTGCCCGAGGACCAAAAGCCGGGGGTGGAAGCGGAACTGTTGCCGTCAATTCTCCATCTGGGTGATCTCCTCAGAAAGGCTCAGGGCCCCAATCAGCCGTGCTACTTCCCCTTCTGCCTGCCCGGGCTGTAGCCGTCGCGCGCGCCGAGGTTGGTGGCCCCGGTGATGATCGCCCGATCGATCTGGCGAAGCGCGTGCACCGCGGTGAGCAACGGCCGGGCGTCGGCGCCGAGCTCGGCGCCCGCGCCGTCGTGATGCCGGGCCGCGGTCTCGGCGACGTCGAGATCGTCGGTCGCGGAGTTGACGATCACGCCCTCGGCGCCGTCGATCACGGCGCGCAGTGCGTCGATGTTGCTTCGGGTCCGCGCCGCCGCTGCCATGAAATCCGTTGCCAGGCCTTCTAATCCGATCGGATCCTGGTACTGCTCGGCGCTGCGCGCCAGGCTCCGCCCGTAACGATCGCAGGCGGCGAATATCCGCAGGGCGCGCCGGATGCTGCGACGGCCGGCGAACCCCCCGACCCCCGCCAGCAGCGGCTTGGCGCTGACCCGGAATTGCTGCAGCGCCCGGTCGAGCATGCGCGCCTGCTCGGTCGGGCTCACCGCCTCGTCCCCGCCGAACATCGTCGCCGTGGAGATCTCGATCAGCGCGGACAGGTCGGTCAAGAAGGCGCGGCTGTCGGTGCGGATGGTCGTCCGGGTGTGGGTGGGCAGCACCAGGATCGCCACGGCCACGCCGATGACGGCCCCGATCGCGGTCTCTTCGATCCGCAGCATCAGCACGCCGAAGGAGAATTGGCCCAGCAGGCCATACAGCAGTGCCAGCGTCGTGGTGATCCAGAAGGTCATCAGGCTGTACGTGACGGTCATGAAATAGAACGCGCAGAACAGGCAGACGAAGATCGCGACCAGCGAGGCGGTCGCGTCTCCGGCGAAAAGCGTGGCGACCAGCATGCCGCAGGGCACGCCCAGCAAAGTGCCGAGCAGCCGCTGCCAGCCCTTCGTCAGCGTTTCGCCCCAGGAGTTGGTGCCCGCGAACAGCACGAACGCTGCGATCACCGCCCAGTACCAGCGGGCCGGTGACACCAGCTCACCGGTGAGTATCGCCAGCGACGCGGCGACCGACACCTGGATGGCCTGCCGGGTGGTCGGCCGCAGGCCCCGCTCGGAGGCGTCGGGGGCCGGGGCCGGCGCACTCGCGGGTGGCGGCGCAGGCGCCCTGCCCGCGGCGGCGCCTTCGACGATGGCCCGGACCTCCGCCGTCGCCCTGGCGGCGTTGATGATCGCCAGCGCCAGCCGCTGCACGGCCGGGTCCTCAGCCGCGTCGGCCTGCTCGTCGAGGATCCGCTGCGCCTGGCTCGCGGCCCGGCCGAGCCCGCCGGCCTGTGGCGTGCGGATCGCCCGCGCCAGCTGCGCCAGCGCCCCGACCAATTCGAGGCGGGTGCGGGTGGGGATGTCGGCGGAGAGGGCCGCCCGTCGACCCGCGGTGGCGACCCATTCGATTGCCAGCTCGGCGTCGAACAGCCAGGGGGCCAGTTGTTCGCTGGTGACCCCGGGCCACAGCACGGCGGGATCGGCCTTGTCCTCGATCTGGCCCTGCACCATCAGGGCCGTCTCGTTGAGCCGGATGGTGCGGGCGCGCATCCGGCGGCGGCGCCGTTCGTCGAAGCGGCCGGTGCGCACGGCGTCGGCGGTGGTGTCGACCACGATCGCCATCCGCGCCCGCAACGCGCGAACGGTGGCGCGCAGCACGCCTTCGGGCCGATCGGGGAAGACGCAGGCGCTCATGACGAACGTGCACAGCGTCCCGACCACGACCGCCCCGATCAACCAGGGCAACTCCGAAATGCTCGCTCGCAGATACAGAGTGAAGAAGTAGGACATGAACGCGACCATGCCCAATGCCCGCCCGCGGGGCCCGAAGCGCCGAACGTACACGGCGGCGAAGACGACGCCCACGAACGCGGCGTCGCTGGCGACGGGGTGCGGCGCCAGCAGTACCGCCATGGTGATGGACACCGTGGCGGGCAGCGGCAGCAGCGCCATCGTGACCCGCTGTCGTCGGGGGTCGGGCTCGTTGACGGACCGCGCCGCGACCATGGTGATGACGACGCCGAGCAGGGCCACCGTCAGGGGCTGCCCCGCCGCCCGGGTCACCACGTACATGATCAGCAGCGAACAGCTCAGTGCGGCGGTGGTGCGCGTCGCCATTCGGAGCCGCAGCAGGCCGGGATCCGACCCGATCCACCAGTCCCGGGCCCTTTCGTAGAGAACAGTTATGGGGTCCCCCCTCCTGCCGGCGCGACATCACATGGCTACCCGAACCGCGCCGGGCCGCCCAGGCTAGTCTTCGACGTCGTGACAGCGCCTACGCGGGCAACGCTGGCCGACGGCCGGGATCTGCTGTTCTTCGCGCTGCCCGGCCACCGCCCGGCGCCGGTCGAGGACCGCAGGCCGTTGCCGCCGCGCGCCCCGGACTCCTCGCAGCTGCGGTTCGACCGGTCGACGGGGCAATGGGTGATCGTCGCGGCGTTGCGCCAGGACCGCACCTACAAGCCGCCGGCCGACCAGTGCCCGCTGTGTCCGGGACCGACCGGCCTGACCAGCGAGGTGCCCGCCCCGGACTACGACGTCGTGGTTTTCGAAAACCGGTTCCCGAGCCTGTCCGGCGGCGGGCGGCCCGTCGGTGCGCCCGACGGGGACGGCTTCGTGTCGGCACCGGGCAGCGGCCGCTGCGAGGTGATCTGCTTTTCCAGTGACCACACCGGGTCGTTCGCGCAGCTGGAACCCGCGCACGCCCGGCTGGTCGTCGAGGCGTGGCGGCACCGCACGGCGGACTTGCTGGCCGCGCCGGGCATCGAGCAGGTGTTCTGTTTCGAAAACCGCGGCGAGGAAATCGGGGTGACGCTTACCCACCCGCACGGTCAGATCTACGGCTACCCGTTCCTGACGCCGCGAACCGCCGGCATGCTGGCGCAGGCGGGCGAGCATCGAATGCGCCACGGCTCCAACCTCTTTGCCGACCTGCTGGCGCGCGAGGTCGCCGACGGCTCTCGCATCGTCGCGCGCACCGAGCGGTTCACGGCGTTCGTGCCGTTCGCGGCGCGCTGGCCGGTCGAGGTGCACATCTACCCGAACAGGTTCGTGCACAACCTCGTCGAGCTCGGCGAGGACGAGTTAAACGCGTTCGCGCTCATCTACCTCGACGTGCTGGGGCGGTTCGACCGGATGTATTCGGGTCCCCTGCCCTACATTTCGGCGCTGCACCAGTACGCCGGCACCGACGCCCAGGCCGACGGCTACTTTCACGTCGAGCTGATGTCGATCCGGCGCAGCGCGACCAAGCTCAAGTATTTGGCCGCCTCCGAATCGGCGATGGACGCATTCATCAGCGACGTCACGCCCGAGGCCGTGGCCGCGCGGCTGCGGGAGCTCCGATGACCGTCCGCTACGCCGCGCCCGGGCGGGTCAACCTGATCGGGGAGCACACCGACTACAACCTCGGGTTCGCGCTGCCGATCGCGCTGCCGCAGCGCACCGTGGTGACGTTCGCGCCCGACCGTACCGATGCGATCACCGTGCACAGCCTGCGCGCGCAGGGCGCGGTGCGGTTTCCGCTCGACACCGTCCCCGGCCAGGTGGAGGGCTGGGCCGCCTACGTCGCCGGGGTGGTGTGGGCGTTGCGTCAAACCGGCCAACCGATACCCGGCGGCACGATGTCGATCACCAGCGAGGTGGAGATGGGATCGGGCCTGTCCTCCTCGGCGGCACTGGAATGCGCGGTCCTGGGCGCGCTCGCGGCGGCCGCGGGTATGCGCATCGACGAAAAAGAGCAGGCGCGGCTGGCCCAGCGCGCCGAGAACGATTATGTTGGCGCCCCAACGGGTTTGCTCGACCAGCTGGCCTCGCTGTTCGGGGAACCGTCGACGGCGCTGTTGATCGACTTTCGCGACCTCACCGTCACGCCGGTGGCCTTCGAACCGGAAGCGTCCGGGGTCACCCTGCTGCTGATCGACTCCAGGGCGCGGCACTCTCACGCCGGCGGCGAATACGCCGCCCGGCGCAAATCGTGCGAGCGCGCGGCCGCCGACCTGCGGGCGTCGTCGTTGCGTGAAGTCTGGGACCGGGGGCGCGCGGAGTTGGACGCCGTCGGCAACCCGATCGACGCCCGGCGCGCGCGCCACGTCCTCACCGAGAACGGCAGGGTGCTCGATTTCGTTGCGGCATTGAGCGATTCGGACTTCGTCGAAGCCGGCCACATCCTGACCTCATCGCACGTCTCCATGCGCGACGACTTTCAAATCACCACCGAACACATCGATCTGATCGCCGATACCGCGGTGCGCGCCGGTGCCTTGGGCGCCCGGATGACCGGCGGCGGATTCGGCGGCTGCGTGATCGCGTTGGTGCCGGATCGCCGGGCGGACGCGGTCGCCGATGCGGTGCGACGGACGACGCTCGCGGCGGGTCACCCGCGGCCGATCATCACCCGAACCCGCGCGGGCGCGGGCGCGGGGCTCGAGGAAGGCCCATGACGCAGCCCCTCGCGTCGGCCAGATGCGCACCCCGTGATCGGCGCCGTCAACGGCCCGGCGTTCACCGGCGGTCTCGAGTACGGTAGAAATCGCTGCTACCATCTTCCTACCTTAGTAGTATCGAGGCGTGAAACTCAGCGTGAGCCTCTCGGAGGAAGACGTTGCGGTGCTCGACGCCTACGTGCAAGAGGCTGGGCTGCCTTCTCGTTCGGCGGGGGTGCAGCGCGCGGTCCAGCTGCTGCGCTATCCCGCTCTCGAGGACGACTACGAGCAGGCCTGGGGCGAATGGTCCAGCGACGACCAAGGCGAGTGGGAATCCACCAGCGGAGATGGCATCGACGATGAGGCGAGGTGAAATCTGGCAAGTCGACCTCGATCCAGTCCGCGGCAGTGAGGCGAACAAGAAGCGGCCTGCCGTCATCGTCAGCAACGATCGGGCGAACGCCACGGCTTCGCGCCTCGGTCGCGGGGTGGTCACTGTCGTACCGGTGAGCGGCAATGTCGACAAGGTCTACCCGTTTCAGGTGCGATTGGCGGCGCCCGCCAGTGGGCTCACTCTCGATTCGAAGGCCCAAGCCGAACAGGTCAGATCCGTTGCGACACAACGACTGATCCATCGAATCGGTCGAATCTCCCCGCGTGAACTCATCGATCTCGACAATGCGCTGAGGCTTCACCTTGGTCTTGACGTTCCCCGCGGCCCCTGACGAACCGCAATCCTTAGCCGGCCGGCGTGAACTTGACGGCGCCGAGGTGCATCCGGTCGACGGCTTCGGCGAACTCCTCGCGGCTCGGAATCCGCTGGTCGCGGAACTTCAGTCCGATCATTCGCTGCGCGCGCTGCACGCCGTAGGACTCCGCGCAGCGGTGGAAAAGGTCGGAGACGATGGTGCGGTCGCGGATGAGCTCGCCGCGCATGGCCGTCGTCTTGCCGTCGTAGACGACGCTGGCCGCCGCGCCGTCGCGGAAGTTCTGTTTCCACGGGGCGCCGGTCAGCGCGTACAGATCATGGTCGATCACGTGGGCGCTCACGGGAATTGTGAACGGCCGCCCCGTCTTTCGCCCGGTGAAGCTCAACACCATCAGCTGCTTGCGTGCCGGTCCGGCGAGCGGGGTGCGGAGCAGGAACCCGAGCACCGGGTTGACGAGACGCAGTAGTGCCGACGGCGGATGTCCGGCGTCTATCGCATGCGACTGTTCTGGCATGCCAACACCGTAAGGCCAATCGGGCGCCGCGGCGTAGCGAGTTCACCGCCGCGGCGCCCCGAAAGGCGGCCGACGATCAGGGGGTGATGGTCGTTTGGTCGTCGATGATGTTGGCGGCGTCCATCAACGGCGCCTCATCGGCCTGCAGCGCGTCGGCGTTGAGCTGCAGCACGAACACCGCGCCCTGGCTGGGAATCACCACCGTCTTCTGCGCGACGGCCCGGGTCTTGCCGTCCTTCTGGTACGAGCCCTTGATCTGCCAGGCCTGAAAACCCCCGAGCGTCGAGGCCCGGCCGTTGCCGGTGCCCTGATAGCCGGGCAGTCCCAGTACCTCGTTGGGGGCGTATTGGATGATCTTCGCCGGGTCGACGTCACCGGTCAGTTTCGAGTAGAGCGCCGAGATGGTGGGGGGATCGGACGGATTGGACGGCTGCGCCAAGACGATGCCGCCATAGGACGTGCCGGCGTTCTGGTTGAGCTGCCAGCCCGCGGGCACCGGCAGGTCGACGTTGGGTCCTGGATCGCCGTGGTGCACCGGGGTCTCCGTGATGTGGCTGTCCCGGATGTAGTCGGCGATCGTCGGGCCGCCCTGCGCGGTCGGCGTCGCGGAGGTTGTCGACGTGGACGTCGACGTGGACGTCGAGGTGGATGTCGATGTCGACGGTGCTGACTTGTTGCCGGAGCCGCACGCCACGAGCGCCAGACTCAGCGCCACGGTAACCGTTGCTGCGGTCAAGTGTTTCATCAATCAAATCTCCCCAACCTAGGGCCGGCACCAGCGCCGGCCACGCGGAATGAGACTAGCCGACGAGGGTGGCAAACGTTGCTAGCGGATTTTCCGAACTCCCGGCATCGCCGAAATAACGCACGAAGAGGCGGTTATGCAGTAGAGAACAGCTATGCGGTCACGCAGGGCCCTCATCGCGGTGGTCGCGGCGGGCGCCGTTTTCCTGACGTTCATCGCGGCGGCCCCGCCGATCGCGTACGACGGTGAGCCGCCGCTCGTGACCAATCCCGTCGACCACGTCGACACGCTCATCGGCACGGGCACCGGCGGTGAGACGGTGGGGGAGATCAACGGCTTTCCCGGCGCCTCCGCGCCGTTCGGAATGGTGCAGTACTCGCCGGACACGGTCGGCAACTACGCCGGCTACAACTACGACAACCCGCGCGCCACCGGGTTCAGCATGACCCACGCCTCCGTGGGCTGCCCCGCGTTCGGCGACATCTCGATGCTGCCGACCACGACGCCGATCGGCGGGCAGCCGTGGAACGCCTGGGAACGGATCGCCCACGACGACACCGAGCAGGGCGCGCCGGGTTACTACACGGTGCGGTTTCCCGGCACCGGCGTGACCGCCGAACTCACCGCCACCACCCGCACCGGCGTCGGCCGCTTCCGCTATCCGCGCAACGGCCGGCCCGCGCTGTTCCACGTGCGCTCCGGCGCGTCGCTGGCGGGCAATTCGCGCGCCGCCATCGAGATCGGCGACGACAACACCACGATCACCGGGTGGGCGACCAGCGGCGGATTCTGCGGCAAGAGGAACACCTACACGGTGTATTTCGCCATGAAGTTCAGCCGGCCGTTCATCTCCTACGGCGCCTGGGACGGCTATTCCGTCTATGCCGGCGCCCGCACCGCGGTGTCGCCCTACAGCGGGGGCTACGTGGAATTCCCGCCCGGGGCCGTGCTCGAGGTGCGGACCGCGATCTCCTACGTCGGCATCGACGGCGCGCGCGCGAACCTGGCGGCCGAGGGCAACGCGAGCTTCGACGACGTGCGCGCCGCCGCGGTATCGAACTGGAATGCCACGCTGTCCTGCATCGCGGTGGCCGGCCGGAAGGTGGGCAACCTGGACGCCTTCTACACCTCGCTGTACCGGTCGCTGCTGCACCCCAACACATTCAACGACGCCGACGGTCGCTACATCGGTTTCGACGGCGTCATTCACAGCGTGGAGAAGGGACGCACCCAGTACGCCAACTTCTCCGACTGGGACACCTACCGGAGCCTGGCCGCCCTGCAGGGACTGCTCTTCCCCAAGCAGGCCAGCGACATGGCCCAATCACTGGTCAACGACGCCGAGCAGAGCGGATCGTTTCCCCGTTGGGCGCTGGCGAATTCGGCGACCGGCGAGATGAGCGGGGACAACGTGGTTCCGCTCATCGCGAACTTGTACGCCTTCGGCGCCAAGGACTTCGACGTCCACACGGCGTTGCGCTACATGGTCAACGCGGCGACGAAAGGCGGCGCCGGGCTGGGCGGCTACGTGGAGCGCCCGGGCATCGCCACCTACCTCGGGTTGGGCTACGCGCCCTACACCGTCGAGTTCGGCGGCGGCTGGATCTCCGACGCCTCCATCACCCTGGAGTGGTCGGTCGACGACTTCGCCATCTCCCGATTCGCCGAATCGCTGGGCGACACCGCGACCGCCGCCGAATTCCAGATCCGCGCGCAGTACTGGCAGAACGTGTTCAATCCCAGCACCCGCTACATCTCCCCCCGCAGCACGATGGGGTTCTTCCGCGATGGCCCCGGATTCGTCGATTCCCGTTCGGGTTTCGGCCAGGACGGGTACGACGAGGGCAACGCCGAGCAGTACGTCTGGTGGGTGCCGCAGAACGTCGCCGGCCTGGTGACGGCGCTCGGCGGCCGCTCCGCGGTCGTCGCGCGTCTCGACCGGTTCACCGAGAAGCTCAACGAGGGCCCGAACGAGCCGTATCTCTGGGCCGGCAACGAGCCCGGCTTCGGGGTGCCCTGGCTGTATAACTACGTCGGCCAGCCCTGGAAGACTCAGCTCACGGTCGACCGGGTCCGCGGGCTGTTCGGTCCGACGCCCGACGGCGCGCCGGGCAACGACGACCTCGGGGCGCTGTCCAGCTGGTACGTGTGGGCCGCCCTCGGCCTGTATCCGAGCACTCCGGGGACCCCGATCCTCACCGTTGCCACACCGCTGTTCGACCGGGCCGTAATCACCCTTCCCCAAGGCGGATCGATCCGGATCTCCGCCCCGGGCGCATCCGGGCCGCACCGATTGCGCTACATCAGCGGCCTGTCCGTCGACGGGGAGGCCACCGACCGCACGTGGCTCCCGGAACGGGTCGTCCGCGCCGGCGGCGATCTGAAGTTTTCGCTGGCCGCCTACCCGGACAAGTCGTGGGGCACCGCCGAGGACTCCGCGCCGCCGTCATTCGGCGCGGGAAGCTCGGCGGTCACCGTCAACGTCCCGCGGCCCATCGTCACGATCGCGCCCGGGCATGCCGGCACCGTGAAGGTCGACCTGCAACGGATGGTCGACGGCGTCGACGGCTTCCGCATCACCGGCACGTCCTCCGACGCCGGGGTCACGGTGGCGCCCGCGTCCGGGAAGTTCGGCGCCGATGGGGCGGCCGCCGTGGACGTCGGGGTCACCGTGGCGCAGTCGGTGCCCGACGCGTACTACGCGCTGTTCCTGAGCACCGCGGCCGGCGAAACAGTGCGGGGCTCAATCGTTTTCGTCGCCGTTCACAGCGGACCCGACGAGCCCTGAGGCCTCAGATCATCTCGTTCTCCGTCAGCCACCGCATCACCGGCCAGCCGGCGAACACGGGCAGCCAGCAGGTGAGCACGCGATACAGCAGCACCGACGGCACGCCGACGGCCGCGGGAATGCCGAACGCGGCCAGCCCACCGATCAGGGCGGCCTCCACGGCGCCGACACCGCCGGGCGTCGGGGCGGCCGAGGCCAGCGTCCCGCCGACCATCGTCACCACCGTGCAGGTGACGAACGACGCGCCGCCGCCGAAGGCCTCGACGCTGGTCCACAGCGCCAGCGCCGCACCGAGAGTCGTCCCGGCGCAACCGAGCACGATCAACCCCAGTCGTTTGGGTTCCCGGGCCACCTCGACGAGGTCGCCGCCGAGCTCTTTCAGCCTCGGGCGCAGGTCCGTGGCCAGCCACCGCCGCAGCCTCGGCACCAACAGTAAGGTGCCGACGCCGCCCAGCGCGACGCCCGCGATCAGGTACAGCACCGTGGCGCTCGGGACGTAGTGCGACAGATCCATCTGCGCGCCCGCGACGGTGGTAAACAGGATCAGCAAGACCAGGTGCATGATCACCTGCACCGCTTGCTGCAGCGCCACCGCGGTCGTGGCCCGCACCGCGGACAGCCCTCCGCCCTTCTGCAGATACCGCGTGCTGAGCGCGAGGCCGCCGACCCCGGCCGGCGTCGTGGTCGCCGCAAATGTGTTGGCCACCTGGGCTATCGACAGCTTCCAGAAGACCACCGATTCGTCGGCGCTCGCCCACAGGGCGGCGGCCGCGCCCACATACGTCAGCGCCGAAATGACCAGGCCCAGCAGCGCCCACCACCAATTCGCCCGACTCACTTGGGAAATGAACGTCGGCACGGTGCTGATGAACGGGTACGCGACATACACGAGCGCGACCAACAGCACCAGCTGGATGACCTGCCTGCGGGTGAACCGGGTGATCGTTTCGGTCTTGATCTGATCCGCACCGGTCTGCCGCTTCACCTCCGCGCGGGCGCCGGAGATCACCGCGCCGGCATCGGCGATCGATCGCCGGAGTGGTTTGGGCATCGCCGATTTCGTGAGCCGGCGCGAAGCGCTCAGCACGGTGTCCTTGCCGAACGCGTCGATCGCGGCGCCCACCGCCGACTCCGCGTCGTACAGCGCCGACGTCGTCACGAGCAGTTGGGCGATGTCGGACTGGAGTTGGGTCTCGGTGGCGCCGTACTCGGCGTTGCCGAACCCGCCGAACAGCACCCGCCCGTCGTCGACCGTGATCGTCGTCGCGCGCAGGTCGCCGTGGGAGATCTGGTTGTCGTTGAGGATTCGCAGCGACTCCCACGCGCGTTCGACCGGAGTTGTCAAGGCGCACCGTTCGAGCGGCGTTCCCCGAACGGTCCTGTGCGCGTACAACATCCACCCCCGGTCAAGGGGGGCGACGGCGACCGTCGTCGTGTTGGCGACGCCGATGTCGCCGATGGCGATGGCCATCAGCGCGCGATGTTCGACGGCGCGGCGCATCGACGCGACCAGGGGAGCGGTCTCTCGGGCCCGCAGCCGAAGTTTGCGCCATAGCTGAAGCAATGCGCCGCCGCTGCGTTGATGCGGGCCGTACAACTCGATCAACGCGTGGTCGGAGGGCGGCTCGGAATCCATGCACGCGGCCGACAACACGAGCGGCCCGGGCCCGGCGGGCCGGACCACCTGAAGCGCGGAGACCACGCAGCCGCGTTTGGCCAGCGCGCGCACCGTGCCCTCCAGCGGCACCTCGAGCGCGGGGGTGCCGACGACCAGCACCACCAGCGCGCCGACGAACCACCCGACCGCCAGCCCCAGCAAGGTACGCGCCGGCACGATGGCGCTGATAAAAAGGTGAATCGGCACGAAGGCCAGCAGCAGCGTCCACCACCAGTGCCGCCAGCGCGCGGGCAACCAGGGACCCGACACGGTCAGGACGGCCGCGAGCAGAGCGATCCAGCGCGGGTCGTCCAAGATCTGGGCCAGCACGGTCTGCGGTCGATCGGTGAGGTCGAAATGCCATCGCGGCGCGGAGATGCCGTTGCCGCCGATGGACAGCGGAAGCACCGCCAGCAGCCCCGCGGCCGCGTAGGCGCCGAGCATTTTCCACTGGCGGCCCGCGATCAACCCGATCAGGATCGCGAACGGCAGCGCCAGGATCGCGATGCCGTACACCAGGTAGACGAGATCCGACTGGGTGGGGGTCAGCACCCCGACGATCTCCGATATCGACTTCTCCAGCGCGACCCACTGCGGGCGGGTGATCAGCGAACCGGCGATCACGATCGCGAAGAAGACCACCGTCGCGGCGAGCCGGAGGATGTCGTTGGTCCGCCGGTTCAGCGGTTGCAGCAAGTCGCCCGAAACGCTGATCTCGCGCCCGTCAACCCGCATGTCGAGACCTTAACCGGATACTTGCCGGTCAGGGCGCAGGAACCTGACGGACAGGTTGTTCACATGCGGCGCGCGTAGGGTCGATTCGTAGCCGTGCTAGCGAATTGGAGGGGACCGGACGTGGCCAGAACCGACAACGACACGTGGGAGATCACCGAGAGCGTGGGCGCCACCGCGCTGGGCGTCGCGGCCGCCCGCGCGGCGGAAACCGAGAGCGAAAACCCACTGATCAGCGACCCGTTCGCGCGCGTCTTCCTCGACGCCGCCGGCGAGGGCATGTGGAACTGGTTCGCCGCCCCGGACCTGCCCGCCGAGATCACCGACGCGGAGCCCGACCTGCTGCCGCGTATGCGCGGAATGGTCGGGTACATGGCGGCCCGGACGGCGTTCTTCGACCAGTTCTTCTTGGACGCCACCCGGGCCGGCGTGCCCCAGGTGGTGATCCTGGCGGCCGGCTTGGACTCGCGGGCGTGGCGGCTGCCCTGGCCGGACGGCACCACGGTGTTCGAGCTCGACCAGCCCCGCGTGCTGGAGTTCAAGGCCGCGACGTTGGCCGAGCACGGCGCGCAGCCGACGTGCAACCTGGTGCACGTCCCGATCGACCTGCGCCACGACTGGCCGGACGCGTTGCGGGAGGCAGGTTTTGACGCCGCCGCGCCGAGCGCCTGGTCGGCCGAGGGGCTGCTGCCGTTCCTGCCGGCGGTGGCGCAGGAGCTGCTCTTCGAGCGGGTCCATGCGCTCGGCACGCCCGGCAGCCGGATCGCCGTGGAGGCGCCCGGCCCGGGCTTCATGGACCAGGCCGCCCGCGACAGGCAGCGCCAGACCATGCAGCGGGTGCGCGAGCTGATGGCCAGGCTGCAGCCCGAACGCGACATCCCCGAAGTCCAGGACCTGTGGTACTTCGAGGAGCGTGAGGACGTCGGCGATTGGCTGCGCCGGCACGGCTGGGACGTGACGGTGACGCCGGCCGCGGAGCTGATGGCCCGCTACGATCGCAGGCCCCCCGAGGGCATCGAGGACGCCGTCCCGCGAGCCTTGTTCGTGTCGGCACAGCGGACCGAGGGGAACTGAGCGTGGCCAGAACCGACGACGACACCTGGGAGATCACCGAAAGCGTGGGGGCGACGGCCCTGGGCGTGGCCTCGGCGCGCGCCATGGAAACCGAGAGCGAGAACCCGTTGATCAGCGACCCGTTCGCGCGGGTCTTCCTCGACGCCGCCGGTGACGGGCTGTGGAATTGGTACTCCGCGTCGCAGCTGCCCGCCGAGGTCCTTCAGGCCGAGCCGAGCCTGCAGTTGCAGATGAAGGCGATGGTCGGCTACATGGCTTGCCGCACGGCGTTTTTCGATAACTTCTTCATCAACGCCGGCGAGGCCGGAATCCGCCAGGCGGTGATCCTGGCGGCGGGTTTGGACTCGCGGGCGTGGCGGCTGCCCTGGCCGGACGGTGTCACGGTGTACGAGCTCGACCAGCCGCGGGTGCTGGAGTTCAAATCGTCGACGCTGGACGCCTATGGGGCGCAGCCCGCCTGCAAACGCGTCGCCGTCCCGGTGGACCTGCGTCAGGACTGGCCGACGGCGTTGCGGCAGGCGGGTTTTGACCCGTCGGCGCCCAGCGCCTGGTCGGCCGAGGGCCTGATGCCCTACCTGCCCGCCGCGGCCCAGGACCTGTTGTTCGAACGCGTCGACGGGCTTGCCGTCCCCGGCAGCCGGGTCGCCGTGGAAGCGCTGGGACCGAAGTTCCTCGACCCGGAGTTCCGCGCCAACCGCCGCACGCGCATGGAGCGGATCCGCGCCCTGGTCACCAAACTGGACCCGCAGCGCCAGATCCCCAACAACGAGGAGTTGTTCTACTTCGAGGAGCGCGCAGAGGTCGGTGACTGGTTCGGCCGCCACGGCTGGGCCGTGACGGTGCAGTCGGCCGGCGAGCTGATGGCCGAGTACGGTCGCCGAGCCCCGAAAGAGGTCGAGGACCAGGTTCCGGGGAATCTGTTCGTGACTGCACGGCGATAAAATCAGCTGCACGGTTTCCGGCCCCGGCGATCGTTGTCAGCAAAGGGGAACTCGAGCGGATGGATCGCCCGAACAAGGGGATCAGCCGGCGCGATGTGCTTTTCGCGATCGCGGGCGCCTTCGCGCTCACCGCGGTGATACAGCCGACGCGGGCGGTGGCGATTACGGAGAAGTCGTCCCTCGGCCCGGTGGGGCTCGCGGAGCGGGCGGACCTGGCGGAGCGGGCGGTCATGGCGCGGCACGTTCACCCGCTCTGGTGGCACTCCGGGGTGCAACTTGGCACGCTGCACTGGCCGTCGTCGCTGTTCGACCGATTGTTGTTGGCGCGCTGGTGTTACTGGTGGCAGGCCCACCTGCTGGACTGCGCGGTGGATGCCGCCTACCGCGCACGCACCCCCGAACGCGTCGACCGGATCGGCGCCATCGCGCGCGGCATTCACACCCGCAATCTCACCGGCTGGACCAACGCGTACTACGACGACATGTCTTGGCTGGTGCTGGCGCTCGAACGCGCCGACAGGCTGCTCGGCGTCCGGTTCGACGATGCCGTTCCCAAGCTGCGGACCGCCCTGCTTGACGGCTGGAATCCGGCCGTCCGCGCGGTGCCCTGGAAGCTCGGCCACGATTACTACAGCACCTCCGCGATCGGTCCGGCCGGCATCGCGTTGGCGCGCCTGGGCGAACTGTCCCGCGCCGAACGGCTCGCCGATTACCTGCAGACCCGGCTGCGCGACACCGACAGCGGCCTCATCTTTGACGGCGTGCACGAACCCGGCGGGCCGGTGAACCGCTCGCTGATGACCTACTGTCAGGGCGTGGCCATCGGCCTGGAGACCGAATTGGCCTTGCGCACAGACGATTCGAGCCATCGCGACCGCGCGGCGGCGCTCGTCGCCGCCACCGCCGACAGGCTCGCCGACGCGGGCGTGATCACCGGAGCCGCCGGGAACGACTCCGGGCTGTTCATGGGCATCCTCGCCAGATATCTCGCCCAGACCGCGCTCGCGCTGGGCGACACCACCGCCGCCCGGCTCGTGCACGCCTCCGCGCGGGCGGCCTGGGACAACCGCGCCGAGGTGGACGGGCTGCCGCTGTTCGGTGCGCATTGGGCTCGCCCGGTCACCGCGCCCTCGTTGCTGGCTTCGTCGCCGAACCAGAGCCACGATCTCTCGGTACAGCTGAGCGGGTGGATGCTCCTCGAGGCGGACTACCAGCTCACCTCCGCCGGGCACTGAGCCCGCCGCGGCCCAGGGCCGCAAGCGGCGTTGTGAACGCGACACACTGGTCTGACCACTTGACGTCTGACCTCCGACCAATCACACTTCACCCATGGCGCTGCAGCCGGTGATCCGCCGATCGGTGCCCGAAGAGGTGTTCGAGCAGATCGCGACCGACGTCCTCAGCGGCGAGATGCAACCCGGCGAGGCGTTGCCCAGCGAACGGCGGTTGGCCGAGGTTTTCGGGGTATCTCGGCCGGCCGTTCGCGAGGCGCTCAAGCGCCTTTCGGCGGCCAGCCTGGTCGAGGTGCGCCAGGGCGGCGTCACGACCGTGCGTGATTTCCGGCGGCATGCCGGCCTCGACCTGCTGCCGCGCTTACTGTTTCGCAACGGCGAGCTCGACCTCGCCGTCTTCCACAGCATGCTGGAGGCCCGGCTGCGCATCGGTCCGAAGGTCGCCGAGCTCGCGGCCGAACAACGCGGGCCCGAATTGGCCGCTTCGCTCGAGGACTCCCTGCGGGTCCTCGAGGGCCGCCAAGACCCGGTCGAGTGGCAACGCGCCACGCTCGCGTTCTGGGATCACGTGGTCGACGGCGCCGGCTCGATCGTGTTCCGGTTGATGTACAACGCTTTTCGCGCCGCGTACGAGCCGGCGCTGGACGCCCTGGCCGCCGCCATGACGAGCGAGGTCAAACGTCCGGACGGCTACCGGAAATTGGCCGATGCGATCCGTGCCGGCGATCCGGCCGCGGCGAAGAAGGCCGCCCAGGACATGCTGGAACTCGCCAACACCTCGATGACGGCCGCGCTCGACCGCCGGGGGAAGCGTCGATGAGCACCCACGCCGTGGTCACCGCCTACCTGCGGGGCCAGGTTCAGCCCGGCATCGACGCGATCGGCGGTTTCTTCCGCACCTGCGTCCTGACCGGAAAGGCCCTGTTCCGGCGTCCCTTTCAGTGGCGCGAGACGATCGAGCAGGGCTGGTTCATCACCAGCGTCTCGCTCCTGCCCACGCTCGCGGTCTCGATCCCGCTGACCGTGCTCATCATCTTCACGCTCAACATCCTGCTGGCGGAGTTCGGCGCTGCCGACATCTCCGGCGCGGGTGCGGCGCTGGGCGCGGTCACGCAGCTGGGGCCGCTGACCACCGTCCTGGTGATCGCCGGTGCCGGGTCCACCGCGATCTGCGCCGACCTCGGCGCGCGGACCATCCGCGAGGAGATCGACGCGCTGGAGGTGCTCGGCATCGACCCGATCCACCGGCTGGTGGTTCCCCGCGTCGTCGCCGCCACCATCGTAGCCACCCTGCTCAACGGCGCCGTGATCACGATCGGCCTGGTCGGCGGATTCATCTTCGGCGTTTACATCCAACACATTTCGGCCGGCGCCTACGTCGGCACCCTCACCCTGATCACCGGCCTGCCCGAGGTGGTCATCTCGGTGGTCAAGTCGGCCACGTTCGGAACCATCGCCGGCCTGGTCGGCTGCTATCGCGGCCTGACCACGAAGGGCGGGCCCAAGGGCGTCGGAACCGCGGTGAACGAGACGCTGGTGCTGTGCGTGATCGCGCTGTTCGCGGTCAACGTGGTGCTGACCACGATCGGCGTGCGGTTCGGGACGGGGCGCTGACGTGTCGACCGCAGCGGTGTTCCGGTCCCGCTACCCGCGGACCGCCGCCAACCTCAACCGCTACGGCGGTGGCGCGACCCGAAGGCTCTGGCAAATCGGGGTTTTCGCGAGGTTCACCCGGATCAGCGTCGGGGAGATCGGGTGGGCGTTGCGCCACTATCGGCGGGAGACGCTGCGGCTCATCGCCGAGATCGGCATGGGCACCGGCGCGATGGCCGTGGTCGGCGGCACGGTCGCGATCATCGGCTTCGTCACCCTGTCCGGCGGTTCGCTGATCGCCATCCAGGGCTTCGCGTCGCTGGGCAACATCGGCGTCGAGGCCTTCACCGGATTCTTTGCCGCACTGGCGAACACCCGCATCGCCGCGCCCATCGTCGCCGGGGTCACGCTGGCCGCCACGGTCGGCGCCGGCGCCACCGCCCAGCTGGGCGCCATGCGGATCAGTGAGGAGATCGACGCGCTGGAAGTCATGGGCATCAAGTCGATCTCATTCCTGGTCTCCACCCGGATTCTGGGCGGGCTGGCGGTGATCGTGCCGCTCTACGCCCTCGCGCTGGACATGGCGTTCACGTCGGGTCAGGTCGTCACGACGGTGTTCTACGGCCAGTCGAACGGCACCTACGAGCACTACTTCCGCACCTTCCTGCGGCCCGAGGACGTGGGCTGGTCGGTGGTGGAGGTCGTCATCATCGCGGTGGTCGTGATGATCACCCACTGCTACTACGGCTACACCGCCAGCGGCGGCCCGGTCGGCGTCGGCCAGGCCGTGGGCCGCTCGATGCGATTCTCGCTCGTCTCGGTGGTGGTTGTCGTCCTGCTGGCCCAGTTGGCGCTCTACGGCGTCGACCCCAACTTCAACCTCACGGTGTGACGGCCATGGCGGCGCCGGCGACGCGGAAGAACCGACGGGCGTGGGTGTACGTCGAGGGTGTGATCCTGGTGGCGGCCTGCGGGCTGGTTCTTGCGCTGGTGTACTTGCAGTTTCGGGGCGACTTCACGCCCAAGACCCAGCTGACGATGGTGGCCTCGCGGGCCGGCCTGGTGATGGAAACGGGATCGAAGGTCACCTACAACGGGGTGGAGATCGGCCGGGTGTCGCACATCTCGGAGATCCAGCGCGACGGCCGGCCGGCGGCCAAGCTGGTGTTGGACGTGAATCCGCGCTACCTCAACCTGATTCCGGCCAACGTGGTGGCCAACATCGAGGCGGCCACCCTGTTCGGCAACAAATACGTGTCGCTGATCTCACCGGAAGACCCGGCGCCGCGGCGAATCTCGCCGCACGACGTGATCGACGTGCGGTCGGTCACCACCGAATTCAACACGCTGTTCGAGACGGTCACCTCGATATCCGAGAAGGTGGATCCGATCGAACTGAACGCGACGCTGTCCGCGCTGGCGCAGGCGCTGGACGGCCTCGGGGCCAAGTTCGGCCAGTCGATCGTCAACGGCAACGAGATTCTCGCGCAACTCAATCCGCGGATGCCGCAGATCCGGTACGACGTGCGCCGGTTGGCCGACCTGGCCGACGTCTACACCGGCGCCTCACCCGATCTGTGGGACTTCCTGCGTAACGCGGTGACCATCGCGCGCACGCTGACCAGGCAGCAGGGCGACCTGGACGCCGCGCTGCTGGCGGCGGTGGGAGTGGGCGGCACCGGCGAGGAGGTCTTCGCCAAGGGCGGGCCGTACCTGGCGCGCGGGGCCGCCGACCTCGTGCCCACCGCGGAACTGCTCGACACCTACAGCCCCGAAATGTTCTGCACGATCCGCAATTTTCACGACGCCGCACCCGAGGTCGCCAAAGCGGCCGGCGGCAACGGCTATTCGCTGTCGGCCGCGGGATCGCTCATCGGGGCGCCCAACCCCTACGTCTATCCGGACAACCTGCCGCGGGTGAACGCCCGCGGCGGACCCGGGGGCAGGCCGGGCTGCTGGCAGAAGATCACCCGGGACCTGTGGCCGGCCCCGTATCTGGTGATGGACACCGGCGCCAGCCTGGTGCCCTACAACCACCTCGAGCTCGGCCAGCCGCTGGCGACCGAATACGTCTGGGGCCGCCAATACGGGGAGAACACGATCAACCCATGAGAACCACCGGCACAGCGGTCAAACTCGGCGTCTTCTGGTTGGTGCTGGCGATGTTCACCGTGCTGATCGTCGTCGTGTTCGGCCAGGTGCGATTCGGCCACACCACCGGGTACTCCGCGGTGTTCAGCGACGCGGGTGGGCTTCGGGCCGGGCAGTTCGTCCGCGCGTCGGGGGTCGAGGTCGGCAAGGTCTCCAAGGTGACGTTGATTGACCGGGACGCGCGAGTGTTGGTGGAGTTCAACGTGGATCGCTCGCTGCCGCTGGATCGGGCCACGACCGCGTCGATCCGCTACCTCAACCTGATCGGCGACCGCTACCTGGAGCTCAAACACGGCGACAGCGGACAGCGGCTGGCACCCGGTGGCACGATCCCGATCGAGCACACCCAACCGGCGTTGGATCTCGACGCTTTGATCGGCGGGTTCCGTCCGCTATTCAAGGCGCTGGACCCGAACAAGGTCAACAGCATTGCGCAGTCGATCATCACCGTGTTCCAGGGCCAGGGCGCCACCATCAACGACATCCTCGACCAGACCGCCGCGCTGACCGCGGCGCTGGCCGACCGTGACAAGGCGATCGGTGAGGTCGTCACCAACCTCAACACCGTGCTCGCCACCACCGTCAAGCATCAGAAGGACTTCGACCGAACGGTCGACAACTTGGACCTGCTGATCACCGGGCTGAAAAACCGGGCCGACCCGCTGGCCGCGGCGGCGGCGCACATCAGCGACGCCGCTGGAACCCTGGCCGACCTGCTGGGTGAGGACCGGCCACTGCTGCACGGCACCCTCGAGCGCCTCGAGGGCATCCAGCAACCGCTCATCAACGACCTGCCCACCCTCGACGGTGTGCTGGCCAAGCTGCCGAACGCTTTTCGCGTCATCGGCCGCGCCGGCGGCATCTACGGCGACTTCTACAACTTCTACCTGTGCGATATCGCGATCAAGGTCAACGGCTTACAGCCCGGCGGTCCGGTGCGCACCATCAAGCTCTTCGGCCAGCCCACCGGGAGGTGCACGCCGCAATGAGAACGCTGACGGAGTTCAACCGCACCCGCGTCGGACTGATGGGCGCGCTGGTCACGCTGCTGGCCGTCGGTGTGGGCCAGAGCTTCACCAGCGTGCCGATGCTGTTCGCCATGCCCACCTACTACGCCCAATTCGCCGACACCGGCGGCATCAGCGCCGGCGACAAGGTCGAGATCGCCGGGGTGAACGTCGGACTGGTGCGCTCGCTGGCGATCCACGGCAACCGGGTCCTGATCGGCTTCTCGATGCCCGGCCGGACGATCGGGCGGCAGAGCCGCGCCGCGATCCGCACCGACACCCTGCTCGGCCGCAAGAACATGGCGATCGAAAACCGCGGGGCGGATCCGTTGCGGCCCAACGACGTTATCCCGTCGGGGCAGACGACCACGCCCTACCAGATCTACGACGCGTTCGTCGACGTCACGAGGGCCGCGACGGACTGGGACATCGACGCCGTCAAACGGTCGCTGAACGTGTTGTCCGAGACGTTCGATCAGACCGCGCCGCACCTGAGCGCCGCCCTTGACGGGGTGGCCAAGTTCTCCGACACCGTCGGCAGGCGCGACGATCAGATCAAGCAACTGCTGGCCAACGCGAGCAAGCTCACCCGCGTACTCGGCGACCGCAGCCAGCAGGTCGACGGGCTGTTGGTCAACGCCAAGACCCTGCTGGGTGCGTTCCGGCAGCGCAGCCAGGCGCTGAGCATCCTGCTGAGCAACGTGTCGGCCGTCTCGACGCAGGTGTCCGCCCTGATCAACGAAAACCCGAACGCCCACCGCGTGCTGGAGCAATTGGGCACGGTCAGCGACGAATTGGTGAAACGCAAGAAGGAATTGGCCGATGTGCTGGTACTGCTCAGCCGATACACCGCATCCCTGACCGAGGCCGTCGCGTCCGGGCCGTACTTCAAGGCGATCGTGGCGAACCTGCTGCCCTACCAAATCCTTCAGCCGTGGGTGGACGCCGCATTCAAGAAGCGGGGCATCGACCCGGAGAACTTCTGGCGTGGCGCCGGCCTGCCGGAGTTCCGCTGGCCCGACCCCAACGGCAGCCGGTTCCCCAACGGCGCCCCGCCGCCGGCGCCGCCGGTGCTGGAGGGCACCCCCGACCATCCGCAACCGGCCGTCCCGCCGGGATCGCCGTGTTCGTACGCCCCGGCCGCCGACAGCCCGCCGCGGCCGACAAACCCGTTGCCGTGCGCACTTTCCGAGCAAGGCCCGTTCGGTCCGGTCGTCGGCGGGTTCCCGGCGCCGCTGGACGTTGCGGCGTCGCCGCCGAACCCCGACGGCCCGCCGCCCGCACCCGGTATCCCGAGCGCGGGCCGGCCGGGACAGGCGCCGCCGGCCGTCCCCGGCACCCCGGCGCCGCTGCCGACACACGCACCACCCGGCGCGCGCACCGAAGGGACGGGGGACCGATGAGCACCATCTTCGACATCCGCAGCCTGCGCCTGCCGAAAGTGTCCGGGCGGGCGGTGGTGGTGGCTGCGCTGGCGGCCGTCTTCGTGTTCATCGCCGCCGTCGCCGGGGCGCAGCTCTACCGCAGGCTGACCAACACGACCGTCGTCGCGTACTTCCCCGAGACCCTCGCGCTGTACCCGGGCGACAAAGTTCAGATCATGGGTGTGCGCGTCGGCTCGATCGACAAGATCGAGCCGGACGGCGACAGGATGCGAGTCACGTTGCACTACAACAACGAATTCAAGGTGCCCGCCGAGGCCACCGCATCGATCCTGAACCCCAGCCTGGTCGCGTCGCGCACCATCCAGCTGTCACCGCCCTACACCGACGGACCGGCGCTGCGCGACGGCGACGTCATCCCGATCGAGCGCACCCGGGTGCCCGTCGAGTGGGACCAGCTGCGCGATTCCATCAACGGCATCCTGCGTCAGCTCGGCCCGACACCCCAGCAACCGAAGGGACCGTTCGGCGACATCATCGAATCGGCCGCCGACAACCTGTCCGGAAAAGGCAAGCAGGTCAACGAAACCCTGAACAGCTTGTCGCGGGCGCTGACCGCGCTCAACGAGGGTCGAGGAGACTTCGTCGCGATCACCCGAAGCCTGGCGCAGTTCGTCACCGCGCTGTATCAGAACGACCAACAGTTCGTCGCGCTCAACGACGACCTCGCCGAGTTCACCGGCTGGTTCACCAAATCCGACCGCGACGTGTCCGACACGGTCACCCACCTCGACGACGTGCTCACCACCGCCCGAAAATTCGTGAACGACAACAGGTCCGCGCTGAGCCACGACGTCAACAACCTCGCGGACGCGACCACCACGCTCCTGCAACCCGAGGCGCGGGACGGCCTGGAGACCGCGCTGCACGTGTTGCCCACCTTCGCCGGTAACTTCAACAACCTCTACCACCCCGCGCACAGCTCGCTGGTGGGCTTGTTCGAGTTCACCAACTTCGCCAACCCGATTCAGTTCATCTGCAGTGCGATCCAGGCCGGGAGCCGGCTGGGCTATCAGGACTCCGCCGAGCTGTGCGCGCAGTATCTGGCGCCGGTTCTGGACGCCATCAAGTTCAACTACCTGCCGGTCGGCCTGAACCCGTTCAACTCGGCGGCGACCCTACCCAAGGAGGTGGCGTACTCCGAGGAGCGGCTGCGACCGCCGCCCGGATACAAGGACACCACCGTTCCGGGGATCTTCTCGCGCGACACCCCGTTTTCGCACGGCAACCACGAACCGGGCTGGGTCGTCGCGCCTGGCATGCAGGGAACCCGGGTGCAGCCGTTTACGGCCGACATGCTGACCCCCGAATCGCTGGCCGAGCTGATGGGCGGCCCCGACGCCGGGCCCCCGCCGCCGGGAACCAATCTGCCCGGACCGCCCAACGCCTACGACGAGTCGGGGCCGGGCCAGTGAGCGCGCTTCGCCGCGGGCTGGTGTTGCTGCTCGCCCTGCTGCTGGTCCCCGTCGTGCTGACATCGTGCACCTGGCAGGGCATCGCCAACGTGCCGTTGCCCGTCGGGCGCGGCACCGGGGCCGACCGGCTGACGATCTACGTGCAAATGCCGGATACGCTGGCGCTCAACACAAACAGCCGGGTGCGGGTCGCCGACGTATGGGTCGGAACGGTGCGCGCCATCGCGCTGAAGAACTGGATCGCCACCCTGACCCTCGACCTCGATCCGGGCGTGAAGCTGCCGGCCAACGCGACCGCCAAGATCGGCCAGACGAGCCTGCTGGGCACCCAGCACGTCGAGCTCGCCGCGCCGAAAAACCCGTCGGCGCAGCCGTTGAGGAGCGGTGACACCATCGCCCTGAAGAACTCCTCGGCCTACCCCACGGTCGAGCGGACGCTGGCGAGCGTCGCGGTCATCCTCAACGGCGGCGGTCTGGCCAACCTCGACGCGATCCAGACCGAGGTGGTCAACATCCTTGACGGCCACGCCGGCCAGGTTCGCGAATTGCTCACCCGGCTGGACGCATTCGTCGCCGAGCTGAATCGCCAACGCGACGACCTCGTCCGGGCGATCGATTCGACCAATCAGCTGCTGACCATCGTCGCCAACCGCGACGACACGCTGGATCGGGTTCTCACCGAGATCCCGCCGCTGATCCAGCATTTCGCCGACACCCGCAATCTGTTCGCCGACGCCACCGAATCCCTCGGGCGGTTCAGCGACGTCGCCAACCGGGCGCTGGCCGATGCCCGCCCCAACCTCAACCGGAGCCTGCAGTCGCTGCAGCGACCGCTCAGCCAGCTCGGCCTGGCTTCGCCCTACGTGGTCGGAGCGCTGAAACTGGGCCTCACGGCGCCGTTCAACATCGACCACATCACGCAGGTGATCCGCGGTGACTACGTCAATCTGTCGCCCGTGCTCGACCTGACGCTGTCCAGCCTCGACAACGCGATGCTCAGCGGAACCGGCTTTTCCGGGGCGTTGCGCGCGCTCGAGCAGGCGTGGGGACGGGACCCGAACACCATGATCCCGGACGTGCGCTACGCGCCCAACCCCAACGACGCCCCGGGCGGGCCGCTGGTGGAAAGGGGCGAATGAAAGATGTTGCCTCGCACCGTCAGAACGCAGCTGGTCGTGTTGACGGGGGTTGCGGTGGCCGCCGTCCTCGTCCTCGGGCTGTACTACCTGCGGCTTCCCAGCCTCGCCGGCGTCGGCCGCTACACCGTTTACGCCGAGCTGCCGCAGTCCGGCGGGCTGTATCGCACCGCCAACGTCACGTATCGGGGCATCACCATCGGCAAGGTCACCGGCGTCGAACCGACCGCGCGGGGGGCGCGGGCGACCATGAGCGTCGACAACCGCTACCAGATACCGGCCGACGCGTCGGCCAACGTGCACTCGGTCTCCGCGATCGGCGAGCAGTACATCGACCTTGTGTCGACCGCCAACCGCGGGCCTTACTTGCGAAACGGGCAGACGATCACCAAAAGCACTGTCCCCAGCCAGATCGGCCCGGCGCTCGATGCCGCCAACCGCGCGTTGGCGGTGCTGCCCAAGGAGAAGGTCGCCTCGGTCCTCTACGAGGCGTCACAGGCCCTCGGCGGGCTGGGGCCGTCGCTGCAGCGGCTGGTGGATGCCACCCAGGCGATCGCCCACGACTTCCGGGGCAGCATCGGCGACGTCGACGACATCATCGCGCGTTCGGCGCCGATCATCGACAGCCAGGCCGATTCCGCCGACACGATCCGGCGGTGGGCCGCCAACCTGAACACCCTGACCGCGCAGGCCGCACAGCAGGATCAGGCGGTGCGACGCATCCTGGCCAATGCGGCGCCGACCGCCGAGCAGGTGAACGCCACGTTCGGCGACGTGCGAGAGGCGCTGCCGCAGATGCTGGCCAATCTCGAGGTCGTGATCGACATGCTCAAGCGCTATCACAACGGTGTCGAGCAGGCGTTGGTGTTCTTGCCGCAGTCGGGTGCCATCGCCCAGTCGGTCACCGCGAACTCGCCCGGCCAGGCGGCGCTCGGCGTCGGCGCCATCGCGCTCAACCAGCCGCCGCCGTGCCTGACCGGCTTCCTGTCCGCTTCGGAGTGGCGCGCGCCGGCCGACACCGGCAGCGCGCCGCTACCGGCCGGCACCTACTGCAAGATCCCCATGGACGCGACGAATGCGGTTCGCGGAGCGCGCAATTACCCGTGCGTGGACGTGCCCGGCAAACGGGCGGCGACCCCCCGGGAGTGCCGCAGCACCGAGCCGTACGTGCCGCTGGGCACCAACCCCTGGTACGGGGACCCCAATCAGATCCTCACCTGCCCGGCGCCGGGCGCGCGCTGCGACCAACCGGTGAAACCGGGTCAGGTGATCCCGGCGCCGTCGGTCGACAACGGCCTCAACCCGCTGCCCGCCGACCAGCTCCCGGGCACCCCGCCGCCGGTCAGCGATCCGCTGCAGCGGCCGGGCTCGGGCACGGTCCAGTGCATCGGGCAGCAGCCCAACCCGTGCTTCTACACCCCGAGCGCGCTTTACGACGTGCGGAGCGGCCAGGTCGTCGGGCCCGACGGCGTGGTGTATTCCGTTGCGAATTCGGCCAATATCGGCGACGAGGGGTGGCAGCAGATGCTCGGACCCGCGGGCTGAAAACACCTACGCCTTTTCGTCGGCGCCTCCCCGGGCATGCGCCCGCCATTTCCGGAAGCCGTGCCGCGCCGCGAACGCGCCGACGATGGCGCTCACGCACCACACCGCGATCGCCGCGTACGCCAGCGGCGACGACAGGTTCCTGATGGAGGCGCCCAGCGCGGTGTAGGCGAAAGCCCTTGGCGCCGAACCGATCAACGAGCCGACCGCCATCTGCCACAACGGAACTCCGAAAGCCCCGAACGCGTAGGACGCAAGCGCGTCGGAGATGCCCGGGACGAATCGCTGACCCACGACGGCCCACAGCCCGCCCCGTTCGATCAGCGCGTCGATGCGGTCGGCGCGATGGCGCCCCAGCAGTGCCCGGGCGCTGTCCCGGCCGGCCCGGCGGCCGACGCGATTCGCGACCACCGCGGTGCCCACCGCTGCGCCCAGCGTCACGAAGACCCCCAGCAGCGGGCCGAACAGTATCCCGCTGCCCGCCGCAAGAATCGAGCCCGGCACGAACAGCGCGGCAAGGACCGCCGACACCACGACATAGGCCAGCGGCGCCGCCGGGCCCGTCGCCGCGACCGCGCGCCGGATCTCGTCGACGTCGATGACCCGCGCCACGGCCACCAGGTAGAACATCGCGGCCAGGAAAGCGGCGAACACCGCGAGCCGCACGATGTGGCGGCGCCGGGATGTCGGTAGGGAACTGTCGACCATGGTGACTGCGATTGTTCCGCATCGGAGGTGAGCTCGCCGCAATCCATGGTAGCAGTTCTGCTACCATGGATTGATGGCGACCATTCCCCAGAAGGAACTTCGCAATAACGTCGGCGAGGTGCTGCGCCGGGCAGAAGCGGGCGAGGAGATCACGATCACGGTTGCGGGCCGGCCGGTAGCGCAGCTCGGTCCCACCGGGCAGAGGCGATGGGTGAGCGGGCCGGCACTGCGCGCGGTCTGGCGCGCCCCGGCCCCGAAAACGCTTGGCGCAGAACTTGAGCGGTTCCCCGCTTCGATCGTCGACCCCTTCGTGTAGCGGATGCGCGTAGTCCTGGATACCTCGGTCCTGATCGGGGACGAACCAGCACCAAACGTCGAGGCCGCGATTAGTGTTGCCTCGATCGCCGAGCTCCACTTTGGAGTCCTTGTCGCCGGCGACGATGACGAACGGGCCTCTCGCACGGCGCGGCTGGGCGCAATCGAATCCGCGTTTGACCCGATTCCGATCACGGCCGAGATAGCTCGAGAATGGGGTCGGCTATCGGCCGCCGTGAGGAATCGGGGCGGCCAGCCGCGGCGCCGCTCAATCGATCTCGTAATCGCCGCCACCGCAAACATTCACCGGGTGCCGCTCCTCACCCACAACACCGGTGACTTTCAGATCATCAGCGACCTCGTGGACGTTCGTCTCCCGTCGGATGTTCAGCCGCCCGAGCCGGGATGAAAACCATGTCCTCGGCTAGCGCAGACCCAGCGCGGCGCGCAGCCGATCGGCGTCCATCCCGCCGCGACCGGCCGCGCCGGCGGGAAACGAATCCAGAAGTTTGATCAGGTCGCCGCGACGGGTGGGGTCGTCGGCGGCCTGCCGCGGGGTGCAGCCGTCAAGCGCGGGAAGCGACGTGTCGAGCCAGTTGGCCTCGTAGTCGCGGATGAATTCGTTGAGGGCCGAGGCGATCTCAGGGTCGTCGTGATCGGGCACATTGCCGGCCGAGGACGGAAACTGCTTGGCCAGCTCCGCGGCGTCGTGGGCGCCGCGCACCGGCGTCCGGGAGTCGTCGATCACGGTCATCGTGGGGTCGACACCCCTGAGAGTGGCCAGCACGCGGTCCATCCGTTCTTCGCTGTTGGTCTCCGCTTGCAGGGTGTCGCCGTCGAGGATCAGGGTCGCCCGGACGCGCGGCATGCCGTCGGTCCTGACGTGCTCGTGCCAGCGCGCCGGCTCGTCACCGTCGACCCGGTCGTAGAGGGCGTCGAGCGCGGCCTCGATGCCGGTGTGGTCGCCGAACCGCACGGTGGCCTCGCAAAACGCGAGGGGGTCACCCTCGGTGTTGGTCAGCGCCGGCGGCGCAAAGCGGCGGCTCAGCTGCGCCACAAGTGTCACCGCATCCGGTTCGCTGTCGAGCACGTCGATCAGCCAGTCGCGCTCGTGCAGCGCAACCGGTTCCACGCCACCGAAGAATTGCCCGGTGACGCCGGCGGGCAGCACACGCGCGCACACCAGCTGCCCGGATTGCAGCTGGCGACTGGCGGCCCGCTCCCTCACCTGGTGCATTTCGCCGGTCCGCACGTCGCGCAAGGTGACGCCCTCGCCGGGTTGCACCTGCTCGACGTCGAACACCGACCGTTCCACGAGCAGCCATTGCGCGGCCAGCAGACGCTCGTCGTCGGGCAACAGCGAGCCCCGAAGCTCCAGGAACTCCTCGAAGGCGCCGCCCTCGAAAAGCACCGCGTCCAACACCAGCGGATCGCTTAACGCCGCGTCGACCGCGTCGGGATCATCGCCGAGGTGACGGCAGCGTTCGTAGCCGACCTCGAACAGTAGGTCGCTCCATCCGTTGAGCAGCGCGTGCTGGGCGGCTTTCGCGTACAACCAGGCCGCCCGCTCGCCAAGCGGCAGTCGCTCTTGGCCCAGGTGACATTTCTTGTACTTGCGGCCGGATCCGCACCAGCACTGCTCGTTGCGGCCGAGGTCGCGGCGCGGCTCGAGCTGGCAGCGTTCCAACAGCTCCAACAGCGGGTGGTCCGGCCCGGCGCCGGCGCGGCGCAGCAGCGCCAGTCCCCGCGTGGCGTCGCCGCGATCGGAAGCGAAGCGGGCCAGGTCCAACAACGGCAACGGCCAATCCGGATCCATCGACTCGGCCGCCAGGAACTCGCGTTCTGCCTCCTCGATGTCGCCGATCCGCTCAAGCGCCACCGCGCGCAGCCAGCGAAAAGCCACGCGGGCCGTCCGCGGCACCTGCGGTTCCATCATGTCGGCGAACGCGCCCAAGGTGGCGGCCCCGCCGGGGCCGTCTCCGATCGTCTCGTCCACCAGCAGCCCCGCCAAGATCGGGTCGGCAAGCGCGGCCCCCAACTCACCCAACAGAGCGGCGGACTCGTCAACTTCGGGCTGGCCCCCGTGCTCGTGGTCTTCGGTCGACGCGTCTTCCGGCGCATCGCCCACGTCGGCGGATTCGATCAGCAGCGATACCCGTTCGTAGAGTTTGACCAGCGTATACAGGGCGACCGCGTCGTCGCGGTCGATGTCATGTCTGTTGGCCAGAACCGTGCAGCCGCGCTCGAAATCCCAACGGTCCCAATCGAAACCGCCGGGTGCGAGCCACTCGTCGTGGTGCGTCAGGCCGCAGTCGTCGACGATCTCCGAAACGGGCGGCAAGGGCTCGGTGAACGCCGACGGGTCCTGGGTGCACACCGTCCATACCGCCGCGTCGAAATACGCCGGCTCATCGGCCTCGAGCGTCGCCGCCAACAGGGTCCCCACCTTGGTATCCGCGACCGCCGTTACCCGCTCAACCGCGAGGCCCTGCTCGGTTAGCCGCACCCCGACGAGGTCCCCGTCGTCCACGCCCAACGCGCCCAGGGCGCCGGGGGCCAAGAGCAACGCGCCTAGTGGGTCGACCACCTCGGGCGGGATGCCCCGCTGTTCGAGCAGTTCGTCGTCGTAGTCGACGAGCACCGTCTGCACCGATGTCCCGTCGACGAGTTGTTGGTACTCGGTGTGGTCGCAGAGCGCGGTGATCGGGCTCAGATCCGGGTTCACGGTGAGCAGCTCGTGCGCAACCTCGTCCGCGTTGACCCGGTGCGTGAACACCCGTCCGGCTAGCAGCGTCGGCAGCCATACCCACCGTTCGTCGACCAACTGCCTTGTGGGATATTCGATTTCGTATCGAATCTGCTCGAGTACGTTGTCCGGTTCGGCCACTCCACCGTCCCGCAGCCGCTGGGCGATTTCGTCCTCGTGCAGGGGGCCGTGCTCGGCCAGAATCCTCGCCGGGTCCGGCACCGGGTCGACCGCTTCCGCCACGGCGACCACCCTATGCCGCGTCTGGCCCACTGGCGAGGCCCCGTCGGTCAACTTGTGGATATCCCGCCCTCAACCCCCGGGCTCGATGCTGCCTCGACCGGTTCTTGTCGGTCTCCCGCTGCACACTCGGCTCAATCAACGCGATGTCGGAGATCGCGTTACAGCGAACGGGGTGCTATGGGAAACAGGGCGAACTTTGTCGTCGTGCAGGACGGCGATTGGCGACTGTACTACTCACACTGGGCGGGCTGTCGGATACTCGATGCGTTGATCGGCGGGCCGGAACTGGCGCTGCGGTATGCGCAATCGCTGCGGCATTGCGCCAAAGACGAGTGGGTCGATCCGCTGTGGGCTGATGGCGGCGCGGTGGTCGATCTCGATCGGCGGCGGGTGTTGTTCTTCGGCGACGAGTTGATGGTCGAAATGGGCGCACGCCGGGCCTTAATGGGTGTGCTGGCGGCGGTATGGCCGGGCTACTGGATCGGCTGGGCATACGACGGAACGGCCGAGCTGGCTGGATATGTGGGAGCCGAATTGCGCCCTCACGGCTGGGACAAGCAACCGAGCCTCCGCCTTGCGGAGGATCCAAATGCGTTGTGTCATCTTGTTTCTGTGCTCGACGGCAAGGGGCAGGCCCGCATGTGGCCGCTGTGGTGGGATCTCAGCATGGCGTGGCACGGGCCCGCGCTATTGGGAAAGCTGCCGGGCCGCGGCGTTCGAGATTTGGCGCTCGGCAAGATCCCGGAAGGCGGCGTACATATCGACGTTCCCCGAAAGACGCTGGGGGCGTGGCACACCGCCGACACCGTGGGCATTTTCCAGTCTCTGCCGCAGATATGGAGTGGGTGGCGGACGGAATGCTGGGAGGACCGTTTCGAGGAACAGGCGGCTCGATGCGGGGCCGCCTTGCGGCTGCCCGGGTTAGATCTCGCCGCGGGGGTCGACATGGCCAAGAGGCGGCTCCGCGACAGGGTGTTCCAGAGTTTCGCGGATGGTCCGGCAGGTCAGGTGCTCGAACTATCGAAGTTGCTGGCACAAATCGGGCCCGGCCTCGTGGTAAGCGACGATGCGCTCACCGCCTCCGGAGCCCGACCGCGCGACGCCGAGTGGACCCGGTTCGCCGAGGCATGCAACGTGTATGGAAATGGCCATGCGGCGTAGGTTGCCGCACCAGGACATCGTGATGCAATGATGGGTTGATCGTGCGCACCACTATTGATCTGCCCGACGACCTGCATCAGCTGGCGCTGGCGATTGCACGGGATACGCACCGCACGCTGAGCGAGACTGTCGCCGACCTCATCCGGCGCGGCCTCGGAGCCGGCAACACTTCCACGATCACCAGGGATTCGAGGACGGGACTGCCGTTGGTGAGTCTTGGGACGGTCGTGACTTCCGAGGACGTGCGCTCTCTGGAGGACGAGGTGTGACGTTGCGGTGCTCATTTCCACGGCAAGTTGACGTCGCGCGGCACCAGGATCAGCGCGCCGCCTGCAGCCGCTGGCGCAGCCCGCTCGCCCGCGCCGCGCGCCGTCCGATCGCGGCGCGCACCGACGCCTCCGAACCGACCACCCGGACCTTTGCCTTGGCACGAGTCACCGCGGTATAGAACAGCTCGCGCGTCAGCAGGCGCGAATCCTCGGGCGGCATCAGCACCGTCACCTCGGCGGCCTGGCTGCCCTGGCTCTTGTGGATCGTCATCGCGTGCATGGTCTCGACGTCGGCCAGCCGGCTGGGGGAGAAGTCCAGCGGCCCGGTGGCGCCGGCGATGACGGCCCGCAGCCCATCCTCGCCGGCGACGACGACGCCGGTGTCGCCGTTGTAGACCTTGAGACCATAGTCGTTGGCAGTCACCAACAATGGCCGACCGGCGTACCACGTGACGAACGCCGGCTGGCCCGTCTCCTCGGAAAGCCAGCGCTCCACCTGCCGGTTCCAGTGCGACACCCCGTACGGGCCGTGCCGGTGCGCGCACAACAGCCGGTGCTCGTCGAGCGTCGCCAACGCCGCCCCGGCGGCCCCGAGCACCGCTGCCTCCCGCACGCGCAGCGCATGGGAAACCAGCACCCGGCGCAACCGGTCGGCCGGACGGTCGGAGTCGATCCACTCGATGTGCTCCCCGCCCGCGGCCAGCAACCCCACCACCCGGTCGTCGTCGCCGGTGCGGATCGCCTCGGCCAGCGCACCGATCGACTCGCCGAACCGGTGGGGCGTGCGCAGGGCGGCCACCCGGATGTCGTGACGGGCGGTGAGCCCCTCCACCAGGTCCGCGAGCACCGCGCCGGCTTCCACCGAGGCGAGCTGGTCGGGATCGCCCACCACAATCAGCCGCGTGTCCGGGCGCACGGCCTCCAGCAGCCGGGCCATCATCGTCAACGACACCATCGATGTTTCGTCGACGACGATGACGTCGTGCGGCAGCCGGTTGCCGCGATTGTGCTTGAACCGCACCGACGTATCCGGCCGCGAGCCCAGCAGCCGATGCAGCGTGGTGGCCCGCAGGCCGGCGAGCCGCGCCCGGTCCGCCGCGTCGAGCTTCTCGACCTCGGCGGCCACCGCCTCGGCCAGCCGCGCCGCGGCCTTGCCGGTCGGTGCGGCCAGCGCGATCCGGGGCCGCGGGGCGCCGGCGAGTTCGGCCTGGCCGACCAGCAGTGCCAGCAGCCGCGCCACCGTGGTGGTCTTGCCGGTGCCGGGCCCGCCGGTCAGCACCGTAACCGCCTGCGACAGCGCGATTTCGGCGGCCGCTCGTTGCTCGTCATACTCCGGGTGGGGGAAGAGTCGCTGCAGGGCGGGCACGTCGCCCGCTGTCCCGGACACCGAGAGCGCCAACAAGTCGGCGCACACCTGCTCTTCCTCGAGCCAGTACCGATCCAGGTAGAGCAGGTCCCCGAACAGCCGCAGGGCCGGCGGCGATCCGAGCAACGGGCTGGCCCGCACCGCGGCCAGCCAATCGTCGGCGGCCGGCCAGGGCAGGCCGGCCATGCCGAGCTGCGCCTGCACCGCCCGCAGGTCCACGCACACCGAACCGCCCCGCAACGCGCGCACCACGAGCGCGATCGCCAGCGCCACCCGCTCGTCGGGCTCGCCGGCGAGCGCCGTGAGGCGCTGCGCCACATGGACATCCGCCGCCTCGAAGACGCCGGCGTCGCCGAATTCCCGCAGCAACCCCTCGGCGGCGATCGCCTGCACCGTCACGCGACGGCCCGCCCCGCATCGAGCAGATCCGACAACGCCGCAACCAAAGACGACGGCGGGTGCCAGCTGAACACCCCGGACGGATGCCCGTCGACGGTGGGTGTGTCCGCCCCGCACATCCCGCGGACGAACAGGTACAGGACGCCCCCGAGGTGCCGGGCGGGATCGTAGCCGGCCACCCGCCACCGCAAGAACCGGTGCAGCACAACGCTGTACAACAGCGCCTGCAGCGGATAGTCCGAGTGCAGCATCGCCTCGACCAGCCGCGGCCGGTCGTAGTCCGCCGACGTCAGCGGCCGCTCCGGCTCGCCGAGCCAGTTGGTCTTGTAATCCACCACCAGATAGCGGTGCCCCGCGCCGTCGGGAATGCGCAGCACGGCGTCCACCGAGCCGGACAGGTAGCCACGCAACGACTGGCCGCCCAGCGCCGGTCCCGCCAACCGATCGGCGTACGAGGCCAGCGCATCGCCGGCGGGCAAGTGCTCGCGCAACACCGCCCCCATGTCCGCCAGGAGAATCTCGGGTGCCGCACCACGCAGGTCGCCGCCGGCCAGCGGAAACTCAAAGTCCATCTCCCGCAGGCGATCCCGCAGGCCGATTCGCCGCAGCGTCAAATCGCCGGCCAGCGGGCCCAGCGGGGTGTCGTGCATCGGCACCAGCGCGGCGGCCAGCGCCTCGGGCGCCACCTCGACCGGCCACCATACCGAGTGCCTCCGGATGTGCGCCTGAAGCTCGGCCTCCAGATCGGCGGCCAGCGGGTCGGCGGTCTCCAGCACCGCGTGCACCAGGGTGCCGAACTTCGCGCCCATCGGCAGGTCGACCATCGGCGAGGGTATCTCCGGGCCGGATGCGTTCTGGGCCAACGGGACTGCGCCGGATTCGTCGTCGAGCTCGGTGACCTCAGGCTCGCTGCTCACCCCGGTGGACTCGGCCATCCGGATGAGACCCGAGTAGGAGGTGCGCCGCCAGCCGGTGTCGATGCTGCGGTGGAAGTGCCGGTTGTCCAGGTTCGGCGGCACCGGCTCGGGCGGCATCGAGGGCAATGCCCTGGCCACCACCGACTCCTCGATCACCGGACCGCCCGCGGCCTCCCATTCGCGCAGCCGGGCCAGCGCGTCGTCGTCGGGAATCTTCGCGGGCTCGCAGCGGTCCGGCACGAACGCCTCTCCCGGCCGCCGACCGCGCAGCAGCCGCGACAGGCCGCCGTTGGGTTCGTCGAAGGCCGGCGACCACCACGCCACCACCTGCGACTGCGCGCGGGTCATCGCGACGTAGGTCAGCCGGCTGGCGTCGCCGGCGTCCTCCGCGCGTCCCAGCGTCTCGACGGTCGCGAAGTCGGGGCTGTCGCTGCCGCCGACGTGCAGGCAGCGCACCCTGTCGTCGTGGAACAGCACGATGTCGCGTTTGGGCACGCTGCGGTTGAATGCGAACGGCAGGTACACGATCGGGTACTGTAGCCCCTTGCTCACGTAGACCGTCATGATCTGAACGGCGGCCGCGTCGCTGTCCAGCCGACGGTTGCGTTCGGTCGAGCCGCTGCGTTCGTCGCGCTGGCGGCGCAGCCAGTCGCGCAGCGCGGGCAGGCTGTAGTGCTCGCGGTGCGCGACGTCCTGAAGCAGCTGCGTGATGTGTGCCAGATCGGTCAGGTGGCGCTCGCCGCCCTGCCAGGACAACACCCGATCGCCCATGCCCCGCAATTGCGCGGCCTCGAAGATCGCCGCGACGCCGCGCTCGCGGGCATGACCCGCCCACTCCCGCAAGGTTTCCGCCACCCGGTCGGTCAGCGCATCACCGCCGGCCGCCAGCGATTCGGCGGTCTCGCCGAAGAACATCGTCGCCGCCGCGGCGCGGACCACGCCGGGCCGGTGCGGTTGATCGAAGGCCTCCAGCAGGCAGAGCCAATCCTCGGCGGCATCGGAGGTGAAGACGTCGGAGTCGCCGGTGTACACGGCCGGGATCCCCGCGTCGCACAGCGCCCGAAAGCATGCGCTGGCGTCCTTGTGCCTTTCCACGATCACGGCGATGTCGCGGGCCTGCAGCGGCTCACCGGCGAACGTCGCGCCGCCGGCCAGCAGGGCGCGGATGTCGGCGGCCAGGTCGGCGCCGATGTGGCGCCGCAACTCCTCGATCGGCATGTTCGCCAAACCCCTGCGGCCCAACGCCGTTCGCGGCACCACCCGCAACCGGAACGGATCGTTATGGGGGGCGCCGGCAAGGCGGTGACCCCGATGGTGCGAGTCGACCTCGTTCACCACGATCGCGGGATCGCCGAGTTGGGCGCCGCGCAGCACCACCTGCAGGCGTTCGACCAGCGCGGCGTCGCTGCGCCAGTTGGTGCCCAGCGTCTTCTTCTCGCCCGCGGTTTCGGCCGCCCGCAGGTACGTGTCGATGTCGCCGCCGCGGAACGCGTAGATGGCCTGCTTCGGGTCGCCGATCAGGACGACGGTGGAGCGCCCGCTGAACGCGCGGTCGATGACCTGCCACTGCACCGGGTCGGTGTCCTGGAACTCGTCGACCATCACGATCGGCCAGCGTTGATGCATGCGCGCGCGGGCCGGCGAATCGTGGGTGGCCAGCGCGTCCGCCAGCCGGCTCAGCAGGTCGTCATAGCTCAGCACCCCTAGTTGCCGCTTTCGGGTATCCAGCTCGGCGAGAACATGTTTCGCGAATCC
The DNA here is from genome assembly GCF_059812465.1 of Mycobacterium sp. NGS54. NCBI lineage: Bacteria > Bacillati > Actinomycetota > Actinomycetes > Mycobacteriales > Mycobacteriaceae > Mycobacterium > Mycobacterium sp. NGS54. The sequence goes on along the minus strand of NZ_JCALCS010000001.1, from coordinate 951,410 downwards.
GACGCAGACCGCCGCCCGCGACCCGGGGGCGGGATCGAGCGGCCGCAGCTGCGCCGACGGGTTGTTGGCCACCTCGCGCGCCAGGCGCAGCGCATCGCGGTAGGCCAGTAGCGGATCGTCCCGCTGCTGACCGAAGTGCGCCAGGTACAGGTCGTCGACGATCTCGGTGACGAGCTCGTCGAGGCTCTCGATCAGGGTCACGCTCGCGGCGGTGTCGCCGGCCACCCCGAGCGAGCGCAACACCAGCTGGCAGAACTGGTGGGTGGTCGCGATGGTCGCCGCGTCGAATCCGGCCACCGCGTCACGGAGGCGCTCCCGGCGCAGCGCGCGCTCGTCGTCGGTGCCGTCCAGCAGGCGGGCCACCAATTCATTGGCACCGACGCCGCCGCCGTCGAAAGCCGCCACGGCGTCGACGATTTGGCAGCGCACCCGCTCGCGCAGCTCCTGGCTGGCGGCCCGGCCGAAGGTGATGAGCAGCATCTGGTCGAGCGTCGCCGCGCCCTCGGCGAGGTAGCGGGTCACCAGTCCGGCCAGCGCGAAGGTCTTGCCGGTTCCCGCGCTGGCCTCCAGCACCGTCGTGGAGCGATCGGCGGGCAGCGGGCCGAGCAGGTCGAAGCGCTCCATCTAGCTCGGCCTGCTCTCGGCACGCAGCATCGGCAGCCAGACCCGGGCGGCGTAGGCGCCGAGCCGGTTGTCCTCGCCGTCGCACTCCTCACCGGGCCGCGGGGCAGCCATCAGGTCCTGCAGCCGCGCGTTCCTGCCCCAGGCCCGCACGTGGGCGGGGGCCTCGTTCTCGCCGGGATAGTTGCCGGATTTCCACCGATATTCCGCCTCACGGACGGGATCGTCACCACAATGCCGGGCGGCCGCCCAGGCATAGGATGTCTTGACGGGCAACGGAATCGGCTCCCGGCGCCCGGCGTCGTAGATCGTCACCAGCTCGCGCAGCAGCCGGACGGCCTCGTGAGATGGGTCGGGCGGGCGTCCCAGCCCCTCCGCCCGCGGGGTGGTGCCCCGCTTGGCGCGGCCGATGCACACCGCCGACCAGTCGCGGCCCGGGTCACGAGCGGTCAACGCCAGCAACGGAATCCACGACTCGAGCAGGTGTTTGCCGTCCAGCCTGGAATAGGTGACCGACACCAGGCGGTCGCCGTACACCGGCGACACCGTGCCGGTGAGTCGTCGCCCGGAGCCGAGCTCGATGCCTTGGATGTCTATGTCGTAGGCCCGAGGCTCCGCCCGCCGCAGCCGCAGCGCCTCCTTCGCGAGGACGGTGGCCTGATCGCGAATCTCGGTGGCCTTGCGCCACCCCAGCTGGCCGGGCGGCAGGGTGCCGCGGCGCCATTCGGCCTGCCGCGCGTCGTCGGGCGTCATGCCGCGCAGGATGTCGCCCAGCATCCGGTCGCCGACCGTCCATTCCTCGAGCGCGTTGAGGTCCACGGGCATGGCGTCCTGAACGCCGTCGACGTCGCGGGGCAGCGTGAATTCCAGGGCGCGGAAGAAGCCCTTCACTGGGTCCTTGAAGAAGTCGACGAGGTCGGCGAGGATCACGTCGTCGGGCGGCGGTGGCGGCAACGGCCCGGAGATGAAGTCGGGCCGCTCGCCCCGTTCGCCGCCGGCCACCCGCGCCGCCCGCAGCACGGTCGGGTCGAAGCTGAACGGAACCTTCGGCACCAGCTCGCCGGGCGTGACGTTGCGAATGTCGAACGGCTGCAACGGATGCTCGACGAGGACGCGGTCGCGGACGCCGCCCGGCACGGTCTCATCGAGGGCGTCCAGCAGTTCGGCCAGCGGCACCGCCGGCGGGCGCGGCTGGCCCGAGTATTCGTTGGCGCCGGTGTAGGTGATCACCAGTTTCTCGGTGGCGGCGCCGATGGCGTCGAGCAGCAATTGCCGGTCCTCCGAACGGATGTCGCGTTCGCCGGTCATCGGCTTGCGGGCCAGCACGTCGTCGCCGTCGACGACGCCAAGGCGTGGGAACACGCCGTCGTCGAGCCCGACCAGGCAGACCACCCGGTGCGGCACCGAGCGCATCGGCACCATCGTGCATACCGTCAGCGTGCCGGTGCGGAAGTTGGCCCGGGTCGGGCGCCCGGCGAGGTGCCGGTCGAGCAGCGCGCGGACGTCGGGCAGCCGCAACTCGGTCTCCGCGCGCGGGCCAGCGTCGGCCAGCACCTGGGCGAACTCGCGCTGCAGCTGGCTGGTCTGCCACAGGTCCGAATCGTCGACGCGCGCCAGCAGGGTGATGCCCTCGGTCAGGGCGGCCAGCCAGTCGCGCAACGGCCGCGCGCCGGTGAGCGAGTCGACGACATGTTGCAGCCGGCAGACGAATTCGGCCAACTGCCCGGCCAATTGGACGCGGTTGCTGCTGACATCGTCCAGGGGGAGGGTCGCGTCGATCCACGCGTGCGAGTCTTCGGACATCGCGACACCGGTCAGCACCCGGTCGATGCCGAAACGCCAAGTGTTGTGCACGAAGTCGACGTGATACGGCCGCCGGTGCTCCTGGTCGAAGCCCCACCGGATGTTCGCCTGCCGGACCCAACGGGTGATGGCCTCCAGGTCGTCGTCGGTGAAACCGAAGCAGGCGCGCACGGGCGCGGCCTCGGCGAAGTCGAGCACCTCGCTGGCGGTCACCCGGCTGCCCGCCAGCGCCAGCAGCTGCGCGGCCACGCCGAGCAGCGGATTGGTCTGGATCGGCGAGCGGTCCGCGAGCCGCACCCGCAAGCGGTGGGCGGGATGCGCGCCGTGCACCACGTCGCCGAGCCCGAAGTCGGCGACGATCAGCGGCGCGTAGGTCTCGATGTCCGGACACATCACCAGGATGTCGCGCGGCTGAAGCGTCGGGTCGTCCTGCAGCAGGCCGAGCAGCACCTCGCGCAGCACGTCGACCTGACGGGCCGCGCCGTGGCAGCTGTGTATCTGGACGGAGCGGTCGTCCGCCGCGAGCGTGCGCCCATGGCGCCGAACGGCATTGGCCGCGATGTCGGACTGCAGCCAGCCGAGCAGCGTGTCGGTGCGCTGCCGGCCGGGTAGGTATTCGTCGGTCAGCGGATCCGCGGGCAGGCCGCGCTGGAGTTCGCGCAGGTCTCGCCCGAGCGTGGCCAGCAGCGGATGCCTCACGTCGCGGTGGCTGACGTCGGCGCGGCGGGGAATCGCGCCGCGGGCGGCGGCCAGCGCCTTCCACAGTCCGTCGCTGGGGTGTGGCAGCCACAGGTGCAGGTCATGGTGGGTCGCCAGCGCGTCGAGCAATTGCACGTCGGTGCACGCCAGGCGGGTGTGCCCGAACAGCGACAGCCGCTGCGGCAGGTCGCTCGGCCCGTCCCGCAGCCGCTCGACGGTCTTGCGGTGGCGCACATGCGGGGGGTCGGCCTGCACGCGCCCGACCAGCGCCCGCCACAGTTCCGGCTGCCAGAGCAGGTCCTCGTCGAGGTTTCCGGTGTTGCCGTCCAGCCAGTCGGTGAGCAGTTGCGGGCGCTGCCGGGCGTAGGAGGCGAACAACCCCGCCAGCCGGCGCGCCGTCGCATACCGCCGGGCGCGGCGCAGCTCCGACTCCTCGCCGGTGTGGAAGTGGCCCAAATGTGTTGCCAGCGTTGCACACCACGGCTCGTCGAGGCTGCAGTCGATGACCTCCAGCAGCGGCCACGTCATCGCCTCCGGCGACCAGGGGTCGTCGTCGACCGTGCGGGTGATTTCGGCGATCAACGACGCCGGGCTGCGGAACGCCACCCCCGCGCACACCCCGTCGCCGCCAGCGGGCCCGGACCCGAGCACGTGCGACAGCCGCTGAGAAAGCCAGCGTTCCACGCCACGCGCGGGCACCAGCACCAGCTCCTCGGCGAACGGGTCGGCCTGGGGGTTGGCCAGCAGGGCGCCGAGAGCGTCGGCGAGTGAGTCGGTACGTTCGGCGCGGTGGAGATGGAGGGCCATTGCGCTGCCACCATAGAACGCCGCACCGACGGGCGGGGATGATTCCGCGCCGACATGCCGTTCGACATGGCATGGAAGCTTGGGACGCGATCAGCGCGCGACGCAATGTCCGGCAATACACGCCACAACCGGTGTCGGAAGACGACCTGAACCGCATCGCCGAGGCCGGCTGGCGGGCGCCGTCCGCGAAAAACCGGCAGCCGTGGGACTTCGTCATCGTCACGGACCGCGATCAGCTGCGGGAGCTGTCCACGGTCTGGCAGGGCGCCGGTCACATCGCCGCGGCGCCGGCCGCGATCGCGATCGTCGTGCCCGAGCCCCCGGACCAGCGCAGGCTGGTCACCGACACCTACGACATCGGCCAGGCCACGATGGCGATGATGATCGCGGCCACCGACCTGGGCATCGGGACGGGCCACTCGTCGGTGGGCGATCAGGACAAGGCGCGGGCCATCCTGGGCGTGCCCGACGACCACCAGGTCGCCTTCCTGCTCGGCGTCGGCCATCCCGCCGACCGTCCGCTCACGCCAATCCGCAAGCCGAATCGGCGCCCCTTCACCGAGGTCGTTCATCACGGGCGCTGGTGAGCGCACGGCCCCCGCGGTAACGACGAAAGGCCCTCCTCGCCTTCGCTTGGCTATGCCAGGCTAAGGCCATGGCCGGAGTCGCGGATGCGATCGGGTGGGTGAGCAAGCAGATTGTCGACCGGGTGCCCAAGGCAGACCTGGACCAGCGCGACCCGGACTTCATTCGCGACCAGTTGCCCGGCACGTGGCTTCTGGCGTCGTTGTATTTCCGGGCCGACGTCCGTCGACTCGACCGCATACCGCCGGAAGGCCCCGTGCTGTTGGTCGGCAACCACAGCGGAGGCAACGTCCCGCCGGACACCTTCGTCTTCACCCTGGCGTTCTGCTCGTATTTCGGCGTGGAGCGCCCGTTTTATCAGCTCGCGCACAACCTGGTCACCCTATATCCCCCGCTGCGCTGGCTGCGCAAATTCGGCACCGTAGCGGCCAGTCCCGAAAACGCCTGTCTGGCACTGAAATCCGGTGCCGCCGTGCTGGTGTACCCCGGCGGTGACTACGAGGTCTTCCGCCCTTCGTGGCAGCGACACGTGGTCGACTTCGGCGGCCGCAAAGGCTTCGTGCGGCTCGCACGCGACACCGGCGTGCCGATCGTGCCGGTGGCCAGCGTCGGTGGTCAGGAGACGGCCCTGTTCCTCGGCCGCGCCCAGTGGCTGGCCAGGCTGCTACTGCTCGATAAGCTGTTCCGGCTCAAGAGCGTTCCCATTTCGCTGGCGTTGCCGTGGGGGCTGAATGTCAGTGACCTGCTGGGGCATATCCCGCTGCCCGCCAAGATCGTTATCGAGGTGCAGGAGCCGATCAGGGTGCACGATGACGACCAGGCCGTGTACGACGAAGTGGTTGCCAGCCTGCAGGCCGGCGTCGACCGCCTAGCCGCCGAACGCCACTTCCCGGTGATCGGCTGATGCGCGTCGAACGCCGGACCATCATCAACGCCGGACGCGAAACTGTGTGGAAGGTGCTCAGCGATCCGGACCGCTACCCCTCCTTTCTGCCTCACCTGGAGCGCTGGGAGACGTTGACGGAAGGCCCGGCCCGGTTGGGCGCCCGGTACACCGTGCTATGGAAGATCGGCTCGATACCCGTGGGCGGCGTCGCCGAAGTCGTGGAATTCGATATGGCGCGCGATCTGGCCTGGATCAACATCACCGGGGTAACGCAGCGCGGTCGTTTCCGGCTGCGCGATGCCGGGCCTGGCCGAACGCTCGTGACATTCCGCCTGGCCTACAGCTCCGAAGGCGGATTGCTCGGGCTGATCGCGGACCGAGTCGCGGCGTTCTGGGTTGGCCGCTCACTGGACGAAAGTCTGAAAAACCTTCGCCGCCTTGTCGAGTCGTAAGGTCGGGACCGTGCATGATCACCGCGGCGACTACGGAATCGACGGCTCATTCAAGACCATCTCGGCGCGCGCCCAGGCCATCGCCGTGGCCGCCCAGGCCGCGGCCCTGGCGGTGTGGGCCGGGATCAGCTGTGCACGCGGCAGGCGGGCCGGGGCGGTGCTGGCCGGGGGATCGGGCGCGGCCCTGCTCGCGGCGATGTTCTCCTACATCTACGCGACGCGCTCGGGCAAGTTCGTCGTCTGGGACCGGGTGCTCGACGAGCTGCGGCTGCGCGGTGACGAGACCGTGCTCGACCTGGGATGTGGGCGCGGCGCGGTGTTGATGGCCGCGGCCAAGCGGCTGCCGCGCGGCCGGGCGATCGGGGTGGATCTGTGGCGGGCCGACCAGACCGACAACTCACAGCAGGCCACCCTGGCCAACGCGGCCCTGGAAGGGGTGGCCGACCGCGTCGAGGTGCGCACCGGCGACATGACCGCCCTGCCATTGCCCGACGAAAGCGTGGACGTCATCGTCAGCAACCTGGCGATCCACAACATCGGAAGCCGCGCCGGGCGGTGGCAGGCCCTGGACGAAGCGGTTCGCGTGCTGCGCCCGGGCGGTCGGCTCGCCATCGGCGACCTGTGGGAGACCCGCAACCACGCGGCCCGGCTCCGCGAGCTGGGCTGGCGAAACGTCAAGCGGCGCAACCTCGGATGGCGGATGTGGTATGGCGGGCCCTGGTTTTCGACGCGCCTCGTCACCGCCACCAAACCGGTGCAATGCTGATACGCATGACGAGAAACGAACTCACCGAACAGGTCGTCGTGGCGCGGTTGGCGAAGGGGCTGACGTGGCAGGAGTTGGCCGACGCGATCGGCCGGCCGGTGCTGTGGACCACGTCGGCGTTGCTGGGCCAGCACCCGATACCCGCCGAGCTCGGCAAGGTCCTCGTCGAAATGCTCGGCCTCGACGAATCGGCGGTGCCCGTGCTGGCGGCCCCGCCGATGCGCGGCGGCCTGCCCACCGCCGTGCCGACCGATCCGACCATCTACCGCTTCTACGAAGCCCTGCAGGTGTACGGCGGCGCCATCAAGGAGGTCATCCACGAGCAGTTCGGCGACGGCATCATGAGCGCGATCAACTTCAGCGTCGACCTGCAAAAGCGGGCGCACCCCTCCGGCGACCGGGTGGTGGTGACGTTCGACGGGAAGTTCCTGCCCTACCAGTGGACGTCGGCGGAAGGGTGAAGTGACGGCCGGTGGCATCCGTGCCACACTGGCCGCGAGGAGGCGAGCAACGCGGTGGCCAGGTCTTTTACCTGCCACCGCGTTCGCATTGCCAGTTCAAGCGGATGCGGCGTCTCAGAGCCCGAACTCGGCCTCTATCCCGTCTATTCCGGCGCGGATCGCCGCCAGTGCGTCGGCGCGGGCGCGCAATTTGGTTGCGGCGTGGGCGTGCTGGTGTAGGCCGGCGAATTCGCGCGCGGCCTCCTCGGCCCGGCTGACCACCATCTCGGGCAGCACGATTTCGTCGACAAAGCCTGCCGCGAGGGCGGTTTCGCCGAAGAACGTCTTGGCCAGCCCGGCGGCCTGCTGGTAGGCGGACTGCGTCAGCCGCAGCTTCATGATCTCCAGCGCCGCGTACGGGATGACCATGCCGATCGCTACCTCGTTGGCCTGGATGTTGTAGGCGTGCGCGGCCACCCGGTGGTCGCCGGAGGACAACAGGAACGCGCCCATCGCGATCGCATGGCCGGTGCAGGCCATCACCACCGGCTTGGGGTACGACAACAGCCGATGCGCCAGCTCGAAGCCGCCCCGGAGCATGTCGATCGCGGGCTGCGCCTGACCCGAGGTCAGGATCTTCAGGTCGAAGCCACCGCTGAACACCCGCTCGTTGCCGGTGATCACCAGCGCCCCGGCGTTGTCGCTCTCGGCCCGGTCGATCGCCTCGCCCAGCGCCTGCTGCATGGTCGGGCCCAGCGCGTTGACCTTGCCGTCGTCCATCCTGATGACCGCGATGGAGTCCTTCAGGCTGTAGAGGACCGGGCCGCTCATGGGTTGCTCCTTCGATCCTCGTCAGACGTGCTGGCTGCGGTGTTTGGCCAGGTCGGCCTCCGCGTTACCCCAGCGCAGGCTGACGTCGGTGGGCTCGTCGAGCAGCCGGGTGCGCCACCGCTCCTGGGTCTCCTGCACGGCGCCGTTGATCCGCTCGATCTCGCTGCGGAACACCTCCGGGCGGGTTTCCTTGCTCGCGTAGTGGAAGTAGGTCAGCAGGCCGCGCAGCAGCTCCAGCTTCTGCTTTTCCCGTTTCGCCAGGTCGTGGGTCGTCATCAGCTCGATGCGCTGAACCGGCGGCAGCGCATCCCAGTCCAGCACCACGTTCGTCTGCAGCACGGGCCGCTCGCCCTGCCAGAACCGCCAACCACGCGGCTTGTCGAGGCGGTCGTAATAGGTCAGAGTCCCGGTGAAGCGAGATTCGATGCCGGTCCCGATTTCGGCGCGGTCGAGCGCCGAGTCCCACACCATCCGCCATTCCTGGCCGGGGGCGAGCACCGGCAACTCGCGCGGAAGCTGCAGTTCTGCGACGTCGGCATAGCCGTCGGCGGCGTTTTCGTATTCGGCCACCGTCGGCGGATTCGGAAATGAAAAACGGATGTCATAGGCCGCCGTCTGGCCGAAATTCCGGACGACGAGTTCGATCACGTGCCAGTCGGCGGGATGCGGCTCCATGAACATCGCGACGTGAGGCCGGGTCCGTTCCGCGGCCACCCGCCGGTTCAGTCTGAGCTGGCGATTTGTGAAGATCAGCGCGACGACACCCAGCAAGATGGCAGCCCACGCCGCCCACGCCAACCAGGTGCTGGACCCCACATTTGTCACCCCGTGCCAGCCGCCCTGGATCCACCCCATTGAATCCACCCTCCGCTTATATCACATGATCTTCGGCGGGAAATTTCGCTGGACCGATCGTAGAGGCATTCGGCCGATATTGCCGAGCGGCAATCAGTGCATCGAAATATGGACCCACTCAATTAGCCGCCCATCAACATTCGCCACTGATCAAGATCGGCGGCGCGGTACACATAGTTGGAGCGCTTGACCTCCGACAGCGATGCGCTCGGCTCGGCCGAATACCAGTGTCCCGGAAACACTGTCGGGTCGCCCGGCAGCGCGGCGAGCCGCTGCAGACTGCGGTACATCTCGTCGGAGTCGCCGCCGGGGAAGTCGGTGCGCCCGCAGCCGTCCAGGAACAGCGTGTCGCCGGCGACCAGGCGGTCCCCGAGCAGGAAGCACTGGCTGCCGGGAGTGTGCCCCGGGGTGTGCAGCAGCTCGATTTCGATATCGCCGATGGCCACCTTGTCGTGGCCCTCGTGGGTGGTGAGGTCGTCGAGGCCGATCCCGGTCACCCGCGAAACCCAAAGGGCTTCATGGGTATTCACATGCACCGGGACGGCGGCCCGCTCCAGCAGCTCGGCCAGCCCCTCCATTTGGAAGCCCATCATCGACCCGCCCACGTGGTCGGGGTGATGGTGGGTCACCAGCACGCCGGACAGGTGCATGCCGTCGGCCTCGAGCGTGTCGAGCAGGTCGCCGGCCGCATACGCGGGGTCGACCACCAGGCAGTCCCCGGTCTGACGGTCCCCGATCAGGTAGGCGAAGTTGCGCATCTGCGTCGCGAACATGTCACCGGCGGCGAAATCGCGACCCGAGAGCAGTTGGCGGAAGTACAGCCGGTCCTCTGACACCCGACCAGACTAGGGCCTGGGCGCGACTCGTCGCTCGGTTCAGCCCGCGCCTAGTGGGTATTGTTGGCCCATGAAGAAGACGGTCGAGATCGAAGTCGACGACGATCTGGTCCAAGAGGCGATACGTCGGTTCCATCTGGCCGACACGCGCGAGGCCGTCCATCTCGCGTTGCGGACCCTGCTGAGCGAGTCGAACGCGGCGGACCAGGGCGACCAGGAGTACGACGAGTTCAGCGATCTCAGCGCGTGGCAGCCCCATCGCGACGCGACCAGTTGAGGAGCCGCCCACGGCCACGTCGGTGGTTTGGTGACGTTGCGCGCCAGGCTGTACCCTCTTTTAGGCCCCGCGGCAGGACTGTCGCTTGGGTGAACGGCCCCCTTAGCTCAGTCGGTAGAGCGTTTCCATGGTAAGGAAAAGGTCAACGGTTCGATTCCGTTAGGGGGCTCGGCGGACGCCGAGCAGGCAGGCGGCCCACACCCCAAACGGGGTGGCCCCGAGGCGATGTAGCTCAGTCGGTTAGAGCGAACGACTCATAATCGTTAGGTCGCCGGTTCGAGTCCGGCCATCGCTACAAGGCAAAAGCGCGACTTGAGAGAGATTTGAGAGAGAACGGACATGGCTTCCAGTACCGATGTGCGGCCCAAGATCACCTTGGCATGCGAGGTGTGCAAGCACCGCAACTACATCACCAAGAAGAACCGCCGCAACGACCCCGACCGCATGGAGCTGAAGAAGTTCTGCCCCAATTGCGGCAAGCACCAGCCCCACCGCGAGACACGGTAGGGCCGCAACATCTATCGAGATTGACTAGGTAGGTTTTAGACCTGTGTCTTTGAGTCCAAATCTCGTCGGGATGCACTTCCGCTATCCCGACCACTATGTGGTGGAGCGGGAGAAGATCCGCGAATACGCGGTGGCGGTGCAAAACGACGATTCGATGTTTCGCGAGGAGGACGCGGCGGCCGAACTCGGCTACAAGGCCCTGGTGGCCCCGCTGACGTTCATCTGCGTGTTCGGTTACCAGGCCCAGTCGGCGTTCTTCCAGTACGCCAAGATCGCGGTCGAGGATGCGCAGATCGTCCAGGTCGACCAGGTGCTCAAGTTCGCCAAGCCGATCGTCGCCGGCGACAAGCTGTACTGCGACGTGTGGCTGGACTCGATGCGCGAGGCGCACGGCACCCAGATCATCGTGACCAAGAACATCATCACCGACGAAGCCGGTGACATTGTGCAGGAGACCTACACGACCCTGGCGGGCCGTGCCGGTGAGGATGGAGAAAAGGGATTTTCTGATGCCACTGCGTGAGTTCGGTTCGGTCAAAGTGGGCGACAAGCTGCCGGAGAAGACCTACCCGCTGACCCGTCAGGACCTGGTGAACTACGCGGGTGTCTCCGGCGATCTCAACCCGATCCACTGGGACGACGAGATCGCCAAGGTCGTCGGGCTGGACACCGCGATCGCCCACGGCATGCTGACCATGGGGCTGGGCGGCGGCTACGTCACCTCGTGGGTCGGTGACCCGGGTGCGGTCACCGAGTACAACGTGCGGTTCACCGCCGTGGTGCCGGTCCCCAACGACGGCAAGGGCGCCGAGCTGGTCTTCAACGGCCGGGTGAAGTCGGTCGACCCGGAGACCAAGTCGGTGACGATCGCCCTCACCGCCACCACCGGCGGCAAGAAGATCTTCGGCCGGGCCATCGCGTCGGCGAACCTGGCATAAGACATGGCGCTCAAAACCGACGTCCGGGGAATGAGTTGGAAGTACCCGGACTATTTCGAAGTTGGCCGTGAGCAAGTTCGCGGATTCGCACGGGCGATCAAGTGCGACGATCCGGCATGCTTCGACGAGAAAGCGGCCGCCGAACTGGGCTACGACGCCATCATGGCGCCGCTGACTTTTGTGTCGATCTTCGCGAAGATCATCCAGGATGACTTCTTCCGCAATGTCGACGTCGGCATGGAGACCATGCAGATCGTCCAGGTGGATCAGAGGTTCGTCTACCACAAACCGATATTTGTCGGCGACAGGCTCTACGGCCGGATGGACATCCAATCGGTGAATGAGCGCTTCGGTGCCGACATCGTCGTCACCGAGAACACCTGCACCAATCAGGACGGCGAGGTGGTCCTGGTCGCCTACACCACGCTGATGGGACACGAGGGTGACGACTCCATCCAGCTCAGATGGGACAAGGAATCCGGCCAGGTCGTCAGAACGTCCTAGTTTGCGCCGGATTTCCTGCGCTTAAGGGGTATCGAGTACACTCGATCGTCGGGGTTTTCCCAGCATCAGCGCGCTTTCCGGGATTTGAGTAATCGGGGAGCGCGCGTGTCATGTAAGCCCCGGCAGGTAAGCGCAGGTTGGCCTGCCAACCGCGAAGGGGCGTAGCTCAACTGGCAGAGCAGCGGTCTCCAAAACCGCAGGTTGCAGGTTCAAGTCCTGTCGCCCCTGCTGACGGCGACCGCCGTGCGATGGTGGACACTGGAAGAAGTGCCCCACTATCGGGACGGCTCGCGGGAAACTAGCAAACAAAGGAGCATGCGGTGAGCGACGAGGGCGACGCAGCCAACGACGCCGCACGCGACGGCGGCGAGACTGAGGAAAGCCGCGACAGCGGCGGTCGGACGGCCGTGGTGACCAAGCCTGCGCGGCCCACCGGCAAGCGGACCCGGCAGCGCGTGACCGACGACTCGAGTTCGTCGGTCGACGCGGAGTCGGCCGACGAGGTCGAGGTCGCCAAGGGGGGCAAGGCCAAGAAGGGCCGGACGGCCAAGGCCCCCAAGAAGAAGCCCGCCGGTCGTTCGGTCAATCCGTTCGCGTTCGTCTACAACTACCTCAAGCAGGTCGTTGCGGAGATGCGGAAGGTGATCTGGCCCAACCGCCGGCAGATGTTCACCTACACCTCCGTGGTGCTGGCGTTCCTCGCCTTCATGGTCGCGCTGGTCGGCCTGGCCGATTTCGGTCTGGCCAAACTGGTGCTGCTGGTGTTCGGCTGAGCTTTGAGAGTTACAGGAAGGACTGAGAACCGTGACTACCTTCGACGGTGACACGTCCGCGGGTGAAGCGGTCGACGTGCAGGACGTCGCCGAGACCACCGAGGCCGCCGAGACCATCGAGGCCGCCGAGACCAGCGAGGCCACCGAGACCCCAAGCGACGAGGCTCCCGCCGAGCCGACGGAGGAGGTCGAGGAGGACCCCGCCGCCGCGCTCAAGGCGGATCTGCGCAGCAAGCCCGGCGACTGGTACGTCATCCACTCGTATGCGGGATATGAGAACAAGGTGAAAGCCAACCTGGAAACCCGCGTGCAGAACCTGGACGTCGGCGACTACATCTTCCAGGTCGAGGTGCCCACCGAAGAGGTCACCGAGATCAAGAACGGCCAGCGCAAGCAGGTCAACCGCAAGGTGCTGCCGGGCTACATCCTGGTGCGCATGGACCTGACCGACGACTCGTGGGCCGCGGTGCGCAACACCCCGGGCGTCACCGGGTTCGTCGGCGCGACGTCGCGCCCGTCGGCCCTGGCGCTCGACGACGTGGTGAAGTTCCTGCTGCCGCGCGGGGCGGCGAAGAAGGCCGCCAAGGGCGCCGCCAGCACCGCCACCGTCGCCGAGGCCGGCGGCCTGGAGCGCCCGACCGTCGAGGTCGACTACGAGGTCGGCGAATCGGTGACGGTCATGGACGGACCGTTCGCGACGCTGCCGGCCACCATCAGCGAGGTCAACGGCGAACAGCAGAAGCTCAAGGTGCTGGTGTCGATCTTTGGCCGCGAAACCCCCGTCGAACTCACGTTCAGCCAAGTCTCGAAGATTTAGCAAGGAAGGAACGAACAACAACTCATGGCCCCGAAGAAGAAAGTCGTCGGGCTGATCAAGCTGCAGATCCAGGCCGGGCAGGCCAACCCCGCCCCGCCCGTCGGGCCCGCGCTCGGCCAGCACGGCGTCAACATCATGGAGTTCTGCAAGGCGTACAACGCCGCGACAGAAAACCAGCGCGGCAACGTCATCCCGGTGGAGATCACGGTCTACGAGGACCGCAGCTTCACCTTCGCGCTCAAGACGCCGCCGGCCGCCAAGCTGCTGCTCAAGGCCGCCGGTGTGGGCAAGGGCTCCGCGGAGCCGCACAAGACCAAGGTCGCCAAGGTCAGCTGGGATCAGGTCAAAGAGATCGCCGAGACCAAGAAGGCGGACCTCAACGCCAACGACATCGACGCCGCCGCCAAGATCATCGCCGGTACCGCCCGGTCGATGGGGATCACCGTCGAGTAGCAACGCAAGCCGTGGGAGGGCCAGCTTCGGCCCGCGCAACCACGACCCCAACACCAGATTGGATGAATCAATGAGCAAGAACAGCAAGGCATACCGCGCCGCGTCCGAGAAGATCGACCGCGACAACCTCTACAGCCCGCTCGAGGCGGCCAAGCTCGCCAAGGAGACGTCGTCGGCCAAGCAGGACGCGACCGTCGAGGTGGCGATCCGGCTCGGCGTCGACCCGCGCAAGGCCGACCAGATGGTCCGCGGCACCGTCAACCTGCCGCACGGCACCGGTAAGACGGCCCGGGTCGCGGTCTTTGCCGTCGGCGACAAGGCCGAGCAGGCGCAGGCGGCCGGCGCCGACATCGTCGGCAGCGACGACCTGATCGAGAAGATCCAGGGCGGGTTCCTGGACTTCGACGCCGCGATCGCCACCCCCGACCAGATGGCCAAAGTCGGGCGCATCGCCCGGATCCTGGGTCCGCGCGGCCTGATGCCGAACCCCAAGACCGGCACCGTCACGCCCGACGTCGCGAAGGCCGTGTCCGACATCAAGGGCGGCAAGATCAACTTCCGCGTGGACAAGCAGGCCAACCTGCACTTCGTCATCGGCAAGGCCTCGTTCGACGAGAAGAGCCTGGCGGAGAACTACGGCGCCGCCATCGACGAGGTGTTGCGGCTCAAGCCGTCGTCGTCGAAGGGTCGCTACCTGAAGAAGATCACGGTGTCGACGACCACGGGCCCGGGCATTCCGGTGGACCCGGCCGTCACCCGCAACTTCGCGGAGGCCTAGCCGCCGCACTCGGCGATGCGCCGCCGCAGGAACTCGCGGCCCGGCTCGGAGCCGTTGGACTGCAACGCCTTTCGGTACCACGTCACGGCCTCCGCGGTTCGGCCCGCGCGCCGGAGCAGGTCGGCCCGCACCGTCGCGACGAGATTCGAGCGGCCCAGCCGCGGGTCTTCCGCCGCCCTGTCCAGGGCGGCCAGGCCCGCTTCGGGGCCGTCGCGGAAACCGACCGCCAGCGCGCGGTTGGCGCGCACCACCGGAGAGTCCGTCATCGACAGCAGCCGGTCGTAGGCCGCGCAGATGGTGACCCAATCCGTCTGCTCCCACGACGGCGCCGTCGCGTGCAGCGCGGCGATCACCGCCTGCGGCAGGTACGGCCCCGTCGATCCCTCGGCCAGGCGCAGCCGGTCCAGCCCGCGGGCGATGCGGCCGCGGTCCCAGCGGCGACGGTCCTGCTCCTCGAGCGGCACCAGCATCCCGTCGGCGTCCACCCGGGTCGCGCGTCGCGAATCGTGCAGCAGCACAAGGGCTGCCAACGCGTGCGCCTCCAGCTCGTGCGGCATCAGCCCGCACAGCTCCTGCGCCAGCCGGACGCCTTCGTCGCACAGTTCGTCGCGGATCGCCGACGGGCCCCCGGTCGACCAATAGCCCTCGGTGAAGACCGAGTAGATGCAACCGAGCACGTGCGGTGTGCGCTCGGGCAGCAGTTCGGCGGGCGGCACCCGCAGCGGGATGTTGGCGTGCCGAACCTTGTTCTTGGCGCGCGTGATTCGCTGGCCGATGGCCGCCTCGCTCTGCAGCAGCGCGCGGGCGATCTCGCCGACGGTCAACCCGGAGACCAACCGCAGCGTGAGCGCCAGCTGTGACTGCCGGTCCAGCGCCGGGTGCGCACAGGTGAACATCATCCGCAGCTCGTCGTCGACGACGGGGTGCGGGTCGGTGTGATCGGTGCGCGCCCGAATCTCGTCAACCACGGCGGCCAATTCCTTTCCGGGACGCACGGATTCGCGGCGCAGCCGGTCCCGGGCGCGGTTGCGCGCGACGGTCACCAGCCAGCCGCCGGGGCTGTCCGGCACACCGTCGCGGGACCAGGTGCGCAGCGCCTCCGCGCAGGCCTCCTGGACGGCGTCCTCCGCGACCGTGAGGTCCCCGGACCACCGCGCGAGCGCGGCGACGGCGGGACCCCACTCCCGGCGGAAGACGCCGTCCAGGCCTGTCATCGGCGAATCTAGAGCGCGGAGATCCCGGCCAGCTGCCGCAACTGCACCGTCGAGGCGGGGATCATCGACGCGAGCTTGACGGCTTCGTCGCGATCCGCGGCGCCGATCAGGTAGATGCCCGTGGCGATTTCGGCGCCTTCGATATATGGCCCGTCGGTGATCAGGACCTCGCCGTCGCGCACGCGCACGGTCGTCGCCGTGGACCGGTCGTGCAATGCGGCGCCGCCGACGATGTGATCGCCCGCGGCCGCGTGCAGATCGGCGTGCTTGGCCGCCACCGCTTCCCACTCCGGTGTGCCGGGTGTGTGTGCGGATGCGGGCGGTTCCAGCAGCAGCGCGAGCCAGTCGTTGCCGGTGAGCTTGCGGGACAACTCGATTGAGTGGACGGCGGGCCACACTTCCACGGCCCCGAACTTGGCGAGCGGGATGTCGCGCGCCAGCGCCAGCGCCTCGTCGAGGTTTTCCGCTTCGAACACGTAGTAGCCGCAGGCCACCTCCGCGGCCTCGGCGAAGGGCCCGTCGGTGACCACCGGCGCGTCCGGGCCGCCGCTGATGACTACTGCGGCGGCGGCGGGGGCCAGCGCGTCTCCGGACCTGATCGCGGGGCCGGCCTTGGCGTGGAAGCTCTCCCATTCCGCCATCGCGGATGCTGCGTCCTCGGGCGTGCGCTCTTGTTCCCTGCTGATCAACAAGGCGAAATATTGCATGTTCGTCACCTCCGGTAGTGAGCGAAGCCCCGTGCTCCACTCTCTAACTAGTCGACGAACGGCGCTGCCGGAAATCCGACACTCGCCGCGGAAAACTTAGGCGACGGCGCCCGGCTTGAGGTAGGTCACCAGGCTGCAGTCGAGCATCTCG
This sequence comes from Mycobacterium sp. NGS54, assembly GCF_059812465.1. Taxonomy (NCBI): domain Bacteria; kingdom Bacillati; phylum Actinomycetota; class Actinomycetes; order Mycobacteriales; family Mycobacteriaceae; genus Mycobacterium; species Mycobacterium sp. NGS54. The sequence continues at coordinate 934,710 of NZ_JCALCS010000001.1, read as the reverse complement.
TCGGCGAAGTAGTGCTCGCAGCCGCGCAGATACTTCATGTACCGGTCGTAGTTCTCTTCGGAGGTGATCTCGATGGCCTTTTCCCTGTTGGACTGCAGCGCATCGCCCCAGATGTGCAACGTCTTTATGTAGTGCGGCCGCAGCGAAAGTGGTTCGGGAACAGTGAAGCCCGCCTTCTCGCCGTGTTCGACCATCATCTCGGTGGACGGCAGGCGACCGCCCGGGAAGATTTCGGTGATGATGAACTTGATGAAGCGAACCGTCTCGAAGGTCAGTTTCTTGCCGCGGGCGGCCATGTTGTAGGGGTGATAACTCACGCTGCTCTGGATGGTCATCCGGCCGTCGTCGGGCATGATGTTGAAACACCGCTTGAAGAAGTCGTCGTAGTTTTCGTGCCCGAAGTGCTCGAACGCCTCGATCGACACGATCCGATCGACCGGATCGTTGAAGTCCTCCCAGCCCTGCAGGCGCACCTCACGGGAGCGGTCGGTGGCGAGTTCGCCAAGCACCTGCTCGCAGCGGGCGTACTGGTTGTTGGACAGGGTCAGGCCGATGACGTTGACGTCGTACTTCTCGACGGCGCGCTTCATGGTCGAGCCCCAGCCGCAGCCGATGTCCAGCAGCGTCATGCCGGGTTTGAGATCCAGTTTGTCGAGGTTGAGGTCGACCTTGGCGATCTGGGCTTCTTCGAGCGTGAGGTCCGGCGGCTCGAAGTAGGCGCAGCTGTAGATCCGGGTCGGGTCCTGGAACAAGGCGAAGAAGTCGTCCGAGACGTCGTAGTGGGCCTGGATGTCTTCGGAGCGGGTCCGCGTCTTCGTCGGGCCAGTCGGTTGATCAGCCATTTTCCGTCTTGTTCTCCTGGAAGTTCACTGCCTCACGCCGCGGGGGTGTGCGTTGTCGAGATCACTGACGCGCAACGATACCGAAGCTCACTTCTCCAAGGTGAACTGGTTGCAGTCCACGTAACCGGTGCGGAACACCCCGGCGCACCCGGTCAGGTACTTCATGTACATCTCGTAAACCTCTTCGGACTGGATGGCGATGGCCTCGTCCCTGCGCGCCTCGAGGGCCTCGGCCCAGAAGTCCAGGGTCTTGGCGAAGTCCAGTTGCAACGACTGGCGGCGGGTCACCCGGAAACCGACCTTCGCGCAGTGCTCCTCGACGGTCTCGATCGTCGGCAGCCGGCCGCCCGGGAAGATGTCGGTGACGATGAACCTCATGAACTTCGCCATCTCCATCGTCACCGGCAGTCCGCGCGCGGTCACCTGCTTGAAGTGCAGCCCGGTGATCGAGTGCAGCATCATGACGCCGTCGTCGGGCAGGGCGTTGTAGGTGAATTTGAAGAAATCGTCGTAGCGGTGAAAACCGAAGTGTTCCAACGCCTCAATGACGATGATGCGGTCCACCGGCTCGTCGAACTCGGCCCAGTCGCGCAGCAGTACCCGTCGCGAGCGGTTGCTGTCGATCCCGTCGAGCAGCTGCTGGCAGTACGCGTGCTGGTTCTTCGACAGGGTCAGCCCGATCACGTTGACGTCGTAGCGCTCGACAGCGCGCTTCAGCACCGAGCCCCAGCCGCAGCCCACGTCGAGCAGGGTCATCCCCGGCTGCAGCCCCAGCTTGTCGAGGGACAGGTCGAGCTTGGCGAGCTGCGCGTCGTGCAGGCTCATGCCCTCGCGCGGGAAATACGCGCAGCTGTAGGTACGGGTCGGGTCGACGAACAGGGCGAAGAATTCGTTCGACAGGTCGTAGTGCGACTGGACGTTGTCGCGGTTCGACCGCTTGAGCGTGGCCCCCACCCGATTCTCGAGCATCGTGTCCTCCCGACTGGACCGGCTCCCTGGCTCGATGCCGTCCCCCGGAACCCTACACGCGGCCGGTCCCATCCCTCGCGTTTGAAGTCGCGCGCCCCCAGGGTTTATCGAACGGTTCGTCCTAATGTGACGCGCGCCACCGCTATTTCTCCAGAGTGAACTGATTGACGTCGATATAGCCGACCCGGAATGCGTTCGCGCAGCCGGTCAGGTACTTCATGTACCGCTCGTAGACCTCTTCGGATTGGATGGCGATGGCATCGTCGCGGTGGTCCTGCAGGGCCTGCGCCCACAGGTCGAGAGTCTTCGCGTAATGCGGCTGGAGTGACTGCCGTCGGGTCAGCGTGAACCCCGCCTTGGCCGAGCGCTCGCCCACCATCTCGATCGACGGCAGCCGCCCGCCCGGGAAGATCTCGGTGACGATGAACTTGATGAAGCGGGCCATCTCGAACGTGAGCGGGATGCCACGCTCGACGCACTGCGGTCCCGTCAGCCCGGTGATCGTGTGCAGCAGCATCACGCCGTCGGCGGGCAAAACGCGATGCGCCATCGCGAAGAAGTCGTCGTAGCGCTCGTGACCGAAGTGCTCGAACGCGCCGATCGAGACGATGCGGTCGACGGGCTCGTCGAACTGTTCCCAGCCGGCGAGCAACACGCGCTTGCTACGCGGGCTTTCCATTTCGTCGAACGACCTCTGCACGTGGGCGGCTTGGTTTTTCGACAACGTCAGGCCCACGACGTTCACGTCGTACTTGTCGATCGCCCGGCGCATCGTGGCGCCCCAGCCGCAGCCGACATCGAGCAGGCTCATGCCGGCCTGCAAGCCCAGCTTGCCCAGCGCCAGATCGATCTTGGCGATCTGCGCCTCTTCCAGATTCATGTCGTCGCGCTCGAAGTAGGCGCAGCTGTACGTCTGGGTGGGGTCGAGGAACAGGCGGAAGAAGTCGTCGGAAAGGTCGTAATGCGCCTGCACGTCGTCGAAGTGCGGCGTCAGATCCTTGGCCACGGATCAGTCACTTCGCGAGGGTGTACTGGGCGACGTTGGAGATGCCCTTGCGGAAGAGGTTCGCGCAGCCCGTCAGGTAGCGCATGTAGCGGTCGTAGACCTCCTCGGACTGGAGGGCGATCGCGCGTTCGCGATTGCCGCGCAGATTGGCCGCCCACATGTCCAACGTCCGCGCATAGTGCGCCTGCAGGTATTGGACCTTCTCCACCGAGAACCCGGCCGCCTCCGAATTGTCGACGATATCGGCCTCGCCGCACATCCCGCCGCCGGGAAAGATTTCCGTTCCTAGGAAGCGAAAGAATCGCAGGTCACTCATCGTCACCGTGATGCCGTGCTCGCGCCAGTACGTCTGCGGATAGGTGAATATGCTGTGCAGCAGCATCCGGCCGTCGTCGGGAAGGATCTCGTAGGCGCGCTCGAAGAAGAGGGGCCAGCGTTCCTTTTTGAAGGCGTCGAACGCCTCGAAGGTGACGATGCGGTCGACCTTCTCGTCGAATTCTTCCCAGCCTTGCAGCCGGGCCTCGGCGTGCCGAGTCGTCGGGATCGCCGCCAGCCGGTTCTTGCTGCGCTCGTAGTGATTTCGGCTCAACGTGATACCGATGACGTTGACGTCGTACTTCTCAACGGCGCGGACCACCGCCCCGCCCCACCCGCAGCCGACGTCGAGCAGCGTCATTCCCGGTTCGAGGTTCAGCTTGTCCAGCGCCAGATCCAGCTTGGCCAGTTGTGCCTCTTCCAGCGTCATGTCGTCGCGCTCGAAGTAGGCGCACGTGTAGACCATGTTCGGGTCCAGAAACAAGCCGAAGAAGTCGTCGGAAATGTCGTATGTCGACTGCGACTCCTCGTAATACGGTTTCAGCTTCGCCATTATTCGACACCCTCCTAACGCCAACCGTACAACGCGGTTAGAGTGCCCGTGAAATCACAAGGGCACTGAAGAAAACCGCCCGACGCCGTCCTCAACTGGCGTCGGCGAAGTTGCTAGTAAGCACGCTGATCAGCCGATCCCACAGTTGCTGAGGCAGGTCGTGGCCCATGCCGTCAAACAAGACTAGTCGAGCTCCGTTGATGGCGCGCGCGACGGCACGGCCGCCGGAGGGCGGCATCAGCTTGTCGGCGCGGCCGTGGATGACCACCGTCGGTGCGACCGTGCGCCGGTTGTAGCCGAGCAGGCTGCCGCTGGCCATGATCGCGCTGAAGTGCCGGGCGACGCCCCAGGGGTAATAGCTGCGCTCGTAGCCTTCGACGGCCTCGGCGCGGACCTGCTCCTCGGGCGCGCGGTAGCGCGGGCTGCCGGTGATCTTGGTGACGCGCACGACGTTGTCGACGATCACGTCGAGCGGCGAACCCGGCGGTGGACCCTTGAGCACGGCCAGCAGGGCGCGCGGGGCGGGCGGCGGCAGGAACGGGCGATTGTTGCTGGAGAAGATGACCGCCAGGCTCTTGGTCCGCTCGGCGAATCGCGCCGCGAAGACCTGCGCGATCATGCCACCCATCGACGCCCCGACAATGTGGGCGCGCTCGATGCCGAGGTGGTCCAGCACGGCGGCCGCGTCGTCGGCCAGGTCTTCCAGCGCGTAGGCGGCCTCGGCGCGCAGCCCCAGCCAAAACCGCGCCAGCCGCGGGACCAGGGGCTGCCCGGAGCCGGCCTTCGGCGTCTTGCTGGACAGGCCCACGTCGCGGTTGTCGTACCGGATGACCCGCAGGCCCTGGGCGACGAGCCTCTCGCAGAACCCGGTGCGCCACAGCAGCAGCTGCGCGCCCAGGCCCATGATCAGCAGGACGGGCGGGTCGTCGACGTCGCCCATGTCTTCGTAGTAGAGCTTGAGGTCGCCGGATATCGCGGCGCCGGTGCGGATTTCCATCGGGGCCCCTAGGCCTCCACGTCGGTCTGATGCTCGCGACCGACCTCGACCATGAAGTTGGCGAAGTAGCCCGTCAGCTGTGGGTCGGACATCATCTGCCACTTCGGTGCGAGCAGCTTCATGTACCGCTCGACGTAGAGGAACTGCTTGCCGATGAGCACCAGCTCCCGGGGCAGCTTGACGTCGTAGGCGTCGGCCAGCGTCGAGAGCTGCCGTCCGATGTCGGCGTAGGACATGTCGCCCAGCGTCTGCATGGTCAGCGGGGTGGCGAACTTTTCCAGGTCCTTGGCGGCCTCGGCCTCGGGCTTCATGGTGCCGACGGCGCCCATCAGCACCACGATCTTGCCGGCCGAGGCGTGGTCCTTCTTGACCAGCAGCGCGTACACCAGCTCGCGCAGCAGCCAGCGGGTGCGGGGGTCGATGCGGCCCATGATGCCGAAGTCGAAGAACACGATGCGCCCCGCGTCGTCGACGTAGAGGTTGCCGGCGTGCAGGTCGCCGTGGAACAACCCGTGCCGCAGGCCGCCCTCGAAAAGGGAGAACAGCAGCGCCTTGACCAGCTCGGTGCCGTCGAACCCGGCCTTGCGGATGGCGGCGACGTCGTCGATGCGGATGCCGTGCACCCGTTCCATGGTGAGCACCCGGTCGCTGGTGAACTCCCAGTGCACCTGCGGCACCCGGATGTTCTGGCCCAGCGGGGAGGCGTGCAGGTGTGACACCCACGCCTCCATCGACTGGGCCTCGAGCCGGAAGTTCAGCTCCTCGGCCAGGTTGCCGGAGAAGTCGGCGACCACGTCCTGCGCCGAGAGCCGACGGCCGAGCTTGGCCAGCTCGACGGCCTGGGCGAAGCGCTTGAGGATCTGCAGGTCGGCGGCGACCCGGCGGCGGATGCCCGGCCGCTGGATCTTGACGACGACGTCCTCGCCGCTGTGCAGGGTGGCGTAGTGCACCTGCGCGATGGACGCCGACGCGAACGGCGTCTCGTCCCACTTGGCGAACAGCTCGGCGGGGTCGGCGCCCAGCTCCTCGACGAAGAGCTTGTGCACCTCTTTGGCGTCGGCGGGCGGCACCCGGTCGAGCAGGCCGCGGAATTCGCGCGACAGCGACTCGCCGAACGCGCCGGGGCTGGACGCGATGATCTGCCCGAACTTCACGTACGTGGGCCCCAGGTCGGCGAACGTTTGGGGGAGCTGCTTGATCACCTTCTGCTGCCACGGCCCCTTGCTGGGCAGCTTGGTGACGATGCTCGCGGCGGCGCGGGTGACCTGCCAGCCGGTGGCTGCTACCCGGGCCGCTTCGACCGGCAACGGCACCCGGTCCAGCTTGGCCACCTCGCGGTGTTTGGTAGTAGTCATCTCAGCAGTCTGCCAAATCGGGCGTGTCAAGTCCCAATTCCTGTGAGCGCGCTCACCGCGTTTCGGTGAGCGCGAAGTTCTCGGTGAGGGCCTCGACGATCGGCCGCCAGACCGGTTCGGGGAGGTCGTGTCCCATCCCGTCGACCACCACGAATCGCGCCTTCGGGATGGCCGCGGCGACGGCGCGCCCGTTGCGCGGCCGCACCATCGGGTCGGCCGAACCGTGCAGTACGACGGTCGGGGCGGTGATCGCCTTGCTGTAACCGAGGAGGCTGCCGGTGCCCAGCATGGCGTCGAATTGGCGCAGCATGCCCGGCGGGTAGCTGCCGCGCTCCGCAAGCCGGCGCACCCGGTCGCGCAGCTCGCCCTCGGGCGGCAGGAAGTTGGGGCCGTTGAACACCGCGACGTTGCGCACCTCGGCCGCCAGCTTCTCCTCCGGCGAGGCGTCCTTGGCCGGCGGATCGAAGGCCAGCCGGATGACGCGCCAGGCCGGCAGCGCCGCGAACGGCTTGCCGGTGCTCGACATGATGATGCCCAGCGACGCCACCCGGTGCGGCTCGGTGCCGGCCAGGATCTGCGCGATCATCCCGCCCAGCGAGGCGCCCACCACGTGGGCCCGGGCGACGCCCAGGTGGTCGAGCAACGCCACCACGTCCGCCGTCATGTCGATCAGCGTGTAGGGCACCCGGCTGGGCCTGCCCAGCAGGTAGCGCCCGACGCGCCGGTACACCGAGCCCGGCGCCCGCAGCCCGTGCATCTTGGCCGACAGCCCGGTGTCGCGGTGGTCGAAGCGGATGACGCGGTAGCCGGCGTCGAGAAGCTGCGCGCAGAAGCCGTCGGGCCACATCGGCAGCTGGGCGCCCAGGCCCATGATGAGCAGCGCCGGCGGCGCGGCCGGGTCGCCGAGATCCTCGTAGTAGAGCTCGACGGGGCCGTGCGGCGTGTCGCGGCGCGCGAGGCCGCTACGTATTTGCCCTATTTCCGCCAGGGCTGGACCCATCCTTCGATCTGCCAATTTTCCAGCCCGGCGATCAGCTCGTACATGGTGGCGCCGTCGATGGATTCCCGGACGATGTCGGCGTGCCCGGCGTGGCGGGAGAGCTCGTTGATCACGTGCAGGATCACCCAGCGCACCGACCACGCCTTCTGGTCCTTGGGGAACCAGGGGATGTCCTGCGGCACGGGAACCGTGGCGTCCAGGTCGGCGGTTTCGACCAGGCGCAGCGATTCCGCGTTCTGGGCCTCGAACGCCTTCAGCAGCCCGGCCAGCGTCTCGTCGGGCCGCATCACGTGCTGGTCGCCGAACTCCTTGGCGATCTGCTCGAACGGGCGGGGGTCCTTCGGCGGCAGCTCCGGGGCGGCGGCCACGCGCGCCATCCAGTTGCGTTGCATGGCGGTGGCGTGCTTGACCAGCCCGCCGACCGACAGCGCGCTGACCGAAGGCGCCGAGCGGGCCTGTTCGTCGGTGAGGCCGTACGAGACCGCGAAGTAGGCGCTTTGGTGGAACGCCAGGAATTCGCGCAGGGCGTTGCGTTCGTCGGTGACGGGCGGGGCGAGTGCGGGCATCTGTTAGTCCCTCTTGTCGACGGTTCGGCTGTGGAGGTAAAGGTCGCGCAGGCATGCGATTTCGGCACCATGGTGAATCGCTTCTCGATTGATGTGCAAGACCAGCTCGGACAGCGGGTAGTCGGCGTACGGCCCTTCGGCCGGCCCGCAGCGGCGGGTCAGCTCCGCGGTCGAAAGCGACCGCACCCCGGTCATCCATGCGGCGTACGCCTCGTCGAGTTGCCTCAGCGCGGTGGCGGCGTCGGTGGCGTAGTCCCAGTCCTGATAGCTGGCGGGCGGCCCGCCGAAATGATTGTGGGCACGCACGGCGAACACCCCGACGATGACGTGCGCCATTCGCCACGCGATGGTGGTGAACGGCGTCGGAATGGGCGGGGGATGCACGAAGTCCACCGATCCCCCCGGGTGCACGCTCCAGCAGTCGGGTACCGGCTGCCAGAAGTACTCGTCATCGGTGAGGCCGTCCAGCCGAGGGCGCAGTTGTTCGCGCCAGTGCCAGTCGAGCTGATCCGCCAGTTGAGTCGTCAGGTCGGCCATGTCACCGAGCTTTCCACCACGGGGTGACATGCTTTTGGCATGCGGGTGGTTTTGGCGGAATCGACCGAACTGTTCGTCGGGCCGCCGGACGCGCCGCTGCAGCTCGCGCGCATCGGCCTGGCGGGTTGCGCCCAGCCGACGCCGGTCCGCGTCGACGGCGACGGCCTGAGCGGTGAGGCGATCGCCCAGCCCGGCAGCGACGTCGTCGAGGTCCCGGTCACGGTCGACCGCCCGGTCGTCGGCCAGCGGCGCGCCGCGCGGGCGCGCGCCGGGCGCGTCGGCAAGCCGTTCGAGTTCACCGTCGCCGAGCCCGGCTGGACCATGTTCATGGTCAGTCACTTTCACTACGACCCGGTGTGGTGGAACACGCAGGGCGCCTACACCAGCGAATGGGCCGAAGACCCGCCGGGACGGCAGGCCAACGGCTTCGAACTGGTCCGCGCGCACCTGGAGATGGCCCGCCGCGAGCCCGAGTACAAGTTCGTGCTGGCGGAGGTCGACTACCTCAAGCCGTACTGGGACACCCACCCCGAGGACCGCGCCGACCTGCGCCGGTTCATCGCGCAGGGCCGCGTCGAGGTGATGGGCGGCACCTACAACGAACCCAACACCAACCTCACCAGCCCGGAGACAACGATCCGGAACCTGGTGCACGGCATGGGATTTCAGCGTGACGTGCTGGGCGCCGACCCGGCCACCGCGTGGCAGCTCGACGTGTTCGGCCACGATCCGCAATTCCCCGGGCTGGCCGCCGACGCCGGCCTGACGTCGAGTTCGTGGGCGCGCGGGCCGCACCACCAGTGGGGCCCGACCCAGGGCGGCGAGATGGATCGCATGCAGTTCTGCAGCGAGTTCGAGTGGATCGCGCCGTCGGGCCGCGGCCTGCTCACGCATTACATGCCCGCGCACTACGGGGCGGGCTGGGGGATGGACGCGTCGGTCTCGCTCGCGGAGGCGGAGGAGGCCACCCGCGCGCTGTTCGATCGGCTCAAGAAGGTCGCCCTGACCCGCAACGTGCTGCTGCCGGTCGGGACCGACTACACGCCGCCGAACAAATGGGTCACCGCGATCCATCGCGACTGGGCCGCGCGCTACACGTGGCCGCGGTTCGTGTGCGCGATACCGCGGGACTTTTTCGCCGCGGTGCGCGCCGAACTCGCGCAGCGCGGTTGCGAGCCGTCCCCGCAGACCCGGGACATGAACCCGATCTACACCGGCAAGGACGTCTCGTACATCGACACCAAACAGGCCAATCGGGCGGCCGAGAACGCCGTGCTCGAGGCCGAGCGCTTCGCCGTGTTCGCCGCGCTGCTGACCGGCGCCGAGTACCCGCAGGCCGCGCTCGCCAAGGCGTGGGTGCAGCTGGCGTACGGCGCGCACCACGACGCCATCACCGGCTCGGAGTCCGATCAGGTCTATCTGGACCTGCTGACCGGTTGGCGCGACGCGTGGGAGTTGGGCCGCGCGGTGCGGGACAACTCGCTGGCGGCGCTGTCCGGCGCCGTCGACGGCGACGTGGTCGTATGGAACCCATTGGCGCACAAGCGAACCGATATCGTCACCGCGCGGCTCGACGCGCCGGTCGGCGCCGGGGTACGCGTGCTCGATCCCGACGGAACCGACCTGCCGGCGCACGTGGCGGACGACGGGCGGTCGGTCACCTGGCTGGCGCGCGACGTGCCGTCGCTGGGCTGGCGGGCCTATCGGCTGGTGCCGGGCGGCGGGGCTGCCGGGTGGGAAACGATGCCCGGCTCGGCGATCGGCAACGAGCACTACCGGCTGGAGGCCGACCCGGCGCGCGGCGGGGGGATCGTGTCCCTGATGTCCTCCGACGGCCGGCAGCTGATCGCCGACGGCCGGGTGGGCAACGAGCTGGCCCTCTACGAGGAATACCCGTCGCACCCCCGGCAGGGGGAGGGGCCGTGGCACCTGCTGCCCAAGGGTCCGGTGGTGGGCTCGTCGGCCTGGCCGGCCCGGGTGCGGGCCTACCGCGGCCCGCTCGGTCAGCGCCTCGTGGTGCACGGCCGCATCGGCGGGCAGCTGCGCTACACCCAAACCCTGACGCTGTGGAACGGGCTGGCGCGGCTGGACTGCCGCACGGCCATCGACGAATTCGCCGGGGAGGACCGCTTGTTGCGGCTGCGCTGGCCGTGCCCGGTGCCGGGCGCCATGCCGGTCAGCGAGGTGGGGGACGCCGTCGTCGGCCGCGGCTTCGCGCTGCTGCACGACGGCGCCCGCTCGGTGGACACGGCGCGGCACCTGTGGACGCTGGACAACCCGGCCTACGGCTGGTTCGGCCTGTCGTCGGCGGTGCGGGTGCGGGTCGGCGCCTCGGAGAACTCAGTGCGGGCGGTGTCGGTGGCCGAGGTGGTGTCGCCGGCCGAGGCGGAGTCCGGGCCGCTGGCGCGCGAGCTGATGGTGGCGCTGGTCCGCGCCGGCGTCACGGCGACCTGCAGCGGCGCCGACAAGCCGCGCTACGGCTGCCTCGACGTCGACTCGAACCTCCCCGACGTCCGCATCGCGCTGGGCGGGCCGGCCCGCAACGCGTTTGCCAAAGCCGTTCTGGCGCAAGCGGATCCGGAGTACCTAGCCGAACTCGAGCGCCAGCTGGCGGAAACGGGGCGGGCCAGGGTCTGGGTGCCGGCCGAGACACCGTTGGCCGCGGCCTGGGTTCCCGGCGCCGACCTGCGCCCGCCGCGGGCGCTGCCCGTGCTGGTGATCGACGCCAGCGACGAGGGCGGCCTGGCCGCCGCGATCGCGTCGGTGGTCGACGAGCTCGGGAGCGCGGAGATCCTGGTCAACCAGCGGGCGCCGGCGGGCATCGAACGCTTCGAATCCCGCACCGTCGCGCTGCTCAACCGCGGGGTGCCCAGCTTCGCCGTCGAGACCGACGGCACGCTGCACACCGCGCTGATGCGGTCCTGCACCGGCTGGCCGTCGGGAACCTGGATCGACGATCCGCGCCGTACCGCGCCCGACGGCTCCAACTTCCAGCTCCAGCACTGGTCCCACGTCTTCGACTACGCGCTGGCCTGCGGCGACGGCGACTGGCGTGAGGCCGAGATCCCCGCGCGCAGCGCGGAATTCGGCCATCCACTGCTCGCCGTAGTGTCCGGCGAAGCGGACGGCGCGCTGCCGGCGAGCGGGTCGCTGCTGCACATCGAGCCCGCCGGTTCCGTCCAGCTGGCGGCCCTCAAGGCCGCCGGCAACCCGCTGGCGGCGGGGCGCACCCGGCCCGTCGACCCGAGCGCGGTGGCCCTGAGGCTGGTGCAGACGACCGGGAAACGCACCCGCGTCAGCCTCGGCTCCGAGCCGGCCACGGTGCGCGGGCTGGCGTTCGCCGACCTGCTGGAAAGGCCGCTGGGAACGCGTGGCGGGCGCGCGAAATCGGTGGAGCTGCACGGCTATCAGGTGGCCACCGTGCTGGCCCACCTCGAAACACAAAGCGCGGCGACGGAATACGCGCCGCTGGCGCCGGACGCCGAAACCGCCCAACCGCTGTACGCGCGCTACTGGCTGCACAACCGCGGACCCGCCCCGCTCGGGGGACTTCCGGCCGTCGCGCACCTGCACCCGCAGCGCGTGACCGCCGGGCCGGGCGCCGAGGTGGCGTTGCGGCTCACCGTGGCCGGCGACTGCAGCGACGCCACGCTGCACGGGGCGGTGACGGTGCTGTGCCCGGACGGCTGGACGGCGAGACCGGCGGAGCTGCCGTTCACGCTGGGCGTGGGCGACCATCGCGAGGCCGAGGTGACGGTGACGATCCCGGCGCGGGCGCGGCCCGGGCTCTACCCGCTGCGCGCCCGGCTGTGCCTGACCGGCGACGGCGTCCCGGCGGCGTGGCGTCAGGAGGTCGAGGACGTCTGCGTCGTCGACGTGGGCGCACACCACGAGCGCGAGCTGCTGTACCTCGCCGACGAGCCCGGCGACGTCGAGCTCGCGGCGGGCGGGACCGCCCGGCTGACCGTGACGGTCGGCACCCACGCCCGCGCCCCCCTGGCCGCGGAGGCGCACCTGATCAGCCCCTGGGGCACGTGGGAGTGGATGGGGCCCAACGTGCTCGGCGCCGTCGTGCCCGCCCGTGGGACGGTCGAGCTCGGCTTCGACCTGACCCCGCCGGCGTGGCTGGATCCCGGGCAGTGGTGGGCGCTGGTCCGGGTGGGCTGCGCGGGCCGGCTGGTGTACTCGCCGGCGGTGAAGGTGACCGTGACATGAGCGTCGGACTGGTGGCGACCGTGGCCGGCGAACCGGTTTCGGTCGATGAGGTAGACGCTCGAGAGATGCGGTTGCGCAGCGGTCCGCGCGTCGCCGCGCTGCCGGCGCCCGGCACCGGGGAGGGACGGCAGCTGCGGCGCTGGCTCACCCAGCTGATCGTGACCGAGCGGGTGGTCGCCGCCGAGGCCGCCGCCCGGGGCCTCACCGCGACCGGCGCGCCCGCCGAGGCCGAGCTGCTGCCCGACGCGGCGGCGCGCCTCGAGATCGGCAGCGTGGCGGCCGCCGCGCTGACGGATCCGTTGGCCCGGGCGCTGTTCGCCGACGTCACCGCCGCGGTCGGGGTCGGCGTCGACGAGGTGGCCGACTACCACGCCCGCAACCCCCTGCGCTTCGCCGCGCCGCGACCGGGCCCGCACGGCTGGCGCGCCCCCGCGCTCGCCGCGCCGCCCTTGGCGGAGGTGCGCTCGGCGATCGCCGACCACCTGCGCGGTGCCGCGCGCCGGCGCGCGTTCCGGGTGTGGCTGGACGCGCGGCGCGCCGCGCTGGTCCGCCTCGCCCCCGGCTACGAGCACCCGGGCGACCCACGCCAACCCGACAACACGCATCGCCACTGATGGCCGCCCGCACGCTCTGCCTCGACATCGGCGGCACCAAGATCGCCGCCGGGCTGACCGATCCCGGCGGCACGCTGGTGCACACCGCGATCCGGCCCACCCCGCCGGGCGGATCCGCGGAGGAGGTCTGGGCCGCGGTCGCGACGACCATCGCCGACATGCTGCGCGTCGCCGACGGCGCCGTCACCGCGGTGGGAATCGCGTGCGCCGGGCCCATCGACCTGCACGCCGGAAGCGTCAGCCCGGTCAACATCCGCTCCTGGCGCGGCTTCCCCCTGCGGGACCGGGTCGCGGCCATGATTCCCGGGGTCCCGGGCGTTCCCGTCCGTCTCGGCGGCGACGGCGTGTGCATGGCGCTGGGCGAGCACTGGCTCGGGGCGGGCCGCGGCGCCCGCTTCATGCTTGGCATGGTGGTGTCCACCGGCGTGGGCGGGGGACTGGTGCTCGACGGCGTCCCGTACACCGGGCGCACCGGCAACGCCGGCCACGTCGGTCACGTGGTGGTCGACCAGGACGGCAGGCCGTGTGCGTGCGGCGGGCGCGGCTGCGTCGAGACCGTCGCGTCCGGACCGTGGATGGTGCGCTGGGCGCGGGACAACGGCTGGGCCGCGCCACCGGGCGCCGGCGCCCGGGAGCTGGCCGCCGCGGCGGCGGCCGGGGTCCCGGTGGCGCAGCGGGCGTTTCGGCGGGGCGCCACCGCGCTGGCGGCGATGATCGCGTCGGTCGGGGCGGTCTGCGACCTCGACCTCGTCGTCATCGGCGGCGGTGTGGCCAACTCCGGGGACCTGCTCTTCGGCCCGCTGCGGTCGGCGCTGACCGAGTACGCCGGGCTGGAGTTCCTGGCCGGCCTGCGGGTGGTGCCCGCGGCACTGGGCGGCGAGGCCGGGCTGGTGGGCGCCGCCAGGCTGGCCGGGCTCGCGTAGCCGCACCGTTTTGGCTGACCGCGGGGGGTCAGGCTATCCTGGTTGCCGATCCACCGAAGACCGTCGGTCACCGAGCAATCGGTTGAAGGTCCGGGAGCATCCCGGCGGCCCGCGCAGGAGGACGAGGCAGAACGCCGGCGCACGCCGGCGAATTTGTACGCCCCGGCCGCTTCCTGCGCCGGGGCGTTCGTCGTTCTTGCGGTGAATCACCGACAACTTTGACCTCAGGAGGTATGCATGGCCCGGGCTGACAAGGCCACCGCCGTTGCAGACATCGCGGAGCAGTTCAAGGACTCGACGGCCACCCTGATCACCGAGTACCGCGGTTTGACGGTGGCCAACCTGGCCGAGCTGCGCCGCTCGCTGGCGGGATCGGCTACCTACACGGTGGCCAAGAACACGCTGATCAAGCGGGCTGCCGCCGATGCCGGCATCGAGGGTCTCGACGAGCTGTTCGCCGGGCCGACGGCCATCGCGTTCGTCAGCGGCGAGCCGGTTGACGCCGCCAAGGCGATCAAGACCTTCGCCAAGGAGAACAAGGCGCTGGTCATCAAGGGCGGCTACATGGATGGCCACCCGCTGAGCGTGTCCGAAGTCGAGCGCATCGCGGACCTGGAGTCCCGCGAGGTGCTGCTGGCCAAGCTGGCCGGCGCGATGAAGGGCAACCTGGCCAAGGCGGCCGGGCTGTTCGCCGCCCCCACCTCCCAGATGGCCCGGCTGCTGGCCGCGCTGCAGGAGAAGAAGCCCGCCGAGGCCGCTGCCCCGGCCCCGGCCGCCGAGGCCCCGGCCGCAGAAGCGCCCGCCGAGACCGCGGAAACCGCCGAACCCCCGGCCGAAGCCGAATAACAACCGACCGCAACGTAGAAAAACAAGGAAGGACCCACACCATGGCAAAGATGACTGCCGACGACCTGCTCGACGCGTTCAAGGAAATGACCCTGCTGGAGCTCTCGGACTTCGTCAAGAAGTTCGAGGAGACCTTCGAGGTCACCGCGGCCGCCCCGGTCGCCGTCGCCGCCGCCGGTCCGGCCGCCGGTGGCGCGCCCGCCGAGGCCGCCGAGGAGCAGTCGGAGTTCGACGTCATCCTCGAGGCCGCCGGTGACAAGAAGATCGGCGTGATCAAGGTGGTCCGCGAGATCGTCTCCGGCCTGGGCCTCAAGGAGGCCAAGGACCTCGTCGACGGCGCGCCCAAGCCGCTGCTGGAGAAGGTGGCCAAGGAGGCCGCCGACGACGCCAAGGCCAAGCTCGAGGCCGCCGGCGCCACCGTCACCGTCAAGTAGCACCACGTCACGAAGCCCCCGGAAGCGCCCTTCCGGGGGTTTCGTGCGCTCAGCGAAGGCCGAACGCCGCTCGCTGCGACTCGCGCACGCGCTCGTGTGAATCTCCCAGGGCGACCAGGAAGTTCGACGTCAGCGAGCCGAGCACCGGCGCGACGGCCGTGCCGTCGTCCCCGTAGAAGCCGGCCAGTTCGAGCATCACGAATCCGTGCACCAACGCCCAGAACTGGGCCGCCGTGGCC
This sequence comes from Mycobacterium sp. NGS54, assembly GCF_059812465.1. Classification (NCBI taxonomy): domain Bacteria; kingdom Bacillati; phylum Actinomycetota; class Actinomycetes; order Mycobacteriales; family Mycobacteriaceae; genus Mycobacterium; species Mycobacterium sp. NGS54. The sequence continues at coordinate 919,299 of NZ_JCALCS010000001.1, read as the reverse complement.
ACCACCGCCGCGTCGTCAGCCGCGGAACCGACCGTGATTCGCCCCGCACGCATAGACCGCTGCACCGCTCGCACCACGTGCGCGAAGCTGGGGATGTCCCGCTCGATCTCGGCGACCGTCAGCGTCAGGACGTTGCCGGCGGGTGCGTTGATGCCGTGCGCGCTGGTGCTGCCGAACATCAGCCGATACATGTGCGAACGCTCGATGGCGTAGCGCCGGTAGGCGGCGCCCACGGCGAACAGGTCGGCGACCGGGTCATCGGTCTCGGGCAGCGTCAGCGCGGCGTCGAACTGCCGCAGGCCCTCCTCGGCAACCTGGGCGATCAGGCCGCGCATCCCACCGAAATGCGTGTAGACCGCCATCGTCGAGGTCCCCGCGGCGCCCGCGACCCTGCGGGTCTGCAGCGCGTCGGGCCCCTGTTCGTCGAGCAGCCCGACGGCGGCGTGCAGCATCTCGTCTCGGACGCTGCGCTCGGTCTCCGAAGTCATCGTTGCCATCTTCTCACCACAGGCGTACGGTCCTTATAACACTGAAATATCAATGTTATAGGAGCTTAGCAGTGACATCCGCGCAAGCCACCCGATCCACGAACCCGTATCTCGAAGGCTTTTTGGCGCCGGTGGGCGCCGAAGTGACCGCGACCGACCTGGAGGTCACCGGGCACATCCCCGAGCACCTCGACGGGCGCTATCTGCGCAACGGGCCCAACCCGGCCGAGGAGGTCGACCCGGCCACCTACCACTGGTTCAGCGGCGACGGCATGGTGCACGGGGTCGCGCTGCGCGACGGCGAGGCCCGCTGGTACCGCAACCGCTGGGTGCGCAGCCTCTCGGTGTGCGCCACCCTCGGCGAGCCGGCCCCGGCCCGGCTCAACCCGCGGGCGGGCATGCTGTCCTTCGGGGCCAACACCAACGTGCTGGCCCACGCCGGGCGCACCCTGGCGCTGGTCGAGGGTGGGGCCGCCAACTTCGAGCTGACCGAGGACCTCGACACCGTCGGCACCTGTGACTTCGACGGCACCCTGGAGGGCGGCTACACCGCCCATCCGCACCGCGATCCCCACACCGGCGAATTGCATGCCGTGTCTTACTCATTCGCCCGCGGGCGCACCGTGCAGTACTCGGTGATCGACACCAGCGGGCGCGCCCGCCGCACGGTCGACATCGAAGTGAGCGGGTCGCCGATGATGCACGACTTCTCGCTGACCGACAAATACGTGGTGATCTACGACCTGCCGGTGACGTTCGATCCGGTGCAGGTGCTTCCGACGAACATCCCGCGCTGGCTGGGCGTACCGGCCCGGCTGGCGCTGCAGTCGCTGGTCGGGCGGGTCCGGGTGCCGGGCCCGATCACCGCGATGATGAACCGCAACCCGAAACACGACGACCGGATGCCGTACGCCTGGAACCCCGGCTATCCGGCGCGCATCGGGGTGATGCCCCGCGAGGGCGGCAATAAGGATGTCCGCTGGTTCGACATCGAACCCTGCTACGTCTACCACCCGCTCAACGCGTACTCCGAAATGCGCGATGGTGCAGAGGTTTTGGTGCTTGACGTGGTGCGCTACGAGCGGATGTTCGACCGCGACCGGCGCGGCCCCGGCGACACCACGCCCAGGCTGGACCGCTGGACCGTCAACCTGGCGACCGGCGCGGTGGCCACCGAATGCCGCGACGAGCGCTCGCAGGAATTCCCGCGGATCAACGAGACGCGCCTCGGCAAGCGGCACCGCTTCGGCTACGCCGTCGGCATCGAGGGCGGCTTCTCCGCCGCGGGCGGTCCGCAGCTGGCGACACCGCTGTACAAGCACGACTATGCCTCGGGGTCGGCCACGGTGGCCGAACTCGACCCCGAGCTTTTGCTCGGCGAGATGTCTTTCGTGCCGAACCCCGCACGTGACCCCGGGGACCGGGCCGAGGACGACGGCATCCTGATGGGCTACGGCTACCACCGCGGGCGCGACGAAGGGCAGCTGGTGCTGCTGGATGCGCAGACCCTCGAATCGGTGGCTACCGTGCATCTGCCGCAGCGGGTACCGATGGGATTCCACGGCAACTGGGCGCCTTCCGGCTAACTCGCGTCGAATAGGGGTGCGGCGCCAAGTCTCAGGTCGGCCAATTTTTCCCGGCGGTGCGATCCAAGCCTGATGCCGGGTGCCTGACGTGCGCTACAGTGACTGATGCCACACAAAAGGGCAGGTGGCGGGCACGAGCGTCGACGGAAGGATTCCCCATGGGCGTCGCTATCGAGGTGAGGGGACTCACGAAGTCCTTCGGTCCCTCGAGAATTTGGGAAGACGTGACGTTGGATATCCCCGCCGGGGAGGTCAGCGTCCTGTTGGGGCCGTCGGGTACCGGCAAATCGGTGTTCCTGAAATCCCTCATCGGTCTGCTGCGCCCGGAACGCGGCTCGATCATGATCGACGGCACCGACATCCTCGAGTGCTCGGCCAAGGAGCTCTACGAGATCCGCACGCTGTTCGGCGTCATGTTCCAGGACGGCGCGCTGTTCGGCTCGATGAACCTGTTCGACAACGCGGCCTTCCCGCTGCGCGAGCACACCAAGAAGAAGGAAAGCGAGATCCGTGACATCGTCATGGAGAAGCTGACCCTGGTGGGCTTGGGCGGGGATGAGAAGAAGTTCCCCGGTGAGATCTCCGGCGGTATGCGCAAGCGCGCCAGCCTGGCCCGGGCCCTGGTGATGGACCCGCAGATCATCCTGTGCGACGAGCCGGACTCCGGTCTGGACCCGGTTCGTACCGCGTATCTGAGCCAGTTGATCCTCGACATCAACGCCCAGATCGACGCCACCGTCCTGATCGTGACGCACAACATCAACATCGCCCGGACCGTGCCGGACAACATGGGCATGCTGTTCCGCCGCAAGCTGGTCATGTTCGGCCCGCGGGAAGTGCTGCTGACCAGCGATGAGCCCGTGGTGCGGCAGTTCCTCAACGGCCGGCGTATCGGGCCGATCGGCATGTCCGAGGAGAAGGACGAGGCCACCATGGCCGAGGAGCAGGCCCTGCTCGACGCCGGTCACCACGCCGGCGGCGTCGAGGAGATCGAGGGAGTGCCCCCGCAGATCGTCGCGACGCCGGGCATGCCGGAGCGCAAGGCCGTCGCGCGGCGCCAGGCCCGGGTGCGCGAGATCCTGCACACCCTGCCCAAGAACGCCCAGGCGGCGATCCTCGACGACCTCGAGGGCACCCACCGGTACAAGGCAACCGAGTTCGGCGAGGCGTAGAGAAATTTGCGCTAACTCGGTGCAACTTGGCGGCCCGCCCTCTTGACGACCGGGCCTAAACGGGTCAGTCTGTTGGGCAGCATGTACCCACGGGAAGTCGAGATCGCGAGCCAGCGCCGATGTCCCTGGGCTGATTGTTGTGGGTAGTTGAGGAATGCGCGGTCCTGCGCTATTGTTGGACGTTGCGCTGGCTACCTCCTGCCCACCTCACCCGCCACCTGACACCGTGGTCTTAGCCTGAGCCCCATCCCGCGGCTTAGCTATTTAGTTGTGCGCGTGAGATCTGGGCAGATCGTTCGCCGGCCGAACCGACAAAATTGTTGCGGCGAACGCAGCCGGTGCCCCCGGAAACCGTGAGTCGCACGAGGTGCTGGAAGGACGCATCTTGGCAGATTCCCGCCAGAGCAAGAGTCGCCAGAGTTCAAAAAACTCAAGTTCCACAAACGGCTCCGTGCCCGGAGCACCCAACCGAGTTTCTTTCGCCAAGCTCCGCGAACCGCTCGAGGTTCCGGGGCTTCTTGACGTGCAGACCGACTCGTTCAAGTGGCTGACCGGCCACGACGAATGGCGCAACAAGGCCGTCGCCGGCGGCGACCCCAGCCCCAAGGGCGGCCTCCAAGAGGTCCTCGACGAGCTGTCGCCGATCGAGGACTTCTCGGGCTCGATGTCGCTGTCTTTCTCCGATCCCCGCTTTGACGAGGTCAAGGCGCCGGTCGACGAGTGCAAAGACAAGGACATGACCTACGCGGCCCCGCTGTTCGTCACGGCCGAGTTCATCAACAACAACACCGGCGAGATCAAGAGCCAGACGGTGTTCATGGGTGACTTCCCGATGATGACCGAGAAGGGCACCTTCATCATCAACGGGACCGAGCGCGTCGTCGTCAGCCAGCTGGTGCGCTCGCCGGGCGTCTACTTCGACGAGACGATCGACAAGTCCACCGAGAAGACGCTGCACAGCGTCAAGGTGATCCCCAGCCGCGGCGCCTGGCTCGAGTTCGACGTCGACAAGCGCGACACCGTCGGCGTGCGCATCGACCGCAAGCGCCGCCAGCCCGTCACCGTGCTGCTCAAGGCGCTGGGCTGGACCGCTGAGCGGATCACCGAGCGGTTCGGCTTCTCCGAGATCATGATGTCGACGCTGGAGAAGGACAACACCGCCGGCACCGACGAGGCGCTGCTGGATATCTACCGCAAGCTGCGTCCGGGCGAGCCGCCGACCAAGGAGTCCGCGCAGACCCTGCTGGAGAACCTGTTCTTCAAGGAGAAGCGCTACGACCTGGCCCGGGTGGGCCGCTACAAGGTCAACAAGAAGCTCGGCCTGAACACCGAGAACCCGATCACGACGACCACGCTGACCGAAGAGGACGTCGTCGCCACCATCGAGTACCTGGTTCGTCTGCACGAGGGGCAGTCGGTGATGACCGTCCCCGGCGGCGTCGAGGTGCCGGTGGAGACCGACGACATCGACCACTTCGGCAACCGGCGGCTGCGCACGGTCGGCGAGCTGATCCAGAACCAGATCCGGGTCGGCATGTCCAGGATGGAGCGCGTCGTCCGGGAGCGGATGACCACCCAGGACGTCGAGGCCATCACGCCGCAGACGCTGATCAACATCCGCCCGGTGGTCGCCGCGATCAAGGAGTTCTTCGGCACCAGCCAGCTGTCGCAGTTCATGGACCAGAACAACCCGCTGTCGGGCCTCACCCACAAGCGCCGCCTGTCGGCGCTGGGCCCGGGCGGTCTGTCCCGTGAGCGCGCCGGCCTGGAGGTCCGTGACGTGCACCCGTCGCACTACGGCCGGATGTGCCCGATCGAGACCCCGGAGGGTCCGAACATCGGTCTGATCGGCTCGCTTTCGGTGTACGCGCGGGTCAACCCGTTCGGGTTCATCGAGACGCCGTACCGCAAGGTGGTCGACGGCGTGGTCACCGACGAGATCGTCTACCTGACGGCCGACGAGGAGGACCGCCACGTGGTGGCGCAGGCCAACTCGCCGATCGATCCCAGCGGACGGTTCGTCGAGCCGCGCGTCCTGGTTCGCCGCAAGGCGGGCGAGGTCGAGTACGTGCCCTCGTCCGAGGTCGACTACATGGACGTGTCGCCGCGCCAGATGGTGTCGGTGGCCACCGCCATGATCCCGTTCCTCGAGCACGACGACGCCAACCGCGCCCTGATGGGCGCCAACATGCAGCGCCAGGCGGTTCCTCTGGTGCGCAGCGAGGCGCCGCTGGTGGGCACCGGCATGGAGTTGCGCGCCGCGATCGACGCCGGCGACGTCGTCGTCGCGGACAAGGCCGGGGTGATCGAGGAGGTCTCCGCGGACTACATCACCGTGATGGCCGACGACGGCACCCGGCACACCTACCGGATGCGCAAGTTCGCCCGTTCCAACCACGGCACCTGCGCCAACCAGTCGCCGATCGTCGACGCGGGCGACCGCGTCGAGGCCGGCCAGGTCATCGCCGACGGCCCCTGCACCGAAAACGGTGAGATGGCCCTGGGCAAGAACCTGCTGGTCGCGATCATGCCCTGGGAGGGCCACAACTACGAGGACGCGATCATCCTCTCCAACCGCCTGGTCGAAGAGGACGTGTTGACCTCGATCCACATCGAGGAACATGAGATCGATGCCCGCGACACCAAGCTGGGCGCCGAGGAGATCACCCGGGACATCCCCAATGTCTCCGACGAGGTCCTCGCCGACCTGGACGAGCGCGGCATCGTGCGGATCGGGGCCGAGGTTCGCGACGGCGACATCCTGGTCGGCAAGGTCACCCCGAAGGGTGAGACCGAGCTGACTCCGGAGGAGCGGCTGCTGCGGGCGATCTTCGGCGAGAAGGCCCGCGAGGTCCGCGACACCTCCCTGAAGGTGCCGCACGGCGAGTCCGGCAAGGTCATCGGCATCCGGGTGTTCTCCCGCGAGGACGACGACGAGCTGCCCGCCGGCGTCAACGAGCTGGTCCGCGTGTACGTGGCCCAGAAGCGCAAGATCTCCGACGGCGACAAGCTCGCCGGCCGGCACGGCAACAAGGGCGTGATCGGCAAGATCCTGCCGGTCGAGGACATGCCGTTCCTGCCGGACGGCACCCCGGTGGACATCATCCTGAACACCCACGGTGTGCCGCGACGGATGAACATCGGCCAGATCCTGGAAACGCACCTCGGCTGGTGCGCGCACAGCGGCTGGAAGGTCGACACCGGCAAGGGCGTGCCCGACTGGGCCACCAACCTGCCCGAGGACCTGCTGCACGCCGAGCCGAACGCCATCGTCTCCACACCGGTGTTCGACGGCGCACAGGAGGCCGAGCTGCAGGGGCTGCTGTCGGCCACGCTGCCCAACCGCGACGGTGAGGTGCTGGTCAACGGCGACGGCAAGGCGGTGCTGTTCGACGGCCGCAGCGGCGAGCCGTTCCCGTACCCGGTGACCGTCGGCTTCATGTACATCATGAAGCTGCACCACCTGGTGGACGACAAGATCCACGCCCGCTCCACCGGCCCGTACTCGATGATCACCCAGCAGCCGCTGGGCGGTAAGGCGCAGTTCGGTGGTCAGCGGTTCGGTGAGATGGAGTGCTGGGCCATGCAGGCCTACGGCGCCGCGTACACGCTGCAGGAGCTGTTGACCATCAAGTCCGACGACACCGTCGGCCGGGTCAAGGTGTACGAGGCGATCGTCAAGGGCGAGAACATTCCCGAGCCGGGCATCCCCGAGTCGTTCAAGGTGCTGCTCAAGGAGCTGCAGTCGCTTTGCCTCAACGTCGAGGTGCTGTCGAGTGACGGCGCGGCCATCGAGCTGCGCGAGGGCGAGGACGAGGACCTGGAGCGGGCCGCCGCCAACCTGGGAATCAACTTGTCCCGCAACGAATCCGCCTCTGTTGAGGACTTGGCTTAATTAGTTACTAAACCCGCAAGGGGAAAGGGAGTTACGTGCTCGACGTCAACTTCTTCGATGAACTCCGTATCGGCCTGGCCACCGCGGAGGACATCAGGCAATGGTCTTACGGCGAGGTCAAGAAGCCGGAGACGATCAACTACCGCACGCTGAAGCCGGAGAAGGACGGCCTGTTCTGCGAGAAGATCTTCGGACCGACTCGGGACTGGGAGTGCTACTGCGGCAAGTACAAGCGCGTCCGCTTCAAGGGCATCATCTGCGAGCGCTGCGGGGTCGAGGTGACCCGCGCCAAGGTGCGCCGCGAGCGGATGGGCCACATCGAGTTGGCGGCGCCCGTCACGCACATCTGGTACTTCAAGGGTGTGCCCTCGCGCCTGGGCTACCTGCTCGACCTGGCGCCGAAGGACCTCGAGAAGATCATCTACTTCGCCGCGTACGTGATCACGTCCGTCGACGACGAGATGCGGCACAACGAGCTGTCGACGCTCGAGGCCGAAATGCTGGTGGAGCGCAAGGGAGTTGAGGACCAGCGCGACGCCGAGCTGGAGGCCCGCGCGCAGAAGCTCGAGGCGGACCTGGCCGAGCTGGAGGCCGAGGGCGCCAAGGCCGACGCCCGGCGCAAGGTTCGCGACGGCGGCGAGCGGGAGATGCGCCAGCTCCGCGACCGCGCCCAGCGCGAGCTGGACCGGCTGGAGGACATCTGGAGCACCTTCACCAAGCTGGCCCCCAAGCAGCTGATCGTCGACGAGAACCTCTACCGCGAGCTCGTCGACCGCTACGGCGAGTACTTCACCGGTGCCATGGGCGCGGAGTCGATCCAGAAGCTGATCGAGAACTTCGACATCGACGCCGAGGCGGACAACCTGCGTGACGTCATCCGAAACGGTAAGGGGCAGAAGAAGCTTCGCGCGCTCAAGCGGCTGAAGGTGGTCGCCGCCTTCCAGCAGTCGGGCAATTCGCCGATGGGCATGGTGCTCGACGCCGTGCCGGTGATCCCGCCGGAGCTGCGGCCGATGGTCCAGCTCGACGGTGGCCGGTTCGCGACCAGCGACCTCAACGACCTGTACCGCCGCGTGATCAACCGCAACAACCGGCTCAAGAGGCTGATCGACCTCGGCGCGCCCGAGATCATCGTCAACAACGAGAAGCGGATGCTGCAGGAGTCGGTGGACGCGCTGTTCGACAACGGCCGTCGCGGCCGCCCGGTCACCGGGCCGGGCAACCGCCCGCTGAAGTCGCTCTCCGATCTGCTCAAGGGCAAGCAGGGCCGGTTCCGCCAGAACCTGCTCGGCAAGCGTGTCGACTACTCCGGCCGTTCGGTCATCGTGGTCGGCCCGCAGCTCAAGCTGCACCAGTGCGGCCTGCCCAAGCTGATGGCGCTGGAGCTGTTCAAGCCGTTCGTGATGAAGCGGCTCGTCGACCTCAACCACGCGCAGAACATCAAGAGCGCCAAGCGGATGGTCGAGCGGCAGCGTCCCCAGGTGTGGGACGTCCTCGAAGAGGTCATCGCCGAGCACCCGGTGCTGCTGAACCGCGCGCCGACCCTGCACCGGCTGGGCATCCAGGCCTTCGAGCCGATGCTGGTGGAGGGCAAGGCGATTCAGCTGCACCCGTTGGTGTGTGAGGCATTCAACGCCGACTTCGACGGTGACCAGATGGCGGTGCACCTGCCGCTGAGCGCCGAGGCGCAGGCCGAGGCCCGCATCCTGATGCTGTCCTCCAACAACATCCTGTCGCCGGCGTCCGGCCGCCCGTTGGCCATGCCCCGACTGGACATGGTGACCGGGCTGTACTTCCTGACCACCGAGGTCGACGGCGACACCGGCGAATACTCACCGGCCGCCAAGGACCAACCGGAGGTCGGGGTGTACTCCTCGCCGGCCGAGGCGATCATGGCGTCGGACCGTGGGGTGCTCTCGGTGCGGGCCAAGATCAAGGTGCGGCTGACCCAGCTGCGTCCGCCCGCCGAGATCGAGGCCGAGCTGTTCGGCGCCAACGGCTGGCAGCCGGGCGACTCCTGGATGGCCGAGACCACGCTGGGCCGGGTGCTGTTCAACGAGCTGCTGCCGGTGGCCTACCCCTTCGTGAACAAGCAGATGCACAAGAAGGTGCAGGCCTCGATCATCAACGACCTGGCCGAGCGCTACCCGATGATCGTGGTGGCGCAGACGGTCGACAAGCTCAAGGACGCCGGTTTCTACTGGGCGACCCGCAGCGGTGTCACGGTCTCGATGGCCGACGTGCTGGTTCCGCCACGCAAGAAGGAGATCCTCGACCACTACGAGGAGCGCGCCGACAAGGTCGAAAAGCAGTTCCAGCGTGGTGCTTTGAACCACGACGAGCGCAACGAGGCGCTGGTGGAGATCTGGAAGGAAGCCACCGACGAGGTCGGTCAAGCGCTGCGCGAGCACTACCCCGCCGACAACCCGATCATCACGATCGTCGATTCGGGCGCCACGGGTAACTTCACCCAGACGCGAACCCTGGCCGGCATGAAGGGCTTGGTGACCAACCCGAAGGGTGAGTTCATCCCGCGCCCGGTCAAGTCGTCGTTCCGCGAGGGCCTGACGGTGTTGGAGTACTTCATCAACACCCACGGCGCTCGAAAGGGCTTGGCGGACACCGCGTTGCGTACCGCCGACTCCGGTTACCTGACCCGTCGTCTGGTGGACGTGAGCCAGGACGTCATCGTCCGCGAGCACGACTGCGAGACCGAGCGCGGCATCGTCGTCGAGCTGGCCGAGCGTCAGCCCGACGGCACGCTGATCCGCGACCCGTACATCGAAACCTCGGCGTACGCGCGGACTTTGGGCACCGATGCGGTCGACGAGAAGGGCAACGTCGTCGTCGCACGCGGCGAGGACCTGGGTGACCCGGAGATCGACGCCCTGCTGGCGGCGCGCATCACGTCGGTCAAGGTGCGCTCGGTGCTGACCTGCACCACCGGCACCGGCGTGTGCGCGACCTGCTACGGGCGCTCGATGGCCACCGGCAAGCTGGTCGACATCGGCGAGGCCGTCGGCATCGTCGCGGCCCAGTCCATCGGCGAGCCCGGCACCCAGCTGACGATGCGGACCTTCCACCAGGGTGGTGTCGGTGAGGACATCACCGGCGGTCTGCCCCGCGTGCAGGAGCTGTTCGAGGCCCGCGTCCCGCGCGGCAAGGCGCCGATCGCCGACGTCACCGGGCGGGTCCGTCTCGAGGACGGTGAGCGGTTCTACAAGATCACCATCGTTCCGGACGACGGCGGCGAGGAAGTCGTCTACGACAAGCTCTCCAAGCGGCAGCGGCTGCGGGTGTACAAGCACGACGACGGCTCCGAGGGAGTGCTGTCCGACGGCGACCACGTCGAGGTGGGCCAGCAGCTGATGGAAGGCTCGGCCGACCCGCACGAGGTGCTGCGTGTGCAGGGCCCCCGCGAGGTGCAGATCCACCTGGTCCGCGAGGTCCAGGAGGTCTACCGCGCGCAGGGTGTGTCGATCCACGACAAGCACATCGAGGTGATCGTTCGCCAGATGCTGCGCCGCGTCACCATCATCGACTCGGGCGCGACGGAGTTCCTGCCCGGCTCGCTGATCGACCGTGCGGAATTCGAGGCGGAGAACCGCCGGGTGGTGGCCGAGGGCGGCGAGCCCGCCGCCGGGCGTCCGGTTCTGATGGGTATCACGAAGGCGAGCCTCGCCACCGACTCGTGGCTGTCCGCGGCGTCGTTCCAGGAGACCACCCGAGTGCTGACCGATGCGGCGATCAACTGCCGCAGCGACAAGCTCAACGGTCTGAAGGAGAACGTGATCATCGGAAAGCTGATCCCGGCTGGTACCGGCATCAACCGCTACCGCAACATCCAGGTGCAGCCCACCGAAGAGGCCCGCGCCGCGGCGTACACGATCCCGTCCTACGAGGATCATTACTACAGCCCGGACTTCGGCCAGGCCACCGGAGCCGCGGTTCCGCTGGACGACTACGGGTACAGCGACTACCGCTAGTTCGGCATAGTTGGCAACGAAAAAGCCCCGGGCCCAAAGAGGTCCGGGGCTTTTTCGTTCGCGGTATCGTGGCAGGTCGATTGAGCGCATCCCGTTGCGGTCGTCGAGGACGGTGAGAATCGATGGGCGACTTGCATTCACCGGTGCGGCCGTTGGTCACTCGCGACAACTTGATGGCCGTGCTGCGCGCGGCCGGGCGCCGACGGCTGATCCTGATTCATGCGCCCTCGGGGTTCGGCAAGACGACGCTGGTGGAGCAATGGCGGGCGGTACCGGCCGGCTCCGGTGTGGCGGTGGCCTGGTTGACGGTCGATGACGACGACAACAACGTGGTGTGGTTTCTGGCGCACGTGCTCAAGGCGATTCGGCGCGTCCATCCCGCCGTAGCCGCCTCGTTGGGACGGGTCCTTGACGAGCGCGGGGAGGAGGCGGTGCCCCACGTGTTGACGTCGTTGATCGACGAGATCGATCAGAACGGTTGCCCGGTCACCCTCGTGGTAGACGATTGGCAGCGGGTATCGGATGGCCACACCACCCATGCCCTGCGCTTCCTGATCGAGCATGGTTCGGTCCACCTGCAGATCATCGTGAACAGCTGGTCGCGTTCCCGGTTGCCGTTGGCCGAGTTGCGACTTCGCGACGAACTGATCGAAATCGATTCCGAGAAGCTGCGTTTCGATGCCGATCAGGCGCAAACGCTGTTGAACGAGGTTGCGGGCCTGCGGTTGGCGGATAGCGACGTCGCGGCACTGACCGCCGCGACGGGCGGGCGGGTCGCCGCCCTGCAGCTGGCGGCGCTCTCGCTGCGCGGCGATGGCCTGGGGGACGGGGCCGCCGGCCTGCTGCGTCGAATGCCGGTGGACAACGACGCGGTCGCTGAATTCCTCGCGCAAAATGTCCTCGACACCCTGGAGCCCGAATTGCTCCAGTTCCTCTGCGCGACGTCGATCACCGAACGAACCTGCGGGAAGCTGGCATCGGTGTTGGCGGGAGTCAGCGGCGGGCAGGACGTACTCGACGACGCCGAGCGACGCGGCCTGTTCCTGCGGCGCCTCGACGACGACCCGCGGTGGTTTCGCTATCACGAGATGTTCGCCGGTTTTCTGCGGCGCCGGCTCGAGCGCGACAGCCCCGATCGCCTCGAACACCTGCACCGCATCGCATCGGACTGGTTCGCCGAGCACGGCTGTCTCGGTTATGCCGTCGACCACGCGCTCGCCGCCGGGGAGGCCACCCGGGCGGTCGACCTCGTCGAGCGGGACAGGACGATTGGATCGGTCAACCAATCGCGCATGGCGACCTTGCTGGGCATCATCGAGAAGCTACCCGCGGAGCTGGTGAACACGCGGCCACGGCTGCACCTTTCGATGGCGGCGGCCAACATTCTGCTGCAGCGCCCCGCGGCCGTCGAGGCCGCACTCGACCGTGCCATCGGCGCCATATCCGCCTCGGGCCTGCCCGAGGCCGCGCGGGCGGATCTGACCCTGGAGGCCAAGGTGTGGCGAGCGGTGGCCCAACTGAACTCCGACCGGGTCGAAGGCATGGCCCGGCTGGTGGCCGAGGTGATATCGCGGCCAAAGACCCTGCGCCCGGTGCTACCCCAGGCGACGGCGACCATCGCGGCGTTCGCGGGGATCTACCGCTTCGACTACGAGGCGGCCCATCGGGCCCTGGAGTGGGCGGCGCCGTACGACGAGGGCGCCGCCGCCGGGTACCACAGCTGCTGGGCCGGCATTGCAGCCAGACATCAGCTCGACATCCCTCGTGCGCTGCGCAGCTTCCGGAAGGCATACGAAATCGGTACCGCGGTGGGGCAGAAGTCGCAGGCGGCGCGGCACGCCGGCGCGCTACTCGGCGAATTGCTCTACGAGAAGGGCGAATTCGCCGAGGCGGCGGATCTTCTCGAGGAGAGCTATCGGCTCGGACCCGAAGCCGGCGCGGTCGACTACCTGACGGCGCAATACGCCGTCAGCGCGAGAATCGAGGCGGCGCATGGGCATCGCGATGCGGCAACCGGTCGCCTCGACGCCGGTATGGCGGTGGCCGAGAAGTTGGGGCTGCCCCGGCTGGCGGCCGTCATCAACCACGAGCGGGTCAGGTTGCAGCTGCCGATCGCCCCGCCGGAGGCCGCTCGGCTGCGGGCCATGCATCGCGTCTTTCACGGTGGCAACGGCATCGCCACCATCACCGCCGAACTGGACGAGGCATCCGGCATCCGCCTGCTGTCGCGAAGCCGCGCCGCCGACGACCGCGACCAGGCGTGCCGGCGCGCCCGCGCGCTGCTCGGCGGCATTGCGCCGGCCGCTCGGCCGCTGGCGAACCTTCAGGCCCGCCTGCTGCTGGCCGAAACCCTCACCGTCGCCGGGCTGGCGGACGAGGCGCGAAACCACGTCTCGGCGGTCCGCGACCTGTGCGCCGAACACGGGCTGCCGCAGCTGCTCGTCGACGCCGGGCTCGGTTAGCACGCGGCCCGGTCGGTGCCACTCACTACACTGGCCATCGTGCTCATCGGTTCGCACGTCCACTCTGACGATCCCCTGGCCGCCGCCCAGGCCGACGGCGCCGACGTGGTGCAATTCTTCCTCGGCAACCCGCAGAGCTGGAAGAAGCCCAAGCCGCGCGACGACGCCGAGACCCTGAAGGCGTCCGCGATGCCCCTGTACGTCCACGCGCCGTACCTCATCAACGTGGCCTCGGCCAACAACCGGATCCGCATCCCGTCGCGCAAGATCCTGCAGGACACCTGCGACGCCGCCGCGGCGATCGGCGCGACGGCGGTGATCGTCCACGGCGGTCACGCCGACGACAACGACATGGAGGCCGGCTTCGAGCGGTGGGTCAAGGCGCTGGACTACCTCGAAACCGACGTGCGCGTGTACCTGGAGAACACGGCGGGCGGTGACCACGCCATGGCCCGCCACTTCGACACCATCGGCCGGCTCTGGGATCACATCGGCGACAAGGGCATCGGCTTCTGCCTGGACACCTGCCACGCGTGGGCCGCGGGTGAGGAGCTGATCGACGCGGTCGACCGGATCAAGGCCCTGACCGGCCGCATCGACCTGGTGCACTGCAACGACTCGAGGGACGCCGCGGGCTCCGGCGCCGACCGGCACGCCAACTTCGGCACCGGCCAGATCGATCCCGAGCTGCTCGTCGCGGTGGTCAAGGCCGCCGACGCCCCGGTGATCTGCGAGACCGCGGACGAGGGCCGCAAGGACGACATCGCGTTCCTGCGGGAAAACGCCGGCGGCTGATCCACGGCCCATGCTCGGTCGGCTGGCGACGCTTTTCGGAGTGCTAATCCTGGTCGCCGGTTGCTCGCCGTGGCCCGAGCTGCCGTCGGCGTTCGTCACCGGCACCAGCCTGCACCACGTCAACATCGGTGGGCACGATCGCGACTACCGGCTCTACAAGCCCGCGGGAGTGCCCACGCCGGCCGCGCTGGTCGTCGTGATGCACGGCTATTCCGGCAGTGCCGCGCAAGCCGAAAGGGGGTACGAGTGGGACCGTTTGGCCGATTCCGCCAAGTTCGTCGTCGCCTATCCCGACGGCCTCGACCGGGCCTGGAACGTCGACGGGGAGGGCTGCTGCGGGCACCCGGGACGCGAAGGCGTCGATGACGTCGCGTTCATCAGCGCGGCCGTCGCCGACATCGCCCGCAATGTCGGCATCGACCCCGCCAAGGTCTACGCCACCGGCATGAGCAACGGCGCCATCATGTCCCTCACGCTGGCCTGCGCCACCGACATTTTCGCGGCGATCGGCCCGGTCGCCGGAACACAGCTGAACACCTGCCGGAACCCACACCCGGCGTCGGTCATCCACATTCACGGCACCGCCGACCGGCTCGTCCCGTACGGCGGCGGGCAGGGCTTCAGCGTCATCAACGGCCCGTCGGTGCCCGAGGTCAATGCGTTCTGGCGCAACGTCGATCAATGCGGCGCCCCCACCACCACCGGCAACGGGCCGGTGACGACCTCGACGGCCGCGTGCGCCGACAACCGGGGCGTCGTCCTGATCACCGTCGACGGCGGCGGCCACGAGTGGCCGCCGTTCGCGACCAAGACGCTGTGGCAATTCTTCGCGGCGCACCCCCGCTGATCATTACAGCTCTTGTGCGACTGTCGGAAAACTGTAACATGGGTGGCATGCCCGATACCCATGTCGTGACCAACCAGGTTCCGCCCCTGGAGAACTACAACCCGGCCACGTCCGCCGTGCTCGTCGAGGCCCTGATCCGCGAGGGCGGGCAGTGGGGTCTGGAAGAGGTGAATGAGCTTGGGGCGCTTGCGGGCAGCCGCGAAGCGCAGCGCTGGGGCGAGCTCGCCGACCGCAACCGGCCCGTGCTGCACACCCACGACCAGTACGGGCACCGCGTCGACGAGATCGAGTACGACCCGGCCTACCACGAGCTGATGCGCGCGGCGCTCGCCCACGGCATCCATGCGGCACCCTGGGCCGACGGGCGGGCGGGCGCGCACGTGGTGCGCGCGGCCAAGATGTCGGTCTGGAACGTCGAGCCCGGACACACCTGCCCCGTCTCGATGACGTACGCCGTCGTCCCGGCGCTGCGCCACAACCCCGAACTGGCGGCGGTTTACGAGCCGCTGCTGACCAGTCGCGAGTACGACCCCGAGCTGAAACTGGCCACCACGAAGGCCGGCATCACCGCGGGCATGTCGATGACGGAGAAGCAGGGCGGCTCCGACGTGCGCGCCGGCACCACCCAGGCAACCCCGAACGGCGATGGCAGCTACAGCCTGACCGGCCACAAGTGGTTCACCTCGGCGCCGATGTGCGACATCTTCCTGGTGCTGGCGCAGGCGCCGGGCGGGCTGTCCTGCTTCCTGCTGCCGCGGATACTGCCAGACGGCACCCGCAACCGGATGTTCCTGCAGCGGCTCAAGGACAAGCTGGGCAATCACGCCAACGCGTCCAGCGAGGTGGAGTACGACGGCGCCACCGCGTGGCTGGTGGGCGAGGAGGGCCGCGGCGTCCCCACGATCATCGAGATGGTCAACCTCACCCGGCTGGACTGCACCCTCGGCAGCGCCACCAGCATGCGCACCGGCCTGACCCGCGCCATCCACCATGCCCAGCACCGAAAGGCGTTCGGCGCCTACCTGATCGACCAGCCGCTGATGCGCAACGTGCTGGCCGACCTGGCCGTCGAGGCCGAGGCGGCCACGATCGTGGCGATGCGGATGGCGGGTGCCACCGACAAGGCGGTGCGCGGCGACGAGACCGAAGCGCTGCTGCGCCGGATCGGCCTGGCCGCCAGCAAGTACTGGGTGTGCAAGCGCGCCACCCCGCACGCCGCCGAGGCGCTGGAATGCCTGGGCGGCAATGGCTATGTCGAGGACTCCGGCATGCCGCGACTGTTCCGTGAGGCGCCGCTGATGGGCATCTGGGAGGGCTCGGGCAACGTCAGCGCCCTGGACACGTTGCGCGCCATGGCAACCCGCCCCGAGTGCGTCGAGGTGTTGTTCGCCGAGCTGGCCCAAACTACGGGCCAGGATCACCGACTGGACGGCCACGTGGAAAAGCTGCGGCAGCAACTGGCCGACCTGGACAACATCGCCTACCGCGCCCGCAAGGTCGCCGAGGACATCTGCCTGGCGCTGCAGGGCTCGCTGCTGGTGCGGCACGGCCACCCCGCCGTCGCCGAGGCGTTCCTGGCCACCCGGCTCGACGGCCGGTGGGGCGGTGCGTTCGGCACCATGCCGGAAGGGCTGGATTTGGCCCCCATCCTGGAGCGCTCCCTGGTAAAGGGCTGAGCCGCAACATGACTCACGCCATCAGGCCGGTCGACTTCGACAACCTGAAGACCATGACCTACGAGGTCACCGGCCGGGTTGCGCGCATCACCTTCAACAGGCCGGAGAAGGGCAACGCGATCGTCGCGGACACCCCACTCGAGCTCTCGGCGCTGGTGGCGCGCGCCGACCTCGACCCGGACGTCCACGTCATCCTGGTGTCGGGGCGCGGCGAGGGCTTCTGCGCGGGCTTCGACCTGTCCGCCTACGCCGATCGCACCGGGTCGGCCGGGGGCACCGGCGCGTATCAGGGCACAGTGCTGGACGGCAAGGCCCAGGCGGTCAACCACCTGCCGAATCAGCCGTGGGACCCGATGATCGACTACCAGATGATGAGCCGGTTCGTGCGCGGCTTTTCCAGCCTCATGCACGCCGACAAGCCGACGGTGGTCAAGATCCACGGGTACTGCGTGGCCGGTGGCACCGACATCGCGTTGCACGCCGACCAGGTGATCGCCGCCGCCGACGCCAAGATCGGCTACCCGCCGACCCGGGTGTGGGGCGTCCCCGCCGCCGGCCTGTGGGCCCACCGGCTCGGCGACCAGCGCGCGAAACGCCTGCTGCTCACCGGCGATTGCATCACCGGCGCGCAGGCCGCCGAGTGGGGCCTGGCCGTGGAGGCGCCGGACCCCGAGGACCTCGACGAGCGGACCGAGCGGCTGGTCGAAAGGATCGCGGCGATGCCGGTCAACCAGCTGATCATGGTCAAGCTCGCGCTCAATTCGGCTCTGCTGCAACAGGGGGTGGCCACCAGCAGGATGGTCAGCACCGTCTTCGATGGTGTCGCGCGGCACACGCCTGAGGGGCACGCCTTCGTGGCCGACGCGGTGCAGCACGGCTTCCGGGAGGCGGTTCGTCATCGCGACGAACCCTTCGGTGACCACGGCCGCCGCGCGTCACAGGTGTAAACCATGCCCGATATGACGGCCCGGTCGGTGGTGCTCAGCGTGCTGCTCGGCGCCCACCCGGCGCACGCTCGGGCCAGCGAATTGGTCAGGCTCACTTCGGATTTCGGGATCAAAGAGACGACCCTGCGGGTGGCGCTGACCCGCATGGTCGGCGCCGGCGACCTGATCCGCTCGGCCGACGGCTACCGGCTCTCCGATCGCCTGTTGGCCCGCCAACGCCGCCAGGACGACGCCATCGACCCACGGGTCCGCCCGTGGGGCGGGGAGTGGGTCACACTGATCGTGACCAGCGTGGGCGGTGACGCGCGCACCCGGGCCGCGCTGCGGAACGCCATGCACGACAAGCGCTTCGGTGAACTGCGCGAGGGGGTGTGGATGCGCCCCGACAACCTGGAGCCCGACCTCGATCCCGAGATCGACGCCCGGGTGCGGGTCCTGCGGGCACGCGTCGACGACGCCGCCGAGCTGGCCGCGCAGCTGTGGGACCTGCCCGCGTGGGCCGGGGCCGGCAACCGGCTACTCGACGAGATGGCCGCCGCGCCGGACGTACCCGCCCGGTTCGTGGTGGCCGCGGCGACGGTGCGACACCTGCTCACCGACCCGGTCTTGCCCGACGAACTGCTGCCCGCCGACTGGCCCGGTGCGCGGCTGCGCGCGGCGTACCACGGCTTCGCCACTGAACTGCTGCAGCGGCGGGAACCACTATTTGCGGAGGCAAAATGAACGATCCGGTGCGTATCGAGCGAAACGGCCCGGTGACCACGGTGATCCTCGATCGGCCGGGGGCGCGCAACGCGGTCAACGGTCCGACGGCCGCCGCGCTCTACGCGGCGTTCGACGAGTTCGACCGCGATGACGCCGCATCGGTCGCCGTGCTCTGGGGCGACGGTGGAACCTTTTGCGCCGGAGCCGATTTGAAGTCCTTCGGCACGCCCGACGCCAACGCGGTGCACCGCACCGGCCCCGGGCCGATGGGGCCGACGCGGATGGTGCTGTCCAAGCCCGTGATCGCCGCGGTCAGTGGCTACGCCGTCGCCGGGGGACTGGAGCTGGCCCTGTGGTGCGACCTGCGGGTCGCCGAGGAGGACGCCGTGTTCGGCGTGTTCTGCCGGCGCTGGGGAGTCCCGCTGATCGACGGCGGCACCGTGCGGCTGCCCAGGCTCATCGGGCAGAGCCGCGCCATGGACATGATCCTCACCGGCCGAGGCGTCCAAGCCGACGAGGCGCTGACGATGGGGCTGGCCAACCGCGTCGTGCCCAAAGGCCAAGCGCGCCCAGCGGCCGAGGAACTGGCGGCACAGCTCGCGGCCCTGCCGCAGCAGTGCCTGCGTTCGGATCGGCTGTCGGCGCTACATCAGTGGGGCAGGCCGGAAGCCGAGGCGATCGACTTCGAATTCGCCAGCATCTCGCGGGTCGCCGCGGAGGCCGCGGAGGGCGCCGGGCGCTTTGCCGCGGGCGCCGGGCGCCACGGTACGCCCGCGAATTAACCTGGCAGCCCTAGCCTTTGCTGATGGTGTTGCCCGAGCCGAGGTTGTCGACCTTGGGGGCGCCGTCCTTGTAGGTGACGGTGTTGTTGAACCCCACCACGCTGATGCGCGTGTCGACCTTGTCGAAGGTGATCTTGTTGTTGGCGCCGCCGATGGTCACCGTCGCGCAGGTGCCGGTGACGGTCAGCGTGTTGTCGGAGCCACCGACGTTGAGTGACTTGCCGTCGGCGCAATCGAGGGTGGCCGTGGTCCCCATCGACCCGTAGTTCAGCGAGTTCCCGATCTCGATGGAGGCGGTCGTGCTCGCCCCGCCCGAGCTCGTCGGCGCGGCCGCGCCGCTCGTCGTGGTGGCGGTGCTCTTCGTCGTGGTCGTCGTTGCCCCCCCGGGCGGATTGGCCGTCGAACTGCACCCCGCCAGCACTAGGGCCGCGGCGGCCGGCGCCAAGGCGAGCGCGGCCAGCCTGGACGAGCGGTCGGTGATGTGGTCACGCATCGATCCTCGATTCCGGAGTTGAATTCTGCCGTGCCTCAGCCCGGCACCTGCTGGAGCCGGTTGGTCATGCCCAGTTCGCGTCCGCGGTCCCAGAGGACCGGCGAACCGCCGTGAAAAAAGACGGTCTCGTCGTAGCCGTACACGGTGATGTCGTGGGTGACCGAGTCCGCGATGACGGTGTTGCCCGACCCCATGACCGTGACCGCCCAGCAGTTTCCCTTGGCGTTGATGATGTTCGCGGTGCCGTTGACGATCAGGGTGGCGTCGTTGCAGTCCAGAGTCTGCTCGACGCCCTGCCCGGTGATATGGGTGTCGCCGTTCTTGGCGTGCGCGTCCGGCGCCGGAGCGGCGGGGGCGGCTGCGACGACGGCACAGGTGACCAGCGGCCCCGCGACGGTTAACCAGTTCACTGCACGCCCCCTTTTAAAGACGGGTGAATCCGCTCGAATGAGCCTACGAGTTTCCCGGCCGCCGTCAACTAGAGTCATTAGTCAACCCACCCGGGATCAATCGAAGGGCGATCGCCATGGCAGCTCCGGAACCGCCGCCGGCGGCTGGGCGCCAGCGCGCCGCGAAGTCGGGCTCCCGCCCGGCCAAACTGAGCCGCGACGGCATCGTCGACGGCGCGCTGACCTTTCTGGACCGGGAGGGCTGGGACTCGCTGACCATCAACGCGCTGGCCACGCAGCTGGGCACCAAGGGGCCGTCGCTGTACAACCACGTGGACAGCCTGGAGGACCTGCGTCGCGCGGTGCGGATCCGGGTCATCGACGACATCATCACCATGCTGAACCGCGTCGGCGAGGGGCGCGCCCGCGACGACGCCGTGCTCGTGATGGCCGCCGCCTACCGCAGCTACGCGCATCACCACCCCGGTCGGTACTCGGCCTTCACGCGGATGCCGCTGGGCGGCGACGACCCCGAGTACGCGGCCGCCACCCGGGGCGCCGCCGCCCCGGTGATCGCCGTGCTGAGGTCCTACGGTCTGGACGGCGTCGAGGCCTTCCACGCCGCGCTGGAGTTCTGGTCCGCGATGCACGGCTTCGTGTTGCTGGAGATGACCGGCGTCATGGACGACATCGACACCGACGCGCTGTTCTCCGACATGGTGTTGCGGCTGGCCCGCGGTTTGGAGGGGCTGGAAAGGCGCTCCGCGCACCAGCGGGCCGCACCGGATTAAGCCGCTTTGACCTGCGAGACCGGCGGCGGGTATTGTGGTAGCTCGTGCCTGGCGGCTTGCGGCGCCTGACGTAAGGAAGCGGATGCCGGGCTAATTCGCATGTCCACGACGCATCGGATCGAACTCCGTGCTGAGCGCTTGCGACACACCCGGCCGCGGGGTACACGAGTTAGTCCGGGGCGGGGGAAAACTGCAGTACACAGACTTAATAGCCGAGCCAGAACGCACACTTCAACACAGAAAGCCTCGTAGATGCCAACCATTCAGCAGCTGGTCCGCAAGGGTCGTCGGGACAAGATCGGAAAGGTCAAGACCGCGGCTCTGAAGGGCAGCCCGCAGCGCCGTGGCGTATGCACCCGCGTGTACACCACCACCCCGAAGAAGCCGAACTCGGCACTTCGGAAGGTCGCGCGCGTCAAGCTGACGAGTCAGGTCGAGGTCACGGCGTACATCCCCGGCGAGGGTCACAACCTGCAGGAGCACTCGATGGTGCTGGTGCGTGGTGGCCGGGTTAAGGACCTGCCGGGTGTCCGGTACAAGATAATCCGCGGTTCGCTCGACACCCAGGGCGTCAAGAACCGCAAGCAGGCTCGTAGCCGCTACGGCGCCAAGAAGGAGAAGAGCTGATGCCGCGCAAGGGGCCCGCACCCAAGCGTCCGCTGGTCAACGATCCGGTCTACGGGTCGCAGCTGGTCACCCAGTTGGTGAACAAAGTTCTGCTGAAGGGGAAGAAATCGCTCGCCGAGCGCATTGTTTATGGAGCGCTCGAACAAGCCCGCGAAAAGACCGGCACGGATCCCGTGATCACTCTCAAGCGCGCACTGGACAACGTCAAGCCCGCCCTCGAGGTGCGCAGTCGCCGCGTCGGTGGCGCCACCTACCAGGTGCCCGTCGAGGTGCGCCCGGACCGGTCCACCACGCTGGCTCTGCGCTGGCTTGTCAGCTTCTCGCGGCAGCGCCGTGAGAAGACCATGATCGAGCGGCTGGCAAACGAACTCCTGGATGCCAGCAACGGCCTCGGGGCCTCCGTCAAGCGGCGTGAGGACACCCACAAGATGGCCGAGGCAAACCGCGCCTTCGCGCATTATCGCTGGTAGAAGCGCCACCGGCATAGTGGCCGGGCGCAACTAGACAGCAACCAAGCAATCGAAAGAGTGGGAAGACTTCTGTGGCACAGAAGGACGTGCTGACCGACCTCACCAAGGTCCGCAACATCGGCATCATGGCGCACATCGACGCCGGCAAGACGACGACGACGGAGCGCATCCTCTACTACACCGGTATCAGCTACAAGATCGGTGAGGTGCACGACGGCGCCGCGACCATGGACTGGATGGAGCAGGAGCAGGAGCGCGGGATCACCATCACCTCCGCGGCCACCACCTGCTTCTGGAACGGCAACCAGATCAACATCATCGATACGCCCGGCCACGTCGACTTCACCGTCGAGGTGGAGCGCAGCCTGCGCGTGCTCGACGGCGCCGTAGCCGTCTTCGACGGCAAGGAGGGCGTCGAGCCGCAGTCCGAGCAGGTCTGGCGGCAGGCCGACAAGTACGACGTGCCCCGCATCTGCTTCGTCAACAAGATGGACAAGATCGGCGCCGACTTCTACTTCTCCGTGCGCACCATGGAGGAGCGCCTCGGCGCCAACGTCATCCCGATCCAGCTGCCTGTCGGCTCGGAGGGTGACTTCGAGGGCGTCGTCGACCTGGTCGAGATGAAGGCCAAGGTGTGGCGCGGCGAGACCAAGCTCGGCGAGACCTACGACACCATCGACATCCCGGCCGAGCTGGCGGAGAAGGCCGACGAGTACCGCACCAAGCTGCTCGAGGCCGTCGCCGAGACCGACGAGGCGCTGCTGGAGAAGTACCTCGGCGGCGAGGAGCTGTCGGTCGCGGAGATCAAGGGTGCGCTGCGCAAGCTCACCATCAGCTCCGAGGCCTACCTGGTGCTGTGCGGCAGCGCGTTCAAGAACAAGGGCGTGCAGCCCATGCTCGACGCCGTGATCGACTACCTGCCCTCGCCGCTGGACGTGCCGCCGGCCGTCGGGCACGCGCCGGGCAAGGAGGACGAGGAGGTCGTGCGCAACCCGTCGACCGACGAACCCTTCTCGGCGCTGGCGTTCAAGGTCGCCACGCACCCCTTCTTCGGCAAGCTCACCTACGTCCGGGTGTACTCGGGCAAGGTCGATTCCGGCAGCCAGGTTATCAACGCCACCAAGGGCAAGAAGGAGCGGCTGGGCAAGCTGTTCCAGATGCACTCCAACAAGGAGAACCCGGTGGAGACCGCCTCGGCCGGGCACATCTACGCGGTGATCGGGCTGAAGGACACCACCACCGGCGACACCCTGAGCGACCCGAACCACCAGATCGTGCTGGAGTCGATGACGTTCCCCGACCCGGTGATCGAGGTGGCCATCGAGCCCAAGACCAAGAGCGACCAGGAGAAGCTGTCCCTGTCGATCCAGAAGCTCGCCGAGGAGGACCCGACCTTCAAGGTGCACCAGGACGTCGAGACCGGCCAGACCGTGATCGGCGGCATGGGCGAGCTGCACCTGGACATCCTCGTGGACCGCATGCGCCGCGAATTCAAGGTCGAGGCCAACGTCGGCAAGCCGCAGGTGGCGTACAAGGAGACCATCCGCCGGGTGGTGGACAAGGTCGAGTACACCCACAAGAAGCAGACCGGTGGCTCCGGCCAGTTCGCGAAGGTGCTGATCAGCATCGAGCCGTTCCACGGCGAGGACGGCGCGACCTACGAGTTCGAGAACAAGGTCACCGGTGGGCGCATCCCGCGCGAATACATTCCGTCGGTCGACGCCGGCGCGCAGGACGCCATGCAGTACGGCGTGCTGGCCGGCTACCCGCTGGTGAACCTCAAGGTCACCCTGCTCGACGGCGCCTTCCACGAGGTCGACTCGTCGGAGATGGCGTTCAAGATCGCCGGCTCGCAGGTGCTGAAAAAGGCTGCGGCGCAAGCGCAGCCGGTGATTCTGGAACCGATCATGGCCGTCGAGGTCACCACGCCCGAGGACTACATGGGCGACGTGATCGGCGACCTGAACTCCCGCCGTGGCCAGATCCAGGCCATGGAGGAGCGGGCGGGTGCGCGCGTCGTGAAGGCGCACGTGCCGCTGTCGGAGATGTTCGGCTACGTCGGCGACCTGCGGTCCAAGACTCAAGGCCGGGCGAACTACTCCATGGTGTTCGACTCGTACGCCGAGGTTCCGGCGAACGTGTCGAAGGAGATCATCGCGAAGGCGACGGGCCAGTGAGGCCGAGCAATCAGCTTTAGCGCTTGCGAGTAAGCTGGCCCGGTTAACACCGCGGCCGAAACCCAGAAAATCAACACTGCTTAACAAAGCACCAACAAGTCGGAGGACATAACAGTGGCGAAGGCGAAGTTCCAGCGGACCAAGCCCCACGTCAACATCGGGACCATTGGTCACGTTGACCACGGCAAGACCACCCTGACCGCGGCTATCACCAAGGTCCTGCACGACAAGTATCCGGACCTGAACGAGTCGAAGGCGTTCGACCAGATCGACAACGCGCCCGAGGAGCGTCAGCGCGGTATCACGATCAACATCGCGCACGTCGAATACCAGACCGAGAAGCGCCACTACGCGCACGTCGACGCCCCGGGCCACGCCGACTACATCAAGAACATGATCACCGGCGCCGCCCAGATGGACGGCGCGATCCTGGTGGTCGCCGCGACCGACGGCCCGATGCCGCAGACCCGCGAGCACGTGCTGTTGGCCCGCCAGGTCGGCGTGCCCTACATCCTGGTCGCGCTGAACAAGGCCGACGCCGTCGACGACGAGGAGCTGCTCGAGCTCGTCGAGCTGGAGGTCCGCGAGCTGCTGGCCGCCCAGGAGTTCGACGAGGACGCCCCGGTGGTGCGGGTATCAGCGCTCAAGGCGCTCGAGGGCGACGCCAAGTGGGTCGAGTCCGTCGAGGAGCTGATGAACGCCGTCGACGAGTCGATCCCGGACCCGGTCCGCGAGACCGACAAGCCGTTCCTGATGCCCGTCGAGGACGTCTTCACCATCACCGGCCGCGGCACCGTGGTCACCGGTCGTGTGGAGCGCGGCGTGGTCAACGTGAACGAGGAAGTCGAGATCGTCGGCATCCGCCCGACCACCACCAAGACCACCGTCACCGGTGTGGAGATGTTCCGCAAGCTGCTCGACCAGGGTCAGGCCGGCGACAACGTCGGTCTGCTGCTGCGTGGTATCAAGCGCGAGGACGTCGAGCGCGGCCAGGTCGTGACCAAGCCCGGCACCACCACGCCGCACACCGAGTTCGAGGGCCAGGTCTACATCCTGTCCAAGGACGAGGGCGGCCGGCACACGCCGTTCTTCAACAACTACCGCCCGCAGTTCTACTTCCGCACGACGGACGTGACCGGTGTGGTGACGCTGCCGGAGGGCACCGAGATGGTGATGCCCGGTGACAACACCAACATCACGGTCAAGCTGATCCAGCCCGTCGCCATGGACGAGGGCCTGCGGTTCGCGATCCGCGAGGGTGGCCGCACCGTCGGCGCCGGCCGGGTCGTCAAGATCATCAAGTAAATCGCTGTCACACGAGGCCCGGGCCGCCGATAAGGGCAGCCCGGGCTTCGTGCGTTTTTGGGCCGCGCAATTGGCCAAACTGGAGGCGGGCCGCGCGGGTTAATATAGGTTCAGCTTATTGCGTCCGTGTCAAATGGCCGGGCGATTATTGCTTTCGTCGCTGACGTGCCCAGGAGGTTCGGATGTCGTTCGTTTTCGCGACGCCCGAGTACCTGGCTGGAGCGGCATCCGACCTGGCGAACATCGGGTCCACCATCAGCTCCGCCAACGCGGCCGCGTTGGGCCCCACTTCGGGGGTCCTGGCCGCCGGCGCCGACGAGGTCTCGGCGGGCATCGCCGCGCTGTTCGACGCCCATTCGCAGGTCTATCAGGCGCTCAGCGCCCAGGCGGCGCTGTTCCACCAGGAGTTTGTCAACCTGATGAGCAGCGGCGGGGTGCAGTACGCGCTCGCCGAGGCCACGAACGCGTCGCCGCTGCAGACCGTGGAGCAAGGCGCGATGAGCGTGGTCAGCGCCCCCGCCCAGGCCGCGGCGATGGCCGTCCAGGCGGGCACCGGCGCCGCCGGGGCCCCGACCGCCGCCGCCAGCGTCGCGCCCGGAGCCTTCGGCGCGGGCGGTAGCGGCGTGGCCGGCCAGCTGATCAGCAGCGTCGGCGCCGACCCCGCCGCCGCGCCCGTCGGCACCGCGGGATCGTTCAGTCCCGGCGGGGCCGGCCTCACGGGCAGCCTGGTCGCGGGCCAAAACTTCGGCGGCGTCCCCGCGGCCGGTGGAAGCGGTGCGCTGGCCGAGTCCGGCGCCGCCGTGGAGGCCGCCGGCGCCGAAGACCTCGGTATCGGGGAGGCGGCCGCGGCCGCTTCGCCGATCACCCCGCTGGCGGGGCTGCCCACGACGGCATCCGCCGCCCCTGCCGCGGCGGTACGACCCGGCACGCCGGCCTACTCTCCCGCACCGGCCGGGGCGTCCGAGCCCGCCGAGGAGTGACGGGCGCTCGCTTTGCGAGCGTGGCGCTGGCGGCAGCGTTAATCTGACACGGACTTCCCAGCGAGGCGAGGAGAGACACGTGTTGGCGCGCTACCTGAAGGCACAGTTGATCGTTTTGCTGTGCGGCGGCCTGGTCGGGCCGATCTTTTTGGTCGTCTACTTCACCATGGGCTTCGGTGACCTGCTGTCGTGGATGCTCTACGTCGGCCTGCTGATCACCGTCGCCGACGTGGTGATCGCCATCGCGCTGGCCAACTTCGGGGCGAAGTCGTCCGCCAAGAACGCGGAGCTCGAGCAGACCGGCGTGCTGGCGCTCGCCCAGATCACCGGGCTGACCGAGACGGGGACGTGGATCAACAACCAGCAAGTGGTCAAGGTGCACCTGCACATCTCCGGGCCGGGGTTCCTGCCGTTCGACAGCGAGGACCGCGTCATCGCCCACCTCACCCGGCTCGGCAACCTCAACGCCCGCAAGGTGGTGGTCCTGGTCAACCCCACCACGCAGGAATACCGCATCGACTGGGAGCGCAGCGCCCTGGTCAACGGGCTGGTGCCCGCGCAGTTCACCCTGAGCGAGGACAACCGGACCTACGACCTCAGCGGGCAGGCCGGCCCGCTGATGGAGATCCTGCAGATCCTCAAGGCCAACAACGTCCCGCTCAACCAGGCGGGCGACCTGCGGTCCAATCCGGTCCTGCGTCAGCAGATCTCGGCCGTGGTGCGCCGGGCGGCCGAGCAACAGGCCCCGGCCCCCCAGCCCGCCGCGGCCGGCGGTCCCGCACCCGGCGCCACGCCCCAGCAACCGTCGATCGCGCAGCGGCTCCAAGAGCTGGAGACGCTGCGTGCCAGCGGCGCGCTGACCGACCAGGAGTACAACAGCCGGCGGGCCCAGATCATCTCCGAAATCTGAATCCGGGCCGCATTAGAACACGTTTCAGTTCCGCTGCTAGCCTGTCTTCGTGGCTGCACAGGTTGGATCACTGCAAGGACGGGTGGCATTCGTTACCGGCGCCGCGCGGGCGCAGGGCCGGTCGCACGCGGTGCGGCTCGCCCGGGAGGGCGCGGACATCATCGCGCTCGACATCTGCGCGCGGGCTTCGGACACCCTGACCTACACGCCGGCGACGCCGGAGGATCTCAGCGAGACCGTCCGCCTGGTCGAAGCCGAGGGCCGCAAGGTGCTGGCCCGCGAGGTCGACATCCGGGACGACGCCGCGGTGCGTCAACTGGTGGCCGATGGTGTCGAACAATTCGGGCGGCTCGACGTCCTGGTCGCCAACGCCGGGGTGCTCGGCTGGGGCCGGGTCTGGGAACTCACCGACGAGCAGTGGGACACCGTGATCGGGATCAACCTGACCGGCACCTGGCGCACCCTGCGCGCCGCGATTCCCGCGATGATCGAGGCCGGCAACGGCGGTTCCATCGTCGTCGTCAGCTCGGCGGCCGGCCTGAAGGCGACGCCCGGCAACGGCCATTACGCCGCCAGCAAATTCGGGCTCACCGGCCTGACCAACACCCTGGCGATCGAACTCGGCGAATACGGCATCCGGGTCAACTCCATCCACCCCTACTCGGTCGAAACCCCGATGATCGAGCCCGAGGCGATGATGGAAATCTTTGCCAAGCACCCCCGCTACGTGCACAGCTTCCCGCCAATGCCGATGCAGTACAAGGGATTCATGACGCCGGACGAGGTGTCTGACGTCGTCGTCTGGTTGGCCGGTGCCGGCTCGGGCACACTGTCGGGCACGCAGGTCCCCGTCGACAAGGGCGCGTTGAAGTACTGACCGGCCACCGTGGTATGAACTCCACGTGACTGAAAAGGGCATCGTGATCGTCGGCGGCGGATTGGCCGCCGCCCGGACCGCCGAGCAACTGCGCCGGTCCGAATACGCCGGCCGCATCACGATCGTCAGCGACGAGGTGCACCTGCCCTACGACCGCCCGCCGCTGTCCAAGGAGGTGCTGCGCAAAGAGGTCGACGACGTGGCCCTCAAACCGCGCGAGTGGTACGACGAGAAAGACATCACTCTGCGCCTTGGTGAAGCGGCCACCGCGCTGGACACGGCAAAGCAGACGGTGACGCTGTCCGACGGAACCGCGCTCGGCTACGACGAACTCGTCATCGCCACCGGGCTGGTGCCCCGGCGCATTCCGGCGTTCCCCGATCTGGACGGCATTCGGGTGCTGCGCTCGTTCGACGAGAGCATGGCGTTGCGCGAGCACGCGTCCGCCGCGCAGCGCGCCGTCGTCGTCGGCGCCGGCTTCATCGGCTGCGAGGTGGCGGCCAGCCTGCGCAGCCTGGGCGTGGACGTGGTGCTGGTCGAACCTCAGCCGACGCCGCTGGCGGCGATCCTCGGCGAGCAGATCGGGCAGCTGGTGGCGCGGCTGCATCGCGACGAGGGCGTCGACGTGCGCCTCGGGCTCGGGGTGGCGGAGGTTCGCGGCGAGGGCCACGTCGACACCGTGGTGCTGACCGACGGGACGGAGCTCGCCGCCGACCTGGTCGTGGTCGGCATCGGATCGCGGCCGGCGACCGAGTGGCTCGAGGGCAGCGGCGTCGACGTCGACAACGGAGTCATCTGCGACGAGGCCGGGCGCACCAGCGCACCGAACGTGTGGGCCCTGGGCGACGTCGCCTCCTGGCGCGACACGACGGGACACCAAGCGCGCGTGGAACATTGGAGCAACGTTGCCGACCAGGCCCGCGTGGTGGTGCCCGCGATGCTCGGACAGGACGTGCCGTCGGCCGTGGTGGTGCCGTATTTCTGGAGCGACCAGTACGACGTCAAGATCCAATGCCTGGGGGAGCCCGAGGCCACCGACACCGTCCACCTCGTCGAGGACGACGGCCGCAAGTTCCTGGCCTATTACGAGCGGGATGGGGTGCTGGTCGGCGTGGTGGGCGGCGGGATGCCGGGCAAGGTCATGAAGGTCCGCGCCAAGATCGCCGCCGCCGCGCCCATCTCCGAGGTGCTGGGCTGACGCCCGGCGAGCGCGCCCGGATGGCGAAAGTCGCGATGCTCGACGACTACGCCGGTGTGGCCCTTGACCTCGCCGACTGGACACCGGTTCGGACCCGTTGTGAACTAACGGTTTTCGACCGCCACCTGTCCGAGGCCGAGGCCGCCGACGCGTTGCGGCCCTTCGACGTGATCTGCACCCTGCGCGAGCGGATGGCGCTGCCGCGCACGCTCATCGAGCGGCTGCCTAACCTCAAGCTGATCACCATCGTCGGCCGGAGCCTGCCCAACCTGGACATGGCCGCGGCCACCGAGCGCGGGGTGCTGGTCGCCCACTCGGATTTCGCCAACCCGCGATTCTCCTCGGTTCGCGACGCGACCCCGGAACTGGCCTGGGGCCTGTTGATCGCGACGGTGCGCAATCTGGCCGAGGAACATCGGCGGATGCGCGACGGGGGATGGCAGTCGACCACCGGTATGACCTTGGCCGGCAAGACGCTTGGGCTGCTCGGGTTGGGCCGGACCGGCAAGCGCATGGCCGAGTACGCGAAAGTCTTTGGCATGCAAGTGATTGCGTGGAGCCAGAATCTCAGCGACGAGGCCGCCGCAGCGTCCGGCGCCCGCCGGGTCGAGAAGGCCGCCCTGTTCGCCGAGTCCGACGTGGTCTCGATCCACCTGGTGCTCGCCGAGCGCACCCGCGGGCTGGTCGGCCGGCCCGAGCTGGCCCTGATGAAGCCGCATGCCTACCTGATCAACACCTCGCGCGGCCCCATCGTGGACGAGGCCGCGCTGATCGACGCGCTGCAGACCGGTCGCATCGCCGGCGCCGGGCTCGACGTCTACGACACCGAGCCGCCGCCGCCCGACCATCCGTTGCGGGCGCTCGCGAACGTGACGCTGTCTCCCCACCTCGGCTACGTCACCCGCGAAATGCTCAGCGCCTTCTACGAAGACACCGTCGAGGCCGTCGTCGCCTGGCTGGACGGGGCGCCCGTCCGGATCGCGAACCCCGAGGCTCAGAACTAACCCAGCGAAACCTGCAGCCAGTTCACCGGCGGGCCGTGTGGATGGCACTCGGCGAGGACCGCGAACTCGCCACCCGGCCAGCTGCGGGCCCGCACCAAAAACCGGATCGGCGCGCCGGGCCCGTCCCGCGTTGGCTCCAGCGTCAGGTGCGCGAACGGGGACCGGGCGTCGGCCTGCCCGCCGAGCGCCTCGATCCCGTCGCGGACCGCGGCGCGCTCGTCGTCGGACAGGTACTGCCAGGTGATCGAATGCCACAGCACGGTCAGCGCGCCGGCGGCGAGGGTCAGGCCGGCGACGGCCTCGGCCGCCGTGCGGCGCTCGAGTCGCGCCGGGACGTTCCGGGCGACGGCGATGGCACCGCGCAGCCGGCGCAACCGGTCGTCCTGGTCGGGCCAGACGTAGCTCAACACGGTCACCTCCCCGTCGGCGCCGGTGACGTCGATGGGCGCGTTGTCGTAGCCGTTTCGCTCGACGACGCGCACGCGGCCGTCGGGCGGCAGGGCGCCGCGCCACGCGTCGTCGATAGTGACCGGCGAGTCGGGCGGCCCCCACCGGCCGGCCTGGTGGCGGTAGTGGTAATGGTCGGCGCGCATGTTCAGCCCCGCGCTCGATCCGATCTCGAAAAGCCTTATCGGCAAACCCAATCCGTGGTTGAGCAGCAGCAGGCCACCGATCAGCGCGGCGGATCGGCCTACCTCGTTGGTCTGCGGCGGCTGATGGAGCGCGGCGCGCAACGGGTCGGCATGCTCCGCCACGGTGCGCAGGATTTCGGGCCACGCGCTCGCCGCGTCCCAGACGCCGCCGGTGCTGGGATACCAGCGCCGCAACTGCGGCGCCCGGCCGTCGAGCACCAACCGGTGCAGCCCGCCGAGCAGCCGAAGCGGCACCGCGTGGCGCGACGGTGCGTCCTCGTGCCCGGACAGGATGGTCGCGAAGACGCCGCCCGCCTCGACGTCGCCGGCCACCAGCTCGAAGAGCTCCCCATACATCGGGGAGCCGGAGCCCGCGCAGAACCGGCCCTGCGAGCGCAGCATGTGCAGCAGGTGCTCGGTGCCCCCGCTCATCGGTCCAGCCTTTCCAGCCCGGCTCCGACGACGTCGAACGCGTCGCCGAGCGCGGCCGGCAGCGGGACGGATTCGTCGGAGAGCCAGTGCTCGTAGGCGCTCAACGCCACCCCGAGCATCGTCCAGGCGACGGTCTGCGGCAGCGGGTCGGTCGTCTTGACCCCCAACCGGTGGGCCACGAATCCCGCCATCACCTCGCGCCAGCCGGCATACATGGTCATCGAATAGGCCTGCAGCTCCGCGGTTTCCAGGATGACCCGCATGCGCTGGCGGTGGCGGACCGTCTCGCATTCGTCGAAGGTGTTGAACGCCAACAGCGCCCCGCGCAGCGCCTCGTCGAGGGGCACCCGCGAATCGACGTTGTCGAGCAGCTCCCGCAGGTGCGCGAGGTGGGCGTCGAAGTCGCCCCACAGGATCGCGTTCTTGGACGCGTAATAGCGGAACAGCGTGCGGCGGGCGATGCCGGCCGCGTGCGCGACGTCGTCGACGCTCACCTCGGCGAACCCCCGGGCGGCGAACAGGTCGAGGGCGACGTCGGTGATGTGCCCCGGTGTCGTCGAACGGCGTCGGCCCACCCGCGGCTGCGGCATGTTCAGACCCGCCCTTCCATTGCGGCACTCGATGCCATATTGTGTCCAGAACGATCCATCCTTGTCGAGTCCCAACGGGAGGAAAAGTTTCATGGAGCACGAAAACCAGACCGAGACCGAGCTCGTCACCGAGACCCTCGTGGAAGAGGTGTCCATCGACGGGATGTGCGGGGTCTACTGATCCGCGTGTTCGACCCCGATCGCGGCTGGCGGCTGCATCCGCAGGTGGCGGTGCGGCCGGAGCCGTTCGGCGCGCTGCTGTATCACTTCGGCACCCGCAAGCTGTCCTTCCTGAAGAACCGCACCATCCTCACGGTGGTGCGGTCGCTGGCCGACCATCCCGACGTCCGGTCGGCCTGTCGCGCCGCGGGCGTGGACGACCCGGGGCAGGAGCCTTACCTGCACGCGCTGGGTGTGTTGGCGGATTCAAAGATGTTGGTACTTCAGGAGGCTCAATGACCGTCACGGTTCCGCGGCTGATCGAGCAGTTCGAGCGCGGGCTGGACGCCCCGATCTGCCTGACCTGGGAGCTGACCTACGCGTGCAACCTGGCCTGCGTGCACTGCCTCTCGTCATCGGGCAAGCGCGACCCGCGCGAGCTGTCCACCCGCCAGTGCATGGACATCATCGACGAGCTGGAACGCATGCAGGTGTTCTACGTCAACATCGGCGGCGGCGAACCCACCGTGCGGCCCGACTTCTGGGAGCTCGTCGACTACGCGACCGCGCACCACGTCGGCGTGAAGTTCTCCACCAACGGCGTCCGGATCACCCCGCAGGTCGCGGCGCGCCTGGCGGCCAGTGACTACGTCGACGTCCAGATCTCGCTCGACGGCGCCACCGCGGAGGTCAACGACGCCGTCCGCGGCGCCGGCTCGTTCGCGATGGCGGTGCGGGCGCTGGAGAATCTCGCGGCCGCCGGCTTCAAGGATGCGAAGATCTCGGTCGTCGTGACCCGGCACAACGTCGACCAGCTCGACGAATTCGCCGCGCTGGCAAGCCGTTACGGCGCCACCCTGAGGATCACCCGGCTCCGGCCCTCGGGCCGGGGCGCCGACGTGTGGGAAGAGCTGCACCCCACCGCCGCCCAGCAGGTCCAGCTCTACGACTGGCTGGTCGCCAAGGGGGAGCGGGTGCTCACCGGTGACTCCTTCTTCCACCTCGCGCCGCTCGGCTCCTCCGGCGCCCTGGCCGGTTTGAACATGTGCGGCGCCGGCCGGGTGGTGTGCCTGATCGACCCCGTGGGCGACGTCTACGCCTGCCCGTTCGCCATCCACGACCGCTTCCTGGCCGGAAACATCCTGTCCGACGGGGGATTTGACAACGTCTGGAAGAACGCGCCGCTGTTTCGTGAACTCCGCGAACCGCAGTCGGCGGGGGCCTGCGGCAGCTGTGGGCACTACGACAGCTGCCGGGGCGGCTGCATGGCGGCCAAGTTCTTCACCGGCCTGCCGATGGACGGGCCCGACCCCGAATGCGTCCAAGGCCACAGCGAGCAGGCGCTGTCGCGCGACCGCAGCACACCGCGGCCCCGCGGCGACCATTCCCGGAAGACCAGCGGGCCAGTACTTCTGACACTGTCGCGACCGCCGGCGCGCCTCTGCAACGAAAGCCCCGTATAGCCATGGCCGACCAATGGTTCGAAACGGTCGCCATCGCTCAGCAGCGCGCGAAGCGGCGGCTGCCGAAATCCGTTTATTCGGCGCTGCTTGCGGGCAGCGAAAAGGGAATCACCGTCGCGGGCAACGTCGAAGCGTTTAGCGAACTCGGATTCGCGCCCCACGTCGTCGGCGCGCCGGAAAAACGCGACCAATCGACTACCGTTATGGGACAGGATATTTCGTTTCCGGTGGTCATTTCGCCGACCGGCGTCCAAGCCGTCGATCCGGACGGCGAGGTGGCCGTCGCGCGGGCGGCCGCGGCGCGAGGAACGGCGATGGGGCTGTCCTCGTTCGCCAGCAAGCCGATCGAAGAGGTCATCGCCGCCAACCCCAAACTCTTCTTCCAGGTGTACTGGCTCGGCGGGCGCGACGCCATCGCCGAGCGCGTGGAACGCGCGCGCCAGGCCGGCGCGGTTGGTTTGATCGTCACCACCGACTGGTCGTTCTCGCACGGGCGCGACTGGGGCAGTCCGAAGATCCCCGAAGAGATGAACCTGCGGACCATCCTGCGGCAGTCTCCGGAGGCGGTCTTCAAGCCCCGTTGGCTGTGGAAGTACGGCAAGACGCTGCGCCCGCCGGACCTGCGGGTGCCGAACCAGGCGCGCCGCGGCGAGCCCGGTCCGCCGTTCTTCGCCGCATACGGGGAGTGGATGGGCACCCCGCCGCCGACCTGGGACGACATCGCCTGGCTGCGCGAGCTGTGGGGCGGACCGTTCATGCTCAAGGGCGTGATGCGCGTCGACGACGCCAAAAGGGCTGTGGACGCCGGTGTTTCGGCGATTTCCGTGTCGAATCACGGCGGCAACAACCTGGACGGCACGCCGGCGTCGATCCGCGCCCTGCCCGCCGTCGCCGCAGCGGTCGGGGACCACGTCGAGGTGCTGCTCGACGGCGGCATCCGCCGCGGCAGCGATGTCGTCAAGGCGGTAGCGCTCGGGGCGCGCGCGGTGATGATCGGCCGGGCGTACCTGTGGGGCCTCGCGGCCGGCGGCCAGGCCGGCGTGGAGAACGTCCTCGACATCTTGCGCGGCGGGATCGACTCGGCGCTGATGGGTCTGGGGCGCTCCTCGGTGCACGACCTCAGCCCGGACGACCTCTTGGTGCCGGCCGGCTTCACCCGGGCGCTCGGGGTGCCGCCCGCCTAAACCTGGGCACGTCGGGCCTTTTTCCCAAGATTGAGCATGAGCCGTTTTCACCAGCAGCGCGAAATGGTCCTCTAGCGTGAATCGACGGCGGCGAAAATTGTGGTGCTTGCGAGGCAACCGTGACGAACGAGCCATCAAATTCGACCGCTCGGTGAACAACCCAGAAAAAAATAATTTTGTAGGGTCAACAATTGGTGCACGCCAGGTGAATTCGTCCTACCATCAGCCAGTGCCCGTACTCGGCGAATTAGCGACGATGGCGTCGAGCCAGCTATTCGGCACCTCGCCGTCGTTAATGGTCCCGCTGGGGTCGACCGAACAACACGGTCCGCACCTCCCGGTGGACACCGATACCCGGATTGCGGCGGCGGTCGCGCGCGGGGCCAGGGCCCGCCTGCAGCAGGACTGGTTGGTGGCGCCGGCCATCGCCTACGGCGCCAGCGGCGAGCACCAGGACTTCGCCGGAACGATCTCGATCGGCACCGAAGCGCTGACCGCGCTGCTGGTGGAGTACGGCAGGTCAGCGGCCTGCTGGGCCCCGCGGCTCGTCTTCGTCAACGGCCACGGCGGCAACGTCGGCGCGTTGCGCGGCGCGGTGAGCACGCTGCGCGCCGAGGGCCGCGACGCCGCATGGTGCCCCTGCGTCGCCCCCGGCGGCGACGCCCACGCCGGCCATACCGAAACATCGGTATTGCTCCACATCTCGCCGGCCGACGTGCTGACCGACCGGTGGCTCACCGGCAACCGGGCGCCGTTGGGAGACCTGCTCCCCTCGATGCGCCGCGGGGGCGTCGCGGCGGTCAGCCGGGTCGGGGTGTTGGGGGACCCGACCACCGCGACGGCCGCCGAGGGCAAGCGCATCTTCGCCGAGATGGTCGACGACTGTGTCCGTCGAGTCGCCCGGTGGTCGCCCGGGCCCGACGGGATGATCACATGACCGCTACCCGGTTGCCGGACGGGTTCGCCGTCCAGGTCGATCGCCGCGTGCGGGTGCTCGGCGACGGCTCCGCCCTGCTGGGCGGCTCCCCGACGCGCCTGCTGAAGTTGGCTCCCGCCGCGCAGAGCATGCTCTCCGACGGCCGGCTGAAGGTTCGCGACGACGTCAGCGCCCAGCTGGCCCGCACCCTGCTGGACGCCACCGTGGCGCATCCCCGGCCGGCGGGCGGCCCGTCGCACCGCGACGTCACGGTGGTTATCCCGGTGCGGGACAACGTCTCCGGGGTGCGCCGCCTGGTCAGCTGTCTGCGAGGGTTGCGCGTCATCGTGGTCGACGACGGTTCGGTCCCCCCGATCGAGCCGGAGGACTTCATCGGCGCGCACTGCGACGTCGAGGTGCTGCGCCACGCCCACAGCAAGGGTCCGGCGGCGGCGCGCAACACCGGGCTGGCCGCCTGCACCACCGACTTCGTGGCGTTTCTGGACTCCGATGTCACGCCGCGCCGCGGCTGGCTGGAGGCCCTGCTCGGTCACTTCTGCGATCCGACCGTCGCCCTGGTCGCGCCGCGCATCGTGGGTCTGTCGCACAGCGAGAACGTGGTGGCGCGCTACGAGGCGGTGCACTCGTCCCTGGACCTGGGGGAGCGCGAAGCCCCGGTCCTGCCCCACAGCACGGTGTCCTACGTTCCCAGCGCGGCGATCATCTGCCGCCGCTCGGCCATCCGCGGCGTCGGCGGGTTCGACGAGACGATGCAGTCCGGCGAGGACGTCGACCTGTGCTGGCGGCTCATCGAAGCGGGCGCGCGGCTGCGTTACGAGCCGATCGCGCAGGTGGCCCACGATCACCGCACCGAGCTACGGGATTGGCTCGCGCGCAAGGCCTTTTACGGCGGTTCGGCGGCCCCGCTGTCCGTTCGCCACCCGGACAAGACGGCCCCGGTGGTGATCTCCGGCTGGGCGCTGATGGCCTGGATCCTCGTCGCGTTGGGGACGAGCCTCAGCCAGCTCGCCTCGATCGTCGTCGCGCTGCTCACGGGACGGCGGATCGCCAAGGCGATGCGCGGCGCCGACACCTCGCTGGTGGACGTCCTCACGATCGCGACCCGCGGACTGTGGTCGGCGGCGCTGCAGCTGGCGTCGGCCCTGTGCCGGCACTACTGGCCGCTGGCCTTGGTCGCGGCCATCCTGTCGCGCCACTGCAGACGGGTCGTGCTGGTGGCCGCCGTCATGGACGGCGTGGTGGACTGGCTGCGCCGCCGGGACGCCACCGGCGACGACGCCGAACCCATCGGGCTGCTCACCTACGTGCTGCTCAAGCGGGTCGATGACCTGGCCTACGGCCTCGGGCTGTGGTGGGGTGTGGTGCGCGAACGCAACGTGCGCGCGCTCAAGCCGCAGATTCGCACC
This sequence comes from Mycobacterium sp. NGS54, assembly GCF_059812465.1. Taxonomy (NCBI): domain Bacteria; kingdom Bacillati; phylum Actinomycetota; class Actinomycetes; order Mycobacteriales; family Mycobacteriaceae; genus Mycobacterium; species Mycobacterium sp. NGS54. The sequence continues at coordinate 881,934 of NZ_JCALCS010000001.1, read as the reverse complement.
TAACCGCTTTGACCGTGGCCGCCCCGCACAGCGATGTGCTGATCGTCGGCGCCGGCAGCGCTGGATCCGTTGTTGCCGAACGCCTTTCCGCCGACCCCACCCGCACCGTCACCGTCCTGGAGGCCGGGCCCGCGCTCGCCGACCCGGAGTTGCTGGCCCTGACCGCCAACGGGTTGCAGCTGCCGATCGGGGTCGGCAGCCCCCTGGCCCGGCGCTACCTGACCACGCTGACCGATCGGCACGCCCTCAAGCTGCCGATCGTGCGCGGGGCCACCGTCGGCGGGTCGGGCGCGATCAACGGCGGCTACTTCTGTCGCGGCTTGCCGCGCGACTTCGGTCGCGCCGCGGCTCCCGGCTGGGCGTGGCCGGATGTGCTCGAGCACTTCCGCGCCATCGAGACCGACCTCGATTTCGACGGGCCCGCACACGGTCAGTCCGGGCCCATCGCGGTGCGCCGGACACGCGAAATGACCGGTACCACGGAAACATTCATTGCGGCGGCCGAGCGCGCCGGATTCCCGTGGATCGAGGATCTCAATGACGCCGGGCCGGAACTGGTTTCGGGCCTGGGCGCGGTCCCGCTGAACATCGTCGACGGGGTGCGCACCGGCTCCGGGGCCGCGTACCTGCTACCGGCGCTTGGGCGGCCCAACCTGACATTGCTGGAGCGGACCCACGCGGTGCGGCTGCGTTTCGCGGGCGCCGCCGCGGTGGGCGTCGACGTGGTCGGCCCGCAGGGCCGGGCGACGCTGTCCGCCGACCGAATCGTGTTGTGCGCCGGCGCCATTGAGTCGGCCCACCTGCTGATGCTGTCCGGCATCGGCGACGAAGCGATGCTGCGCGCCGTGGGCGTTCCGGTGGTGGCGCCGCTGCCGGTCGCGACGTCGTTCAGCGACCACCCGGAGTGGGTGTTGCCGACGAACTGGGCCGTGGCCCCGGGCCGGCCCGTGGTGGAGGTCGTGCTCAGCACCGCCGACGGGATCGAGATCCGGCCGTACACCGGCGGATTCGTGGGGATGACCGGCGACGGCACCGCGGGCCACCCCGACTGGCCGCACATCGGGGTGGCGCTCATGCGGCCGCGGGCGCGCGGCCGCATCACGCTCGTCTCACCGGACCCAGACGTGCCGCCGCACATCGAGCATCGTTACGACAGCGAGCCCGACGACGTCGCCGCGCTGCGCCGGGGCAGTGAACTGGCCCGCGAGTTGGCCGGTGTCGCAACGTCTGTCGGGTCGCCGGTGTGGTCGACGTCGCAACACCTGTGCGGCACCGCGCCGATGGGCGCCGTCGTCGACCCGCGCTGCCGGGTGTTGGGCATCGAAAACCTTTGGGTGATAGACGGTTCCATCCTGCCCGCGATCACGAGTCGCGGTCCGCACGCGACCATAGTGATGGTCGGCCACCGCGCGGCGGAATTCATCGAATGAGTTGAGGCTACGGGGAGAAGACCACACCGTCCGCGCCGGGTACGCCGATGAGCAAGCCGCCCTGGCCGCCGACGCCGGGCGGGTTCGTGCCGGCGGTGAAGCCGTTTCCCCCGTTGCCGCCTAACCCGATCAGCTGGGCGTTGCCGCCGTTGCCGCCGGCGCCGTCTTGGGCCGTGCCGAAACCGCCGTTACCGCCCGCGCCGCCGTTGCCGATCGGGGCGGCGTTGCCGCCCCCGCCGCCGCTGCCGCCGGTAACCCCGGTACCGCCGGAACCGCCGGCCCCGCCCGTGCCGAACAGTCCGCCCGTCCCGCCTTGCCCGCCCACGCCACCGAGGCCGGCGGGGTTGCTCCCCCCGACACCGCCGGCGCCGCCCACGCCACCGAACAACCCACCGGCGCCGCCGCTGCCCCCCGCACCTCCGCCCGCGCCGCCCGCCCCACCGGTCCCGCCGACACCGCCGAAAAAGCCGCCGGCCCCGCCGTTACCGCCCTTTGCGCCGGTGGCGCCGTACCCGCCGTTCCCACCGCTACCCCACAACCAGCCGCCGTCGGCACCGTTGGCTCCCGTGTTGGGCTTCCCGTTGGCGCCGTTACCGATCAGCGGGCGCCCCGTCAACAACACGCTGGGCGTGTTGATCACGTTGAGGATGTCCTGCTCGATGGTCTGCAGCGGGGTGGCGTTGGCCGCCTCGGCGAGCGAATATTGCGACGCGCTGCCACCCATCAGCTGCACGAACTGTTGGTGGAACGATTCCAACTGGGTGCTCAGTGCCTGGTACTGCTGGGCATGCGCCCCGAACACCGACGCGATGGCGGTGGACACCTCATCGGTGCCCGCCGCGACGATCTCGGTGGTCGTGCCCGCCGCCGCGCCGTTGGCCTGCCGCAGCGCGGCGCCGATTCCGGCCAAATCCCCTGCGGCTGTTTGCATCACGTCCGGTGCCGCGATCAGAAAGGTCATTTCACGCGCTCCCAACTTGAGTTTGCTGGAGCTAATGCTAGACCCGCCGCAACAGCGCAATGCCGATTTCGCCGGATGGCTTGCGGCTCCGAGCGGGAGCCCGCGAATCAGGCCGAGTAGGGGTGCATCTCGATCGGCGCGCCGGTCGCCGCCGGTTGCTCCTCATGGGAAGCGGCCGCGGCCGTCGGGGAGTAGGGCGGTGTCGCCGGGGAATAGTTCGGGGTTGCCGCCGGCGCCGCGGTGAGCGGCGTGGTGACCGGCATCGCCTGCGCGGCCGTCACCGGAGAGATTGCCGGGGTTTCGATCGGCGCCTCCACCGGCGCCGCCGCCACCGGCGCGCCAACGGGTGCGGGTGTGGCGACTTCAGCCGGCACCGCGGCGGCCGGCGTGCTTGCCGGTGCAAGCGGCGCGACCGCCGGCGCCACCGCCGGCGCCGCCGCGAGCGGCGTGCCGGTCGGCGCCAGCGCGACCGGTGCCGCCGGAGCCGGAGTGACCGCCGCCGCCAGGGGCGTCGCCGGTGCGGCCGGCGCCGCGCCACCGGCGGGTCCCGCCGCCGCGGGCACTCCCGCCGCCGCGGAGCCCGCCGAGGCCGCGGTGCCGGCCAGCGGTTGCGCGGTCGAGAGCGCCTGCCCGGGGACATTGCCCGCCACCATGTTCTGGACGGTTTGCAGGGGAGAGGCGTTCGCCGCCTCGGTGAGGGCGTATTGCTCGGCGCCGGCGCTCATCAGCTGGACGAACTGGCTGTGGAAGGCCTGCGCGGCGGCGCTTAGCGCCTGATAGACCTGGGCGTGCGCGTCGAACAGGCTCGCGATGCCGGCGGACACCTCGTCGGCGCCCGCGGGTGCCACGCTGGATACCGGGCCCAAAGCGGCGGAGTTTGCGTCGCTGATCGCGGATCCGATGTTCGCCAAGTCCAATGCGGCGTTAGCCACATATTCGGGCGCTGCGATCACATACGACATTCGGCTCCCCCGGCTGTCTCGACGTCGTCCGCCTCCCCATCACGGACACCGCTTCGCGCAGAGTATCGCCCATCCGGGGTCGCCCGAGGCGTTTTCAGCGGATCTTCAGCATGCATTCGCCGGTAACCCACGAGCCGGCGCACCAGACTCATCTGCCGCCCGTCGCGGCCCGGAGCCCACAGCCCGATCAGGATCGCGGCGACGGCGACGATCACGGCCAGGACCGTCGTCGAGGCGTGCATCGCCGTCATGAACGCGGCTTTGCTGGCCTCGGCCAGCTGGCCACCCTGCGGCCCCAACTTCCCGGCCACCTCGACGGCCTTGGCCAGCGAATCGGTCGCGGGGCCGCGCACCGGGTCGGGGAACCCCGCCAACCTGGGTGCGAGCTCGTGCGAGTAGCGCCCGGCCAGTATCGAGCCGGCCACGGCGATCCCCAGGGCCCCGCCCATCTCTCGCGACGTGTCGTTGACCGCGGACGCGACGCCCTGCTTTTCGTCGGGGACCGCACCCATGATCGCCGAAGTCGTTGGTGCGGTGCAGAATCCGATGCCGGTGCTCAGGATCAGCGTGGGCCACGCCAACTCGAGGAAACTCGAATGGAGGTCGAGCGTGCACATGCACAGGAAGCCGATCGCCATCGTCAACGTGCCCACGAACAGCACCAGCCGCAGGCCGAACTTCGGCACATACCAAAACGACAGCGCCGAGAAAATGCCGAGCGGGACCATGAAGGGGCCGAACGCCACCGCCGTCATCAGCGGGGAGTAGCCCATGATCTGCTGCACGTACTGCATGCCCAGGTAGAAGAAACCGAACGTGCCGCCGAACAGGATGACGATCGTCGCCACCCCGGCGGCGAAACTGGGATCGCCGAAGAGTCGGACATCCAGAAGCGGGTGGCGCGTCCGTAGTTCGACGACGCAGAACACCGCCGCGATGGCCGCCCCGGCGACGAGCCCGCCCCAGATCAGGGGATCGCTCCAGCCGCGGTCGGGCGCTTCCAGGATCGCGGCAACCGCGATCGCGACGGCCGCGCCGATCAGGACCGCGCCCAGCGAATCGATCCGTGGCGCGTCGTGCTCGCGCGACGACGCGACGGTGCACGCCAGCGCGAAGATCGCCAGCCCGGCGACGCCCAACGACCAGAAGATCGCATGCCAGTCCCAAAAGCGAAGCAGCAGGCCGGATCCGAGCATGCCCAGCACCCCGCCGGAACCGGCGGTGCCGGCCCAGATCCCGACGGCCTTGATCCGGTCCTCCTTCGGATAGGCCACCGTCAGCAGCGACAGCGTCGCGGGCATCACGAAGGCCGCGCCGACGCCGGCGACCGCCCGGCCCGCGATGATCTGCAGCGGGCTGTGCAACAGCGCCGGCGCGGCCGACCCGAAGGCGAAGATGACCAAACCGATGAGCAACGCGCCCCGCCTGCCGTAGCGGTCGCCGATCGCCCCGGCGGGCAGCAGCAAGCAGGCCAGCGCCACCGTGTAACCGTCGACGATCCAGGTCAGCTGCGACTGGGTCGCCGAGGTGGTGACGGCGAGATCCCCCAGCGCGGTGTTCAGCGCCGTCATCGACGCGACCACCAGCCCGACGCCCATGCAGGCGACGGTCAGGGTCCAAGTTCGGGCCCGGGGACTACCCCCGAGGCGCGCTACATCAGTACGCTGATCAGGCCGTACCAGCGCTTCGACCATATAAATGCGCCTCCTAACGGGGGCGTAGACATACTTTCGAGACTATTGGTCTTGTAGGTAGACCGATAGTCTCGGTTCCAAACCGGGAGGTAGCTCACAATTACCGGCGCAAGTACCGATCCCCGTCCAGCGCGGTCCAGGGCCCGTTTGCTCGAGGCCGCCGCCGCGCTGCTGCGATCGGGGGGTCCCAGCGCGGTGACCGTCGATGCGGTCACTCGTAGCGCCAATGTAGCGAGGGCGACCCTGTATCGCCATTTCCCGAGCGGAAATGATTTGCTGGCAGCGGCATTCAACAGCCTGATACCGCCGCCGCCGATGCCGCCCGCCGACGGTTCACTGCGCGATCGCCTTATCGGGCTGGTGCTGGCCCAGGCCGAGACCGTGGCGCAGGCGCCGGCCCTCCTGACGGCCATGTCGTGGCTGTCCCTGGGCCGCGACCTGGATGTGTTGCCCGAACCTCAGCACCTCGGCATGGGCGATGGCGGCGCGATCAGCACCCTGCGAGAGCGCATCGCCCAGCAGTACGCCGCGCCGTTCGACGCGGTTTTCGACAGCCCCGAGGCCGCCGCCGAACTGGGCGAGGTCGACCGGTCGCGCGCCATCGCGATGTTGATCGGCCCGCTGGTACTGGGGCGGCTGTCGACCCTGCCCGACTTCGACTATCGGGAGTGCGCCCGGGCCTCCGTCGACGGTTTCCTGCACGTGCAGCGGGCCCAGCAGAGGGCCGACGCGGCGGCCACGGAATCGGCCGGCGCCTGAGTCCCGGCGACGTTTGCCCGGGATTTGGCCAAACCCATGATCTGAGGCATACTGTTCGGGTTGCCTTGCGCCGGGTTCTGCCTGGCCGGGCATACGACCAGCGCCCAACCGGGCGCGTCCGGTCTCATCCTCGGAGCGCGACTTAATTTTGGCCGCGAACGAGGCTGCGTGAGGGTGACACGCCCGACCGCGGGGGCCGGTGGACCACGACAGGTAAACAGCGGCGCAATACCGGCGCGACGCTCGACCGGCCCGAGATTGGGCCGCCGATTGGCGCGCCGGGGCACCAGGCCCGAATACGGGCTTTAACAGGAGTGAGGGTAGGAGAAAGCGTGGCGGGACAGAAGATCCGCATCAGGCTTAAGGCCTACGACCATGAGGCCATCGACGCATCGGCGCGCAAGATCGTCGAGACCGTCGTCCGCACGGGTGCCAGCGTCGTAGGTCCGGTGCCGCTGCCGACCGAGAAGAACGTGTACTGCGTCATCCGCTCCCCGCACAAGTACAAGGACTCGCGGGAGCACTTCGAGATGCGTACGCACAAGCGGTTGATTGACATCCTCGATCCGACGCCGAAGACCGTCGACGCGCTGATGCGCATCGACCTTCCGGCCAGTGTCGACGTCAACATCCAGTAGGAGATCCAGAACTCATGGCAAGAAAAGGCATTCTGGGTACCAAGCTGGGCATGACGCAGGTGTTCGACGAGAACAACCGGGTTGTGCCGGTGACGGTGGTCAAGGCCGGCCCCAACGTGGTGACCCGCATCCGCACGCCGGAGCGCGACGGCTACAGCGCCGTTCAGTTGGCGTACGGCGAGATCAGCCCGCGCAAGGTGAACAAGCCGGTGACCGGTCAGTACACGGCGGCGGGCGTCAACCCGCGCCGCTTCCTGGCCGAGCTGCGGCTGGACAACCCCGACGCCGCCGCCGAATACGAGGTCGGCCAGGAGCTGACGGCGGAGATCTTCGCCGACGGCGCGTATGTCGACGTGACCGGCACCTCCAAGGGGAAGGGCTTCGCCGGCACCATGAAGCGGCATGGCTTCCGCGGCCAGGGCGCCAGCCACGGTGCCCAGGCGGTGCACCGCCGGCCGGGTTCCATCGGAGGCTGCGCCACCCCGGCGCGGGTCTTCAAGGGCACCCGGATGGCCGGCCGGATGGGCAACGACCGGGTGACCGTGCAGAACCTGTTGGTGCACAAGGTCGATACCGAGAACGGCGTGCTGTTGATCAAGGGTGCGGTCCCCGGCCGCACCGGCGGACTCGTGATGGTTCGCAGCGCGATCAAACGAGGTGAGAACTGATGGCTCTCAAGATCGAAGTCAAGACGCCGGACGGCAAGGTCGACGGCTCCGTCGAGCTGCCCGCCGAATTGTTCGACGCCCCGGCCAATATCGCGTTGATGCACCAGGTGGTCACCGCGCAACGGGCGGCCGCCCGGCAGGGCACGCACTCGACCAAGACGCGCGGCGACGTCAGCGGCGGCGGTCGCAAGCCCTACCGGCAGAAGGGCACGGGACGCGCCCGCCAGGGTTCGACCCGGGCGCCGCAGTTCACCGGTGGTGGCACCGTGCACGGCCCGAAACCACGGGACTACAGCCAGCGCACGCCCAAGAAGATGATCGCCGCGGCGCTGCGCGGCGCCCTCTCGGACCGGGCGCGCAACGGGCGCATCCACGCGGTCACCGAGTTGGTCGCGGGCCAGACCCCGTCGACCAAGAGCGCCAAGGCATTTCTGGCCACGCTGACCGATCGCAAGCAGGTGCTGCTGGTCATCGGCCGCGCCGATGAAACCGGTGCGAAGAGCGTGCGCAACCTGCCCGGCGTGCACGTCCTGGCGCCCGACCAGCTGAACACCTACGACGTGCTGCGCTCCGATGACGTGGTGTTCAGCGTCGAGGCCCTCAACGCCTACATCTCCGCCAACACCAGTTCCGCCGAGGAGGTTTCGGCCTGATGGCGACCATCGCTGACCCCCGCGACATCATCCTGGCGCCGGTCATCTCCGAGAAGTCCTACTCACTGTTGGACGACAACGTGTACACGTTCGTGGTGCACCCCGACTCGAACAAGACGCAGATCAAGATCGCCATCGAGAAGATCTTCTCCGTCAAGGTCGCGTCAGTGAACACCGCGAACCGGCAGGGCAAGCGCAAGCGCACCCGGACCGGATACGGCAAGCGCAAGGGCACCAAGCGCGCCATCGTCACCCTGGCCCCGGGCAGCAAGCCGATCGACCTCTTCGGCGCACCGAGCTAGCCGAGCGCGAGAGAAAGACCTGATTAGACATGGCAATTCGTAAGTACAAGCCGACGACTCCGGGTCGCCGCGGCGCCAGCGTGTCCGACTTCGCCGAGATCACCCGTTCGGAGCCGGAGAAGTCCCTGGTTCGCCCGCTGCACGGGCACGGTGGACGCAACGCCCACGGCCGGATCACCACCCGGCACAAGGGTGGCGGCCACAAGCGCGCCTACCGGGTGATCGACTTCCGTCGTAACGACAAGGACGGCGTCAACGCGAAGGTCGCGCACATCGAGTACGACCCGAACCGCACCGCCAACATCGCGCTGCTGCATTTCCTGGACGGCGAGAAGCGCTACATCATTGCCCCGCTTGGGCTCTCGCAGGGCGATGTGGTGGAGTCGGGCCCCAACGCCGACATCAAGCCGGGCAACAACCTGCCGCTGCGCAACATTCCGGCCGGTACCTTGGTGCACGCCGTGGAGCTGCGCCCGGGTGGCGGCGCCAAGCTCGCACGCTCGGCCGGGTCGAGCATCCAGCTGCTCGGCAAGGAGGGCAGCTACGCGTCGCTGCGGATGCCCAGCGGCGAGATCCGCCGCGTCGACGTGCGCTGCCGCGCCACGGTCGGCGAGGTGGGCAACGCCGAGCAGGCAAACATCAACTGGGGCAAGGCCGGTCGCATGCGGTGGAAGGGCAAGCGCCCGTCCGTCCGTGGTGTCGTGATGAACCCGGTCGACCACCCGCACGGCGGTGGTGAGGGTAAGACCTCCGGTGGTCGCCACCCGGTCAGCCCGTGGGGCAAGCCGGAGGGCCGCACCCGCCACCCGAACAAGCAGAGCAACAAGCTCATCGTCCGACGCCGGCGCACCGGCAAGAAGCACTCGCGGTAGGAGTAGCAACCTATGCCACGCAGCCTGAAAAAGGGACCGTTCGTCGACGACCACCTGCTCAAGAAGGTGGACGTGCAGAACGAGAAGAACAGCAAGCAGGTCATCAAGACCTGGTCTCGCCGGTCGACGATCATTCCGGACTTCATCGGCCACACCTTCGCCGTGCACGACGGGCGCAAGCACGTCCCGGTATTCGTCACCGAGGCGATGGTGGGCCACAAGCTAGGCGAGTTCGCCCCGACGCGGACCTTCAAGGGGCACATCAAGGATGATCGGAAGGCCAAGCGGCGATGACCACAACTGAGTTTCCGTCCGCGGTCGCCAAGGCGCGGTTCGTGCGGGTGTCGCCGACCAAGGCGCGCCGGGTGATCGACCTGGTGCGCGGCAAGTCGGTGGAAGACGCGCTCGACATCCTGCGCTGGGCGCCGCAGGCCGCCAGCGAGCCGGTGGCCAAGGTGATCGCCAGCGCCGCGGCCAACGCGCAGAACAACAACGGCCTGGACCCGGCGACGCTGGTGGTCGCGACCGTGTACGCCGACGAGGGACCGACGGCCAAGCGCATCCGTCCGCGCGCCCAGGGCCGCGCGTTCCGGATTCGCCGGCGCACCAGCCACATCACGGTCGTGGTGGAAAGCCGGCCCGCCTCCGGCGAGCGGTCGGCGAAGTCCACGCGGGCGCGTCGCGCCGAGGCCAGCAAGGCGGCGGCGAAGGCGCCGGCCAAGAAGGCACCGGCCAAGAAGGCGCCGGCCGCCAAGAAGGCCCCGGCAAAAAAGGCCCCGGCCAAGGCTTCTGAGGCTTCTGAAGCGAAGGGAGGCTCAGACTAGTGGGCCAGAAGATCAATCCGCACGGCTTCCGGCTCGGCATCACCACGGACTGGAAGTCCCGTTGGTACGCCGACAAGCAGTACGCCGACTACGTCAAGGAAGACGTCGCGATCCGGCGGCTGCTGTCCACCGGCCTGGAGCGCGCCGGCATCGCCGACGTGGAGATCGAAAGGACCCGGGACAGGGTTCGCGTTGATATCCACACCGCGCGTCCCGGGATCGTCATCGGCCGCCGCGGCACCGAGGCCGACCGGATCCGGGCCGACCTGGAGAAGCTGACCGGCAAGCAGGTCCAGCTCAACATCCTCGAGGTCAAAAACCCCGAATCGCAAGCACAATTGGTGGCGCAGGGCGTCGCCGAGCAGTTGAGCAACCGCGTGGCGTTCCGCCGCGCCATGCGCAAGGCCATTCAGTCGGCGATGCGGCAGCCCAACGTCAAGGGCATCCGGGTGCAGTGCTCCGGCCGCCTCGGCGGCGCGGAGATGAGCCGCTCGGAGTTCTACCGCGAGGGCCGGGTGCCGCTGCACACGCTGCGCGCCGACATCGACTATGGCCTGTACGAGGCCAAGACCACCTTCGGCCGCATCGGCGTGAAGGTGTGGATCTACAAGGGCGACATCGTCGGCGGCAAGCGCGAATTGACCGCCGCCGCCCCGGCGGGTGCCGACCGTCCGCGCCGCGAGCGGCCGTCGGGCACGCGTCCGCGGCGCAGCGGGGCGTCGGGCACCACGGCGACCAGCACCGAGGCCGGCCGCGCCGCGGGTGCGGAGGACCAAGCAGCGCCTCCGGCCGAGGCCGCGCCGGCCCCCGAACCGCAGAGTACGGAGAGCTGAACCATGTTGATTCCCCGCAAGGTCAAGCACCGCAAGCAGCACCACCCGCGCCAGCGCGGCATCGCCAGCGGCGGGACGCAGGTGAACTTCGGTGACTACGGCATCCAGGCGCTCGAGCACGCCTACGTGACCAACCGGCAGATCGAGGCGGCTCGTATCGCGATCAACCGGCACATCAAGCGTGGCGGCAAGGTGTGGATCAACGTCTTCCCCGACCGCCCGCTGACCAAGAAGCCCGCCGAAACCCGGATGGGTTCGGGTAAGGGCTCCCCCGAGTGGTGGGTGGTCAACGTCAAGCCGGGCCGGGTGCTGTTCGAGCTCAGCTACCCCAACGAGCAGACCGCCCGGGCGGCGCTCACCCGCGCAATCCACAAGCTGCCGATCAAGGCACGCATCGTGACCCGAGAGGATCAGTTCTGATGGCACTGGGCATTTCGCCGGGCGAACTGCGCGAGCTCACCGACGACGAGCTCGCCGACCGCCTGCGCGAATCCAAGGAGGAGCTGTTCAACCTGCGCTTCCAGATGGCGACCGGGCAGCTCACCAACAACCGCCGGCTCCGCACGGTGCGTCACGAAATCGCGCGCGTTTACACCGTGCTGCGCGAACGAGAACTGGGCCTCGCTAGCGGACCCGACGGAACCGACGGAACTAAGGATTCGTGATGGCAGAAGCTAAGAAGGCGCCCGAAAAGACCGCGCCCAAGAAGACCGCTCCCAAGAGCACCGACGCCGCGTCGAAAGACAAGGGCCCCAAGCACACTCCGGCCAACCCGAAGACCCGCGGGCGGCGCAAGGTGCGCATCGGCTATGTCGTGAGCGACAAGATGCAGAAGACCATCGTGGTCGAGCTGGAAGACCGCATGCGGCACCCGTTGTACGGCAAGATCATTCGGACCACCAAGAAGGTCAAGGCGCACGACGAGAACAGCACCGCCGGCATCGGCGACCGCGTCTCGTTGATGGAGACGCGCCCGACGTCGGCCACGAAGCGCTGGCGGCTCGTCGAGATCCTCGAGAAGGCCAAGTAGCCCGGACCCAACCGGCCCTAACCCGCGGTCCTCACCGCGATGCCGTCGAGCAGCTGTCCCAACCCGGAGCGGAACTCGGCGCGGTGGTCGGCGTCCGCGCCATCGAAAGCCCCCGCGTTGAGCGCCGCCGACAACGCCGGGAATCGGTCTGCATCGATCACCCGACGCAGCAGGGCGGGGTAGTGGGGACCGTCGACCGGCGCGGCCTCGATCGCCAGCGCCGCGGCGCCGCGAACGAAATGCAGCACCGCCATGACCGCGGCCAGCTTGTCGCGCTCGGCCAACGCCGTATCACCCAGCGTCGCGAGCCCGGCGTCCAGCCACGCCAACTGGCCCGGATCGGCGGGAGGCCCGGCCGACGCCGCCTGCAACACCCACGGATGCCGGTGATACACGTCCCATAGCCCCGTGGCCCAATCGGCAAGAGCACCACGCCAATCCGCTGGGTCCGACGGCGCGGGGGGCGGCCCCGGTGCCGTCGACAGCATGAACGTGACCAATTCGTCCTTGTTGGCCACATGGCGGTACAGCGACATGGTGCCGCAGCCCAGCCGCTCGGCCAGCCGGGCCATCGACAGGGCGCCCAGCCCGTCGGCGTCAGCCAGGTCCACGGCCGCGGCGACGATGCGCTCCCGATTCAGACCCCGCGTCCGACGGCCGCGGGCGGGCTCGCGCCAGAGCACCTCCAGGGCGCGGGGCAGATCCTCGTCGGACATCACCTCAAGCCTAATCGAGTAGACCGACCAACGCGTATGACATACGCTATGCGTATGACATACGCAAAATTGGCTCCCGCTCTGGCCTTGGTGGTCGTCGCATTCCTCGCCTACTCCCTGCCGCCGTACTTCACCGGGCGGACGCGGGTGCCGCCCACGTTCGCGCTGCACTACCCGCTGCTGGTGGGCCACGTGATGTTCGCGAGCGTCGCGATGGTCGCCGCCGTGCTGCAGCTCTGGCCCGGGCTGCGGACCCGACGACCCGCGCTGCACCGACGCGTGGGACGGATCTATTTCGGGGCCGCCACCGCGGCCGCCGTATGCGCGATGGCCATCGGGGCGGCGACGCCGTTCGGCCCGCTCTTGGCGGTCAGCAACATCTTCCTGGCGTCACTGTGGCTGTGGTTCACGATCAACGGCTACCTCACGGCGCGGCAGCGCCGGTTCGCCGAACACCGTCACCACATGATCACCAGCGCGACGCTTGCGCTGTCGATCATCACCAACCGGATCTGGACGCCGATCCTCTTCGTCTCGCTGCAGCCGTTGCGCGACAGCGTCTTTAGCGGCAATGCGGAGCATTACCTGTGGTTCGTCGCCGGTCTCGGCGCGTGGCTGGGGTGGACGGTTCCGTTCTTGACCGTGCGATGGTGGCTGCGTCGCAAACCGGTAGCGCCGTCGCCGATTTCTCAGCCAACGCACACATCGCGGGTGTAATCTCCGGGCGACCTGAATCGAGCGCTATCCACCCCGGGGCGAGGCTGGCATGACAACGGAATTCAACGGCAAGATCGAGCTCGATATCCGCGATTCCGAGCCGGACTGGGGCCCCTACGCGGCGCCGACGGCGCCGGAGAACTCGCCGAACATCCTTTATCTCGTCTGGGACGACACCGGGATCGCGACGTGGGACTGCTTCGGCGGCCTGGTCGAGATGCCCGCCATGACGCGCATCGCCGACCGCGGCGTGCGGTTGTCACAGTTTCACACCACCGCGTTGTGCTCGCCGACGCGAGCGTCCCTGCTGACCGGGCGCAACGCGACCACGGTCGGCATGGCCACCATCGAGGAGTTCACCGACGGCTTCCCCAACTGCAACGGACGGATCCCCGCCGACACCGGGCTGATCTCCGAGGTGCTCGCCGAACACGGCTACAACACCTACTGCGTCGGCAAGTGGCACCTGACGCCGTTGGAAGAGTCGAATCTGGCGGCGACGAAACGACATTGGCCCACCTCGCGCGGATTCGAGCGGTTCTACGGGTTCATGGGCGGCGAGACCGACCAGTGGTACCCCGACCTGGTGTACGACAACCACCCGGTCAACCCGCCGGGCACCCCGGAAGACGGCTACCACCTCTCCAAGGACATCGCGGACAGGACCATCGAGTTCATCCGCGATGCCAAGGTGATCGCGCCGGACAAGCCGTGGTTCAGCTATGTGTGCCCCGGCGCGGGCCACGCCCCGCACCACGTCTTCAAGGAATGGGCGGACCGCTATGCCGGCAAGTTCGACATGGGCTACGAGCGCTACCGCGAGATCGTCCTGGAAAACCAGAAGGCGATCGGAATCGTGCCACGCGACACCGAACTGTCCCCGGTGAACCCGTACGCCGACGTGAAGGGACCCAGCGGCGAACCCTGGCCCATCCAGGACACCGTGCGGCCGTGGGACTCGCTGGGAGACGAAGAAAAGAAGCTGTTCAGCCGGATGGCCGAGGTGTTCGCCGGTTTCCTGAGCTACACCGACGCCCAGATCGGCCGCATCCTCGACTATCTCGAGGAGTCCGGGCAGCTGGACAACACCATCATCGTGGTGATCTCCGACAACGGCGCCAGCGGTGAGGGGGGACCCAACGGGTCGGTCAACGAGGGCAAGTTCTTCAACGGCTACATCGACACCGTCGAGGAGAGCATGAAGCTCTTCGACCACCTGGGCGGGCCCGAGACGTACAACCACTACCCGATCGGGTGGGCGATGGCGTTCAACACGCCATACAAGCTGTACAAGCGCTACGCCTCGCACGAGGGCGGCATCGCCGACACGGCGATCGTCTCGTGGCCCAACGGCATTGCCGCGCACGGCGAGGTCCGCGACACCTACGTCAATGTCTGCGACATCACCCCGACCATCTACGACCTGCTCGGGATGACGCCGCCGGACACGGTCAAGGGCATCCGCCAGAAACCCCTGGACGGCGTGAGTTTCAAAGCGGCCCTTGCCGATCCGAAGGCCGACACCGGCAAACGGACCCAGTTCTACACCATGCTCGGCACCCGCGGGATCTGGCACGATGGCTGGTTCGCCAACACCGTCCATGCCGCCACCCCGGCGGGCTGGTCGCACTTCGACGCCGATCGCTGGGAACTGTTCCACATCGAGGCGGACCGCAGCCAATGCCACGACCTCGCCGCCGAGCAACCCGAGAAGCTCGAAGAGCTCAAGGCGCTGTGGTATTCCGAGGCCGCCAAGTACAACGGGCTGCCCTTGTCGGACCTGAACATCATCGAGACGATGATGCGCTCGCGGCCCTACCTGGTCGGCGAACGGTCCAGCTACACCTACTATCCCGACTGCGCCGACGTCGGCATCGGGGCCGCCGCCGAGATCCGGGGGCGCTCGTTCGCCCTGCTGGCCGACGTGACCGTTGACACCACCGGCGCCGAGGGCGTGCTGTTCAAGCAGGGTGGCGCCCACGGCGGGCACGTGCTGTTCGTCCAGGACGGGCGGTTGCACTACGTCTACAACTTCCTCGGCGAGCGTCAACAGCTGGTTTCCTCCGCCGGCCCGGTGCCGCTGGGCCGGCACCTGTTTGGGGTCCGCTACGAGCGGACCGGAACGGTTGAGAACAGCCACACCCCGCTCGGTGACCTGACACTGTTCGTCGACGACGACGTTGTGGGCACGCTGCCGGACGTGACAACCCACCCCGGGACCTTCGGGCTGGCGGGGGCCGGCATCACCGTCGGGCGCAACGGCGGCTCGAGGGTCTCCAGCCGCTACAAAGCGCCGTTCACGTTCACTGGCGGCACCATCGCCGAGGTCACCGTCGACTTCTCGGGCAGGCCGTACGAGGATGTGGAACGGGAACTCGCGCTTGCGTTTTCGCGCGACTGAGCTGGCGGTCGGCCTGCTCTGTCTGGCAACGGGCGTCGTCGTCGGTTGCGAGAAGACCACGGGCGGCACCGCCATCCGACCCAGTGCGCCCAGGCTGTCCGACCCGGCCGAGCCGGTGCCCGGCGTCCAAGTCACGGTGCCCGACCACATCCCGCCCAACGCCGTGGCGTGCTTTCCGTCGCCGTCCGCCAGCGGGACCCTGGCCAGGGCCTGGGTGCCGGATCCGGTGGCGCCGGTGATCCTCCTGCCCCTGCCCGACGGCTGGGACTCGACCCGCGGCGCCGGGGACGTGGCGCTGACGTCGACCGGTCCCGACGGCATGTCTTTGCGGGTGACGATCGCGCCGACGGACCTCGATCCCGGCGGGGCGTTCCTGCGCTACACCGCCGACCTGCGCACCAAGAAACCCGGCGGCACCCTCACCGTGACGGCCGCGCAGTTCTGCGGTTACAGCAGCCAGGTGCTGTCCGGCACCGTTCCGGGCGGGGTCGACTTCGCCGACCGCATCACCCACATCTGGACCAACACCAAGGCCTACCTGGTGGCCGTCCAGCTGGACGGGCCGGCGGGCGCGCCCGGTTTCGACGCGGTGAAATCCACGGTGATGCAGCAATTTGCCGTCGTCATCCCCTGAAAAAGAGCGGTTTCAGGACCGGCGGCCGGTAGCATCTGGCCCAGTGATGCCCCAATGACCACCGAAGCACCGCCGCCGCCGGCGCCACCCGAGGCGCGAGGACCGCGCCTTGCGATCGCGTTCGGGATCATCGTCGCCCTGATCGTCATCTACGTCCTGTCGCTGATCGCCGTGCACCTGCTGGCGAAATCGGCGCCCCCGCTGCCCTCGGTGGACCTGAGCAAGGTCGAGGCCGACGACAGCGTCGTGCAGGTCCGTCTCGAGAAACTGGATACCGTCGCCAACCGCTTGACGGTGAACGTCCTTGTCTATCCGAAGGATTCGCTGTACGACAAGAACTTCGGGGTGCTCACCACCGACGCGGCCGTGCGCCTGTACCCGGAGAACGACCTCGGCGACTTGCAGTACCCGGTCGGGAAGGCGCCTGCGCAGGTCAGCACCACCATCGAGGCCCACGGCGATCCCGGCAACTGGCCCTTCGACACCTACAGGACGGAGGTCATCGCGGCCGACGTGTTCACCGGCTCCGGGCAGAACCGCGATAAGTCACCCGCGCGCCTCGAGGCGACCGGAAAGCTCGACGGCTGGGACGCCACCGTCACCCGCGTCCATGACCCCTCGGACTCCAACCCGGACGTCCAGGACGACGTGATCATCACCCTGAAGCGCGCCAAGGGCCCGCTGATCTTCGACATCGGAATCTGCCTCGTCCTCATCGCCCTGCCCGTGCTGGCGTTGTGGGTGGCCATCCCGGTGGCGTTGGGCAGAACCTCGTTCCTGCCGCCGATGGTGACGTGGTACGGCGCGATGCTGTTCGCCATCGTCCCGCTGCGCAATATCCTGCCGGGCAGCCCGCCGTACGGTTCGTGGATCGACCAGGCCGTCGTGCTCTGGGTCCTGATCGGACTGGTCACCGCGATGGCCCTGTTCCTCTCCGGCTGGTGGCAGCAACGCGATCGAAGATCGCCGAAGAAGGGCTGACCGCCTACTCCGCGACCGCCGCGCCCGCCGAGCTGATGGCGTCGACGGCGCCGGAGACCCGCGACTGGAAGTCGGGCGGCAGCGGGATGTAGCCGTTGCGGGCCAGCTCCACCTGGCCCGGCCCGATCGCCGCCTGCAGGAACGCCTTGACCGCCCTGGCGTCGTCGGCGTTGGGGTACCTCGAGCAGACGATCTCGTAGGTGGCCAGGACGATCGGGTAGACGTCGGGTTGGGCGGGGTTGTAGAACGACGAAATGTCGAGCACGAGGTTGTTGCCGGCGCCCGTGATTTTGGCGCCCATGATCGTCTTGCCGACCGTGTCGGTGCCGATCCGCACCGGACGCAGGGACCGGCGGCTCGCCGGGGTTTTGATCTCGGCGGCGAAAAGACCCTGCTGCAGCGCAAACGACAACTCGTTGTAGCCGATCGCGCCCTCGGTGGTTTTCACGAGCTCCGAGGTGCCCTTGTTGCCGGCGGCGCCGATGCCGACCCCACCGTTGAACGTCTTGCCGGTGCCCTGTTTCCACGCCCCGCCGGACGCGGACTGCAGGTAGTCCTGGAAGTTGTCGGTCGTGCCGGACGCGTCGTTGCGGTAGATGACTTTGATGTCCTCCGCCGGCATTGATGCGTTGAACGCGGTAAGCGCCGGGTCGTCCCAGCGCGTGATGGTGCCGTTGAAGATCTTGGCCAGGGTGGGCGCGTCGAGCACCAGGGAGTCGACGGCGCCGAGGTTGTAGGTGATGGCCAGCGGGCCGAACACCACCGGCAGGTTCCAGGCGTCGGCTCCGCCGCACCGCTGTTTGGCGGCGGCGTATTGATCGTCGGCAAGCGGTGTGTCGGATCCGCCGAAATCGGTCTTGCCCGAAAGGAATTCGCTGATTCCGGCGCCCGACCCGTTGGCGGTGTAGTTGAGGTTCTGTCCCGGGCAGGCCCGGTGGTACGCCTCGACGAACTTCGTCATCGCATTCGCCTGCGCGGTGGAGCCGCTGGCGATCAGGGTCTGTTTGCCGCCGCAGTCGACCTTGGCGCCCGCGGCATACGCCAGGGTCGCGTGGGAGTTGGTACACGCCGAGCTCACCATCGCGGCCGCCGCCAGCAAGCTGATGGCGCTGGCTGAGCGCTTGTGCTTCACGGTGATTGCCTCCAGGCGGGGATACACCTCAGACTTCTACAGCCACCGAATTAACAGGCAAACCAACAACGGATGAACGGGTAATCAATTGGGGGGCCGCCGGGTTTCGCTGGGTGGCGAACAACGGTTCGGCGGGTTGACGCAAATTACCTGATTGATGAAGTAAATTTCGACCCGTCGCGCTGACACGACCGGTTCGCTACGATCAATCCGCGCATGGCCCGCCGAGTTGCCGCAATCCAACGGAGGTGTCGACCGATGACCCATCAAGCCCCACCGGCTCCGCCGCCTCCAACACCACCGGAGCAACCGGCCGCCGCACCGCCCAAGGCGCCCCCCGCTCGAGGCCGCCGGCGCTCGCTGTTGGTGATCGGCATCCTGGTGGCGTTCCTCGTCGTCTACGGCCTGTCGCTGTTCGGGGTCCATTTGCTGGCCAAATCGGCGGCACCGATCAAGCCGCCGGATTTGAATGCGACCAACGACACCGTCGTGTTGGTGCGGCTGGAGAAGCTGGAAACCGTCGCGAATCGCCTCACGGTGAAGGTGCTCGTGATTCCCGAGGACTCCATGTTCGACAAGCGCCTCGATGTGCTGAAGACCGACACCGCCGTGCGGATGGACCCCGCGAACGACCTGGGCGACCTGCAATACCCGGCGGGGAAGTCGCCGGCGCAGGTCGCCACCACGATCGAGGCGCACGGCGATCCCAACAACTGGCCGTTCGACTCCTACAGCACCGACACCCTGTCGGCGGAGGTGCTCGTCGGGCAGGGCGACGCCCGCCAGTACATACCGGCCCGGGTGGAAGTGACCGGGGCGCTGGACGGTTGGGACGTCAGCGTCCAGCGGGTGGGTGAGGCAAGCCAGGAGGCTGACCGCCCCGACAACGTGATCATCACGTTGCACCGGGCCAAGGGGCCGCTGATCTTCGACCTGGGCATCTGCCTGGTGCTGTTCGCCCTGCCCACCCTGGCTTTTGCCGTGGCCATCCAAATCGCGCTGGGCAGAAGGAAATTCGTGCCACCCTTCGTGACCTGGTTCGCCGCCATGCTGTTCGCCGTGATCCCGATACGCAATTTCCTGCCGGGGTCTCCGCCGCCGGGTGCCTGGATCGACCAGGTCTTGGTGATCTGGGTGCTGATGGCGCTGGTCGCCGCGATGGCCCTGTACATGTTGACCTGGTACCGACAATCGGACTGAGGCCCGTCCTACCCTGAAGGGGTGCTTACCGAGTTGGTCGACCTGCCGGGCGGATCGTTCCGCATGGGCTCGACGAGCTTCTACCCCGAAGAGGCGCCGATCCACACCGTGACGGTGGGGCCGTTCGCGATGGAGCGGCACCCGGTGACCAACGCGCAATTTGCCGAATTCGTCTTCGCCACAGGCTATGTCACCGTGGCCGAGCGACCGATCGACCCGGCGCTTTACCCGGGCGCGGATCCTGCAGACCTGGTTCCGGGCGCCATGGTCTTCCGCCCGACGGCGGGGCCGGTCGACCTGCGTGACTGGCGCCAGTGGTGGGCCTGGGTGCCGGGCGCCAGCTGGCGAAATCCGTTCGGGCCGCACAGCGATCTCGCGGACCGGGCGGACCATCCGGTGGTGCAGGTGGCGTATCCCGACGCCGCGGCGTACGCGCGGTGGGCCGGCCGGCGGCTGCCCACCGAGGCCGAGTGGGAGTACGCGGCCCGCGGCGGAAATTCGTGGACGTACGCCTGGGGCCAGGAAGCGAACCCCGATGGTCGGCTGATGGCCAACACGTGGCAGGGAAAATTTCCGTACCGCAACGACGGAGCGCTCGGCTGGGTGGGCACCTCCCCGGTCGGGGCGTTCCCGCCCAACGAATTTGGGCTGCTCGACATGATCGGCAATGTGTGGGAGTGGACCGCCACCGAGTTTTCCGCGCACCACCGGCTCGATGAGCCGGCGAAAGCCTGCTGCGCACCGTCGGGACCCCCGGATCCGAGCGTCAGCCAGACATTGAAGGGCGGATCGCATCTGTGCGCGCCGGAGTACTGCCACCGCTACCGGCCGGCCGCGCGGTCGCCCCAGTCGCAGGACACCGCGACGACCCACATCGGGTTTCGCTGCGTGGCGGACGCGCCGTCGGGATAGGCTGCTTCGCGCCGACCGGTCAGCAAACCGAGCCTCCCTCAGCGCCGCACCTCAGGCGGCAAAAACAACCAGCGGGTTACCGCCGGATGGACGGTAAGTGACGGACCTTTCGTCATGGCGCGCGGTCGGCGCGGATTCGCTAGCATCGCCACGTGTCGGCCGTCGACGAGCCAGATGTCATCAGTGGGCTGGCGGTGACCGCGGAGGCCCCGACGACACCCGCCCCGCCACCGCCCTCGGATGCGCCGCCCGCGCCGCCGCCACCGCCACGCAAACAACGGTCGAAGCCGCGCATCGCGATCGGCATCGCCATCCTCGTGGTCGTCGTTTCGGCCTACGCCCTGTCGCTGTTCGGCGTCCACCAGTTGCAGGAGGCGGAGGCCCCGCTTCCCCCACTGGACCTGAGCCAGGGGGGCGGCGACGCGACCATCGTGCAGTTGCGCCTCGAGGAGCTCAAGACCACCGCGAATCGCCTAACGGTGAATGTGCTTGTCTACCCCGCGATTTCGGCCTACGACAACCGCCTCGACGTGCTCGGCACCGACGTCGGCGTGCGCCTGTATCCGACGAGCGACCTGGGGGACCTGCATTACCCGAGAGGAAAAGCCCCCGCCCAACTCAGCACGACCATCGAGGCCCATGGCGATCCAGGTAACTGGCCCTTCGATTCCTACAGCACCGAGCCGATCTCGGCCGATGCGTTCGTCGGCTCCGGCGACAACGTAAAGAAGGTGCCCGCCCGCGTCGAGGTGACCGGGGAGCTGGACGGGTGGGACGTCAGCGTCCACCGGGTGCACGACCCCGCCGCGTTGCCGACCCAACGCGGTTCCGACAACGGGAACGTCGTCGTCACCCTGAAGCGGGCCAAGGGGCCGCTGATCTTCGACCTCGGCATCTGCCTGGTGCTCATCAGCCTGCCCACCCTGGCGCTGTTGGTGGCCATCCCGATGGCGCTGGGCAGGCGTAAGTTCTTGCCGCCGTTCGCAACCTGGTACGCCGCGAACCTGTTCGCCATCGTCCCGTTGCGCAACATCCTCCCCGGCGCCCCCCCGCCCGGTTCCTGGATCGACCAGGCCATCGTCCAGTGGGTGCTGATCGCGCTCGTGACGGCGATGAGCCTGTACATTTTCGCGTGGGTGCGGCAAGGGGACTGACGTTCGGCAGCGCCGTTTAACGGCGTCGTGTTAAAGCTGGTAGCGCCCTGTGTTAAGAACCCGTAGCGGCGCTCGCTTCAAGGTGCCAGCAAACGGCGCCGTTGCTAGTGTGCGTCCGTGTCGGTTGAACGGGACGTGGTCGTAGCGCTGCCCACGAGTGGCCACGGCGCGGCCCCGGCGGCACCATCCTCACCCGCCGGCCCGCCCGCGCGTAAGCCGCGACGACGGCACCTCGTCCTCGACATCTCGATCATCCTGGGCGTTGTCGTCGTCTACATCCTGTCGCTGCTCGGGTATCACTGGCTGGCCACCGCACCGGGCCCGCTTCCCGCCCCGGAGCTGAACACCGCCGACGGCACGGTGGTCTTGATGCGTTTCGAGCAGCTGCACACCGTGGCGAACCGGCTCGACGTGAAGGTGCTTGTGATGCCGGATGATTCGATGATCAACAAGCGCCTGAACGTCTTGAACACCGACACTTCCGTGCGCATCTTTCCGCAGAACGACCTGGGAGACCTGCAGTACCCGGTGGGGAAGCTGCCGGCGCAGGTCGCCACCACCATCGAGGCACACGGTGACCCCAGCGACTGGCCGTTCGACTCGTACAGGACCGACACCGTCCAGTCCGACGTCCTCATCGGGTCCGGCGAAAACCGCGTATTGAAACCCGGTCGGGTGGAGGTGACCGGAAAGCTGGACGGCTGGGACATCGCGGCCAGCCGGGTCGTGCGCAACCCGAAAGACCCCGATCGCCCGGACAACGTCGTCATCACGCTGCGCAGGGCCAAGGGACCGCTGGTGTTCGACCTCGGCATCTGCCTGGTCCTCATCACGCTGCCGACGCTGGCGCTGTTCGTGGCCATTCAGATGCTGACCGGCCGCAGGCAATTCCTGCCGCCGTTTTCCACCTGGTATGCGGCGATGCTGTTCGCCGTCGTGCCGCTGCGCAACATCCTGCCCGGGACGCCGCCCGCGGGTTCGTGGATCGACCAGGCCGTGGTGATCTGGGTGCTGATCGCGCTGGCCACTGCGCTGGTGCTGTACATCATCGCCTGGTATCGACATTCGAGCTGAGGCTCGCGCGACGAGCAACACGCCGACGCGACGGCGGTCATTTCCGGTGAACCCGAGGGGCCTCCATGGTGGTATGGGTGGCGGGGGTTAACGAGACCGGGAAGGCGAGCTGACGATGCGTGAGTCGCGGTTGATGGGCGGTGTCGGCCGAGCCCTCGGCGTGGTCAGTGCACTGCTGTGCGTCGCGGTGCTGTTCGCCGGCGCGGCGGCCGCCGACGGCCCGGTCCGGTTGAGAAGCCGGCTAGGCGATTTTTGTCTGGACGCCCCGACCGGGAACTACTACGCCGCGGTGGTGATCAACCCTTGCAACGGTTCGGACTCCCAGCGCTGGTACCTCAATGGCCGGCAGCTGCAGAACGTGGCTTTTCCCGGAGGGTGCCTGGTAAATCCGGCGGGCGACAGTGCGTTCGCGCACCTCGGGCCCTGTATCGGTATGTGGAACCAAAATTGGAATCTCGACCCCAATGGCCCGGTCACGACTGATCCGGGGTGGTTATGCCTCAGTGTCCTCGGCGGACCGGGCCCTGGGACTTGGGTCTCCACCCGATACTGCAACGGCGATCCAGGCCAGGCGTGGGACGTCATCTCGTGACAAATTCCTATTTGCGCTGAGGCTCTTGTCGTAGGCCAGTGGCATACTCGAACACATGTTCGATGAAGCGGCTCGCGCCGAGGTGATTGCCCGGTTCGACGAGATGATCGAGCGGCGCTATCCGTCGACAACGGCGGAGTCCGCGGTGATGGTCGATCGGATCTGCGCCGCCTCGCGGGCCGAGAACCGGGAGGCGGCCGCGCAGCTGATGGCCATCCATGAGTTGTTCAGGTATCGATTGTCCCGGTGCTCGGAGAGCGAGGACTGGGCCATCGACACCATGGAGGCCGTCACGGCCGAGGTCGCCGCGGCGTTGCGGATCAGCCAGGGCCTGGCGGCCAGCCGGCTGCGCTATGCGCGGGCGCTGGGCGAGCGCCTGCCGCGGGTGGGCGAGGTGTTTTTGGCCGGCCACCTGGACTTCCGCCTGTTTCAGACCATCGTGTTTCGCACCGATTTGATCGCCGATCCCGACATCCTGGCGGCGGTGGATGCCCAGCTGGCGGCCAACGTGGGTCGCTGGCCGTCGATGACGCGGGGCCGGCTGGCCGCCCAGGTGGACAAGATCGTCGCGCGCGCCGATGCCGATGCGGTGCGCCGGCGCAAGGAACGCCAGACCGATCGGAGCGTCTGGATCGGCGAGGTCTTCGACGGGCTGGCCGAGTTGAGCGGCAGCCTGCTAGGTCCCGATGCCCACGCATTAGATCAGCGCTTAGACGCGCTGGCCGCCACGGTGTGCCTCCACGACCCGCGTAGCCGCGAGCAGCGCCGCGCCGATGCCCTTGGGGCGCTGGCCGCCGGGGCCGACCGGCTCGGGTGCCGCTGCGCGCGCACCGACTGCGCGGCCGGGAAGCGCCCCGCCGCTGCCCCGGTGGTGATTCATGTGATCGCCGAGCGGGCCACCCTCGACGGCACCGGCAACACCCCGGGCTCCGAGCTGGCCGCCGACGGGCTCATCACCCCCGAACTCCTTCAAGAGTTGGCGGCCTCGGCCAAACTGCAGCCGCTGGTCCACCCCGCCGACGCGCCACCGGAGAACGGCTACGTGCCGTCCGCCGCGCTGGCCGACTTTGTGCGGTGCCGGGACCTCACCTGCCGCGCCCCGGGGTGTGACCGGCCCGCGATCGGCTGCGACCTCGACCACACCGTCCCCCACGCCGAAGGCGGCGCCACCCACGCGTCGAACCTGAAATGTCTGTGCCGGCTTCATCATTTACTCAAAACCTTCTGCGGCTGGCGCGATCAACAACTCGCCGATGGCACGGTGATCTGGCGGCTCCCCGACGGGCACACCTACATCACGACCCCCGGCAGCGCCCTGCTCTTCCCCACCTTGTGTGCGCCAACCGCCGACTTGTCGGTCCCCGATATTCCCAACACCCCAGGCTGCGGGGAACGCACCGCGAAGATGCCCAAGCGTCGCCGCACCCGCGCCCAAGAGCGGGCCGCCCGCATCGCCAGCGAACGCCGCCACAACCGCCAAGCCCGACTCGCCCGAAAACCGTTGCGCCGAGACTACTTCGCCCTGCCGCCCCCGACCGAGGCCGACGACCAGCCCCCGCCGTTCTAGGTGCAGGATTTCCCCATGCCCGCGTCGCTACCGCCGCTTGCCGCCGACGCGGTCGGCGCAATCGCGCCCGAGGTCCGGCGGGTGCGGCCCGCCGCTTCCGGTACAACGACTGCGACATCGAGGCCACGCTCGACGAGCTGGTGGCCGGCACCGCCGGCTTCCGCGACGAGGTCAGGCGCACAGAAGACTGGGATCGGGTTGGCTCCCGGTTGCCGGGCGAACGGCGCACCGCGCGCTGGCTGGTCCGCCAGGCGATGCACGAAGGCGTCCATCACCTCGCCGACATCCGCAGATTTGGCTCTGAGCTGGTCGTCCCCTAGACTCTAGGGGTTGCCTTGGGCAGACCTCGGCCGGTGCGAATCGGCCCCGCGTGCCCTTCGGTGACAAAGACCGCGCATGTCAGGTGATTTCCTGCTGTGCAAACGTAACCAGGTCAGGAGATCGAGTGATTCAGCAGGAATCGCGGCTGAAGGTTGCCGACAACACCGGCGCCAAGGAGATCTTGTGCATCCGGGTGCTCGGCGGATCGTCGCGACGCTACGCCGGCATCGGTGACGTCATCGTCGCCACGGTCAAGGACGCCATCCCCGGCGGCAACGTCAAGCGCGGGGACGTCGTCAAGGCCGTCGTGGTGCGCACGGTCAAGGAGCGCCGGCGTCCCGACGGCAGCTACATCAAGTTCGACGAGAACGCCGCGGTGATCATCAAGCCCGACAACGACCCGCGCGGGACGCGCATCTTCGGGCCGGTCGGCCGCGAACTGCGCGAGAAGCGATTCATGAAGATCATCTCGCTGGCCCCGGAGGTGTTGTAGATGAAGGTCCACAAGGGCGACACCGTCCTCGTCATCGCGGGCAAGGACAAGGGTGCCAAGGGCAAGGTGTTGCAGGCGTACCCGGAACGCAACCGCGTGCTGGTCGAGGGCGTCAACCGGATCAAGAAGCACACCGCGGTTTCCACCAACCAGCGCGGCGCCCGCTCCGGCGGCATCGTCACGCAGGAGGCCCCCATCCACGTGTCCAACGTGATGGTGGTCGACTCGGACGGCAAGCCCACCCGAATCGGCTACCGGGTCGACGAGGAAACCGGCAAGCGCGTCCGCATTTCCAAGCGCAACGGCAAGGACATCTAGCATGACCACTGCAGAGAAGGTTCAGCCGCGCCTCAAAGAGCGCTACCGCAACGAGATTCGGGATGCGTTGCACAAGCAGTTCGGCTACGGCAACGTCATGCAGATCCCGACCATCACCAAGGTCGTCGTCAACATGGGGGTCGGCGAGGCGGCACGTGACGCCAAGCTGATCAACGGTGCGGTGAACGACCTGGCGCTGATCACCGGCCAGAAGCCGGAGATCCGCAAGGCGCGAAAGTCCATCGCGCAGTTCAAGTTGCGCGAGGGCATGCCGATCGGCGCGCGGGTGACGCTGCGCGGGGACCGCATGTGGGAGTTCCTCGACCGGCTCACCTCGATCGCGCTGCCGCGTATCCGTGACTTCCGCGGGCTTTCGCCCAAGCAGTTCGACGGCGTCGGCAACTACACGTTCGGACTGGCCGAGCAGTCGGTGTTCCACGAGATCGACGTGGACAAGATCGACCGGGTCCGCGGCATGGACATCAACGTCGTCACCTCGGCGACGACCGACGACGAAGGACGAGCGCTGTTGCGGGCCCTCGGCTTTCCGTTCAAGGAGAACTGACTAGATGGCTAAGAAGGCACTGGTTAACAAGGCCGCGCGCAAGCCGAAGTTCGCGGTGCGCGGCTACACCCGCTGCAACAAGTGCGGACGCCCGCGCG
This sequence comes from Mycobacterium sp. NGS54, assembly GCF_059812465.1. Classification (NCBI taxonomy): domain Bacteria; kingdom Bacillati; phylum Actinomycetota; class Actinomycetes; order Mycobacteriales; family Mycobacteriaceae; genus Mycobacterium; species Mycobacterium sp. NGS54. The sequence goes on along the minus strand of NZ_JCALCS010000001.1, from coordinate 855,433 downwards.
CGGTGTTCCGCAAGTTCGGGCTATGCAGGATCTGCCTGCGAGAGATGGCGCACGCGGGTGAGCTGCCCGGCGTGCAGAAGAGCAGCTGGTGACGGGACATAGGACTGAACTATGACGATGACGGACCCGATCGCAGACTTCCTGACGCGTCTGCGTAACGCCAATTCGGCGTATCACGACGAGGTGACGTTGCCGCACTCCAAGATCAAGGCCAACATCGCCCAGATCCTCAAGAGCGAGGGCTACATCAACGACTTCCATACCGAAGACGCTCGGGTCGGAAAGTCGCTGGTCGTCCAGCTCAAGTACGGGCCGAGCCGGGAGCGCAGCATCGCCGGTTTGCGCCGCGTGTCTAAGCCGGGCTTGCGCGTGTACGCGAAATCCACCAACCTGCCGCGCGTGCTCGGCGGACTGGGCGTGGCGATCATCTCGACCTCGTCGGGTCTGCTCACCGACCGCCAGGCGGCCAGACAGGGCGTGGGCGGCGAAGTCCTCGCGTACGTGTGGTGAGGGGTTAAGACATGTCGCGCATTGGTAAGCAGCCGGTTCCGGTCCCCACCGGAGTCGACGTAACGATCGAGGGCCAGAACGTCTCGGTGAAGGGCCCCAAGGGCACCCTGAATCTGACGGTGGCCGAACCGATCATGGTGGCGCGCAACGACGACGGCGCGATCCTGGTCACCCGGCCCAACGACGAGCGGCGCAACCGCTCGCTGCACGGGCTGTCGCGCACGTTGGTGTCCAATCTGGTCACCGGCGTGACGGAGGGCTACACCGTGAAGATGGAGATCTTCGGGGTCGGCTACCGCGTGCAGCTCAAGGGCTCCAACCTCGAGTTCGCGCTGGGCTACAGCCATCCGGTGGTGATCGAGGCTCCCGAGGGCATCACGTTCGCGGTCCAGTCACCGACGAAGTTCACGGTCACCGGGATCGACAAGCAGAAGGTCGGTCAGATCTCGGCCAACATCCGCCGCCTGCGCCGTCCCGACCCCTACAAGGGCAAGGGCGTGCGCTACGAGGGCGAGCAGATCCGCCGCAAGGTCGGAAAGACAGGTAAGTAGTCATGGCGCAAGCAAAGACCGCCGCCACCGCCGGAAAGCCGGTGGGGCAGAACGTATCCGCGACCAGGCGGGTCTCCCGGCTGCGCAGGCACGCGCGGCTGCGCAAGAAGCTGGCGGGCACCCCACAGCGTCCGCGGCTGGTGGTGCACCGCTCCGCCCGGCACATTCACGTGCAACTGGTCAACGACGAGAACGGCACCACGCTGGCCGCGGCGTCGTCGATCGAGTCCGACGTGCGCGGCCTGGACGGCGACAAGAAGGCGCGCAGTGTGCGGGTGGGTCAGTTGATCGCCGAGCGCGCCAAGGCGGCCGGCATCGACACCGTGGTCTTCGACCGCGGCGGCTACACCTACGGCGGACGGATCGCGGCGCTGGCGGATGCCGCACGCGAGAACGGATTGAGTTTCTGATGACAACTGGAAGGACCGCATAATGGCGGAACAGTCGGCCGGCGGGCACAGCGGCCCAGACAGCCGCGACAGCCGCGACTCGCGCGGTGACGGCCGCGACGGCCGCGGCCGGCGCGACGGCGGCGGCCGGGGCGGTCGTGATCGCGACGGCGAGAAGAGCAACTACCTGGAGCGGGTCGTCGCCATCAACCGCGTCTCCAAGGTGGTCAAGGGTGGACGGCGATTCAGCTTCACCGCTTTGGTCATCGTCGGTGACGGCAACGGCATGGTCGGCGTCGGCTACGGCAAGGCCAAGGAGGTGCCGGCCGCGATCGCCAAGGGCGTGGAGGAGGCACGCAAGGGCTTCTTCCGGGTGCCGCTGATCGGCGGCACCATCACGCACCCGGTGCAGGGTGAGGCCGCCGCGGGCGTCGTGCTGCTGCGTCCCGCCAGCCCGGGTACCGGTGTCATCGCCGGCGGTGCCGCCCGCGCGGTGCTGGAATGCGCTGGGGTGCACGACATCCTGGCCAAGTCGCTGGGCAGCGACAACGCGATCAACGTGGTGCACGCAACCGTCGCCGCGCTCAAGCTCCTGCAGCGTCCCGAGGAGGTGGCCGCTCGCCGCGGACTGCCGATCGAGGACGTCGCCCCGGCCGGGATGTTGAAGGCGCGCCGGGAAAGCGACGCACTGGCCAGTGCGGCGGCGGCGCGTGAGGCTCAGATTTCGGGAGCGCAACCATGAGTCAGCTCAAGATCACCCAGGTGCGCAGCACCATCGGTGCCCGCTGGAAGCAGCGCGAGAGCCTGCGGACCCTGGGCCTGCGTCGGATCCGCCATTCGGTGGTCCGTGAGGACAACGCACAGACCCGCGGCCTGATCGCGGTGGTGCGCCACCTGGTGCAGGTGGAGGAGGCCAAGTGACCATCAAACTGCACGACCTGAAACCCGCACCCGGGTCGAAGAAAGCGCGCACCCGGGTCGGTCGCGGCGAGGGCTCCAAGGGCAAGTCGGCCGGCCGAGGCACCAAGGGCACCAAGGCCCGCAAGAACGTGCCGGCGACCTTCGAGGGTGGCCAGATGCCGATTCACATGCGGCTGCCCAAGCTCAAGGGATTCCGGAACCGGTTCCGCACCGAGTACGAGATCGTCAACGTCGGCGACATCAACCGGCTGTTCCCGCAGGGCGGTTCCGTCGGCGTAGACGAGCTGGTGGCCAAGGGCGCGGTTCGCCGCAACTCGCTGGTCAAGGTCCTCGGCGACGGCAAGCTGACCGTCAAGGTCGACCTGTCCGCGCACAAGTTCAGCGGCAGCGCGCGCGAGAAGATCACCGCGGCGGGCGGCTCGGTCACCGAGCTGTAGTCAGCTCAGCTGCGGAATGACCCCCGCGGCAAGGCGTTCCATCTGTTCGCGGTTCTCGCCGACGTCGGCGCCGACGGGGTTGAGCAGCAGGTATTCGGCCCCCGCGTCGATCACCTCGCGCAGCCCGCGCGCCACGTCGTCGGGCGTGCCCGACACCGGCACGTTTTCGCCGCCGGGAATGGAATCGCCGTAGATGCGGTGAAGCCCTTCGAGGACGCGTTCGCGCGCCCGCCCCGCGTCGTCGTCGACCGTCAGGTAGACCCGTTTGCCAATCGTGAAGTGCGCGGGGTCTTTCCGCTGTTCGGCGAGCTCGCGGCGCACCACGGTGACGGCCCCGGCGAACGCCTCGGTGGTCGACGAACCCGCGCCCAGAAACGAATCACCGTGGCGCACCGCCCTGGCCAGCGCCTTGGGGGCCAGCCCGCCGAACCAGATCGGCGGATGCGGGCGCTGCAGCGGCTTGGGCTGGATCGGCACGTCGTCGACCTCGCGGAACCGGCCGTGAAACGTCACCCGGGGCTCGTCGGACCAGGCTGCCTTCATCAGCTCCAGGCCCTCGGTGAAATACGAGATATACGTTGCCTTTTCGACCCCGAAGGCGTCGAATCGGCGAAAGCCGCCGCCGGCCCCGACGCCGAGGTCCAGCCGCCCGTGGCTCAGCCGGTCGACCGCGGTGGTCGACGAGGCCAGCTGCAGCGGGTCGTGCAGGGACGTCACCAGGACGGCGACCCCGAGGCGCAGCCGCTCGGTGCACGCGGCGCAATACGCCAGCAGCTCCAACGGCGCCAGCAGCGGCGCCTCGCCGATGATCTGCTCGAGCACCCAGCCGGCCTCGAACCCGAGCTCCTCGGCGCGGGCGAGGTAGGTGCGAAGGCCTGAGGCGTCGAAGCCGTCATAGTCGAACTGGGGGATCGCGATGGAAAACCTCACCCGACCACCGTACGGCGGCCGATCGGTAGGCTGCGAATATGTTCGGTTTTCTGCCTTCTGTCCCGGGTCTCGATGACGTGCGCGCCCTGGCCGGCCGCGTCGACACGGCGCGCCACCACGGCGTGCCCGACGGCTGCGTGCTCGAATTCGACCTGCGCTCGGCGCCGCCGGAGACCACCGGCTTCGATCCGGTGGCGATGATCACCGGGGGCGGCCGAGCGCTGTCGCTGCGCGACACCGTCGCGGCGATCCACCGCGCGGCCGAGGACCCGCGGGTTGCCGGGCTCATCGCGCGCGTGCAGCTCGCGGCGGCGCCGCCGGCCGCGGTCCAGGAACTGCGGGAGGCGATCGCGGCTTTCAGCGCCGTCAAGCCGTCGCTGGCCTGGGCCGAGACCTACCCGGGCACGCTGTCCTACTACCTCGCTTCGGCGTTCAGCGAGGTGTGGATGCAGTCCTCGGGAAGCGTCGGCCTGATCGGATTCGCGAGCAACGCCATGTTCCTGCGCGACGCGCTCGACAAGGCGGGGATCGAGGCCCAGATCATCGCGACGGGCGAATACAAGTCGGCGGCAAACCTTTTGACCGAGGGCGGCTTCACCGAGGCCCACCGCGAGGCCGTCACGCGGATGCTGCAGAGCCTGCAGGAACAGGTGTGGCGGGCGGTCGCGGAGTCCCGCAAGGTCGAGCCGGCGGCGCTCGACGAGCTGGCCGACCGCGGCCCGCTCCTGCGCGACGACGCGGTGGCCTCGGGCCTCGTCGACCGGATCGGATTCCGCGACGAAGCCTACGCGCGGATCGCGGAACTGGTTGGTGTGCAGGATGTTTCGGATGAGAACACGCCGCCCCGGCTCTACCTGGCGCGCTACGCCGGCGCTTCCCGGCCACGACTGAGCCCGCCCGTGCCGTCCGTCCCTGGCCGCCGGCCCAAGCCGACGCTGGCCGTGGTCACCGTCGACGGCACGATCGTCACCGGACGCGGTGGCCCGCAGTTCCTGCCGCTGGGCACGTCGACCTCCGGCGCCGACACCATCGCGGCGGCGCTGCGCGAGGCCGCCGCCGACGATTCGGTGTCCGCGATCGTGCTGCGGGTGGACAGCCCGGGGGGTGCGGTCATCGCGTCGGAAACGATCTGGCGCGAGGTGGCACGGGCGCGCGAGCGCGGCAAGCCGGTGGTGGCGTCGATGGGTGCGGTCGCGGCGTCCGGCGGCTACTACGTCGCGATGGGCGCCGACGCGATCCTGGCCAGCCCGGGCACGATCACCGGCTCGATCGGCGTGATCACCGGCAAGCTGGTGGTGCGCGATCTCAAGGATCGCCTGGGGGTTGCGTCGGACACGGTGCGCACCAACGCGAATGCGGACGCCTGGTCGGTCGACGCGCCGTTCACGCCGGAACAGCGCCGGCATCGTGAGGCCGAGGCCGAGCTCCTCTACCGCGACTTCGTCGAACGGGTCGCCGGGGGCCGCGACTTGAGCGCCGAAGCCGTGGAAGCCGTTGCGCGGGGCCGGGTCTGGACCGGCGCCGACGCGCTGGAACGCGGCCTGGTCGACGAGCTGGGCGGCTTCCGGGCCGCGCTGCGCCGGGCCAAGGTTCTGGCGGGCCTGGACGAGGACGCCGAGGTGCGCCTCGTCAGCTATCCGGGGTCGTCGCTGATGGACCTGGTGCGCCCGCGGGCCTCGTCGCAACCGGCCGCCGCGTCGCTGGGGGCCCTGTTGGGTCGCTCGATCGCCGGGATTCTCGACAATGTCGAGCAGACCCTGGGCGGGGCCAGCGCGCTGTGGCTGGGCAAGTCGCGACTCTAGCCGGCCAGCCTGCCGCTGATGAAGATGATCTCGCCGAGCGGATCGTCCTGCTCCGGGGGCGGCACCTCGATGTCGTTGCGCCGGAACAGTTCCGTTCGCGGCACGCCCTCGGCGTCCCACCCCTTGGACCGCAGGTAGTCGACGACGTGATTGCGTTCCCCGGTGTAGACCAGCGACGCCATGTCGATGTCCACGCCGTGCTCCCGGAATACGCCGGCCATGTCCTGGACGCGGCTGGGGTCGAAATCGATGATGCCGGGCACGAATTCGGTCGCGACGGTGCTGCCGGGCGCGCTGAGCGCGGTGATGTTGTCGAACAGCAGGTCCTGGGCCTCCGGCGGCAGGTAGATCAGCAGTCCCTCGGCCAGCCACGCGGTCGGCGCCGTCGTGTCCAGTCCGGCGGCGCGCAGCGCGGCCGGCCAGTCCTGCCGCAGGTCGACGGCGATGGTGCGCCGGGTGGCGGTGGGTTCGGCGCCGATGCCGGCCAGCGTGGTCGTCTTGAACTCGATCACCTGCGGCTGGTCGAGTTCGTAGACCACCGTGCCGTCCGGCCACGGCAGCCGGTAGGCGCGCGAGTCCAGGCCGGATGCCAAGATGACCGCCTGGCGCACGCCGGCGCCGACGGCGTCGATGAAGTAATCATCGAAATACTTGGTGCGCACCGCCATTCCGTCGGCCATCGCCTGCATGCGCGCCGGCGATGCGTTCTCGAACGCGTCGAGGTCGAGCTCGCCGTCCAGCATCTTGGTGAACAGGTCCACCCCGACCGCGCGCACCAGCGGCTCGGCGAACGGGTCGTTGATCAGGCCTCGGGGGTCCCTGGTCGCCATGGCGCGGCCCGCCGCGACCATCGTCGCGGTCACTCCCACGCTGGAGGCCAGGTCCCAGTTGTCGTCATGAGCGCGTGGCATGGGCGAAACCCTACTTTAGGGTCGCGGCCACGTAGCTGAGCTCACCGAAGGCGGCCGTCATCTCGTCCTCGGGGAACTCAAATCCGTTGCGGGCGTAGAGGTCCCGGGCGGGATGTGCGGTCACGTCCCAGCCGTGGGTGGTCAGGTAGTCGACGACGACGTTGCGCTCGCCCCGGTAGAACAGGTCGGCCGGGTCGAGGTTGAGACCGAGGCGCCGCCAGCGCTCGGAGATGTGCTGCAGGCGCTCGTCGGTAAACGCGTTCGGGTTGGGGACGTGTTCGGTGGCCAGCCGGCTGCCCGGCGCGGACAGCGCCGTGATGTGGTCGAACAGCCGATCCTGGGCGTCGGGCGGCAGGTAGGGCAGCAGGCCCTCGGCGCTCCACGCCGTCGGCGCCGTGACGTCAAAGCCGCCCTGGCGCAACGCGGCCGGCCAGTCGTCGCGCAGGTCGATCGCGATCGTGCGGTGCTCGGCGGTGGGGGCCGCGCCGACGCCGGCCAGCGTGCCCGTCTTGAACGCGATGACCTGGGGCTGGTCGATCTCGTAGACCACCGTCCCGGCCGGCCAGGGCAACCGGTAGGCCCTGGTGTCCAGTCCGGAGGCCAGGATCACCGCCTGCCGCACTCCATCGGCGGTGGCGCCGGTGAAGAAATCGTCGAAGAACCTGGTGCGCACCGTGATCTGTTCGCGCCGGGCCTTCCGGTTGAACAGCGCGTCGTCGTCGAAATCGAGCTCACCATCGATGATGCGGATGAAGGGGTCCAGCCCGACGGCGCGGACCAGGGGATCGGCGAACGGGTCGTCGAGCAGCGGATCGGGTCCCTGCGATGCCACGGCGCGAGACGCCGCGACCATGGTGGCCGTCGCCCCCACACTGGACGCCGGCCCCCAGCTGTCGCCCTCGGTGCGGCCCTCACTCATGGGTGCCGCTCACGTAGAGCACGTCGCCCATGCGCGTGTCGTCACCCTCTAGGGGCGGAAGGTCGTTGGCCGCGAATAGGTCTCGGATGCTGATGCCTTCCAGCGCCCAACCACGCTCCCTCAGGTAGGCGGCCGCCTCGTTGCGCTCGCCGAAGTAGACCAGCCCGGCCATGTCCAGCTCGAAACCGTGCGCGCGCCAGCGTTCGGAGATGCGCTGCATGCGTTCCCTCAGCTTGTCCTCGTCCCCGGGCTCGCGGTTCGGCGCGCTTTCGGTCGCCAGCCGGCTGCCCGGCGCGCTGAGTTCGGTGATGGTGTCCAGCAGGCGGTCCTGCGCGTCCGGGGGCAGGTAGCCGAGCAGGCCCTCGGCGCTCCACGCGGTCGGCCGGGTCGGGTCGAATCCGGCGGCGCGCAAGGCGGCGGGCCAGTCGTCGCGCAGGTCCACGGCCACCACCCGCCGATAGGCCGTCGGGGCGGCGCCGAGCTCGGCCAGCGTGCGGGACTTGAACTCGATGACCTGCGGCTGGTCGACCTCGTAGACCACGGTCCCGGCGGGCCAGTCCAACCGGTAAGCGCGGGAGTCCAGCCCCGAGGCCAGGATCACCACCTGCTTGACGCCGGCCTGCGTCGCGCCCAGGAAGAACTCGTCGAAGAACTTGGTGCGGACGGCCATGTTGTCGGCCATCCGCGACATCGCCCCAGCGGACCCGTCGGTGCCGTCGTGTACGTCGTTCAGGTCGCTCGGGTTCAGTTCGCCGGTCGCCAGCCGGGTGAGCAGGTCCACGCCGACGGCCCGGACCAGCGGCTCGGCGAACGGGTCGTCGATCAGCGGACGATCGGCGCGGCTCGCCACGGCGCGGGCGGCCGCGACCATCGTCGCGGTCATCCCCACGCTGGAGGCCAGGTCCCAGGTGTCGCCCTCATACCTGGTGGAAGTCATGTACAGCCCCTATTCGGAAGTAGTAAAGCTAATATTTAGCCGATATAACAAGCTTCAACCACTGTACGCTTCCCGCAATTCGCGGCAACCTTGACGGATGACGTACGCCGCCGCGGGAAAACGGGTGCTGATCACGGGTGCCTCGTCGGGCCTGGGGGCGGCTCTGGCCCGGCAATTGGCGGGACGAGGGGCGGTGGTGGGGCTGGTCGCCCGGCGCCGGGATCGCCTGGCTGAGGTGCTGGCGGACTGCCGGCAGACCTCGCCGGGATCGGCGATGTGGGTGGCCGACCTGGCGGACACCGCGGCGCTGCGGGAGCTGGCGGCGCGGGCGTGGGACGCGCTCGGCGGCGTCGACGTGCTCATCAACAACGCCGCGATCCCGAAACGCCGCCCGGTCGCGGCCCTTGAGCCCGACGAGGTCGAGGACGTCATGCGGATCAACTTCTTCGCGCCGATGCGCCTCACGCTGGCCCTGCTGCCGCGGATGCTGGAACGCGGCTCCGGTCTGATCGTCAACGTGTCCAGCGTCGGCGGCCGCCTCGGCATCATCCATGAAACAGCTTACTGTGCAAGCAAGTTCGCGCTCTGCGGCTGGAGCGAGGCGATGGCCGTCGACCTGCACGGCAGCGGGGTCGCCGTGAAGCTGATCGAGCCGGGACCGGTCGACACCGAGATCTGGGACCATCCGGGCAGCGAGGAACCCCTCTATCAGGGGCCAAAGGTGCCCGCCGACGAGGTGGCCGCGGGCATCGTCGAGGCGCTGGGCGGCGACGCGTTCGAGCACTACGTTCCGGACATGAAAGCGGTCGTGGACGCCAAGAACGCCGACCTCGACGCGTTCATCGCCGGCTCGGCCGGGATGGCGCCGCGATGAGGGCGCTGGTGTACGGCGTGCCGCCGGAGCCTTCGCCGGGACCCGACGACGCACTGACCCACAGCCCGGTCGCACTGCGGGAAGTCGCGGATCCGCAACTCCCGCACGAGGATTGGGTGTTGACCCGGCCGCGGCTGACCGGCATCTGCGGGTCGGACTCCAAGCAGATCCTGATGGACTTCGGCGAAGCCGACGCCGACAACGCGATGTCCGCGTTCTGTTCCTTTCCGCAAGTCATGGGGCACGAGGTGGTCGCCGACGTGGTGGCGATGGGACCCGCGGCGCGCGGGCTGGAGGTCGGCAAGCGCGTGGTGCTCAACCCGTGGCTGTCCTGCGGGCCGCGCGGCATCGAACCGCCCTGTCCCGCTTGCGAAAGCGGCGACTACAGCCTGTGCTGGAGCTTCACCGACGGCGACATCAAGCCCGGCATCCACACCGGGGTTTCGGCCGACGTGACGGGCGGCTACGCCGAACTGATGCCCGCCCACGACAGCATGCTCTTCCCGGTCCCGGATTCGGTGCCCGACGAGCTGGCGGTGTTCGCGGACCCGTTCTCGGTGTCCCTGCACGCGATCACCCGCCACCCGCCGCCAGCCGAAGGCCGGGTGCTGGTGTACGGCGCCGGCTCGCTCGGCTTGTGCGCGGTCGCGATCCTGGGCGCGCTCTACCCGGGCGTGGCCGTCGCGGTGGTCGCGCGGTTCGATGCGCAAAAGGAACTGGCCCGCCGGTTCGGCGCCGACCTGGTGCTGGACCACGAACCGCGCCTGGCCGTCATCGAGGAACTGGCCGCGTGGGGCGGCGGCCGGCTGCGCCAGCCGCTGCTGGGCCTGCCGATGGCCTACCCGGGGGCGCTCGACGTCGTCTACGACACCGTCGGCAAACCGGAGACGTTCGAGGTCGGGGTGCGGGTGCTGCGCTCGCGCGGGACGCTGGTGAAGGCCGGCGTGCACGCGCCCGGCCGCTGGGAGTGGAGTCCCCTGTATTTCAAGGAGATCAGCTGGGTGGGGTCGAACGCCTTCGGGGTCGAGGAGGTCGAGGGCCGGCGCCAGCACGCCATCGCGCACTACCTGGACCTGGCCGCCGCCGGCCGGGTGGACCTGCGGCCCATGCTGACCCACACCTTCGGTCTCGAGCAGTGGCGCGACGCCTTCCTGGCGATCGCCAATCAGGCCGACAGCGGCGCTGTGAAGGTCGCGTTCGATCAGCGCTAGAGCAGGGCGCCCGGCGAACCGATGACAGGCAGGTCGATCGGGGTGATGACGCCCGGTCGCGCGTCGCACAGGAACGGGATGGCGTTGACCGCCGCGACGGCGGTGCTGTCCATCAACACGGTCATCACGTCCTCTCCGGGTTTGCCGAACCGGATCGTCGCGTCGACGTGCGGCTCGCCCTCGATCACCACGCTGAAACCCTTGGGGTCGGTCCACTTTGGCTCGAGCGCGTCGTCGCTCATGGTCCAGCAGATAGCGAGTTCGATCACGGGGCGACCGCCCCGGTAGCCGCGATAGGTGCGGCGCTGACCCCCGGCGGTGCCGGCGGCGTAGTCCACCCAGCCCAGATTCAGATCCCGGGTCAGCACGGCGGGCTCGACGAACGCCTCCTTGGAGTCGAGTTCGGTGCCCAGCATGCTGGCGATCATGTCCAGGGTCTCGAAGTAGCCTAGGCCGTAGCGTTGCCTGTCGGGGTCGAGGTGCGTCACCGGCTCACGGGGCGGTTTGCCGAATCCGAGCACCTTCCACACGTCCGCTACGGGATAGGTTGTACAGTCCAGCGTTTCGACGAGCTTGACGCTGTGCACCCGCGGACAGGCGCCGGTGAGGAAGCCGGCGACGACGTTGATGAAGCCCGGCTCGAAACCCGTTCCCAGGAAGGTGGCTCGGCCCTCTCGCGCCGCCTCATCGAGCGCCGGGAGTTCGACCGGGTGATGGGTGCCGGTCAGGAAGTCTCCGGTGGTGACCACGTTGATGCCGCGGCGCAGCATCCGTTGCACCAAGTCGTAGTCGATGGCACGCGGCATGTAGTTCACGCAATCCGGCGCGAGGTCGAGCAACGCGTCGACGTCGCTCGTCGCGGTGACCCCCGTCGGGGGCCGGTCCGCGAGTGCCCCCGCGTCGCACCCCACTTTGTCTGCGCCCAGGGCATGCACGCCCACCACGTCGAAGTCGTGGCGGTCGAGCAGGATGCCGAGCGCTCGCTTGCCGATGTTGCCGGTTGACCACTGAACCACGCGGTAGGGCGCCATGTTGACAGCGTAGGCGAACATTGTTCTAATCTGAATGCTGTTCGAATTCGTACACTGTTCGAAAGTGGGGGGCGTATGGGGGCCGTGGCCAAGGCGCCGGTGCTGCGCTACGGGGCGCTGGACCGGGCACACCTGACGAAGCACTTGTTGCGGCTGGCCAAACGCGTGGGCGTCAGCCGGGTCACCATGCGCGAGCTGGCCGCAGAGGCGGGCACGTCGGCCTCGTCGGTGTACTACCACGTCCGCGACAAACGGGAACTGCTCGACCTGCTGATCGAATCGGTGCTCGCACAGATCGAGGTGCCGCAGGAGGGCGACTGGGAAACGCGTCTCGTCGCGCTGTACCTGAGTGCCTGGAAGGCGCTGGTCGACGTGCCCGGCATCGCGGCCCTGCTGCAGGAGCATCCGCACACCGCCGCGGCGACCGAGTTGGACCGCGCCTCCCGCGGAATTCTGCGCGAATCGGGCTTGGCCACGAGGCATTTCGCCGCTGCCCACGCCGCCTTGTACATCCACCTGCTCGGTTCTGTTCAGCTCGAGCACACGCGCCCCGCCGGCGGCCCGAGCGACAAGGCGTTCGCGTACGGGTTGCGTCTGATCCTGGCCGGCCTGCGCGGCGAGCTCGAGGGGGGCGCATCGTGACGGAGACGACGATCGATCTGGCCGAGCCGGCGATCTGGGCCACGCGATTTCCCGACGGGCTGTTCGCCGAGTTGCGCGCCCACACGCCGGTGTTTCACCAGCAGCTCACGGATGACGTCAGATCCACTGTGGGCCGCGAATTCTGGGTGTGCACCAAGCACGCGGACGTCGCGCGGGTGCATCGCGATCACGAGTCGTTCACGGCGACCCGGGGACCGCTGATCCAGGACGTGCCGATGTTCGACGCGTACCCGGCCATCGTCAGCATGGACCCGCCCGATCACACGATTCGCCGCAAGGTGATCGCGCGCGCTTTCACACCGCGTGCGGTGGCCAAGCTCGAGAACGGCATCCGAGACCGGGCCAAGTCTATGGCCGCCGCGCTGCTGGAATCCGGTGGTGGCGAGTTCGTCGATCTGGCTGCGGAACTGCCGATCTCGGTGATCGGCGACATCGTCGGGATTCCCGACGCCGACCGCCCACACGTGTTCGGCTTGATCGACCGAGTGTTGAAGACCGCCGGCGCGCAGCTGTCCCTCCCCGATGGGGACGACCTGTTGCCGTTCATGGAATTGTTCGAGTACGCCAGCGCGCTGACCGCTTACAAGCGTGAGCACCCCGTGGACGACATCTGGAGCGCGTTGTGTACCACGGAGATCACGGGGGATTCGGGGGAGAGCTTCTTGCTGCCCTCCAACGAGCTCGAGATCTTCTTTTTCATCCTCGGATTGGCCGGCGCCGACACGACCCGAAACGCGTTGTGCGACGGGTTGCGGGCGTTCGTGGCCAATCCGGAGCAGGTTGCTGTCTATCGATCCGACCCGGACGCGCGCCGCACGGCGGTCGAGGAGGTGATCCGCTATTCCACGCCGATCATGTTCTGGGTGCGGGGCGCGACAAGGAACGTCGTGCTCGGCGATGTGCCGATCCCCGAGGGGGCGCGGGTGGTGACGATGTTGCGCTCGGCGAATCGCGACGAAGACGTCTTCTCAGATCCCTACCGGTTCGACATTCGCCGCGACCCGAACCCACACCAGTCCTTCGGCGGTGGCGGCGCCCACCACTGTCTGGGCGCGATGCTGGCGCGGGCCGAAGTCCGGGCCGCCCTGGACGAGATCCTGCTGAACACCGGCGCCATCGAAGTCGGTGAGCCGCGGATGACGCTTCCCGATCTTTGCAACAACATGACCGTGTACGAATCCCTCCCGGTGCGCCTCGAGCGGCGCTAGGCGGGGCGGGTCGCGCGATAGTAATTGAGTCGTCCAACCACGCGCTGCCGATGCGTGGCGACCTCGGTGCAGTCGAAACCGGCCGCGAGCAGCAGGCGCGGAATCGCGTCGCCGAAATTGCCTGCCGCGTGCGGGTTGCGCCTGATCAGCCGCGCCGCCAGGCCGCGGTCGGTGGTCGTGTCGCCGCCGATGTCGACCAGGTGCAGCCTGCCGCCGGGGCGCAGGACGCGGAAGACCTCGGCGGCCGCGGCGGATTTCGCGTCATCGGCGACGTGGTGCAGCATCATCGACGAGAGCACCCGGTCGAATTCCCCGTCGGCGTAGGGCAGCCGCTCGGCGTAGCCCTGTTCGAAGTGAATATCGTTGCACCCGCGCCCCTTTCGCCGCGCCCGGTCCAGCGCGCGCGGGTCGGGGTCGCATCCGGTCACATCCACGCCGGGCTGTGCGCGTTTGACCCGGGCGGTGAGATTTCCGGTGCCGCAGCCGATTTCCAGGATGCGCTGGCCGTCGGCGAGCTCGGCCTGCGCGATCAGATTCTCATGGACCCGGTCCATGCCCAATAGGCGGCTGAACACGTCGTAGCAGGGGAGCAGCGCGTCGTGGCCGGCGGCGGGCAGGTAGTCATGTGGATGATGTTTGGTCACAAGATCCATGGTGAACCGGTGTATTCCTCAAGAATTGGGTGATCCTTGGCAAAACATGAACTATTTTTGGTGCCATGAGTGTGGCAACGCGCCTGAATTGGTACCGCGGCGGCGTTCCCGTCTATCAGTATCGAAGCGATCGGGCCACTCCGCCGGTGTCGGTGATGTGGGCCAGGCGCGAGGACGTGCGCGAGCACGGTCGCCACATTCACGACTTCCCGGCGTTGTGGTACATCCCCGCCGCGGGTCATGTGTACGTCGTGGCCGCGGGCGAGGTCATCGATCCCGCCGGGGTGAGCGACATCGACGGCGGGGTCGGAGTGTTCTTCGATCCCGCGGCTCTCGGCGAGGACGGGCGATCGCCTTGGCCGGCGTGGCGAGGGCATCCGCTGCTGTTCCCGTTCCTGCACAGTCGGGCCGGCGGGCTGCTGCGTCTCGACGTGCCCGCGGACCGACGGCCGGCGTGGGAGGCCGCGATCGCGTCGATCGAAACCGAACTGACCGGACGCCATGAGGGTTACCACCAGGCGGCGCTGGCGCACCTGACCCTGTTGTTGATCGACCTCGCGCGCCTGGCCGGGCCGGTGGTGGCCGAGCTGCGGCGCAGTGGCGAACCGCTGCTGGCGGAGGTCTTCGAGGTGATCGACCGGCGCCACGCCGGGCCGTTGTCGCTGCGTGACGTGGCCGGCGAACTCGGCATGACCTCGGGCCACCTGACCACGGTGGTGCGCCGCCGCACCGGACGCACCGTCGGGGAATGGATCACCGACCGCCGGATGACCGCAGCCCGGGCACTGCTGGCCGAAACGAACCTGCCGGTCGCGGAGGTGGCCCGGCGGGTCGGGATGTCCGATCCCGGCTATTTCAGCCGGCTGTTCGCGCGAGCGCACGGTGCCTCGCCCCGCGAATGGCGTCAGAGGGATTCGATGTCCAGCCACTGATCGACCTCGAATCGGTCCTCGACGGCGCGGATGGTCGCGCCGCCGTGACCCGGGTAGTGCGCGGGGATCACGGCGGCCTTCGCCTCGACGGCCTCGGTGAAGATCCGGCGGCGGGTCACCGCGGCGGCCGGCGCGTCGACGTCGAAGGCGCAGGCGTCGGCGGGCCGGCGCAGTTGCAGGGGGCTGTGGGTGAGGTCGCCGACGAAGACCGCGGGCCGGCCCGCGTCGAGCCACAGCACGGAGGATCCCGGCGTGTGGCCGGGGGCGGGGCGCAGTCGCAGCGACGGGCTGATCTGGCAGTCGTCCGACCACTGGACGAGCTGGCCATCGATGGGCGCGACGCTGTCGGCGAACACGAGCTGGTTGCCGGGATCCTGGCCCGCGGGCCCGTCGGGGCAGAAGTGGTGGTAGTCGGCCGCCGGCATCAGGTATCGGGCGTTGGGGAACGTCGGCACCCAGGCGCCGTCGTCGAGCATGGTGTTCCACCCGACGTGATCGGAGTGGATGTGGGTGTTGACCACGACGTCGACGGCGTCGCGGTCGATGCCCGCCGCCTGCAGCGCCGCCAGGAAGCCGGTGTTCAGGTGGTCCAGGGGCGGCATGTGCGGGCGCTCGCGGTCGTTGCCGACGCCGGTGTCCACGACCACGGTCAGCCCGTCGACCTCGATCACCCAGCTCTGGACCGCGATGTGCCACTGATCGGTCGCGGGATCGAAGAAGTCCGGCACCAGCAGGTCGGCGTTGTCCCGCCACCCCGACGGCGGCGTCTGCGGGAAACAGTGCGTGCCCAGGTCGAATTGGAGTTCGGCGATGCGCGCCACGCTCGCGCGGCCGAACCGGACCCGGCGCATTTAGGCGTTGGCGCGCAGGTAGTCGTACACGCCGGCGAAGTTGCGGTTCACCTCGTCGGGGATGGGCACCGGGCCGCCGAGTGCCCTTGCACCCCAAACGATTTGGGCGGTCCGCTCGACCAGCGCGGTGATGTGCAGGACCTTGTCGGGTCGCGGGCCGACGGCGACCAGGCCGTGGTTGGCGATCAACGCGGCGCCGCGGCCCTCGAGCGCCTTGACCGCGTTGGTGCCGACCTCGGGCGTGCCGGATGCCGCGTAGTCGGTGCAGCGGACCTCCCCGCCGCAGTAGACGGCGAACTCGTCGATGCAGGCCGGAATGGGTTGGTGCGCAATGGCGAACATCGTCGCCCACACCGGGTGGCTGTGGATGACGCTGCCGATGTCGTCGAACGCCTGGTAGCACGCCAGGTGCAGCTTCGCCTCCGACGACGGGAAGCGGCCCTCGGCGGCGTGCACCACCTCGCCCTGCGGGTCGATCAGCACGAGGTCGTCCAGCTCCATGTCGCGGTAGTCGACCGACGACGGCGTGATGACGATGTTGCCGTCGGAGCGGCGCGCCGAGATGTTGCCGGCGGTCCCCTCGACCAGGCCGCGGCGCAGCATCTCCTTGGCCGCGTCCAGCACGGCGTCTTCGGGGTTCGCCACCGATTTCATGGGCCCAGCACCTCCGGGTTGACGATATGGGTGGGCGTCTCGCCGCTCAGCAGCGCTTCCAGGTCGTCGGCCACCATCTGCGCCTGCCGGGCCTCAGTGTTCCACGTCGCCCCGCCGATGTGGGGCGTCAGCACGACATTCGGCATGGAAGTCAACGGGTGATCGGCCGGCAGCCATTCGCCGACGAAGTGGTCCAGGCCGGCGGCGGCCACCTTTCCGGCGCGCAGCGCGTCGACCAGCGCGTCGGTGTCGTGCAGCTGCGCCCGGGCGGTGTTGAGGAAGACCACGCCGTCGCGCATGGCCGCGAACTGCTGCGCGCCGATCATGCCCGCGGTGTCGTCGGTGACGGGCGCGTGCAGGGACACCACGTCGGACTCGGCCAGCAGCTCGTCGAGGCCGTGCCGGGCCTCGTCGTTGTACGGGTCGTGGGCGATCACCCGCATGCCCAGCCCGGCCAGCCGCCACCGGGTGGCGCGGCCGACGGCACCGAGGCCCACCAGCCCGGCGGTGCGCCCGGCGATCTCCCAGCCCCGGAACCGCTGATACGGGATGGTGCCGTCGCGAAAGATGTTGCCGCCGCGGACATCCGCATCGGCGGTCAGCAGGTGCCGCGTCGCGGCCAGCAGCAGGGCCACCGCCATCTCGGCGACCGCGTCGGCGTTGCGGGCCGGGGTGTTCAGCACCGGGACGCCGGCCGCGGTGGCGCCCTCGATGTCGACGTTGTTCGGGTCGCCGCGGGTCGAGGCTACGGCGATCAGGCCCTGCTCGAACACCGGGCCACGGACCGAGTCGCCCTCCACCACAACGACATCGGCTGATTCGGCGGCGATCCGCTGGGCCAGCTGCTCGGGGCTGTAGATCCGCAGCGGGGTCTGCTCGATCCAGGGGTCGTACACCACGTCGGCCAGCTGCCGGAGCTTGTCGAACCCCGGGCCCCGCAACGGCGCGGTGACCAGGGCGCGCGGTCTTGATGTCACAGACGCCAATGCTGGCGTACGGTGACGCCCGTGTCACGTGATGGCGTCACAATCGGCGTCGATGTCGGCAGCACCGCCGTCAAGGCGGTGGCCGCCGACGCGGACGGCCGGGTGACCGCGCGGGTGCGCATTCCGCACCAGCTGCGGGTGCCGGCGCCCGATCGGCTCGAGCACGACGCCGACGAGGCGTGGCGGCGGGGGCCGGTGGCGGCGCTGGAGCGCCTTGCCGCCGGACCCGACGTCCGCGCGGTGGCCGTGTCGGCGATGGTGCCGTCGCTGACCGCCGTCGACGCCGGGGGTCGCCCGCTGACCCCCGGGCTGCTGTACGGGGACGCCAGGGGCCGGGTCCCGGGCTCCGACGACAAGCCGCTCCCGGCGCTGGGCGAGGCCGCCGAATTCCTGCGCTGGACGACGGCCCAGGCGCCCGGCGCGGCCGGGTACTGGCCCGCGCCCGCGGTGGCCAACCACGCGCTGGCGGGCGAGGCGGTGATGGACGTCGCGACCGCCGCCACCGCCTTCCCGCTGTTCGACGGGACCGGCTGGGACCCCGCGGCCTGCGCCGACTGCGGCGCGACCGTCGAGCAGATGCCCCGGGTGGAGACGATCGGCACGGCCGCCGGAGAGCTCCCCGGTTCGGGCGCCGTGCTGGCCATCGGCGCCATCGACGCCCTGTGCGAACAGATCGTGGCCGGCGCCGACCGCGACGGCGACGTGCTCGTGCTGTGCGGCACCACCCTTATCGTGTGGAACACGATCACCGAGGCGCGGCAGGTGCCCGGCCTGTGGACCATCCCGCACACCGCCCCCGGCAAGAGCCAGATCGGGGGCGCCAGCAACGCGGGCGGCCTGTTCCTCGGCTGGGTGGAGCGCCTGCTCGGCCCGGGCGATCCGGGCACCGCCGATCCGCGCCGCGTGCCGGTCTGGTCGCCCTACATCCGTGGCGAGCGCACGCCGTTCCACGACCCGGATCGCCGGGCCGTGCTCGACGCCCTCGACCTCACCCACGACCCGGCCGCGGTGCGGCGGGCCGCCTACGAGGCGGCGGGCTTCGTCGTGCGTCAGCTCATCGAGCTGGGTGGGGCGCCGGTGGCGCGCATCGTCGCTTCCGGAGGCGGCACCCGGGTGGGGCCGTGGATGCAGGCCATCGCCGACGCCACCGGCCGGCCGGTGGAGGTGTCCGCGGTGGCCGAGGGCGCGGCGCTGGGCGCCGCCTTCCTGGGCCGGATGGCGGCCGGCCTGGAGACCTCGATCACCGACGCGGGCCGGTGGGCCCGCACCGAACGCGTCGTCGAGCCCGATCCCGCCTGGGCGGAGCCGACCGCCGAGCGCTACCAACGGTTCCTGGAACTGGGAAACCAACGATCTAGCGCGATATGCCCGGTGGCGTTCTAAAGCGTGTCGAACAACTGGGTGCGGTCGAGTCTGCGGAGTAGTAGGGCGATTTGACTGAGGCAGAGGAATCCTTCTGGGCGGCGAGGGTGATTTCGTAGTGGCGGTCGATGCAGCGGCAGTGGTTGATGCAGTCGTTAGTGCGTTCGACTACCCAGCGTCGCGGTTGGACGATGAAGCCGTGGTCTGGCTTCGGCCAGGAGACCACCTCGACGGTGACATCGGCCTTGGCCGCGGCGGTGGTGACGGCCTGCACGTCGTGGCCCTTGTCCACCCCCACGTGGCTGATGGTCGGCGCGACCTGCTTCGCCTTACGCAGCAGGGTGGGGTATGCAGCCAGGTCCTGCACGTCGGCTGGTGTGACGATAGCGGCGACCGGGGCCCAGGCGGTTTCGACGAGCCGTGCCGTTTGACGCCGTCAACCTCCTTCGCGCCGTCGAAGCCGCGCGGCCCGGCCACCGGCGATCTTTGACCGACTCGGTTGCATGACTGTCGATGGTGATCAGATGGTCCGATACATCCGTGCTGGCCAGGGCAGTTTGTCGGTGTTGTGTGGAACGCTGATCGGTGATGGCTCGCCACACCACATTTCGGTTCTGTCTCGACCCGACGGTCGAGCAGTACGAGGTGCTGGAACGGCATGCGGGAGCGGCGCGGTTTGCGTTCAACCAGTGCCTGCGCATCGTGAAAATCGCTCTGACTCGACGTAAGACCGACGCGGACGTTGACGTGCCCTGGACGGGGTTTGATCTGATCAACACATTCAACGCGTGGAAGAAAACCGAGGACGCGGGGCGGGTGTTCACCGTCGATGCCGCCGGCGACGCTGAGGTAGTGGTGACAGGCCTGTCCTGGCGGGCCGAGGTGTGCCAGCAGGTGTTCGAGGAAGCCGCCGTCGATCTCGGCAGGGGATTGTCGGCCTGGTCGGATTCACGCTCGGGCAAGCGCAAAGGCCGTCGCGTCGGGTTCCCGCGGTTTAAGAAGAAGACTGCGGATGTCCCGTCGTTTCGGTTGCGCAACAAGCACCCCAAGGGCAAACCGGCCGCGATCCGAGTTGGGGATAATCACCGGCCCCGTTCGCTCACGTTGCCCGGTATCGGGCACATCGCTGTCCAAGACGACACCCGTCGGCTACGCCGCATGCTCACCGCGAATCGCGCCAAGATCTGCTTTGCGACCGTTAGCTGCCGTCGCGGCCGGTGGTGGGTATCGCTCAACGTTGAGGCCGCCGACCTGCATCCCGCCCGTCAGCACCCAGTCCCACCCGAGGATGCTGCTAGCTGGGTCGGCGTGGACCGCGGCCTGTCGGCCTTTTTGGTGGCCGCCACCGCCGATGGCGCCGAGGTCGCGCGCATCAGTGACGCACCCAAAGCGTTGTCCGGTGGGCTCAAACAGCAGCGACGCTTGTCGAAGTCATTGTCACGCAAGAAGAAAGGATCAGAGCATCGAAAGGATGCCGCTGCCAGACTGGGTCGGCATCATCACCGTGTTGCCAACGTGCGCCGCCATTTCCTGCACCAGGTGTCCAATGAGTTGGTCAAGACCCACGACCGGCTCGTCATCGAGAACCTCAACGTGACCGGAATGCTGCGCAACCATCGGCTGGCCCCCGCCATCTCCGATGCCAGCTGGTCAGAGTTTGCCCGCCTCCTCAAATACAAACAGATGTGGCGCGGTGGGCAGCTCGTCGAAGCCGACCGCTGGTATCCCTCGACCCGGCTATGCCCCCACTGCGGGGCGGTCGACAGCGCGATGACACTCGCCGATCGGGTCTTCACCTGTGGTTGCGGGCACACCGTTGACCGTGACCGAAACGCGGCTACGAACCTAGCCCGCTGGGGCCACGCCCATCACGACCCCTCGCGATCCCCGGACCCCCAAGCAGGAGGCCGGGCCAACAATGTCCGCCGAGGGGACGGCGCTGGCCAACACCCTCGTGTTGGTGAAACCGTTCCGAATGACGCGGGAACCGACGTTCACACCGCACCCGCGGCCTGAACCGACGACGCCCGAGAAGGGCGGTGCCGAACACTCACCAGAGTCGATCGACACGCTTTAGGCTGGTGCAATGACTGACCAAGACCGCAAAGCCGCCCGTCGGGAGATCGCCGACGCACTGTTGAAAGCCCTCGAGCGCCGGCACGAAATCGCCGACGTCGTGGTGGAGTCCGAGGACAAGGCGGCGGCGGTGGAGGCCATCGTCCGCCTGCTCGACACGTCCCACCTGGCCGCCGAGGCGGTGATGGGGATGTCGTTCGCGCAGCTGACCATCGACTCGCGCCGGAAGATCCTGGCCGAGCTGGAGGACCTGAACAAGCAGCTGAGCTTCACCCTGGGGGAGCGGCCCGCGAGCTCGGGGGAGACCCTGGAACTTCGGCCGTTCTCCGCCACCGCCGACCGCGACATCTTCGCCGCCCGAACCGAGGACGTCGGCGCCGCGGGCGACGGGTCCGGCGGGCCGGCGGGCAACCTCGACGACGAGATCCGTGCGGCGCTGGGCCGCGTCGGCGACGAGGAGGCCGCGTGGTTCGTGGCGGTTGACTCGGGCGAGAAGGTCGGGATGGTGTTCGGCGAGCTGCTCGGCGGCGAGGTGAACGTGCGGATCTGGATTCACCCCGAGCACCGCAAGAAGGGTTACGGCACCGCCGCGCTGCGCAAGTCGCGCACGGAGCTGGCGTGGTGCTTCCCCGCCGTGCCGCTGGTGGTCCGGACGCCGCCGGCCAAGCCGAGCTAGCGGCGGCGCGCTATCCCAGCGTGGCGGTGACGGAGATGATGTTTCGCAGCTGCGATTCCTCGTCGTCGGGGAAGACGCGGCCGTAGTCGGCGAAGAACTCCCGCCGTGGCCGGGTGCTCACCTGCCAGCCCTTGCCGGCCAGGTAGTCGACGACGTTGCTGCGCTCGCCGTCGAAGAACAGCCCGGACAGGTCGATGTCGCAGCCCAAATTGGCCCACCGCTGGTTGAATTGCCGCGCGCGTTGCGACATCGTGCGGCCGGTGTCGCCGTGGTATTCGGTGGCCAGCTTGCTGCCGGGCGCGCTGAGCTCGGTGACGTTGTCGAAGAGCCGGTCCTGGGCGTCGGGCGGAAGGTACATCAGCAGGCCCTCGGCGCTCCAGGACGTGGGCTGAGACAGGTCAAACCCGCTGCGGCGCAACGCTTCCGGCCAATCGTCTCGCAGGTCGACGGCGACGGTGCGCCGGTCCGCGGTCGGGGCGGCGCCCAGGTTATCCATGGCGGCGGTCTTGAACTCGACGACCTTGGGCTGGTCGACCTCGTAGACCACGCTGCCGGGCGGCCAGGCCAGCCGGTAGGCGCGCACGTCGAGGCCGGCGGCCAGGATCACCGACTGGCGGATGCCGTCGCGGGCGGCGTTGAGGAAGAAGTCGTCGAAGAAGCGGGTGCGCACCGCCATCGAGTCGGTCTCGAGTTGCAGGTCCCGTTCGCCGCCGTCGTCCGCGCCCGGGGCGACCTCGCCGTCGATCAGGCGGACGAAGAAGTCGAGGCCGACCGCGCGCACCAGCGGCGCCGCAAAGGGGTCGTCGATGATCGCGTCGGGCTGCGTGCTGGCCACCGCGCGGGCCGCGGCGACCATCGTCGCCGTCGCGCCGACGCTCGAGGCCAAATCCCAGCTGTCCTGATCGGTTCGCGTCATGGTGCTCCCACTTATTTAGCCAATGCAATGAGCCACCGAAACTCTACGCCTCGCGGCTGACGGCAAAGGGTGGCAAAGGGTGTGGCAAAGGGTGTTGAAAGGACCTGCCCGATTCAGCTGTTAGTCTCGTACACGGTTTGACGCGCGGCGCCGTACGTCCTGGCCTGCGGGTGTTAGGCGCGAGACGCAGGACGCAGGAGGAAGAGTGCTTTCGGCTTTCATCTCATCGCTGCGGACAGTCGACCTGAGACGGAAGATCCTCTTCACGCTTGGCATCGTCCTTCTCTATCGGGTCGGCGCCGCATTGCCCTCACCGGGTGTGAACTACCCGAACGTGCAGCAGTGCATCAAGGAGGCGAGCGGCGGCGAGGCCGGGCAGATCTACTCGCTGATCAACCTGTTCTCCGGCGGCGCGCTGCTCAAGCTCACGGTGTTCGCCGTGGGCGTAATGCCCTACATCACGGCGAGCATCATCGTGCAGCTATTGACCGTGGTCATCCCCCGCTTCGAGGAATTGCGCAAAGAGGGCCAATCCGGCCAGGCGAAGATGACCCAGTACACCCGGTATCTGGCCATCGCGCTGGCCGTCCTGCAGGCCACGAGCATCGTGGCGCTGGCGGCCAACGGCGGGCTGCTGCAGGGCTGCTCGCTGGACATCATCGCCGACCAGAAGATCTTCACGCTCGTCGTCATCGTGCTGGTGATGACGGCGGGGGCGGCGCTGGTGATGTGGATGGGCGAGCTGGTCACCGAACGCGGGATCGGCAACGGCATGTCGCTGCTGATCTTCGTCGGCATCGCCGCGCGCATCCCGGCGGAGGGCAAGTCCATCCTGGACAGCCGCGGCGGCATCATCTTCGCGGCCGTCTGCGGCGCCGCGCTGCTCATCATCGTCGGCGTGGTCTTCGTCGAACAGGGCCAGCGCCGGATCCCGGTGCAATACGCCAAGCGCATGGTGGGCCGGCGCAT
Source organism: Mycobacterium sp. NGS54 (assembly GCF_059812465.1). Classification (NCBI taxonomy): domain Bacteria; kingdom Bacillati; phylum Actinomycetota; class Actinomycetes; order Mycobacteriales; family Mycobacteriaceae; genus Mycobacterium; species Mycobacterium sp. NGS54. The sequence goes on along the minus strand of NZ_JCALCS010000001.1, from coordinate 832,064 downwards.
GTACGGCGGAACGTCGACGTATTTGCCGCTGAAGGTCAACCAGGCCGGCGTCATCCCGGTCATTTTCGCGTCGTCGCTGATCTACATTCCGCACCTGATCACCCAGCTGATCCGCAGCGGCAGCGGCGGCGTGGGCAACAGTTGGTGGGACAAGTTCGTCGGCAGCTACCTGTCGGACCCGAGCGATCCGGTCTACATCAGCATCTACTTCGGCCTCATCATCTTCTTTACGTACTTCTACGTGTCGATCACGTTCAACCCCGACGAGCGTGCCGACGAGATGAAGAAGTTCGGCGGCTTCATTCCCGGCATCCGGCCGGGCAAGCCGACCGCGGATTATCTGCGTTACGTGCTGAGCAGGATCACGTTGCCGGGCTCGATCTACCTGGGTGCCATTTCCGTTTTGCCCAACCTGTTCCTGCAGATCGGCAATGGCGGAGCGGTTCAGAATTTGCCGTTTGGCGGTACGGCGGTTTTGATCATGATTGGTGTCGGTTTGGATACGGTCAAACAAATCGAGAGCCAACTCATGCAGCGCAACTACGAAGGGTTCCTCAAGTGAGAGTGGTTTTGCTGGGACCGCCCGGGGCGGGCAAGGGGACGCAGGCCGAAAAGCTCGCCGAAAAGCTTGGCATCCCGCAAATCTCCACCGGGGAGCTCTTCCGGAACAACATCGAAAACGGGACCAAACTCGGTGTGGAGGCCAAGCGCTACCTGGACGCCGGCGACCTGGTGCCCTCCGAGCTGACCAACCAGCTCGTCGACGACCGGCTCGACGATTCGGACTGCGCCAAAGGCTTCATCCTGGACGGCTACCCGCGCTCGCTCGAGCAGGCCAAGGCGCTGCACGAGATGCTTGAGCGCCGCGGCTGCGACATCGACGCGGTGGTCGAATTCCGCGTCTCGCAGGACGAGCTGCTGGCGCGACTCAAAGGCCGCGGCCGCGCCGACGACACCGACGACGTCATCCTCAACCGCATGAAGGTCTACCGCGACGAGACCGCCCCGCTGCTGGAGTACTACAGCGACCAACTGAAGACGGTCGACGCGGTCGGCACGGTGGACGAGGTGTTCGCCCGCGCGCTGCAAGCGCTGGGCAAGTAATCATGAGCGCGTTGGCGCGGCTGCGGAGTCGCAGGGTCGTGCCGCAGCGCAGCCCCGGTGAGGTCGACGCGATGGCGGCGGCCGGCGCCGTGGTGGCGGCCGCCCTGCACGCGGTCCATGCCGCCGCGGTCGTGGGGGCGTCCACCCTGGGCCTGGACGAAATCGCCGAATCCGTGATCCGCGAGGCCGGGGCCGTGCCGTCGTTCCTGGGCTATCACGGCTACCCGGCGTCGATCTGCGCGTCGGTCAACGACCGGGTGGTGCACGGCATCCCGTCCGCCGCGGAGATCCTGGCCCCCGGCGACCTGGTCTCCATCGACTGCGGCGCGGTGCTGGACGGCTGGCACGGCGACGCCGCCATCACCTTCGGGGTCGGCGCGCTGGACGCGGCCGACGAGGCGCTCTGCGACGCGACCAGGGAGTCGCTGCAGGCCGGCATCGCGGCGATGGTCGTCGGCAACCGGCTGACCGACGTGGCGCACGCCATCGAAACGGGCACGCGCGCCGCCGCGGCCCGCTACGGGCTCGCGTTCGGGATCGTGGAGGGCTACGGCGGCCACGGCATCGGCCGGCAAATGCACATGGACCCGTTCCTGCCCAACGAGGGCTCGCCCGGGCGGGGCCCCCTGCTGGCCCCGGGCTCGGTGCTCGCAATCGAACCGATGCTGACGCTGGGAACCAGCAAAACCAGGGTGCTCGACGACGAATGGACCGTCACGACCGCCGACGGGTCGCGCGCGGCGCATTGGGAGCACACCGTCGCGGTGACCGAAACCGGGCCGCGCATCTTGACCCTCGCCTGAACTAAACGCCTGCTCCACTCGTTTCAGAGGGCAGGAGGTGATCGAGTGGCTCGTGTGGCCGGTACTCGGGGGGCGTCCGGGGCTGCCGAGGCCGCTCTGATGAAGGCGCTCTACGACGAACATGCCGCGGTCTTGTGGCGCTATGCGCTCCGGTTGACGGGGGACGCCAGCCAGGCCGAGGACGTTGTCCAGGAGACGCTGTTGCGGGCCTGGCAGCATCCGGAGGTCATCGGAGACACCGAGAGATCGGCGCGGGCGTGGTTGTTCACCGTCGCCCGCAACATGATCATCGACGACCGACGCAGCGCCAGGTACCGCAACGTCGTCGGTTCGCTGGACGAATCGGGGGCGCCCGAACAATCGACGCCCGACGAGGTGAACGCGGCGCTGGACCGGCTGCTGATAGCCGAGGCCATGACGCAGCTGTCCGCCGAGCACCGGGCGGTGATCGAGCGGTCCTACTACCGCGGTTGGACGACCGCGCAGATTGCTACCGACCTGGAGATCGCCGAAGGAACCGTGAAGTCGCGATTACACTATGCCGTGCGGGCATTGCGGCTCACTCTGCAGGAACTTGGAGTCACGCGATGATCATCCAGACGGTCATCGGCTCCGAATACTTGATGGGTGACAGGAGATGGACGAGATGAGGACGCCGCTACGTGGCATCGGCCCGCCCGGTGACAACGGCTTTGACAACGAGGTGTTCGGTTTGGCCGCGCAAGACGACGACCGCTACGCGATGTGGGATGCCGCATACGTGTTGGGGTCGCTGTCGGCCTCCGACCGACGCGAGTTCGAGGCGCACATGGCCGGCTGCCCGGCGTGCCGGGAGGCCGTCGCCGATCTGAGTGGGGTGCCGGCCCTGCTCTCGCAGCTCGACCGCGATCAGGTCGCCGCGATGGACGAGTCCGGGCGCACCATGACGGTGGCGCCGGAGATTTCGCCGGAATTGTTGCCCTCGTTGCTGGCAACGGTGCGCTGGCGCCGGCGCCGCACCCGGGTGACGACGTGGGTGGCATCGTCCGCCGCGGCGGCGGTGCTGGGGATCGGCGTGCTGGTCGGGGTGCACGGGAACTCGGCGCCCGCGCAGCAGGTGGCCGCGTCCTCGCAGCCGATGTCGCAGATCGGCACCACCCTGTTGGCCTCCACGGTGCAGCTGTCCAGCCAGCACTGGGGGACGTCGATCAACCTGAAGTGTGTCTGCCTGGCTCCGCTGAACGCGCACCACGACACGCTGGCGATGGTCGTGGTGGGTCGCGACGGCAGCCAAACCCGGTTGGCGACGTGGGTGGCCGAGCCCGGCCACACCGCGACGCCCGCCGGCAGCATCTCGACGCCGGTCGACCAGATCGCCGCCGTGCAAGTGGTTTCCGCTGACAGCGGGCAGGTTCTGCTGCAGCGTTCGCTGTAAAACCCCGGTAAAAACAAGGCGCGCGGTGAACTCAAGTTCACCGCGCGTCGTGTTACAGGCATGCCCAGGAAGCAGCGAGTGGTCGACCACATCGTCGAGCGGCTCGCCTCGGCCGGCGTCGACCACATCTTCGGTGTCGACGGCGCCAACATCGAGGACCTCTACGACGCCGCGCACTTCCGGACCGACATCACCGCCGTGCTGGCGAAGCACGAATTCTCCGCCGCCGCGATGGCCGACGGGTACAGCCGCAGCGGCGCGGGGCTGGGCGTGGTCGCGGCGACGTCCGGCGGCGGTGCGCTGAATCTTGTTGCAGCCCTTGGTGAGTCGCTGACAAGCCGGGTTCCGGTGCTGGCCCTGGTCGGTCAGACCCCCACCACCATGGATGGCCGGGGCAGCTTTCAGGACACCAGCGGCGAGAACGGCTCGCTGAACGCGCAGGCGCTGTTTTCCGCGGTGTCGGTGTCGTGCGAGCGGGTGCTGCGCCCCGCCGACGCCGCGCCGGCCCTGTCCCGGGCGATCGCCGCCGCACGCACCGGCGGCCCCGCGGTGCTGTTGCTGCCCAAGGATATTCAGCAGGGCAGCGTGATTTGCGGGCACAACGGGCGGCCCACCGACGACCTGCGTCCCATCGGCAACCCGCATCCGATCGTCGCACCGCTGCGCGACGCGAACGGCCCGGTCACCATCATCGTCGGAGAGCAGGTCGCCCGCGACAATGCCCGCGCCGAGCTCGAGGCCCTGCGCGCGGTGTTGCGGGCGCGGGTGGCGACCGTGCCCGACGCCAAGGACGTCGCCGGCACACCGGGTCTCGGGTCGTCGTCCGCGCTCGGGGTGACCGGTGTGATGGGCCACCCCGGTGTGGTTGCAGCGGTGGCCGGCAGCGCCGTGTGCCTGGTGGTCGGCACGCGCCTGTCGGTCACCGCGCGCACCGGGCTCGACGACGCCCTGGCGGCGGTGCGGACGGTCTCGATCGGCTCGGCGCCGCCGTACGTTCCGTGCACGCACGTGCACACCGACGACCTGCGCGGCTCGCTGCGCATGCTGACCCAGGCGCTGTCCGGGCCGGGGCGGCCGGCCAAGGTGCGGGTGCCCGAAATGGTGCGGCGCACCGAATTGTCCCCGCCGCCGTGTGATGGGCCCGGCGTGCGCTATCGCGACGCGATGGCCGTGCTGGACGGCTGCCTGCCCGACGGGGCGGACATCGTCGTGGACGCCGGCAACACCGGCGCCGCGGCGATCCACTACCTGCCGGCCCGCCGCGACGGCAGGTTCGCGGTCGCGCTGGGCATGGGGGGCATGGGCTACAGCTTCGGCGCCGGCATCGGGATGGCCTTCGGGCGCGCGAACAGCGGGCGGCCGCCCGGGCGCACCGTGGTGATCGCCGGGGACGGCGCGTTTTTCATGCACGGCATGGAGGTGCACACCGCGGTGCACTACCGGCTGCCGGTGACTTTTGTGGTCTTCAACAACAACGCCCACGCGATGTGCGTGACCCGCGAGCAGCTCTTCTACGACGACCTCTACAGCTATAACCGGTTCCGGCCCAGCCGGCTGGGCGCCGGGCTGGCGGCGATGTTCCCGGGGCTGACGGCCGTCGACGTCGATGACCTCGATCACCTGGCCGCCTGGATGCGCGCGGTGCTCACCACCGACGGGCCCTCCGTCGTCAGCGTCGAATGTGCAGCCGACGAGATGCCGCCATTCGGACCATTTCTCGCTCAAATCGCAAAGGAGAACCGGATCGATGTCGCTGCCAGCGCTTGAGGACATCCCGACGCCGCTGGACGGTGTGACCCGAATCGAAACTAGCCCAAGGGAAAAGGCCACCCCGATCATCATGGACATGATGCGGTCGGTCTATCCGCACGATCAGGTCTTCGGGGAGTACTGCACCGTCAACGATTACGTCGACTGCCCGCCGGACGAGTTGTACGAGTACATGTCCGACACCCGCAGCCTCGAGGAGTGGACCTACAGCCTGCGCGGTTTCACCCCGACGGACGAACCCGGCCTGTGGCTGGCCCACGACCGGCTGGGCTCGGAGACCGAGATCTACACGCGGACCGTGGCCAACCCGCAGGCCCGCACCGTCGACTACCACTGCGCGTGGGACCAGGGCAAGCACCTGTGGATGATCTACCTGATGCGCGTCGTCGACGCGCAGACGGTCCTCGACAAGCCGGGTTCCGTTGTGCTGTGGACGAATTGCCATCACCCGTTCTACGACGAAAACCCGTACCCCCAGACGGCGCCGCCGCAGCGCCCGGTGTGGGTCGGCGACTTCTGGGACATGTTCGGCGCCGGCCATCTGCTGGAGCTGAAGAACCTCAAGGCGATCGCCGAGTACCGCCACCGCAACGGGCTGCCGGTGACCCCCAAATGGATGAGATGAGTTGACCATGAGCAAGCCGAGCGTGAGCCTGATCGACGTCTCCACGTATCTGCCCGGCGAGCCGATCGCCGCCGAGTACTACGCGCAATTCGCCGAATCCGACGACCTGCGCGACAATCTCATGTTCCGCGCCCCGAAGTTTCGCCACCACGTCGCGCCGGAGGAAAGCTCGATCGACATGATCGAGCAGGCGGTGGCCGGCCTGATCGAACGGCACGGCCACGACGCCGTCGAGGGCGCCGACGTGCTGATCACCCACACGCAGGTGCCGGACATGGCGTTCTACGGACAGGGCGGCGGCATCGCGCACCGGTTGGGCATGCGACCGTCGTGGGTGCTCGACCTGAACAACGGTGGGTGCGCCGCGTTCGTGTTGGCGCTCAACGTGGCCCGCAAGCTGCTGGCGTCCGGCGAGGGCCACACTGCGCTGATCGCGATCGCGCAAAACGCCGCGGGGCAGTTCTTCGATCAGCCGACGATCCGCCGCAAGGCGCAGTCGGCGGTGCCCGGCGACGGGGCGGCGGCCGCCCTGGTCACCGTCGGCGATCAATCCCCGATCCTCGATGTCGAGTGCCGCACCTACGGCGAATACGCCGGCGAGATGACGCTGTCCTTCGACCCGCCCCGCAAGTGGTGGCAGGCGGGACCCGGCGAGGGCTCGATCGGCTTCACCGAAAGCAAGATCACCAAGGTGCTGGCCCGCGGCAACCGGCAGGTGCCCGAGGTGGCGCTGGCGGTCTGCGACCGAATCGGGCTGTCCTCCAAGGACATCGACCTGCTGGTGACCAACCAGCCCAACCGGGCGTTCCTGCGCAACTGGCGCGAGGCCCTCGAGCTGCCCCCCGAACGTCATCGCGATACCTTCGAGCAGTGCGGCAACCTGTTCGGCGCCGGGATCCCCGTCAACCTCGACCACGCGATATCCGACGGTCAGGTCAAGGCGGGGGACGTCGTGATGATGGCGGCCTTCGCCCACGCCGGTGACTTCGCCGGCGCCGCGGCGGTGCGCTGGGGCGGGCGGGGCTGATGCAACCCGTCCGCAGCCCGTTCGCCGACGACATCGACGAGGCGTTTCCCACCGCGATCGACCCGCTTGCGTTGTCGCTCAACGAGAATCCGTTCCCGCCGTTGCCGGCGGTGCGCTCGGCGCTGATCCGCTCCATCTACGCGGTCAACCGCTATCCGGAGTTCCTGCCCGAACGGCTGCGCGGCCTCATCGCCGGCCATGTGGGACTGCCCGCCGAGCAGGTGGTGCTGGGTGCCGGCGCGACGGGCGTGGCGCTGCAGGCGTTGCACGCGCTGACCGCCCCGGGTGACACCGTGGCGATGGCGTCGCCGACGTTCGACGGATACCCGATCATCGCCCGGATGTCGCGCCTGGACCCGCTGCTCGTTCCCCTCGACGCGGACGGCCACAACGACCTCGAAGGGCTGGCCGATGCCGCAGCGGAGGCCCGGGTCGTGGTCATCTGCCGCCCGCACAACCCGACCGGCACGCTGGAGGGCGCGGACGACGTGGTGCGGTTCCTGCGCCGGGTGCCGGGCGACACCGTCGTGCTGCTCGACGAGGCCTACATCGAGTTCGCCGCGCCCGAGCACCGCATCGACGTCGCGGCGCTGCTCGCGGGTTTCCCGAATGTCGTGGTGGTGCGGACGTTCTCCAAGGCCTACGGGCTGGCCGGGCTGCGCATCGGCTACGGGCTGGCGTCGCCGGAGCTGGCCGCCACCCTGTGGTCCCAGCAGTTGCCGTTCGGCATCGCGCTCACCAGCCTGCTCGCGGTGGCGGCGTCGTACGACGCCGAAGAGCAACTGCAGCAACGGATCCAGTCGATCAACGCCGAACGCCGCTATCTGCGGATGCGGCTGAGCGCGTTGGACATCTACACCACCGACGCCCACGCCAACTTCATGTACCTGCCCTCGAGGGGTGGGCGGGGTCCGTCATGGCAAGAGGTGTTCGCGGACAGCGGGTTGCACGTGCGCCACTACCCGGACGGCGGCGCCCGGATCACCGTGGGCAACCGCGCGTCGACCCTGGCGGTGTTGTCGGCCATCGGAAAGGTCCCGATCCGGTCCCAGATGCGGTAAGAAAGGGCGTGGCCGCATCGAGCTCGAAACGCGATCCCATCGCCGCGGCACGGGCCAACTGGGAGCGCGCCGGGTGGGGCGACGTGTCGGACGGCATGGTCGCCGTCACCTCCGTGATGCGCGCCCACCAGATCCTGCTGGCCCGCGTCGAGACCGCGCTGCGCCCCTATGACTTGAGCTTTTCCCGCTACGAGCTGCTGCGGCTGCTGGCCTTCAGCCGCACCGGATCGCTGCCGATCACCAAGGCGTCCGATCGGCTGCAGGTGCACGTCACCAGCGTGACCCACGCCATCCGCCGGCTGGAGGCCGACGGGCTGGTGCGGCGGGTGCCGCACCCCACCGACGGGCGCACGACGCTGGTGGCCATCACCGACCTCGGCCGCTCCACCGTCGAGGACGCCACCGTCACACTCAACGAGCAGGTGTTCGCCGACATCGGAATGGACGCCGCCGAGTCGGCGGCGCTGGTCTCGTCCATCGAAACGTTGCGCCGCAATGCGGGCGACTTCTAAAAGATCCGAGAGAAAGGCAGGACCGTGGACCCACTAGTCGCGCATCAGCGCGCCCAGGAAGCGTTCGCCGGCGTCCTCGCCAACGTCGGCCCCGAGCAGTACGGCGGCCCAACCCCGTGCTCGGAGTGGACGATTGGTGATCTGATCGAGCACGTCATCGGCGGCAACGAGCGCGTCGTGATCTGGTCGGGCCGCACCGAGGAGCCGGCCGCCCGCCCCGACGACGCCATGGCGGCGCACCGGGCGGCCGCCGCCGCCGCGCAGGAGGTGTTCGCCGGACCGGACGGGATGTCCACCATGTTCAAGCTGCCGTTCGGCGAGCTGCCCGGGCAGTTCTTCATCGGGATGCGCACCAGCGATGTGCTGACCCACGCCTGGGACCTCGCGGCCGCGACCGGACAGTCCACTGATCTCGATCCCGAGCTCTCGGCCGAGCAACTCGCCGCCGTGAGCGCGTTCGTGGGCCCGCAGTTCCGCGGGCAGGACAAGCCTTTCGGCGAGGAGCAGCCGTGCCCGGACGGGCGGGCGCCGGCCGACCAGCTGGCCGCGTTCCTCGGTCGGAAGGTGCGGTGACTCAGCTGCTGCGCAGCATTTCGATGACGGCGCTGAAATCCTTGTCGGCGTGGGAGGCATCGGACTTGAGGAAGTCAGCGTAGATCTCGGCGGCGTGGCTGCCCAGCGGCGCGGCCGAACCGGTCGAGGTCACCGCGTCCATCGCCAGGCCCAGGTCCTTGTTCATCAGCGCGGTCGCGAAGCCGGGCTTGAAGTCGTTGTTGGCCGGTGATGTCGGCACCGGGCCCGGCACCGGGCAGTTGGTGTGCACCGCCCAGCAATTGCCCGTCGCGCCGGTGATGACGTCGAACAGGGATTGCGCGGACAGCCCGAGCTTCTCGGCGAGCACGAACGCCTCGCCGACCGCGATCTGCTGCACCGCCAGCACCATGTTGTTGCACACCTTGGCGGCCTGGCCGGCCCCGGCGGCGCCGCAGTGAATGACCTTGCCCGCCATGGGTTCCAGGACGATCCGGGCGCGTTGCACCGCAGCCTCGTCGCCGCCGACCATGAACGCCAGCGTCCCCGCGACCGCGCCCTTCACCCCGCCGGAAACCGGCGCGTCCAGCTGCGCGATGCCGTGCCCCTCGGCCAGCGCGTGCACCTCGCGCGCGTCGCTGACCGAGATGGTGGAGCTGTCGATGAACAGCGCGCCCGGCCGCGCGGCGGGCAGGATGTCGGCGTAGCAGCGCTTGACGATGTCGCCGTTGGGCAGCATGGTGATGACCACGTCGGCCCCGTCGACCGCGTCGGCGGCACTGTCGAATCCCGTCGCCCCGGCCTCGACCGCCGCGGACAACGCCGCCGGCACGGGATCGAATCCGCGCACCGCATGCTTGGCCGCAACGAGATTCGTCGCCATGGGCAGGCCCATGTGGCCCAGGCCCAGGAAGGCCACCGTGAGGTGCTCGGTCATCTGAAGACCTTTCTATGCGGTTGCGCGGACGCGTGCGGCCTCGGCCCGGCCGATGACCACCCGCATGATCTCGTTGGTGCCTTCCAGGATTCGGTGCACCCGCAGGTCGCGGACGATCTTCTCCAGACCGTACTCGCGCAGGTAGCCGTAGCCGCCGTGCAGTTGCAGGGCCTTGTCGGCGACCTCGAAGCAGGTGTCGGTGACGTAGCGCTTGGCCATCGCGCACAGCTCGACCTTGTCGGGGTCGTCGGCGTCCAGCGCATTGGCGGCCCGCCACAGCATCATTCGCGAGGTCTCCAGCCCCGTGGCCATGTCGGCCAGGGTGAACCGGATGGTCGGCTCGTCGAGCAGGGAGGAGCCGAACGCGTGGCGCTCGCGCACGTACGCGCCGGCCTTGTCGAAGGCGGACTGCGCGCCGCCCAGCGAGCAGGCCGCGATGTTGAGCCGCCCGCCATTGAGGCCGTTCATGGCGATGCCGAACCCGGCGCCCTCGCCGTCGGCGCCGCCCAGCATCGCGTCGGCGGGCACCCGCACCCCGTCGAGGATCACCTGCGCGGTGGGCTGGGCGTGCCAGCCCATCTTCTCTTCGTGGGCGCCGAAACTCAGCCCGGGCGCTCCCTTTTCGACGATGAACGCGGAGATACCGCGCGGGCCCTCACCCCCGGTGCGGGCCATCACCACGTAGACGTCCGAGGCGCCCGCCCCGGAGATGAACTGCTTGACGCCGTCGAGCACGTAGTCGCCACCCTGTTTGACGGCGCGGGTGGCAAGCGCGCTGGCGTCCGACCCGGCGCCGGGCTCGGTGAGGCAGTAGCTGGCGATGGCGTCCATCGGCGCCAGGCGCGGGATCCATTCCTTGCGTTGTTCGGCGGTGCCGAAGCTGTCGATCATCCACGCGCACATGTTGTGGATCGACAGGAACGCGGCGATGGTCGGGCAGGCGATGGCCAACTGTTCGAAGATGCGCACCCCGTCGAGCCGGCGCAGCCCGCTGCCGCCGACGTCGTCGCGGCAGTAGATCGCCGCCATGCCGAGTTCGGCGGCCTCGCGCAGCACGTCGGTCGGAAAGTGCTTGCTGGCATCCCATGCCAGGGTGTGCGGCGCGAGACGCTTGGCGGCGAACGCGGCCGCCGTTTCGGTGATGACCCGCTCGTCATCGTTCATGGTGAACATGATGTGGCGTCTAATTCATTGTCGGGATGACGAATTCGGCGCCGTCCTTGATGCCGGACGGCCACCGCGACGTCACGGTCTTGGTCTTGGTGTAGAAGATGATCGACGAGGGGCCGTGCTGGTTGAGGTCGCCGAAGCCGGAGCGCTTCCAGCCGCCGAAGGTGTGGTAGGCCACCGGGACCGGGATCGGCACGTTGACGCCGACCATGCCCACCTGCACGCGCGAGACGAAGTCGCGGGCGGTGTCGCCGTCGCGGGTGAACACCGCCACACCGTTGCCGTACTCGTGCTCGGAGGGCAGCCGCAACGCCTCCTCGTAATCGTGCGCGCGCACGATGCACAGCACCGGGCCGAAGATCTCGTCGGTGTAGATCGACATGTCGGGGGTGACGTGGTCGAACAGCGTTGGGCCGATGAAGAATCCGCCCTCCAGGTTGGCGTCACCGAAGGTCAGGTCGTCGCTGGCCCGCTCGCGGCCGTCGATCACCAATTCGGCGCCGGCGTCCACGCCCTGGCCGATGTAGTCGCGCACCCGGGCCAGCGCCGCCTCGGTGACCAGCGGGCCGTAGTCGGCCTTGGGGTCCAGGCTGTGGCCCACCCGCAGGTTGTTGATCCGCTCGATCAGCCTGGCGCGCAAGCGATCCGCCGTCTGCTCGCCGACGGGCACGGCGACGCTGATCGCCATGCAGCGCTCGCCGGCGCTGCCGTACCCGGCGCCGATCAGCGCGTCGACGGCCTGGTCGAGGTCGGCGTCGGGCATCACGATCATGTGGTTCTTCGCGCCGCCGAAGCACTGCGACCGCTTGCCGGTGGCCGCGGCCGTCGAATAGATGTACTGGGCGATGTCCGAGCTGCCGACGAAGCCGACGGCCTTGATGTCGGGGTGGTGCAGGATCGCGTCGACGGCCTCCTTGTCGCCGTGCACCACCTGGAAGACGCCCGGCGGCAGGCCGGCCTCTCCGAACAACTCGGCCAGGCGCACCGGGACCGACGGGTCGCGCTCACTGGGCTTGAGTACGAACGCGTTTCCGCACGCCAGCGCCGGCCCGGCCTTCCACAGCGGGATCATCGCCGGGAAGTTGAACGGCGTGATGCCGGCGACCACGCCGAGCGGCTGGCGTAGCGAGTAGACGTCGATGCCCGGACCCGCACCCTCGCTGTACTCGCCCTTGAGCAGGTGGGGGATCCCGAGGCAGAACTCGATGACCTCGATGCCGCGCTGGATGTCGCCGCGTGAGTCGGCCACCGTTTTGCCGTGTTCGAGCGACAGCAGCTCGGCGAGCTCGTCGCTGTTGGAGTTGACCAGTTCGATGAAGCGCATCATCACCCGGGCGCGGCGCTGCGGATTCCATGCCGCCCAATCCTTTTGGGCCTCGACGGCCGAGGCCACCGCCGCGTCGACGTCGGCTTTGCCGGCCATCGGGAGTTTTGCCTGCACCTCGCCGGTGCTGGGGTTCAAGACGTCGGCGGTGCGGCTGGACTGGCCGGCGGTGCGCTTCCCGTCGATGAAATGCGGGATCTGTGTGGTCATGGTGCCCTCGAGTTTGTCGTTACGCGCGGAATACTTGCATATCCTAGTAACTTGGCTCGGGCGTGGCAAGGCGCGTGCCGTCACACCGGGTAGTTCCCGGCCTCCAGGTCCTCGAGCAGGCTCGGATGGGTGGGCCGCCAGCCGAATCTCTCCCTGGTCAGTTGGCTCGTTGCCGGCTGGTCCAGGGCGAATACGGCGCCGAGGGGCCCGAAATGCTCGGCGGGAACCGACGCCGCCGGGAGACCGAGTTGGCGCCCGATGGCCTCGGCGAGCGAGCGCATCGGGTCGCCCTCGTCGCCCACGGCGTGCGCCACCGTCCCGGGCTCGGCCCCTTCGAGGACCAGGCGGAAGAGCCGGGCGGCGTCGAGGACATGCACGGCCGGCCAGCGCTGGGTGCCGTCGCCGACATACCCGGACACTCCGGTCCCTCGGGCGGCCGCGACGAGCAGGGAGGCGAACCCGCAGGGGCCGCCCGCCCGGTGCACGGACCGGGGGAGGCGGACCACCGCCGACCGGACGTCGGTGCCGGCCAGCTCCAGGGCGGCGTGGGCGTTCCGCCCGCGCCCGCCGATGAGTCCCTCGGTCGGCACCGAGTCGCGCTCGGTGGACGCGCGTCCGGGGACGGGGGGCGTGCCCGAGGCCATGACGAACGGCTTGCCGGTCCCGGCGAGGGCGGCGCCGAAGGTGTCGACGGCGGCCGCCTCCTGGGCGACGGCCCTCTCGAAGTCGTCGAAGTGCAGGAAGGCGAGGTGGACGACGCCGTCGGACTCCTTGGCGCCGACGCGCAGGCTTTCGGGGTCGTCGAGGTCGCCGCGCACCACGTCGGCACCCATGGCGGCGGCGGTCCGGGCCGACGCGTCGGAGCGGGCCAGCGCCAGGACCTCGTGGCCCGCCCCGATCAGCTCGGGAACGACGGCCGAGCCGACCCCGCCGGTGGCACCCGTGACGAATACGCGCATGAGACACTCCTCAAGTGATGGGACCGATGTCTCATCACGCTACCACGGTGATGGGACAAAGGTCTCATCGCCTACGATGGCGGCATGCCCCGCTGGGAACCCGATGCGCGTGCGCGCCTGGTCGAGGCCGCGTTGCACCTGTTCTCCGAGCAGGGCTACGACCGAACCACCGTCGCCGAGATCGCCGATCGGGCCGGCCTGACCAAGAGCACCTTCTTCCGGTATTTCCCCGACAAGCGGGAGGTGCTGGCGGCCGGGCAGGAGGTGTTGTCGCAACTGCTGACCGAGGGCATCGCCTCGGCGCCCGCCGACGCCACCCCGCTCACGGCGGTCGCCGCCGGGCTGGAGCGCGCGGCCGGGGCGATGACGCCGCTCAATCGCGAGCTCGCCCCACGAGTGAAGGCCGTCATCGCGTCCAGCGCCGAACTGCAGGAGCGCGACGCGCTCAAACAGGTGGGCCTCGCGGCGGCGATGGCTGACGCGCTGCGGGCCCGGGGCGTGCCGGAGCGCGCGGCCGCCCTGGCCGCCGAGCTGGGCGGGCTCGCGTTCAAAGAGGCGTTCGCCGAATGGATTACGGCAGACGGTGACCGCAGCCTGGCCGAACTCGCCCGCGCTGCCCTGGAGGACCTGCGCATCGCGGCGGCCGAAATCCGCTGAAGCGACCCCGGGCCGATTAGCCTTTAGTCCGTATGCGCACCATCGAGGCCGACTACCTGGTAGTCGGCGCGGGCGCCATGGGGATGGCGTTCATCGACACGCTGGTCACCGAAACCGAGGCACGCGTGGTGCTGGTGGATCGCCACCATCAGCCCGGCGGGCACTGGACCATGGCCTACCCGTTCGTGCGGCTGCATCAACCGTCGGCGTTCTACGGCGTCAACTCGCTGCCCCTGGGCAGCGACACGATCGACCAAGTCGGCTGGAACCAAGGGCTTTACGAGTTGGCGACCGCCGGTGAGGTGTGCGCCTACTACGACCACGTCATGCGCCAGCGGTTCCTGCCGACCGGGCGGGTCTCGTACTTCTCGATGAGCGAATACTCCGGTGCCGGCCGCTTTACCACGCTGGCCGGGACCGACTACGCGGTCGAAGTGACGCGCCGCGTCGTCGACGCCACCTACATGCGGGTCGTGGTGCCCTCGATGCGCCCGCCGCCCTACCGGGTGGCGCCCGGCGTGGACTGCGTCGCGCCCAACGAGCTGCCCCGGCTGGCCGCCCGCCGCCGCTACGTCATCGTGGGGGCCGGCAAGACCGGCATCGACGTGTGCCTGTGGCTGCTGGGCCAGGGCATCGCGCCGGAGCGGCTGACGTGGATCATGCCGCGGGACTCGTGGTTGCTGGATCGCGCGACGCTGCAGCCGGGACCGTTGTTCGCGGACGGGATCAAGGCCGCCCTCACCGCGCAGCTGCAAGCGGTTCGGGACGCGGTGTCGGTCGACGACCTGTTCGTCCGCCTCGAGGAGGCCGGCGCGCTGCTGCGGATCGACCCGGCGGTGCGGCCGGCCATGTACCGCTGCGCCACCGTCACCCACGCCGAGCTGGAGCAGCTGCGGCGCATCACCGACGTGGTGCGCATGGGCCACCTGCTGCGCGCCGACGCCGGCGAGGCGGTCCTCGAGGGCGGCGCCGCGCCCGTGGAAGACTCCGCGTTGTACGTGGACTGCACCGCCGACGGCGCCGAGAAGCGGCCCGCCACACCGATTTTCGATGGTGCCAGCATCACGCTGCAGAGCGTCCGGGGGTGCCAGCAGGTGTTCAGCGCGGCGCTGGTCGCGCACGTCGAGACCGCCTACCCGGACGACGCGGTGAAGAACGAGCTGTGCGACCCGTTGCCGCATCCCGACACCGACCTCGATTGGCTGCGCATCACCCGGGCCTACTACCGCAACCAGCTGCGCTGGCTCGACGACCCGGATTTGACCGCCTGGCTCTCCGCGGCGCGCCTGGACGTGTTCGGCCGGCTGGTGGGTGACTCGCTGGCGCCGGCGTCGGCGAAGCCGCGGGTGCGGGAGCGGCTGCTGGGCATGGCCAAGTCGGCCCTGTCGGCCACCGCCGCGAAACTGGACGAGCTGATGGCCTCGGAAGCTGACGCGTGTAACCCGGTCCGATATTGAATCGGTGAAGGAGGACCGTGGCGGCGCAAAACGAATCCAATAAACCGCTAGTCCCGCGACCGCTGCGCGCGGTGCCCGACAGTGGCTATGAGAGCTATCCCGACTGGGAAGCGGTATACCAGGACAACGCGTCCTGGGTGTACCGCACGCTGTTCGCGCGGGTGGGCAACCGCGCCGACGCCGAGGACCTCACCGCCGAGGTCTTTCTGGCGGCGCTGCGGCCGCTGCGCCTGACCGCGAGCGTCGGCGAGGTGCGCGCCTACCTGCGGGCCACGGCGCGAACCGTGCTGGCCGCGCATTGGCGCGAGACCATGGGCCGGGAGATAACCTCCATCGACGACATCGAACAACCACCCGAGAGCGAGGAAGCGATCAGCACAGCGCCCCAGCGCGTCGCCCGGGTTCTCGACAATCTGCCGGACCGGTACCGCCAGATCCTGGAAATTCGCTTCCTGCAAGGAAATTCGATCAAGGAGTCCGCCGCAGAACTTGGGATCAGCGTCGCCAATGCCAAGGTGCTGCAGCACCGCGCCCTGCGGCTGGCGGCACAGGTGAACGAGGGAGGGCCACGATGAACGCGCGAGGGTTGCGGCGGTATGTCGATGACCTGCTGCGGGGTCGCCGGCCGAAGCCGTTCGCGCCCGACGACTTCGAGGCGGCGCAGATCCGCACGGCGATCGAGCTGCGGGCGGCGGGGCAGGCGGACGCCGAACCGAGCCAGGAGTTCCTCACCGACCTGCACCGGCGCCTCGCCGAACAGATGGACGGCGCGCCGGCGCCGGCGCCGCCCAAACAGAGCACGACGCGCCGCCAGGTCATCGTGGGCACGTCGGCCGCCGCGGCCGCCGCGGCCGCCGCGGTTTCCATCGATCGCGCCCTGATCGGCGGCCCCGCGCAGGGCCCCGCCGTCGCGGGTGAGCTGACGCCCAATGACGGCAGCTGGCAGCGGGTCGCGTCGAGCTCGGACGTGCCCGACGGCGTCATGCATCCGTTCGACCTCGGCTCGGTCAGCGGGTTCGTCCACCGCGTCGACGGCAAGCCCCAGGCCATCTCCGGCGTCTGCACCCACCAGGGGTGCCGGCTCTGGTTCGACGCACAGGACGACGCGCTGCACTGCCCGTGCCACACCACGTCGTTCTCGCCCACCGGACAGGTGCGCACCCACCAGTTGCCGATCGCCCCAAAGCCGTTGCCCGCGCTGATGGTTCGCGAGGTCGACGGCGCCATCGAGGTGTTCGCCCCGCCGCGTCGGGACGTGTAACCCGCCGCCATATCTCTTGGCATGAACATCGCCAAGCTTCGAAAACATGTGGTCGCGGCGTCGGCCGTCGGGGTGTTACTGGCCGGCTGCTCGTCGTCGCCGCCGGCCGCGCAGCCGTCGGTCACGTTCGGATCGAACGCCAGCGGCACGGCCGGCATGAGCACGGCCACCGGGTCGCCAGCAGCAGCCACCGGCGACCAGGTCACCATCGACAACTTCGCCTTCGCCCCGGCGACGCTGACCGTCAAGGCGGGCGGCACTGTCACGTGGACCAACAAGGACGAGGAACCGCACACGGTCGCCGCGGCCGACGGGTCGTTCAAGTCGCCCGGAATGGGGACGGGTGCAACCTTTTCGCACACCTTTCCCACGGCGGGCAAGTTCGACTACGTCTGCTCGATTCACCCGATGATGCACGGCACCGTGGTGGTGACGGGATGAGTACAAACGATCCGAACACCATGACCCGCCGCCAGCTCATCCGGCACTCGGCGTGGTTCGGCGCGGCGGTCGGGTTCGCCGTCGTCGGCGGCGAGGTCATCTCGCACGTCGCCGGCACGGCGTCCGCCTCGCACACGAGCGCCCGGCCCACGCTGCGCTTCGCCCAGGTGAGCGACAGCCACATCGGCTTTTCCGGCCCGCCCAACCCGGACGTCGCCGGCTCCTTCGGCCACGCGATCGATCAGGTCAACGGCCTCGGCTACACGCCGGATTTCGTCATCCACACCGGTGACCTCACCCACCTGTCGACCCCCGAGCAGTTCGACCAGGCCAAGCAGATGCTCTCCAAGCTGCAGACGCCGCACGTGTTCACCGTGCCCGGCGAGCACGATTCTGTCGACGACGCGGGTCAGAAGTACCGCAGCGTGTTCGGCGCGGGGACCCGCGGCGACGGGTGGTACAGCTTCGACATCGCGGGTGTGCACGTGATCGCGTTGGTGAACACCTTGAACCTGAAGAAGCTGGGGCACTTGGGCGTCGACCAGTTGGAGTTCGTCGAGAAGGACGTCGCGGGGTTGTCCAGCGATACGCCGATCATCGTGTTCAGCCACATCCCGTTGTTCGCGATGTACCCGGACTGGGGCTGGGGCACCGACGACGCCACCCAGGCGCTGAGCTACCTGAGCCGGTTCTCGTCGGTGACCTGCCTCAACGGGCATGTGCACCAACTGTTTTCCAAGACGGAAGGCAACGTGACGTTCTACAGCGGGACGACGACCGCCTACCCGCTGCCCCATCCCGGTGACGGGCCGGCGCCCAAGCCGATCACGTTGCCGGCGGGCAAGCTGCACGACGCCCTGGGGATCCGCGAGGTCAACTACACCAAGGGCCAGGCCGCCCTCGCACTGAAAGAGACCAAGCTGCAATGAATATCCTCCTCCGGCTCGCGCTGGCCGCCTCCCTGGCCGTCAGCGCCTTCAGCCACGCCTACCTGTATGTCCATGGCTACCAGCACATCCCGATGATCGGTTCCAGCTTCCTGATCCAGGCCAGCGTCTCGTTCTCGCTGGCCCTGCTGGTGGCCGCGGGCGGCCCCTGGTGGCTCGAATGGGCCGCCGCCGCGGTGGCGGGCGGTTCCCTGGTCGCGTTCGTGCTGTCGAGAACCGTTGGGTTGTTTGGCTTTACCGAGCGCGGGTGGGACCCGGCGCCCCACGCGGCGCTCACCGTGGTCGCCGAGGCGCTGTGCGTGCTGCTGTGGGCGGCCGCCTTCGTCAGGCTGCCCCGGGTCAGGCGCGTCGCCGCCGCATCCTAGGCCGCATCGAAATAGATCGTCCCCTGGCCGTTGGGGCTGTAGGAGAAGTAGATTGGCATCTGCTTGAAGATGTAGTTTCCGGTATTGAAGAAGCCCGGCCCGAGTGGGGGCGCAGCGCTCTGGGACACGGTGACCTGCATGGTATTTGCGCCCAGCGTCTGGCTGTACACCTGCTGGCCGGTGCCCTGGATGGTGACCTCGATGGTCGTTCCCGCCGGCAGGTACTGGCCGGGGGTGTAGGTGGGGACGACGTCTTGGGGCATGTTGCCGCCGACGCCGCCGGTATCGACAATCGCGTCGGTGAGAGCAACGGGCGTGCCGCCATTGACCGATACCTGCAGGACGTTGGTGAACGGCGCCCCGGTAACCGAGGCGAAGGCGGTTTGCGGGTTGGGGCCGAACTGCGCGTAGGGGGCGGCCGCGTGTTCGTTGACGAACACACCCTGGCCGAGGACGCCCGGCAACTGCTGCACGAGGCTGGTGGTGAAATACGGAGGCTCTTGCGAATTGGCTCCCACACCGAGAACGATTTCGGTCGGGGTCACCGGCACGCCGTTGTGCGTTTCCGCCGTGATGACGCCGATGGTCATCGGCTTGGTGAGCATTCCGTTGCCGAAGTTCAGCGATGCGGTGTACGGGGTGTACGTGTCGATCGTTCTGCCTTCCGGCGGGCCGAAGGCGTAGGTCCGCGACGGTCCAATGGGGTTGCCCAGGGACTGCATGTTGACGTCGGCCTGCGGGAACAGGGCGGAGGTGGATCCGGTGTCAAGCAACGCTTGCACGGTCGGTCCGTCGTTCACCGATACCGACACCGTGGGCCGACCGCCGCCAACGTTGACGCCGTTCAGCGCTATGGCGGCCTGGCCGCCATTCGCGCCCGTCGTCCCGGAGTGGCCGAAGTATTGGCCGCCGGGTCCGCCGGAGCCGCCTGAACCCGAGATGACCCCGCCGGCCCCGCCGGCGCCGCCGTTGCCGGCCAGGTGCCCGCCGGCACCGCCGCCGCCGCCGTTCGCGAACGCGCCACCGATTCCGCCGGTGCCGCCGTGGCCGAGCCATTGCGCGCTGCCGCCGGTACCGCCGTTCGCAAAGGGGCCGCCCGTACCGCCGATTCCGCCGTCGCCCCACAGCAACCCGCCGGTGCCCCCGGTCCCACCGGTGCCGCCCAGGCCGCCCGGGGCGCCGGTGGTGAACGTCCCGCCCTGGCCGCCCGTGCCACCGTGGCCGAAGAACAGCGCGTTGCCGCCGGCACCGCCGGTCCCGGTCGGCCCGCCGAGACCCCCGATGCCGCCGTTGCCCCACAGCAGCCCGCCCGTGCCCCCGGTCCCGCCGGACCCGCCGGAGCCGCCCATCCCGCCGGTGCCGCCGGTGCCCAGCAAGCCGGCCGGACCGCCGGCACCGCCGGGCGCGTTGGCGGCGAAGCTGGCTCCGCCCGCGCCGCCGTTGCCCCACAGGATTCCCCCGCCCCCGCCGGGCGTCCCGATCCCTTGAGCGTTGGTGGTGCCGTTGGCGCCGTTGCCGATCAGCGGGCGCCCCAGTGTCAGCTCGGTGGGCGTGTTGATCGCGGTGAGGACGTCTCGCTCGAGGGTCTGTAGCGACGCGGCGCTGGTGGTCTCGGCTGCGGCGTAGGCGCCCGCGCCCGCATCGAGGGTCTGCACCAGCTGGGTGTGGAATGCCGCGGCCTGCGCGCTGAGCGCCTGATATGCCGTGGCGTGCTGAGAGAATACGGCCGCTACGGCCGCCGACACCTCGTCGTCCGCAGCGGCCAGCAGCCCAGTAGTGGGCGCGGCCGCGGCCGCCTGGGCCGCACTGATCTTCGCGCCGAGACTTTCCAAACTTGTTGCCGCGTCGGTCACCAATTCCGGAACCGCGATCACAAACGACATTCGACGGACGTTACCAAGTTCCGTCGCGAATGCGTCGATTTCAAGCGCGCGGTTCAGGTATCGAAGGTCATTGTCCCGTAACCGCTAGGGCTGTAGGAGAGGTAGATCGGCTCCTGTAGGAAGGGTGCGATCCCGGTGTTGAAGTTGCCCCCCAGGAAGCTCGATACGACGGCCGTCTGTTGCGCCCCGACCGTCGTCGTGTACAGCAGCGTCGTCCCGTCGGGGGTGTAGACGGAAATGGTGGTACCCGCGGGCAGGTATCCGCCGGAGTTCGGGGGGTTGAGATTGTCCGGGACGGATCCGTAGAGGCCGCCCGAATCGATGAACGCGCCCGAAGTCGATTGGAGGGCACCATTGTTGATGCGTATGTCCAGGGTGGTGGAGGGGGCCCCGGTAACCGAGGCGGTGGCGGGCAACGGGTTTGCACCGAACTCCATTATTCCCTGGGGTTCGTCGATCAGCACGCCCTGACCGAAACTGCCGGGCAAGGCCGTCACGGGGCTGCTGCCGAGCGGCCCGGCGGGATTGACCCCGACGCCCAGGACGGCCGGTACTTGCGAAGCCGGAACGGAACTCGAAAAGACAAAGGCGATGGTCCGGGTCGCGGAGGTGGCCACGGCAACGGTGGTCGGCTGGGTGACGATTCCGTTTCCGAAATTCACCGTCGTCGTATAGGTGTTGTAGTTCACCGTCAAGGTATTGCCGGGTTCGCCGTATACGACGCTGCCGAAGCCGGTGGGCGTGCCGAGGGTCCCCGTATTCACGTCTTGGGGCGGGAGAATGAGACCCCGCGAGCCGGTGTCGACGATGACGGACGCCGTCGGTCCCCCGCCCACCGAGAGGTTCGCGATGATGTCGTTGTTTTGCACTGTGATGGGAACCGTTGCCAGGCCGGGAGCGCCGGTGGCCCCGGGCGCGCCCAACAAGCTGCCAGGGCCGCCGGCGCCGCCGAGCGCCGCGGGGCCGCCGGTCCCGCCGTTGCCGCCGTTGCCGAGGAACAGGCCCGCGGGCCCACCGGCGCCACCGGGCGCTCCGATGGCGGTGCTGTTGCCGCCGTTGCCGCCGTTGCCGACCAAGAATCCGCCCGGACCGCCGGGGGTGCCCACCCCCTGGGCGTTCGTTACGCCGTTGGCGCCGTTACCGATCAGTGGGCGCCCGAACAGCGTGTCGGTCGGCGCATTGATCAGGCCCAGCACGTCTTGCTGAAGGGTCTCCAGCGGCGATGCGTTGGCCGCCTCGGCGGCCGCGTAGGCGCCCGCACCCGCGTTGAGGGTCTGCACCAGCTGGGCGTGAAACGCGGCGGCTTGGGCGCTCAGCGCCTGATAAGACGCGGCGTAGGAAGAAAACGCCGCCGCGATGGCCGTCGAAACCTCGTCGCCGGCCGCCGCGAGCAGACCCGTCGTGGGTGCCGCCGTCGCGGCGTGGGCCGCGCTGATCGCCGACTCGATACTCGCCAAACTTGTTGTCGCATCAGACATTACTTCGGGAACCGCCAACAAGAACGACATCCGACCCCCCAGCAGATGGCACGTGAAGCGGCCGCGGCCCGGCTACAGCGACAAGCGGATATTAACGCGTCTACCTGGCGAAAGTGGTTGTTTTCAGCGGGGATTCGGCCGCGGGAAGGTCAGGAGGTTGTGGGCTGCATGGTGCGCAAGCGTTTCAGCGTTAGTCGCGCGGCGTGCGCCGAGATGGCCGGCGAGAGGCGGTCTAAGTACCAAAACGCCTTCCACCACGCCGGCACGATGATGATCGCGTCGTTTCGCGACATGGCCCGAAGGACGCGCTCGGCGAACTTCTCGGGCGCCATGGGCCGCATCGGCTCCCAAAACTTGAGCAGCGCCTCGTCGCTGGCGCCGGTCTTGGTCATCCGTCCGTAGGTGCCGCCGGTGAGGATCGGGGTCTTGATCGCGCCGGGACACAGCACCGACACCTTGACGCCGTGGTGCTCGGCCTCCACCCGCAGCGCCCGCGAGATCGCGACGACGGCGTGCTTGGCGGCGGTGTAGCTCACCGCGCCGGGGGAGGGGAGGAGGCCGGCCATCGAGGCCGTGTTCACGATGTGGCCCGAGCGTTGGCGGATCATGATCGGGTAAACCGCTTGGATGCCGTGCACCACGCCGTGCAGGTTCACGTCGAGGACGTCGTTCCAGTCGTCGAGCGTGTACGAGTCGACCTCGCCGCCCACCCCGATGCCGGCGTTGTTGAACAGGTAGTCGACGCGCCCGGATTGCTCCGCCACGGCGGCCACGGCGCGCTCGAACGCCGGGTAGTCGCGCACGTCGAGCTCGATCGCGTGCGCCTTGCGGCCACCGCCGCTAAGCCGCTGCGCCAGTTCCTGGGCCGCGTCGAGCTGGCGATCGGCGATCCAGACTTCGGCGCCGCCGTCGACCAGCTTGGTGGCCAGCGCGGCGCCGATGCCCGACGCGCCGCCGGTGACGAGTGCGACCTTGCCGGTGAAGCTCACGCTTCGCCGAGTTCCCCGCGCAGGCCGGCGGCGAACTTTTGCGTCTCCTCCCAGGTGGGCAGGAGGCCGGCGGCGCGCACTTCCTCGAAGCTGGGCGCCACGGCGTCGCGGGCGGACAGCGTGGGAGTGGCGCCGTCGACCAGCGGCCAGTCGATCGCCAGCGTCGGATCCATGGCAGAGATGGTGTGCTCGCGTTGCGCGTTGTATTCCGACGAGCACAGGTACATGATCGTCGAATTGTCTTCCAGCGCAAGGAATCCGTGCCCGAGGCCCTCGGAGATGTAGATCGTCCGGCGGTCCTGGTCGTCGAGCAGGACCGAGTCCCATTGCCCGAAAGTCGGTGACCCGACGCGGGTGTCGACGACGACGTCGAAGATCGAACCGGATGCGCAGGTCACATACTTGGCCTGGCTCGGCGGCACCTGCGCGAAATGCACGCCACGCAGCACGCCGGCCGAGGACACCGAGCAGTTGGCCTGCCGGACGTTCAGGCGGTGACCGGCGAAAGCGGTGAAGTCGCGGTCCGTGAGCCATTCGAAGAAATAGCCGCGGGAGTCACCGTGAATCGTGGGGGTGATTTCCCAGGCGCCGGGGACTTTCAGCTCGCGAACTTTCATGTCACTGACCTCGTTCTTCGTAGCGGCCCTCGGTGGCTTCCTTGAGGGGCCGCCACCACGACTCGTTCGCGCGGTACCACTCGATGGTGGCGCGCAGGCCCTCCTCAAAGTTGGCATGCTTTGGCGTCCAACCCAATTCGTTGTACAGCGTCGTCGGGTCGATCGCGTACCGCAGGTCGTGGCCGACGCGGTCGGTGACGTGGTCGAAGTCGTCGGGATCGTGGTCCAGCGCCTGCAGGATCGCGCGCATGACCGTCAGGTTGTCGCGCTCGCCCTCGGCGGCGATGAGGTAGGTCCGGCCGTTCTCACCCTTTTCCAGGATTCGCCGGACCGCGCTGTTGTGGTCCTCGACGTGGATCCAGTCCCGAACGTTGGCGCCCGCGCCGTACAGCTTGGGGCGGCGACCGGTGAGCACGTTGGTGATCTGGCGCGGGATGAACTTTTCGACGTGCTGATACGGACCGTAGTTGTTCGAGCAGTTCGAGATCGTCGCGCGCACGCCGTAGGACCGCACCCAGGCCCGGACCAGCAGGTCGCTGGCGGCCTTGGTCGCCGAGTACGGGCTCGACGGGTTGTAGGGCGTCGACTCGGTGAACCGGCTGGGCTCGTCGAGCTCCAGATCGCCGTAGACCTCGTCGGTGGAGACGTGGTGCAGCCGGACACCGTGCCGCCGCACCGCCTGCAGGATCGCGAAGGTCCCGACCACGTTGGTCTGCAGGGTCGTCCACGGGTCTTCCAGGGAGTTGTCCACGTGGGTCTCGGCGGCGAAGTGCACGACCGCGTCGGACTCGGCGACCAGCGCGGCGACCAGCGCGGCGTCGGCGATGTCGCCCTTCACCACCGTGATGGAGTCCTCGACGTCGGCCAGCGACTCGCGCCGCCCGGCATAGGTGAAGGCGTCGAGCACCGTCACGGAATCCTCGGGGTGCTCGCGCACCGTGCTGTGCACGAAATTCGCGCCGATGAATCCGGCGCCCCCGGTGACCAGCAATCGCATGGTCACACACCCTAACCGAGCCAGGTGATCAGTTTGGGGCAGTTAGCCCTAATGGCCCCGCCAGCTCGCTCAACGCCGAAAGCAACGCCTCGTCGTTCGCCGTCCCTAGCACCTGGATCGCCACGTGGTCCGCGCCGGCCTCGCAATGTTCACCGAGGCGCCGCGCGATGGCCTCCGGGGCGCCGTGGGCCACCACCGCGTCGATCAGCCTGTCGCTGCCGGGCCTGCGCACGTCGTCCTGGGTGAATCCGAGCCGCAGCCAGTTGTTCACGTAGTTGGAGAGCCCCAGGTAGCGGTCGGCCGTTTGCCGGCCGATCGCGCGGGCCTCGTCGGCGTCGGTGGTCAGCACCACCTTGTGCTCGGGCGCCAGGAACACCGAGTGGCCCAGTTGCTCGCGCGCCTTGGCCGTGTGTTCCGGCGTGGTCAGGTACGGGTGCGCGCCGGCGCTGCGTTCCGCGGCCAGCCGCAGCACGCGCGGCCCGAGCGCCGCGAGCACCCGCCGGCTGGTCGGCACCATCGCGGCGTCGAGAGCGTCGAGGTAGTCGACCAGGGCGTCGTAGGGCTTGGCGTAATGCTCGGTGCGCTCCCGGTGGCCCACCCCGACGCCGAGCAGGAACCGCCCCGGGTGGGCGCTTTCGATGCGCGCGTAGGAGTCGGCGACCGCCGGCGCGGGCGCGGACCAGATGTTGACGATCCCGGTCGCCAGCTGCAGCGAGCTAGTCCGCGCCAGGGCCGGCTCGACCCAGGCCAGCTCGGCGTCCGGCGAGCCGCCGATCCACACGGCGCCGTAGCCGAGCGCTTCGATCCCGGCGGCCAGGTCGGGCGAGATCGAGCGGGTGGCCAGCCACACGCCGAACCGCCCCAGGTCGGGTTTCAGTGCAACTGCCCCGGTCATGCGCGTCCCCCTCGCGTCCGCTAGCTCAGTCCGAGCGGCCCCGCCAATTCGGCCAGCGCTGAGACCAGGTTTTCATCCTTGGTGAGCACCTGCACCGGCACGTGGTCCGCGCCCGCGTCGAGGTGCTGTTTCAGCCGCGCGGCGATCTGCTCCGGCGTGCCATAGGCCACCACCGAGTCGACCAGGCGGTCGCTGCCGGGGCGGGTGACTTCCTCCTCGGAAAAGCCAAGCCGCTTCCAGCTGTTGCGGTAATTGGCCAGGTTGAAGTAGATGTCGAGCGCCCTGCGGCCGACGGCGCGGGCCTGCTCCGCGTCGGTGGTGAGCACCACCTTGTGTTCGGGCGCCAGGAACGCCGACGGGCCGATCAGTTGGCGAGCCTGCGCGGTGTGCTCGGGGGTGGTCAGGTACGGGTGCGCGCCGGCGGTGCGTTCGGCCGACAGCCTCAGCACCCGGGGACCCAGGGCCGCCACCACCCGCCGGTCCGCGGGCACGCCGTGTTCGTCGAGCTGCTCGAGATAGCTGACCAGGGCGTCGTAGGGCTTTTGGTACTCGCTGATGGCCTCCCGGTGTCCGACGCCGATGCCCAGCAGGAAGCGGCCGGGGTAGGCCGCCTCGATGCGGTGGAACGACTCGGCCACAGGCCCGGCGGCCGCCGTCCAGATGTTGACGATGCCGGTGGCCACCTGCAGGGTGCTCGTCGCCTCGAGGATGGGTTCGACCCAGGCCAGTTCGGCCGGCGGGGAACCGCCCACCCATACCGCCCCGTAACCCAGGGATTCGATTTCTTTGGCTTGCTGGGGCGTCACGCCGCGTCCGAACGATCCGAACCGGCCGAGGTTGGGTTTGGTCATGGTCGTTCCCAACCGGGCGGGTGATGCGGCTATTCCGGGAGATCCGGATCCGCCGCCGGCGGCGCGTCCAGCGGCAGCAGCACGATGAAGCGCGTGTCGCCCGGTACGGATTCCACGCGCAGATCGCCCCGATGGTTCTTCACGACGATGTTGAACGCCAGATCCAGCCCGAGGCCGGTGCCTTCCCCGAACGGTTTGGTGGTGAAGAACGGTTCGAAGATGCGCTCGCGCACGTCGTCGGGGATCCCCGGCCCGGTGTCGCAGATCTCGATCCGGGCCATGTTGCCCTGCCGGCCGGTGCGGATGGTCAGGGTGCCGCCCTCATCGCGCATCGCGGCGAGCGCGTTGTCGATGATGTTGGTCCACACCTGGTTGAGATCGCCTGGGTAGCAAGGGATTTGGGGAAGCGATTTGTCAAATTCCTTGACCACCTGGACTTTGGCGTCGGCGCTCGAATGCGGGCCCAACCGGTCGGCGAACATCACCAGCGTGCTGCGCAGCAGTTCGTGGATGTCGGCCACCTGGAAGGGGGCGCGGTCCATCTGCGAATACTGCTTGGCGTCGGCGACCAGCGCCGAGATCCGTTTGCTCGCCTCCAGGATCTGGTTGAGCAGCAGTTCGCCCTCGACGGTGTAGGTCAGCCAGCGGATGGCCTTCTCCAGCGAGGTCGACGAACCGAGCTCTTCGGTAGCCGCGGCGATGCGTTCCAGCCAATCGGTGTCGATGCCGCCCTCGACGAACGTCGGGGCGATGTCCCAACCGTCCTCGACGCCATGGTCTTCCAGCCAATCGCCGACGGCGTCCTCCAGGTCGGCCGTCTCGATCGCGGTCATGTTCACCGAGGCCGACTTCGCCACCTGGGCCGCGACCTCTTCTTGCAGCCGCACCAGCGCCTGCAACGCCTCGGGGGTGACGGTGCCGTCGGCGAGCATGGCGAGCTTCTGGCGCATGCCGGCGACCCGCTGCCGCAGCTCGGCGGCCGCGCGGACGGTGGCGGCGGCCGGGTTGTTCAGCTGGTGGGTCAGCCCGGCGGACAGCTGGCCGAGCGCGAGCAGTTTCTCCCGGTTGTCGATGATGCGGCGGGTGCGCTCGAGGCCGACCGCCATCCCGTCGAGCAGGTGGACCGCCATCGGGAACTGGTCCTGCATGAAGCGGGCGAACGCGGGCGCGTCGAGCACGAAGAACCGGGACGGCTTGGTGACGTACACGCTCGCGTCGTAGCTCTGCTGCGCCAGGTTGCCGGTGAAGGCCCGCCAGGCGCCCGCATACACCCCGCGCTGGGAGGTCCGATTCGTCTCGATCTCCTGGCCGCCCGAGAGCTTCGACATCGCCAGCTCGCCCTCGATCAGGACGTACAGGCAGGTGGCCGGTTCGCCCTCGACGCAGATCGGGCCGGGTTGGTAGGTCTCAATGTGCCCGCTGGCGCACAACGCTTCGAGCTGCTCGTCGGAGAGGGCCTCGAAGAGGAACAGGCTGCGCAGCTCGCCGGGCTGACAGGGTGTTTCGGTCATGATTCGGCGAGGTAGCGATGCACCAGCATCACCGCCATCGATCCCTCGCCGACGGCGGCGGCGACGCGCTTGGCGGACTCGGCCCGGACGTCCCCGGTGGCGAACACGCCGGGGACGCTGGTCTCCAGGTGGTGCGGCGGCCGGTCCAGCGTCCAGCCGCACACGTTGCGCAGGTCCGGTCCGGTGAGGACGAAGCCGTGGTCGTCGCGGGCGACCACCCCGTCCAGCCATTCGGTGCGCGGCGCCGCCCCGATGAAGATGAACATCCGCGCGCAGGTGACGTCCTGGGTGTCCCCGGTCCTGTTGTCGACCAGGGTCAGCCGTTGCAGGTGGTCGTCCCCGACGGCGCGGCGCACCTCGGTGCACGTCCGCACGGTGATGTTGGGTCGCTGCCCGATCTGCTGGATCAGGTAGTACGACATCGAGGCCTCGAGCGACGGCCCGCGCACCACGATCGTCACCGACTTGGCCTCGCGGGAGAGGTACATCGCCGCCTGCCCGGCGGAGTTGGCGCCGCCGACGACGTAGACCTCCTCGCCCGCGCACTCGGAGGCGACGGAGACGGCCGCCCCGTAGTAGACGCCGCGGCCGGTCAGCTCGCCGCAGCCCTCGGCCGGCAGCTGGCGATACGCGACGCCGGTGGCCAGGATGACCGCGTGCGCGTCGATGGAGCCGCCGTCGGCGAACCGCACGGTGCGCTTGGAACCGTTCACCTCCAGCGCCGTCGCGGTGCGAGCGGTGATCAGTTCCGCGCCGAACTTCTCGGCCTGCCGGCGCGCGCGGTCGGCCAGCTGGCCCCCCGAGACCCCGTCGGGGAAGCCGAGGTAGTTCTCGATGCGTGAGCTCTGGCCGGCCTGGCCGCCCGTCGCGGTGCGTTCGATCAGCACCGTGCGCAGCCCCTCGGACGCGCCGTAAACGGCGGCGGCCAGGCCCGCCGGTCCGCCGCCGACGACGATCAGGTCGTAGAACTCCTGCGACGGGGTGGTGGTCAGGCCCAGGGTGTCGGCCAGCTGCGCGTCGGTCGGTTCGACGAGGGTGTCGCCGCGCTCGGTGACGACGACCGGAAGGCGCAGGCAATCCGCGCCGGCGGCCTTGAGCAGCCGCTCGCCGTCGGGGTCGTCGGCCATGAACCACGAGTAGTGCAGCCCGTTGCGGGCCAGGAAGTCACGAACCTGCCACGACCGCTCCGACCAGCGGTGCCCGATCACCTTGGTGTGCGGGATGGCGTGTTCCGGGGCGGCCCGCCAGGCGTCCAGCAGCCCGTCGATGACGGGGTAGAACTTCTCCTGCGGCGGGTCCCACGGTTTGAGCAGGTAGTGGTCCAGGTCGACGACGTTGATCGCGTCGATGGCGGCGTGGGTGTCGGCGTAGGCGGTGAGCAGCACCCGTCGCGCGGCCGGATACAGGTCCATCGCCTGTTCGAGGAATTCGATGCCGCTCATCTGCGGCATCCGGTAGTCGGCGATGAGCACCGCGACGGTCTCGCCGCGCAGCTTGAGCTCCTTGAGCGTCTCCAGGGCGTCGAGGCCCGATTCGGCCCGCACGATCCGGTGCCGGTCGCCGTAGTGGCGACGCAGGTCGCGGGCGACCGCGCGGGAGACCGAGGGATCGTCGTCGACGGTCAGCAGGACGGGTTTGCGGGACTCTGCGGTAAGGTTTGCGGGGCTGCTCATCGCCGTCAAGTATGCCCTCGTCAGGCGTGGTTCGGCAGGTCGTGAAGGCGGGGCCGATTTCTCCGGCAGCGATTTTGGGTAAGGCCCGTTACCAGGTATCATTGACCAACGGTGCGGTTTCCGCGCCGACTTTTTGTGTGCCCAGTCCCTAGGAATTTCCTGTCACCGGCTCACGTTCGAAGTCGGTGTATAGCTCGCGCCGACGCGGGCGCTAAAGCGAACGAAACGAATGACGAGGATTTCTGACAAGTATGGCCAAGAAGGACGGCGCCATCGAGGTCGAGGGCCGCGTGGTCGAGCCCCTGCCCAATGCGATGTTCCGCATTGAGCTGGAGAACGGCCACAAGGTGCTCGCCCACATCAGCGGCAAGATGCGGCAGCACTACATCCGCATCCTGCCCGAGGACCGGGTGGTGGTGGAGTTGTCTCCCTACGACCTGTCCCGGGGCCGCATCGTGTACCGGTACAAGTAACCAACGAACAGACGAGAACAGGATCGAAAAGCCGTGAAGGTCAACCCCAGCGTGAAGCCGATTTGCGACAAGTGCAGGGTGATCCGTCGGCATGGGCGGGTCATGGTGATCTGCTCGGATCCGCGCCACAAGCAGCGCCAGGGTTAGCGGCGATCGCTGACTCAAAACAACTAAATGATGACCTCCCAGCACCACTGAGCGAATACGTCGCTCATCCACGCCCGGACGGAGGCCGGGCCCCGCCTCAAACCTTGAAGCGGGAACGGGCTGGGATCAGACCTCCGCCTGGAAAAAGAGGAAACGCCACCTATGGCTCGACTAGTAGGCGTCGATCTCCCGCGCGACAAGCGGATGGAGATTGCGCTGACGTACATCTTCGGCGTCGGCCGTACCCGCGCCAACGAAATTTTGGCCGCCACCGGCATCGACAAGGACCTGCGCACCCGGGACCTCACCGATGACCAGGTGACCCACCTGCGTGACTACATCGAGGCCAACCTCAAGGTCGAGGGTGACCTGCGCCGCGAGGTGCAGGCCGACATCCGCCGCAAGATCGAGATCGGCTGCTACCAGGGCCTGCGGCACCGCCGCGGCCTGCCGGTGCGCGGCCAGCGCACCAAGACCAATGCGCGTACCCGCAAGGGCCCCAAGCGCACCATCGCAGGCAAGAAGAAGGCCAGGTAACCGGATGCCACCGAAGAAGGCAAGCGGCTCGGCCCCCAAGAAGGGGCAGCACAAGACCCGCAAGCGGGAAAAGAAGAATATTCCGCACGGCGCCGCGCACATCAAGAGCACGTTCAATAACACGATCGTGACGATCACCGACCCGCAGGGCAACGTCATCGCCTGGGCGTCGTCGGGTCACGTCGGCTTCAAGGGCTCGCGCAAGTCGACGCCGTTCGCGGCGCAGCTGGCCGCCGAGAACGCGGCGCGCAAGGCGCAGGAGCACGGCGTGCGCAAGGTCGACGTGTTCGTGAAGGGCCCGGGCTCGGGCCGCGAGACCGCGATCCGGTCGCTGCAGGCCGCCGGCCTGGAGGTGGGCGCGATCTCCGACGTCACCCCGCAGCCGCACAACGGATGCCGTCCGCCGAAGCGCAGAAGGGTCTAGGACACAATCATGGCTCGTTACACCGGACCCATCACCCGCAAGTCGCGCCGGCTGCGCACCGACCTCGTCGGTGGCGACCAGGCCTTCGAGAAGCGTCCCTACCCGCCCGGCCAGCACGGCCGCGCGCGGATCAAGGAGAGCGAGTACCTGCTGCAGCTGCAGGAGAAGCAGAAGGCCCGCTTCACCTACGGCGTGATGGAAAAGCAGTTCCGCCGCTACTACGAAGAGGCCGTGCGGCAGCCCGGCAAGACCGGTGAGGAACTGCTGCGCATCCTCGAGAGCCGGCTGGACAACGTCGTCTACCGCGCCGGGCTGGCGCGCACCCGACGGATGGCCCGCCAGCTGGTGAGCCACGGCCACTTCTCGGTGAACGGCGTGAAGGTCGACGTTCCCAGCTACCGGGTGTCGCAGTACGACATCATCGAGGTGCGGGACGGCTCGCTGAACACGGTGCCGTTCCAGATCGCGCGGGAGACCGCGGGCGACCGCCCGATCCCGAGCTGGCTGCAGGTCGTGGGGGAGCGCCAGCGCATCCTCATCCACCAGCTGCCCGAGCGCGCGCAGATCGATGTGCCGCTGACCGAGCAGCTGATCGTCGAGTACTACTCGAAGTAACGGACTTTCGGGCCGGCCGGCCCGAAAACCTTAGCCGGCATCAAATAGCGGGTGCCGAGAAGGAGAAGAAGAAACACCATGCTGATCTCACAGCGACCCACCCTGTCCGAGGAAGTCGTCACCGACACCCGGTCCCAGTTCGTCATCGAGCCGCTGGAGCCCGGATTCGGTTACACCCTGGGCAATTCGCTGCGGCGCACGCTGCTGTCGTCGATTCCCGGCGCGGCCGTCACCAGCATCCGCATCGACGGCGTGCTGCACGAGTTCACCACCGTGCCCGGCGTCAAGGAAGACGTCACCGACATCATCCTGAACCTCAAGGGCCTGGTCGTGTCCTCCGAGGAGGACGAGCCGGTCACCATGTACCTGCGCAAGCAGGGCCCTGGCGAGGTCACCGCGGGTGACATCGTGCCGCCCGCCGGTGTGACGGTGCACAACCCCGCCATGCACATCGCGACGCTGAACGACAAGGGCAAGCTCGAGGTCGAGCTCGTCGTCGAGCGCGGCCGCGGCTACGTGCCGGCCGTGCAGAACCGGGCGTCGGGCGCCGAAATCGGCCGCATCCCGGTCGATTCCATCTACTCGCCGGTGCTCAAGGTCACCTACAAGGTGGACGCCACCCGTGTCGAGCAGCGCACCGACTTCGACAAGCTGATCCTGGACGTGGAGACCAAGAGTTCGATCACCCCCCGTGACGCGCTGGCGTCGGCGGGTAAGACGCTGGTCGAATTGTTCGGCCTGGCACGCGAACTCAACGTCGAGGCCGAGGGCATCGAGATCGGGCCGTCGCCGGCCGAGGCCGACCACATCGCCTCGTTCGCGCTGCCGATCGACGACCTGGACCTGACCGTGCGGTCCTACAACTGCCTCAAGCGCGAGGGTGTGCACACCGTCGGCGAGCTGGTCAGCCGCACCGAGTCCGACCTGCTCGACATCCGCAACTTCGGCCAGAAGTCCATCGACGAGGTGAAGGTCAAGCTGCACCAGCTCGGCCTGTCGCTCAAGGACAGCCCTGCCACCTTCGACCCGTCGGAGGTCGCCGGCTACGACGTCGCCACCGGCACCTGGTCCACCGAGGCCGCCTACGACGACCAGGACTACGCGGAAACCGAACAGCTTTAATTACAAGTCCGTCCCGGCCCTACCTGATACGGGGGTCGGCCCCACTTAGGAGATAGTGCAATGCCCAAGCCCACCAAGGGCCCTCGCCTCGGCGGGTCGTCTTCGCACCAGAAGGCACTGTTGGCCAACCTGGCCACGTCGCTGTTCGAGCACGGCCGGATCAAGACGACCGAGCCCAAGGCTCGTGCGCTGCGGCCGTACGCGGAGAAGCTGATCACGCACGCCAAGAAGGGCACGCTGCACAACCGTCGTGAGGTGATGAAGAAGATCCGCGACAAGGACGTGGTGCACGCGCTGTTCGCGGAG
Source organism: Mycobacterium sp. NGS54 (assembly GCF_059812465.1). NCBI lineage: Bacteria > Bacillati > Actinomycetota > Actinomycetes > Mycobacteriales > Mycobacteriaceae > Mycobacterium > Mycobacterium sp. NGS54. The sequence continues at coordinate 798,971 of NZ_JCALCS010000001.1, read as the reverse complement.
ATCGGGCCGTTCTTCGCCGACCGCAACGGCGGCTACACCCGCATCATCAAGGTCGAGGCGCGCAAGGGCGACAACGCCCCGATGGCCGTGATCGAGCTGGTCCGGGAGAAGACGGTGACGTCGGAGGCCGACCGGGCGCGCCGCGTGCAGGCGTCCAAGAAGGCGGCACCCGTGGCCGCGGCGGCGGCGCCGCAGGCCGCCGTCGAGCCCGAGGAGGCCGTCGGCCCGACGGCCGACGAGGTCACCGAGCCGGCCGAGACCGAGGCGACGGAGACCGAGCCGGCTGACGAGGCCACGGAGGCCGAGGCCGCCGCCGAGGAGAAGCATGACGAGGCCGTGGCCGCGCGGGCCGAGGCCGAGGCCGCCGAGGCGAACGACGAGGCTGACGAGAGTTAGCGACCCGGATTTTCAGGTCCGTCTGCGGCTCGACATCGCCTACGACGGAACGGAATTCGCCGGATGGGCAACCCAGGCCGGGCAGCGGACCGTCGCCGGCGTCCTCGACGAGGCGCTGACGACGGTTTTCCGCACTCCGGTGCGGCTGCGCGCGGCCGGGCGCACCGACACGGGAGTCCATGCCTCCGCGCAGGTCGCGCACGTCGATGTGCCTGCCGACGCGTTGCCGAACGCCTACCCGCGCTCCCCACACGCAGGCGAGGCGGAATTCCTGCCGTTGGTGCGCCGGCTCGGCCGGTTCCTGCCCGCCGATGTCCGGGTGCTCGAAATCGCCCGCGCCCCGGACGGTTTCGACGCCCGGTTCTCGGCGCTGCGCCGCCATTATGCGTACCGGCTGTCGACGGCGGCCTACGGCGTGGAGCCGCAGCAGGCACGCTACGTCACCGCCTGGCCGCGTGACCTCGACGTCGAGGCGATGGCCTCGGCCTCGCGAGACCTGCTGGGGCTGCACGACTTCGCGGCATTCTGCCGGCAGCGGGAGAACGCCACCACCATCCGCGACCTGCAGCGGCTGAACTGGTCGCGCGACGGCGACCTGATCACCGCGCACGTCACCGCCGACGCGTTCTGCTGGTCGATGGTGCGCTCGCTGATCGGCGCGCTGCTGGCCGTCGGCGAGCACCGCCGCCCGACCTCATGGTGCCGCGATCTGCTGTCCGCCACCGAGCGGTCCAGCGACTTCGCCGCCGCGCCGGCGCACGGGCTGACGCTGATCGGCGTCGACTACCCGCCCGACGACGAACTGGCCACGCGGATCCTGATCACGCGGGACTTGCGCACGCCAGGCTAAACGCGGCTGGCGACGAAACTCGCGGCCTGGTTGGTCAATCCGGGCACGTAGCTCAGGTGCGCGCTCCACTTGTTGCCGTTGGAGCAGATCGGGTCGCCGGTGTTGCACAGGTCGATGGTCTTGCCGTCGAAGTTCGGGGTGATCGCGCTCATCAGCCCGCCCGCCCGGGCCGATGGGTTGCCGAACAGGGCGACGGCGGCGACGTGATCGGCGGCCTTGGCGGGCAACGGGTCACGGAAGCCGAACCCGGCCAGCGGTGCCGCGGTGACGATGTCGATGACGGCCGCGCCCTGGGAGTACCCCCCGAGCACCATCTTGGTGTTGGGGCAGTTGCCGGCCATCTGCTGGATGTGGTTGCTGGCGTCGTTCGCGCCGTCCGCGGCGGCCAGGAAGTCCTTGTTGGCCGGATAGTTAACCGCGTACGAGCCAACGCTTTTGCGGGTGTTCTGGCGCAGCGAGGACACGAACGCCTGGCCCACCTTCCCGACGCCCGGCGGCTCGTCGGTGCCTCGGGCGAACACCACCTCGACGTCGGGGCACGCCGCCGAGGCCAGCGGCAACAGCTTAGGGACGACGAAAACCGCGACCGCCGCAAGGAATGCGACGGTCAGCCCCAAGCGGATAAGCCTCACACGACGAGGCTACGGGCCCAAAATCAAGCCCCGATAACGATTTAGACAAGCGGCGCTTGAGGATTCGGCGTATCCGGGGTGTTGGGCGTGACGGGCGCGTTCGGCGACGGCACGGTTCCGGGAACCGACGGGCCGGGGACCGACGGGACGGAGCCCGGGGTCTGCGGCCCGTAGCCCGGCGTCTGCGGGTAGGACCCGGCCATCAGCTTGGACGCGACGAAAGACGCGGCTTGCGTGGTGTACAGGGGGACGTAGCCCTCGGTGTGACCGCTCCACTCGTTGCCCTGGCCCGCGTGGCAGATCGGATCCTCCGGGTTGCACAGGTCGATCGCCTTGGAGCCCAGCAGGGCGCTCGCGACGGGAAGCGATCCGCCGGCGCGGTCGGCCACGTCGCCGAAGGTGGCGACGGCCGCGATGTTCTTGGCGTACTCCGGCGGCAGCGAGTTGCCCCAGTTGATGCCGCCGATCGGGACGCCGGCGACGATGTCCATCACCGAGGCGCCTTGCGAGTAGCCGCCCAGCACGATCTTGACGTTCGGGCACTTCGCCACCGCCGCCTTGACGCGGTTGATCGTGTCGTTGGCGCCGTCGCCGCCGTGCAGCTGCAGCTTGCTGGCCGCGTAGTTCACCCCGTAGGTGTCATACGTCAGGCCGGGGGTGTCCTGTTTCAACGCGTCGACGAACGCGTCGCCGACGCGGCCCATGCCGGGCGGCTCGTTGGTGCCGCGGGCGAAGATGACCTCGACGTTCGGGCAGTCATCGGCGGACGCGACCGGCATGGCGGGTGGGGACATGAGCAGGCCGGCGGTGGTGAGCACTGCGGAAACCCCCGGGCCTACCCAGCGAATTAAACGGTGGGAAGACACGCCGAAATATTACCCGTAAGCAGCGAAGCCCGAAAATTCGCCGGCCTGTGGATAACCGGCGGCGCCGCCGTCTACCTGCGGCTTAACTGGAGTCGGGAGACGGATTCCACAAATTTGCCGAGGGTATTTTGGACCGTTCGCAGGTGCGCCGGCCGGCCACGTGGGTGCAAATCAGCGCTCACCGATTTCTGCTGCGCCGCCTCGAGCGCGCATTGCTGGGCCGGGATATTCACGCCGCGAACGGGCCGCTGCCGGCGCCGCTCGTGGTCGGGTGCGCGGTGGCGGCCGTCGCCCTGCTGGGCTGCGCATTGCCGGGGGCGCTGCGGCCGCATGTGGATCTCGGTCGGGCCCAGATCGTGATGGGCCAACAATCCGGGGCGCTGTACGTCCGAGTGGGCGATACCTGGCATCCGGTGCTGAACCTGGCGTCGGCCCGGTTGATCGCGGCGGCGCCCGCCAACCCGCAGCCTGTGCCCGAGTCCGATCTGACCCGCACCAAACGCGGTCCCCTGCTTGGCATTCCGGGCGCGCCGCAGTTCCTCGGTGAGCCGTTGTCGGCGGACGAATCGGCCTGGACGGTCTGCGATGCCGAGGAGAGCGGTGCGGCGACGGTCGTCGTCGGGCCCACCGGCCCGGCGGTCCACCGCCTGGCTCCCGACCAAGGGCTCCTGGTGGCGCCCCCCGCGGGCTCGCCGGCCTATCTGCTCTACAACGGGCAGCGAGCCGTGGTCGACCTCGCCGACACCGCGGTCGTGCGTGCGCTCCGGCTGGAGGGCCGCCCGCCGCGGCGCGTGTCGCAATCGTTGTTGAACGCCGTGCCCGAGGTGCCGCCGATCAGCGCACCACGGGTCCGCGACGCGGGAGGCGCGGTGGCCGGGCTGCCCGGCATTCCGGTCGGCAGCGTGCTGCGCATCACCCGCGGCGACGGCGACGAGTACTACGTCGTCTTGACCGGCGGGGTCCAGCGCATCGGTCGCGTGGCCGCCGATCTCCTGCGTTTCAGCGATTCGCGTGGCACCGCCAACGCCGTCCCGGTGGCCCCCGATGCGATCCGCGCCGCGGGAATCGTGAACACGCTGCCGCTGGCCGGCTTTCCGGAGCTGGCGCCGGCGTTGGCCGCGGGCAGCACCGTGTGCGTCACGTCGAAGCGCGAGCCATCGGGGAGTTACGAGGTCGTTTTCCTGGCGGGGAGCGGACTGCCGGTGCCGGCCGGTCGGGCTCCCGTGACCTTGTCCGGGGCCGACGGTCGCGGTCCCGCGCTCGATGCGGCCTATCTACCGCCCGGCCGGAGCGCCTACGTCCGGGACGACAACCGAAGCAGCACAAGATATCTCGTCACCGACACCGGGGTGCGGTTCGCGATCCACGACGACGCCGCGGCACACGATCTGGGTCTGCCGGCACCGATTCCGGCGCCGTGGCCGATGCTGGCGGCCCTGCCGCCCGGACCCGAGTTGAGCAGGCGCAACGCGTCAGTCGCACGGGACGCGGTGGCGGGAAGCCCATAACCGGGCGGCCGCGAGCGTTCCCGCCAGCGCGAGCAGGCAGATGGCCGCGCCGCGCAGCGCGGTATCCCGCGCGTGCGCATCCGGCGGCCTCGGTGGCGGCGGCGCGGTGACGGGTACGGGCGCCGGTGTCGGCTTGGAGGTCGTCGTGGGCGGAGTGGCGTCGGTGCTGACCGCGGCCGGCGCGTCGACGGTGCCGTTTCCGACGAGCGGATTCCACCCGGCGGGCGGGTGGTGCGCGGTCGAGGTGATGCGCCCCATCACCTGGCGCGCGGTCAATGCGGGGAATCGGGCACGGATCAGGGCCGCCAGCCCACTGACCAGGGGTGCGGCATAACTGGTGCCCGAAACCGGTTCCGAACCGAGCGCGGCCACTCCCTCGCCGGTGGCCGCGACGTCCACCCACGGTCCCGCGAGCGTGAACGGGGACGGCGTCCCCTCGGCGTCGACTGAACCAACGGTGAGCACATAGTCGTCGTACCAAGCCGGACTGGCGATGACCGTGGCCGTCTCCCACGTCGCGTCCGGTCCCTGCGGCGGACACGGCCCCGCGCCGCCGGTGTTGCCCGCCGCGGCCACCACGACCGCATTCTTGACGTCGACCGCGTACGCGAGGGCGGCGCCCAGCGCACGGTCGTCGAGGGGCGAGGCGACCGGAACGCACGCGACGGACGAAATGTTGATCACCGATGCGCCGAGATCGGCGGCCGTCCGGATGGCTTTCGCCATGGTATCGACGTCGCCCACCCCGCCGCGGGAACGGTCACCGGCGGGAACGAACTTCGCGCTGGACTGCCGGATGCCGATCAACGTGGCCTCCGGCGCCACCCCGCCGAGGATGGCGGCCACCAGGGTGCCGTGCGCGTCGCAATCCTGGGTGCCGTCACCGGTGAACACGTAGTCGCCCCCGGGCACCACGTCGGGCAGCCGCGGATGCCGCGAGACGCCGGTGTCGATCACCGCGACCCGCTGTCCCGCGCCGCGGGTCAGCTGCCAGACCCTGGGCAGGTCGACGAGATCCGGCGGCCGGTCCGGCCGTGCGGCCGAATCCACCGTGATCGTCGCGCAGACTTCGCGCTGCACGCTCGGTGACGGCGGCGCGGGCAGCGCCGGCTTGGGCAGCCACTTGTCCTCCACTTCCGGCGGCGAAACCGCTTGCGCCCAGGGCATTCCGAGCTGGCACGCCGACGCAAGCGCCGAAGCGACCAGTAGGCGCGTGACGCGTGACGCGTTCACCGGAAGCTCAATCCGCGAACCGCGGTGTACAGCCCGCACACCCATGAGGTCACGGGCACCAGCGCGACCAGCGCCAGGCACTCCAGCACCTCGACGCCGCGGCGCAGTAGGGGCGAGACCGATATCGTGGGAGCGACGAAGCCCAGGTAGATCGCCGCGGCGGCCAACGTGGCCGTCATCGCGGCCAGCCATGATCCACTCCTCAGCATGCTCAGCGCAACGACGCCGAAAGTCGCTGCCACGATTGCGATTCCGCAGCCGAGGAACACGAGCGTCCTCCTCCCGTCATCCGAACGTGCGCGCAGCATCAGCAATGCGCCGGTGAGCGCACCAAAGGTGATGCAGCACAGCCGCGGTGCGCCGGCGAGCACGGTGACGATGGCGCCCGCGGCGGCCACGGACACCAAGGCGGCAAGCAAACCGGCCAACCAGTTGTCCGCGCGGATCGCCCTGGCGCCCACGTCCGGCGCGGGTGACCGCTGGGGTGACAGGCCGGCCAGCGTGATCGACAGCCGCGGCGCCACGCCCAGCAGGCCGAGGGATGCCAACGCGGATACCGAGCCGATCGCGCGCAGCGGTGCGGCGGTGAGCAGGCCGGCCAGCGCGGCCAGGGCGACGATCGTCGCGACGCACGCGACCGCGGCCAACGGGACGGCACCGCAACCCGATAGACGCGACGCCAGCACCGAGGCCGCCGCCGTCGCCGTGGCGGCCAGCACCACGTTTGCCGGACCGGGGCCGCCGGGCACCGCCAGAAATCCTGCGACCCCGGCGAATACGGCGGCGATCACGTTCAGCGCGAGCCCGGCGATCGCGTCCCCATACGCGCGGTGCGCGACCGCCGCGACGAGCAGGGCCAGCAGGCCGGCCGATGCCGCCACGCCCACGGCGGCGCCGGTGGCGTTGGCGCTGAATGCGTTCCGGATGAGAGCCAACGCACCGATGCCCGACAAACAGCCCGCCGCGACGGCGCTCGCGACTCGCGTCGCTTCCCGGCGCCGGGCGGGGGGCCAGGTTCGGCCCGCGGCGTCGAGCGTGGCCGACACGGCCTCGGCCACGTCGTCGTAGTGGGGAGGGGCCGGCGGGGTCGAGGATTCGGTCAGAACCAGGACCGTGCCGTCTCGGATACCGTTCTGCGCCAACGTCGCCGACGTGATCAAGGGCGCCGCACCCGGGCACGACAGCTGGTAGCGTCGCGCCTCCAGCTCCCCGGAGACCTCGATACCGTGGCCGTCGAGGATGTCGACGATCGACGGAATCAGGACGGCGACGGGCACGCCCGAGGGCAGGGACAGGTCCGTGACGGCCGTGCCGGCATGTATTGACACGCGGCGCAGTCCCGGGTCGGATCCAGGCAACGGTGACCCCTTCAGTCGGATTACCGGAACCGTAGCCAGTGTTCGATCCTTCGATATCCGGCTATCCACAGGTGAGTTGCAGCGGATTTCGGCGCTGCCTACCGTCGCCAACCGGTAGGAGGGCCGGGATGACTCAGTGTTTCGTGCCCGCGGTTCGCCGGCCGGCGCCGGCGGTCGCGGCCGTGGACATCGCCGTTGATGCGCCGCCCGGCCTGCCTGCGGCGGGACCGCCCAGGTTGCTCCCGGTCATGCTGTCGCTCGCGACCCTCGCCGTCATGGCCGCCGCCTTCCTCTCGGGATCGGCCGCCGCGCGCAATCCCATGTTTGTGGCGTTGCCGGTGATGACTCTGCTTTCACTGGCGGTGACGGCGACCGGCGGGCGAGGCCAGCGGCGGGGCCGCCGCCTCGACGACGACCGGGTCAACTACCTCGCATACCTGAGCGGGCTCCGCGCGACGGTCACCGAAATAGCTACAGCACAGCGGGTTTCACTCAACCGGAGCCAGCCGGCCCCCGACACGCTGTGGACGTTGATCGGCGGACCACGGATGTGGGAGCGGCGAGCGCCCGACCCCGACTTCTGCCGTATCCGTGTCGGGGTCGGCACCCAGCGTCTTGCAGCACGCTTGGTGGCGCCGGAGCCGTCGCCGCACGAGCCTACCGACCCGGTCACAGCGGCGGCCTTGCGTCGCTTCGTGAGCGCACATTCGCTCGTCGTGGGCGCGCCCATCACGGTCGATCTGAGTGGCCCCGGGAGGGTGACGATAGACGGCGATGCGGCCGCGGTGCGCGGCCTGCTGCGCGCGATGATCTGCCAGCTGGCTGTTCTACACGGTCCCGATCACCTGCTGGTCGCGGGGGTGGTCGGCGATCGGAACCATGGCGACTGGGATTGGTTGAAATGGTTGCCGCACAACCAACATCCGAGTGCCGCCGATGCGGTGGGCTCGGCGCGCATGGTGTATCAAAGCGTGGCGGAGGCTCGGCAAGCACTCGCCGGCGTGGCGGGGCCGCACCTGATCGTTCTCGCCGACTCGGGTGAGGGGGCTGCACCCACCGGCGCCACCATCCTGGCGGTCGGTGCCTGCGCCGACGGCGCGCCGGTGATGATCAGCGGGCCCGGCGAGCCTCAACCGCCGCCGTGTCACGACCGAATGGAATTGGTGGACGCGCTGACGTGTGCCCGCCGGCTCGCCGGGTACCGGGCCGCGCCGGCCGGACCCGACCCGATCAGGTCGTGGCGCGGCGAGAACCATCGCGATCGACTGTGTGTGCGGATCGGGACCACGGTCGACGGCGCGCCGCTGCATCTGGACATCAAAGAGGCCGCGGAAGAAGGGATGGGTCCGCACGGGCTCTGCGTGGGCGCCACCGGGTCGGGCAAGTCGGAGTTGTTGCGCACCATCGCGCTGGGGCTGGCGGCGCAAAACCCTCCCGAGGTGCTCAACCTGCTGCTCGTCGACTTCAAGGGAGGCGCAACGTTTCTCGACTTGGCGCGGGCGCCTCACGTGGCCGCCGTCGTCACCAACCTCGCCGACGAGGCCCCGCTGGTCGCGCGCATGCGCGACGCACTGGCCGGCGAGATAGACCGTCGGCAACGGCTGCTGCGACGGGCGAACTGTGCCGGCGTCGCGGCCTACGAACACGCGCGCCGGGCCGGCACGCGATCGATCCCGTTGCCGACTCTGCTGATCATCGTCGACGAGTTCTCCGAAATGCTCAGCCAGCATCCCGAGTTCGCCGACATGTTCGTCGCGATTGGGCGGCTGGGGCGGTCGCTGGGCATGCACCTGCTGCTGGCCAGCCAGCGGCTCGAAGAGGGCCGACTGCGGGGACTGGAAGCCCATTTGTCCTACCGGATCTGCCTGAAGACCCTGTCCACGACCGAATCGCGGGCGGCGCTGGGAACGCTTGACGCCTACCAACTGCCCAACACCCCCGGCGCGGGCTACCTCCGCGCGGGCAGCGGCGAGCCGATCCGTTTTCAGGCCGCGTACGTTTCGGGACCGCTGCCGGCGGACAGGCCGGCCGAGGAGTTGACGGTGCGGGTCTTCAGCGCGCGGCCGGCCCGCCCGGTCACCCGACCCGACGCGGGCGCATCGCCGAGCCGGACGGTTCTGCAAGCGGTCCTCGACGGGCTCGCCGGACAGGGGCCGCCCGCACACCAGGTCTGGCTGCCCCCGCTGGACGCGGCGCCCGCGCTGGACACCTTGCTCCGCGACACGGTGCCGGCGCCGGACGGGCTGAGCGTGCCCATCGGGATCGTCGACCGCCCGCTCGAGCAATGCCGCACGCCCCTGATGGTCGAATTGTCAGGAGCCGCAGGCAATGTCGCCGTCGTCGGCGCGCCCCGATCGGGCAAATCGACCGGGCTACGCACCCTCGTCACGGCCCTGGCGGCGGCTTACGATCCGGCGCGGGTTCGGTTCTACTGCCTGGATTTCGGCGGCGGAGCGCTCGGGGCGCTGCGCGCCTTGCCGCACGTGGGCGCGGTCGCCGGCCGGACCGAGCCGGATCTGGTGCGACGAATGATCGCCGAGATGGAGTCCATGGTGCGATCCCGGGAGGAGCAGCGCGCCGGACCATCCGCCGAGGTGTTCCTCGTCGTCGACGGCTGGGCAAGCCTGCGGCACGAGTTCGAGGAAATCGAGATGTCTGTCACTACCCTGGCGGCTCAAGGACTTTCGTTCGGCGTGCACGTCGTGCTGTCGGCGACGCGGTGGGCCGAGATCAGGCCGGCGCTCAAGGACCAGATCGGCACCCGCATCGAATTGCGCCTCGGCGACCCGGCCGATTCCGAGATCGACCGCAGGCGCGCGCACGATGTGCCGCCCGACAGGCCGGGTCGCGGTCTTTCCCGCGACGGGCTGCACATGCTGATCGCGCTGCCCACCGATCGCATCTGTCATGGCGAATCGGTCGCACCGCCGATACCGCTGCTGCCCACGCGTGTCGACCGCGATGCTCTCGTCAGTCGGGCGGGGGCGTGGGTCGTGCTCGGCCTGGAAGAGTGCCGACTGCGGCCGGTCCCAATCGATTTCGGGCGGCACGCACACCTGCTGGTCCTCGGGGACAACGAGTGCGGCAAGACCGCCACGCTGCGGACGCTGTGTCGTGAGATCGTCCGGACGAATGCCGCCGGCGAAGCCCAGCTGTTCATCGTCGACTTTCGGCGCTCGCTGTTGGGCGTCGTCGAGTCGGAACACCTTGGCGGCTACGCCGTGTCTTCGTCCGCGCTGAACGGCTTGCTCCCGGATCTGCTCGACCTCCTGACGACGCGGATGCCTTCGTCGGACGTGAGCCAGGCGCAGTTGCGGACCCGGTCCTGGTGGTCCGGGCCGGACATCTACGTCATCGTCGACGATTACGACCTGGTCGCCAACCCGGGCGGGAACCCACTCGAGGCGCTCGTCGAATACTTGCCGTACGCGAGGGATGTGGGCCTGCACCTGGTCGTGGCCCGGCGCAGCGGCGGCGCCGAGCGCGCATTGTTCGAGCCGCTGCTGGCGGGCCTGCGGGACCTCGGGTGCTTGACGCTGATGATGAGTGGGCGCCCGGGCGAGGGCGCACCCTGGGGTTCCCGTCGCTCGGTGCGGTTGCCGCCCGGCCGTGGCGTCCTGATCACTCGTCCTGGTGACGAACAGCTCGTTCAGGTGGCCTGGAGCCCGCCCCCGTGAATCGGCACCGCGCGCTCATCGAGGCCGGGCCCGGCACGATCCGCCGATTGTGCTGTGGCACAAGCGGAGCCGCTGACGACGACATGTCCGAGATCATCAGAGAAGCACTGGCCGCGATCGACGACCGGGTGGCGCTGGTGGGTGGCCGCCCCGTCACCGTCGCCTCGCTCTGGCGTGCGGCCCTGCGGTCGGTGAAATGCGAGCAGTGCGACGGCCTGGTCGTCCTGCATCCCTCCTGGTGGCCATCGGCCCGAGTCGCCGTGGTGAGCGGGGCCGCCAGGACCCTGTCCGACGACATGGTGGCGCGACGCCGGTCGTGGTTGTTGGCGCAGGCATCCGACCGAGAGTCGGTGACCGTGGAGATCGCCGAGCGGCTGGCGGTGGTCACCGGGGCCGAGGTGGTTGCGATACCCCTTGGGGCGGAACCGCATTCCGCTGCCGAGGAGGCCGCATCCGTCATCACGGGGATGACGCACCAGACGTCGGCGACCGTTGTCATCGACGCGCCCGGGACGGTCGCCGGGGCGCCGGCGCTCGGGGCGTCGATCGCCCGGGCGCTGCATCGTGGTGGCCGGGCGGCGGTGGAGATCGGTGACGCTCAGCTGGCCTTGCTGGCCCAGGCGGCGCTTCCGGCCGTGGGGGACCCGACCTGGCCGCGCGTCGCCGCCGAGGGCGACCCGCCCCGATCCCACGCGCGGATGATAGGTGCGCTCGCCGGGGCCACCGTCGCGCTGACGGCATTTCCAGCGGCGATCGCGGCCGTGGCCCCCGCGGGCCGTCATGGCGTGGCGCCCCCCGTCGCGGCGCAGACGGCGCCGACAACGTTCTTGGTTGAGGGCCGCGTGGCGCTGACGGTGCCCGCGAACTGGTCCGCGCAGCGCGTGGTCACCGGGCCCGGGTCCGCGCGGGTTCAGGTGACCTCGCCGTCGGATCCGGAAGTGGCGTTGCACGTCACGCAGTCGCCGGTGGTCGGCGAGACGCTGAGCGGCGCCGCCGAGCGGTTGAAACGCGCGATCGACGCGGAGCCGGCCGGGGTATTCATCGACTTCAATCCCGCCGGGGTAAGCGGCGGCCGGCCCGCGGTGACCTATCGCGAATTGCGCCCCGCCCACCAGGTGCGGTGGACGGTGCTGCTGGACGGGCCGGTCCGGATCAGCGTGGGGTGCCAGAGCCGCCGCGGCGCTGAGGAGGCGGTACGTGACGCCTGCGAGGAGGCGGTGCGATCCGCCCACGCGATCGGATGAGGCGGAACCAAACCGAAGCCGGCGCGGTCCAATTTGATATGGCGAACACACTGAGCACCGACTTCGATCTCATGCGCTCGGTCGCGGCCGCGACGGACACCCGCAACGAGGAGATCCGGGCGATGCTGCAGGCCTTCATCGGTCGCATGGGCAGTGTGCCGCCCTCGGTGTGGGGCGGGGCCGCGGCCGTGCGCTTCAAAGACGTGCTGGATCGCTGGAACGCCGAGTCGACCCGGCTCTACCGCGTCCTGAACACCATCGCCGAGACCATTCGGCACAACGAGGTCGCGCTGCGGGAGGCCGGGGAGAACCACGCCCACCGCGTCGCCGCCGCCGGCGGAAACCTGTGAGCGGGGGAATGCCCATGGACCCAGTGCTGTCCTACAACTTCGGCGAAATCGAATACGCCGTGCGCCAAGAGATCCACACCACGACCGCCCGCTTCAATGCGGCACTCGACGAGCTGAGATCGCGGATCGCCCCGTTGCGCGACCTTTGGACGCGCGAGGCTGCGGCCGCGTATCAGGTCGAGCAACTGAAATGGCACCAGGCCGCCACCGCGCTCAACCAGATACTGGTCGACCTGGGAAACGCGGTGCGCGACGGCGCCCAGGACGTGGCCGACGCGGACCGCCGAGCGGCGGGAGTGTGGGCCCGGTAGCTCAAGTGGCCACCGTGCGGCGATAGCCGCACCAAGAAGCCCTGTGTGGTCCCGGCGGAGGAGAGCCGCCGGGACCACACAGTCCTACGGGCGGGAAGGTTTCGAAATCTCCCAGCTGCGGGCGAGGTGATCGGGCATGTCGAACGATGCGCGCACGCCACCCCGCTCTAACTCGAACGCACTCTCCAACAGTTCGCGCCCGAAATCCGCAGCTATATCCGAGACGAAGTGGTAGCGCGGCGTGGCGCGGCCGATCAGAGTCAGGACGTTTGTGGAGAACCAGTCGGCGATGCGCGCGAGCTGTTCGAGTTCACGGCGGTGATGCAAAGGCGGTACCAGCAGCAGGTCGGCGGTCTTGTCGCCGATCAGGTGGCGGATCAGCGGCGGGATCGTCTTATCGAACGTCTGGGTGGGCGTGAGCTGGTCGAGTAGCGCGAGAAGCGCACGGGTCATGTGCTGCCCCTCGGGCGACGCCGCGAAGCGCCGTCGCTTGATGGCGTCGAGCAGCGCGTCGGCGTCGGTGGGGTCATCCGGAAGCATGTTGTCGAGCACGCCCATCAGGTGGCCGATGACGGTCCACAGGTGGAGGTAGGCATCGATTTCCTTGCTGGACAAGGGCACACCAAGGCGACGCATCGGGTCTTTGACGACATACCAGAACGAGAGGATGGTCGCGGCCATGTCCTCCTGGTTGATCGGCACGCCCCAAGCGGGATTCCACATGCCGGGGTGCTTACGGGCGCGGTCCTTGATCAGGTAACGCACCGCGGCATGCATCAGGCGGACGTGCTGGATTGCGCGCAGGCCCTTGCCATTTGGATCGAGGCCGCCGGTGGTGCACGCGTCGATCAGGAACTGGCCGGTCTCCATCACCCGCCGCCGTGCGTCCGTGTCGAGCTGGGCGGTCAGGTACAGCACCTGGACGGCGTCGGCGTCCGCATACGCCGACGGGAGCGATGCGCAGAACAGGCACAGCGTGATGAGCAGGCCGTTCTTCTCGAACACCTGCTGCCCCAGCCGGATCTTGTCCGCGTCGGCCCACTCGGGCAGGGATAGCGAAGTGGTCAGGTAGCCGCGGAGCTCTTTGGGCAGATCCTTCGGCACCGGCTGGTCGTTGCGGACGAGCGTCCGCATGATCCGATTGACCTCGTTGACGTCCCGTTTAAAGACTTTCTCAACCACGTCGTCGGCCCGCGTATCACCCACCTTTCGCACGTCATCGAGGTGCCCCTTTGTCCATCTCGAGCTTCCATTTGCCGCCATTTGCACAGCATTGCAGATTTGGCGCTGTTGGCGAAGGGCCTATCGGCCATGAGAATTGTTAGAAAAGCGATGCGATGCCGCGAAAGGTGATGACGCACCAAGACGTTACTGATCAGCGCCGAGAACGTAACGCGGTGAGGTGCATAGTTTTCACATAATCTTTCTAGATTCTTGTCGCCACCAATTTGCATGCGTGTTATTTGCCCCCGAATCGCGAGGATGGACACGATGGTCGACGTCAATGAGGAATTCATGCACGAGCCCGGGCCGCACCCGGATTGGCAGGAAAGCTTCTTTTTCAGTTGGTTCGACGCGGAGTCGGACGCGGTGGGATTGGCCCGCATCGGATATCGGCCCAGCAATCACACCGCCGACGCGATCCTGTACACGATGCGCGACGGGCGCGTCGAGGGCGGCTACGCCAAGCTGCACGCCCGCTACGCCGGCACCCCGGATCCCGGCCACCTGAAGGTGGGGGCACTGGAGTTTCAGATGATCGAACCGATGTCGAAGTGGCGGCTATCGCTTCAGGGCCGCCACGAGGTGGACCTGACCTGGACGGCGCTGCATGCGCCGTTCGACTATCACGCCGAGGCGCCGCCCGGGGCGTACCTGCCGTCGGGCATCGCCGACACCCACATGGAGCAGTCCGGGTGGGTCACCGGCCGGGTGAAAATGAACGGCACTTCTTACCCGATCGACGGCCTCGGTCAGCGAGACAAGTCGTGGGGGATCCGCTTGTGGAGCAGTATCGAGCGCTGGGACTGGAACACGGTGCTGCTAAGCCCCGACTTCACCATGAACTGCACCCACCTGTTCGAGGGTGGGCGGGCTTACCCGACGGGCTACGTCTTCCACGACGGCGCGTGCCACGCGGTGGCGCAGTTGGCCGTTGAGCACGAGTGGGCCGGTCATCAGGTTCCCTGCGCCTCGCGGATGGTGGTCACCGACGTCAGCGGTTTGCGGCTCGCGATTCGCGGCCGCGTCATCGCCCAATCCTGCTTGTGGAAAAGGGGTTTGGTGATCCAGGAGTCGGCGACGCGCTTCGAAACGATCGTCGACGGCCGCTCTTTCACCGGTCTCGGCATCACCGAGCACGCCTGGCACGCCGGCGTACTGGGCTCGCTGCGGGTGCTGCCGCGGATGGGGCCCGCGGCGAGGATGGTCATGCCCTGATCTAGGGCATCGCCTCCGCCCAGGCGATGTGCCCGGCAAACTGCAGCGTTCTCGCCATCTCGCCGTAGCGATTCTTCAAGTCCGCGTACGCGGTGGCGTCCCCGCGGGCTTGCGCCACAAGGGCTTTCAATCGCAACAGCCAGATGTCGCGCATGGCCACACCGTCGGTCGGCGTCGCCGCCAACCGCTCGATGGCCGCCTCGGCTTCGGCGACATCGGCGTCGGTCCCGCGGTCCAGCAGCGTCTCCACCAGAACACCCGTCGCGGCAAAGCCCCAAGCCCCGCACACCTGCTGTCCCTCACGGAACAGATCGTTGACGGCGGCGCGCACGAGCGAAACGGCGTCGTCGCGATCGCCGCCCCGAGTCCTCTCCCGTGCCACATACGCGTTGACGATCGGCAATTCGCCCAGATTATGGCCCTGGCGCCGGAACACGTCGCTGAGTTCCGCCAGCAGCTTCTCGCCGCGCTCACGGTCGGGCGCCGTTGGGCGGTGCACCAACGCGACGCCCGGCGCCATCTGGGTGAAGGCCAGCGCGACGTCGTCACCGGATCGTTCGACGAGCCGCAAGGCCTCTTCGGTTTCGGCCACCGCCCGATCGTCGGGCGCCAAGACGCCCAGCGGTATCCCCGGGTTGTAGATGTACGCGACGACCAGGGCGTACGACATCGGGTCGGCCTTGCGGGCCATGGCGAGGCCCTGCTGCTGGTCGTCCTGCCATCCGGGAAGACCTAAGGAATACCGGGCGATGGCCCGCGTCGTAAGGGCCACCGCCAGCGGGGACCCGATGATGAAGTTTCCTTTGGACGGGTCGCCGTCGGCCATGTCGATGACCGCCTGTGACCACCGCAGCACGTCGGACCAGTTGTTGTTCTCCATCTTGGCGAAGATCAGCGAAATGGACAGCCCCACCGTCAAGGTCGGGTCGCCGAGCGCCTCGGCCAGAGTCCAGGCCTCCGACGCCAGCTGCGAGGCCTCGCGCGCCCGGGCCTGATGCGCGTGGTCCATCACCAGCCCCGCCATCCCCATGGCCAGCGACACCTTGTCCCCGACGGCGGCACACAGCTCGCGCAGTTCAGTGAAGCGGTCAGCCACCCCGCGCGCGTGGATTCGCCAGGCGATCGCGCACAACATGGTGCGCGGGGCGATGCGCATGGTCGCCCGGTTGGGGTCCTCCGCGGGTAGCCGGTCGGCGATCGTCTGGGCGCGCTCCCAACTCAGTCGGGCGGCGTTGATGTCGCGGTTGGTGGCCCACGTCGCCGAACGCATGTGCCAGCTGAACGCGGCGTGCGGATCACCGGCGGCCTCCAGGTGCTCGGCGATCAGCGCCGCGTTCTGGTCGGCCTGGTCCCCGGATTCGATTGCGGCGGCGACGCGCCGGTGCAGCTCGGCGCGATCCGATTTGAGCTGCGATTCGTAGGCCACGGTGCGGATCAGCGGATGGTGGAACACATACTCGGGTTCTCCGGTGAACTTGATCTGGTCGATGAGCTCCCCCGCCAACAGGTCGTCCAGGCTGGGATCAATCCCTAGCGTTTGCAACAAGTCTCGGCTGAACTGAGACCCGATCACCGCCGCGGCGCTCAGGGTGCGCTTGGCCGCCCAGTCCAGCCGGTCGATGCGCGCGGCGATGGTCGCTTGCAGCGTGACCGGCACGCGGACCTCGGTGACCGCCGCCTCCGTCACGTAGGCGCCGCGGTCACCGCGAAGCACACCGCGCTCGGCCAGCTCGCGCACCATCTCCTCGATGAAAAACGGATTGCCGGCGGCGCGCTCGGCGATCATGGCGGCCAGGGCGCCGACCGAGGGGTCCGGTCCGAGCAGCTCGCCGGCCAGCGTCGCGGCTTCCGAATCACTCAGCGGCGCAAGGGCGATCGTCTGCGCGCCGGTCACCTTGCTCAACGGACCCCGATATTCGGGGCGGTAGGTGAGCAGCACCAGCGTGGGCGTCTGCGGGGCCACCGTCACGAATTCGGCCAGCATCGAGCCGCTGACCTGGTCGACCCAGTGCACGTCCTCGATGACGTAGACCGCCGGGGATTGGCGGGCCAGCGACGCGGCATTGACCAGCGCGGTCAGCCGCCGCCGCCGCGCATCCGGGTCGATGGTCGGCAGCGCAACGTCGGGATCGGCGATGCCCAACAAGTCGTCGAGGAGCAACATGTCGTCCGGCTCGGCGTCGGGCACCCGGGACCGCAGCTCCGCGCGGGCGTCCGGCGCGTCCAGATCGGCCACCCAGAAGCTTGCACGCAGCATCCGCGCCACCAGATAGAAGGGGACGTCGCTGGCATGCGATTCGCAGAACGCGCTGAACACGTCGACACCCCGGGCTTCGGCCATCGCGGTGACCTCTCGCACCAGACGGCTCTTGCCGATGCCCGGTAACCCGACCACGCCGACCACGGTGCCGTGGACGCCGATGGCGCGCTCCAGCAAGCCCTCGATCGCCGACATCTCCCATCGCCGGCCGACCAGATTCGACTCGGCACGCCTTGGAGCGCGATGCCCGTCGCCCGCGCCCAGCAGGCGATGCGCGGGCACCGGCGCGTCGACACCCTTGATCTGAACCAGCTCGGCTTCGCCGAAGGCCGCGGCGCCCTCGACGAGTCGCGCGGTCGACACGCTGAGCATCACCGCACCCGGCGGGGCCGCCGATTCCATCCGTTGGGCGAGCCCGACCTGCTCGCCGATGGCGGTGTAGCCGAACGGCCCCGAACCGATTTCGCCGGCGATCACCTCACCGGAGTTGAGACCGACGCGCAACCGCAGCTCGATGCGGTCGCGTTTGTCGACGTCGGCGGCCAGCCGGGCGGTTTCCTCCTGGATGCCGAGCGCCGCAAGGCAAGCGCGGATGGCGTGGTCTTCCAACGCAACCGGCGCACCGAACACGGCCATGATGCCGTCGCCGGTGAACTTGTCCACCGTCCCGCCGTACCGCTCAACGACCGCGGCGCAGCGGTCGGCGAGGTCGGCCATGATCTGCAGCAGCCGTTCCGCGCCGACCGCGGCGGCGATTTCCATCGAGCCCACCACGTCGGCGAATAGCACCGTGACCTGCTTGTATTCCGCGTGCGCGTCGCCGTTTTGGACCGCCGAGCCGCAGCTGTGGCAGAACCGGGCGTCCTTGAAGGGCTCGGTGCCACACGTCCGACATGCTGCTCCGGCCGTCATCCGACCTCCGCCAATCCGGGCCCCCCGTTGCTGGGTGATCTAAGGATAAGTTGCAGAGGTCACAAGGGCACCTTTCATACCAGTCTCGGCGATTTTGACCTGCGGGGACGACGATCGGTAAGCTGCTCCGTTGGCGTGCGGTACGCCGGGGCCTCGGGTCAATGTCGGTCGCCGAGATCAAACCCCACCGCGAACGCCTGACTGGCACCCGGCTCGACCCGGGATCCACATCCTCGTACAAGAGGCTAGAGAAGAGAAGGTAAGCGCTGTGCCCACCTACGCGCCAAAGGCGGGTGACACCACGCGGTCGTGGTACGTCATCGACGCCACGGACGTGGTGCTTGGCCGCCTTGCCGTCGCGGCGGCCAACCTGCTGCGCGGCAAGCACAAGCCGACGTTCGCGCCCAATGTCGACGGCGGTGACTTCGTCATCGTCATCAACGCCGAAAAGGTCGCCCTGTCCGGCGACAAACTGCAGAGCAAGCTGGCCTACCGCCACTCGGGGTATCCCGGCGGGCTGCACAGCCGCACGACCGGCGAGCTGCTGGAAAAGCACCCGACCCGCGTCGTGGAGAAGGCCATCGTCGGCATGCTCCCCAAGAACAAGCTCAGCCGGCAGATCCAGCGCAAGCTCCGCGTCTACGCAGGTCCGGAGCATCCCCACACCGCTCAGCAGCCGGTTCCGTACGAGATCAAGCAGGTGGCCCAGTGACCGAGACAACCGAGGCCGTGGAAGCTCAGGCGACCCCGGAGACCCCCGAGGCACCGGAGACCCCGGCCGAAGCTCCGGCCGTCCGTCCCGCCGAGTCGTTCGTGTTCGAGCGGCCCATCCAGACCGTCGGCCGCCGCAAAGAGGCCGTGGTGCGGGTGCGCATCGTGCCCGGCACCGGCAAGTTCGACCTCAACGGCCGCAGCCTCGAGGACTACTTCCCCAACAAGGTGCACCAGCAGCTGATCAAGGCCCCGTTGGTCACCGTCGACCGGGTGGAGAGCTTCGACGTCTTCGCCCTGCTGCACGGCGGCGGTCCGTCGGGTCAGGCCGGGGCGCTTCGCCTGGGCATCGCCCGGGCGCTGATCCTGGCCTCGCCCGAGGACCGGCCCGCGCTGAAGAAGGCCGGCTTCCTCACCCGTGACCCGCGCGCCACCGAGCGCAAGAAGTACGGGCTGAAGAAGGCGCGCAAGGCGCCGCAGTACAGCAAGCGCTGATCAACGTCACTTTCTGGCCGCAAAACCGCGTCTTGCGGCGTGTCTGCGCGCGTTCGCGCGTGGTTTCGGTCAGAAAAGAACGGGCACGTTAGGTGTCTGAGCGTCAACTGTGAGAGGTTTTACCGCATGGGTCGACTATTCGGCACCGACGGTGTGCGCGGGGTCGCCAATCGCGAGTTGACCGCCGAGCTGGCGTTGGCCCTGGGCGCCGCGGCGGCCCGGCGCCTGGCGAGTTCGGGTGCACCGGGCCGGCGGATGGCCGTGATCGGCCGCGATCCCAGGGCCAGCGGCGAGATGCTGGAGGCCGCGGTGATCGCCGGGCTGACCAGCCAGGGCGTCGACGCGCTTCGGGTCGGGGTGCTGCCCACCCCGGCGGTGGCCTACCTGACCGGCGCCTACGACGCCGACTTCGGGGTGATGATCTCCGCGTCGCACAACCCGATGCCCGACAACGGCATCAAGATCTTCGGACCCGGCGGCCACAAGCTGGACGACTCCACCGAGGACCAGATCGAGGAGCTCGTCGCGGCGGGGCCGGGGTTGCGCCCGGCCGGCGCCGGGATCGGCCGGGTCGTCGACGCCGAGGATGCGGCCGACCGCTACCTGCGCCACCTGTCCAAGGCGAGCACGCTGCGCCTGGACGGCCTGACCGTGGTGGTCGACTGCGCCCATGGCGCGGCGTCGTCGGTGGCCCCCCGCGCCTACCGCGCGGCCGGCGCGCGGGTGATCGCCATCAACGCCGACCCCAACGGGCTCAACATCAACGACGGCTGCGGTTCGACGCACCTGGACGCGGTGAAGGCCGCGGTCATCGATCACCGCGCCGACCTGGGCCTGGCGCACGACGGGGACGCCGACCGGTGCCTGGCCGTCGACGCCAGCGGGGAGCTCGTCGACGGCGACCACATCATGGTGGTGCTGGCGCTGGCCATGCGGGATGCGGGCGAGCTGGCCTCGGACACGTTGGTGACCACCGTGATGAGCAACCTCGGGCTGCACCTGGCCATGCGGTCGGCGGGCATCGCCGTGCGCACGACCGGTGTCGGTGACCGCTACGTCCTGGAGGAGCTCCGGGCCGGCGACTACAGCCTGGGCGGCGAGCAGTCGGGGCACATCGTGATGCCCGCGG
Organism: Mycobacterium sp. NGS54; assembly: GCF_059812465.1. NCBI lineage: Bacteria > Bacillati > Actinomycetota > Actinomycetes > Mycobacteriales > Mycobacteriaceae > Mycobacterium > Mycobacterium sp. NGS54. The sequence goes on along the minus strand of NZ_JCALCS010000001.1, from coordinate 778,600 downwards.
CGGGCTCCACCGGCGACGGCATCGTCACCGGGCTGCGACTGATGAACCGCATGGTGCAGACCGGCGCCTCGCTGGCCGACCTCGCCTCGGCGATGCGGGCGCTGCCGCAGGTGCTGATCAACGTCAAGGTCGCCGACAAGGCCACCGCCGCCGCGGCGCCCTCGGTGCGGACCGCGCTCGAGCGGGCCGAGGCCGAACTGGGTGACACCGGCCGAATCCTGTTGCGCCCCTCGGGAACCGAGCCGATGATCCGGGTTATGGTGGAGGCGCCCGAAGAGAGCGTCGCGCAGCGGGTCGCCACCCGGGTCGCCGAAGCGGTGAGCGACGCGCGCTGATCGACTAGCGCGGGAACCGCGGCGCGACATCCGCCGTCGGATTAGGCATGAGATTCGACAACTCGGCGGTGCTCAGGGTCGCCGATCAGATGGGCGCGGCAGCCGACCTCCTCGAGCGCGCGGTGGCAGATCACTTGGCGCGGTTGACTTTCGGCGGTGCCGTCGCCGGCCGGGACCACACCGCGCGGGGCGACGCCCTGCGCGTGCAACTGGAGCGGCTGACGGCCGAGGTGACGCAGTGGTCGCGCGCGGCGGCGGCGACGGCCGCGGCGCTGCGGGCCGGCGCCGAGAACTACGCCGACGCCGAAATGTACGCCGCGGCGCGGATCGCCTGACCGTGGCCGACCGGTTGGACGTCGCCGGGCGCCTTGCCGAAGGCCGCTCCGCCGTCGAGCGCACCGAGAGCTACGTGCGGGCCTGCCACGCGCTCGGCTACCAGCATCCCGGCCTGACGGCGCATCCGTCCCAGATCCGCGATTGGTACGACGGCGAAGAGGGCCTGGATCTTCGCGCGCTCGACCGTGACTGCGCGGAACTGCGGGCCGCGGGCGCGGTGGTCATGGAGGCGCTCGGGACGCAGCGCGCGCAGCTCGCCCAGCTGGCCGCGGCGTGGCTGGGGCCGGGCGGGGACTCCGCGGTCCGGTTCCTGGAGCGTCATTGCGACGCCGCGAGCGTGGTGGCCACCGAGGTCCGCGCGGCGGGCCAACGGTGCGAGTCGCTGCGCGACAACCTGTGGTATTTGGTCGATTCGAAGGTCGCGACGGCCATCGCCATCGACGAGGCCACGCGGGCCCAGCGTCCGGCGTGGTTGGCCGCCGCCGCGGCGGTTACGACCGGGGCGGGGGAGCGGGCCGGCGCCGAGGAGGTGGTGCGCCAGGAGGTAATTCCATACGTGGACAACGAGATTCGTGACGACTGGCTGACGACGATGCGCTCGACGGCCGAGGGGGTGGACACGTCCTACGCCATGGTGATCGACCGGATGGCGGCCACGCCGGCGGCGCGCTTCGAGGTGCCCGGCGACTTCGGGGGCGGTTACCAGCCGCACCCGGCACGCTCACCGGCCGCGTTGGTCGCGCCCGCCGCGCTCCCCGGGCCGCCGGCGGATCCCGTTGCGGCGCCGGCGATGTCGACGGCCGCGCCGCCGCTGCCCGACCTGGGCTCGGCGTCGGCCATGCCCGCGGGCGGTGATGTGGGCGGCGGCGGCCTGGGCGGGCTCGGCGCGCTGGCCGATCGGATCGTCGGCGCGATGGGCTCGCTGCTGGGCCCGGCGGGCGACCAGTCGGGCATCGACGACGCCTTCGACGACGCAATCGACGACGAAGCGGACCCGTTCCACCCCGACGACGCCGCGGACCGGCCCGATGAACCCGACGAGGCGAAAGGCGTTGCCCAGGAGCGGGATTCCGAGGTCGCCGGGCCGGTTCAGGATGCTCGGCCGGTTGACGAGCCGGCGCCGCCGGCACCCGCACCCGCACCCGCCCCCGCGCCGGTCGCCGCGCCGGTCGCCGCGCCGGTCGCCGCGCCGCCGAACGACGGAGCGACGCCGTGCGAGATTGCCGCGGACCAACTTCCGCAGGCGGGGCAGTGATGGCTCAGGCCGGCCGCATCCGCAGCACGTCCTCGACGAAGCACATCGCTTCACCGGGATCGGCCGCCAGGGGGTTGACCAACAGCGTCGTCACGCCGGACTCGGCGAAGGCGGCCAGGCGTTCGGCGACGTATCCGCGGGGCCCGACGAGCGACATCCCGCGCACCAATTCGTCGGGCACCAAGGCGGTGGCCTCGCGCTTGCGGCCCGACAGGTAGAGCTCCTGGATGCGGTCGGCGATCTCGCCGAACCCGTAGCGCGTGGCCAGGCTGTGGTAGAAGTTGCGGCCCTTGGCGCCCATCCCGCCGAGGTAGAGGGCAAGCTGCGGCTTGCTCCAGGCCAACCGGTCCTCGACGTCGTCGCCGATCGCCAGACCGGCGTGCACCATGACGTCGAGCGGCCCCAGCGCCGGGTCGCGTTTGGCGGCGCCGGCGGCCAGCGCCTCGCCCCACACCAGGTGGGCCTTGTCCGGAAGGTAGAAGACCGGCTGCCAGCCCTCGGCGATCTCGGCGGTGAGCTCGACGTTCTTCGGGCCCAGCGCCGCGATGGAGATCGGAATCCGTTCGCGCACCGGGTGATTGATCAGCTGCAGCGCCTTGCCCAGCCCGGTCCCGCGGTCGGCGGGCAACGGGATTTGGTAGTGCTTGCCGGCGTATTGCAGCCGCTCGCGCCGCCACACCCGCCGGCAGATCTCCACGATCTCGCGGGTGCGGCCCAGTGGGGCGTCGAACTCGACGCCGTGGAAGCCCTCCATCACCTGCGGCCCCGAAGTGCCGATGCCAAGACGAAATCGCCCGTCGGACACGAAATCCAGGCCCGCGGCGGTCATTGCCAGCAGCGTCGGCGTGCGGATGTAGATCGGCAGCACCCCCGACGCCAGCTCGACGGTGTTGGTCTTGGCGGCCAGATAGCCGAGCTGGCTGACCGCGTCGAACGCGTACGCCTCGGCCACCACCGCCACTTCGATGCCGGCCTTTTCGAGTTCGACGACGCGGTCGACGGCCTCGTGAAAGCCGCCCGAATAGTCCAGAGCGATCCCGATTCGCATCAATGAGAGATACCACGCGGGCGCGCGCGCGCTACTTCAGGAGCGCGACGACCTTTTCCTCGAGGGCGACCGGCTCGGCCTCCGGGTCCGGCGGAACCGTCCGCGGCAGCTTCGCGTCCGGATCGGCGAAGTCGCGATACTTCTTGTCACCGCCGAGCGCGTAGAGCAGGTAGCCGGTCAACAGCGCCCGGACCGATCGCTGGGTGCGCCGGTGCGGGCCGGGCAGTCCGACCACCTTCGTCAGTCGCCGGCCCTCGACCAGCCCGCCGGGCTCGGCCTTGGCGACGATGCGCAGCGTGGCCGCGTCCCACGCGGCGTCCAGCGCCAGGGCGTTGGAGTTCAGCGATTTCGGGTCCCCCGGCGCGGTCAGGAGCAGGCCCGGGACCTTCAGCGCCGCGGCGGGCTGCTCGGCCGGCGGCGTGGTGACCGACGGGAAGAGCGCCGCGACGGCCGCGGGTTTCTCGGGCATCCCGGCCGCGGCGAACACGGCGGCCGAGGCGCCGAAGCCGTGGCCCACCACGCCGAGCTTGGCGGGATGCACGCTGATGTTGCCCGGCCCCAGACGCACGCCCGACACGATGTCGAGGGCGGTACCGAGGTCGAACGCGAAGTTCAGCACCGAGGGCGCCAGCCCCCGCTGGGTGTCGGGGGCGCCGGCCACGATGCCCCAGGAGGCGAGGTGCTCCAGCAGGCCCGAATAACGGGCCGCGCCGACGAGCCAGTCATGGCCGAACGCGATGCCGGGCAGGTTGAGGCCCGCCTCGGGCGTGTAGACCACCCCCGGCAAACCGGCGAATGCCAGGTCGCCGCGCAAAACCCGGTGCGGTCCACGGCGGCTGAGGGCGGCGACGAGCTTGCGGGTGCGGGCCACCCGTCGACGTTAGCGCATGGCGCCGCTAGGCCGTGACCTCGATAACACCCACCCGCCACAGCGCCGCGTACAGGTGGCGCAGCGGGATGCTCAGCAAACGCGAGGCCGCGTCCACCATCGGGTCGCCGCCGGCGACCGGCGGGCGGGGCGTCCGCTTCGGCGCGGGCGCTACGGTCGGCCGTGGCGCGGCAGGGGCGGTCACCACTTCGTCGAACAGCACAGCGGTCATGATTCCCTCCTGAAAGCTCTTTACGGGTCGTTCACCGATTCCCGGTTTTCCGTTGTTAATCTTTGCTAGATATTTATTTGCGCAGGGTTTACGAAAAGTTGAACTGCTGGCATTCGCTGGTATTGAAAGTCACTTGTAATGTTTACCTGTCGGATTTTCGGCGGTGACCCGTCGCGTTCAATCCTTGGCTTACAGGTAGATTCGCCGGTAAAGGCCGAGCGCCACCCCCGTTATTCTTTCCGCTGGCCTCGGGTTGTCGCCAGCTGTTACCCGATATTTCGCAGTGTAAAGCGAATGGTTGCTGGGGAAAGGACGCCGACGGGAACGCCACGAATACATCGGGTGAAATAAACCCCGATCGCTGATGAAGGCGGCATGAATGCATCGCTGCGGTCCCTCCGTGCCGGTGTCGATGGCTACAGCCTCGGGCCCGCGCCTGGAGGGATTCTCAACGATTTCTTGGCGCGGCCGGCATGCGATATCCGCAGGTCGGGCCGGTGCTGGCGGTTCCGGCGCGATCGCTGCACTACCCTGTTCAGGATGTGCGGGATTGTCGGCTACGTCGGGCACCGCCCGGCCTGCGAGGTCGTGATGGACGCGCTGCGCCGGATGGAGTACCGCGGCTACGACTCATCGGGGATCGCGCTGGTCGACGGCCAGGGCAAACTCACCGTTCGGCGTCGCGCCGGGCGACTGGCCAACCTGGAAGAGGCGGTCGCGGAGATGGCGCCGGCGTCGCTGGCCGGCACCACCGGGCTGGGCCACACGCGCTGGGCCACCCACGGCCGCCCCACCGACCGCAACGCGCACCCGCACCGCGACGCCGCGGGCAAGATCGCCGTCGTCCACAACGGCATCATCGAGAACTTCCCGGCCCTGCGGCACGAGCTGGAGGCCGCCGGTGTGGAGTTCGCCAGCGACACCGACACCGAGGTGGCGGTGCACCTGGTGGCCCAGGCCTACCACCACGGCGACACCGCGGGCGACTTCGCCGCGTCGGTGCTGGCGGTGCTGCGCCGCCTCGAGGGCCACTTCACCCTGGTGTTCGCCAACGCCGACGAGCCGGGCACCATCGTCGCCGCCCGCCGCTCGACCCCGCTGGTGCTCGGGATCGGCGACGGGGAGATGTTCGTCGGCTCCGACGTGGCGGCGTTCATCGAGCACACGCGCAACGCCGTCGAACTCGGGCAGGACCAGGCCGTGGTGATCACCGCGGACGGCTACCGCGTCACCGACTTCGACGGAAACCTGGACGTCGAGTACCGCGAGTTCCACATCGACTGGGACCTGGCCGCGGCCGAAAAGGGCGGCTACCCCTACTTCATGCTCAAGGAGATCGCCGAGCAGCCCACCGCGGTCGCCGACACCCTGCTCGGGCACTTCGTCGGCGGCCGGATCGTCCTCGACGAGCAGCGCCTGTCCGATCAGGAACTGCGCGAGATCGACAAGGTCTTCGTGGTCGCCTGCGGCACCGCCTACCACTCGGGGCTGCTCGCCAAGTACGCGATCGAGCACTGGACCCGGCTGCCGGTCGAGGTCGAGCTGGCCAGCGAATTCCGCTACCGCGACCCGGTGCTGGACCGCAGCACCCTGGTCGTCGCGATCTCGCAGTCCGGGGAGACCGCCGACACCCTGGAGGCGGTGCGGCACGCCAAGGACCAGAAGGCCAAGGTGCTGGCGATCTGCAACACCAACGGCTCGCAGATCCCGCGCGAGTGCGACGCGGTGCTCTACACCCGCGCCGGACCGGAGATCGGCGTGGCCTCGACCAAGACGTTCCTGGCGCAGATCGCCGCCAACTACCTGGTCGGCCTGGCGCTCGCGCAGGCCCGCGGCACCAAGTACCCCGACGAGGTCGAGCGCGAGTACCGCGAGCTGGAGGCGATGCCCGACCTGGTGGCCCGGGTGCTGGCGACCATCGAGCCGGTCGCCGCGCTGGCCCATCGGTTCGCACAGTCCTCGACCGTGCTGTTCTTGGGGCGCCACGTCGGCTATCCCGTGGCGCTGGAGGGCGCGCTCAAGCTCAAGGAACTGGCCTACATGCACGCCGAGGGCTTCGCCGCCGGCGAGCTCAAACACGGCCCGATCGCGCTGATCGAGGACGGCCTGCCGGTGATCGTCGTGATGCCCTCGCCCAAGGGTCAGGCCACGCTGCATGCCAAGCTGCTCTCCAACATCCGCGAGATCCAGACCCGCGGGGCGGTGACCATCGTGATCTCCGAGGAGGGCGACGACACCGTGCGCCCCTACGCCGATCACCTCATCGAAATCCCCTCGGTCTCAACGCTTCTGCAGCCGCTTTTGTCGACCATCCCGCTGCAGGTGTTCGCCGCGTCGGTCGCACAGGCCCGCGGCTACGACGTCGACAAGCCGCGCAACCTGGCAAAGTCCGTCACCGTCGAATAGCCGGGCGCCCGTAGTGCCGCTTCGGTCGTAAGGTCGCGAGATCCGCAGCGGTTCCGTTACATTGCCCTGGGAACACGCCACTCCACAGGGGTAGGAACAGCATGCGGTCGGAGGTCAAACGGTTCGCCGCGGTGGGTTTTATCGTGCTCATCGTCGGGACCTACGTTGCGTTGGTCGAGCTCTACCAGAACACGGTCGAAGGATCCTTGGCCGGCATTTTGAGCGACAACGCCGAGACGGCCACCAGGAGCATGGCGACGTTGACCGTGGAAGAGATGCAGTCGAACTACAGCGCGATCGTCGCCAACGTGGCCGTCGCGCCCGGACCCGAGCTGTTGGATCCGGTCACCCACCGTCTCAAGGAAGATCTCATCCTTCGCGTCAGGTCATCGGCTCAGCCGAGTCGGCGCGACTACACGAAAGGCATGCTTCCCGGTGTCTTTCCGGTCCCGCTGACCATCGCGGGTCACGTCGAACGGTGGCCTTTCGACAGCTACACCTCGGGACCGATCGAGGTGCAACTCTTCAGCGGCGGCGATACGTCGAAACCACCCGAACTCATCCCGGTGACACTCATCGACCACCTGCCCGGCTTCAAGGTCTCCGCCACCAAGATGGCCGACCACGAGGGGTACAGGATCAGCGTGCGGCGGGCGCTGAGCACCGCTGTGTTCGGCATCGTCATCTGCGGCGTGCTCATCGCCATCGCCGGCCTGGGCCTATTCGTGGCGATTCAGACGTTGCGTGACCGGCGGAAGTTTCAGCCCCCGATGACGACGTGGTACGCGGCGATGCTCTTCGCGGTGGTGCCGTTGCGCAACGCGCTTCCCGGCTCGCCCCCCTTCGGGGCATGGATCGATGTGACCGTCGTGCTCTGGGTGATCGTCGCGCTCGCGATCGCGATGCTGATCTACATCGCCTGCTGGTGGCGGCATCTAAAACCGGAGGCTGTCCCCGCGCCGCCGGCGGCGGAGCCGGTCCTGGCGCCATCGGGCTGACGTGCCGGTGGGGGTGGTTGTGAAATTCGGCGTCGTCGCACTGATCGTGGGGGTGGTCGCGGCGTACGCCGCCTCGGTCGCGCTATATGCCAGCAGCGGTGGCCACCGGCACCACCACCGGGAGATCACGGCCGCGGGCGACCGAAGCACGGCCACGTTGGTGATCGAAGACATCCAGTCGAACTACAGCGTTCTGATGGCCAACCTCTCCCTCTCGCCGGGTCCGGCCCTGCTGGATCCACAAACCCAGCACCTCAACGATGACCTGGGCCTGCGGGTGCGATCCGTGGCGACGCCGACCCGCCGCACGTGGACGAAGGGAATGCTGCCCGGCGTCTTCCCCGTTCCGCTCACGGTCGCCGGTGACATCGAGAACTGGCCCTTCGACCACTACCGCTCGGGCCCGATCGAGGTCGAACTCATGCGCGGCGGCGGCGAAACCGTCGTCGAGCGGGTCCCGGTGACGTTCGTCAATCACCTTTCCGGTTGGCAGGTGTCCACCACCGGGTCGGGCCCCTACCGCGTGAGCGTGCACCGCTCGTTGAGCGCGGCGGCGTTCGGCGTCGTCATCTGCGGGGTCCTGGTCGCCATCGCCGGCCTGGGCCTGTTCGTCGCCGTTCAGACGGTGCGCAACCGGCGGAAGTTTCAGCCCCCGATGACGACGTGGTACGCGGCGATGCTTTTCGCGGTGGTGCCGCTGCGCAACGCGCTTCCGGGCTCGCCGCCGTTCGGCGGCTGGATCGACATCACGCTCGTGTTGTGGGTGCTCGTCGTCCTGGTGGTCTCTATGGTGCTCTACATCGCGTGCTGGTGGCGGCAACTGAGGCCGGAGGTCCCTGCCGCGCCAGCGAACCCGGTGCCGTCGAGCTGAGCCAACCCGGCTCCCGCGAAGCGAGTGCACCGAATGGATTGCGTTGCAACGCTTTCGCGCGTATGCCCGCAGCCGCCGGAGTCGCTGGGCTACATTCCTCGGGAAGCATGTCCGGCGGTGGCTGATGGCCAGGTCGAAAGTGGGTAGCAGTCATGAGGTTCGCCGTGGTAGGTCTCATCGCGTCCTTCGTTGCGGCCTACGTCGCGTCGGTCGCGCTGTACGCCCAAAGCCGTACGTCGCATCATCGGGCGGAAGTTTCGGCCGGGGGCGACACCAGTACGGCGACGTTCTCGGTCGAGGACGTGCAGTCCAATTACAGCGTTCTCGTGATCAACCTGGCCATTTCACCCGGATCGTCGCTACTGGACCCGCAGACCCAGCACCTCAACGAGGACCTCAGCCTGTGGGTCAGATCCGCGGCGACGCCCACCCGGCGGACCTGGACGAAGGGCATGCTTCCCGGTGTGTTTCCCGTTCCGGTGACCATCGCCGGGGAGATCGAACGGTGGCCCTTCGATCACTACGAGTCGGGGCCGATCGAGGTCGAACTGCTGCACGGCGGCGAGGGCGGCGTGCCCGAGCGCCTGCCCGCCACCTTCGTCAACCACCTTCCCGGCTGGTACGTCACCGCCAGTACCGGCGGAGGGCAGGGTCCCTACCGGGTGACGCTGAAACGGTCCCTGAGTACCGCGGCGTTTGGCATCGTCATCTGCGGCGTGCTCGTTGCGATCGCCGCCCTCGGCCTCTTCGTCGCGGTCCAGACGGTGCGGGACCGGCGGAAGTTCCAGCCGCCGATGACGACGTGGTACGCGGCGATGCTTTTCGCGGTGGTGCCGCTGCGCAACGCGCTTCCGGGCTCGCCGCCCTTCGGGGGCTGGATCGACATCACGCTCGTTCTGTGGGTGCTCGTCGTGTTGGTGATCTCGATGCTGATCTACATCACCTGCTGGTGGCGGCATCTGCGGCCCGACACCGACCAACCGACGAAGCCGGCGGCGCCACCGACGAGCAAGTGAAGCGTTCGCCGCCAATTCGCGCGACGTGGCGACCGTGCGTCCACTTGATCGAAATCCCGTCGGTGTCAACGCTTTTGCAGCCGCTGTTGTCCACCGTCCCGCCGCAGGTGTTCGCCGCGCCGGTCGCGCGGGCGCGTCCCGTCCCGCTGACCATCACGGGCGACCCGTCGGATTGGCCCTTCGACCACTACCACTCGGGGCCGATCACGGTCGATCTCTTCCGCGGCGCCTCCCCGGTGCCGCAACGGGCGTCGGTCACCTTCGTCGACCGCATTCCGGGTTGGCGGCTCGACATGCCCGTCAGCGACACATCGACTGTCCCCGCGCCCTACCGAGTGGTGTTGCGCCGGTCTTCGAGCACGTCGCCTTCGCCGCCGTCATCGTCGCCATGATGATCGCGATCGCCGCGATCGCTCTGTCGGTCGCCGTGCAGACGGCGCGCGACCGCCGCAAATTTCAGCCGCCCATGACGACGTGGTACGCGGCGATGCTGTTCGCGATCATGCCGCTGCGCAACGCCCTGCCCGACGCGCCGCCCATCGGTTCGTGGATCGACGTGACCGTCACCCTGTGGGTGATCGTCGCGTTGGTGAACGCCATGCTGCTCTACATCTACTGCTGGTGGCGCCACCTCAAACCAGAGCCGGCCACCGTCGCGTAGCAACGCCGGGCATGCAACAGTTGAACTCGTGGCGAACGCATCGGTGGGGACCCGGCTGCGGCGAATCTGGCACGCGGTGTGGCGATTCGTCGTCACCGCGCCGCTGACCTACACCTGGCTGCTGATGCTGGCGATCACCACGATCATCCAGAACGAATTGCCCGGCCGGCAACTGCACTCCGTGCTGCTGCACCGCTCCACCAATATTCACGCGCTCGGAACCGATCCGCTCGACGTGCTGTTCTCCAGCCTGCTGTGGATCGACGGCAAGAACCTGGAGCCGTACCTGCTGCTGTTCAGCCTGTTCCTCGCCCCCGCCGAGCACTGGCTGGGCCAGTTGCGTTGGCTCACAATCGGATTGACCTCCCACATCCTGGCCACCTACATCAGCGAGGGCATCCTGTACTTCGCGATCGAGGAGCACGAGGCGCCGGAACGGCTGGTGCACGCCCGCGACATCGGGGTCAGCTATTTCCTGGTCGGCGTGATGGCGGTGCTGACCTATCACATCGCGCGGCCCTGGCGCTGGGGCTATCTCGGGGTGCTGCTGGTCATCTTCGGCTTCCCGCTGCTCACCATGACCCGCCACGGGGTGAACTTCACCGCGATCGGCCATTTCGCCGCACTTTTGATCGGGCTCTGCTTCTATCCGATGGCGCGCGAACGCAAGCGCCCGCCGTTGAACCCCGCGAAAATCAGGGCGGCGTTCCGGCGAATCGGAACGCGCGAGGGGTAGGCGATGGGACAGCAGGTCCGCGCGCTCTACGGCGCGTCGCTGTCCCCCGACGCCACCGCGTTCGCCCACCTCGTCGATGACGGCGGCTATCCCCATGCGGTGCAGCGCTTCCTGCGCGGCCGCCGGGCCAGCTCGTCGCGCAACGTCGAACTGCCGGTCGAGGGCCCTGTCTCGCGGGTCATCCACTCCGCGGACGGTCACTGGCTGGCCTGCGAGGTGGCCCCGGAGGGCTTCACCCGTCGGCAGATCTGGGTCGTCACCACCGATCCCGACGACCGGATGGCCTGGCGCGTCGACGCCGAGGAGGCCGGGACCGCCGAGCTGATCGGGTGGGACGGCACCCGGGTGGCGGCGATCCTGACGGGTGAGGACGGGGTCGGGCAGTCCTGCCTGATCGACCCGGCCGACGGCAATTGCGTTGTGATAGACCGCCGTTCCGGCGGCCGGCTCGTCGACGCGTGGGCCGGGGCGGCGCTGGTCCGGGTCGGGCCGCGCGGCTACCAGGAAATGGTCATGCTGCACGGGGACACCGAAATCGCGCTGTTGCCTTCCGATCCCGGTTCGGTGACAGCCAAGGGCGCCATTCTCGACGACCACCACGCGCGCCGCCTGCGCTACGGCCCGACCGGCGAGCTGACCAGGCTGTACCGGCCGGGCGTGGGTGGCGACGGGTACTTCCGGGCGTTGCTCGTCAGCGACAACGGCTGCGAGCACGCGCGGCTGGTGGAGGTCATCGCCACGCTGGACGGGGTGAGCTACTTCGTGGTGGCCGAGCGCCCCGAGGCCGATCTCGACGAGTTCGTCGTCAGCGACGACATGTCCACCGTCGCGTTGCTGTGGAACCTGCAGGGCCGCAGCGAGTTACAGATTCTGCACTACACCGACTACACGCTGGCCGAGCCGATACCGCTGCCGGGCGAGGTGGCGGGCGAGCTGACCATCAGCGCCGGCGGCTCGATGGTGGCGGTGACCGTGCAGGGCCCGGCGATGCCGCGAACCGTCGAGCTGGTCGACACCCGCACGCGGGCATGGCAACTCATCGACGCCGAACCCAGCCGCGGCCCGATCGCCGCGGGCTTCTCCGCCCGGCCGTCGCTGGAGACGATCACCGCGCGCGACGGGCGCAAGCTTCCGTCCTGGCTATACCGGGCCACCGAAAACGCCTCGGGCGCTTTGGTGTATCTGCACGGCGGCCCGGAGGGCTAGGCCCGGCCCGACTACAGCGAAATCTTCCCCGACCTGCTCAACGCCGGGATCAGCGTGCTGGCGCCGAACGTGCGCGGTTCCGGCGGGCTGGGCCGCACCTTCGTGCACGCCGACGACAAACAGAAGCGGTTCGCGGCCATCGACGACGTCGCCGACTGCGTGCGCTTCCTGGTGGACAGCGAGGTGGCCGATCCGGGACGCATCGCCTGCGCGGGCTGGTCCTACGGCGGCTACCTGACGATGGCGGCCCTGACGTTTCACCCGGACCTGTTCGCCGCGGGCGTCACCATCTGCGGCATGAGCGACCTGACCACGTTCTACCGCAACACCGAGCCGTGGATCGCCGACGCCGCCTACCCGGAGTACGGCCACCCGGTCAACGACCGCGCGCTGCTCGAGCGGCTGTCGCCGCTGCGCCGGGCCGCCGCGCTCACCGCGCCGCTGCTGGTGGTGCATGGCGCCCACGACACCAACGTCCCGGTCAGCGAATCGGAACAGATCGTCGACGCGTTGCGGCGCGCGGGCCGCGAGGTGCGCTACCTGTTGTTCGCCGACGACGGCCACGAGATCGTCAAGCGCGAGAACCACGCCGCGCTGGCCGAGGCGATGACGGAATGGCTGACCGAGGCGTTCGCCCGGCGCGCCTAGGGCATGGAATGCTTGCGGTGATGCGGCACTACTACTCCGTGGAGGCCATCCGCGACGCCGAGGCGCCGCTGCTGGCCAGCCTTCCCGACGGCGCGTTGATGCGCCGCGCGGCCTTCGGGCTGGCCACCGAGATCATCGCCGAGCTGACCGTCCGCGCGGCCGGCGTGGCCGGCCGGCGGGTGTGCGCGGTCGTCGGCTCGGGCGACAACGGCGGCGACGCGCTGTGGGCGGCAACCTTCGTGCGACGCCGCGGCGCGGCCGCCGACGCGGTGCTGCTCAACCCGGACCACACCCACGCCAAGGCGCTGGCGGCGTTCCGGAAGGCCGGCGGTCGCGTCGTCGAAAGTGTCTCGGGGGGAACCGATCTCGTCATCGACGGCGTGGTGGGCATCTCCGGCTCGGGGCCGCTGCGACCGGCGGCGGCCGAGGTCTTCGCGGCCGCCGCGGGAATCCCGGTGGTCGCCGTCGACATCCCCAGCGGCATCGACGTGGCGACCGGCGCCATCACCGGGCCCGCGGTGCACGCGGCGCTGACCGTCACCTTCGGCGGGCTCAAACCCGTGCACGCGCTGGCCGACTGCGGGCGCGTCAAGCTGATCGACATCGGCCTCGACCTGCCCGAGACGGATGTGCTGGGCTTCGAGGCCGCCGACGTCGCGGCGCGCTGGCCGGTTCCCGGGCCCCGTGACGACAAGTACACCCAGGGCGTGACGGGCGTGATGGCCGGCTCGGCCACCTACCCGGGCGCCGCCGTCCTGTGCACCGGCGCCGCCGTCGCCGCCACCTCCGGCATGGTCCGCTACGCCGGCAGCGCGCACACGCAGGTCCTGGCGCAGTGGCCCGAGGTGATCGCCTCGCCCACCCCGGCCGCGGCCGGGCGCGTGCAGGCGTGGGTGGTCGGGCCGGGGCTGGGCACCGACGAAACCGGGGCCGCGGCGTTGTGGTTCGCGCTGGAAAGCGACCTGCCGGTGATCGTCGACGCCGACGCGCTGACCATCCTGGCGGCCCACCCCGAGCTGGTCATGAGCCGCGCCGCGCCCACGGTGCTGACCCCGCACGCCGGTGAATTCGCCCGGCTGGCCGGCAGCCCGCCGGGCGACGACCGGGTGACGGCGTGCCGGAAGCTGGCCGACGCGTTCGGCGCCACCGTGCTGCTCAAGGGCAACGTCACGATCGTCGCCGACCCCGGCGGCCCGGTCTATCTCAATCCCGCCGGGCAGTCCTGGGCGGCCACGGCCGGCTCCGGCGACGTGCTGTCCGGCATGATCGGCGCGCTGCTGGCGTCCGGGTTGCCGGCCGCCGAGGCGGCCGCGGCCGCGGCGTTCGTGCACGCGCGCGCGGCCGCGCTCTCGGCCGCCGACCCGGGCCCGGGTGAGGCGCCGACGTCGGCGTCGCGGATCGTCCCGCACATCCGGGCCGCACTGGCCGACCTGTAGCACCAACGAGAAAGGATCCGCCGTGTCCCGCAGCCATCCGTCCGTGCCGGCGCACTCCATCGCCCCCGCCTACACCGGCCGCCTGTTCACCGCGCCCATTCCGGCGCTGCGGCTGCCCGAGGAGTCGATGGATCCCGACGCCGCGTACCGCTTCATCCACGACGAGCTGATGCTCGACGGCAGCTCGCGGCTGAACCTGGCGACGTTCGTCACCACCTGGATGGATCCCGAGGCCGGCAAGCTGATGGCCGAGACGTTCGACAAGAACATGATCGACAAGGACGAATACCCGGCCACCGCGGCCATCGAGCAGCGCTGCGTGTGCATGGTGGCCGACCTGTTCCACGCCGAGGACCTCAAGGACGACGACCCGTCCAGCGCCATCGGGGTGTCGACCATCGGCTCCAGCGAGGCGGTGATGCTGGGCGGGCTGGCGCTGAAGTGGCGCTGGCGGCAGAAGGTTGGAAAGGGTTGGGAGAAGCGCACTCCCAACTTGGTGATGGGCTCCAACGTCCAGGTGGTGTGGGAGAAGTTCTGCCGCTACTTCGACGTCGAACCGCGCTACCTGCCGATGGAGGAGGGGCGCTACGTCATCACCCCCGAGCAGGTCGTCGACGCCGTCGACGAGGACACCATCGGCGTGGTGGCGATCCTGGGCACCACCTACACCGGCGAGCTGGAACCCATCGCCCAGATCTGCGCGGCGCTGGACAAGCTTGCGGCCGGCGGCGGCGTGGACGTCCCGGTACACGTCGACGCCGCCAGCGGGGGCTTCGTGGTGCCGTTCCTGCACCCGGGCCTGGAATGGGACTTCCGGCTGCCCCGCGTGGTGTCGATCAACGTCAGCGGCCACAAGTACGGGCTCACCTACCCCGGCATCGGGTTCGTCGTATGGCGCAGCGCCGAGCACCTGCCCGACGAGCTGGTGTTCCGGGTCAACTACCTGGGCGGCGACATGCCGACCTTCACGCTGAACTTCTCGCGCCCCGGCAACCAGGTGGTCGGCCAGTACTACAACTTTTTGCGGCTGGGCCGCGAGGGATACACCAAGGTGATGCAGAGCCTGTCGTCGACCGCGCGTTGGCTGGGTGACCAGCTGCGGGATACCGACCACTGCGAGCTGATCTCGGACGGTTCGGCCATCCCGGTGGTCAGCTTCCGGCTAGCCAAGGACCGTGGCTACACCGAGTTCGACGTCTCCCACGAGCTGCGCGGCTACGGCTGGCAGGTGCCCGCCTACACCATGCCGGACAACGCCACCCACGTCTCGGTGCTGCGCATCGTGGTGCGGGAAGGGCTCTCCGCCGATTTGGCCCGGGCGCTGCACGACGACGCTCGCAGCGCCCTGGCGTCGCTGGACAAGATCAAGCCCGCCGGGCACTACGACGCCCAGCACTTTTCTCATTAGCGCCGAACGTCGACTTGTTGCGCTGATCAGGCCGAATCCTCCACAACAAGTCGACGCTCGACGGCGCTCGGCGCACTTCTGGGACAATGGCGGCCGTGGCAGTTACGCCGATATCCCTGACGCCCGGCCTCCTCGCCGAGGCCGTGGTGGACCTGGGCGCCGTCGCGCACAACGTGCGGGTGCTGCGCGAACACGCCGGCGGCGCCGGGGTGATGGCCGTCGTCAAGGCCGACGGCTACGGCCACGGCGCGACCCGGGTCGCGACGACGGCGCTGGCCGCCGGGGCGGCCGAGCTGGGGGTCGCCACCGTCGCCGAGGCGCTGGCGCTGCGCGCCGACGGGATCACCGCGCCGGTGCTGGCGTGGCTGCACCCGCCCGGCATCGACTTCGGGCCGGCCCTGCTGGCCGACGTGGAGATCGGCGTGTCCTCGGTGCGCCAGCTCGACCAGGTGGTCGACGCGGTGCGCCGCACGGGGCGCACGGCGACGGTGACCGTCAAGGTCGACACGGGGCTGAACCGCAACGGCGTGGCCCCGGCGAACTACCCGGCCATGCTGACCGCGCTGCGCGCCGCCGCCGCCGAGAACACCATCCGGCCGCGCGGGCTGATGTCGCACATGGTGTTCGCCGACCAGCCCGAGAGCCCCGTCAACGACACTCAGGCCCAACGGTTTTCCGACATGCTCGCGCGGGCGCGCGCCGGGGGCGTGCATTTCGAGGTTGCGCACCTGGCGAATTCGTCGGCCACGATGTCGCGCCCCGACCTCGCCTTCGACCTGGTGCGTCCGGGCATCGCGGTGTACGGCCTGAGCCCGGTGCCCCAGCTCGGCGACATGGGGTTGATCCCGGCGATGACCGTGAAATGTGCCGTCGCGCTGGTCAAATCGATTCGCGCGGGCGAGAGCGTGTCCTATGGGCACACCTGGACCGCGCAACGGGACACCACCCTGGCGTTGCTGCCGATCGGCTACGCGGACGGCGTGTTCCGCTCGCTGGGCGGGCGGCTGGAGGTGCTGATCAACGGCAGGCGGCGCCCCGGTGCCGGACGGATCTGCATGGACCAGTTCGTCGTCGACCTCGGGCCGGGGCCGGTCGATGTGGCCGAGGGCGACGAGGCGATCCTGTTCGGGCCCGGCAGCCGGGGCGAACCCACCGCACAAGACTGGGCCGACCTACTCGGCACCATCCACTACGAAGTGGTCACCAGCCCCCGGGGGCGGATCACCAGAACCTACCGCGAGGCCGAAACCCTTGAGCCCTGACAAGACCCGCAGGCGTCGCAGGGGGAAAGCCTGGCTTGCGGGAGGGGCCGGGATGACCGCCGTCGCCACCATCGTCGGAGCCTCCGCCCGCCGCTCGGTGACCCAGCGCGCGGCCCTGCTCGAAGACCCGTACGCGGACGAGGATTTCGAGACGATCGACAAGGACCGCGCGTACGTGGTGACCACACCCGACGGGGTGCCGCTGGCGGTCCGCGAGGCCGGCCCGGTCGACGCGCGGGTGACCATGGTCTTCGTCCACGGATTCTGCCTGCGCATGGGCGCCTTCCATTTCCAGCGCACCCGGCTCCCGAATCGGTTGTCCCCGCCCGTGCGGATGGTGTTCTACGACCAGCGCGGCCATGGACGATCCGGCGCCGGCGCGCGCGAGAGCTACACGCTGACCCAGCTGGGCGAGGACCTGGACGGCGTGCTGAAGGCCGTGGCGCCCAAAGGGGTGGTGGTGCTCGTCGGCCATTCGATGGGCGGCATGACGGTGTTGTCGCACGCCCGCCAGTTCCCCGAGCAGTACGGCCGCCGGATCGTCGGCGCCGCGATCATCTCCTCCGCGGCCGAAGGGGTGACGCGGTCGCCGCTGGGCGAGATCCTGAAAAACCCCGCGCTGGACGCGTTTCGGTTCACCGCCCGCTCCGCGCCCAAGCTGATGCACCGCGGCCGCAACGTGTCACGGTCGCTGATCGGCCCGGTCCTGCGGGCCGCGTCCTACAGCGACCTGCAGGTCAGCCGGAGCCTGGACGCGTTCTCCCAGCAGATGATGAACGGCACCCCGATCGACACCATGGTCGGCTTTCTCGATGCCCTGGAAAAACACGACGAGACCGCCGGGCTGTGGACCTTGCTCAAGGTGCCGACCCTGATCGCGTGCGGTGACCATGACCTGCTCACCCCGGACGAATACTCGCGGAAGATGGCGGCCTCGCTGCCGCGCTCCGAGCTGGTCATCGTCGCCGGGGCCAGCCACCTGGCGCTGCTGGACAAGCCCGAGGCCATCAACGACGGGCTGGTCCGGCTCGTTCACCGCGCCGTTCCGGGCGAGATGGTGCTGCGGTACCGGCGATTGCGAGAAAGGTTGCGGCGCCGTGGTGGCTGAGGGGGGCACGGCCACCTGCGAGCGCGTCGAGGACACCGTCGCGCTGGGTTCGCGGCTGGGCCGGCAGCTGCGGGCGGGCGACGTGGTGGTGCTGTCCGGCCCGCTCGGTGCGGGAAAAACGGTGCTGGCCAAGGGAATTGCCGCGGCGATGGACGTCGACGGCCCGGTCACGTCGCCGTCGTACGTGCTGGCGCGGGTGCATCCGCCGCGGCGGCCCGGCGCACCGGCGATGATCCACGTCGACATGTACCGACTGCTGGATCATGGCGGCGCCGACCTGCTGGGGGAGCTGGACTCGCTGGACCTCGACACCGATCTCGACGACGCGGTCGTCGTGGTCGAGTGGGGCGAGGGCCTGGCCGAACGCCTCTCGGAGCGACACCTCGACGTCCGGCTGGAGCGGGTCAGCCACTCCGATGTGCGGATCGCCACCTGGGAGTGGGGCGCATGAGTCTCGTTCTGGCGCTGGATACGTCGACTCCGGCCGTGACGGCGGGCTTGGTAAAGCTTGAGCGCGGCGTCCTCACCGTGCTGGCCGAGCGGGTCACCCACGACGCCCGCGCGCACGCCGAGCGGCTGACCCCCAACGCGCTGGCCGCCCTCGCCGACGCCGGGCTGACGATGGCCGATCTCGACGCCGTCGTGGTGGGCTGCGGACCCGGCCCGTTCACCGGCCTGCGGGCCGGGATGGCGACCGCCGCGGCCTACGCGCACGCGCTGGGCATCCCGGTGCGCGGGGTGTGCAGCCTGGACGCCATCGGGGTGCGCACCACCGGCGAGGTCCTGGTGGTCACCGACGCCCGCCGTCGCGAGGTGTACTGGGCGCGCTACCGCGACGGTTTCCGCATGGCGGGACCGGGAGTTAATGCCCCCGCCGACGTCGACCCCGGTCCCGCCACGGCGGTCGCCGGCTCACCCGAGCACGCCGCGCTGTTCGGGCTGCCGGTCGGCGAGCCAGCCCACCCGACGTCCGCCGGCCTGGTCGCTGCGGTGCCCGACTGGGCGGAGCGCCCGCTCCCGCTCGTCGCGCTCTACCTGCGCCGTCCCGACGCCAAGCCCCTGGCGGCCCCCCGATGACCGCCCCCGGCGAGCCCGTGACTTTCGGCGCGTTGACGCCCGCCGACGCCGAGCGCTGCGCCGAGCTGGAGGCGGTGCTGTTCCCCGGCGACGACCCCTGGCCCGCGGTGGCGTTCAACCGCGAGCTGGCCGCCACACACAACCACTACGCGGCCGCCCGGGTCGGCGGCACGCTCGTCGGCTACGCCGGCATCGCGCGGCTGGGCCGCACACCGCCCTTCGAATACGAGGTGCACACCATCGGGGTGGACCCGGCCTACCAGGGCCGGGGCATCGGGCGCCGACTGCTCGACGACCTGCTCGATTTCGCCGGCGGCGGCATCGTCTACCTGGAGGTCCGCACCGACAACGAGGCGGCCATCGCGCTGTACCGCAGCGCGGGTTTCGCGCAGATCGGCCTGCGCAAGCGCTATTACCGGGTCAGCGGCGCCGACGCGTACACGATGCGACGGGAGGCTGTGTGACGGTCATTCTGGCGATCGAAACCTCGTGTGACGAAACGGGAGTCGGCATCGCGCGCCTCGACGAGGACGGCACCGTGACGCTGCTCGCCGACGAGGTGGCCTCCAGCGTCGACGAACACGTCCGCTTCGGCGGCGTCGTCCCCGAGATCGCCTCGCGCGCGCACCTGGAGGCCCTCGGCCCCGCCATGCGCCGCGCGCTGGAAACGGCGGCGCTGGACAAGCCGGATGTCGTCGCCGCCACGATCGGGCCCGGGCTGGCCGGCGCCCTGCTGGTGGGAGTGGCTGCGGCCAAGGCTTATTCGGCCGCCTGGGACGTGCCGTTCTACGCCGTGAACCACCTGGGTGGGCACCTGGCCGCCGACGTCTACGAACACGGACCGCTACCCGAGTGTGTGGCGTTGCTGGTGTCGGGCGGACACACACACCTGTTGCACGTGCGATCCCTCGGCGAGCCGATCGTCGAGCTGGGCAGCACCGTCGACGACGCGGCCGGCGAGGCCTACGACAAGGTGGCGCGGCTGCTGGGGCTGGGCTACCCGGGCGGCAAGGTGCTCGACGACCTGGCCCGCACCGGCGATCCCGACGCCATCACGTTCCCGCGCGGCATGACCGGTCCACGCGACGACCCCTACGCGTTCAGCTTCTCCGGGCTCAAGACCGCCGTCGCGCGCTACGTGGAAAGCCACCCCGACGCCCCGACCCCCGACATCGCCGCCGGCTTCCAGGAGGCCGTCGCCGACGTGCTCACCGGAAAGGCGGTGCGCGCGGCGACCGAACTCGGCGTCTCGACGCTGTTGATCGCCGGGGGAGTGGCCGCGAACTCGCGATTGCGGGAGCTGGCCACGCAGCGCTGCGCGGCGGCCGGCCTGACGCTGCGGATCCCCCGGCCGCGGCTGTGCACCGACAACGGGGCGATGATCGCCGCCTTCGCGGCGCACCTGGTGGCGGCCGGCGCGGCCCCGTCGCCGCTGGACGTCCCCAGCGACCCCGGCCTGCCGGTGGTAAAAGCCCAGGTGAGCTGATGTTCGCTCAGCGCGGACACGCCAACACACAAGAAGCAGCAGGGCGGCCTTGAGTGCTAGCACTCGCATGTATAGAGTGCTAGGTGGCAATCGGCCGAGCCCCTGCGTCGGCACCCGCGACGACGGCGCGAGGGCACGGGCGACTGCCGAATCCCTTGATAATTCCGGGGCAACCGCCCCGGACCCGATCTAACTATTGGAGGGCTCCAATCGTGGCGAAGGTGAACATCAAGCCACTCGAGGACAAGATTCTCGTGCAGGCCAACGAGGCCGAGACCACGACCGCGTCCGGTCTGGTCATTCCTGACACCGCCAAGGAGAAGCCGCAGGAAGGCACCGTCGTCGCAGTCGGCCCGGGCCGGTGGGACGAGGACGGCGAGAAGCGGATCCCGCTGGACGTCTCGGAGGGTGACACCGTCATCTACAGCAAGTACGGCGGCACCGAGATCAAGTACAACGGCGAGGAGTACCTGATCCTGTCCGCGCGCGACGTGCTGGCTGTCGTATCCAAGTAAGGACCGTGTTCCGCCCCGGCGATCCCCGCGCACACCGCGGGTGATTTCCGGGGCGGCATGCGTTCTTCAGTAAAGGAACCTGATGAGCAAACTTATTGAGTACGACGAAACCGCGCGGCGCGCCATGGAGGCCGGCGTCAACAAGCTCGCCGACGCCGTCCGGGTGACGCTGGGGCCGCGGGGCCGGCATGTGGTGCTGGCCAAGGCATTCGGCGGGCCCGCGGTGACCAACGACGGCGTCACCGTCGCGCGCGAGATCGACCTCGAGGACCCGTTCGAGAACCTGGGCGCCCAGCTGGTGAAGTCGGTGGCCACCAAGACCAACGACGTCGCGGGCGACGGCACCACCACCGCGACCGTGCTGGCGCAGGCGCTGGTCCGGGACGGGCTGCGGATGGTCGCCGCCGGCGCCAACCCGATCGCGCTGGGCGTCGGGATCGGCAAGGCCGGCGACGCGGTGTCCGAGGCGCTGCTGGCGGAGGCCACCCCGGTGTCCGGCAAGGAGGGCATCGCGCAGGTGGCGACCGTGTCGTCGCGCGACCCGCACATCGGTGAGCTGGTGGGCGAGGCGATGACCAAGGTCGGCGCCGACGGCGTGGTCAGCGTGGAGGAGTCCTCGACGCTGAACACCGAGCTGGAGTTCACCGAGGGCGTCGGCTTTGACAAGGGTTTCCTGTCGGCGTATTTCGTCACCGACTTCGACTCGCAGGAGGCCGTGCTCGACGACCCGCTGATCCTGCTGCACCAGGAGAAGATCAGCTCGCTGCCCGACCTGCTGCCGATGCTGGAAAAGGTCGCCGAAGCGGGCAAACCGCTGCTGATCGTCGCCGAGGACATCGAGGGCGAGGCCCTCGCGACGCTGGTCGTCAACTCGATCCGCAAGACGCTGAAGGCCGTTGCGGTCAAGGCGCCGTTCTTCGGTGACCGCCGCAAGGCGTTCCTCGAGGACCTCGCGGTGGTCACGGGCGGGCAGGTGATCAACCCCGACGCCGGGCTGCTGCTGCGCGAGGTCGGCGCCGAGGTGCTGGGGTCGGCCCGTCGCGTGGTGGTCAGCAAGGACGACACGATCATCGTCGAGGGCGGCGGCTCCAAGGACGCGGTCGCCAACCGCGTCAAGCAGTTGCGCGCCGAGATCGAAAGCAGTGACTCCGACTGGGACCGCGAGAAGCTGCAGGAGCGGCTGGCCAAGCTGGCCGGCGGCGTGGCCGTCATCAAGGTCGGTGCCGCCACCGAGACGGCGCTCAAGGAGCGCAAGGAGAGCGTCGAGGACGCCGTCGCGGCCGCCAAGGCGGCCGTCGAGGAGGGCATCGTCGCGGGCGGCGGAACGGCGCTCATCCACGCCCGCAAGGCGTTGACGGAGCTGCGCGGGACGGTGAGCGGCGACGAGGCGCTCGGCGTCGACGTGTTCTCCGCGGCGCTGGCGGCGCCCCTGTACTGGATCGCCACCAACGCCGGGCTGGACGGCGCGGTCGCCGTCAACAAGGTCAGCGAGCTGCCCGTCGGGCAGGGCCTGAACGCCGAGACGCTCGAATACGGCGACCTGCTCGGCGCCGGCGTGATCGACCCGGTCAAGGTGACCCGGTCGGCCGTCGTCAACGCGGCGTCGGTGGCGCGGATGGTGCTGACCACCGAGACGGCCGTCGTGGAAAAGCCGGCCGAGGAGGCTGACGACCACGGTCACGGTCATCATCACCATTAACACGCGCTAGACGAGACACCCCCGGTCGTAGGCCGGGGGTGTTTTCGTTTCTGGTCAGGCGTATTTGTGCCGGCGCAGGGATAATTTCGCCCATGAGCATGGCGTACCTGGCGCAGCCGGAACAGCAGCAGCAGTTGGAATGGCTCGATGGCGGCACGTTGGCGATCTTGCTCGACGGCAAAGCGACCGACGGCCAATTGATGGTCGGACGCTTCGATGTCAGCGAGGGCGAGGCGCCTCCGTATCACAAGCACACGCGTGAGGATGAGGTCTTCATGCTGATCAAGGGCTCGGCGCTGCTCTGGCTGGACGATCAGGAAATGGAGTTGTCGGAAGGCGGAATTGTCTACCTGCCCAAGAACATTCCCCATGCCTACCGCATCACGTCCAAGAAAGCCGACCTGCTGATGATCAACACTCCGGCGGGCATCGAAGGCATGTTCCGCCATACCGGACGCGACAAGTCGACGCCGCGCCCGGACGGCTTCGAAATCTCGCCCGAACGGATGGCCGAAGGGGCGGACATGTACGGACAGATCATTCTCGGCCCGCCCCGCTGATCAACCTGCGGCTTCGGCTGGAATTCGACACCACCGAGACGGCGGTGGTCGAGAAGCCCGCGGAAGCGGACGATGACCACGGCCACGGCCACGGTCATCACCACCACTGAGTCGAGCGGTTACGAAGCACCCCCGGTCTATTGGCCGAGGGTGCTTCGTTTGGGTGGTCGTGTCGGTGGTTTAAGTGGCGCGGCGGACCGGCAAGGCCGATTAGCCCTCCAGGCCGGCGGCGGACGCGAATGCTTTGAGTTCCCGTTCGATGTCGGATCCTGCTGGCTGGTAAACGATCTCGGTGACGTCCCGCGCTGCGAGTCCCGCAATTTTTTCCGGTATTTCCTCGGCCGGTCCGGTCAACGCCATCGAGCTGACCATCGGCACCAGGCCCGCAACATGTGGCTCATCGCTCGCATTGGCCTTCACCAGATGTCCCGTGTGGATGGCGAGATGCCGCTCGTCCGTCGGGTAGACCTCAATCGCCTCGCGCCAGCTTTGCCCACCGGGCAGCGCGTCGACGGCGGCGGCACCGCCGCGCTCGTACACGGCGTGATACATCACCACGGCACCGGGACCCGCGGCGTCGATGGCGCGCGGCGACGTCAGGTCCTCTCCTTCGTCGAGCACAGTGCCGAAGCAGAGCAGTGCCCGCCAGTCGGAGATTTTCGCGGCGTCGGGCTGGGGCACGGCGGCGGAGAAAACGCCGTCGCCAAGCTCCGCCGCAACGGCCAGCCCTTTCGGGCCGTCGGCGCCGATCAGTATCGGCACGGTGATCGGCCGCGGCGCCCCGAAGCCGGGTAGCTGCAGCATCCGGACCTTCGCGCCTTCCCACTCGGCAGTTTCGCCGGCGAGAAGATCCCGCAGGCACCGCACGTAGTCGGCGACCTGCCGCCACGGCATTGGCCGCTGGCCCAGCGCCATTCGACCGGTAAAACCCGAGCCGATCGCGACGGCGACCCGACCAGGCGCCTGGCTCGCCAGCTCGGCTATCGCGGCGGCATTGACCATCGGATGCCGCAGGCTGGGGACGAGCACGCCCGGCCCGAGGCCGATGCGCGACGTGCGCTCGGCGCACCGGTTGAGAATCATCCACACGTCCGGGTAGAGCGCCGGCGAGTCGTAGAGCCACGCGCGCTTGTAGCCGAGCGTTTCGGCGAGCTCCACCTGGGACGGGGTGTCCGACGAAGTTGCGAACGCACACGAGATCTCCATATTCGGACCATACGAGACCGCAGTGAGCGGACGAGCGGACAAGCTGGTGATCGCAAGAATCTCGCAAGTAGTCTGCGGCAATCTGACCACCATGAACACCGCTCACAAGCTGAAAGAGGTCGTCGCCGTCGCGCTGCTATCCGGCGCCGTCGCGGTGGCGAGTTTATGTATGGCCACAGGTGTCGCCCAGGCCCAGCCCGGTTGCGCGACTCAAACCTGTTGGTGCCCAGGCAAACCCCTACCGTCATCCAATGCACCGATAACTTGGGACATGAGTGTCTGCCATGACTGGCACTACGCCTGGCACGACAACCCGGCCGCGGGCAACCAGGTCTTAGAAGGCCCGCTGGACTGCGGTTACGGGCCCGGTTTCCTACCTCAATGCAAGGGCTGACGGGCTTAGGCTTACCGACCGGGGTGCTCACGCCCTGAAGGGCAAGTCGACGCCCACCGAGGTTTTCGGTCTCGGCTCAGCGCGTTAGCCCACGCGCCATGGTTGACGCGGCTGCCATACGGGGTGCAGTGTGATACTCGTCATATGACCACTGGTCATACCGGGCGGAGAGGCGAGAACTCATGACCACCAGGGACAAGTACACGGACGTCCCCGAGCCCTACTCGTGGACGGTCCCCAGTGCCGGCGACGCGCGCTTCACCTGGGAGTACGACGAGGGTCGCGCCCGGCTCCTCTCGCTGTACCAAAAGGGAAAGGACAAGCAGTGGGATGCTCAGTCGCGCATCGACTGGGCGCTAGACGTCGATCCCGACAACCCGGTCGGGCTGCCCGACGAGTTCCATCCGCTGTTCGGCAGTCCGGTGTGGGAAGCCGCAGACGAATCGCGTCGCGCCGAGATGCGCCGGCACTCCCAGGCCTGGAACTTCTCGCAGTTCCTGCACGGCGAGCAGGGCGCGATGGTGTGCGCGGCCAAGATCGTCGAGGTCGTCCCTGACTTGGACGCGAAGTTCTACGCGGCCACCCAGACCATGGACGAGGCCCGGCACGTGGAGGCGTTCTCGCGGTTCCTGCAGGAGAAGGTCGGTCTCGTCTACCCGATCAACAAGAACCTGACCCAATTGCTGGACGACACCCTGCGCGACTCGCGTTGGGACATGCCGTACCTCGGCATGCAGGTCCTCATCGAAGGGCTCGCACTGGCCGCCTTCGGGACGCTGCGCGACTTGGCGCCGCCGGACTCGCTTGCCAAGCAGTTGCTGGCCTACGTCATGCAGGACGAGGCCCGGCACGTGGCCTTCGGCCGAATCTCGTTGAAGGACTATTACTCCGGGCTGACCGAGGCCGAGCGCGACGAGCGTGAAGAGTTCGTCGTCGACGCCTGCTACCTGATGCGCGACCGGTTCCGCGGCGAGGAGGTTTTCGAGACCCTCGGCCTGGACGTCAAAGCGTGTGCCGAGTGGGTCGACACGTCGCCGCTGATGATGCAGTTCCGCTCGCACCTGTTCAGCCGGATCGTGCCGATCGTCAAGGACATCGGGTTGTGGGGCGACAAGGTGCAGAAGGCCTTCACGGAGATGGGCGTCCTCGACCTGGCCGGCTCCAACATCGAGGCGCTGATGAAGGCCGACGAGGATCAGGCCGACGCGCTGGACAAGGCACACGCCGAGATGGCCGACCGGGCGCTCGAAGTGGACGAGGTGATCGCGGCGGGCGCGAGCTAACCCGCGGAACCCCGCTTGTGCACGAAATCCCAACAGTTTTCGTGCATGGCCCCACGCTCGGCGTCCTGGGCAACGGCCCATATGGTTGGCAACGAAACCGATCAGGGGGAGCGACCGTGGACGTATACGAGGCAGTCACAACCCGACGAGCGGTGCGCGGATTCACCGACAAGCCGGTGTCGAGGGAAGTGCTGGAGCGCGTGCTGTCCGCCGCGGCGTGGTCGCCTTCCGGATCGAACCTCCAGTCCTGGAACTCCTACGTGGTGACCGGCGCGCCACTGGCCGAGCTCAAGAAGCGCGCCGGCGAACGCGTGGCGGCTCGCGACCCGTGGGACGAGCGGGAGTACGAGATGTACCCAACCGACTTGAAGTCCCCCTACCGCGAACGTCGATCCGCCTTCGGCCATGAGCGCTACAGCGCACTCGGCATTGAGCGTGAGGACTGGGAGGCGCGTCAGAGGGCCGCTTCGGCGAACTGGGACTGCTTTGGCGCGCCGGCCGCCCTGTTCTGCTACATCGACCGCGACCTTGGCCGTCCCCAGTGGGCCGACGTCGGCATGTATCTGCAGACCGTCATGCTGCTGCTGCGCGCCGAGGGGCTGCACAGCTGTCCGCAGATGGCGTGGTCGGTGTATCGCAAGACCGTCGCCGAGATCCTGTCGCCCCCGGACGGGTTAATCCTCTTCTGCGGCATGTCAATCGGATACGAGGACACCGCCGTCGGCTACGCACGCACGGGCAGGGCGCCACTCGGCGAGACGGTCACGTTCGTCCACGGATAGTTCGCTCGATGACGGTCGAAGCGCCTGGGCGATGGATCGTTGACTCCCGAACGTGGGGCTCAGGTACGAAATCCCAACGGTTTTCGTACGTAGGCCCCACCTTCGGCGGCGCGAGTCAGCGAGGTGGAAGGCTGGGCGGGGTCGTCGTCGTCACGGTATAGCTCGGCGTCGACGTGACGGTCGGGGTGCTGGTGACCGTGACGGTGCTGGTGCTCGTGCTGGTCGACGGCGGGGGCACGGCGGTCGTGACCGTGGTGACGGTGGTGGTCTCCGTGGTCGACGACGTCGTCGTCGCGGCAGCCGCGGCGATCACACCGCAGGCGAGCCGCTTGCTGGACTCGCCAGGCGGGGTGTTGCCGAGGTTGTCCGCGTCCTGGTGGATGACCAGTGCGCTACCCGAGCTATTTCTGAGGTCGGCGGCCGTGAACGAGTTCGTGGTGGTGACGAGTTTCGCCGAGCCGTCGGAGCGCACCTGCAGTGCGGTCAGGTCGCCGCTGGCGGGATAGCCTGTGTGACCCGGCGCCTGGTAGACGCTTCCGGCGGAGCCGAAGTCGCCCTCGCATTTGCCCACCGCGTGGATTTGCAGCCCGTGGAAGCCCTGGGTCAGGACCTGGTTGGGCCCGGCCTCCACGGTCACCGTCGCGTAGCCGCTCGTGAAGTCGATGGTGGCGTTGGCGACCTGGGTCCCGTCGGCGGTCTTCAACTGGGTGGTCATCCTCTCGGCGCCGGCCGTCGCGCTCGAGGACGGTGACGTGGTGGACTGGTTACCGCCCTGGTTTGCGCAAGCGCCCAATTGCGCGATGGTCGCGGTAAGCGCCGCGACCGCAAAGGCCACTTCCCGTTTCATGGGCTGGGCCTACCCCGATGAGCGCATATCAAACGCCGCACAAAGATATGAGAGGCATATGAGCCGGGCCGCGCCCGGTACTCCTGACGCCCGCGGTGTGCGAGCGTGGGTTGCGTGGTGTCCGAACCGCAGTTGGCGGAAGCGCTCAGGCAGGCGTCGAGCTACCTCTGGATAGCCGACGTGGCCCGCAAGAGGAACCTGCCCATGATCCAGTCGCTGTACAGCTTTGCCGCCCGGCAGATGGTGGCGTACACCGAGGACGGCGACGAGTGGCACCTCCGCGCCGCTGCCGCCGCCGCACACGACGCCACCGCCATGCACAACCTGCTCACCGGCCGGGTGACGGGGGTACCGGGCGCGCTGGGCGCGCCGACCAACCTCTGAGGGGCTACCCGCCCAGCGCGCTGAGCACGGCCTTACGCCCGCGGACCCGGAGTTTGTGGATGCCCGATCGACGCAACTCGGCGATGCGCTCGATCATTCGGTTTCCCAGCGCCTCGAGCAACTCTGCGCTCAAATCGATTGGGGCCGGGCATAAGTCCCGCTCCTCCTCGGTGGCGTGGGCGTCCAGCACCGTGTCTCGACGACGTGTCGATCGGACTGCGACCGCCCTGAGGGCGCGGTCCACACCCAGTACACGTAATGCCGCCGCAAATTGTTCACCCGACTGAGGGCCGGGCGCGCTGAGCCGGGGCCGATCAGGCCGAGCGGCGGATCCCGCGGTTGCGGCCGATGTCGCCCTTGAGCAGCATGTCCCGCTCGGATTCCGACAGGCCGCCCCAAACGCCGTACGGCTCACCGACTTCCAGCGCGTGCGAGCGGCACTCTTCGATCACCGGGCACCGCCGGCACATCTCCTTGGCGCGCTGCTCGCGCTGCATGCGGGCGCGGCCACGCTCGCCGTCGGGGTGGAAGAACATCGACGAGTCAACGCCGCGGCACAGGCCTTGCAGTTGCCAGTTCCAGATGTCGGCGTTGGGGCCAGGTAGCTGCTCCGGCTGTGGCATTGGATCGTTCCCTCTCTGCACGGCACGCCCGGAAGTTCGGGATCGCGTAGCGTTCCGACAAGCGATTGTGCAACCGATTTTCGAGTGGGGTCTC
This sequence comes from Mycobacterium sp. NGS54, assembly GCF_059812465.1. Classification (NCBI taxonomy): domain Bacteria; kingdom Bacillati; phylum Actinomycetota; class Actinomycetes; order Mycobacteriales; family Mycobacteriaceae; genus Mycobacterium; species Mycobacterium sp. NGS54. Next base: position 749,820 of record NZ_JCALCS010000001.1, on the reverse strand, counting down.
CGATGACTACCCGTCGAAGTAGAACTTAGGGGCGTCGGCGAATTTCCGTCAATAGCCACTTAGCTCGCCAAAATATGTAGGCGTTGTAGCAGAATTAACTCGCCGTTCATGTGCCACGCTTTTGTTGACCAAGGACCGTGCTACCAGGCACTTGACCGGACCGAGATTTCCCAGCTCAGCGCACAGGACAGTGGGGGGAGCAATTAGTACGCGGCTCATGGCGATTAACAGCTCGGTAACAAGAACAGCACGAAGTGTTTACTACTATCACCGTGATTGAAACTGGTCACACTTCGGTGATTAACAGCACACTGGCCGCCGCCGCCTTCGGGGAGCAACCCGGAACCTGGCCGCTGCCGGCGGCGCGCACGCCGCAGCAACTGTGGTGGCGGGCCGTCGCGGCGGGAGGGCAGGGCCGCTACGGCAGCGCCTACCGCGACTTGGCGGTGCTGCGACGAACCGTTCCGGCGGGCCGGTGGGTTTCGCTGGCCCACAGCACCCAGGGCTCGTTCCTGCGCCAGTTGGGCTGGCACGCGCTGGCGCGGGGCTGGGACGGCCGCGCGCTCGCGCTGGCCGGCGCGGATCCCGAGGCGCGCGCCGACGCGCTGATCGGGCTGGCCGCCGACGCGCTGGGCGTCGGCAGGTTCGCGGCCGCGGCAACGTTGTTGGACCGCGTGGACGACGGACCCGTGCCGGACCGGCTCCCGGTGCGCCGGGGGTGGGTGGCCGCCGAGTTGGCGATGGCCTCCGGCGACGGTGCGTCGGCCGTGCGCCACGCCGAGGAGGCCGTGCGGCTGGCGGGGGCGATGGCCGTTGCGTCGGTGCGGCACCGCGTCAAAAGCGATGTGGTGCTGGCCGCCGCGCTGTGCAGCGCCGGCCGCGTCGAGCGCGCCCGTACCGTCGCCGAGACCGCGCTGGAGGCCACCGGCCGATCCAACCTGATCCCGCTTCGGTGGGCGTTGGCTTGCTTGCTGATCGACATCGAAAGCGTCACGTTTTCAACACAAAAGCTGCGTGAAATTCGGGATATCTGCGCAGGCCAGGTGCGGCGCGCCGGGGGCGCGTGGCGTTCCGCTTGAAACGGCCTTCCGCCCGTTATTGTCATTGCGTTAGTTAGCCCGCGATGTGTCCCGTTCGTAACGTTGGAGCAACCGCCGTCGATGACAATTCAAGGGGAACGTCTCGACGCTGTGGTTGCGGAGGCCGTGGCGGGGGACCGGAACGCCCTACGGGAGGTGCTGGAGACCATCCGCCCGATCGTCGTCCGATATTGCCGCGCGCGAGTCGGCACGGTCGCCCGGGGTGGTCTGACAGCCGACGACGTGGCTCAGGAGGTGTGCTTGGCCACCATCACGGCGCTGCCGCGCTATCGGGAGCGGGGACGACCGTTCCTGGCCTTCCTGTACGGCATCGCGGCCCACAAGGTCGCCGACGCGCACCGGGCCGCCGGTCGTGACCTCGCCTACCCCGCCGAGACGATCCCCGAACGCTGGTCGACCGACGCGGGCCCGGAGCAGCGGGCCATCGAGGCGGACTCGGTCAGCCGGATGAACGAGCTGCTCGAGATCCTGCCGTCCAAGCAGCGCGAGATCCTGATCCTGCGGGTAGTCGTCGGCCTGTCCGCCGAGGAGACCGCGGCCGCCGTCGGCAGCACGACGGGAGCGGTCCGCGTTGCCCAGCACCGGGCGCTGTCCCGGCTCAAGTCCGAAATCGTCGCGGCGGGTGACTATGCCTGAATCCCTGGACGAATTCGCCAGCACCGATTTGCTTCTCGACGCGCTCGCCGAGCGCCGGCCGGTCGACCTGGACGATCCCAACGACGACGCGCTGGCGGTCCTGCTGGCGGACTGGCGCGACGACCTGCGGTGGCCGCCGGCCAGCGCGCTGGTTTCGCCCGAGGAGGCCGTCGGGGCGCTGCACACCGGGCTGGCCGAGCGGCGGCGCGCCCGCCGCGGCCTGGCCACGATCGGGTCGGTCGCCGCGACGCTGTTGGTGCTGAGCGGGTTCGGCGCCATGGTGGTCGAGGCCCGTCCGGGCGACACGCTGTACGGCCTGCACGCGATGTTCTTCGACCAGCCGAGGGTCAAGGACAGCCAGATCGAGCTGTCGGCCAAGGCCGAACTGGCCAAGGTTCAGCAAATGATCGACCAGGGCCAGTGGACCCAGGCGCAGAACCAGCTGGCCGAGGTCAGCAGCACGGTGCAGTCCATGAACGACGGGGCCAGCCGCAACGACCTGTTGGACGAGGTGAACCTGCTCAACACCCGGGTCGAATCGCGCAACCCCAACGCGACGCTGCCGCCGGCCGCACCGAAGCCGAAGGCGCCGGCCGATCCGTCGACCTCGCCGGCCGCGCCGAGCCCGAGCGCCAAACCGCCGACGGCCGCCAGCACGACCGCGCCGAGCCCGTCAGCAAGCCCCACCACGAGCCCGTCGTCCGGGCGGCATCGGCATCACGGGCACTCGTCCACACCGTCTTCAGCGGCGCCGGACGAGACTCCCTAGCTCTCAGCGGCGGTGAAATCCGTCCGCGTCCGACGTCGCCTCGTTGAGCGAGGCGTCGGCGTATCCCCGGCAGTAATCCCACGTGACATAGGAGTCGGGTTCGGGGTCGTAGGCGGGCTCATGCGGGCGGACGGTGCCGTCGATGAGCAGTTGCAACAGGTTGGCCCGCAACATGTCCCAGTCGTGGTAGTGGTCCTGCTGGCATTCGTCGCAGCACACCACGAGCCCGCGAATTCCCTTGTGCGCCAGCAGGGCCTCGTACACGGCCAGGTCGGCCAGGTCCGCCTCGACCGCCATTCGCTCTTGCTGATCCAGCGGTTGCCCCGGCTCGACGGCTTCGAGCGCAGCCGACGGATCGCAGGGGTCGTCGGCGAACGGGTCGGGTGGCAAACCCGGCGGGAGGTGGTCACGCACGCCTCTAGACTACGCAGGCGGGCCGTCATCGCGCCAGCAGGGAGACGCGCGCCGCGCGGCGCGCGCGGCGCGCCCGGGCAAGCGGGTCCGGTGTCCGCGCGAGCCGATAGGATGGGCTTCTCACTCCGCGCGCGCATGGAGGGCCCCACCGATGTCCCGTGGCACGTCCCACTTAGAAGACAGCTCCGACCTGGTTGCCAGCCCGTACCTGCGCGACCCCCACCTCACCGGGCTGGCCGACGAGCCGGTGCCGACCGGGGGCGACAACCCGTACAAAATCGCGATGCTCGGATTGACCTTCGACGACGTGTTGCTGCTGCCCGCCGCCTCCGATGTGGTCCCGGCCACCGCGGACACCTCCAGCCAGCTCACCAAGAAGATCAGGCTCAAGGTGCCGCTGGTCAGCTCGGCGATGGACACCGTCACCGAGTCGCGGATGGCGATCGCGATGGCCCGGGCCGGAGGCATGGGCGTGCTGCACCGCAACCTGCCGGTCGCCGAGCAGGCCGGCCAGGTCGAGATGGTCAAGCGCTCCGAGGCCGGCATGGTCACCGATCCGGTCACCTGCCGCCCCGACAACACGCTGGCGCAGGTCGACGCGCTGTGCGCCCGGTTCCGGATCTCGGGGCTGCCCGTCGTCGACGACGACGGCGCGCTGGTCGGCATCATCACCAACCGCGACATGCGCTTCGAGGTGGACCAGACCAAAAAGGTCGCCGAGGTGATGACCAAGTCGCCGCTGATCACCGCGCAGGAGGGCGTCAGCGCCGACGCGGCGCTGGGGTTGTTGCGCCGCAACAAGATCGAGAAGCTGCCCGTCGTCGACGGGCACGGCCGGCTGACCGGGCTGATCACCGTCAAGGACTTCGTCAAGACCGAACAGCACCCGCTGGCCACCAAGGACAGCGACGGGCGGCTGCTGGTCGGCGCCGCCGTCGGCGTCGGCGGTGACGCCTGGGTCCGCGCCATGATGCTGGTCGACGCCGGCGTCGACGTGCTGATCGTGGACACCGCGCACGCGCACAACCGGCTGGTGCTCGACATGGTCGGCAAACTCAAGGCCGAGATCGGCGACCGCGTCGAGGTGATCGGCGGCAACGTGGCCACCCGGGCAGCGGCCACCGCGCTCGTCGACGCCGGGGCCGACGCGGTCAAGGTCGGCGTGGGCCCGGGATCGATCTGCACGACGCGGGTGGTGGCCGGCGTCGGCGCGCCGCAGATCACCGCGATCCTGGAGGCCGTCGCGGTCTGCCGCCCGGCCGGTGTGCCGGTCATCGCCGACGGGGGGCTGCAGTACTCCGGCGACATCGCCAAGGCGCTGGCCGCGGGCGCGTCGACGGCCATGCTCGGCTCGCTGCTGGCCGGCACCGCTGAGGCGCCCGGCGAGCTGATCTTCGTCAACGGCAAGCAGTTCAAGAGCTACCGCGGCATGGGGTCGCTGGGAGCCATGGCCGGCAGGGGCTCTGGCGGTTCCGGCGGGGGCAAGTCCTATTCCAAGGACCGCTACTTCGCCGACGACGCCCTCTCCGAGGACAAGCTGGTGCCCGAAGGCATCGAGGGCCGGGTGCCGTTCCGCGGCCCGCTGGGTTCGGTGATCCACCAGCTGACCGGGGGCCTGCGGGCCGCGATGGGCTACACCGGCTCGCCCACCATCGAGGTGCTGCAGCAGGCGCAGTTCGTCCGGATCACGGCGGCCGGGCTGCGCGAGAGCCATCCACACGATGTCGCCATGACGGTCGAAGCGCCGAACTATTTCGCGCGGTGAACAGCGAACTGGCAATGGTCGAGATCGGCATGGGCCGCGTCGCCCGCCGCACGTATGAACTGAGCGAGATCAGCATCGTGCCCTCCCGGCGCACCCGCTCGTCCAAGGACGTATCGACGGCGTGGCAGCTGGACGCCTACCGGTTCGAGATCCCGGTGATCGCCCATCCCACCGACGCCTTGGTGTCGCCGGAGTTCGCGATCGAGCTGGGCCGGCTCGGCGGGCTGGGCGTGCTCAACGGCGAGGGCCTGATCGGCCGGCACGCCGACGTCGAGGCCAAGATCGCCCAGCTCCTGGAGGCCGCCGAAAAGGAGCCCGAACCGTCGGCGGCGATCCGGCTGCTGCAGGAACTGCACGCGGCGCCGCTGGACCCCGAACTGCTGGGGTCGGCGGTGGCGCGCATCCGCGAGGCGGGGGTGATCACCGCGGTGCGGGTCAGCCCGCAAAACGCGCAGGCGCTGACACCGGTGCTGCTACAGGCCGGGATCGACCTGCTGGTCATCCAGGGCACGATCGTGTCCGCCGAGCGGGTGGCCAGCGACGGTGAGCCGCTGAACCTGAAGACCTTCATCTCCGAGCTCGACGTGCCGGTGGTCGCCGGCGGGGTGCTCGACCACCGCACCGCGCTGCACCTGATGCGCACCGGCGCCGCCGGGGTCATCGTCGGCTACGGCTCCACCCGCGGCGTGACGACCAGCGACGAGGTGCTGGGCATCAGCGTGCCGATGGCCACCGCGATCGCCGACGCCGCGGCCGCGCGCCGCGAATACCTCGACGAGACCGGCGGCCGGTACGTGCACGTGCTGGCCGACGGCGACATCCACACCTCGGGCGAGCTGGCCAAGGCCATCGCCTGCGGCGCCGACGCGGTGATGCTGGGCACGCCGCTTTCCGAGGCCGCCGAGGCGCTCGGGGGCGGGTGGTTCTGGCCGGCCGCCGCGGCGCACCCGTCGCTGCCGCGCGGGGCCCTGCTGCAGATCGCCGTCGGCGAGCGCCCGCCGCTGGAGCGGGTGCTGGGCGGGCCGTCCGACGACCCGTTCGGCAGCCTGAACCTGGTCGGCGGCCTGCGCCGGTCGATGGCCAAGGCCGGTTACTGCGACCTCAAGGAGTTCCAGAAGGTCGGCCTTACCGTCGGGGGCTGATCTCTCACCACTGGCCCGGTCACAGGGCGGTCAGCAGTTCGACGTCCTGACCGTTCGCGAGAGTGACGATGGCCGCGTCGAACGTGACGAGGCGGACGCCCCTGCGGCGGGCAAGCGTCAGCAGGTGCGCGTCCGTCACCTGGCGATAACCGGCAATCGGCGGGATGTCCTCGTCGGCAAGCGACACATCGTCGACCAGAAAGCGATGACCATCGGTGGCCCTCAGTGCCGATAGGACACGTCGCGCATCGGCGATCCCGATCGGACTGGCAAGCACCTTCGGGTTCGTCGACACGCGCACGAAACCGCTTTCGGTGACGGGGCAGGTTGCCCAGCCGCCCGACGCGTTGGCGACGAACCACTCACGCATCGGAACGTGGTGGATGTGTGAATCCCATGCCAGCGCGACGAGAGCATTGACATCTAGCAAACCCACTGCGGGTCAGTCTTCGTCGAGCGCGCGCCGCACCATCTCAGGCGTGATCGCCGGCGTGCCGGGTGGGACGCGGATGATCGGCAATCCATCCTGCGCCTCGACTCGCGCCGGGGTGAGGCCGCGGCGCGCCAGCTCGGAGATGACGGCGCCTAGCGACCGCCGCTCGCTTGCCGCGAGTTCGCGGGCCGCAGCCATCACGTCATCGTCGAGGTCGAGGGTCGTTCGCATCATTTGATGCTATCGCATCAGAACATCAACGCGGATTACACTACTGGTTTGTTACCGGCCGGTAAGGCCATACTGGTGCAATGAAGCCGGATTACGACGTCCTGATCATCGGGTCGGGGTTTGGGGGCAGCGTCAGCTCGTTGCGGCTGACGGAAAAGGGTTACCGGGTTGGGGTGCTGGAGGCCGGCCGCCGCTTCTCGGACCAGGAATTCGCCGAGACCTCCTGGGACCTGCGCAAGTTCCTCTGGGCGCCCAAGCTCGGCTGCTACGGCGTCCAGCGAATCCACCCGCTGCGCAACGTGATGATCCTGGCCGGAGCCGGGGTGGGCGGCGGTTCGCTCAACTACGCCAACACCCTGTACGTGCCGCCGGAGCCGTTCTTCAAAGACCGGCAGTGGTCGCACATCACCGACTGGCGCGACGAGCTGATGCCGCACTACGAGCAGGCACAACGGATGCTCGGCGTGGTGGAGAACCCGACGTTCACCGATTCCGACCGCCTGATGAAGGAGGTCGCCGACGAGATGGGCTGCGGTGACACCTTCGTGCCGACCCCGGTAGGGGTGTTCTTCGGCCCCGACGGCACCAAGGCGCCCGGCAAGACCGTGCCAGACCCGTTCTTCGGCGGCGCGGGCCCGGACCGGACCGGCTGCCTGGAATGCGGCTGCTGCATGACCGGCTGCCGCTACGGCGCCAAGAACACGCTAGTGAAGAACTACCTCGGCCTCGCGGAAGCCAATGGCGCACAAGTCATTCCGATGACGACGGTGAAGGGTTTCGAGCAGCGCCCCGACGGCCTGTGGGAGGTCCGGACGGTTCGCACCGGAAGTTGGCTGCGCCGCGACCGGCGCACCTACACCGCCTCGCACCTGATCCTGGCCGCGGGCACCTGGGGAACGCAGCACCTGCTGTTCAAGATGCGCGACAGGGGCAAGCTGCCGCGCCTTTCCCAGCGCCTCGGCGTGCTGACCCGCACCAACTCCGAGTCGATCGTCGGGGCCGCCACGCTGGAGGTGAAGCCCGAGCTGGACCTGACGCACGGGGTGGCGATCACGTCGTCGATTCACCCGACGTCGGACACCCACGTCGAGCCCGTCCGCTACGGCAAGGGTTCCAACGCGATGGGGCTGCTGCAGACGCTGATGACGGACGGGCACGGACCCGGCGGCACCGATACCCCGCGCTGGAAGCAGTTGCTGGACCAGGCCGGTGAGAATCCCAAGCTGATGCTGCGGTTGCTCAATCCCAAGCAGTGGAGCGAACGCACGGTGATCGCGCTGGTGATGCAGCACCTGGACAACTCGATCACCACGTTCACCAAGCGCGGCAAGCTCGGAATCCGTTGGTATTCAAGCAAACAGGGGCACGGCGAACCGAACCCGTCGTGGATCCCGGTCGGCAACGAGGTCACCCGCCGCATCGCCGCCAAGATCGACGGCGTGGCCGGCGGCACCTGGGGCGAGCTGTTCAACATCCCGCTGACGGCGCACTTCCTCGGCGGCGCGGTGATCGGCGACAGCCCTGAGCACGGCGTCATCGACCCGTATCACCGGGTCTACGGCTACCCGACCCTGTTCGTGGTGGACGGCGCGGCGATCTCGGCGAACCTGGGCGTGAATCCGTCGCTGTCCATCACCGCGCAGGCCGAGCGGGCCGCGTCGCTGTGGCCCAACAAGGGCGAGAACGACCTGCGCCCGCTGCAGGGCGACACCTACCGCAGGCTGTCCCCGATTCCGCCCGAGCACCCGGTGGTGCCAGCGCATGCGCCGGGCGCGTTGCGCTGGCTACCGAGCGACCCCGTGAGCACCGCAGGCTGACCCCTCAAATCAGCTTGCGATCGTCTCGGGGGTGGTGGCATCGAGCGGGGCGCCGCTGACGACCCGGCTGCGCTGCCCGTGCACGTTGACGGGCACATCGCCCATCAACGTGACCCGGTGCATGAGCCGATGCTGGCCGTCGTAGTCATCGATGGCACGGTGCTGCGTGGCCCGGTTGTCCCAGATCGCAACGTCGCCGTATCCCCAACTCCAACGAATGGTGTTCTCGGGCATGGTGATTCGCCGTTGCAGCAGCTCGAGCAGCACCGTCGATTCGTAGCTGTCCAACCCGACGAACCCGCGCACGAAATTGCCGAGCACCAGCGTCCGCTCACCGGTCTCCGGGTGCACCCGCACCACCGGGTGCTCGGTCCGGAACTCCCTTTTCTCGAACGCCTGGCGGAAGGCCTTCTGGGTGTCGGTCATCGCCTCGATCGATTCGGGGGTGATGTAGTCGTATCGGTTGGTGTGCAGCGCCCACATGTTGTCGACCAGCCATTTGAGTGGCTCGGGCAGGTTGTCATAGGCCGCGGCGGTGGAGGCCCACAGCGTCGAGCCGCCATAGCTGGGCAGCGTGACCGCGCGCAGGATCGAGGCCGCGGGGTAGTTCGCGGCGAAGGTGACATCGGTGTGCCACTGCGTCGCCTTGCCGTATTCGGAGTTGATGGGTGTGATGATCGGCGCCTCCTTGGCGGCCAAGAAGGCGGCCGCGGGGTGGCCGATCGGGGTGCCGAGCAGCCGCGCGAACTCGAGCTGCCCCTCGTCGTCGAGGTGGTCCTGCCCGCGGAAAAAGATCACCTTGTGGGCCAGCAGGGCCGCGCGGATCTCCCGCACGGTGGCTTGGTCGAGGTCGCCGCCCAGTTTCACTCCGTCGATTCGGGCGCCGATCCGGCTGCCCAGCTTGGTGACGGTCACCGCATCTGTCATTTCAGGAGTCCTTTTGCCGTAACTCAGTTGTAGTCACTTGACTAACGAGTTAGTGTAGTCACATGACTAAGGGTTCCGCAAGTGTCGCGCGCACGGATGTTCCCACCGGCAGGGAAGAGGTGGTGGCGGCGATTCTGGAGGCCGCCACCGACCTGTTCGCCGAGCGCGGTCCCGCGGCCACCTCGATCCGCGACATCGCCGCACGATCAAAGGTCAACCACGGCCTGGTGTTTCGTTACTTCGGCACCAAGGATCAACTGGTCGGCTCCGTGCTCGATCACCTGGGCACGACGACGACCGAGCTGATGCAGGCCGACCCCGCGGCCCCGGAGGCGGAGCGGGCGCTTGACCGGCACATCCGGGTGATGGCCCGCACGTTGCTCGACGGCTACCCGGCGGGGAAGTTGCAGACGCGGTTTCCGGGCGCCTCGGCGCTGTTCGACAGCGTCCGCGCGACCCGCGATCCGGGCCGCGAGGGGGACCGCACCGCCCGCCTGGCCGTGGCCAATGCCTTTGCGCTGCAATTCGGTTGGCGGCTGTTCGCGCCCTTCCTGCGATCCGCCGCCGGCCTCGACGAGCTGACCGACACCGAACTACGGCAGGCGGTGGGCGCCGAGGTGGCCCGGATCGTCGAGCCTCACTGACTCCGGGCCAGGGCGCGCCGGTGCAGCGGCTCGCGGCCCGGCGGCTGCTGCGGTGCCGGCAGCAGCGGCTTCCGGATGTGCACCGCGACGGTCGTCGGTGCGTCGGTGCTCAGGGTGAGCTGCTCGCCGGCGTGCCGGATGTTCAGCTCGTGGTCGGGCCCGTCGTGCACCGTGTAGGTGACCTCGGTGTGGTTGACGTCGACGGTCAGCCGGAAGTCCCGCCAGCGCAGCCGAAACCGTAGGCGCGAAATGCCATCAGGCAGTAAGGGATCCAGCGACAGGATGCCCTCGTCGTCGCGCAGGCCCCCGAACCCGACGACCAGGGTCATCCAGGCCCCGGCCAGCGACGCCATGTGCAGCCCGTCGCGGGTGTTGTGGTGCAGATCGCGTAGGTCGATCAGCGCGGCCTCGTAGGCGTAGTCGTGGGCCAGCTCCAGATGGCCGACCTCGGCGCACATCACCGCCTGCGTGCAGGCCGACAGGGACGAGTCGCGCACCATGCGCCGCTCGTAGTAGTCGACGTTGCGCGCCTTCTGTTCGGGCGTGAACGCGTGGCTCTGCCACTGCATCGCCAGCACCAGGTCGGCCTGCTTGATCACCTGCGCGGGGTAGAGCCGCACGTAGGCCTCGTGCAACAGCAGGGGATAGGTGGTGTTCTTTTCGAAGTCCCATTCGGCGAAGGTGGTGAAGCCCTCGCACTGCTGATGCACGCCGAGCTCCGCGTCATAGGGAATGTTGACCGCGCCGGCGGCGTCGCGCCAAGCGGCCGTCTCCTCGTTGGTCACCTCCAGCGCCTCCGCCTCCTCGGGGTGGCGGTTGCAGGCGTCGGCGGCCGTGACGAGGTTGTGCGCCGCCATCAGGTTGGTGAAGACGTTGTCGCGGACTACCGCCGTGTACTCGTCGGGCCCGGTGACGCCGTCGAGGTGCCAGACGCCGTGCCGGTCGTGGTGCCCGAGCGACATCCACAGCCGGGCGGTCTCGACCAGCACCCGCAGCCCGCAGTCCCGCTCCAGGTCGTGGTCGCCGGTGACGGTGCGGTAGCGCTCGAAGGCCATTGCGATGTCGGCGTTGATGTGCCAGGCCGCCGTGCCGGCCGGCCAGTAGGCCGAGCACTCCTGCCCGCGGATGGTTCGCCAGGGGAAGCTGGCCCCCTCGAGGCCGAGCTCGGCCGCGCGTTCCTTGGCGAGGTCCAGCGTCGACGCCCGCCACCGCAGCGCGTCGGCGACGGTGTGCGGCGCGGTGTAGGTCAGCACGGGCAGCACGTAACCCTCTGTGTCCCAAAAGGCGTGGCCGTCGTAGCCGGTTCCGGTGAGCCCCTTGGCGGCGATGGCGCGGCGTTCGGCGCGCGCGCTGGCCTGCAGCAGGTGGAACATCCCGAACCGGACGGCTTGCTGGGATTCGGGGTCGCCCTCCACCTCGACGTCCGCGTTCTGCCAGAAGTCGTTGAGGTAGGACCGCTGCGCGTCCAGCAGCCCCGGCCAGCCGCTGTAGCGGGCGCTGTGGATCGCGGCCGCGGCTTGGTCGCGCAGCGCCGGGCGGGAGCGAATGCTTGACCAGCCGTACGCCAAATACTTGACGATGCGCAGCTTCTGGCCCGGGCGCAGCCCGCAGATCACCGTGGTGCGCGCCAGGTCGGGACGGGCGTCGGTGCTGAACTCGACGCGGCCGGGAACGTCGATCTCGTGGTCCATCGCGGCGGCCATCATCAGGGCGCTGGCCCGGGTCCGGTGCATGAGAAGCGCTCCGGTTTCGGTGTTTTCGTGGTCGACGGCCTCGAGCGGGTTCTCCAGGATCGCCGACACCCGCGGGTCGTCCGACGTCTCGGGCTGGTCCTCGTTGGTGACCAGCTCGGACTGCACGGTGACGCGCACGAACTCCTCGACCGCTTCGACGACGTACTCGATGGCGGCGACCCCGCGCTGGGCCAGCGAGACCAGGCGGGTGGACACGACCCGGATCTGCTTGCCGTTGGGCGAGCGCCAGTGCGCGCGGCGGGTCAGCGTCCCGGCGCGCAGGTCCAGCACCCGCTCGTGGGACAGCAGCTCGCCGTAGCGCACGTCGAACGGCTCGTCCTCGACCAGGAGCCGGATGATCTTGCCGTTGGTGACGTCGACGAGCGTCTGGCCGGCCTCCGGGTAGCCGAAACCGGCCTCGGCGTAGGGCAGCGGCCGGATCTCGTAGAAGGAGTTCAGGTAGGTACCCGGCAGGCCGTGCGGCTCGCCCTCGTCGAGGTTGCCGCGCAACCCGATGTGGCCGTTGGACAGGGCGAACAGCGATTCGGACTGGGCCAGCAGGTTCAAGTCGAGCCGGGTCTCGCGGATCTGCCAGGGTTCGACGGGGTAGCTCTCTTCGGTGATCATGACGTCAGCAGGTCGGCGAGGTCGGTGACCACCACGTCGGCGCCGTTGCGGCGCAGGTCCTCGGCCTGGCCCACCCGGTCGACGCCCACCACGTAGCCGAAGTTACCGGCCCGGCCGGCCTGCACACCCGACAGCGCGTCCTCGAAGACTGCCGCGGCGTCGGCGGGGACATCGAGGAGCTCGGCCCCGCGCAGGTAGGAGTCGGGGGCCGGCTTGCCGGCGATGTGCTCGTCGCGCAGCGTGACGCCGTCCACCCGCTGCTGGACGAACCGGTCCAGGCCGGTGATCTCGAGGACGTCGCGGGTGTTGGCGCTCGAGGACACCACGGCGATGCCGAGGCCCGCGGCCGAGACCGCCTCCAGGTAGCGGCGCGATCCGTCGAACACCTCCACGCCGTCGTCGCGCAGCACCTTTTGGAACATGTCGTTCTTGCGGTTGCCCAGGCCGTATATCGTCTCGGCGTCGTCGGGGTCGTCCGGGTTGCCGTCGGGCAGCTCGATTCCGCGGCTGTCCAGGAACGACCGCACCCCGTCCTCGCGCTTCTTGCCGTCCACGTATTTGCGGTAGTCGGCGGCCGCGTCGAACGGGACGAATTCGTCCCCGGTTCGTTTCGCCCGCTCGGACAGGTAGGCGTCGAACATCGCCTTCCAGGCCTTGGTGTGCACGCTCGCGGTGTCGGTGAGCACACCGTCGAGGTCGAACAGGCAGGCGCGCACCTTCTCCGGCAGACCCAGCACGGGTGGACCTCACTCTCGGGAATCGGGTCGGGCGACGCTATCCACTCCACCATGCCTGCCCGTGGGCCGCCAGCATCAGTCGTCCAACAGACCGCGCTCGATGAGGTCGAAGACCTGGGCCCGCGCGAACCGGACGGCCGCGGTGCTGTGAGGGAGCGGTCCGTCGAGCAGCAGGCAGGCCAGCCCGTGCACCGCGGACCAGGCGGCGATTTCGGCCCCCGGCCTGCGGCGAGCGTCCAGCAGGCCGGCGGCCAGGGCCTCGTCGAGCACCTGGCCGAGGACCCCGAATGGGTCGGCGGCGGTGTCCGCCGGCTCGGGGGACGTCGCGGGGTGCGAGATGAACGCGGTGCGAAACAGTCCCGGCTCGGACATCGCGAAGTCGATGTAGGCGGTGCCGACGGCGCGCAGCCGCTTGCGCGGGTCGTTGCTGCGATTGACGCGCCGGCGCATCCGCGCGGCGAGCTCGCCGCGCGCGTAGTTCGACACCTCGGCCAACAGCGCCTCGCGGTCGGCGAAATGGCGGTATGCCGCCGAGTGCGACACCCCTGCCGCCCGGGCCGCCTCGCGCAGGATCACCCGCTCGGGCCCGCCCTCGCGGGCCAGCGCGATGCTCGCCTCGACCAGGGCCGCGTGCAGGGCGCCGTGGTGGTAGCCCTTTTTGGCAGGGGGGACGGCGGAACTCATGCCATCACGATCTCATGCCGGCCGATATGTTGACAACGGTCACATAGCGGCCGCATACTGCGGATGTAACCATCGGTCACATTTGGGAGGAACTTCGATGACGAACACACGTGTGCTGGTCACCGGCGCGACGGGAAAGGTCGGCGGGGCGGTTGCGGCCCAATTGCTGGAGAAGGGCGTGCCGACCAGGGCCTTGGTGCGTCGCGACGACGCGCGCAGTGCCCGGTTGCGGGCCTTCGGCGCCGAGGTCGTCGTGGCGGATATGCTTGACATTCAACAGGTTCGGGCCGCCCTCGACGGCGTGGACCGGTTGTTTTTCAACCCCCCGTACCACCCGCACGCGCTCGACAGTGCGGTCAGCTTCGCCGTGGCCGCGCGCGAATCCGGGGTGGAGGCGGTGGTAGCGCTGGGCCAGTGGCTGGCCAGTCCCGAGCATCCGTCGCTGATGACGCGCCAGCACTGGTTGTCCGACAAGCTGTTTCGGCTGCTGCCGGACACCGCGCATGTCGCGGTCGATCCGGGGTTCTTCGCCGACAACTATTTCCAGGTGCTGCCGGTCGCCGCCCAGCTCGGGGTGTTACCAATGCCGCAGACCGGGGGCCGACTCAACGCGCCGCCGTCCAACGAAGACATCGCCCGGGTCGCGGTGGGCGCATTGCTCGACCCGCACCGCCACGACGGCCGGGCCTATCGCCCGACCGGGCCAAAGCTGTTGTCCGGCGCGGAGATCGCGGACGCGGTCGGTGAGGCGTTGGGTCGGCCGGTGCGGCTCATGGAAATTCCACTGTGGATGTTCCTGCGGGCGGTGCGCGTGAACGCCAAGCGGCTCGGCGCCGACATGTACTTCGAGTCCGGATTGCGTTACTACCTGCCCGAGACCGCGCTGGGAGTCTGGGAGGTGGGCGGCCCGACCACCCATGTGCGCGACGTCGCCGGGGTCGAGCCCGAAGATTTTCTCACGATCGCGCGCCGCTACGTCGAGGCGGCCGACACCCGGCGCACCCCGCGGAGAGTGTTGCGCGAGATCGGCAACCTCATGCTCACCGGCCTGGTGCCCGCGCACCGGCTCGACCGCTTCGACAGGCGCCAGCAACATCCGCAGCCCACCCGGCCCCGGTATTCGGCCGAGTCGGCCGTGTGGCGAAGTGAGCACACTCCGGCGGTTGACCAGGCCCGCTACCGGTTCGGCCCAGGCAAGTTGGCGGTGGATGTCTCGTAGGTGGTGGCGCAGCGTCCGCTGGCACGGCTCATCGGCGGGCGCTGCGGCGCCGGGCCGGGAGCCAGCATGCGGCCAACGGGGCGGTGGTGAGCAAGCCGAGCGCGACCACCCCGGCCAGGTGCCGGTGCTCCTCGCGCATGGTGGCGGCCATCACGAGCATGACGCCGAAGTGCGCGGCGTTCGCGGTGAGATTGAAATCGAGGAAGAGCCGGTTCGCCAGCGGGTCGCGCGCCGATGCGAACAGGAATAGCGCCCAGACGATGTAGACGGTGGCGAACATGACGGCGATCGCGTCGCCTCCGGAGCCCCAGTCGAAGAGCGCGTTGGTCCGATGAGTCATCGCGAACACCAGGTCGGGAACGAAGAAGAGCAGGTACCCGACCGCGGTCAGCCGGATGACCACCGGAAGCGCGGTTTGCCTCATGAACCGGATTGGCTGTCCCGGATGATGCGGACCATCTCCTCGGGACGCTCGAGGGCCGAGAAGTGACCCGCGCCGCTCACCGTGACGGCCCGGACGCCGAGGAGACGTGCGACCTGCTCCCGCTCCGCCACGCGCGACCAGTCGTGCTCGCTGTAGACCAACGTGACGGGTGTCGTCACCTGCGGGTAGCGGCTTTTCGCGTCGATGAGCCCGGTGAGGATGCGCATGATGGCCCGGTTCACCGTCGGGTAGCCACGGCGGCGCCCGCTGCGGCGCAGCTCGACGAGGAAGTCCTTCGGCAGCGTGTGGCGGTCGGCGAAACCACCGGCCAGCACACCCCGCAGGATCGTGCGATTCTCGAGCGCGGCGAAGAGCGGTCCCGATCCGGGCAGGCGCACGCCCGTGCCGATCACGCAGGCGAACCAGTTGCCGCGCTCGAGGCCGCCGGGGTAGTCGTAGGGGTTGAAGGCGATCACGTTGGTCACCCGGTCCGTCAGCTCGATCGAGGACAGCAGCGCGAGCGCGCCGCCCATCGATTCGCCCGCCAGCGTGACGTCACTCAGTCCCAGGTCCCGGACGAATTCGACGACGGCGCCGCGCAATTCGGGCTCTCCGTATCGGGCGCCGGGCACGACGTCGGACCATCCCATGCCGGGCAGGTCCAGGGCGTAGACGGTGAAGTCGTCCCAGAGCGCGGGCACCACCCGCTGGAAGTAGTCCAGCTGCGTGCGGACGGTGTGCAGCAGGACCAGCGGTGGGCCGGTTCCCGCCGTGAAGTAGCGCAACCGGGAGCCGTCGGACCGGCGGAGGAACCTGACCTCGCCGCGGCCGCCGCTCCACGCCAGCGTGTGGCGCTGGTCGGGAATCTTGTTGTGCGCCATGGCGTTCACCGTTCGCAAATTGCCTGGATGGCGCGCAGGCGCCGATCGGCCAGGGCCTGGGTCAGGTTTTCGGCCTTTCGGCGGAAGTCGGTGACGAAGGCGTGCAGGCCCAGCGGGCTGTCGGGCTGGGCCAGCAGGGCCTGCATCAGCGCGGCCGCCGGGTCGGTGAGGTCGTTCCACGCTGTGGCGGCGAAACCCGCGGACTCGACCGCGGCGCGCAGCTCGCCGGGGGTCGCCAGGTGGCTGCGGGCGGGCTCGTCGGCCCAGGGCAGGGGATAGGTGAGCTCACCGCCGTCGCCAATGGTGATGTCCCACAGGGCGAGTCGTCCGCCGCGCTTGAGCACCCGACGCGCCTCGGAGTACAGGCGCGCCTTGTCGGCCACGTTCATCTGGACGTGCTGGCTGATGACGACGTCGAAAGTGCCGTCGGCGTAGGGGAGTTCGGTGACGTCGGCCTGACGAACCGAGATGAGGCCGTCGAGGCCGACCAGCCCGTTGAGCCAGCGGTTGGTTTCGCAGTATTCGTCGGTGAGATCCACCGCGGCGACTCGGGCGCCGAAGCGGTCGGCGACGTAGCGCGCGGTGCCGCCGACGCCGCTGCCGGCGTCGAGGACGTCGCCGTCATTGGTGATCCCAGCCAGCTCGATCAGTTGGGCGGTGGCGATGCGGCCCATGGTGTGGAAGTCCTCCAGCATCGCCAGGTCGGCTGGGGCCAGGCGGTCGAGGTCCAAACCGGCGGTGCGCAGCGCGCGCTCGATGTTGTTGCGCGACAGGCCTGTCGAGTACTGCGCCTGGATCGTCTCGTTCATTTCCGCACCTCGGCCCATGCGGTGATGATGGAGGGCATCGTGATGAGGGCGTTTTCCGCCAGCGCTTGCTCGCGGAAACGTGGCACGAACTCGCCGATGTCGGTGAGATCGTCGAGGCCATAGCCCCCTTGTTCGGCGACGGGCGAGACGAGCCGCCAGACTTCCGCGCCGTAGGCGAGGATGTCGCCGTCGGCGGCGGTGCCGATCGGGGCGCCGATGGTCAACCGCGGCGCCCCCAGGCCGGCGTCGGCGAAGACCGTGTGCAGCGTGGTGCCGAACCGCGCGGACAGACCCATGGCCTCGAAGGCGCGGACGATGCCCGCAATCACCTGGCTGAACAGCGGCAGGTCCGGGACGCTGCGCGCCCGGGTGATGTCGATCTCGGCGAACGCGATCACGCCGCCGGGGCGTACCAGGGAGCTGAGGTGGCGCAGCGTGGCGGCCGGGTCGGGCAGGTGCATCAGGATCAGCCGGCCGACCACCGCGTCGACAGGCTCGTCCAGGGCGATCGCGTCGATCGCGGCCTGTGTGAAACTTACGGTGGACAAGCCTTTTTCGGTGGCGCGGGCGCGGGCCAGCTCGACCATCTCGGGCGCGGCGTCGACGCCGAGGACGCTCCCGGTCGGGCCGACCAGCCGGGCGGCGACGAACGACACGTCGCCGGGGCCGCTGCCGATGTCGAGCACCCGCATGCCCGGCCGCAGGCCGGCGAGCCGCAGCGCGTGCTCGGTGTAGCCGTCGTACAGCCGCCCCTGCAGGAGGAGCCGCTGCACCTCGGCGTCGGCGTGCCCGAGGACGTAGCTGCTTTCGGTGGTACTCATTGTTTTCGTGCCTTTCTGTGTTGGGGGGTTCTCAGGCCTTGGCCAGTTCGGGGGACGGCGTCGCCTGGCGCGCGCGTGCCGGCAGCAGCCAGGCCACGACGATCGCGGCGCCCAGCGCGATGCCCGCGCAGACCAGCGAGCTCACCCGCAGGCCGTCCAGGAAAGCGCGATCGACGACGGCGCGGACGTGGCCGGCCTGCTGGGCGGGCAGCTGTCCGATCACGGTGTGCGCGAAGGCCATCGAGTGCCGCATCGCCTCGGCGGGCAGTCCCGTCAGCGCGTTTGCCCCGAGATGTCCCGAGTACACCGACGCGAAGATGCTGCCCGCGATGGCCACGCCGAGGGTGCCGCCGAGTTCACGCGTCGTGTCGTTGACGGCCGAGCCGACGCCGGCCTTGTCGACCGACAGCGATCCCATGATGGCCTCGGTGGCCGGCGAAACGGTCAGCCCGAGACCGCCGCCGAGCATCAGCATCTGCAGGGCGATCTGGACGTAGGGCGTGGCGGCGTCGGCCGTGGACGCCCAGGCCAGTCCGCCCGCGAACACGGCGAGACCGGCGGAAACGACGGCCGTGCTGCCGACGAGTTCCACCAACCGGGGCCCCAGGATGCTGGCCAGCGCGATGGAGCCGGCGACCGGAAGCAGGCGCACGCCGGCCTGAAACGCCGTGTAGTCCTTGATGAATTGGAAGTACTGGGTAATCACGAAGATGAACCCGAAAAGCGTCAGGAACCCGGCGGTCACGGCCAGGCTGCCGCCGGAGAACCGCCGGTTGAGGAACACCGACACGTCCAGCATCGGGTGGGTGCTGCGCCGTTCCCATGCCGCGAACCCGGCGAGAACGACTGCGGCAGTTGCGAATCCGGCCGCGGTCCGGCCGTTGGTCCATCCCCAGGTGGGCCCCTCGATCACGGTGTAGACCAGCGTTGTGATTCCTACCGCGGACAGGATCAGGCCCGGTAGGTCGACGCGCGGCGCCGCGGGGTCGCGCGAGGTCGGGACGAACAGGATGCCACCGATGATGGCCAGCGCCGCGATCGGGATGTTGACCATGAAGATCGAGCCCCACCAGAAGTGCTCGAGTAGCCAGCCGCCGCTGATCGGCCCGACGGCCACCCCGACGCCGACCATGGCCGCCCACAGCCCGATCGCCTTGGCGCGGGGTACCGGGTCGGTGAAGATGTTGGTGATCAAGCCCAGCGTGGTCGGGAAGATCACGGCGGCGCCGACGCCCATCGCGGCGCGGGCGGCGATCAGCGCGTCGGCCGAATTCACCTGCGCGGCAACGGCGGAGGTGAGCGCGAACAGTGCGAGTCCGGAGTTGAGCCAGCCCCGCCTGCCGTAGCGGTCGGACAGGCTGCCGGCCGACAGCAGCAGCCCTGCCATGACCAGGGTGTAGGCGTCGACGATCCATTGCAGCTGGGCGGTGTCGGCGCCCAGCTCGCGGGACAGGGTGGGCAGCGCGACGTTGACGATGGTGGCGTCGACGCTGATGACGAAGACGCCGAGGCAGATGACGGCGAGCGCGGCGATGGGGCGGTTTCGGAAGATCGGTTCGGTGCTCATGGACAAGACGCTAAAGCCTATAGACAAATAAATCAAGTAGTGAGTTGAAAAAGATGTCGGGCGGAGGTAGAGTGGCG
Organism: Mycobacterium sp. NGS54; assembly: GCF_059812465.1. Lineage (NCBI taxonomy): Bacteria > Bacillati > Actinomycetota > Actinomycetes > Mycobacteriales > Mycobacteriaceae > Mycobacterium > Mycobacterium sp. NGS54. Next base: position 730,363 of record NZ_JCALCS010000001.1, on the reverse strand, counting down.
TGGTGGCGTCCCGCAGGATCTACAACCAGAACTGTCCGATCGCCCGTGGGCTCGACGTCGTGGGCGAGCGCTGGACGTTGCTGATCCTGCGTGAGCTGGTCGGCGGGGCGCGCCGCTACGGCGACCTGCGCGACGCGCTCCCCGGCATTGCGACCAACCTCCTGGCCGAGCGCCTCAAGGAGCTGCAAGAGGCGGGGCTCGTCGACCGCACCGACCTGCCGGCCCCGATCGGGCGCACCGTGTACACGCTGAGCGACCTGGGTTGGCAGCGGGTGCTGCCGATCCTGCAGAGCATCGCGTGGTTCGGGCTGGACCGGCTGGACCCGATCGGGGACGGCCCGACGACGCCGTTGAATGGCTTCCTGGCCGGGTTCCTGCTGGGCTTCAACTCGGGTGCGGCGGCCGGTTTGGAGGCGACGTGCCGCGCCGAGATCGACGGCCGCCGTTTCGAATTCGCGATAACGCAGGGGCGCCTGGCGGGCGCTCAGGGGCAGCCTTCGGTGATTCTCACCGCCAGCGCGGCGGACCTGGTGAACGCGCGTCTGGGGTCGAGCGAAGCCAAGCGCCGGGCGGCACTGCGGCGGGTCGAGTTCACGGGTGACCCCGAGGCGGTCGACGCGGTGCGCCGGGCGTTCGCGCTCCTCTAGACCCACTTTTCCGAAATCGTGGATTTTCGGCCCACCCTGCAATACAGTCGTATCGCCCTCGAGCTGTTTAGGCATGTCCATACGAAGGGACGGCTGTGATGAGTTTTGCGGTACTGCCACCAGATGTGACGTCCGCGCAGATGTATACCGGTGCCGGCTCGGGGCCGATGCTGGCCGCCGCGGCGAGCTGGGCCGGGTTGGGCGACGAGTTGGGGTCGGCCGCGGACTCGTTCTCCTCGGTGACCTCGGGCCTCGCGGACGGGCCCTGGCAGGGTCCGGCGTCGGCGGCCATGGCGGCCGTGGCCACCCAGTACGCGCAGTGGCTCAACGCATCGGCGGCTCAGGCCGCCGGAGCGGCGGCACAGGCCAACGCGACGGCCGAGATCTTCGAGGCGGCCAAGGCGGCGATCACGCACCCGGCGGCCGTCACCGGCAACCGCCTGCAGCTGCTGTCGCTGGTGCGCTCCAACCTCTTCGGGTTCAACGCCCCAGCGATCGCGGCCACGGAGGGCGCGTACGAGGAGATGTGGGCCCAAAACGTCGCCGCGCTGTCGGGCTATCACGGCGCGGCCTCGGCGGTGGCCGCCCGACTGGCACCGTGGCAGCAGTTGCCGTCGGCCCAGGCAACCCCGGCGACGCCACTCGGTACCCTTTTCGCCGGGTACCCCGTCGCGCAGGTCGTCACAAAAATCCAGGCCACGGTGGCTGACGAGCTGGCATACGCCGCGGGCCAAGCCGCGCTCCGGGCCGACCTCCAGCAATTGAACAACAATCTTGTCCGTCCCCTCTCGTCGATGCCCGTACCACCACCGGTGCAAAGCGTCGTACGCAGCGTGGAAGAGGGCGCCGACGCACTGGCTAGGCTGGGCAGGGCGCTTGAAGCCGAAGCCGCAGCCGACGCCATTTCGATCATCACTACCGGAGCCTTGCCAGCTCCGCCTGCTCCGCCTCCGCCGACCAGTCCGCTCCCGCCGTAGCAATCCTCACCAGGACACCGGAAGTTCGGCGAGGCCGCCGGCCAGCACGTCGGAGCGCATGGGCAGTGTCGCGGGATCGACGGTCAGGCGCATCGACGGAAATCGCGGAATCAGCTGTCCGAAAACGGTTTTCAGTTCGATGCGGGCCAGCGGGGCCCCGATGCAGTAACGCGCGCCGTGCCCGAACTTAAGGTGGGCGGTCTCCTTGCGGGCGACGTCGACGCGCCGCGGGTCGGCGAAGGCCGCGGGGTCGTGGTTGGCGGCGTCGATGTCCAGCAGCACCAGGTCGCCGGCGCGGATGGCGAGGCCGTCGATGTCGAAGTCCGTCCGCGCGTAGCGGGGAACGCCGCCGGCCCCGCCGCCGGATTCCGTCGCGCGCAGCAGCTCCTCGACGGCGTGGGGGATCAGCGCGGGATCGTCGACGAGCGCCCGCCACTGGTCGCGATGCGTCAGCAACAGCATTGTGCCCAGCCCGATTTGGACCACCGTGGTCTCGTGCCCGGCGAACAGCAGGAACATCGACATGGTGGCGGCCTCCTCGTCGGAGACGCCGTCGGTGGTGCACAGCCGCGACATCACGTCGTCGCCGGGGTGGGCGCGCTTGCGCTCGACCAGCCCGCGGCCGTAATCGAACAGCTCGGCCAGCCCGCGCTGGGAGCGGGCGTGATCGCGCACGTTGCCGGCGTCCTCCGCCCAGGCGCGGAACTGGTCGCGGTCGGAATAGGGCACCCCGAGTAGCTCGCAGATGACCAGGATTGGCAGCGGCAGCGCGAGGCGCGCGTGCAGGTCGGCCGGCGATCCCTGGGTCGCCAGGTCGTCCAGCAGGCCGACGGTCAGCGCCGCCACCCTGGGCTCCAGCGACCGCAGGTGCCGGGGCGAGAAATGGGGCTGCAGCAGTGCGCGCATCCGCGCGTGATCGGTCTCCTCGGTGTCGAAGTCGCCCAGCGGCCCACCGAACAGCGCGGAGTCCCCTGTGCGCGAGGCTATTTCGGGATTTCGGTGAGAGCGGCCGAGGCGATCGTCGTCGAGCAGCCGCCGCACCAGGGCGTAGTCGGTGACCAGCCAGGCCTCGTGGCCGACCGGCGTGCGCACCGGACGGATGGATGTCATGGCGCCACCTTGTATAGGGCAAGTTATACAAGATTACTTGTACACTATCCTCTAGACAAGAGGAGTCTGAGATGACGGTGATCCGGTCCGAGTCGACCCGGCGGATGCCCCGCGCCCAGCGGCGGGAACAGATCCTCGAGGCCGCCACGCGCGCCTTCGCCCGCGGCGGCTTCGCGAACACGGGGCTCGACGCCATCGCCGCGGAGGCCGGTGTCACCCCGGTGATCCTGTACCGGCACTTCGCCTCGAAGGCCGACCTGTATCGGGAGGTCATCGAGAGCGGTCACGCGCGGCTTCGCGAGGCCACCGGCCCGGACGACTTCGACGACGCCAGCATCCCCGCGCTAATCCGTGCCGCCGCAGCGGATCCGGACACCTTCCGGCTGCTCTACCGCCATGCCGCACGCGAAGCCGACTTCCGCGACGTCATCGACACCCTCGTCGAGCGTTCGGCCGACATCACCCGCCGCCACCTCGAGGGCATCGCCGACGACGGTTGGCGCAACTGGGCGGCGCGGCTGCTGCCCGCCATGACGATCGACGCCGTCATCGCCTGGCTGGACGCCGGTCAGCCCGACCCCGATCAAGCCGCCGCCCGAATCCGCAGCGTCGTCGACGCCGTGATCCAGGCCGCATCGGGCGCTAGTCGAGCAGGGCGTCGATCCAGGCCTGGGCGATGAACTTGCCGTAGCGGGTGGCCGACCAGCCGCGTTCGAGGACGAGAAGCTCGTAGAGCTCGGGCGCGTGGTACGTCCACAGGATGTCGCGCGCCTGGGTGGCGCTGACCCGAAGCTGTCCGGTGCCGGCGAGGCCGGCGGCGAACATCGTCATGGCCGTGAGGGTTTCGTGCCGGATCTGCTTCCAGACTTCCGCGGCGTCGGGCGACGACGCGGCGCCATCGCGGGCCAGCAGCTGGACCGGGGCGCTGCGCGGCATGGTGGCGGCCAGGTGCTTGGCGTAGAGCTCGAGCTTGCGGGCGGCCTCGGGGGCGTCGCGCACCTTCTGGATGACGTCGCGCTCGGCCATCGGGAGCGGTTCGTCGTCGCCGGCGACGGACACGTCGAAGAGCGCCTTGAGCACCCCCGCCTTGGTCGCGAAGGCCTTGTACACCGTCTCGACCGACACGCCGGCGTCGCGCGCGATCTCGGCGATGGTCGTCGCGGCGTAGCCCTGCGCCAGGAAGCGCTGGCGGGCGGACGTGAGCACCGCGTGCCGATTCTGTTGGGCCTGTTGGCGCCGACGGGACGAGTCGTAGCGGCGCGGCGGCTTGCCCTTGACAGATCCCATAATTCAGTACATGCTCCTGTATCGATTACTGTTTACTGTATTAAAGAATAGAGAACCGACATGACAACCGCGACCCGCCCCGCCGCCAGCTTGGCGGACGGCGACCATCCCACGGCGGTAGCGCGCGCCCTGGCACCCGAAATCACGCGGCGCGCCGACGAGGCTGAGGCACTCGGGACGCTGCCGCTCGATCTCGTCGGGCGGCTGCGCGCGGCCGGTGTCTTCCGGGCCGTGCAGCCGCGCGCGCTCGGCGGATTCGAGCTGGCCCCCGCCGAGTTCATCGGGATGATCGAGGAATTGGCGCGCGCCGACGGGTCGACGGGCTGGATCGCGACCATCGGCGCCGGCGCGCCGGCGTTCGCCGCCTGGCTCGAGCCGGCCGTCGCCGAAGACCTGTTCGGTTCGAACGCCGACTTCTTGGCGGCCACCGTGTTCTCCCCCACCGGGCGTGCCGTTCCCGACGGCGGGGGCCGGTTCGCCGTCGACGGCCGATGGCCGTTCGCCAGCGGTTGCCGGCACGCCGAATGGTTGCTGACGGGGATGTTCGTGTTCGACGGCTTCGACAGTCCGGCGCCGCGGATGATTGCGGGGCAGGGCCCGGACTGGCGCCTCGGGTTCTTCCCCCGCGCCGACGCCGAAATCGTGGACAACTGGGACGTTTTGGGGTTGCGGGCCACCGGCAGCAACGACGTGGTGGCCCGGGGCCTGAGCCTCGCCGAGGAACACACCATCGCCCCGTTCTTCCGGCCGGCCCGGCACGACGGGCCGCTGTGGCGGCTGCCGTTCTTCACGATGGTGGGGGTGGCGCTTGTCGGTGTCCCGCTAGGGATCGCGCGGCGCGCGCTCGACGAATTCGCCGACCTCGCGACGACGAAGGCGCGGGCCGGTACGTTCGAGCCGCTCGCCCAGGACCCCGTCGCGCAGGTCGAGTTCGCCGGTGCGGAGGCGGGTTTGCGGTCGGCGCGGGCGTTCGTTCTCGACGAGGCCGCCGCCCTGTGGGACACCGCCCTTGCCGGGGACGCACCGTCGCTGGAGCAGCGCGCTCGTTTCCAGCTCGCCGCCCAGCAGGCGATGCGTGCGGCGCGCCAGGCGGTCGACACGACGTTCGGCCTGACCGGCGCGGGTGCGGTGCACGCGGACCATCCGCTGCAGCGATGCTTTCGGGATCTGCACACCGTCGGCCAGCACGTGTACTTCAGCCCGTCCGCGCTGAAGCGCTACGCCAACGCCCGATTCGGTATCAGCCAGCCGACCCACATGATGTGACACCGAGGAGCCATTAAGCTGGCTGCCGTGGAAACCCCCCCGTCCCGGCCCGTGCTGGTGGTCGACTTCGGCGCGCAGTACGCGCAGCTGATCGCCCGCCGGGTCCGCGAGGCGCGGGTGTTCTCCGAGGTCATCCCGCACACCGCCACGGTCGAGGAGATCAAGGCCCGTGACCCGGTGGCGATCGTGCTGTCCGGGGGACCGGCCAGCGTCTACGCCGACGGCGCCCCGCAGCTAGACCCGGCGCTGTTCGACCTCGGGCTGCCGGTGTTCGGCATCTGCTACGGGTTTCAGGCCATGGCGCAGGCCCTGGGCGGCACGGTCGCCCACACCGGCACCAGCGAGTACGGCCGAACCGAGCTGAAAGTCATTGGTGGCGAACTGCATTCGGGCCTGCCCGACGTCCAGCCGGTCTGGATGAGCCACGGCGACGCGGTCACCGCCCCGCCGGACGGGTTCGACGTGGTGGCCAGCAGCGCGGGCGCCGCGGTGGCCGCCTTCGAGAACCGGGCCCGGCGCCTGGCCGGGGTGCAGTACCACCCGGAGGTGATGCACACCCCGCATGGGCAGCAGGTGCTCAGCCGGTTCCTGCACGACTTCGCCGGACTGGGCGCGGAATGGACGCCCGCCAACATCGCCGACGCGCTCGTCGAGCAGGTGCGCGCCCAGATCGCCGACGGCCACGCCATCTGCGGGCTGTCCGGCGGGGTGGATTCGGCGGTGGCCGCGGCGCTGGTGCAGCGCGCCATCGGTGACCGACTGACCTGTGTGTTCGTCGACCACGGGTTGCTGCGCGCCGGCGAGCGCGACCAGGTGCAGCGCGACTTCGTCGCCGCCACCGGCGCCAACCTGGTCACCGTCGACGCCGCGGGCACCTTCCTGCAGGCGCTGTCGGGCGTGACCAACCCCGAAGGCAAGCGCAAGATCATCGGCCGCCAGTTCATCCGGGCGTTCGAGGGCGCGGTGCGAGAGATTGTGGGAGACAGCGGGTCTGAGGTCGAGTTCCTGGTGCAGGGCACGCTGTATCCCGACGTCGTGGAGTCCGGCGGGGGCAGCGGCACCGCGAACATCAAGAGCCACCACAACGTCGGCGGCCTGCCGGACGACCTGAAGTTCAAGCTCGTCGAGCCGCTGCGGCTGCTGTTCAAGGACGAGGTGCGCGCGGTGGGGCGCGAGCTGGGCCTGCCGGAGGAAATCGTTGCGCGCCAACCGTTCCCGGGACCGGGACTGGGCATCCGGATCGTCGGCGAGGTCACCGCGCAGCGGCTGGACACGTTGCGGCGCGCCGACTCTATCGCGCGCGAGGAGCTCACCGCCGCCGGCCTGGACAAGCAGATCTGGCAGTGCCCGGTGGTGCTGCTTGGCGACGTCCGCTCGGTCGGAGTGCAGGGCGACAACCGGACCTACGGCCACCCGATCGTGCTGCGGCCCGTGTCCAGCGAAGACGCCATGACCGCCGACTGGACCCGGGTGCCCTACGAGGTGCTGGAGCGCATCTCGACCCGGATCACCAACGAGGTGGCCGAGGTCAACCGCGTGGTGCTGGACATCACCAGCAAGCCGCCCGGCACCATCGAGTGGGAGTAGCTACTCGACGAATTCGCGCCTGCCATAAGCGATCGTGGCGGCGTCCCAGTTCCCGCCGGCCTCGCCGACGAGTCGTCGGGCGATGTCTCGATCGTCGTTTCCTGCGACCAGGATCAGGGTGTGGTCGGTCGTGGTGACGGATCCGCCGCGGATGCGGTCGCGGGCGACCGCGTCGGCCGCCAGCGCATCCCCGAAGCGGGCGATGTCGACATCCGGCACGGCGATGATGATCGCGTCCTCTTCCGGTGCGGGCTCGTAGTCGAAGGTCAGCACCGCTTCCTGGTTGAACTGGCGGCGCAGCGCCTCGGCGGCGGCGTGCACCGAGCCGTCGCCGGCGCACAGGTGAAATTCGCGCGAGCTCTCCCGGGTGTTCCGGTGCAGCGCGCTCGACCAGTACACCCCGTCGAGCGGGGTCGATCCCGTCACCGCCGCGCCGCTTGACGCGATCGTCACGGTGGCCTGCGCCTCGAACAGGGGATCGGCGTTGTCGGTGGCGAACAGCCCGCCGGCCGGCAGGGCGCGGCCGCGCTCGGCGCGGGAAAAGTGCAGCAAAAAAGCACCATCAGCCACACCAGCAACGACCGCATAAAGCAGCCTCTCACGTTTCTTGACGGTTGTCGGAGGGTGGGTGTTTACTCCCAATGTATCGAACATACATTCGAACAGGAGGCAGTCATGACCGCGGCTTTGGCCTCCGAAAACCGCGCTGAGCAGCTGAAATCTCTGCGCAGGCGGATGGCTGAGATGTCTGGGCGAGCCCCCGCCGAAGACCTGCTGCCGGATTCGGAATCCGTGGTGGCGCTCCCGCGGTGGCTGGCGGAGTCGCTGCCGGTGCCGTTGCTGCGCGGAACGGTGGCGGTGTGCTCGGGGGCCCGGTCGCTGCTGCTGAGCATGGTGGCCGCGGTGACGGCGGCCGGGGGCAACGTGGCCATCGTCGGTCAGCCGGACATCGGGCTGCTGGCCGCGGCGGAGATGGGGGCGGACCTGAGCCGGCTCGCGGTGATACCGGATCCCGGAACCGATCCGGTCGAGGTGGCCGCGGTGCTCATCGACGGCATGGACCTGGTGGTGCTCGGCCTGGGCGGGCGGCAGGTGCCGCACACCCGGGCGCGGGCGGTGGTGGCGCGGGCCCGCAGCAAGGGGTGCACCCTGCTGGTCACCGACGGCGACTGGCAGGGGGCGCCGACGCGGCTCGCGGCCCGGGTCTGCGGCTATGAGATCACGGCGAACGGTCGCCCGGGATTCGGCCGGATCAGCAGGGTGCGGCTACAGGTCAGCGGGGTGTGCGCGGGCAGGCGGGTGGTCGGCCGGGCGCGAGCCGGGTGACTCCCGTGGCATCCCGGGCCCTGGCGATCTGGTGCATGGACTGGCCCGCGGTCGCGGTGTCGGCGGCGGCGGACCTGCCCGCGACGGCCCCGATCGCGGTCACGCTGGCCAACCGGGTGATCGCCTGCTCGTCGGCCGCCCGCGCGGCGGGGGTACGGCGCGGGCTGCGGCGACGGGAGGCGGCGGCGCGGTGTCCGCAGCTGCACGTCGCGCCGGCCGACGCCGACCGCGACGCCCGCTTCTTCGAACCGGTGATCGCCGCGGTGGACGACCTGGTGCCCCGCGCCGAGGTGCTGCGGCCCGGGCTCCTGGTGCTGCCGGTGCGCGGGGCGGCCCGCTACTTCGGGTCCGAGGAGCAGGCCGCCGAGCGGCTGATCGACGCGGTGGCCGCCGCCGGCGCCGAGTGCCAGGTGGGGATCGCCGACCAGTTGTCCACCGCGGTGTTCGCCGCCCGCGCGGGCCGGATCGTGGAGCCCGGGGGAGACGCGAAGTTTCTGTCGGTGCTGTCGATCCGGCAGCTCGCCACCGAGCCGAGCCTGTCCGGTCCCGGGCGAGAAGACCTGACGGATCTGTTGTGGCGGATGGGGATTCGCACCATCGGGCAGTTTGCCGCGCTGTCCCGGACCGACGTGGCCTCCCGGTTCGGCGCCGACGGCGTCGCCGCGCACCGGTTCGCCCGCGGCGAACCCGAGCGTGGACCGTCCGGGCGCGAGCCGCCGCCGGAACTCGAGGCCGTGCTGGATTGCGACCCGCCGATCGATCGCGTCGATGCCGCGGCCTTCGCCGGGCGCTTCCTGGCCGGCACGTTGCACCAGGCGCTGGTGGCCGCGGGGGTGGGCTGCACCCGGCTGGCCATCCACGCCGTCACCGCCAACGGCGAAGAGCTGCAACGGGTATGGCGGTGCGCCGAGCCGTTGACCGAGGACGCCACCGCCGACCGGGTGCGCTGGCAGCTGGACGGGTGGCTGAGCAGCCGGACCGCGCGCGACCCCCGTCCCACCGCGCCGGTGACGCTGTTGCGGCTGCAGGCGGTGGAGGTGGTGTCCGCCGAGGCGCTGCAGTTGCCGCTGTGGGGTGGGCTCGGCGAGGAGGACAGGCTGCGGGCCCGCCGGGCGCTGGTGCGGGTGCAGGGCCTGCTCGGCCCGGAGGCGGTGCGGGTGCCGGTGCTGTCCGGCGGCCGGGGGCCGGCCGAACGCATCACGCTGACCCCGCTGGGCGACGAGCCGGTGCCGCACGCCGACCCGGGACCGCCGTGGCCCGGTCAACTGCCCGAGCCGTCGCCGGCGGTGCTGCTGGACGACCCGGTGGATCTGCTTGACTTCCAAGGGAACCCGGTACGGGTGACCGCCCGGGGGATGTTCTCGGCCGACCCCGCCCATCTGACGTTGCGCGGCCGGGACGAGGGGCTGCGCTGGTGGGCCGGGCCGTGGCCGGTCGACGAGCGGTGGTGGGACGACCGGCCGGCGGCCGGAAAAGGGCGTAGCCGCGCCGCCCGCGCCCAGGTCCTGCTGGAGGACGAGCGGGCGTTCCTGCTGTGCTACCGCCAGCGGCGCTGGTATTTGGAGGGGGCCTACGAGTAGCGCTGCGACTCAACGCGTTCAAGCCTTTCGGTACCGTGGTAGTTGACGTTATTCGAGTGTTCGGCGAAGGAGTATGGATGGCGGCTGAAATCGGCCGGCAGGTCGACGTCGTCCTCGCACGAGGAACGGGCGCCGTCCTGGAAGCGGCGCATGCGACGGCGCTCCACCTGAGCCGGATGGTCGGTGCGGTGTCCGAGGCCGCGTCGAGGGCCGTATCCAAAGTCGGCAGCGAGGCCGGTGACTTGGTTTGGTCTTACCGGCATGTCGTCGGCAACCGCCACCCGGCCTCGAGCCGGCCCGACAACCTGATCGACATCCGTACGGTCAGGCGAGCCCGTGCGCGAACGGCGCGACCCGTTCGATGAAGTCCTCGAAGAATTCCGCGGCGTCCACGTCAACACCGATCAGGGCGTTGGCTTTTCGCTCGCCCGACCAATCGGGCGTCGTCACGCCCCGGATCGGGGTGTCGGTCAGCTCGATGTCCACCGTCGCCGTCCGGGTCGTGATCAGCCGCGGGTCCAGCGCCGCGGCGGCGGCCAGCGGGTCGTGCATGTACGCGACGTAGCCGTGCCCGCGGGTGTCGTGGGATTCGAAGTAGAACCGCATCGCGTCCTCGATCACCGGAATCAAGGGGGAGGGGCCGGACGCGTCCGCGAGCCGGGCGAGGATCTCCGGTGTCATCGCCACGCGGCGGGTGAGGTCCAGGCCGCAGACGATCGGAAGTCGTTGCTGCCCAGCCCAGCCGGCGAACACCTCGGTGGCCGCCTCGGGATCCACCCGGATGTTCCATTCGGCCATCGGGTTAGCGTCACCACCGAACGAGCCGCCCATGATCACCAGCCGGCGCAGCAGCGTGGGCAGCGCGGGCTCGGCGCGCAACGCCAGCGCCAGGTTGGTCAGCGGGCCGGTGACCAGGCCGACGAGCTCGCCAGGACGGGCGTGCGCCGCGGACACCCACGCCGCGGTGGCGTCGTGGCCGGTGAGCCGCCGGTCGGTGCGGGGGAGCTCGGCGTAGCCCAAACCCTTGGGGCCGTGGAACTTCGAGTGATGCGGCCAGTGTCCGCGCAGCGGCTCGTCAGCGCCCTTGGATACGGGTATGGCTGGGGCCCGGCACAATTCGAGCAGACCCAGGTTGTTTTCGCAGACCTGCTCCACGTGGATGTTGCCGCCGGTCGAGGCGATGCCCACCACCTCGGCGTCGGCGCTGGCCAGCAGGTAGATCAGCGCCATCGCGTCGTCGATGCCGGTGTCGACGTCGACGAAGATGGCAGTCATCCCGGCGATTCTAGGGCCAGGCCGACGCGAACGTGATCACCAGGACGTCACGCTGTGCCGGACCGGAGCCGTCGATCGGCCGGATCGGCGACACGCCGTGCAGGGTGCGACGGTCGTCGCCCAGCATCAGCGTCCCGGGTTCGGCCAGCGTCGTCGCCAGCAACTGCCGACCCTGCAGGTCGCACACCGTGCTCTCGCCGCCGATGGCGTTGCGCCGCCCGATCAGGAGCGAGCTGACCAGGGTGACGCCGTCGCGGTGCAGGCCCTCTGGCGTGGGGCTGCCGTCGTCGCCCCCGTTACATCGGATGCGGAACGGGTGCACCTTGACGTTCCAGTCGGCCACGTCGTCCAGGGCGCCGGCCACCCGCGCCAGCAGCTTGATCACCTTGTGCAGCAACGGATCCGCGGTGAACGCAGCGGTCAGCGGCTCGAACTCGCGATCCTTACCGATGTAGAGCGGGTTGGAGTCCTGCGGCTGCACGAACGCGAGCTTGGGCATCGGGCGCAGCGCCCCGTCGCGCAACGAGTACTGGCCGTAACGGCGCAGCCGGCGCACGCCCAGCTCCGCCGCGTACGGGTCGGGCGCCAGCTGCCGCCAGTGCCGGGCGAACCGGGTCCATTCCTCGCGGCCCACCTCGAGGCTTCGCGTCACGTCGAACGAGGGCAGCACGGCGACGCCGGTCGTCGCGACCTGCCGGGCCGCGGCGGCCACCGCGTCGGCGTCCGTCCACTTTTCGCACAGGACCATCGCGCCGGGATACCGCAATTCGGTCGGGCTAAACCCTCGGGGTGTTTACCAGTGCACGCCCGGTACCAACCGCACCAGGCGCTTGACCGGTCGCGGCGTCCGGATCCCACCGGTGACGGCGCGGGACGGGCGCCTGGGCCGGCGGTTCGGTGTCGGCGCCTCCGCGGGTAGTCCGCGCGCCGCGGCGGAATCGGGGTAACCCAGGTACAGCTGATGCAGGATGCGCCGCGACGTCCTCGGCGCGAAGTAGTTGCCGGCCTCGGCCAGCGTCCCCAGCGGGGTGTCGATGCGGGCCGGCTTGTCGACCAGGCCGCGCACCACCATCGCCGCCGCGCGCTCGGGGCTGATCGCGGGCACCGGGTTGAGCCGGTGCGACGGCGCGATCATGGGCGTGCGGACCAGCGGCATGTGGATGTTGGTGAACGTGATGTGGTCCGACAGCGTCTCCGACCCGACGACGTCGGCGAACGCGTCCAGCGCCGCCTTGCTCGGCAGGTACGAGCTGTATTTCGGGTTGCGGGCCTGCACGCCGGCGCTGGAGACGTTGACGACGTGGCCGAACCGGCGCTCGCGCCAGTGCGGCAGCAGCGCCAGCACCATCCGCACCGCGCCGAAGTAGTTGACCGCCATCACCCGCTCGTAGTCATGCAGCCGGTCGGTGGAGTTGACCACCGAGCGGCGGATCGACCGGCCGGCATTGTTGACCAGGTAGTCGACGTGGTCGAAGCGGCCCAGGATGTCCTTAATGGTGTGCTCGACCGACGCGGAATCGGTGACGTCGCAGGCGAACGCATGCGCCTGCCCGCCGCCCGCGCGGATCTCGGCGACCAGCGCATCGAGCGCGTCGGCGTTGCGGGCCAGCGCGAAAACCGTTGCGCCCCTTTCCGCGACGGCGAGGGCCGACGCGCGCCCGATGCCGCTGGACGCACCGGTGATGATGACGTGCCGGCCCCGCAAGGGGCCCTTCGGGTCGTCGCGTCGTGCGCGGTCGGGGTCGAGGTGCTCGGCCCAGTACCACCACAGCTCGGGCGCGTAGCTGGCAAAGTCCGGGACTTCGATGCCGGTGCCCCGCAGCGCTTCTCGCGTCTGGTCGCTGACGAACGTGGGCTTCAGGTCGATGACGTCGAAGATCTCGGCGGGGATGCCCAGCTGGGTGGCCGCCATGTTGCGCAGCACCCGGGCCCGCCCGCGCACCTTGAGCACCGGCGCGGCGACCGAGCCGGGCAGCGACCCGCGCATCGGCGGCAGCCCGGCCGCCTTGGCAACGCCGCGGTAAATGCCGCGCAGCCCAATGGTTTTGGGAGAGGTGAGGTGGAAGGTGCGGCCGTCGTACCCGTCGGCGTGGGCGAGCGCGACGAGCGCGTCAACGACGTAGTCGACCGGGACGATGTTGGTGCGCCCGGTGTCGGGCAGCAGGATCGGGGTGAAGTTGGGCAGCACCGCCAGCTTGGCGAGCACGCCGAAGAAGTGGTAGGGCCCCTCGATCTTGTCCATCTCGCCGGTGACCGAGTCGCCCACCACGACCGCGGGGCGGTAGACGCGGTAGCGCAGCCCGGGTTTCGACCGCACCAGCGCCTCGGCCTCGAACGTCGTCCGGTGATAGGAGCTCGGCAGCCGCTGGCCGACGTCGAAGTCGTCCTCGGTGTACTCGCCGCGGAAGTCGCCCGCCACGGCGATCGACGACACATGGTGCAGCGTGGCGTCCAGCCGGCGCGCCAGCTCGATGACCGCGCGCGTGCCGCCGGCGTCGACCCCCGCGCAGTGCACGAGGTGATCGACGTGGCCCAGCTCGGCCAGCGTCTCGTCGGTCAGGTCGAGCTCGGGCAGCTCGCCGACCAGCGGCTTGACCCGCTCGCCCCAATCGGTGGCCAGGCGCTCGAACCGCCCCAGCGACCGGCGCCGAGCTAGCACCCACACCTCGGCATCGGGTTCGGTGGCTAGCAGACGAGAGACGACGCGGCGACCGATAAACCCGGTACCGCCGGTAACGACATACCGCATTGGGCCATGGTAGCGGTCAGCCGTTGAAGTTGCGGATGCCGTCCCAGTCCTCGAGCGTCCAGCCGGTCGCCGGGTTGCCGCTGATCACCACGCGGCCGGTGTTGGGCAGCGGGTGGCTGGTGCGCAGGCTGTCCTTGGCGTTCTTCACGTTCATCAGCACCCAGTACTCGATGGAGTAGAGGTGCGCGAACACCACCGGTTTGCTGTGGCCGCTGTCGTAGACCTTCTGAATGGCGGCGGTGAACCGGTCGTTGAACTCCTTGCCGGAGATCGACCCGGGGATGCTGTTCTGGGTGTCGCCGGCAAGCCAGTCCGCCGGCGCCAGCAGGTAAGTAGTGGGATCCATCGAGATCGGCTTGCCCTCGAACCAGCCGGCGTTGATCTCCTGGATGCCCTGCAGCACCTCGACCTGCTTGCCGAGTTCGGCGGCCAACGGCGCGGCGGTTTGCTGGGCCCTCGCCATGGTCGAGGCGTAGACGGCGTCGTAGTGCTCGCGGCCAAGCTGGTGCGCGACCTGCTCGGCCTGGGACTTGCCGTCGGGGCTCAGGCCGGGACCCGGCACGCTGGTGTCGATGATTCCGCTGGCGTTGGCCTCCGACTGGGCATGCCGGATGAACGTGATCGTGATGCTGCGCACCTGTGGTGATCCGCCGCAGGCGCCGACGATCATCACCGCGGCGAGCACGGTGAAGGCTTTCCGGAACATGCTCCCCTTGCGCATGTCGATAGCCTGCCCTGCCGACGGTGCCCGGGGGAAGGGTTTGCGATGGTTAGGTGCAGAAAATCCTCGAAAGGAGACTCGCATGGCCATTGACCCGAGTGCCGTCGGCGCGGTGAGCGATCCGACGTTGTTCGAATGGACCGATAAGGACACGATGCTGTATGCGCTCGGCGTCGGGTGCGGCATCGACGATCTGTCCTTCACGACCGAGAACAGCCACGACATCGCCCAGCAGGTGCTGCCCACGTACGCGGTGATCTGCTCTCCGGCCTTCGGGGCGGCCGGCAAGATCGGAACGTTCAACTGGGCCATGCTCCTGCACGGGTCGCAGGGTGTCCGGTTGCACGCGCCGCTGCCGCCGGCGGGGAAGCTCTCGGTGGTCTCCGCGGTCACCGACATTCAGGACAAGGGCGAGGGCAAGAACGCGGTCGTGATGTTGCGCGGTCGCGGCACCGACCCGGACTCGGGAAAGCTGATCGCCGAAACGTCGACGACGTTCGTCGTCCGGGGCGCTGGTGGGTTCGGGGGAGTGCCGGGTCAGCGGCCGGTAGCGCCGGAGATCCCGGACCGCGAGCCGGACGCCCGGATTCCGCTGCCCACCCGCGAGGATCAGGCCCTGATCTATCGGCTCTCCGGTGACCGCAACCCGCTGCACAGCGACCCGTGGTTCGCTCGGGAGCTGGCCGGTTTCCCCAAGCCGATCCTGCACGGGCTCTGCAGTTACGGGGTGGCGGGCCGGGCGCTGGTCGCCGAGCTGGGCAAGGGCGTGGCCGCCAACGTCACTTCGATCGACGCGCGGTTCAGCTCGCCGGTGTTTCCCGGCGAGACGCTGACCACGCTGATCTGGCGCACGGAGCCGGGCAAGGCCGTGTTCCGCACGGAAGCTTCCGGCGCCCAAGGCGCCTCGGACGGCTCCGACGCGCGCGTGGTGCTCGACGACGGCGCCGCGGAGTACGCGCAGGGCTAGCTGACGGGCTACGTTCCGCCCAGCCGCCGCGCCAGTTCGTCGGTGAACTCGGCGGCCTGCGCGGGAGTGTCCAGTGCGAATCGTGCGGCGGTGGCGCGGTCACCGTCCTCGTCGTGGCGCACCAGGATTGGGATTCCGTCGTCGCTGACGGCGTCGAACGCGTCCTCGTCGGTGATGTCGTCGCCCAGGTAGACCGGCACCAGGGGCCCGGACTCGGCCTGGCGCAAGTGCTCCAGCACCCAGCGAAGCGTCTTGCCCTTGTCCCAGTCCATGTCGGGGCGCAGCTCGATCACTTCGCGGCCGGTTGTCACCCGAAGCGCGTCGCGCCGACCCGCTTCGCGCACCGCTGCGGCCACCTCGCCGACGCGGTCGCGGGCGGCGTTGCGGTAGTGCACGGCGACGCCAAACCGCTTGTGCTCCACCACAACACCGGGAATCGATCCGAGTTTGTCGCGTAGTTCGGCGGCCGCCTCCTCGAGCACCGGCACGGCCGCCGCCGCGTCCTCGTTTTGGTGGTGCGTCCCGTCGGGCGCGGTCAGCTCGAAACCGTGGCTGCCCGCGTACCAGATGCCGGGCACGCCGAGGCGCTTGGTCACGTCGGCGAGGTCGCGCCCGGACAGCACCGCGACCGGGCACTGCGCGGCCAGCTTTTGCAGCGCCCCGACCGCGCCGGCGACGGGCCTGGCCGCGTCCGGGTCGTTGACGATCTCGGACAGCGTGCCGTCGAAGTCGTAGAACACGGCCGGGCTGCGGTCGGCCAGGGTGCCGAGGGCCTCCCGAGCGTCCGGCAGCTCGGACATCCGGCGGTCCCCGGTCCGCACGGTGATCTGGCCGAGGTGGGCGACGACCGCGTCGCCATCACCCGCGGGGCCGACACCGATGACCAACGCGAATCCGCGCTCGCGCGCGGCCCGGACGACCGCCGGGTCGGTGGCGACGACGACGCTCCGGCCCGGCCGCACCGCGTCACTCAGGGGCTGATTGCCCGGCGGGAAGACGCCGGTGCCGACGCCGACCTCCCGCAGTGGCCCCACCAGTGACTCCGTGGCGCCCAGCGCGGCGTCGAACAGCACGGCGTCGTGGCGGCGGGGGTCGATGGTGGCCGGCTCCAATGTGGGCACCGACCCACCCTCTCACGCTGACGGGGGTCGCGGGGCCCGGGTCAGCGGAGCGAGGACGGGTGCGCCCGCTGCGACGGGCTGGGAAACGCGCGGGCCGTGCGCCTGCGCCGACGGTCCTTGCTGAACAGCAACACGGAGTCCTGGCTCAGCGCCACCAGCCGCGCCACACCCAGTTCGATGCCGGCGGCCAGCTGCCTGACGTCGGCGGCGGCGTCGTATTCGCCGGTGATGCCGAACACCACTTCGTCGCCGTAGCTGAGCACGCCGACCCCGGTGCTCAGCCGCACGGCGGTCGGGGGAATCGGCAGGAAGCGCTCGAGGGTCCGGCCCATCAGCCGCAGCTGGTGGCGAGGTCCGGGCGCGTTGGTCGCCAGCGTCACGATCGCGCGTTGCGGAAGCCGCGCCAGCAGCTGTATCACGTTGCTGCGCAACATCGTCGGCAGTAAGTTGATCGCCGACTCCACCAGGTCGCCGAGGCCGGGCTCGTCGGTTTTCTTGGTCTTGCACTGGTGCTGCACCGCCCGCAGCAGCTGGACGGGGTCCTCATGCTCGACGGGCAGGTACGGCAGCATGGCCGAGCGCATCGGCATCGGCATCAGGGTGCGCAGCGAGTCGGCCCGCGGTTGCTCGCCGCGGCCCAGCAGGACGGTGCGGAAGCCCTCGGTGATGGCCGCCAGCGCAACGTCGTTGACGGTCACCCCGAATTTGCGGCACACGCGGTCGACGTCGGCGCGCGGCACCCGCACGGTGCCGTACTTACGCATCGTGGTCACGGGGCCGACCGAGGGCCCGGCCGCCGGCCACACCGCCCCGACGATCGTGTCCGCCAGCCCCGAGGCCCGCCCCAGGGCGTCGGCCCAGCCGCGCTTGGGGTTCTGCGCCGGCGAAACCCCTTTCGCACCGGCGTGGGTGGCGAACGTGTCCCCGTCGGCGTCGTCGCAAAGCCGGGTGAGCAGGTGGGCGGCTGAGTGGCCGTCGGCCAGCCAGTGGTGGACCTTCATCAAGATCGCCCACCGATTTCCCCTCAGGCCCTCGATGACCCAGCACTCCCACAGCGGGCGGTCCAGGTCGAGGGGACGCTCCAGGGCCTGGGCGATGGCCCGGGACAGTTCTGCGTCATCGCCCGGGCGCCGAACCACCACGCGGCGCACGTGATGGGCGAAATCGAGTCCCGGGCAGTCGATCCACTCGAAGGTCTGGGTTCGCAGCAACTGCGTGCATCGCGGTATCGACGGAAGCCGTTGCGCCAGGACCTCTTTTAGCAATTCGTCGTCAGGGGCGGCCCCGTCGACGATGGCGACCGCCCCGATCGCCAGGCTGGCATGCTGATCGGGGAACGCCGTGTCCAGTGTCTTCACCTGCGCCATGCTCAGTCCCCGCCCTCGATTTTCTGCACCCGTACCAGTATCTGCGCGGCGGGTTATGCCCGGTAGGCCCCGCAGCGTTAAGACCTTGTTTAGGAGTTGAAGATCCGTTTAACAACCGATGTCACGAGCACGGGTTAAATCGAACATACATTCGAGTAGACTCTCGAACGTGGGTTGGTTTAACGGGCCGCCGAGCTGGGCGGAAATGGAGCGGGTGCTCGACGGCAAGCCGCGCCACGCCGGTGCGCCGGCGGACCCCCCGGAGGACGCCCCGCTGTCGCGCAAGCGGGGGACGTACCGGCCGCCCGACGACACCCGGCCGGCCCGCTCGTCCGTTGCCTATGCCGAGCTGCACGCGCATTCGGCGTTCAGCTTCCTCGACGGAGCCAGCACCCCCGAGGAGATGGTGGAGGAGGCCGCCCGGCTGGGCCTGCGCGCCCTGGCGCTGACCGACCACGACGGCCTGTACGGGGCGGTGCGGTTCGCCGAGGCGGCCGCCGAACTCGACCTGAACACCGTCTTCGGCGCCGAACTCTCGCTGGGGCCGGGCGCGCGCACCGAGACGCCCGACCCGCCCGGCCCGCACCTGCTGGTGCTGGCCCGCGGCCCGGAGGGGTACCGACGGCTGTCGCGCCAACTGGCCGCGGCGCACCTGGCCGGCGGGGAGAAGGGCAAACCGCGCTACGACATCGACGCGCTGACCGAGGCCGCCGGGGGGCACTGGCACATCCTGACCGGATGCCGCAAAGGCCATGTGCGCCAGGCGCTTTCCGATGGCGGTCCGGAGGCCGCGGAGCGGGCGCTGGCCGACCTGGTGGACCGGTTCGGCGCGCACCGGGTCAGCGTCGAGCTGACCCGGCGCGGCCACCCGCTCGACGACGAACGCAATGCGGCGCTGGCCGGGATCGCGCCGCGTTTCGGCGTCGGCGTCGTCGCCACCACCGGGGCGCACTTCGCCCACCCGTCGCGCGGCCGGCTGGCCATGGCGATGGGCGCCATCCGGGCCCGGGAGTCCCTGGATTCGGCCGCCGGGTGGCTGGCCCCGCTGGGCGGTGAGCACCTGCGCTCCGGCGAGGAGATGGCCCGGCTGTTCGCGCAGCGGCCTGACGTGGTGACGGCCGCCGCCGAACTCGGCGAGCAATGCGCGTTCGGGCTGGCGCTCATCGCGCCCCGGCTGCCGCCGTTCGACGTGCCCGACGGGCACACCGAGGACAGCTGGCTGCGGCAGCTGACCATGGCGGGCGCGCGCGAACGCTACGGGCTTCCCGAATCGGCGCCGCGCGCCTACGCCCAGATCGAGCACGAGCTGAAAGTCATTGCACACCTGAGCTTTCCGGGCTACTTCCTGGTGGTGCACGACATCGCCCGGTTCTGCCGGTGCAACAACATCCTGTGCCAGGGCAGGGGATCGGCGGCCAATTCCGCGGTCTGCTACGCCCTGGGCGTCACCGCGGTCGACCCGGTGGCCAACGAGCTGCTGTTCGAGCGCTTCCTGTCGCCGGCCCGCGACGGGCCACCCGACATCGACATGGACATCGAGTCCGACCAGCGCGAGCAGGTCATCCAGTACGTCTACGACAAGTACGGCCGCGACTACGCCGCCCAGGTCGCCAACGTCATCACCTACCGGGGCCGGATCGCGGTCCGCGACATGGCCCGCGCCCTCGGCTTCTCGCAGGGGCAGCAGGACGCGTGGAGCAAGCAGATCAGCCACTGGAACGGGCTCGTCGACTCGCCCGATATCGAGGACATCCCGCCGCAGGTGATCGACCTGGCCAACCAGATCCGGAACCTGCCGCGGCACATGGGCATCCACTCCGGCGGCATGGTGATCTGCGACCGCCCGATCGCCGACGTGTGCCCGGTGGAGTGGGCGCGCATGGAGAACCGCAGCGTCCTGCAGTGGGACAAAGACGACTGCGCGGCAATCGGTTTGGTGAAGTTCGACCTGCTCGGGCTGGGCATGCTCTCGGCGCTGCACTACGCCATCGACCTGGTCGCCGAGCACAAGGGCATCCGGGTCGACCTGGCCCGCCTCGACCTCTCCGAAGAAGCGGTGTACGAGATGCTGTGCCGCGCCGACTCCGTCGGCGTGTTCCAGGTGGAGTCGCGGGCGCAGATGGCCACGTTGCCCAGGCTGCGGCCGCGGGTGTTCTACGACCTGGTGGTGGAGGTCGCGCTGATCCGCCCCGGGCCCATCCAGGGCGGGTCGGTGCACCCCTACATCCGGCGGCGCAACGGCGTCGACCCGGTCGTCTACGACCACCCATCCATGGAATCCGCGCTGCGAAAGACGCTGGGGGTGCCACTCTTTCAGGAACAGCTGATGCAGCTGGCCGTCGACTGCGCCGGCTTTTCCGCCGCCGAGGCCGACCAGCTGCGGCGCGCCATGGGCTCCAAGCGCTCGACCGAGCGGATGCGACGGCTGCGCGGCCGGTTCTACGACGGCATGCGCGAACTGCACGGCGCCCCCGACGACGTGATCGACCGGACGTACGAAAAGCTGGAGGCCTTCGCCAATTTCGGCTTTCCCGAAAGCCACGCGCTGTCCTTCGCGTCGCTGGTGTTCTACTCGTCGTGGTTCAAGCTGCACCACCCGGCGGCGTTCTGCGCGGCGCTGCTGCGCGCGCAGCCGATGGGCTTCTACGCGCCGCAGTCGCTGGTGGCCGACGCGCGCCGGCACGGCGTCACGGTGCACGGCCCCGACGTCAACGCCAGCCTGGCGCACGCCACCCTCGAAAACGCGGGGACGGAGGTGCGGCTCGGCCTGGGCGCCGTCCGCCACATCGGCGACGACCTCGCCGAGCGGCTGGTCGACGAACGAAAGGCCAACGGCCCCTTCGCATCCCTGCTCGATCTGACCACCCGGCTGCAGCTGTCCGTGCCGCAGACCGAGGCGCTGGCCACGGCCGGGGCGCTGGGCTGCTTTTCCATGTCCCGGCGCGAGGGGCTGTGGGCGGCCGGGGCCGCGGCCACCCAACGGCCGGACCGATTGCCCGGCGTGGGCTCGTCGTCGCACATCCCCGCGCTGCCGGGAATGAGCGAGCTGGAGCTGGCCGCCGCCGACGTGTGGGCCACCGGCATCTCCCCGGACAGCTACCCGACACAGTTCCTGCGGGAGGACCTCGACGCGATGGGCGTGGTGCCCGCCGACGCGCTGGGATCGGTGCCCGATGGCGACCGCGTGCTGATCGCCGGCGCGGTGACCCATCGGCAGCGGCCCGGCACGGCCCAGGGGGTGACGTTTATCAACCTCGAGGACGAGACCGGGATGGTCAACGTGCTCTGCACGCCGGGGGTGTGGGCGCGACACCGCAAGCTGGCCAACACCGCGCCCGCGCTGCTGATCCGCGGGCAGGTGCAAAACGCCAGCGGCGCCATCACCGTCGTCGCCGAGCGGCTGGGCCGCATCACCCTGGCGGTGGGGTCGAAGTCGCGCGACTTCCGCTGAGCCGTGCACTGGCGGCGCGGTTTTGGCGGTCGCCGCTTTTGCGCGGAAAAGCACATAGCAAATCCGCCGCGTCGTAAGCTATTCGAAAAATCGGCTGTATTGATTCAATGCGTCAAGGGAGTCGAAATGAAATTCACGCTCGTTCGGCGCGGCGCGGCGATATTGGGTTGCGCTGCGGCGCTGGTTCTTTCTCCCGCGGTGGCCAGCGCCGATCCGCCCGACCCGCACCAGCCGGACATGACGAAGGGCTTCTGCCCGGGGGGTCGATGGGGGTACGGCAATTTGGCCGTCTGCGACGGCGAGAAGTATCCCGACGGGTCGTTTTGGCACCAGTGGATGAAAACCTGGATTGTCGGCCCGCAATTTTATTACGACTGCGTCGGCGGCGACGAACCCCTGCCGGGGCCGCCGCCGCCCGGTGGCTGCGGCGGGGCGATTCCGCCCGACGGCCCGCCGCCGCCCCCCTAGCCGACCCCAGGCTCAGGCCGTCGGCGTCGTCCACACCTTCGTCGGCGTGATCTTCAGCCGGGTGCTGTAGGCGCCCAGCGAGTCGGTCAGGCCGAAGCTCGCCGCGGCCTCGCGGTACTTAGCCCAGTACGGCGCGTCGTCTCGGCAGTCGACGTCGGTGGCGTCGACCTCCGCAATGCCACCGATGACGATGATTCCGCCGCCGTTGCCGTCGGAGTCCAGGTTCAGGCTCACCTCGGGGTGCGCCTTGATGTGGGCGACCTTGGCCGCCCCTGGCGTGGAATAGACCGTCAGCTTGGCGCCGTCGAAGTAGAACCAGATCAGCCGCGGCACCGGCTGCCCCGATTTCGCGACGGTGGTCAGCCAGCCGTACCGATCCGATGTCAGCCTGTCGGAAACCTCTTGTGTCAGTTCGACGCTCATGATGCCGAATGTAGTCTCCACACATGACCCTCAACCTGTCCGTCGACGAAGTCCTCACCACCACCCGCTCGGTCCGCAAGCGGCTCGACTTCGACAAGCCGGTCGGCCGCGAGGTGCTGATGGAATGCCTGGACCTGGCCCTGCAGGCGCCCACCGGGTCCAACTCGCAGGGCTGGCAGTGGGTGTTCGTCGAGGACGCCGAGAAGAAGAAGGCGATCGGCGAGATCTACCTGGCCAACGCCCGCGGCTACCTTGCCGCGCCGGGAGCCCAGTACGCCGAGGGCGACACCCGCGGCGAGCGGATGGGCAAGGTCCGCGATTCGGCGACCTATCTCGCCGAGCACATGCACGAGGCGCCGGTGCTGATGATCCCGTGCATCGAGGGCCGCGAGGACAAGACGCCGCTGGGCGGCGTGTCGTTCTGGGCGTCGCTGTTTCCTGCGGTGTGGAGCTTCTGCCTGGCGCTGCGGTCGCGGGGCCTGGGCTCCTGCTGGACGACGCTGCACCTGCTGCGCGACGGCGAAAAACAGGCCGCCGAGGTGCTCGGCATCCCGTTCGACAAATTCAGCCAGGGTGGGCTGTTCCCAATCGCCTACACCAAGGGCACCGACTTCCGGCCGGCCAAGCGCCTGCCCGCCGAGCAGCTCACGCACTGGAACGCCTGGTAGGTCAGCCCGAAAGCGGCCAGACTTCGACGACCCCGTGCGCGACCGCGCACGGGGTTTGGCTCACCCGCTCGATCGCCGCGTCGAGGTTCTCGGCCTCCAGGACCGCGAACCCGGCGATCGGCAGCGCCGACTGCAGGTACGGCCCGGGGTCGGTTCGCACGCCCGAGCCCTCCGGATTGCGCACCTGAACGGGGCGTCCGGCGATGCCGATCAGCGCCCCGGCCGCACCCAATTCGTCGTCGCGCGCGTGCGCGGCCGCTTTGCATTCGTCGCTGACGCGGTCGTACCCCGCCGCGTCCCCGTAACCGATCGTGATGAAGGTAGCCATATCAAGGCTGACTCGCGCGCGGCCGGGAATTCATCGCGCCCCGGCGTATCCGTTCTGCCGCCAGGCCTCGTAGACGGCGATCGCGGCCGCGTTCGACAGGTTCAGCGAGCGCCGGCCGGCCAGCATCGGGATGCGCACCTGCCGGGTGACGTGCGGGTCGGCCAGGGTCGTCGCGTCCAGCCCGTCGGGTTCGGGCCCGAACATCAGCACGTCGCCGGCCTCGTAGTCGACGTCGGCGAACGACGTGGTCGCGTGCGCGGTGAAGGCGACCACCCGCGCCGGCGCCAGCGCGTCCCACGCGGCGCGCAGCGACGGGTGCACGGTGACCGACGCCAGGTCGTGATAGTCCAGCCCGGCGCGGCGCAGCTTCGGCTCGGTCAGGTCGAATCCCAGTGGCTCGACCAGGTGCAGTTCGGCGCCGGTGGCGGCCGCCGTCCGAATGGCGTTGCCGGTGTTGGGGGCGATGCGGGGGGTGACAAACAGCATCTTGAACACACACGCCATCCTGCCCGGGGTCTTCGCTCGGATAATGCTGGCATGGTCGAGCAGAGCATCTGGATGCAGAAGGTGGCGGCGGATCCCGGACACTCGCACTGGTATGTCGAGCGCTTCCGTGCCATGGCACGCGCCGGTGACGACCTGCTCGGCGAGGCCCGCCTCGTGGACGCGATGGCGCCCCGCGGCGCCCACATCCTTGATGCGGGTTGCGGCCCCGGCCGGTTGGGCGGTTATTTGGCCGCGGCCGGTCACCGGGTGGTCGGTGTCGACGTCGACCCGGTGCTCATCGAGGCAGCCGAGCACGACCATCCCGGGCCGCGCTGGCTTGTCGGCGACCTCGCCGAACTCGACCTGCCCGCACGCGGAATCGCCGAGCCGTTCGATGTCATCATGTCGGCCGGCAACGTGATGGCGTTCCTTGCACCGAGTACCCGAGCCCAGGTGCTGGGCCGGCTGCGTGCGCATGTCACCGACGGCGGTCGAGCGGTGATCGGCTTGGGCGCCGGCCGCGGGTACGAGTTCGGCCAGTTTCTCGACGACGCGGCAGCTGCCGGGTTCGCGCAAGATCTGCTCCTGTCCACCTGGGATCTGCGACCGTTCACCGACGAGTCCGATTTCCTCGTCGCGCTCCTTCGGCCGTCTTAGGTCCTGTGTGCCGGTGGCCGTTGCCGCCCGGACGGATCATGACAAAGCCAAATTGTTTGCCAGACTTGCGTCCCCGCGCGCGGGCACACCTTGGAGGGCTCTGCCTACTCAGTAGGAATTGTGGAGACCTCGGCCGCGGGCTGTCATACTCGTCGGATTGCCAGGTGTTTATCGCTGGCGCCGACTGCGTGGGGTAGGCGGAATTAAGCAGGAAGTCTCATGAGCCTCTCGTTTCACCGAGCGCTGACAATCAGCGCAGCGGCCCGTCGCGCGGCCGCAAGCACGTGACCATGTTCACCCGCCCGGCCCACGCGGCCGAGGCGGTCGCGCCGGAATACACGCAAGCCGACGGGCCGCGGGCCAAACGCCCGCCGGCCTGGTCGTTGGGCAACTGGCCCGTGCGCTACAAGGTGCTGGCCATTGTGCTGGTCCCGCTGCTCTTGGCGACGGCGTTCGGGGCGTTGCGCGTCAAGGACGCGATGGCCAACTCGCGCGGCCTGAACCTGGCCGCCGCCCGCGCCGACGTGCTGCCGGCGATCACCAAATACATGTCGGCGTTGGACGTCGCGCTGCTGGCGAACTCCACGGGGCGCGACGTCGAGGGGGCCAAGAAGAACTACGAGGCGCGCAAGCACGAGCTGCAGCAGCGCCTGGCGGACACCGACGTCACCCCCGACGTGCGGTCCGGGGTGAGCACCCTGCTGAACGGCGGCGCGGGGCTGCTGGACAAGGTGGCCGACAACAGCATCGGTTTGCGGGACCGGGTCACCACGTACGCCCCACTCCTGCTGACGGCCGAGGACGTGATCAACGCGTCGGTGCGCGTCGGCGACGAGCGCATCCGCGCCGAGGCGCAGGCGCTCAGCCGGGCCGTCGGCGCCCGCGGGCAGATGACGATGCAGCAAATCCTGGTGACCCGGGGCGCCGACCTGCCCGAGCCGCAGCTGCGGACCTCGATGATCACCCTGGCCGGCACCGAGCCGTCGACGCTGTTCGGGATGAGTGAGGTGCTCGGCGCCGGGTCGCCCGAGGCCAAGACGCTGCAGCAGCAGATGGTGACCCGGATGGCGATCATGTCGGATCCGGCCAGCGTGCTCGTCGACAACCCGGACCTGCTGCGCTCGATCGAGACCACCGACGGGATCGCCGAGCAGGTCATCAACGACGCCACGGCGTCGGTGACCAAGTCCGTGCACGCCGAGGCCACCGACCGCCGCAACTCCGCGATCGTCGACACCGCGCTGGTGCTGGGCGTCATCGTGATCGCCCTGCTCGTCGTCTTGCTGGTGGCGCGCGCGCTGGTGCGCCCGCTGCGCGTCCTGCGCGACGGCGCGCTCCAGGTCGCCCACACCGACCTGGAGGAGGAGGTGGCCCGGGTCAAAGCCGGTGGCGCCGAACCGATTCCGCAGCCGCTGCCGGTGTACACCACCGAGGAGATCGGTCAGGTCGCCCACGCCGTCGACGAGCTGCACACGCAGGCCCTGCTGCTGGCCGGCGACGAGGCGCGCCTTCGGCTGCTGGTCAACGACATGTTCGAGACCATGTCGCGGCGCAACCGTTCCCTGGTCGACCAGCAGCTGATGCTGATCGACCGGCTGGAGCGCAACGAGGAGGATCCCGAACGCCTGGACAACCTGTTCCGGCTGGATCACCTGGCGGCCCGGCTGCGGCGCAACAGCGCCAACCTGCTGGTGCTGGCGGGTGCGCAGCTGGCCCGCGACCAACGCGACCCGGTGCCGCTGTCGACGGTGATCAACGCCGCGGTGTCCGAGGTCGAGGACTACCGCCGGGTCGAGCTGTCCGGCCTGCCCGACTGCGCGCTGGTCGGCGCGGCGTCGGGCGGGGTCATTCACCTGTTCGCCGAGCTGATCGACAACGCCCTGCGCTACTCGCCGCCGACGACGACGGTCCGGATCTCCGCGGGACGCGGCGGGGACGGCGGCGTCATGCTGCGGATCTCCGACTCCGGCCTGGGCATGAACGACGCCGATCGGCGCATCGCCAACATGCGGCTGCGGTCCGGCAGCGACGTCACCCCCGACAACGCCCGGCACATGGGCCTGTTCGTGGTGGGCCGGATCGCCGCCCGGCACGGCATCCGGGTGGGCCTGCGGGGCCCGGCCGGCAACGAGGCGGGCGCCGGCACCACCGCCGAGGTGTACCTGCCCCCGACGGTGCTCGCCGGCTCGGCGGGGCCGCAGGGACGGCCGGGGTCCGTGTCGTCGCCGAGCACCAAGCTCGCCAACGCCATGGCGACGACGGACCCCGCGGGCGCGCCCGCCGGGGAGTACGACGCCCCCGAGCCCGCGAACCAGAACGGCGCCGAGATACCGTCGGTCACGCTGTTGCCGCGCCGCAACCCCGGATCCAGCGGCATCACCGAGGTCCCCGAGGTCCCCGAGGTTCCCGCGCCGGGCGCGCCGCTGCCCCGGCGGCAACGGCGCGAGCTCGCCGAGCCCGAGCCACAGCCACAGCCACAGCCGCGGCCACAGCCGCAGCCGAGGCCGGCCAAGCCCGCGGCGGTGTCGGACACGTCGGCATTCTTCGCCGCGCGTGCCCAGGCCGCCGCGGCCCCGCGGGAAACCCCGGCGCCCGTCGCGTCGATCCCAACAACTCCGGCCATCCCGAAGCCCCCGAAAGTCCCCGAAGCCCCGCAGGCGCCGGCCGATGACGACGTCATCTACCGTCGGATGCTGTCGGAGATGCTGGGCGACCCGCACGACCTGGTCAACAGCCCCGACCTGGATTGGCAGTCGGTGTGGGACCGGGGCTGGTCGTTGGCCGCCGCGGCCGAGGACAAGCCGGTCGAGGCGCAAACCGAGCACGGGCTGCCGGTCCGCGAGCCCGGGGCGCGGCTGGTGCCCGGTGCCGCAAACGGGACGGACACGACGGAAGAGGACCGGCCGGACGACGACGAGGGGTTCCTGGTGGGATCCAACGGCCTGGGTCGGCATTCGCAGCACTCCGCCGCGGGGCGCGACCCCGAGGCGGTGCGGGCGTCGTTCAGCAGCCACTTCGGTGGCGTGCGCTCCGGACGGTCGCACGCCCGCGAGACGAGTGAAGGATCTGATCAGGAATGACGTCCGCCGACAATCCCCCGCAAGCGGGCGGTGCCCCCACGCTGGACTGGCTGGTGACGAAGTTCGCCCGCGAGGTCCCCGGCGTCGCGCACGCGTTGCTGGTGTCGGTCGACGGGCTGCCCGTTGCCGCCAGCGAACACCTCCCGCGCGAACGGGCCGATCAGCTGGCCGCGGTGGCCTCCGGCCTGGCCAGCCTCGCGACCGGTGCCGCGCAGCTCTTCGAGGGCGGCCGGGTGCTGCAGTCGGTGGTCGAGATGTCCAACGGCTACCTGTTGCTGATGCGGGTCGGCGACGGCTCGCACCTGGCGACGCTGGCCGTGTCCTCCTGCGACATCGGCCAGATCGGGTACGAGATGGCCATCCTCGTCGAACGGGTGGGCGGCGTGGTTCAGTCCACCCGCCGGTCCGCAGAGCAGTACCAGTGAGCCGCGATGGACAGACGTGAGCGCTGGCCCGCCTCACGTGAGGCGAACCTGGTCCGTCCGTACACCCTGACGTCCGGCCGGACCGGCACCA
Organism: Mycobacterium sp. NGS54; assembly: GCF_059812465.1. Lineage (NCBI taxonomy): Bacteria > Bacillati > Actinomycetota > Actinomycetes > Mycobacteriales > Mycobacteriaceae > Mycobacterium > Mycobacterium sp. NGS54. The sequence continues at coordinate 702,306 of NZ_JCALCS010000001.1, read as the reverse complement.
ACGTCGACCTTCCGCTGGAAGCGCCGGTGCAGACGTTGGATGCGGGCCTGGCTCACCGCTGGCCACCCAACGATGCGAGAGGCAAGATCATCCAACTGTGCGTCAACAGCCCGTCCGTCGCGGAGATCTCGGCCCGGCTGGATTTACCGGTCGGCGTCGCGCGCGTCCTGGTCGGCGATCTGGTGCTGTCCGGCTACCTTCGGGTGCACAGGACGTTGACGGAGCGTTCCACCCGCGACGAGCGCCACGAACTCATAGGAAGGACCCTGCGTGGCTTACGAGCACTCTGACGCGCGAGCGCACGCTTCGACGAAGATCGTGATCGCGGGCGGCTTCGGGGTCGGCAAGACCACGTTCGTCGGGGCCGTCTCGGAGATCATGCCGCTGCGCACCGAGGCCATGCTCACCGACGCATCGGAGGGCGTCGACATGCTCGACGCCACCCCGGACAAGAAGACCACCACGGTCGCAATGGATTTCGGCCGGATCACCCTGGACGAGGAGCTGGTGCTCTACCTGTTCGGCACTCCCGGTCAGCGGCGGTTCTGGTTCATGTGGGACGACCTGGTGCGCGGCGCGATCGGGGCGGTCGTCCTGGTCGACTGCCGCCGGCTGCAGGACAGCTTCGCCGCGGTCGACTTCTTCGAGCACCGCAACCTGCCGTTCCTGATCGCGGTCAACGAATTCGACGGCGCGCAACGCTATCCCGTCGAGGCGGTGCGCGAGGCGCTGACCCTGCCCCGGCACATCCCGGTGATCACCGTCGACGCCCGGGACCGACGGTCGGCGACCGACGCGCTGATCGCCGTGAGCGAGTACGCGCTGGAAACCCTGGCCGCGAGCTGATCCCGCGTTGCAGCACTGGGTCGACCGCGAATTCACCGGCACCGATTTTCGCGACGACGACCTCAGCCGGCTCCGCACCGAACGGGTGGTGTTTTCCGAGTGCGACTTCAGCGGCGTCAACCTGGCCGAGTCCGACCACCGCGGGTCGGCGTTCCGCAACTGCACATTCGAGCGAACACTGTTGTGGCACAGCACCTTTGCGCAGTGCAGCATGCTGGGCTCGGTGTTTGTGCACTGCCGGATGCGCCCGATGACGTTCGACGAGGTGGACTTCACCCTCGCGGTGCTCGGCGGCAACGACCTTCGCGGCGTCGACCTGAGCGGCTGCCGGCTGCGCGAGACCAGCCTGGTGGAGACCGACCTGCGCAAGGCCGTGCTGCGCGGCGCCGACCTGTCCGGCGCCCGGACGACGGGCGCCCGCCTCGACGACGCCGACCTGCGCGGCGCCATCGTGGACGCCGCGTTGTGGCGGACCGCCTCGCTGTCGGGCGCCCGCGTCGATGTCCCGCAGGCGATGGCGTTCGCGCTGGCGCACGGGCTGCGGCTGGACTCGACGGACTAGCGCGTGAGCCGGATGCGCCACCGAACGATCGCGGAATAGACCACCGACAGCGCGACCAGCATGCCCATGTCGAGCAGCCACGCGCCGCGCGTGTGCGCCCAGTGGGCGTCCTGCTGCACCAGCGAACCGGGCACCAGCGCGCGCAGGTCGACCGTGGACGCCGACGCCGCGTAGCCCCAGCGCGACGGCAGCACCCAGGACAGCTGGTCCAGGAAGATCCGGCCGGTCACGGGGACCATGCCGCCGGCCAGCACGAGCTGCAGCATCAGCGACACCACCAACAGCGGCATGATCTGCTCGTTGGAGCGCGCCAGCGACGACAGCACCAACCCCAGCACCGCCGAGGCGACGCACGTCGCGGCCACCGTGACGAACAGCTCGAAGCTCGCGTTACCCAACAGCACCGGCGGCCGCGTCGGCGCTCCCTTGCCCAGCAGCACGATGCCCGTCGCGATCGCCGCCTGCGCGATCGCGAACGCACAGAACACTGTCAGCTTGGCGCCCAGGTAGGCACCCGTGGACAGGCCCACCGCCTGCTCCCGCCGGAAGATGGCGCGCTCGCCGATCAGGTCGCGGATCGTCAGCGCCGTGCCCATGAAGACGGCGGCGATCGACAGCAGGGTCAGGATCTGCGCGGACTCGTCGGGCGTCCCGCTGGTCGGTTGCGCGACGCCGAACCCGGTGTTCCCCGGGACGGTCAGCGACAGCGCGCCCAGGACGAACGGCAGCAGCGCCAGGAACGTGAAGTAGGCGCGGTCGGACACCACCAGCCGGACCTGGCGCCGCGCGATCGTGGAGAACTGGTGCCGCACGCTGGTGCGGGCCTGGGTGCCGAGGTCGGCCGGCGCCGACGCGACCGGCGGCGGGGGCTTGTTCTGAGCGAGGAAGCGGCGGTTGGCCTCGTCGGGGTCGGCGCCCACCTTCGCGAAGATCTGGGCCCAGTTGGTGGTGCCCATGGCCGCGCCGATCTGCCCGGGCACGCCCAGGTAGGCCGTCTTGCCGCCCGGCGCCATCAGCAGCACCTGGTCGCACACGTCGAGGTAGGTCAGCGAGTGGGTGACGACCAGCACCACGCGCCCGGCGTCGGCGAGCTGGCGCAGCATCGTCATCACCTGCAGGTCCAGCGCGGGGTCCAGGCCCGAGGTCGGCTCGTCGAGGATCAGCAGCGACGGCCCGGTGAGCAGCTCCAGCGCCACCGAGGCGCGCTTGCGCTGGCCGCCGGAGAGCTTGTCGACGCGGGTGTCGGCGTGGTTGGTCAGCCCGAGTTCGTCGAGCACCTGGGCCACCACCTGCTGGCGGTCGGCCTTGCTGGTGTCGGGGGGCAGCCGCAGTTCGGCGGCGTAGCCCAGCGCCTGGTTGACCGTCAGCTGGCGGTGCACGACGTCGTCCTGCGGGACCATCCCGATCCTGGTGCGCAGCGACGCGTACTCGGTGTGGATGTCGTGGCCCTCGAACGTGACCGAGCCGGATGTCGGGGTGGCGTACCCGGCGATCAACCGGGACAGCGTGGTCTTGCCGGCGCCCGACCCGCCGATGATCGCGGTCAGGGTGCCGGGCCGGGCGGTCACCGAGACCCGCTCGAGCAGGTTCTTTCCGTCGATGGCGAAGTTGACCTCGCGCACCTCCAGGCCGCCCGAGCGCGCCGCCACCTCGTTGCGGCGGACCAGCATGCCGCCGCTGAACGCCAGGTCGACGTTGCCGATCGTGACCACGTCACCCTCGGCGAGCACCGCGGACCCGACCCTGATCCCGTTGACGAAGGTGCCGTTGATGCTGTGCGCGTCGCGGATCTCGGTGCCGACCGGCGTCGCGGTCAGGAACGCGTGGTGGCGCGACGCCAGCACGTCCTGGATGACGATGTCGTTGTCCAGCGAACGGCCGATCCAGGCGGAGCCGGTGACCGGGCCCTCGAGCTTCCCGGAACCGAGCGCCTTGACCCGGGTGGTCGGGAACTCGGCGATCTCGCCGCTCACACCGACCTGGGTGGGCGGGTTCTCGTCATGGGTGGGCGCGTTCGGGCGCAGGATCGGGATGGCGGTCGTGCGCGGCACGTCGTCGGGGCGCCGCCCGGGCGGCGGGGCCTTGCGGATAGGGCCGGTGGGCGGCGCGATCTTCGGCACCGTCTCCGTCGGTGGCAGCAGCCCGACGGCGCCCCGGTGGTGGCCGACCTCGAACGTGATCCGCGGTCCGTCGGGCTTGCCGATGTTGAGGGCCTGGCCGTCCTGGATGTCGACCTTCGGCACCCGCCGGCCGTTGAGGAAGACCCCGTTGAGCGAGCCGTTGTCGACCGCGATCCACCGGCCGCCCTCGAAGCGCAGCAGCAGGTGCGCCCGGGCGATCAGCGGGTGCGCCACGCGCAGGTCGGCGCGCAGGTCGCTGCCGACGACGACGTCGCGACCCGGCGCGAAATTGCCTTCCGATCGCTGGGAACGCACCGTCAGCACTGGCTGCGCGGGCTGGCCCATCAGCCCTTGCGCCGGTTCCTCGCCAGGCCGCGGCGGCCCGAGGAGTGCGCCTTCAACCGGAGCTTCCACCACACGACGGCGCTGTAGACCACGCACAACGCCAAGAGCATCGCGATGTCGAACAGCCACGCGCTCGCCTTGTGATCGAAGTGCTGGTCCTTCGGGTCGGTCGGGCCCACGACCAGCCGGTGGGTGTCGATCGTCGACGCCGCGGACGCGTAGCCCCACCTTGCGGGCGTGGCCCAGGACAACTGGTCGAGCACGGGGCGGTTGGTCACCCAGATCAACCCGCCGCAGAAAACCAGCTGCGACATGATCGCGATGACCAGGAACGGCATGATCTGGTCCTGGGATTTGGCGATCGCCGACAAGGCCATGCCCAACAGCGCGGAGGCCACGCACGTCAGCGCGACGTCGAAGAACAGTTCGAAGCTGACATTGCCCAGCATCACGGCTTTGGCGATCGGCTGGCCCCAGCCGATCACCGAGATCGCGGTCGTGATGCCCGCCTGCCCGATGGCGAACGCGCTGAACACCACGACCTTGGCGGCCAGGTACGACGCGGTCGACAGGCCGACGGCCTGCTCACGCCTGAATATGGGACGCTCGCCGACCAGGTCGCGGATGGTCAGCGCGGTCCCCATGAACACGGCGCCCACGGTGAGCATGACCAGAATCTGGTCGGGCTGGTTGGGGGAGTTGCTCAACGGGTCGCCCATGCCGTACCCGGTCTTGCCGCGCACCGTGAGGGTGAGGATGCCGATCAGGAACGGCAGCAGCGCCAGGAACACCGTGTAGCCCCGGTCGGAGATCACCAGCCGGATCTGGCGGCGCGCCACCGTCCAGAACTGGCGCAGCACGTCGGTGTGCACCGGTTCGCCCAGGTCGCCCGGGCTGGCGTCGGACGGGGCCTGGATCTCCGGCGGCCGGTTTTCGGCGAGGAAGCGACGGTTGGCCTCGTCGGGGTCGGCGCCTACCTTCGCGAAAATGTCGGCCCAGTTGGTGGTGCCCATGGCCGCGCCGATCTGGCTGGTCGGCCCCAGGAAGGCCGTCTTGCCGCCGGGCGCCAGCAGCAGGATCTGGTCGCAGACGTCGAGGTAGGCCACCGAGTGCGTGACGACCAGCACCACGCGGCCCGCGTCGGCGAGCTGGCGCAGCATCATCATCACCTGCCGGTCCAGCGCCGGGTCCAGGCCCGACGTCGGCTCGTCGAGGATCAGCAGCGACGGCCCGGTGAGCAACTCGAGCGCTACTGACGCGCGCTTGCGCTGGCCGCCGGAGAGCTTGTCGACGCGGGTGTCGCCATGCTTGGTCAGCTCGAGTTCCTCGAGGACCTGCGCGACGACCTGCTCGCGGTCGGCCTTGCTGGTGTCGGGCGGCAGCCGCAGTTCGGCTGCGTAGCCCAGGGCCTGGTTGACCGTCAGCTGGCGGTGCACCACGTCGTCCTGCGGCACCATCCCGACCCGGCTGCGCATGGACGCGTATTCGGCGTGGATGTTGTGGCCCTCGAACGTCACCGTTCCCGTGCTGGGGGTGGTGTACCCGGCGATCAGCCGCGACAGCGTGGTCTTACCCGCGCCCGACCCGCCGATGATGGCGGTCAGCGTCCCGGGACGCGCGGTCAGCGAGATGTGGTCGAGCAACTGTTTTCCGTGGTCGACCGTAAAGGTGACGGCGTTGACCTCCAGGCCGCCGGTGCGCGTCGCGGCCTCGGTGCGGCGGACCAGGGTGTCGCGGGTGAAGACGAGGTCGACGTTTCCGATCGTGACCACGTCGCCCTCGGTCAGGATCGCGGAGCCGACCCGGACGCCGTTGACGAAGGTGCCGTTGACGCTGTGCGCGTCGCGGATCTCGGTGCCCAGCGGGGTCTGGGTCAGAAACGCGTGATGGCGCGACGCCAGCACGTCCTGGATGACGATGTCGTTGTCGGTGGAACGGCCGATCGTGACCGCGTCGGACGACTTCGGCATCGCCCCGGAACGCGACGGCAGCAGCGCCTGGAACATCTTGGTCGCCAGGTTCCCCACCTCGGGCGGCTTGGTGAGGTTGGCCGACATCTGGGTTTCCGGTGCCGCCGGCGCGGACGCCGCGGACATCTGCGGCTGCGGCTGGAAATTGGGTGGCGGCGGCGCGCTGGTCGGATACGGCGGACGTCCACCGCCGCTGACGGGGTACATGGGCTGGCCGGGCGGTGGGGGCGCGGCTACCTGCGGGCGCCGCGCCGCCTGCGCGGCCCAGTTAGGTTGCCGGCCCGGGGGTCCGGGCGGGGCGGCGACGGGCGGGCCCGGTTGGCCGGACCACGCCGCACCCGGCTGGGCCACCGGGATGCCCATCGACTCGGTGCGCGGCGGGCGCCCGGCCAGGCCTTGGTGGCGCCCCACCTCGAAGGTCAGCTGTGGCCCGTCGGGATTTCCGATGTTGAGGCTCTGGCCGTCGTGGATGTCGACCACCGGCACCCGGCGGCCGTTGACGAAAGTCCCGTTGAGCGAACCGTTGTCGATCGCCAGCCACCTGCCCTGGTCGAACCGCAGCAACAGATGCGCGCGCGAAATGAGCGGGTGCGTGATGCGCATATCGGCGCGCAGATCGCGCCCGACCACCACGTCGTGGCCCGCCGCGAACGTGCGCTCCGACCCGTCATGGCGAACGGTCAGCGCTGGCGGGGCTGGTGCACTCATCGCCACAACTGTAGCGGGTGCACCTGTTTTCACCCTGTGGGCTGATTGACCGAGTCCGACCCACCGGTGACCTCAGCCCCGGCATTGATTGTGAAGCCTGGGCTTTGATTGTGAAGCCTTGGCTTTCATCGCGAAGCCTGGGCGGAACCCGCCGGAAATCCCCGCCCCGTCGGCACACTCAAGGCCGTGAGTTCACACTCGAGACCCTGAACTCACACCACGTCCCGCCGCGTTCGCGGCGCGCATCGTCAGCGGGCCAAAGCGTCCGGCGCGCCGGTGATCACGCATTGAGTCCGGGTGTAGATCGTCGGCATGCACCGATTGCAGTGCGTGCAGGCCGAATGCACGCTGTGCGCGGCGCCGTCGGCGGCGATCCGATTGATCAGGTCCGGCTCGGCCAGCAGAGCCCGGCCCATCGCGACGAAGTCGAAGCCCTCCGCCATCGCGAGGTCCATCGTTTCCCGGTTGGTAATGCCACCGAGCAGGATCAGCGGCATGGTGAGTTCGGCGCGGAACAGCTTGGCGTCGCGCAGTAAATAGGCCTCGCGGTAGGGGTACTCGCGCAGGAACTTCTTGCCCGTCATCCGCATGCCCCAGCGCAGCGGCGGCTTGAAGGCGCCGGCGAATTCCTTGATCGGCGCGTCGCCGTGGAACAGGTACATCGGGTTGACCAGCGAGCTGCCCGCCGTGAGCTCGATCGCGTCCAGACCGCCGTCGTCCTGCAGCCACTTGGCGGTGATCAGCGATTCCTTCGTGCTGATGCCGCCGCGCACCCCGTCGGACATGTTGAGCTTGGCGGTGACCGCGATCGGCGTGCCCTCCTTCTCCACCGCGCGCCGTACCGCCATGACGATCCCGCGGGCGACCTTGGCCCGGTTCTCCAGCGATCCGCCGAATTCGTCGTTGCGGCGGTTGATCAGCGGGGACAGGAACGCGCTCGCCAGATAGTTGTGGCCCAAATGGATTTCGACCGCGTCGAAGCCGGCTTCGATGGCGAGCCGGACGGCGTTGACGTGCCCCTCGATCACGTCGTCGATGTCGTCGCGGGTGGCCTTCTTGGCGAAGCGCATCCCGATCGGGTTGAAGAACCGCACCGGAGCCAGGGCCTTGGCCTTGTTGGACTTGGCGTTGGCGACCGGGCCGGCGTGCCCGATCTGCGCGCTTACCGCGGCGCCCTCGGCGTGGATCGCGTCGGTGAGCCGCCGGAACCCGGGCACCGCCTCGGGGCGCATCCAGATCCCGTTGCCCTCGGTGCGGCCGCCGGGGGACACCGCGCAATAGGCGACGGTCGTCATGCCCACCCCGCCGGCCGCCGGCAGGCGGTGGTATTCGATCAGGTCGTCGCTCACCAGCGCGTTGGGCGTGCGCGCCTCGAAGGTGGCGGATTTGATGGTGCGGTTGCGCAGCGTGATGGGCCCCAGCTTGGCCGGGCTGAGCACGTCTGGAGGGGTAGACATGCGAGGAGCGTAAACCTTCGACGTGGAACACTGTCAGGCGTGGGCGCAATCACGCTGGACGGCAAGGCCACCCGGGACGAGATCTTCGTCGACCTCACCCAGCGGGTGGCCGCACTGACCGCATCGGGCCGCACGCCCGGGCTGGGCACCATCCTGGTCGGCGACGACCCCGGTTCGCAGGCCTACGTGCGCGGCAAGCACGCCGACTGCGCCAAGGTCGGCATCACGTCGATCCGCCGCGACCTGCCCGCCGACACCAGCACCGCCCAACTCAACGAGACCATCGACGAGCTGAACGCCAACCCACAGTGCACCGGCTACATCGTGCAGTTGCCGCTGCCCAAGCAGCTCGACGAGAACGCGGCGCTGGAGCGCGTCGACCCCGACAAGGACGCCGACGGGCTGCACCCGACCAACCTGGGCCGGCTGGTCCTGAACAAGTCCGCGCCGCTGCCCTGCACGCCGCGCGGCATCGTGCACCTGTTGCGGCGCTACGACGTCGAGATCGCCGGCGCGCACGTGGTGGTCATCGGCCGCGGTGTGACGGTCGGGCGCCCGTTGGGGCTGCTGCTGACCCGCCGCTCCGAGAATGCGACGGTGACGTTGTGCCACACCGGAACTCGTGACCTGCCGGCGCTGACCAGGCAGGCGGACATCATCGTCGCCGCCGTCGGGGTGCCGCACATGCTGACCGCCGACATGGTGCGTCCCGGCGCCGCGGTGCTCGACGTCGGCGTCAGCCGGGTGGACGGCAAGCTCGCCGGCGACGTGCATCCCGACGTGTGGGAGGTGGCCGGTCACGTGTCCCCGAATCCCGGTGGCGTCGGCCCGCTTACCCGCGCGTTCCTGTTGACCAACGTCGTCGAACTGGCCGAGGGATAAGCGTGCGCGCGACCCTACGGGCCCAGTGGCCGATCTTGTTGGTCGAGCTGATCTTCGCCGCGGCATTTGTGTTGGCGGCGGCTAACTTCTGGCGTCGGGGCGCCCTGCTGATCGGGATCGGGGTCGGCGTGGCGGCGGTACTGCGGTTGGTGTTGTCCGACGAGCGGGCCGGCCTGCTGGTCGTGCGCAGCCGAGGCATCGACTTCCTGACCACCGCGACGGTGGCGGCCGCGATGGTCTACATCGCGTCGACGATCGACCCGCTGGGAACGCGTTAGTGGCGATCCCAAGCGCGGCGTAGTCGGGCGCAGCGGGTCGCCACCATCGGGCTAAGCGCCTGGCATTCCGGGGATTTGGCGGATGCCGGGGATGCCTCCGGCGAGCCCGGGCAGGCCCCCGGGAATGCCGGCGGCCGGGTTGCCGCTGGCGATGTTGGCCATCTCCTGCGGGCAGTACGACTGAATGGCGATGGTGGTGAACAGCTTCGCCATCTGTGGCGACAGCCCGCGGTGGCTGACGGTCGCGGCGACGGCGGCGAAGTTCCCGCCCGGCTGGGCGAGCATCGGGCAGACGGACTCGCCGACGGACATCGCGTTGCCGGGCTCGCCGAAGTCGATGCCGGCGTGGTTCAGCGCGTCGATGAAGGCGTCGTCGGCGCCGGCGTCGGCCTCGGCCGGCGCGGCGAAGGCGGAGGCGGCGGTGAGCAGGGCGGCGGCCCCGGCCAGCAGGCGGATGCTCAGCGGCTGGTGCCGAAACAGCCAGATCCAACGTTGCGTCTCCGCTGTGAGTGCCTTCATGCCAGCCTCCCCGTGTCTCGCCGGGTGCTCTGATTGCACTCCAGTCACGCTAGGAACTCTGATCTATTTCTGTCACGTTTACAACACGGTGCGATAAAGGTTTGCACAATAAGCGTTTCGTGAGGGGATCGCCCGCGCGACGTCGATTATCGGGCTGGCACGTGCCCGGAGGGGCGCCGGCGGATCGAGGGCGGATCGAGGCCACACTGTGACCTGACACTCGGCCGGAGGCCGTATTTTCAGTAGCCGTTTGGACCAGAATCCGGCCCATGACGACGAATCAGAGGGGCATCTCGCGTCAGACGTTCCTTCGCGGAGCCGGAATGCTGGCCACCGCAGCGGTGTTCGGTAGCGCGCGCGCCGCCGCGGACCCGGCCACCGGTTGGGGAGGCCTGGCCTCCTCCATCGGGGGCAACGTCTTGCTGCCGGCCAGCGGCGCCCAATTCTCCTCGGGCAAGCAGGTTTTCAATTCGCTCTACAACAATTCCAATCCGGCGGCGGTGGTCAGGGTGTCGTCGCAGTCCGACGTGCAGAAGGCGGTCGCGTTCGCGACGGCGAACGGGCTCAAGATCGCCCCCCGCGGGGGCGGGCACTCGTACATCGGCGCGTCGAGCTCCAACGGCACGATGGTCATCGACCTGCGCGGGCTTCCCGGAGGGGTGAACGTCGACGGCGCCGGCAACGCCACGGTGACGCCGGCGACCACGCTGTACGCGGTGCATCAGGGGCTGGCCGGTGCGGGGCGCGCCATCCCGACCGCCACCTACCCGACCGTCGGGATCGGGGGGCTGGCGCTGGGCGGCGGGGTGGGCGCCGATTGCCGCCACGCGGGCCTGACCTGCGACGCCCTGCAGTCGGCCACCGTGGTGTTGCCCAGCGGCGACGTCGTCACCGCGTCGGCCAATGATCATCCGGATCTGTTCTGGGCGTTGCGCGGTGGCGGCGGCGGCAACTTCGGGGTCACGACGTCGATGACGTTCGGGACCTTCGCGACTGCCGACAGCGACGTGGTCCGGCTCGACTTCCCGCCCGCATCCGCCGTGCAGGTGCTGTCCGGCTGGCAGTCGTGGCTGAGCGCCGCCGACCGAAACACCTGGGGGATAGTCGATCTCTCGGTCGGGAGCCAGCCGAACTGCCACGTGCTGGCGACCTGCCCCGCGGGCGCCGGCTCCGGTGTGGTCGACGCCATCAAGTCCGCGGTCGGGGTCGCGCCGACCGCTGTCGTGAACAAGACGCTCGGCCACATGGACCTGGTGACGTACCTGGCCGGGGGCAGCTCGACGGCCTCGCCCGTCGGGTTCGTTGCCGGCTCCGACGTGCTCTCGACCATGAATTCCGCTGCGGCGCATGCCATCGCGACCGCGATCGGGCAGTGGCCCGCGTTCGGCGGCAAGGCGTCGGTGCTGATCGACCCGCTGGACGGCGCCGCCGGCGACGTGGGGTCGGGAGACACCGCGTTTCCGTGGCGCAAACAGTCGGTCCTCTTGCAGTGGTATGTCGAGCCGGCCGCCAATCACGTGGCCGCCGCGCAGCAGTGGCTCAATTCCGCACACCAAGCGGTGCAACAGTTTTCGGTCGGCGGCTACGTCAACTACCTGGAGCCCAACAGCTCGCCGTCGCGCTACTTCGGCTCAAACCTGTCGCAGCTGACGACGGTTCGGCAGAAGTACGACCCGAACCGGGTGATGTACTCGGGGCTGAACATCTGATGGGCGAACTCGCGCGCGTGCGCTACCTCGTCGACGACGTCCGGGCGGCCGTCGCCTTCTACACCACCCACCTGGGCTTCAGCGTCGACGTGGACGCCGCGCCCGCCTTCGCCGCCGTCGTGCGCGGCCCGCTGCAGCTGCTGCTGGCCGGGCCCAAGAGCTCGGCGGCGCGTCCGATGCCCGACGGCGCCGCACCGGGGCCCGGCGGCTGGAACCGCATACAGCTTGTCGTCGAAGACATCTCGGCCGAGGTCGAGCGACTGCGCGCGGCCGGCGTGAATTTCCGCAACGACGTCATCAGCGGCCCGGGCGGCCAGCAGGTCCTGCTGCGGGATCCCTCCGGCAACCTCGTGGAACTGTTCCAGCCCGCGCCCCGCACCATAGGGGCTAACGCAACCGCATAACTGGGCTCGGCCTAGAAACCTTGACATGCTTTGCTTCTGAGGCGTGCGACAGCTCGACGCAGCGTCAGCCTCGCCGCCCGGCCCGTTCGGCGAACGCGTCGAGCGGGGCGAGCACTTGAGGTGAACGCGCGGGTTCCACTGGTCGTCTCCACGAGGATTCCCACCTCGGCGAGCGGGTCGAGGCAGCGGTGCGCGTTGGTGGACTCGATGCCCAGCTACTGGGTCAACAAATCGGCGACCTTCCACACCGCCGAGTCGGGAACGTGCGGTGATCATCTGCGGCAGCGCGGGAACCCGGTGGGCGTGAGTTTTTGTGACGACATCATCAGCGGCCCGGGCGGACAACAGATCCTGCCGCAGGATCCCTTTGGCGAATTCGTGGAACCATTCCGGGCACCACCGCGTCTAACAGCGGAGCCAACGAAATAACTTGTGCCACTTTAGTTTCGGTGGTCGCATGGCGGCGATTCTTGTCGGTGGCCGTTCGTAAGATTCGGGGCATGGGTTCGAGCAGTCGCGAGGAGATCGTCGAGGTTTTCGACGCGCTCGATCACGAGTTGGAGCGCTTGTCCGGGTTGTCGTTTGACGTGTTCACCACCCCGGAACGGCTACGCGCCGTGGAGCGCCTCGAGCGCGTGGCGCGTCGGCTGCGCGCCCCCCAGCACGCGTTGATCAACCAGCTCGACGCGCAGGCCACTCCGGCAGAACTGGGCGGCAACCTGTGTTGCGCGCTGGCCGACCGGTTGCGGATCACGAAAGCCGAGGCCGGGCGGCGTATCGCCGAGGCCGAGGATTTGGGTGAGCGACGGGCGTTGACCGGTGAGCCGCTGGCCCCGCACCTATGCGCGACGGCGGCCGCGCAGCGGGAGGGGTTGATCGGGGATGGGCATGTACGGGTGATCCGCGGGTTTTTCGCCCACCTGCCCGCGCACGTGGACCCGTGGACCTGGGAGGCCGCCGAGGCGGATCTGGCGCGGAAGGCCCGCAGGTATCGCCCCGACGAGTTGGCCAAGTACGCGCGGCGGGTGATGGACTGGCTGCACCCGGATGGGGATTTCAGTGATGCGCAGCGGGCCCGCCGGCGCGGCATCGTCCTGGGCCACCAGGAATTCGACGGGATGTCCCGCATCAGCGGCCTGATCACCCCGGAATTGCGCGCCGCCGTCGAGGCCATGCTCGCCAAGCTGGCCGCGCCCGGCGCGTGCAATCCCGACGACGAAACCCCGGTGGTCGGCGACACTCCGGATGAGGACGCGGTGCACCGCGACACCCGATCGACCGCCCAGCGCAACCACGACGCGTTCCTGGCCGGGCTGCGTGCGCTGTTCTCCTCCGGCGAGCTCGGCAGCCACAACGGGCTGCCGGTGTCGATCGTGGCGATGACGACGCTCAAGGAGCTGGAGGCCGCGACCGGCAAGGCATTGACCGGGGGCGGCACCCTGGTGCCGATGTCGGATGTGATCCGCTGGGCCGGCCACGCCCACCACTATCTGGCGATCTTCGATGGGGCCAAGCCGCTGGCGCTCTATCACACGAAACGGCTGGCCTCGCCCGCGCAGCGCATCATGCTCTACGCCCGCGATCGCGGCTGCACCAAACCGGGCTGTGACGCCCCGGCCTACCACAGCCAGGTCCACCACGTCACCGGCTGGGCAACCACCCGCACCACCGGCGTCGACGACCTCACCCTGGCCTGCGGCCCCGACAACCGCCTCGCCGAACAAGGATGGACCACCCGCACCAACGTCCACGGCGACACCGAATGGATCCCCCCGCCGCATCTTGATCGAGGACAACCCCGAATCAACACCTTTCATCACCCCGAAAAACTCCTGCACACGGAAGATGACGACGGCGGCGAGGAAGACGAAAGCCACGCCTAGCGCCCCGGCCGCGGGTACCCTCACAGCCACTGATCGCGTCCGGGGGCAAGGAGGCACCGGGTGTCGTATGTCCTGGCCACGCCGGAATTGTTGTCGGCTGCTGCCGAGGATCTGGCCGGGATCGGCTCGGCGGTCAACGCCGCGAACGCGGCGGCCGCGAACTCCACCACGTCGCTGTTGGCCGCGGGCGCCGACGAGGTGTCGACGTGCATCGCCGGGTTGTTCGGCGCGCACGGCTTGGAATTCCAGGCGGTCACCGCGCAAGCCGTGCAGTTGCACGACAGGTTCGTGAACACCCTGGCGGCGAACGCCAACACGTATCTGACCGCCGAGATCGCAACGGCCGAGGCGCTGTTGGGGAGCCCGGCGGTCCCGGCCGGCGCGGCGGGCACGCGGATCACGGTTCCCGGCGCGGGGCCGCTGTACTACCCGAACTTCATCACCAATCTGCCCTATCTGGGGCAGTTGGTGTACGCGGGCAGCATCCCGGGGCCGATCTCCGTGTCGATCCTGCAGGGGTACGACCTGCTGAACCACGCCATCGGGGAGAACTGGTTCCCCGGCACCACCCCCCAGGTGGTCAACTACCCGGCCAGCATCGGCATCATCAGCGGTAGCCTGGCCGCCCCCGGCGTCAACCAGGCCCTCGCCATGGGGCAGCGAGCGCTCAACGACCAGATCTTCAATGCGTTCGCCAACGGCAACGGTTCACCGGTGCGCATCGCCGCGCTGTCGGAGGGAACCCTCGTCGTCAACCGCGAATTGGCCGCCCTGGCCGCGGACCCGACCGCGCCACCGCACGGCGCCCTGCAGTTCGCGATGTTCAACGGCCCCGAGTCCGGCTTGTTCCACACCTACCTGCCGAACGGGGTGACCGTGCCTTTCGTCGACTACACCGCGCAGGGCGTGCCGAGCACCCAGTACGACGTCAGCGTGGTGTTCGGTCAGTACGACTTCTTCGGCAATCCGCCCGACCGCCCGTGGAACATTCCGGCCTGGGTGAACTCGCTGGCCGCCGGGATCTACAACCACAACACCACCTCGCTGGCCTCGATGTCGGACGCCGTGCAGGTCTCCAGCGTGACCACCTCGCTGGGCGGCACGATCACCACCGACATGGTCCCGGCTCCGACCCTGCCGATGTTGTACCCGCTTCAGCAGCTCGGCGTCCCGCAGCCAATCGTCAGCGACCTCAACGCGTTTCTGCATCCGATCGTCGACGACGGCTACTCGTCCCTGACGCCGAACGCCGGGCCGTACTTCTTGCAGGGGACCCTCCAAGGCTTGCCCCCGTTGCCGAATCTCTTCTGGTGACGCGAACGAACTAACCGGCCAACGCCGCCCGGATGCACACCGTGACGTACGGCAGCGCCAGGCCGTTCGAATTGGCAAGCGCCGGGTGGGTGGCCAGCAACTCGCGCACCTGGTCGAGCGTTCTGGTGCGGACCTCGGTCGGCGAGGTGATGCAGTAGCTGCGGGATGCCACCAGGTCGATCAAGGCTTGCGGCGTAAGGTAATTCGTCCACTCCACCTGGTGGCGCTCGGGCTCGGAGAACGACGTGGACAGCGAGACGTCGAAGCGGCCCCCGTCGCCGTCGGAGCCGATGATCTCGCCCAGCTCGCGCACCCAGCCCAGCCGTTCGTCGCGGGTGTTCCACACCAGGCCGAGCCGCCCGCCGGGCCGAAGCACGCGGGCCACCTCCGGGATCGCCCGCTCGGGATCCACCCAGTGCCATGCCTGGGCGACGACCACGGCGTCAACGCTGTTGTCCTCCAACGGAATCTCTTCCGCGGTGCCCAGCAGGGCGCGGGTCTCCGGCAGCGAGGAGCGCAGCACCTCCAGCATGTCGGGGATCGGGTCGACGGCCACCACGTCGAAACCGCGTTCCACCAGCCGGGTGGTCAGCTTGCCGGTGCCCGCGCCCAGATCCAGCACTTGGCGCGCGCCGCGCGGTATCAGCCAGTCGATCGCCTCCGGCGGATAGGAGGGGCGGCCACGCTCGTAAGCGGCGGCCGCCGAGCCGAACGACAGGGAGCGTTCCTGGCTGGAGCGGATCATCGCCGACCCCTAGCCGAGTCCGCCAAATCCAGCGTCTTGCGGATCAACTCGCCGACGGCCTCGGATTCCACCAGGAACCCGTCGTGCCCGCAGATGGAGTCGACGACGCGCAGCTCGGAGCAGCCCGGCAGCAGCTCGGCCAGCTCCTTTTGCAGGCGCAGCGGGTAGAGCCGGTCGGAGGTGATGCCGCCGACCACCACCTGCACCGGGCAACCGCGCAGCGCGCGCTCGACGCCGCCGCGTCCGCGGCCGACGTCGTGACTGCTCAGCGCCTCGGTGAGGATGACGTAGCTGCCGGCGTCGAAGCGGGCCAACAGTTTGTCGCCCTGGTGCTCCAGGTAGCTCTGCACGGCGTAGCGGCCGCCGCCAAATGGGGCGGCCGGATCCTCGTCGTCCTGGGCGTCGTTGGCGAACCGCGTGTCGAGCTCGACCTCGCCGCGGTAGGTCAGGTGCGCGAAGCGGCGGGCGATCGTCAACCCGGCGTCCGGCGATGCCCCGGTCTCGTAGTAGTCGCCGCCGTGCCAGTTCGGGTCGGCCTTGATGGCCGCCACCTGCGTGGCCTGCGTGCCGATCTGGTCGGCGGTGGCGCGCGCGCCGACGGCCAGCAGCAGCCCGGACCGCACCCGGTCGGGGTGGCCGACGATCCATTCCAAAGCCCTTGCGCCGCCCATGGATCCGCCGACCACGGCGGCCACCTGGTCGATGCCCAGGGCGGCCAGCGCGGCGATGTCGGCCTCCACCTGGTCGCGCACGGAAATCAGCGGAAACCTTGAGCCCCAAGGCTTTCCGTCCCGCGCCAGGGAGCTGGGGCCGGTCGAGCCTCGGCAGCCACCGAGCACGTTGGTGGCCACCGCGCACCAGCGGTCGGTGTCGATCGGCGCGCCCGGGCCGGCCACGCCGTCCCACCAGCCGGGCGTGGGATGCCCGGGCCCGGCGGGCCCGGTGATGTGCGAGTCGCCGGTGAGCGCGTGCAGGACCATCACCACGTTGTCGCGCGTCGGCGACAGCTCGCCCCAGCGCTGGACCGCGATGCACACGTCGTCGATCACCGCACCGCTCTCGGTGGTCAGCGAGCCGATGTGGACGAGGCCGACCTCGCCTTGGGCGGGCAGCGTCTGCGTCGGGACGTCGGAGATCGTCATGTCAGGACCCCTCAGAACGCCGCCACGGCTTGGGGATCGGCCGCCCCAGCCCCTTGCGCCCCGAATTTCCGGGCCGCGGCGAAGCCGAGCTCCAGATCGGCCAGGATGTCGTCGATGCCTTCGATGCCGACGGCCAGCCGCACCAGGCCGGGGGTGACGCCGGTGGCCAGTTGTTCCTCGGCCGAAAGCTGGGCATGCGTGGTCGACGCCGGGTGAATCACCAGCGAGCGCACGTCGCCGATGTTGGCCACGTGGCTGTGCAGCTGCAGCGCGTTCACGAACGCCTTGCCGGCCTCGATGCCACCGGCCAGCTCGAAGGCCAGCACGGCTCCGGTTCCCTTGGGTGCCAGCTTCTTTCCCCGTTCGTACCACGGTGAGCTGGGCAGCCCCGCGTAGTTGACGGACAGCACGCCGTCATGGGCCTCCAAGAACTCGGCGACCCGCTGCGCGTTGGCGACGTGCCGCTCGACGCGCAGGCTCAGCGTCTCCAGGCCCTGGGCCACCAGGAACGCGTTGAACGGCGCGGCGGCCGAGCCCAGGTCGCGCAGCAGTTGCACGCGGGCCTTGAGCGCGTACGCCGGCGGTCCCAGCTCGGCGAACACCACGCCGTGATAGCTGGGGTCGGGCGTGGTGAATCCGGGGAAGCGGCCCTGCGTCCAGTCGAAGGTGCCGCCGTCGACGATCACGCCGGCGATCGCGGAGCCGTGCCCGCCGAGGTACTTGGTGGCCGAGTGCACCACGATGTCGGCCCCGTGCGCGAACGGCTGGATCAGGTAGGGCGTCGCGATGGTGTTGTCGACGATCAGCGGCACACCGTTGGCGTGGGCGACCCCGGAAACCCCCGGAATGTCCAGGATGTCGATCTGCGGGTTGGAGATGGTCTCGCCGAAGAACGCCTTGGTGTTCGGCCGCACCGCCGCCTGCCATGAATCGAGGTCGTCGGGATCGTCGACGAAGCTGACCTCGATGCCGAGCTTCGGCAGCGAATAGTGGAACAGGTTGTAGGTGCCGCCGTAGAGCCGCGGGCTGGAGACGATGTGATCTCCGGCACTCGCGAGGTTCAATATGGCGAATGTCTCAGCCGCCTGCCCGGAGGACAGGAACAGCGCGGCCACCCCGCCCTCGAGTGCGGCGATGCGTTGCTCGACGACGTCGGTGGTCGGGTTGCCGATCCGGGTGTAGATGTTGCCCGGGACCTCGAGCCCGAACAGCGCGGCGGCGTGCGTGGTGTCGTCGAAGACATAGGACGTGGTCTGGTAGATCGGCAGCGCCCGGGCGTGGGTCGCGGGGTCGGGACTCTGGCCGGCGTGGACCTGCTTCGTCTCGAAGGACCAGTGCGCGGCGGGTTCGGCGGGGTCCGTTTCGGGGCTGGTTTCGTTGTTTTGGGAGCTCACGTGCGGTGCTTTCTTCTCAGCAGGGCATGAATTCGGGTATCGGTGAGTGCGCGGTCGGACTACCGACGGCAGACAAAACCGCAGACAAAACGACGCCAATGAGCTTGATGAATGCGCATCACGTTTCCCCTCTAGTCAGGGGTCCGGTATGGCGGACCCGCGCTTGCCGCGCAGCCTGTGGCTACTAGACCTGGTCTTTCACCCGGGGCACCCCACCGCGGTTGGAGGGTTGCCGGCCAGCAAGCCGGGGCTTAGCGCTGGCACTCATGACCGATGTGAAGCGTATCTCATCACCGCTCGTCCACGCCAACGAAGATGCCAATGCGCGGTCGACACCTGTCCAAACACCCTTGATAACGTGGCAACCAGAACGCTGAGAACCATCATTCACTGACCAATGACGCCGGGAGATGGACCGTGTGCGCCGAACAGCCGACCGTCATCTACACGCTGACCGACGAGGCGCCGCTGCTGGCGACCTACGCGTTCCTGCCGATCGTGCGAGCCTTCGCCGAGCCGGCGGGCATCAAGATCGAGGCGAGTGACATCTCCGTCGCCGCCCGGATCCTCGCCGAGTTCCCGGAGGACCTGACCGACGAGCAGCGGGTTCCGGACAACCTGGCAGAGCTGGGCCGCATGACGAAGCTGGCCGACACCAACATCATCAAGCTGCCGAATATCAGCGCCTCGGTGCCCCAACTGGTAGCCGCCGTCAAGGAACTACAGGACAAGGGATTCAAAATTCCGGACTTCCCCCAGAGTCCGAAGACCGACGAGGACTCCGAAATCCGCGACCGCTACGCGAAATGCCTGGGCAGCGCCGTCAACCCGGTACTGCGACAAGGCAACTCGGACCGCCGTGCGCCCAAGGCGGTCAAGGAGTACGCGCGCAAGCACCCGCACAGCATGGCGCCGTGGTCTCAGGCGTCGCGCACCCACGTCGCGACCATGCGGCACGGCGACTTCTACCATGGCGAAAAGTCGATGACGCTGGACCGCTCATGCAACGTGAAGATGGAGCTGGAGACCAAGAGCGGCGAGACGATCGTGCTCAAGCCCATGGTGTCGCTGCGCAAGGGCGACATCATCGACAGCATGTTCATGAGCAAGAAGGCGCTCTGCGAGTTCTACGAGGAACAGATGCAGGACGCCTACGAGACCGGCGTGATGTTCTCGCTCCACGTCAAGGCGACGATGATGAAGGTGTCGCACCCCATCGTCTTCGGCCACGCCGTCAAGATCTTCTACAAAGACGCCTTCGCCAAGCATCAGGCGCTCTTCGACGAGCTCGGCGTCAACGTCAACAACGGATTGGTGGACCTTTACAACAAGATCGAGTCGCTGCCGGCGTCGCTACACGACGAGATCATTCGCGACCTGCACGCCTGCCACGAACACCGTCCCGAGCTGGCGATGGTCGATTCGGCCAAGGGCATCACCAACTTCCATTCGCCCAGCGACGTGATCGTGGACGCGTCGATGCCGGCGATGATCCGCGCCGGCGGCAAGATGTGGGGCGCCGACGGGCGGCAGAAGGACACCAAGGCCGTCAACCCCGAGTCGACCTTCTCCCGCATCTACCAGGAGATCATCAACTTCTGTAAGACCCACGGGCAGTTCGATCCGACGACGATGGGCACCGTGCCGAATGTCGGGCTGATGGCGCAAGAGGCCGAGGAATACGGCTCGCACGACAAGACTTTCGAGATCCCCGAGGACGGCGTCGCCAACATCGTCGACATCGACACCGGGGAAGTCCTGCTGACGCAGAACGTGGAAGCCGGCGACATCTGGCGCATGCCCATCGTCAGGGACGAACCGATCCGCGACTGGGTCAAACTGGCCGTCGCCCGGGCGCGTAACTCGGGCATGCCGGTGGTGTTCTGGCTGGACGTGTGGCGCCCGCACGAGAGCGAACTGCGCAAGAAGGTCAACACCTACCTGGCCGATCACGACACCGAGGGCCTGGACATCCAGATCATGTCGCAGGAGCGCGCGATGCGGCACACGATCGAGCGCGCGATGCGCGGGCAGGACACCATCGCGGCGACCGGAAACATCCTGCGCGACTACCTCACCGACCTGTTCCCCATCCTGGAGCTCGGCACCAGCGCCAAGATGCTGTCCATCGTGCCGCTGATGTCCGGCGGCGGAATGTACGAAACCGGGGCGGGCGGCTCGGCGCCGAAGCACGTCCACCAGCTCGTCGAGGAAAACCATCTGCGCTGGGACTCACTGGGTGAATTCCTCGCTCTGGGAGCGTGTTTCGAAGACATCGGCATCAAGACCGGCAACGAGCGCGCCAAGATTCTCGGCAAGACGCTGGACGCGGCGATCGGAAAGCTGTTGGAGAACAACAAGAGCCCGTCGCGCAAGACCGGCGAGCTCGACAACCGCGGCAGCCAGTTCTACCTCGCGCTGTACTGGGCCGAGCAACTCGCCGCGCAATCCGACGACGAAGAGTTGCGTGAGCACTTCGCGGCGCTGGCCGACGAGTTGAGCCGCAACGAGGACGCCATCGCCGCCGAACTCGCGGAGGTGCAGGGCGAGGCGGTCGACATCGGCGGCTACTATCGCCCGGACACGGAGAAGACGACTGCAGTTATGCGGCCGAGCAAAACATTCAACGAAGCGCTAGCAGCTTCGCAAGCCTCCCAAGGCTAGAGCCGCGAGAAGAAAGTCGAACTCGAATGTCCAACGAATCCAAGATCAAGGTCAAGGGCCCGGTAGTCGAGCTCGACGGCGACGAGATGACCCGCGTCATCTGGAAGCTCATCAAGGACATGCTGATCCTGCCGCACCTCGACATCAACCTGGACTACTACGACCTGGGCATCGAGCACCGCGACCGCACCGACGACCAGGTGACGATCGACGCGGCCTATGCGATCAAGAAGCACGGCGTGGGCGTCAAGTGCGCGACCATCACCCCGGACGAGGCCCGGGTCCACGAATTCAACCTGAAGAAGATGTGGCTGTCGCCCAACGGGACGATCCGGAACATCCTGGGCGGCACCATCTTCCGCGAGCCGATCGTGATCTCCAATGTGCCGCGGCTGGTTCCGGGCTGGACCAAGCCGATCGTCATCGGCCGTCACGCGTTCGGTGACCAGTACCGCGCGACGAACTTCAAGGTCGACAAGCCCGGCACAGTCACGCTGACGTTCACGCCGGCCGACGGCAGCGAGCCGATGGTGCACGAGGTGGTGTCCATTCCCGAAGACGGCGGCGTCGTGATGGGGATGTACAACTTCAAGGACTCCATCCGAGATTTCGCGCGCGCCTCGTTCGCCTACGGCCTCAACGCCAAATGGCCGGTGTACCTGTCCACCAAGAACACCATCCTCAAGGCCTACGACGGCATGTTCAAAGACGAGTTCCAGCGCATCTACGACGAGGAATTCAAGGAGCAGTTCGAGGCCGAGGGGCTGACCTACGAGCACCGGCTCATCGACGACATGGTGGCGGCCTGCCTCAAGTGGGAGGGCGGCTACGTGTGGGCCTGCAAGAACTACGACGGCGACGTGCAGTCCGACACCGTCGCGCAGGGCTACGGCTCGCTGGGGCTGATGACGTCGGTGCTGATGACGGCCGACGGCAAGACCGTCGAGGCCGAGGCCGCGCACGGCACCGTCACTCGCCACTTCCGGCAGTACCAGGCGGGCAAGCCGACCTCGACGAACCCGATCGCGTCGATCTTCGCCTGGACCCGGGGCTTGCAGCACCGCGGCAAGCTGGACGACACCCCCGAGGTGATCGAGTTCGCCAAGAAGCTCGAAGAGGTCGTCATCGCCACCGTCGAGGACGGCAAGATGACCAAGGACCTGGCCATCCTCATCGGCCCAGACCAGGAATGGCAGCAGAGCGAGGAGTTCCTCAACTCCATCGCCGAGAACCTGGAGAAGGCGCTAGCCGGCTGACTCTTCGCGGCCCGTGACCGGGCAGCATTCCTCGATGAAGTCGGTGATCACCGCGGTGATCCGTTCCGGCGCCTCGAACATCGGCACGTGGCCCACGCCGTCGAGCTTGGTGACCTGGTGACTGTCTTTGGGCAGGTGGTCGGTGAAGTGCCGGCTGAACCTGGGCGCGGGCAGGATCCGGTCCTTCTCGCAGATCACCAGATGAGCCGGGACGGCGTTCTGCGCGACCTCCCGCAGGCCGTGCAGCAGCGTGGCCTTGACCAGCAGCTGGAAGTAGGCGGGGCAGTGCGCGACATCGTCGATACAGCCGAGCAGTTGAGCGTCGCTGACCCCGTCCGGCGTTGCGCTGATCGCGTAGGTGGCCAATTGCCGGCTGAACGGCAGGCGCAGCACGCGCGGCCCGAAGGCCCAGGCCAGCAGCAGCAGCGGGATGCCCAGGATGAACTTGAAGATCACCTCGAACTTTGCCGGCGTCCAGCGCGTCCAGCCGCCGGCCGGCGCGATGCCGGTGACGCTGCGGGCCCGGCCGCGCCGCTCCAGCTCGAAGGCCACCCAGCCGCCCAGCGAGTTGCCCACGATGTGGGCGGTTTTCCAGCCCATTTCGTCCATTTGGCGCTCGACGTGGTCGGCGAGCACCTCCGACGACAGGAACCAGGTGCCGGCCTTGGGCCCGCCGTTGTGGCCGGCCATCGTCGGGGCGAAGACCTCGTAGCGGCCGGTGTCGGCCAGCTGCCGGGCCACGTCCTCCCACACCGCCTGCGACAGCAGGAACGGATGCAGCAGCAGGATCGGTTCGCCCGAACCTTCTCGAGAACTGAGGTGGATCGGCGGACGGGTCCCCACGTTGCTCCCCATGGACCCGACAGTAATGGCGGTACCGGCGGTACTGCAAACAGCGGCCGGTCCGCCCGTGAAAAGATCGGGACATCATGAGCACCGCTACCGGATCCCGCCGGCTCTTCTCCGGCGTGCAGCCCACCTCCGACTCGCTTCACCTGGGTAATGCCTTGGGCGCCATCACCCAGTGGGTGGCGCTGCAAGACGACCACGACGCGTTCTTCTGCGTCGTCGACCTGCACGCGATCACCATCCCGCAGGATCCCGAGGCGCTGCGCCGCCGGACCCTGGTCACCGCCGCGCAGTACCTGGCGCTGGGCATCGACCCGGACCGCAGCACCGTGTTCGTGCAGAGCCACGTGCCCGCCCACACCCAGCTGGCGTGGGTGCTGGGCTGCTTCACCGGCTTCGGGCAGGCATCGCGGATGACGCAGTTCAAGGACAAGTCCACCCGCCAGGGCAGCGACTCGACCACGGTGGGCCTGTTCACCTACCCGGTGCTGCAGGCGGCCGACGTGCTGGCCTACGACAGCGATCTGGTGCCCGTGGGCGAGGACCAGCGACAGCACCTCGAGCTGGCGCGCGACGTCGCGCAGCGGTTCAACAGCCGCTTTCCCGACACCTTCGTCGTGCCCGACGTGCTCATCCCCAAGGTGACCGCCAAGATCTACGACCTGGCCGACCCGACGTCGAAGATGAGCAAATCGGCGGCCACGGACGCCGGGCTGATCAACCTGCTCGACGACCCGGCGTTGTCGGCCAAGAAGATTCGCTCCGCGGTGACCGACAGCGAGCGCGAGATCCGTTACGACACCGAGGCCAAGGCGGGCGTGTCGAACCTGCTGACCATCCAGTCGGCGGTCACCGGCGTCGCCATCGACAAGCTCGTCGAGGGCTACGCCGGGCGCGGCTACGGCGACCTGAAGAAGGACACCGCCGAGGCCGTCGTCGAATTCGTCGGCCCGATCAAGGCGCGCGTCGACGAATTGATGTCGGACCGTGCCGAATTGGAGTCGGTGCTGGCGGCCGGGGCGCAGCGCGCCGAGGAGGTCGCCGGGAAAACCGTTCGGCGGGTCTACGATCGGTTGGGGTTCCTTCCGGTACCGGAATAGGGTTGCGCATGAGCGAGCCGGCCAAGCCAGGCATCCTGGATCGGCTGCGGGCCCGGTTTCGGTGGCTCGACCACGTCATGCGCGCCTATCAGCGTTTCGACGAGCGCAACGGCGGCTTCTACGCCGCGGGCCTCACCTACTACACGATTTTCGCGTTGTTCCCCTTGCTGATGGTCGGTTTCGCGGCGTTCGGGTTCCTGCTGTCGCGCCGGCCGCAGCTGCTGAACACGATCGACGACCACATCCGGTCCTCGGTGACCGGCGCGCTTTCGCAGCAGCTGGTCGACCTGATGAATTCGGCGATAGACGCGCGGACCTCCGTCGGCGTCATCGGGCTGGCCACCGCCGCCTGGGCGGGCGTGGGCTGGATCTCGCACCTGCGCGGCGCGGTGACCGAGATGTGGTGGGACAAGCGCGTCGAGTCGCCGGGGTTCCTGCGCAACAAGCTGTCCGACCTGGTGGCGATGCTGGGGACGTTCACGGTCATGGTGGCCACCGTGGTGCTGAGCACGTTGGGTCACGAGGCGCCGATGGGCGCCGTCCTGAGATGGCTTGGCATACCGGAGTTTTCGGTGTTCGACTGGCTCTTCCGGCTGTTCTCGATATTGATCTCATTGTTCGTGTCGTGGCTGCTGTTCGCGTGGATGATCGCCCGGCTACCCCGCGAGAAGGTGGACCTGGTAGCCGCGCTGCGGGCCGGCCTCCTGGCGGCGACGGGCTTCGAGCTGTTCAAGCAGGTGGCGTCGCTGTACTTGAAGGCGGTGCTGCGCAGCCCCGCCGGCGTGGTCTTCGGGCCGGTGCTCGGCCTCATGGTGTTCTCCTACGTCACCGCGTATCTGGTGCTGTTCGCCGCCGCCTGGGCCGCCACCGCGTCCCGCGATCCGCGCGCTAAGCACGTGGAGCCCCCGCCGCCGGCGATCATCGCCCCACGGGTGCAGGTGGACGAGGGGCTGTCCACGCGCCAGACGCTGACCGCGATGGGCGTGGGAGCCGTTGGGGCGCTGGCGTTTTCCCGGCTGACCCGCCGGCTCCGCTAGCCCTCGCAGGTTTCACAGCCCGACGGTCCTGCCGACGGCGACGGTGACGGCGGCGACGAAGATCAGCGCCGTGAGCGCCACGTTGCGCGGTTCGCGAAGGTAGGCGTGCGATCCGATGGCGCCGATCATGACGACGGCGAAGCCGGCCGCGGCGAGCGGCGTGAGGAACGCGGCCACCCCCAGCAGGCGCGGGAGCAGAATGCCGACGGCGCCCAGCAATTCGCAAAACGCGGTGACGCGGATAACCGGAAGCGGGAACGGCGCGACGCCGGTCTGCCCACTCGCGATGAGCCGGTCCTTGGGCCGGCTGATCTTCGCCAGGCCGGACGCGGTGAAGACCGCGGCGAGCGCCGCCTGCAGTGTCCAGAGCAAGACGTTCATCATGTCCTCCTGAGTTGTTGGCTACTCAGAGGTATGACGGGGCGGCGGGCCTAGACGTGACACCAATCGCCGCGGACCATGACGGCCGTCACAGCCAAGGCGCCGTCCAGCACAACCAGATTCGCGTCGTGGCCCGCCCGCAGGCCGCCCACCCGCTCGAGGCCCAGCGCCCGCGCCGGCGTCGCCGCCGTCATCGCGACCGCGGCGGAGAGCCCCGCGTCGGCGGCCACGGCGCGGAAGACTCGATCCATGGTGGCGGTGCTGCCGGCGATCGTCGACGTGCCATGCACCCGCGCCACGCCCGACACGGCGTCGACGGGCACCGCGCCGAGCCGAAACGTCCCGTCGGCGCAGCCGGCCGCGGCGAGCGCGTCGGTGACCAGGGCGACCCGGTCGGGCCCCGCGGCCGCGATTACCGCGCGCACCACCTCCGGGTGCACGTGCACGCCGTCGGCGATGAGTTCGACGGTGACCCCG
This sequence comes from Mycobacterium sp. NGS54, assembly GCF_059812465.1. NCBI lineage: Bacteria > Bacillati > Actinomycetota > Actinomycetes > Mycobacteriales > Mycobacteriaceae > Mycobacterium > Mycobacterium sp. NGS54. Next base: position 676,264 of record NZ_JCALCS010000001.1, on the reverse strand, counting down.
GGGTCGCGCAGCAATGCGAGCGCGGGCCCCGGTTCGCGGTGGTGCAGCGGCGGCATCGCGTTGAACAGGTGGGTGCCGACCGTGGCGCCGGCGGCGATGGCCCGTTGGGTCTGTTCGTAGCTCGCGTCGGTATGGCCCACCGCCGCAACGACATCCGCGTCCAGGAAGCGCCGGATCGCGTCGTCGGCCCCCGGCAGTTCGGGCGCCAGCGTGACCATCCGGACGGCGCCCTCGCCGGCGGCCAGCACGGCGTCGACCTCGGCGGGGTCCGGGTGGCGCATCCGGGTGGGGTCGTGCGCCCCGCAGCGGGCCGGGCTCAGCCAGGGCCCCTCCAGGTGGATGCCCGCGATCGCGCCCCGCCTTGTGGCCGCTGCGAGCGCGCGGACGCCGGCGATCAGCTCCGCCGGCGCGGCGGTGACCAGGCTGGCCAGCGTGGTGGTGGTGCCGTGGCGCCGGTGGAAATCCGCGGCCGCGTCGATGGCGTCGGGGTCGGTGTCGGCCTCGGTGTAGGAGGCGCCGCCGCCGCCGTGCACGTGCATGTCGACAAAGCCAGGCACCACAACGCAATCCGGGAAGTCCCGGTCGGCCGGACCCGGCGGAGGCCCGGCGCCGCAGGCGCGGATCTGCCGGCCGGCCGTCTCCAGCCACCCCGGCCGGCAGACCTGCCCGTCGAGAACCATCGTCCCCGAACCGATCAGTCCCATCGACCGCCGTTTTCCCAGAAGTGCCTGATGTCCTCGAGTTGGCGCCCCTTGGTTTCGGGGGCGTACCGGTAGACGAACACGAATGCGACCAGCGTGAGGGCCACGAACACCGCGAAAGTGCCTGCGCCGCCGAGTGAATGCAACAACGTCAGGAACACGGCGGCGATGATCGCGTTGGCCACCAGGTTGGAGGTGAGCATCGTGCTGGAGCCGATGGACCGCAGCCGCGACGGGAAGCTCTCGCTCGCGTACACCCAGCCCAGCGAGCCGAAACCCGCGGTGTAGCCGAAGATGAACACCACGACGCCGGCGAACCCGAACACCAGGCCGGCGCCGCCGAGACGGCCCTGGGCGAACACGGCCATCAGGACGACGTCGGCGGCGATCATCATGGCGATGCCGCACAACAGGATTGGGCGCCGGCCCAGCCGGTCCACCAGAAGCAGCGACGTGCCCACGGCCGCCAGTCCGGCGACCTGAACCAGCGCCGGCAGGGCCAGCAGGGCGAAATTGCCGGTGAAGCCCATCGCTTCGAATATCCGAGGGCTGTAGTAGATGATCGCGTTGATTCCGGTGATCTGTATCAGGAAGCCGAGCGTGATCACGAACACGGTCGCCCGCAAGTACGGTCGGCGCAGCATCTCGGAGAAGCCGCCGCTGCCTTCGTTCAAGGCGCTTGCGATTTCGGCCAGCTCCTCGTCGGCGTTCGCGGTGGGGTCCGCGCGCAGCAGCGCGGCGCGCGCGTCGTCGGACCTGCCCTTGAGCACGTACCACCGGGCCGTGTCGGGCATCCGAATCAGCAAGGGCAGCAGCAGCATTGCGGGCACGGCGGCCAGCCCCAGCATCCACCGCCAGGCGTGCGCGCCGGCCAGCGCGTAGCCGGTCAGGTAGCCGACGACGAGTCCGCTGACGATCGCCAGTTGATAGGCCGTCAGCAGCGAGCCCCGCACCGCCGCGGGGGCCGACTCCGCCACGTACACCGGCACCACCACCACGGTCACGCCGATCGTCAGGCCCAGCAGGAAGCGCGCCGCCAACAGCATCGGCAGCGACACCGAGAACGCGCCGAGAAGCGCGAACGCAGCGTAGGCGACCAGGATCAGCGCCACCGATTTCTTCCGGCCGATCGCATTGGCCAGCACGCCGGCGCCGAGCGCCCCGAAGATCTGACCGATCACCACCATGGTGGTCAGTAGCTCTTGTTGCCGAGTCGTCAGCCCGAAGTCCTCGGTGACGAACAGCTGCACGCCGGCGATGATGGACAGGTCGTAGCCGTAGATGACGCCGACGCTGGCGGCGGTGAGCCCGAGCAGCAGGCCGCGCCGCGACGGGGCGCGCCGTGCCGTCACCGGTGTTGCGGTCGGCGGTTCATCGAGCGTGCGACCATGATCAAACTAAACACGATGATCGTTCCGATCACCGCGACGCCCACCCGCACCGGCAGCGCGTCCGCCGACGGCATCAGCCCGGCGGCCTGCGGGCCGGCGCCCGTCCGGTCGGCGGCGCCGTCGTGCTTGGTGGCCAGCAGCGACGGGTCGGGCTCGATCAGCGTGCCGACCTGGGTGCCCTGCGGCGTGGAAAACCCGTAGTCGAGCAGGTGCGCCGCCTGTTCCCACGGCGCGATCGGCTGGCGCGTCCCGTGCAGCAGCACCGCCACCAGCCGCCGCCCGTCGTGGTTGGCCGCGCCCACGAAGGTCTGCCCGGCGTCGTCGGTGTAGCCGGTCTTGCCGCCCAGCGCGCCGGGGTACTTGTAGAGCAGCTGGTTGTCGTTTTCCAGCTCGTAGCCGGGGTGGTCGCCGTGGCCGGGGAAGTCGAAGGTGCGCGTCGCGACGATGCCGGCGAAGGTGGGGTTCTGCCAGGCGTAGCGGTAGAACAGGCCGATGTCGTAGGCCGACGTGCTCATGCCGGGGCCGTCCAGCCCCGACGGGGTCGCCACCCGGGTGTCGCGGCCGCCGAGCTTGGCGGCCAGCACGTTGATCTTCTCCAGCGCCTGCTGCATCCCGCCGAGCTGCATGGCCAGCGCGTGCGCGGCGTCGTTGCCGGAGTGCATCAAGAGGCCGTGCAGCAGCTGATTGACGGTGAAGACGCCGCCGTCGGTCACGCCGACCTTGGTGCCCTCGGCGGCCGCGTCGTCGACGGTGCCCTCGACGGACTTGTTCAGCGGCAGCGCGTTGAGAGAGGCCATCGCGACCAGCACCTTGATGATGCTGGCGGGGCGGTGGCGGCCGTGCGGGTCCTTGGCGGCGATGACGGCGCCGCTGTCCAGGTCCGCCACCAGCCACGCGTCGGCCGAGACGTCGCCCGGCAGGGGCGGCGTCCCGGGTGCCGCGACGACGCCGCAGCCGCCCAGCGCCTCGCCGCCGACCGGCTTGGGGGGCACCGCCAGCGGGATCGGCGGATCGCCGGCGGCAGGCACCTCCGAGGAGTCGACGGCGGGCGGGGTGTTCACCTGGTACGGGCAGTTCGGCGGCCCCGCGTTGGGGCCCGGAGCCGGTTCGGCGGACGCGAGCGGGGCGGCCACCGGCGCGGCGACCAGGAAAAGCGTCGCTGCCAGGCATGACGCGGAACGTAACAGGGACATTGTGTCAGCAGACTAGGCGATCGGCGGCTAGATTCCCGGGAGCCGCGCTGTGACTGATGGGACAGATGTTACAAAGCGGCCCGCCCGCACGGGCACGCAGCCGAACCACTACGCTGACACCATTCAAAACAACGGCTTTTGGTCTCGGTGGCGGCGCGACGGTGACGGTCCGCGGTCGCTGGAGCAGCTGCTCAAGCAGATCGAGAAGGGCACCCAGGTCCGGAATTCCGGGCTTGACCGCGTGCTGGAAGAGCTGAAGGCGCACCGCGACAACGCGCAGGACGCCGACCTGAAATCCGCGCTCGTCTGGCTGTGCAACGCGCAGACCCGGCTGGGCAGCGACCCGAGCACGGCGCATTCCCGTGAGGTGCTGCTGGCCGCCTACGAGGTCAAGCGGGTCCTCGCTACAGCCGGCCCGACTCCTCGCTGAGCACGCCGCGCAGGATGGCCTCGATGGTGTCGAACTCGGGTTGGCCGCTGATCAACGGCGGCGCCAGCTGAATGACGGAATCGCCGCGGTCGTCGGTGCGGCAGTACATCCCGGCCTCGAACAGGGCCGCGGAGACCCGGGGCAGCAGCGTCCCGCGTTCGTCGTCGGTGAAGGTCCGCCGGGTCGCCTGGTCCTTGACCAGTTCGACGCTGTAGAAATACCCCTCGCCGCGCACGTCGCCGACGATCGGCAGGTCGTAGAGCCTCTCCAGGGTGGCGCGGAAAGCCGGCGCGTTGCGTTTGACGCGCTCGTTGAGACCCTCGCGATCGAAGATGTCGAGGTTGGCCAGCGCCACCGCGGCCGACACCGGGTGCCCGCCGAACGTATACCCATGCGGGAACATGGTTTTGGCGTCGTTGAACGGCTCGAACAACCGCTCGCTGGCGACCATCGCGCCCAGCGGTGAGTAGCCCGACGTCAGCCCCTTGGCGCAGGTGATCATGTCGGGCACGTAGCCGAAGTCCGCACAGGCGAACATCGACCCGATCCGCCCGAACGCGCAGATCACCTCGTCGGAAACGAGGAGCACGTCGTATTCGTCGCAAATCTCGCGCACCCGCTCGAAATAGCCTGGGGGAGGCGGGATCGAGCCCCCGGCGTTCTGCACCGGCTCCAGGAACACCGCCGCGACGGTCTGGGGTCCCTCGAACTCGATCGCCTCGGCGATCCGGTTGGCGGCCCACCGCCCGAAGGCCTTGAGGTCCGTGTTGAAGGGCTCGGGCGCGCGGTAGAAGTTCGTGTTGGGCACCCGGAACCCGCCGGGCGTCACCGGTTCGAACGGCGCCTTGTAGCGCGGCAGCCCGGTGATCGCCAGCGCGCCCTGGGTGGTCCCGTGGTAGGCGACCGCCCGCGAAATCACCTTGTGCTTACCGGGTTTGCCGGTGAGCTTGAAGTATTGCTTGGCCACCTTCCAGGCGGTCTCGACGGCCTCGGTGCCGCCGGTGGTGAAGAAGACCCGGTTCACCTCGCCCGGCGCATGGCGGGCGAGGCGCTCGGCGAGCTCGATCGCCGTCGGGTGGGCATACCCCCACAGCGGGAAATACGCCAGCGTGCTCGCCTGCCGGGCGGCGACCTCGGCGAGTTCGGTGCGCCCGTGGCCGACCTGGACCGTGAACAGCCCGGACAGCGCGTCGAGGTAGCTCTTGCCGCGGTCGTCGAAGATGGTGACGCCCTCGCCGCGGGTGATGATCGGCGCCGCGATGCCCGGGCCGTGCCGGGCGAAGTGCAGCCACAGGTTGTCAGTCATCTCGTTCGCGAGCGTAGCCTCGCGCTATGACCGCGGCGCAGCAGGTTAGCGAGTTCGAGTCGCTGCGACCGCATCTCATGTCGGTGGCCTACCGGCTGACCGGCACGGTGGCCGACGCCGAGGACATCGTTCAGGAGGCGTGGCTGCGTTGGCACGGGCAGAACCAGGGCATCTCGGACCTGCGGGCCTGGCTGACCACCGTGGTGAGCCGGCTCGGCCTGGACCGGTTGCGGTCGGCCGCGCATCGCCGCGAGACCTACACCGGCAACTGGCTGCCCGAGCCGGTGGTCACCCGCTTGGACCAACCCGACCCGCTGTCCGCGGTGGTGGCCAGCGAGGACGCCCGGTTCGCGGCGATGGTGGTGCTGGAGCGCCTGTCGCCCGACCAGCGGGTCGCATTCGTGCTGCACGACGGCTTCGCCGTGCCCTTCGCCGACGTGGCCGAGGTGCTGGGCACCAGCGAGGCCGCCGCGCGGCAGCTGGCGTCCAGGGCGCGCGCGGCCTTGAAAAGGGAAGGGGCGCCGCCACCGCCGGAACCCGATCCCTCGCACAACGAGGTGGTCGGCCGGCTGATGGCCGCCATCGCTGCCGGCGACCTGGAGGCCGTGGTGTCGTTGCTGCATCCCGACGTGACGTTCATCGGCGATTCAAATGGCAAGGCGCCCACGGCTATTCACGTCATCGAAGGGGCGGACAAGGTGGCCCGGTTCATCTTCGGCCTGGCCCGCCGCTATGGCGACGCGTTCTTTACCGCGAATCAGCTTGGGCTCGTCAACGGCGAGCTGGGCGCCTACACCGAGGGCAGCCCCGGCGACGACGGGCACTGGGAGATGCGGCCGCGGATCCTGGCGATCACGGTGCGCGACGGAAAGGTCCGCGCGCTATGGGATGTCGCCAACCCGGACAAGTTCACCGGCTCGCCGCTTCGGGAGCCGTCTCAGACTCGCTAGCCCAGGGGATGCGGCACGCGTCACCGGAATTGAAGCCCTGCTCGGTGATGCCCAGCGCGGAGTTCACCCGCGCGCGCATGTTCTCCAGCCCGATCTGGTAGGTCAGCTCGAACACGCCGGCGTCGCCGAAGCGGGCCCGCAGGTCGGCGACCAGCTCGTCGGTCACGGTGTGCGGGTCGGCCGTCATCGCGTCGGCGTAGGCGATGGCCGCGCGCTCGTCGTCGCTGAACGCCGGCGAGGTGGCGTAGTTGTCGATCTCCTTCAGGCGCTCCATGTCGAGGCCGTCAAGGCGCTGCAGCATGGAGCCGAAGTCGACGCACCACGAGCAGCCGATCTGGCGCGCGGTCCAGAACACCGCGAGCTCGCGCACGCTGACCGGAAGCGTCTTCGACGCACGGTCGACCATGGTTTCGTGCACGGCGCCCGCGATCATCAGCTTGCGATGATGCGCGGACACGGCGAACGGCTCGGGGACCTGGCCGTAACGCCGCTTGGCCACCCGGTACATGGCGCGGGTCAGCAGTCCGGCGCGGTTGGGGGGCAGGGGCTCGATGCGGGTTTTCTGTGTCATACCGGTCAGACGGGATGGCGCGCGAAAGTGTGACAAATACCTCCGGTATGCGGCTAGTCTCACGACCTGTGGGGGCGATTGGAAATTGACGATGACCGCGCTGTTTAGCCGGTGGTGGCGGGCCGATCAATATGACTGGCTCTCCGGTTACCTGGCGTCGCGGGGCATCAGCGGTGCCACCCGGGCCGTGTTGGCGGCCATTTCGGCGTCCATGGTGTTGTGCCTCCTCGCGCTGCTGGCGGGCTCGGACGGTCCCCGCGGGGCGGTGCCGGTGGCGATGATGTGGGCCGCCGTCGGCGGCGGGGTGGCGGGGGTGGTGCTGTGGGTATGCCGCTGGCCGACGCGCACGCAGTCACTCATTTTCGCCGTGACGTGCAACGCCTCCGTCGCCCTGGCGTGCCTGGCGCACCCGAATCCGCTTGCCGCGTTGATCGGGTGTGTCGCCTTCGCGACCTTCGGCGCGTACATGGCGTTCTTTCACACGGTGGGCTTCGTGCTGTACAACTTCGCGGTGGCCGCCGCCGTCGGCTCCTGGGAGGCGCTGTCGCTGGCCCGGGCCGGACACCCCAGCCTCGCGGGGGTGGACCTGTGGCTGGTGATCGAGGTCAACATCGCCCTGCCGGTGGCCATTCTGATCCTGGTGCGCGCGCTGGCGGGCGACCTGCTGCGGGCCGACCGCGATCCGCTGACGGGGCTGCTCAACAGGCGCGCGTTCGCGCACGAGGCCCTGGGGATGATCCTGGCCCGCCGGGGCATCGACTCCCACCTGGTGGTCATGCTGATCGATCTCGACCACTTCAAGGCCCTCAACGACCGCTGCGGCCACGCCGCGGGGGACCACGCTCTGGTCCAGGTCGCCCAGGCGCTGCTGGCCGCGGCCGACAAGCAGGCGGTGGTGGCGCGCAGCGGCGGTGAGGAGTTCCTGCTGGCCGGCACGTCTTCGGGCTGCAACGCCGAGTCGCTGGCCACGCAGATGTGCCGGGCCATCGCGGCCTCGGCGGCGGGGGTCACCGCCAGCATCGGCACCGCCTGCGCGCGCCTCGACGAGACCGCGGCCGACCCGCAATTGGTGCTGCAGGAGTTGGTCAGCGCCTCCGACGCCGCGATGTATCAGGCCAAGCGGTTGGGCGGCAACCGGAGCCATCACCACGAACTCTGCTGAGACACCGTCGAGCGTCACGCTGGCGTGACGTTCGACGCCGAACGCCACGCTGGCGCGACGCTCGGCGTCAAGGGAGTGCGTTCAGCGCGAGAACATGGTCGCGCGCTTGACCTCCTGGATCGCCTTGGTGACCTCGATGCCCCGCGGACAGGATTCGGTGCAGTTGAACGTGGTCCGGCACCGCCACACGCCGTCGACCTCGTTGAGGATGTCGAGGCGCTCGGCGGCCGCCTCGTCGCGGCTGTCGAAGATGAAGCGGTGCGCGTTGACGATCGCCGCCGGCCCGTAGTAGCTGCCCTCGTGCCAGAACACCGGGCAGCTGGTGGTGCAGCACGCGCACAGGATGCACTTGGTCGTGTCGTCGTAGCGGGCGCGGTCGGTCGGGCTCTGGATGCGTTCCCGAGTCGGCGGATTGCCGGTGGTGATCAGGTAGGGCTTCACCGCCCGGTAGGCGTCGAAGAACGGCTCCATGTCGACGACCAGGTCCTTCTCCACCGGCAGCCCGCGGATCGGTTCGACCGTGATGGTCAGTGACTTGCCGGGCTTCTTCGGCAGCAGGTCGCGCATCAGCACCTTGCAGGCCAGGCGGTTGACGCCGTTGATGCGCATGGCGTCGGAGCCGCACACGCCGTGCGCGCAGGACCGCCGGAACGTCAGCGTCCCGTCCAGGTAGCTCTTGATGTAGATCAGCAGGTTGAGCATCCGGTCGCTGGGCAGGCAGGGCACCCGAAAGCTTTGCCAGCCACCGGTTTTCGCGAAGGCGTCGGGCTGGTCGGGGTTGAACCGGGCGATCTTCACGGTCACCATCACCGCGCCCTCGGGGATCGGCGGCAATGGCGGGTCCTGCGTTTCGGCCGTCATCAGTACTTCCGTTCCTTGGGTTCGTAGCGGGTCTGCACCACGGGCTTGAAGTCCAGCGCGATATCGCTCAGCAGGTCGGTGCCCTGCTTGTAGGCCATGGTGTGGCGCATGTAGTTGACGTCGTCGCGGTTCGGGTAGTCCTCGCGGGCGTGGCCCCCGCGCGACTCCTTGCGGTTCAGCGCGCCCACCACGGTGACCTCGGCCAGCTCCAGGAGGAAGCCCAGCTCGATGGCCTCCAGCAGGTCGCTGTTGTAGCGCTTTCCCTTGTCGTGCACGGTGATTCGCGAGTAACGCTCCTTAAGGGCGTGGATGTCGGTGAGCGCCTGCTTGAGCGTCTCCTCGGTGCGGAACACCGCGGCGTTGTTGTCCATCGACTGCTGCAGGGCGCCACGGATGTCGGCGACGCGCTCGTTGCCTTGCTCGGAGAGGATGTCGGCCACCCACCCGACGACCATCGCCTCCGGCTCGGCCGGCATGTCGACGAAGTCGTGGCCCCGCGCATACGAAGCCGCAGCGATGCCGGCCCGGCGGCCGAAGACGTTGATGTCCAGCAGCGAATTGGTGCCCAGCCGGTTGGCGCCGTGCACCGACACGCACGCGCACTCGCCGGCAGCGTACAGGCCCGGGACGGTGGAGGTGTTGTCCCGCAACACCTGTCCGGTGACGGTCGTCGGGATGCCGCCCATCACGTAGTGACACGTCGGGTAGACCGGGACGAGTTCGTGCACCGGGTCCACGCCCAGATAGGTCCGGGCGAACTCGGTGATGTCGGGCAGCTTGGCCTCCAGCACGTCCTCGCCGAGGTGGCGGACATCGATGTACACGTAGTCCTTGTTGGGGCCCGCACCGCGGCCACCCAGCACCTCGAGCACCATCGAGCGCGCGACGATGTCGCGTGGCGCCAGGTCGACGATCGTCGGGGCGTAGCGCTCCATGAACCGCTCGCCGTCCGCGTTGAGCAGCCGGCCGCCCTCGCCGCGCACGGCCTCGGAGATCAGGATGCCCAGGCCGGCCAGGCCGGTCGGGTGGAACTGGTGAAACTCCATGTCCTCCAAGGGAAGTCCCTTGCGGAACACGATGCCGATGCCGTCGCCGGTCAGGGTGTGCGCGTTGGAGGTCGTCTTGTACATGCGGCCCGAGCCGCCGGTCGCGATCACGACGGCCTTGGCGTGGAAGACGTGGATCTCGCCGGTCGCCAACTCGTAGGCGACCACGCCGGTCGCCACCGGGCCGCTCGGGGTCTGGGTGAGCACCAGGTCCAGCGCGTAGAACTCGTTGAAGAACTGCACGTCGTGCTTGACGCAGTTCTGGTACAGCGTCTGCAGGATCATGTGGCCGGTGCGGTCGGCGGCGTAGCAGGCCCGGCGCACCGGCGCCTTGCCGTGGTCGCGGGTGTGCCCGCCGAAGCGGCGCTGGTCGATGCGGCCCTCGGGGGTGCGGTTGAACGGCATCCCCATCTTCTCCAGATCGAGCACCGCGTCGATGGCTTCCTTGCACATGATCTCGACGGCGTCCTGGTCGGCGAGGTAGTCGCCGCCCTTGACGGTGTCGAACGTGTGCCACTCCCAGTTGTCGTCCTCGACGTTGGCCAGCGCCGCGCACATGCCGCCCTGGGCGGCGCCGGTGTGGCTGCGGGTGGGGTAGAGCTTGGTCAGCACCGCGGTTCGCACCCGCGGCCCGGCCTCGACGGCGGCGCGCATCCCGGCACCGCCCGCGCCGACGATCACCACGTCGTATCGGTGTTGCTGGATCACGGCTCCCCTCTCCGGCCTCTCACGAGATGTTCGGGTCGAAGGTCACCAGCACGTAGGTACCCAGCACCAACGTGAACCCCATCGACAACAGCAGCAGGCTGTTGAGCCAGAACCGGGTGGAGTTCTTGCGGCTGTAGTCGTCGATGATGGTGCGCAGCCCGTTGCCGCCGTGCAGCTGCGCCAGCCACAACAGCGCCATGTCCCACATCTGCCAGAACGGCGAGTGCCAGCGCTGCGCCACGTAGTTGAAGTCGATGCGGTACACGCCGTCGTCCCACATCAGCATGATGAACAGGTGCCCGATCGCCAGGAACACCAGCGCGATCCCGGAGAACCGCATGAACAGCCACGCGAACTTCTCGAAGTTCGGGATGCCGGCGCGCCGGCGCGGGGAGCGGGGATTGTCCAGGCTGGCGGGGCGGTCGTAGAAGCGCTGCTTGACCGGCGCGGTCTGGCCGCGCCCGAGCTGAAGGTCCGGGCTGCTCATCGCAGGTGCTCGGCGACGTGGATGCCGGTCACCACGCCGGCGGGAACCATCAGCAGCAAGAAGACGATGACGACGATCAGGAACATCAGCCGCTGATGGCGCGGGCCCTGCGACCAGAAGTCGATCAGGATGACCCGGATCCCGTTCAGGCCGTGGAACAGCACTGCGGCGATCAGGCCGTATTCCATCAGGCTGACGATGGGGGTCTTGTAGTCGCCCACCACCGCGTTGTAGGTCTGTGGGCTCACCCGCAGCATCGCGGCGTCCAGCACGTGGACGAACAGGAAGAAGAAGATGGTCGCGCCGCTGATGCGGTGCAGCACCCACGCCCACATGCCCGGGTCGCCCCGATACAGGGTCCGGGGTGGTCGCCGCTTGCGCGCGGCGGCAGTGCTCACCATGTCCTCACCCGCCTTCTCCGAACAGTCAGCCGGGGGTTCAGCCTAACCCTGCCAGCCGGCGGGTCGTGCCGAACAGTCGCCAAGCGAAATGTCGTGTCAGAGTAGGGTGACGCTGGCAAGTCGGCCCTTTGGTGAGCGAGGTGCGTGTGCCCGACGTCGACTGGAATGTGCTGCGCGACAAGGCGATCGGCGCTGCGGCGGGGGCCTATGCGCCCTACTCGCGGTTCGCCGTGGGGGCGGCCGCGCTGGTCGACGACGGCCGCGTGGTCACCGGGTGCAATGTGGAGAACGTCTCATATGGCCTTGGTCTCTGTGCCGAGTGCGGTGTGGTGTGCGCCCTGCACTCCACCGGCGGCGGCCGGCTGGTCGCGCTGGCGTGCGTGGACGCCCGGGGGGCCACCCTGATGCCGTGCGGGCGATGCCGCCAGCTGCTGCTGGAGCACGGCGGCCCCGACATGCTGATCGACCATCCGGCGGGGCCGCGCCGCCTCGGCGAGCTGCTGCCCGACGCGTTCGCCGCCGACCTGCCGCGGGAACGGCCTTGAGCGACTGGGACTTCGACGCCCCGTTCGACGCGCCGACGGTGATCCGGACCAAGCGCGACGGCGGGCGGCTGTCCGACGCCGCCATCGACTGGGTCGTCGACGCCTACACCCACGGCCGCGTCGCCGACGAGCAGATGTCGGCGCTGCTGATGGCGATCGTGTGGCGCGGCATGGACCGCGGCGAGATCGCCCGGTGGACGGCGGCCATGCTGGCCTCCGGCGAGCGGCTGGACTTCGCCGACCTGGGCGTCCCGACCGTCGACAAGCACTCGACCGGCGGCGTCGGGGACAAGATCACCCTGCCGTTGGTGCCCGTCGTCGCCGCCTGCGGGGCGGCCGTGCCGCAGGCGTCGGGCCGCGGGCTCGGGCACACCGGCGGCACCCTGGACAAGCTGGAATCCATCGCCGGGTTCACCGCCCAGCTGTCCGGCCGGCGGGTGCGCGAGCAGCTTCGCGACGTGGGCGCCGCCATCTTCGCCGCCGGCGAGCTGGCCCCGGCCGACGCCAAGCTGTACGCGCTGCGCGACGTCACCGCCACCGTCGAGTCGCTGCCGCTGATCGCCAGCTCGGTGATGAGCAAGAAGCTGGCCGAGGGCGCCGGCGCGCTGGTGCTCGACGTGAAGGTCGGATCCGGGGCGCTGATGAGCTCGGAGGCGGCCAGCCGGGAGCTGGCGCGGACCATGGTGGAGCTGGGCGCGGCGCACGGGGTGCCCACCCGTGCGCTGCTGACCGACATGAACCGCCCGCTCGGATCGACCGTCGGCAACGCGCTCGAGGTCGCCGAGTCGCTGGAGGTGCTGGCCGGCGGCGGGCCGCCCGACGTGGTGGAGCTGACGCTGCGGCTGGCCGCCGAGATGCTCGACCTCGCCGGCGTCGCCGACCGCGATCCCGCCCGGACGCTGCGCGACGGCACCGCGATGGACCGCTTTCGCCGGCTGGTCGCGGCCCAGGGCGGCGACTTGTCGGTACCGTTGCCGATCGGTTCATGTTCCGAGACCGTCACCGCTCACCGGGGCGGCACAATGGGCGATATCGACGCGATGGCGGTGGGGCTGGCGAGTTGGCGGCTCGGCGCGGGCAGGGCCCGTCCGGGCCATCCGGTGCAGCTGGGCGCGGGAATCCGGATCCACCGCCGGCCCCGGGAGCCGGTCGCCGCCGGCGAGCCCCTGTTCACCCTCTACACCGACACCCCCGAGCGCTTCGACGCCGCGATGGCCGAGCTGGCCGGCGGCTACAGCGTCGACGACACGCCCCCGGCCTCCCGGCCGCTGATCATCGATCGGATCGCGCAGTGATCGACCTCAACCAGATCAGGAAGGCGCCCAAGGCCCTGCTGCACGACCACCTCGACGGTGGGCTGCGGCCGTCGACCGTGATCGACATCGCCGGTGCGACCGGCTACGACGGGCTGCCCGCCACGGACGTCGACGAGCTGGCGAAGTGGTTTCGCACCCGGTCGCACAGCGGCTCCCTGGAGCGCTACCTGGAACCGTTCTCGCACACCGTGGCGGTGATGCAGACTCCCGATGCCCTGTACCGGGTCGCCTACGAATGCGTGGAGGACCTGGCCGAGGATTCGGTGGTCTACGCCGAGGTGCGATTCGCCCCCGAACTGCACATCGACCGCGGGCTGTCCTTCGACGAGGTCGTCGACGCCGTGCTGGAAGGTTTCGCCGCGGGCGAGAAGGCCTGCGCGGCGGCCGGGCGCCCCATCAAGGTGCGGCTGCTGGTCACCGCGATGCGCCACGCCGCGGTGTCCCGGGAGATCGCCGAGCTGGCGATCCGGTTCCGGGACAAGGGTGTGGTGGGATTCGACATCGCCGGCGCCGAGGCCGGCAACCCGCCGACCCGTCACCTGGACGCCTTCGAGTACATGCGAGACCACAACGCGCGCTTCACGATTCACGCCGGTGAGGCGTTCGGCCTGCCGTCCATCCACGAGGCGATCGCGTTCTGCGGCGCCGACCGGCTCGGCCACGGGGTGCGCATCGTCGACGACATCGAGGTCCTCGGGGACGGCCGCGTCCGGCTGGGCCAGCAGGCATCCATCTTGCGGGACAAGCGAATTCCGCTGGAACTGTGCCCAAGCTCGAACGTGCAGACCGGCGCGGTCAAGAGCATCGCCGAGCACCCGTTCGACCTGCTGGCCCGCACCCGCTTCCGCGTCACCGTCAACACCGACAACCGGCTGATGAGCGACACCTCGATGAGCCTCGAAATGTCGAGGCTCATCGAGGCTTTCGGTTATGGGTGGAGTGATCTGGAGCGGTTCACGATCAACGCCATGAAGTCGGCCTTCATCCCGTTCGACGAGCGGCTGGCGATCATCGACGAGGTGATCAAGCCGCGCTACGCGGTGTTGATCGGCTAGCCCCGGTTAGCGGGGCAGCCCGGTGTGGCTGCGACGGCCCGTCACGGCCTCCCAGATCGCGATCAGGACGACGGCGGCGCCGACCCCCACGAAGAACGGAATCCACGCGATCCCACCGTTGGCGTTGTGGTATCCGAACTGCGCGGCCACCGCCGAGCCGATCAGGCCACCGACGGCACCGAGTACGACCGTCATGATCATGCCGATGTTCTGCTTGCCCGGCATGACCAGACGCGCCACCAAACCGATGACAGCACCCACGATGATCGCCAGGATGATTGATCCGATCATTTGCAGCTCCTGTTGTCTTCTACGGCGCCCCGTGCGGGCGCCATCTCGGACATGAGTTCCCCGAACCGCCGGGCTTGTAACACAACTCGATCGGGTCCGAAGTCCCCGCGAACGCTGCGCTGCGCGTTGCGCTCGACACTGATATGAGTTGTCCATGACGTCGTACCGAAAAGGACTGAACATGAAACCGAAAGCGGCGCGGGCCGCGGTCGGCGCGGCGGCGGCGGCCCTGGCCGCCGGTCTGCTGTGGAGCGCGCCGTCGGCCTCGGCGGGCACCCCGTATTGCGACTCGCTTCCTCCCCGGGACGCCCGCGAGTGCAACTGCGGATTCGACTTCGCCCCGGGCAGCCAGGAACTTCACGATTGCCTGTACGGAACCACGGTCGCGCCCCAGCGGCCCTGACCGGGCGGCCCATGCAGGCTCGTCGTTTGACGAATAGGGTGGCTGGACATGAAGCTGCCGCTGCTGGGACCCGTGTCGCTCACGGGCTTCCAGAACGCCTGGTTCTTCCTGTTCTTGCTGGTCGTGGCGCTGCTGATCGGGATCTACGTGGTGGTGCAGTTCGCCCGGCGCCGCCGGGTGCTGCGATTCGCCAACATGGAGGTGCTGGAGCGGGTGGCGCCGCTGCGCTCCGGCCGGTGGCGGCACGTGCCGACGATCCTGCTCGCCGCGTCGCTGGCGCTGCTGACCACCGCCATGGCCGGGCCGACGTCGGACATCCGGATCCCGCTCAACCGCGCGGTCGTGGTGCTGGTCATCGACGTCTCGGAATCCATGGCGTCCACCGACGTCGCCCCCAACCGGCTGGCCGCCGCGCAGGAGGCCGGCAAGAAGTTCGCCGATGAGCTGACGCCGGCCATCAACCTGGGCCTGGTCGAATTCGCCGCCAACGCCTCCCTGCTGGTCTCCCCGACGACGAACCGCGCCGCGGTGAAGGCGGCGATCGACGGGTTGAAGCCGGCGCCGAAAACGGCGACGGGCGAAGGCCTCTTCACGGCGCTGCAGGCGATCGCCACGGTCGGCTCGGTGCTGGGCGGCGGCGAAGGGCCGCCCCCCGCACGCATCGTCCTGGAATCCGACGGCGCCGAAAACGTGCCGCTGGACCCCAACGCCCCGCAGGGGGCGTTCACCGCCGCGCGGGCCGCCAAGGCCGAGGAGGTGCAGATCTCGACGATCTCCTTCGGCACGCCCTACGGCACCGTCGAGTACGAGGGCGCCACCATCCCGGTCCCCGTCGACGACCAGACGCTGCAGGAGATCACCAAGATCACCGACGGCCAGGCGTTCCACGCGGACAGCCTGGAATCGCTCGAGAGCGTCTACTCGACGCTGCAGCGCCAGATCGGCTATCAGACGGTCAAGGGCGACGCCAGCCTCGCCTGGATGCTGCTCGGCGCGGTGCTCCTGGCCGGCGCCGTGCTGGCGGGTGAGTTCCTGAACCGGCGACTGCCCGCCTGAGCGGTCAGACCGGCAGGCGCCGGTTGATCACCAGGGCCAGCGCCGCGGCGATCAGCGCGACGACGACGCCCAGGCGCAGCCAGCCGGCGCTGCCGGGTCCG
The DNA here is from genome assembly GCF_059812465.1 of Mycobacterium sp. NGS54. Lineage (NCBI taxonomy): Bacteria > Bacillati > Actinomycetota > Actinomycetes > Mycobacteriales > Mycobacteriaceae > Mycobacterium > Mycobacterium sp. NGS54. The sequence continues at coordinate 660,290 of NZ_JCALCS010000001.1, read as the reverse complement.
GGCACCGTGCGGAACCCGATGTCGTTTTCGATGGCGTTGTAGCTCTTGTTCAGCTCGTTGATGTTGGTGGCGGTGTAGGACTGGCCACCGGAGAGCTGGGCGATCTTGCGCATCTGGTCGGTGGACACGGGGACGGCGACGCGCTGCCCGTCCATCTCGATCTCGCCGCCCTTCGTGCCGAATGAGATGGTCGAGATGGGCACGCCCTGGTCCTTGGCCAGCCGGGCCGCGGTGAAGGCGCCGTCGTGCGGGTCGCTCGGGTCGGTCGGCTTGTTCTCGCCGCCGTCGGACAGGAGCACGATGCGCGCCGGCGGTGGGGTGTCCCCGCCCGTGATGGCCGCGGCGCCGACCGCGTGCAGCGCGGTGAAGATCGCCTCCCCGGTCGCCGTCCCGTCGGCGAATTCGAGCTTCTTCAGCGCCTCGAGCGTCGCCTCGTGTTGCGGGGTCGGGGGCACCAGTAGGTAGGGCGTCCCTGCGAACCCGACCAGCCCGAGGTTGATGCCCGGCGTCAGCTGGCTGGCGAACTGGCTGGCCGCCTGCTCGGCCGCCTTGAGCCGGTTCGGTTCGACGTCGGTGGCGCGCATCGAGTTGGACATGTCGATGATCAGCACGACGCAGGCGCGGTTGCGGGGGATGCGCATGTCGTGCGTGGGGGTGGCCAGGGCGACGGTCAGCAGGAACAGGGACAGCAGCGACACCGCGATGGGAAGGTGCCGCCACCACGACTGGGGCACCTCGGCCTCGGTGTACCGGCGCAGCCGCTGCCGGCGCCGGGCCTGCACCACGACGTAGACGGCAAGCAGCGCCAGCGGGATCAACCCGAACAGGAGCATGCCCGGACGCTGGAATCCGTACAGGGGCAACGGGCCGACGCCGGGAAGCGACACCTGCGCCAGTAAAGAGCAGTCTGGGTGGCCCGTCAAACGCGGCCGCTACTCTCGCCCTATTCCCGCCTGAGCCGCCCGTCGACGAATTGCTCCAACTTCTCCCACTCGCGCACGGCTGCGGCGTACGGGGGTGTGGGCTTGGCGACCGACTCCGGCTCCAGCACGTGGCCCACCAGCTTGCCGAGCGGCCGGCCGGTGTCCAGCGCCTTGTCCACCGTGCTCTCCTCGGAGTAGTCGCCGATGTCGCGGAGCAGCTCGACGGCCAGGTCGAGCTGGTCGCGATCCACGGCGTCGGGCCCGTCGGCGAAGTCGTCGGCCAGCCCGCTCAGCACGTAGATGTTCTCGTCGGTGATGTCCACCGCCAGCGAGCCGTCCGTCGCGGCGGTGCGGATGTCGTCGTAGGTGCTCAGGTCGGACAGGTCGTGGTCGTGTTCGTCGGCGAGGTAGCGGGCCAGCGCCCGCTCCGAGCTGAACACGCTGATCCGGCCGTTGCGGCCCAGGAAGATCGGGCGGTCGTCCAGGTAGCAGCGCAGGGTGTAGAACGTGCCGGAGCTGGTGATGATCCGGATCGGATCGATGCCGACCTGCACCCAGAAATCCTCGGCGCCACCCAGCACGACGGTGTCGCCGGGCGCGCGCGCCTGCTCCTCGGCCTCGTCATCCTCGGTGTCTTCGTCGTCCCCGGCGTCTTCGTCCTCGTCCTCGTCCTCGTCGGCCTCGTCGGCTTCTTCTTTGGCCTCCGCATCTTCTTCCGCGGGCTCCTCGCGCTCCTCTTCCAGCTCCTCGGCGGCCTTTTCGGACGCGTCCTCGTCGACCTCGGGGGTGCTGATGATCTCCTCGATCGCGCCCAGCACGTCGTCCCAGCTGCGGCCGATCACCTCGGCGATCGCGTTCCAGCGCTTCTGGCCCGCCTTGCCGGTGAACGTGTCGATGCCGCCGGCCACCGTGCCCAGGTTCGGGTTGCCGTTGAAGAACTTCGACACCGCCGCCAGCTCGCACACCGATCCGATCGACGACACGATCGCCAGCGCCCCGGCCAGCGCGCTCACCGACTCCTCGGTGGGCTTCTCCGACACCAGCTCCTCGACCACGACCAGGTCGAACTGGCGGTCCGCGCCGGGCTCGAAGTCGTGCGCGTGCGCCGACGTCAGGTCCTGCCAGCCCGGGTGGTCCGCCAGATCGTTGTCGGCGCCCGAGCGCACGAACGCGACCAGGTCGGCGACCGAGGAGAACGCGTACAGGTCCTCGTCCTTGCCGAGGAACGCCTCCCACTCGTCCCCGGCGTCGCGCCAGCGCGGCGCCCACACCGTGTAACGGTCACCGGCGGACAGGCTCAGGCGGATCGGCACGAGGTCAGCAGCCATGCGGCACACAATAGCGACGGGCGGCGCGGGCGCCCGGCCCCGGGCTAGCCCGCCCAGATCGTCGCGATCGGCGCGGCACCGGCCGCGTAACCGGTTTTGGGCAGCCCGTACATCTGCTCCAGCGTGGAAAGCACGCTGTAGTGGTTGATCTGCTCGGCGTAGTTGCCGGGCTGCACGTGCCCGCCGTAGATCACCGTCGGGATCTGGTTGCGCGGGCCGCCGTCGTCCTCGTCCCACGTCACGATCAGCAGGCTGTTGTTGGCCGCCGCCCAGTTGGCGTAGCCCGACAGCTCGCGGCTCAGCCAGGCGTCGGCCTGCGCGATCGAGCCGTCGTGCATGTTGTCGTCGTTGTTGGGAATGACGAACGACACGGTCGGCAGGCCGGCGTAGTTGCCCATCGGGAATGCCGAGAACGGCAGCGAGTTGGCGGGCGGCACATTGGTGAAGTTGGCCCACGGCACGTGCTTTCGCGCGTACTTGCCGGCGCTGCACACGGTGGACCCCGGCGCGGGCAGCCCTTCGGCGTAGCCGACGAACGTGTAGCCGGCGGCCAGCAATTCGGAGCCCAGGTTGGGGGTGGCGCCGCCGTCGACCGGGCACGAGTCCTTGGTCACCCCGAGGGTGCTGCCGGCGAACAGCGCCAGGTAGTTGGGCTCGCTGGGATGCGCCTCGGCGAACGACTGCACCATGTTCGCCCCGCCCGCGGCCAGCGCGTTGATGAACGGCGCCGACTTGTTGCCGATGATGTTGGTCGCGGAGCGGTTCTCCTCCACCACGATCACCACGTGCGCGGGCTGCGGGAGCGCGGCGGCCGCGAGCTCCACCCGGGGCGCCGACGGGACAATCGCCAGTCCGACCAACGCGGCCGTGCCGGCCAGGCTTCTGATTGTGCTCAGCACGCCGGGAGTATATGGGCGGATCCGCCCGCCCGAGGGCGGCAACGCGAGCGTGTCGGCGTTGCTAGTCGCAATCGTTATATAGGGTCAAATGCCGTGGACGTGCGCGTCATTGATCACCCGCTGGCCCTGTCGCGGCTGACGGCGCTGCGCGACGAACGCACCGACAACGCCCACTTCCGGGCCGGCCTGCGGGAGCTGACCGCGATGCTGGTCTACGAGGCCACGCGCGACGCCGCCCGCGAGACCTTTCCAATCCGTACGCCGCTGGCCGAGACGCTCGGGGTGCGCCTGGCCCACCCGCCCCTGCTGGTGCCGGTGCTGCGCGCGGGCCTGGGCATGCTCGAGCGCGCCCTGGAGCTGCTGCCGGAGGCGCGGGTGGGCTTCGTCGGCATGGCCCGCGACGAGGAAACCCATTGCGCGACAGGATATCTCGAGTCGCTGCCCGACGACCTGTCCGGCGTGCCGGTGATCGTCCTCGATCCGATGCTGGCCACCGGCGGGTCGATGTGCCACACGATCGGCCTGCTGCAGCGGCGCGGCGCGTCGGGCATCACGGTGCTGTGCGCGGTCGCCGCGCCGGAAGGCGTTGCGGCGCTTGAGGAAGCGGCGCCGGACGCGCGGCTGTTCACGGTCGCCGTCGACGACGGGCTCAACGAGATCGCCTACATCGTCCCCGGCCTCGGCGATGCGGGCGATCGCCAGTTCGGGCCGCGCTAGCGGCTCACCAGGCCCGCACCTCGGAAGCCAGCGCGTCGCGCACGGCCCGGGCGCGCTCCCGGGCGGACCGCAGCTCGCCGGTCGGCGCGCAGCGAATCTCCAAGTAGCACTTCAACTTCGGTTCGGTGCCCGACGGCCGCACCACCACCCGCGCCGACGTTTCGCCGTCGCCGCCGGTGAAGATCAGCGCGTCGCCGATGTCGGTGGTGCTCGCGGGGAAACCGGCCAGCCGGCCCGGCGGGGCCGCCCGCAGCCGCCGCATCAGTTCGGCGGCCTCGTCGGCGTCGGCGACGCCTCGCGACACCGCGGCGACGTCGTGCACGCCGTGGCGGCGGGCCAGGTCGTCGAGCGCGTCGGGCACCGAACGACCCTGGGCCCGCAGCGCGGCCACCAGGTCGCACACCAGCACCGCGGCGCTGATGCCGTCCTTGTCGCGCACGGCGTCCGGGTCGACGCAGTGGCCGATCGCCTCCTCGTAGGCGTAGACCAGCCTGCCCCCCGGCACGCCGGAATCGGCGCGCGCCAGCCACTTGAAGCCGGTGAGGGTCTCGACGTGGGTGGCGCCGTGTTCGGCGGCGATCGCCGCCAGCATCCGCGACGACACCACGGTGCTGGCCACCACCGCCGCGCCGGATTTGTCGTGGGACAGGATGTAATCGCCCAGCAGCCAACCTGTTTCGTCGCCGGACAGCATCCGCCAGCCCGCGGGGGTCGGGATGCCGACGGCGCACCGGTCGGCGTCGGGATCCAGCGCGATCGCGACGTCGGCGCGGGTTTCCTCGGCCAGCGCGAGCAGCGCGTCGGTGGCGCCGGGTTCCTCCGGGTTGGGGAAGGCGACGGTGGGAAAGTCGGGATCCGGCGCGAACTGGGCCCCGACGGTGTGCACCTGGTCGAATCCCGCGCGGTGCAGCGCCGCCACGGCCACCGCGCCGCCCACGCCGTGCAGCGGTGTCAGCGCCACCCGCACCGACCCGGCGCCGCGGCGCACCGCCGCCGCGCGCTCGAGGTAACGCTCGACGAGGTCGGTCTCGGCGGGTGCGACGGGCGTCCTGGCGATCCGGTCGGCCGGGGGAGCGGCGGCCATCGCGGCCTCGACCCGGCGGTCGGTGGGGGAGACGATCTGGATGCCGTCCTGCCAGTACACCTTGTAGCCGTTGTCGCCCGGCGGGTTGTGCGACGCGGTGATCTGCACCCCCGCGGCCGCGCCGGTGTGGCGGACCGCGAACGCGACGACGGGTGTCGGCACCGGTCCCGGCAGGAGCAGCACCGAAAAGCCCTCGGCGGCAAGCACTTCGGCCGTCACGGTGGCGAACGCCGCGGAGCCGTGCCGGGCGTCGCGGCCGACGACCACCAGCCCCGGTTCGCCCAGCACCTGCGCCACCGCCCACGTCGCGCGCGACACCACCGCGACGTTCATCGCGTCGGGCCCGTCTCGCACCGGCCCGCGCAACCCGGCGGTGCCGAACCGCAGCGGGCGCGCCGGCGTCACGTCGTCACAGCCGGGCCACCACGTCGGCCAAGAGCGCGCCCATCCTGCTGGCCGATTCGGTCCCGGCGGCCAGCACCTCGGCGTGGCTCAACGGCTCTCCCGAGAGCCCGGCGGCCAGGTTGGTCACCAGCGACACCCCCAGCACCTCGGCGCCGGCCGCGCGGGCCGCGATCGTCTCGTGCACCGTCGACATGCCGACCAGGTCGGCGCCCAGCGCCCGCAGCGCCCGGATCTCCGCGGGCGTCTCGTAGTTCGGCCCGGGCAGGCCGGCGTAGACGCCCTCGGTCAGCCCCGGGTCGGCAAGGCGGGCCAGCTCACGCAGCCGCGGCGAGTAGGCGTCGGTCATGTCCACGAACTGCGGGCCGACCAGCGGTGAGCGCGCCGTGAGGTTCAGGTGGTCGCTGATCAGCACCGGCTCGCCGACCGCCAGCTCGGGGCGCAGCGCGCCGGCCGCGTTGGTGAGCACGACGGTGCGCACGCCCGCCGCGCACGCCGCGCGCACCGCGTGCACGACGTGGCGCAGGTGGTGTCCCTCGTAGGCGTGCACGCGACCGACCAGCACCAGCACCCGATGCGCGCCGATGCGCACCGACAACAGCTCACCGGTGTGTCCGACGGCGGTGGGCGGCGCGAACCCGGGCAGGTCGGCCTGAGCGAGCGTGACGGTCGCGGGGCCCAGCGCCGCCACCGCCGGCCGCCATCCCGAGCCCAGGACGATGGCGACGTCGTGCTCGGCGGTCCCGGTGCGCTCGGCGATCGCCCGCGCGGCCCGCCGCGCGAGCTCGTCGGGATCGGGCAGGGGTGCGGCCACAGTCGGCGAGCTTAGCCCCGCATGTGTCAGGATCTGCCGTATGCGTCGTGCGCGGTGGTCGAATTTTCCTCTGGTGGTTGCCGTTGCGGTGTCGGTGGCCGCGATCGCGTGCGGCCGCGCGCCGGTGGCGGCGGCCGACCCGTGTCCCGCTGTCCAGCTCATCTTCGCCCGCGGCACCGCCGAGCCGCCCGGCCTGGGCGCGGTGGGCGATGCGCTGTTCGCCGCGCTGCAGTCCTCGCTCGGGGCGCGCGGCGTCGACGCGTACCCGGTGAACTATCCGGCCAGCTACAACTTCCTGACCACCGCCGACGCCGCCAACGACGCGCGCGACCACATCGCCGCGATGGTCGACCAGTGCCCGGCGACGCGGCTGGTGCTCGGTGGCTTCTCGCAGGGCGCCGCCGCGGTGTCGATGCTGGCGGGCGTGCCGCCCCTCGGGCAGCGCATCGGCGACTTCGGGTCGGCGCCCGCGCTGGATCCCGCGCTGGCCGACCGGGTGCGGGCGGTCGCGGTGTTCGGCAATCCCGGCAACCGGTTCAACACGCCCCTGTCGTCGACGGGTGCGTGGGCCGGTCGCGCCATCGACCTGTGCAGCGACGGCGATCCGGTCTGCGTCGTCGGCGGCCGCGACCGCGACGCCCACCACGTCTACGAGGCGCCGCCCTTCCCCGGCCAAGCGGCGGCGTTCATCGCCGGGCTGGTGTAAATCGCCCGAGCTTGGCGACCGGCCCGCGCCGCTACAGGCCCGCGAAGATGTTGCGCAGGCCGGTGATGCCCGCGGTGAAGGCCGCCGACGCCCCGTTCACGCTGCCGGTGATGGCGCCCGCGTGGAAGAACCCGGAGACGTAGTCGCCGGTGTTGCCGATGCCGGAGGCGAAGTCGCCGGTGTTGTTGAACCCGGAGCTTCCCGTGCCGGAGTTGCCGAAGCCCGAACTGGTGCCGGAGCCGGTGAACAGGTTGCCTACGCCGGTGTTCAGGTCGCCGGAGTTGAACAGCCCCGTGTTGGTGCTGCCCGAGTTGAAGAAACCGGTGTTGTAGTTGCCCGCGTTAAAGCCGCCGGTGGCGTAGTCACCCGAGTTGAAGAATCCCGTGTCGCTCGATCCCGAGTTGAACAGCCCCGCGCTCAGGGCGCCCGAATTGCCCAGGCCCCAGTTGAATTGGCCCGAGTTGCCGATACCGATGTTGCCGTTGCCCGAGTTGAAGAGGCCGATGTTGTTGGTGCCGGAGTTGCCGAACCCGATGTTGCCGAGGCCGGAATTCAGGCCGCCGAAACCGATCTGGTGGTCGCCCGTGAGCCCGATGCCGATGTTTCCGGTGCCGGTGTTGCCGAAACCGAAGTTCAGCGAGCCCACGTTGCCGAGGCCCAAGTTGTTGCTGCCGTTGTTGCCGAAGCCCAGGTTGTAGCTGCCGAGGTTGCCGAAGCCCGCGTTGAAGCTGCCGAGGTTGCCGCTGCCCAGGTTGAAGCTGCCGATGTTGCCGCTGCCCAGGTCCCAGTGGCCGAAATTGCCGCTGCCCAGGTTGACGTTGCCCAGGTTGCCGCTGCCCAGGTTGAGCTCGCCCAGGTTGCCGCTGCCCAGGTTCCACGATTGCCCGTTCCCGATGCCGAGGGTCAGCAAATGCGCGTTGCCGATGCCCCCGAAGTTGATGCCGGGCAAGGCTTCCAGCGGCGCGAAGATGTTTTGTTCGATGAAGTCCAGGGGACCGGACGACGCCAGCTGGGTCGCCGCGGCGGACGCGCCGGCGTGATAGTCGACCATCGCGGCCACGTCCTGGGCCCACATCTGCTCGTACTCGGCCTCGGTGGCCGCGATCGCGGGGGCGTTCTGGCCGAACAGGTTCGAGATCACCAGGGACACCAGGTCGGTGCGGTTGGAAGCCACCATCGTGGGGTGCACCGTGGCCGCCAGCGAGGACTCGAACACCGCGGCGACGGCTTGGGCCTGCGCCGACGCGTTTTCGGCGTGGGCGGCGGCCGCGCTGAGGAAGCCGGCGTACGGGGTGGCCGCCGCCATCATCGCCGCCGACGCCGGGCCCTGCCACGCCTGTGCAGTCAGCCCGGAGGTCACGGACGCGAACGACGACGCCGCCGACGCGAGCTCGGCGGCCAGGCCGTCCCAGGCCGCTGCGGCCTCTAGCATCGGTGCCGACCCCGCGCCGACGAACATTCGCAACGAGTTGATCTCAGGCGGCAAGACTAAAAAACTCATGTCACATAGATAGCAGAATTACATACTTTAAGTCCAGTTGGACGCGGGATAGCTAGTTAAACGGTTTGGTACCGGGGCGCGACCGCGGCGGTGAGATACTGCGATGGTGCCCGCTCCCTCGTTGGACCACCCGTTAGGTCGCGTCGAGGACGTCGTGCGGCGACGCGGTGCCGACCTCGTCGAGCTGTCCCACGCCATCCACGCCGAGCCTGAGCTCGCGTTCGCCGAGCATCGCAGCTGCGCCAAGGCGCAGGCGCTGGTCGCCGAGCGCGGTTTCGAGATCACCGCGTCCGCGGGCGGTTTGGGCACGGCCTTCCGCGCCGACTTCGGCAGCGGACCACTGACCGTCGGGGTGTGCGCCGAGTACGACGCCCTGCCCGAGATCGGCCACGCGTGCGGGCACAACATCATCGCGGCGTCGGCGGTGGGCACCGCGCTGGCGCTGGCCGAGGTGGCCGACGACCTGGGCCTGCGGGTGGCGCTGATCGGCACCCCCGCCGAGGAGGCCGGCGGCGGCAAGGCGCTGTTGCTGCGGGCGGGCGTGTTCGACGACGTCGCCGCGGCGGTGATGCTGCACCCGGGACCCGCCGACATCGCCGCGGCCCGCTCGCTGGCGCTGTCGGAAGCGACCGTGCACTACCGTGGCAAGGAATCCCATGCTGCCGTCGCGCCGCATCAGGGGATCAACGCCGCCGACGCCGTGACCGTCGCGCAGGTGGCCGTCGGGCTGTTGCGGCAGCAACTGGCGCCGGGCCAGCTGGTGCACGGGATCGTCACCGACGGCGGTCAGGCGGTCAACGTCATCCCCGGGCACGCGGCGCTGCAGTATGCGATGCGAGCGCTCGAATCGGAATCGCTGAGACAGCTGGAGGGCAGGATGTACGCGTGCTTCGCCGCGGGCGCGCTCGCCACCGGCTGCGAATACGAGATCGACAACCCGGCGCCCGCGTACGACGAGCTCAAGCCCGACGAATGGCTGGCCGACGTCTTCCGTGACGAGATGCTCCGGCTGGGGCGTGAGCCGGTGGCCCGCGAGGTGGAGGCGTCGCTGCCGATGGGCAGCACCGACATGGGCAACGTGACGCAGGTGCTGCCGGGCATCCATCCGATCGTCGGCGTCGACGCCGGCGGCGCCACCGTGCACCAGCGCGCCTTCGCGGCGGCCGCCGCCGGCCCCAGCGCCGACCGCGCGGTGGTCGAGGGCGCGATCATGTTGGCGCGCACGGTGGTTCACCTCGCGCAGGCCCCCGAGCAGCGCGACCGGGTGCTGGCCGCGCAGCAGCGCCGACCCGGCGGGGCGCGCGCATGAGCCTCGTCGACACCGCCGAATCGTGGTTGGCCGCCCACCACGGCGACCTGGTGGAATGGCGCCGGCACATCCATCGCTACCCGGAGCTGGGCCGGCAGGAGTTCGCCACCACCCAGTTCGTCGCCGAGCGGCTGGCCGATGCGGGGCTGAAGCCGAAGCTGTTGCCCGGGACGGGGCTGATCTGCGACATGGGTCCCGAGCACGAGCCGAGGATCGCGCTGCGGGCCGACATGGACGCGCTGCCGATGGCCGAGCTGACCGGCGCGCCATACGCCTCGACGATGCCCAACGTCGCGCACGCCTGCGGGCACGACGCGCACACCGCGATCCTGCTGGGCACGGCGCTGGCGCTGGGTTCCGTGCCGGAGCTGCCCGTCGGGGTGCGCCTGATCTTCCAGGCCGCCGAGGAGTTGATGCCCGGCGGGGCGATCGATGCCATCGCCGGCGGGGCGCTGACCGGGGTGTCGCGAATCTTCGCCCTGCACTGCGATCCCCGCCTCGAGGTCGGCAAGATCGCGGTCCGGCAGGGCCCGATCACCTCGGCGGCCGACCAGATGGAGATCACGCTGTACTCGCCCGGCGGGCACACGTCGCGGCCGCACCTGACCGCCGACCTGGTCTACGGCCTCGGCACGCTGATCACCGGGCTGCCGGGGGTGCTGTCGCGCCGCATCGACCCGCGCAACAGCACGGTGCTGGTGTGGGGCGCGGTCAACGCGGGCGTGGCCCCCAACGCGATTCCGCAGACCGGCGTGCTGGCCGGCACCGTGCGCACCGCGAGCCGCCAGACCTGGATCGCGCTCGAGGAGGTCATCCGCGAGACCGTGTCCGCGCTGCTGTCCCCGCTGGCGATCGAGCACACGCTGCAATACCGGCGCGGCGTGCCGCCGGTGGTCAACGAGGACGTCTCGACGCGGATCCTGACCCACGCGATCGAGGCCGTCGGCCCCGACGCGCTGGCCGACACCCGGCAGTCCGGCGGCGGTGAGGATTTCTCCTGGTATCTCGAGGAGATTCCCGGCGCGATGGCGCGGCTCGGGGTGTGGTCGGGCGAGGGGCTGCAGCTGGACCTGCACCAGCCGACCTTCGACCTCGACGAGCGGGCCCTGGCGATCGGGCTGCGCGTGATGGTCAACATCGTCGAGCAGGCGGCCCTGTTCTAGGGCCGCGAGCGCGCTCATTTGTACGCCGACACGCCGTCCAGGCCGGCATTTTGAGGACGCTCGGCAAGTGACTGGCGTGGTCGTCGCGGAGGACTGACGATATCCGGCATGCATGCTGAGCTCGACCGTGTGCTAGCCGCACAGGGCGGGGTGGTTACCACTGCCCAGGTGTTAGCTTTCGCGACCCGCCGGAACCTAGAGGCAAGTCTCAAATCCGGTGCATTGCAGAAGGTTTGGCATGGCATATACGGCCGCGGCGAAGTGACCGCTGCGTTGCGATTGCGGGGCCTGGACCTGCTGGCCGGCACGACGGTCGCGGCGTGCATGCACACCGCAGCGGCCGCTTATGGATTCGACACCGAAGACACCTCGAATCTGCATGTGCTTAACCCCGGCGGTCGGCGCTTGCGCTCGGCTCGCGGTCTGGTGGTGCACCGTCGAGAAGGGGCACCTCTGACTGTGATGCGGGGTCGGCCGGCCACGGCACCCTCATGGACGGCGATCGCAGTTGCCCGCAGCCTGCGGCGGCCTAGCGCACTCGCGACCCTCGATGCCGCGCTGCGCAGCAGGATGTGCAGCCGCGGCGAGCGGGCGCGGGCCATCGGGTTGCAGTCCGGTCGTCGGGGCGTCGTCAACGTCCGGGAACTCCTTTCCCTGGCTTCGCCGCTGGCCGAGTCGCCGATGGAGAGCGAGGCTCGGCTGGTCATGATCGATGGCGGCCTACCGCGGCCAGTGCTGCAGTACGAAGTCATCGACCTGACCGGCCGCCTCTGGCGGCTCGACTTCGCCTGGCCCGAGTTTCGGGTGGCTGCCGAGTACGACGGAGTCGACTGGCACAGCGGGCCCGACGCATTTCGACGGGACCGCAAAAGGTCCGCGGCCTTGCAGGACCTGAGTTGGGTGGTAGTGCCGATCATCGCCGAGGATGTCAGGTATCAACCCGCACAACTTGTGCGTCGGCTCAACGCTCGATTAAGTCGGGCAGCGTGAGTGCCCCCAAAATGCCGGCCGCGACGGCGTGTCGGCGTGCATATGAGCGCGCTCGGCGGAAGGGGAGTCAGCCGCTGGTTCCCGGGCCGATGTTGTGCGCCGGGCGGGTTCGCAGATCGTGCACGTAATCCTCCGGCGCGCCGGCGATTTCGGCCGCGTCGGCCATCACGCCGAGGTAGCGCGCCGACGGCAGGCCGCCCTCCCAGGCGTCCAGCACGTACAGCCACGCCAGCGCAGGGTCGGTGGTGGTGTCCGACGAGATGCGCTCCACCCGGCACCGGATCTTCTTGTGGACGCCGAACTCGGAGCCCTCCCAGCGGTCGAGGTTGATCTCGTCGGCCGGCGTCATGTCGTAAAGCACGACGAACACCTTCGACTGGGGGTCCTCGACGATCGTCGCCAGGGCCCCTTCCCAGCCGATATCCTCGCCGCCGAACGTCAACCGCCACCCGTGTAACCAGCCAGTTCCGGCCATCGGCGAGTGCGGCGCGCGCTTGAGCATCTGCTCGGGATCCATGTTCGACCCGTACGCGGCGTAGAGCGGCACGGGGAAAGCTTAGACGTCGCCTGCTCGCGCGGTATTCACCCGAGCGATTCGCGGGGTCCCGGCCGCCCCGATAGGTTAGGGGCCGTGGTGACCCGCATCGTCATCCTCGGGGGAGGTCCGGCCGGATACGAAGCCGCGCTCGTCGCCGCGACCTCCCATCCCGACACCACTCACGTCACCGTCATCGACTCCGACGGCATCGGCGGGGCGGCCGTGCTCGACGACTGCGTGCCGTCCAAGACGTTCATCGCCTCCACCGGGCTGCGCACCGAGCTGCGCCGGGCGCCGCGGCTGGGCTTCGACATCGACTTCGAGGACGCCAAGATCTCGTTGCCGCAGATCCACGCCCGGGTCAAACGGCTGGCCACCGAGCAGTCGGCGGACATCACCGCGCAGCTGCTGGCCGTGGGCGTCGAGGTGGTCGCGGGCCGCGGCGAGCTCGTCGACCCCACGCCCGGCCTGGCCAAGCACCGCATCAAGGCCACGCATTCCGGTTTGGGGCCAGACGGCCCCGTTACCAGCGAGCACGAGGCCGACGTCGTGCTGATCGCCACCGGCGCCAGCCCGCGGATCCTGCCGACCGCCCGGCCCGACGGCGAACGGATCCTGACCTGGCGGCAGCTCTACGACCTAGAGGCGCTGCCCGAGCACCTGATCGTCGTGGGCTCGGGGGTGACCGGCGCCGAATTCGTGCACGCCTACACCGAGCTGGGCGTGCGCGTGTCGGTGGCGGCCAGCCGGGACCGGGTGCTGCCCTACGAGGACGCCGACGCCGCGTTGGTGCTGGAAGAGTCGTTCGCCGAGCGCGGGGTGCAGCTGTTCAAGAACGCGCGCGCCGAGTCGGTCACCCGCACCGACGCCGGGGTGCTGGTCACCATGACCGACGGCCGCACCGTCGAGGGCAGCCACGCCCTGATGACCATCGGGTCGGTTCCCAACACCGGCGGCCTGGGCCTGGAGCGGGTCGGCATCGAGCTGGGGCCGGGCAATTACCTGACCGTCGACCGGGTTTCGCGCACCTCGGTGCCCGGCATCTATGCCGCCGGCGACTGCACCGGGCTGCTGCTGTTGGCGTCGGTCGCCGCCATGCAGGGCCGGATCGCGATGTATCACGCGCTGGGGGAGGGCGTCAGCCCGATCCGGTTGCGCACGGTCGCCGCGACGGTGTTCACCCGGCCCGAGATCGCCGCGGTCGGGGTGCCGCAATCGATGATCGACGACGGTTCGGTGTCGGCGCGGACCATCATGCTGCCGCTGCGCACCAACGCGCGGGCCAAGATGTCGGGCCTGCGGCAGGGCTTCGTCAAGGTCTTCTGCCGGCGGTCCACCGGTGTGGTGATCGGCGGCGTCGTGGTGGCGCCGATCGCCTCCGAGCTGATCCTGCCGATCGCCGTGGCCGTGCAGAACCGCATCACGGTCAACGAGCTGGCGCAGACGCTGGCCGTTTACCCGTCGCTGTCCGGCTCGATCACCGAGGCCGCGCGCCGGCTGATGGCCCACGACGATCTCGATTAGGGCTTAGCCTGGGAACCGCACGCCTACCGACGAGTAACCGGACAGGAGCCCCCGCAGTGAGCGACCCGATCGACGCGCTGGGACCGCAGCAACGCACGCTGGCCTGGGAGCGGCTGGGCGCCGAGCAGTTCGACGTGGTGGTCATCGGCGGCGGCGTGGTGGGCTCGGGGTGCGCGCTGGACGCCGCCACGCGCGGGCTGAAGGTGGCGCTGGTGGAGGCGCGCGATTTCGCGTCGGGCACGTCGAGCCGGTCGTCGAAGATGTTCCACGGCGGACTGCGTTACCTCGAGCAGCTGGAATTCGGGCTGGTCCGCGAGGCGCTGTACGAGCGGGAGCTGTCGCTGACCAAGCTGGCGCCGCACCTGGTCAAGCCGATGCCCTTCCTGTTCCCGCTGACCCATCGCGTCTGGGAACGCCCCTACACCGCGGCGGGCATCTTCCTCTACGACCGCCTGGGCGGCGCGAAATCCGTTCCCGCGCAAAAGCATTTGACCCGGGCGGGCGCCCTGCGACTGAGCCCCGGCCTCAAGCGGACGTCGCTGATCGGCGGGATCCGCTACTACGACACCGTCGTCGACGACGCCCGTCACACCATGACGGTCGCGCGCACCGCGGCGCACTACGGCGCGGTAGTTCGGTCGTCCACCCAGGTGGTCGCGCTGCTGCGCGAGGGCGATCGGGTGACCGGCGTGCGGGTTCGCGACTCCGAGGACGGTGCGATCACCGAGGTCCGCGGCCACGTCGTGGTCAACGCCACCGGGGTGTGGACCGACGAGATCCAGGCGCTGTCCAAGCAGCGCGGGCGGTTTCAGGTGCGCGCGTCCAAGGGCGTGCACGTCGTGGTGCCGCGGGACCGCATCGTCAGCGACGTCGCGATCATCCTGCGCACCGAGAAGTCGGTGATGTTCGTCATACCGTGGGGCGGCCACTGGATCATCGGCACCACCGACACCGACTGGAACCTCGACCTGGCCCACCCCGCGGCCACCAAGGCCGACATCGACTACATCCTGGGCACCGTCAACACCGTGCTGGCCACACCGCTGACGCACGCCGACATCGACGGCGTGTACGCCGGCCTGCGCCCGTTGCTGGCGGGGGAGAGCGAGGAAACCTCCAAGCTGTCCCGCGAGCACGCCGTGGCCGTGCCGGCGCCCGGGCTGGTCGCGATCGCCGGCGGGAAGTACACCACCTACCGGGTGATGGCCGCCGACGCGATCGACGCCGCGGCCCAATTCGTGCCGGCCCGGGTGGCGCCGTCGATCACCGAGAAGGTGAGCCTGCTGGGCGCCGACGGGTACTTCGCGCTGGTCAACCAGGTCGAGCACGTCGGCACGCTGAAGGGTCTGCACCCGTACCGGGTGCGCCACCTGCTGGACCGCTACGGCTCGCTGATCGGCGAGGTCCTGGAGCTGGCGGCCGAGACCCCCGACCTGCTCAGCCCGATCAAGGAGGCGCCGGGATACCTGCGGGTGGAGGCCCTCTACGCCGTCACCACCGAGGGGGCCCTGCATCTGGAGGACGTCCTGGCCCGCCGGATGCGCATCTCCATCGAGTACTCGCACCGCGGCGTCGACTGCGCCCGCGAGGTGGCCGACGTGGTCGCGCCCGTGCTGGGGTGGTCCGCCGCAGACGTCGACCGCGAGGTCGCCAATTACACGGCGCGGGTGGAGGCCGAAATCCTGTCGCAGGCCCAGCCCGACGACGTGTCGGCGGACGAATTGCGGGCCAGCGCGCCCGAGGCGCGCGCCGAAATCCTCGAGCCGGTGCCGCTCAGTTGAGTCTCCGGTGAGGCCTCCGCCCCTTCCCGTGCGCGACGGGCTCGGCCCGGCACGGGTGCGGCTGCGCGGCGGCCCGGTGCTGGCCGAGCTGACCGCCCGGTTCGGCGCGCCGGCCAGCGAGGTTGTCGACACCGACGGCACCCCGGTTGGCGAGACGACGGTGCTGCCGGCGGGTTCTTTCGTCTACCTGTATCGCGAGCTGCCCGACGAGGTGCCGGTGCCCTTCGGCATCCCGGTCCTGCATCAAGACAGCGACATCGTCGTCGTCGACAAGCCGCACTTTTTGGCCACCATGCCCAGGGGGCGCCACGTCGCGCAGACCGCGCTGGTGCGGCTGCGCCGCGAACTCGATTTGCCCGAGCTGAGCCCGGCGCATCGGCTCGACCGGCTCACGGCCGGGGTGCTGCTCTTCACGACCCGGCGGGAGGTGCGCGGCGCCTACCAGACGTTGTTTTCCCGGGGATTGGTTCGCAAGACGTATTTGGCGCGGGCCGCCGTCGACCCCTCTTTGGAGTGGCCGCGGGTGGTGCGCAGCCGGATCATCAAGCGCCGCGGGGTTTTACAGGCCTCTTGCGAGCCCGGTGTGCCGAACGCGGAGACGTTGGTGGAGTTGTTGGCCGACGGCGTGTACCGGCTGACGCCGCGCACCGGACGCACGCATCAGTTGCGGGTGCACATGGCCTCGCTCGGCGTGCCGATCGAGGGTGATCCCTTGTACCCCAACATCATTGACGTGGCCCCCGACGACTTCAGCACGCCGCTGCGGTTGCTGGCGCAGCGCATCGAGTTCGACGACCCGCGGTCGGGTGTGCGCCGCGAGTTCGTCAGCCGGCGGCCGGGGCCGTAGGCGCAGGGATTTCGCATGCGCGCGTGGTTAGCCTGCCGTCATGCAGACACTGAAGAAAGCCGTTGCCGGGGCGCTCCTTTCGGGCGGCCTCGCCGTGGCCGGCGTCGGCCTCGCCGCGGGAGCCGCCCACGCCCAACCCGCCCCCGCGCCGCTCAACCACTTCACCTGGTGCCCAGGGAACTAGTCGATACGCTCACACGCTCGTCAATTCAAGGACCACGCAGACTCGATCAATGCTAGTCCGTATCCAGTGCTGTGTTCGCTTCGGCGGTGTCTTGCGGCTAGATCCCTTCGCTAGAACCGCTGCTTGCAATACGGACGTATCCACATGAATTGTATGATCACCATAGGCGGCGCATTGTCCTAACTGCATAAATATGCTACTCATTGACTAGTTTGAGGTGATGGTCATACGCTTCTAGAAAGTATGTCGGGAACGCTCGCAACGAGGGCCTAGTGGAAGCTGAGACATCGCGATGAACGTGAACACTGCCGCTCCCAGCGTCTTCGAAGCTGGCCTTCCCACGTTCAGCTACGACTTTGCCGCCACTCCGCAGGACATTCTCGAAGACGTTCGAACTGCGCAATCGCGTGCGCCCATTGCCATTGGCCCTCTCGGTCCGGAAATACTGGCTTACGATTTGGCTCGGGATATCCTGCGCGACAGCAGGTTTCGGTTGCCACCCGGCCTCACGCTGGCAGCGCAGGGCGTCACATCAGGTCCGCTATACGACAAGCTGATGAGCAGCCTTCTCGGTCTCGAAGGTCCGCCACATACTCGCTTACGCAAGCTGGTGTCCAGGGCGTTCACTCCCCGCGCGACGTCACCTTTACAAGACACGATTCATGAGGTGGTGAACGAGCTAATCGATCAAGTAGTAGAGGCCGGTCGTTGCGACGTGGTGACCGACATCGCGCGGCCCTATCCCACCCCGATCATGTGTGCGCTGATCGGTGCGCCTCGGGAAGACTGGCATCTTTTCGCACAGTGGACCGACCAAATCTTCAAGGCTTTCAACTTTCAGCCCGACGTCACCTTCGATGAAGCCGCGATCATGCGGTCGTGGAGCGAACTGGACGCCTACGTCGATGACATGGTCGCCGTACGCCGGAGGCATCTGACTGATGATCTGTTGTCTGAGCTCATACTCGCCGAAAGCGAGGGCGACAGGCTCAATCTGGATGAACTGCGCATGCTGGTGGCTGGCTTCTTGATGGCGGGGACGGACACGACGCGAAACCAACTGGCCGCGTCGGTGCAGGTGCTGTGCGAGCATCCGGATCAATGGGCGAAGCTCGGTGAGCAACCAGAGCTTGCGATGCAGGCGGTTGAGGAGAGCATGCGGCACTCGCCCGCGGTCTGTATCGCGGTGCGAGCCGCCACAGAGGATGCCGAGTTCGGTGGTTACACGTTCCCGGCGGGGACCTTGGTCGTCGTGAACACCTTTGCGGCCAACCGTGATCCAGCGATTTATGACGATGCCGATCGCTTCGACATCGCCCGCAACGACTCACCTGCGATTCTGACTTTCGGTGGTGGTGCGCACTACTGCCTTGGGGCGAACCTCGCACGCCGGGAATTGGCGGAAGCACTCATAGTCCTCACCCGACGTCTCACCGCACCCCATCGCATCGCTCCTGTGCCGTGGAAATCTCTGCTCGGTATGACCGGCCCGACGACGCTTGAGATCGAGTTCGACAGCGAAAAGCTTGTGGCAGCGGATGCGTAGTCGCGGCTGGGCGGGTGTCACACCCGCCTCGGATGAGGAGGCAATCGCCCGCATTCTGGATGCGGTAGACGACGTGATCGCTGAACACGGACCGGCGCTACGACTTGCCGACGTCGCCCGAAGGCTCGGAGTCACTCGTCAGACGGTGTACCGGTACTTTCCCAACGCCGACGCGCTTCTCATTGCCAGCGCGATGCGTGCGGTCAACGGTTTCATCGACCAAGTTGTAGACCACGTCAGCGGCCTCAATGACCCGGTCACTGCGATCGTCGAAATAATTTCGTTCGCGGTCGAGAACCTCACCGGCGATCCACAGTTGGAGAGCTTGCTTACCCAGACCCCTGAGGGCGAAGCTGCCATCTCGCTCACCTCCGACACAGCGATCATTTTCTGCTTGTCGGCCTTCCACCGCCTCGACGTCGATTGGAAGCTTCACGGCTTCGACACCACCGCGCTCAATGAGCTTGCCGAAATGACCTTGCGCACAGTGCATTCTCTCCTGACCGATCCAGGGCAGCGGCAGCGCGACGGAATCGCACTACGCCGCTTTGTTGCGCGATGGCTCGGTCCAGCGATCCTCTATCCACGGATGACGTCGTTGCCGGTCCACGAACGGCACGCATCATCGGACGAGCACATCGAGCCGGACAGGTGCGCTGAATCGTGAACTTCGGACGAGAGGCCGCCGACGGTGCCACTATCTGACGGACAGGCTTGCAATTACCCTGCAAGGTCGTCAATGGCATCGAGCGTGTCGGGCAAGGTTGCATTCGTTACCGGCGGGGCGTCCGGCATTGGCGCCGCGTTGGCGACCAAGTTGGTCGATGGGGGCGCCGAGGTCTGGATCGCCGATCGTCAGATCGGCCCCGCGCAGGATCTGGCGCAACGCCTCGACAGGGGTGGCGCAAAGGCGCACGCGATTGAGCTGGATGTGCGCAGCTACCCATCGTTTGAGCGTGCCGTCGCCGAGGCGGTAGGGCAGTCCGGGCGGATCGACTACCTGTTTAACAACGCAGGCATTTTGGTCGACGGTGAGGTCGACTCGTACACGCTCGATGACTGGAACGACGTGTTCGATGTGAACCTGCGCGGTGTGGTGCACGGCATCCAGGCGGTCTATCCGATCATGATCGGGCAGCACTCCGGCCACATCGTGAACACAGCCTCGATCGCCGGTCTCGCCACCGGCGCAGTGCCGGCAAGCTACGCCGCCACCAAGCACGCCGTTGTCGGGATCTCCAAGTCGTTGCGCATCGAGGCCGAGCGCCACGGCGTGCAGGTGTCGGTGCTGTGTCCTGGCATGGTCTCGACTCCGATGGTGCTAACGGAGAGACATCGGGGGATGGCACCAGGACCAATAGAACGCTTTCTAGAAACGTCAACACCCGAACGGTTCGCCGAGCGCGCCCTTCGTGCCGTGTTGCAGGGAGACGCGATCATTGTGTTGCCGACGTGGTGGAAGGCATTCTGGTACCTGGAGCGGTTCTCGCCCGCGTTGTCGATGCTCGTCGCAAAAGCCATGCTTAGGCAAAAACGTCGGATGCAGGCCACCGCCGCCTGATCTGCTGTCTTATGGCTAGGCACACCCGGTTCTAAAACTCGCGTGGGCCGGTACGGTGGGTAATCTTTCGGCAGGCCACCCCGGCCGGGCGCACCTATGTCACCACCCCGGGCAGTGCGTTGCTGTTGCCCAGTTTGTGTCGCGGGGTCGGCGGTGTCTTCCCGACCCCCGAAGCGGAACCGCCGCTCGATTACTGTGACCAACGCGCCGCGATGATGCCCCGACGCCGCCGCACCCGCGCCCAAGACCGCGCCTACCGGGTGGCAACCGAACGCCGCCACAACCGCGAGACCCTCCTGGCCCGCAAAGTCGAGTGGCCCAGCTACTTTGGGGTCGCCCCGCCCGGTCGCGACGACGACGAACCGCCGCCATTTTGACCGCGGGTCAACCTACCAGGAACACCGAAAGGTACCGGCCGTTGGCCGCGAAATCCGAGTACTGGCCCGCCGTACGCTTAGCGGATGCAAGAGGCGACCAAAGCGGACATCCTCGCCGCGCTGGATGACAGAGGGAAGCGGCTCGTCTCGATCGTCCGGGGACTCGATGCCGATCGCGCCGCGCGACCGGTGCCCGGGCTTGCCTGGACGGCCGTGGAGACTGCGGCGCACGTGGTAACCGTGCTCGGCAGGCTGCTTGGCGATCGTCGACGCGCCGCCACAAACGAGGGGGTTGCCGAGCTGAATGCGACTTGCCTCTCGGAGTACACCGACCGAGAAATCAACGATATCGCCGACCGGCTCGAGGCAAATCTGCGTGCAGTGATCGACCACGTCTATCCCAAAGTCGACTTCGACCGTTTGTATCCCTTCCACGGTGGATCAACGATCTCCGCCGGCGGTGGGGCGCGATGGATCTTGTGCGAGCTCCTCGTCCACGGCTACGACATCGCCGCTGCAACCGGAAACGAGTGGGCGATACCGGCCGCGGAGGCATCCATGGCAATTCGTGGCCCTGCTGAGTCGATGAATCGGCAGGTTGAGAGCAAGACCTCGACCCGGCATCGGGTGCATCTGGGAGAAGACGACACTGTCGAATTCGTGGCATCCTCCGGATCCCTACCTGCCGGTGACGAGCCGATCGACGCGGAACCCGACGAGTTGCTACTGGCCTTCTTCGGAAGGATTGAAGTGTCCGATCCGCGTTTGGCGGTGGTTCTCGCTGATCTGCCGAACCTCTAACTAGGTCGGGGCCGCGCGGACCTCTTCGGGATTGAGGTGGGTTAAAAGCGTGCGCGACGGCGCCTTGATCCTGACCTCAACGAGCCGGGTGGTGCGCCGCAGTTCCCGACGGTGACCCGCCCCACCTCTGACGGCGTGAACGTTTGCCGGACCCCTGAACTATCGGCCGGAACCGGCGTGAACTTTTACCTCCCTCAACTCGTCCAATTAATCGAGACGTCAACGACGTGGCGGGAGGGTAGCGATGTCGTATGTGGTGGCGGCCCCCGAGTCCTTGGCTCGGGCGGCGACGGATCTGGCAAACATCGGCTCGGCGGTGACCGCCGCGAACGTGGCGGCGGTGGCCCCGACCACCGCGGTCATGGCCGCCGCTGATGACGAGGTGTCGGCGGCGATCGCGTCGTTGTTTTCCGGCCACGCCCGGGCCTTCCAGTCGTTGAGTGCGCGGGCGGCGGCGGTTCATGGCGAGTTCGTGCGCGCCTTGAGCGGTGCGGGGAACGCGTATTCGCTGACCGAGGCGGCGAACGCCTCGCCGCTGCAAACTATCGAGCAAGACGTGCTGGGCGCGATCAACGCGCCCACTGAGCTGCTGTTGAATCGCCCGCTGATCGGCGACGGCGCCAACGCGACCACGCCCGGGGGCAACGGCGGGGACGGCGGCATCTTGTTCGGCAGCGGCGGCAACGGCGCTAACGGTGCGACGGGCCAAAACGGCGGGAACGGGGGGTCGGCGGGCCTGTGGGGCCACGGCGGCAACGGCGGGGCCGGCGGTAACGCCCTCGCCGGCACGGGCGCAAGCGGCGGCAACGGTGGCAATGGTGGGGCCAACGGGCTGCTCGGCGGCGGTAACGGCGGCGCCGGCGGGAGAGGCGGCAACGGCGGGTCCGCCGGTTTGGTGGTCGGTCCGACGGGCGCGACCGGCGGGACCGGTGGCAACGGCGGGGCCGGCGGCGCCAACATGCACCTGTTCGGCGGTCAGGCCGGGTCCGGCGGGGCCGGTGGTACCGGCGGGCTTGGCGGGGCCTCATCCGTGAACGGCGGGCACGGCGGGCTTGGCGGCACCGGTGGGGACGGTGGCGCCAACCACGCGCTGCTGGTCGGCCACGCCGGGACTGGGGGCACCGGCGGCACCGGCGGCACGGGCGGCGGCGCGGGCGCCTCGAGCGCCACCGGCACGGCCGGCACCGGCGGCAACGGCGGCGCCGGCGGCAACAGCCCCGGCGGCATCGGCGGCACCGGGGGCCGGGGCGGCGACGGCGGCTTCGCCAACTTCACCGTTGGTAGCGGCGCCGCCGCGTTCAACGGGGGCGACGGTGGCACCGGCGGCCGTGGCGGCACCGGGGTCATCGGCGGCGACGGCGGCACCGGCGGGGCCGGTGGTGTGGCCATCGTCCATGCCACCGATGCCGGCGCGTCCGGTGGTGCTGGCGGGGGTGGCGGCGCCGGCGGCAACAGCACGGGCGGTGGTCCCGGCGGCACCGGCGGCCGCGGCGGCAGCGGCGGGAACGCCGATGCCGTGGGCGCCACTACCACCGCCTCGGCCGGCGGCGGTGGCGGCGGCGATGGCGGCGGTCCCGCCGGTGCCACCGGGGGCCCCGGCGGTGGCGGTGGAGGCGGTGCCGCCGCCGTCTTCGGTAACGAGTCGGCCGCTGGCGCCCTGGGCCAGTCCGGTCAGGGCAACCCGACCGGCGGGGGCGGTGGTGGCGGCGGCGCGACGGTCGTCGGGACGGCAGGCACAATCGCCTCGGGCGAGGGCGGGGGTGGCGGCGGCGGCGGAATCACCGGCGGCACCGGCGGCACCGGCGGAACGGGCGGCGGCGACAGCGGTGCCGGTCAAGGCGGCACTGCCGGCACGGCCGGCGGTACTGCCCTGCCGTCACCGCCCGGCGGCGTGGGCGGCACCGCCGGCATCGGCGGTGGGGGCGGCGGTGGCCTCGCCAGCGCCTTCGGCACCCCGATCACCCTCCTGCTCGGCGGCCACGGCGGCACCGGCGGCGGTCCCTAGCACCGACCAACGCCGGTGGCCCTCAAACCGGCCCCCTAGCTGCCCGAAAAGGCCGACGGCCTTGTGCGGGGAATTCTTCGCTGACCAGCGCCAGCGGTATTGTTCGTGTCATGCGGTACGTGAACGGGGCAGCACCCCGGCCGCACGTTAAACGCGTCGACGTGCAATGTTTCCGCGTTGGTCGCGGCGCAGTCAGCGCAACTTTGCTGGGTGGTTTCCCGAATAAGGGATGTGAGATGTCGTGGATTTTTTAGCGCTGCCGCCAGAGGTCACCTCGGCGCTCGTCCATACCGGTCCGGGGGCGGGCTCGCTGATCGAGGCGTCGGCCGCCTGGCAGCGCGTCGGCAACGAGCTGGACAGCTCGGTAAGCACCTATACGTCGGTGCTGTCTTCGCTGGTGGACTCCTGGGACGGCCCGTCCGCCGCGGCGATGGTTCAGGCCGTCCAGCCCTACCTCACCTGGCTGCGGGACACCGCCCAGCAGGCCCAGCAGCTGGCCTCCTCGACGCAGACCGCCGCGACGGCGTTCACCGCCGCCCAGTCGGCCGTGGTCCTGCCCGCAACGGTGACCGCCAACCGGACGCGGCTGGCACAGCTGATAGCCACCAACGGGTTCGGTCGCAACCTTCCGGCGATCGCCGCGACCGAAGAGCAGTACCAGGCCATGTGGGCGACCAACTCCGCGGCGCTGACGCGCTATCAGACGGCGACGGCGCAGGCGCTCGACCTGCGGCAGTTCACCACCCCGCCGGCGATCACCGACCCGGCCGGGACGGCCGCGCAGGCCACGGCCACGTCCACCGCCGCGGCGACTCCAGCGCAATCGGCCATTGGTGATTTTCTGACGAACGTCCTCAGCACCCCCTTCGGCTTCGACCCCAACGCGGGTTGGTTCGGGCTGGCGAACACCTACGCGAACCAGTTCATCTCGTCCGGGTTCCCCATCAACCTGCTCAGCTACCTCGCGCAGAGCACGTCGGCCCAGGCGCTGCAGAGCGTGGGCGGCGACATCGGCCAGGGCCTCTCCGAGGGGGAGTCGGCACTGGGAGCGGCGGGGGCGAGCTTGTCCAACGCGGTCCGGTCGCTCGGATCGGCGCCCACCGGGGCGATGGCCGTCGGCGTGTCGATGGGCAAGCTGACCGCGCCGCCCGCCGTGGTCGGGCTGCTGCCCGCCGCGCAGACACCGGTCCAACTCGCCTCGGCGGCCTCGCCGCTCGACGGCGCCGACGCCGGGTTCGGCATGCTTCCGCCGCTGATGCCCCCGCCGGTCTCGGCGGGCAGCGGTTGGCGCAAGCGCAAGCAGACCAAGCTCGAAGACCTCCAGGTGGGCGCCGAAGTCAAGGGCAAAGTGATCCGCACACCGCCATCGGCCGGATGAAAGCATGGACTTCGGGACGCTGCCCCCAGAAATTAGTGCGGCGCTGATCCACTCCGGACCCGGTGCGGAGTCGTTGATCGAGGCTGCCACCGCGTGGGAGCTGTTGGGCGTCGAGCTGGAGGAATCCCTGCCCGGCTACGGCTCGGTGCTCTCGACGCTGGGTGAGGCCTGGGGCGGCCCGTCCGAGGCGGCGATGGCCCAGGCCGTCGACCCCTTCCTCACCTGGCTGGCCGCCACCGCGCAGCAGTGCGAGCGGGTCGGCTCCTCGATGCAGGCCGTCGCGGCGGCATTCGAATTGACCCGCCGCACAGTGGTTTTCCCGGTCCAGGTCGCGGCCAACCGGACCCGGTTGGCGCAGCTGATCGCCACCAACTGGCTCGGGACCAACTTCGCGGCGATCGCCGAGACCGACGCCGAGTACGAGGGCATGTGGGTGAACAACTCGGCGGCGATGTATCGCTACGCGGCGACGTCGGCGCAGGCCACCCGGCTGCCGCAGTTCTCGCCGCCACCCGCGATCGTCAGCCCGACGGCGGCGGCCGCGCAGGCCACCGCCACGTCCGCGGCCGCCGCCACCCCGGCCGCGTCGACCCCGCTCGGGGATTTCTTGACGAATGTCCTCAGCACTCCTTTCGGTTTCAACCCCCAGAAGGGCTGGTTCGGCCTGCTCAACGCGTACGGCGACCAGTTCATCGCGGGCGGCATTCCCATCAACCTGCTCAGCTACCTCGCGCAGTACACGTCGGCCCAGGCGTTGCAGAGCGTGGGCGCCGACGTGGGTCAGGGCCTGGCGGAGGGGGAGGCCGCGCTGGGCGGGGTGGAGGCCGGCCTCGCCGACGCGGTCCGGGCGGCCGGAACGGCGCCGACGGCGGCGGTGGGCGTCGGGGTTTCGCTCGGAAAGCTGACCGCGCCGCCCGCCATGGTGGGGCTGCTGTCCGCGTCGAAGCCGGCGGTGGCGCTCGCCGCGGCGGTGTCCCCGCTGGCCGCCGACGAATCCGGCTTCCCTTTCATGCCGCCGCCGATGATGCCGCCGGTGGCGGCGCGCGACAAGGGCAAGCGGGGGGGCCGCGACTACGACGACATCGAATACGGGCTGGAGATCAAGGGCACCTTCATGACCCGCCCGCCCTCAGCCGGCTGAGGCTTTGTCCTCGGCCAGGGTGAAGTAGTTCTCTTCCTCCTGCACGAAGTGCAGGCGCAGCAGGGCGTACAGCCCGTACAGGCAGGCGAGCAGGTCGTCGACCTGGTCTCCTCCGATGGAGCCGTTGGCCGCAGC
The DNA here is from genome assembly GCF_059812465.1 of Mycobacterium sp. NGS54. Classification (NCBI taxonomy): domain Bacteria; kingdom Bacillati; phylum Actinomycetota; class Actinomycetes; order Mycobacteriales; family Mycobacteriaceae; genus Mycobacterium; species Mycobacterium sp. NGS54. The sequence goes on along the minus strand of NZ_JCALCS010000001.1, from coordinate 634,636 downwards.
AAGCTCCACCTGCGCGCCGATCCGGTCCGACAGCCGTTGTATCTCCGCGTGGGTCCGGCTCATGGTCGCGGTTGCCTCGCCGGTGCCCAGAGGATGGGCCAACGCGGGGTAGAGCTCGGTTTCCTCGGCGCGCTCGTGCGGCAGAACGCGCTCGACCAGCAAGCCGTGTGCGCGGGTAATCGCCTGCAGCGCAGCCTGATCGGGTGCTTCTGCGAGGCGGTCCGCCGCTTCGCGCAGCAGCCCGATGGCGTCGCGCAGTTCGTCGTGTTCGGCGTCGAAGCGGCGCAACATCCGTTCGGTTCGCTCGGGCAGGTCGACCTCGACCGCCGGGTTGCCGCGCAGGGCGCGCAGCGCGTTGAGGATGACGGCGACGTCGATGCCTTCCTGCAGCAGCGCGCCCGCGGCGGGCGGCAGCCAGCCGACCGCGGCGACGGCCATCGCGACCAGCGACAGGCCCATGCCGACGACGGCGCTCTGCACCGCGATGCGCCGCGACCACCGCGCGATGTCCATCGCGTCGGCCAGCCGCTCCAGCCGGTCGGTGGTCAGCACCACGTCGGCGGCCTCCGAGGAGGCGGTGGCGCCGCGCGCACCCATCGCGACCCCGACGCCGGCCGCGGCCAGTGCGGGGGCGTCGTTCACCCCGTCGCCGACCATCACGGTGACCGCGCGCTCCTGTTCGGCGCGCACCGCGGCGACCTTGTCCGTCGGGCTCTGTTCGGCGTAAACCTCGTCCAGCCCCAGCACGGCGCCGACCTCGCGGGCGGGCCCGGCGCGGTCGCCGGTGAGCATCACCAACCGCCGCAAGCCGGCGGCGCGCAGCCGCCGCACGGTGCGCGGGGCGTGGCGGCGCAGCGGGTCACGCAGCAGCACCGAACCGGCCGGTCGCCCGTCGACGCACACCCACGCGATCGCGGCGGTGTCCAGCAGGGCCCGGTTCGCGGCGGCCCGGGCCCATTCCGTCGAGGTGTCGCCGCCCAGCTTGCCGACCTGGATGCGCCGATCGCCGACGGTGGCCGTGACGCCGCGCCCGGGTTCCTCGACCACGTCGGTCGGCAGCTCCAGCCGCAGGCCGCGGGCCAGCGCCTCGGTGACGATCGCCTCGGCCAGCACGTGCGGGGACAGCTGGTCGACCGAGGCGGCCAGCCGCAGGATTTCCATGGCGTCGCGCCCCGGCGCGGCCGCGACGTCGATGACGACCGGGCGCCCCATGGTCAGCGTGCCGGTCTTGTCCATCACCAGAGTCGTTGCGCGCCCCAGGTTTTCCAAGGCCGCGCCGCTGCGGATCACCACGCCGTGCCGCGAGGCGCGCGACAGCCCGGACACGATCGCCACCGGCGCGGCCAGCAGCAGCGGGCACGGCGTCGCCACCACCAGCACCGCCACGGCCCGCACCGGCGACCCGCTGGCCAGCCATGCCGCGCCGGCCACCGACAGCGCCAACGGCAGGAACCACGCGGCGTACCGGTCGGCCAGGCGCACCACCGGCGCGCTCTGCGCCCCGGCCTCCGCGGCCAGCCGCACGATCTGGGCGTACGTGCTGGCCTCGGCGGTGGCGGTGGCGCGCATTTCGAACGCGCCGCCCGCGTTGACCACCCCGCTGCGGACCGGTTCGCCGGCGCCGCGCTCCACCTGCAAGGGCTCGCCGGTCAGCACCGACTCGTCGAGCACCGCGGCCGCGCCGACCACGCGCCCGTCCACGGGCACCACCTCGCCGGGGCCGACGACCAGCAGGTCGTCGATCGCGACCTCGTCCAGCCCGATCGTGGCGACCGTGGATCCGACGCGCCGGCGGGCGAACCGCGGGGCGTGCTCGAGCAGGGCCCGCAGGTCGTGGGACGCGCGCCGCTCGGCCGCGGCCTCGAGCGCCCGCCCGCCGGCCAGCATCACCGCGATCAGTGCGCCGGCGAGGTACTCGCCGACGGCCAGCGTGCCGATCAGCGACAGCACCGCGATCAGGTCGACCCCGAACCGGCCGTGGCGCAGCCCGGCCACCACCCAGACCACCGCGGGGACGAGCGCCACCACCGTGCCGGCGATCCAGCAGCCATCGGCGACGCGCTGCGCGCCGGCCAGCCAGGCGATCCCGCCCGACGCCAGCGCGCCGACGCTGCCCGCGACCAAAATCGCAGATCCCCTACCGCCCACACCATTCCCTTCGGGAGACGGGTCTGCAGTCAGCCTGAACCGGCCTCGCCTCGTTAAATAGGGCCGGGTGTCCCTGAACTAGGGACTCAGGTCACTAGAAAGGTTGGGTAACTTCCGGTGAACATTGCTGGCGTGACTGGCTTTTCTGCACCGGGGCTCACCCCCGGCTCGCTCCCGATCTCCACCATCACCGGCGACCCGGTGGCGCGCGTGGCCGCCGACGCCACCGTCGCCGACGTGGCCATGGCCATCGCGGACTGCGACGTGGGGGCGGTCGTGGTGGGCGACGACGAGCGGCCCGCGGCGCTGGTGAGCGAGCGCGACGTCGTCCGCGTGGTGGCCGCGGGCAAGGATCCGGCGACCGTCCTCGCCTCCGACGTCGCCAGCACCAAGCTGGTGTGGTGTGACGCCGAGGCGACGGTCGACGACGTGGCGGCCCGGATGATGGATCACTACATCCGCCACGTCCTGGTGGAGCGCGACGGCGCGCTGGCCGGGATCGTCTCGGCGCGCGACCTGCTCGGCGTCTACGGCGCCTACGGCGCGTGAAATCCCGGCTGGCCGGCCTCGTCGGCGGGAGCCTGGCCGGCCTGACGGCCTGGGACCTGCTGCAACGCCGCCACACCATCCTGCGCAACTACCCGATCGTCGGACACCTGCGGTTCCTCCTCGAGGCCGTCGGCCCCGAGCTGCGCCAGTACATCGTCACCGACAACGACGCCGAACGGCCCTTCAGCCGCGACCAGCGGCGCTGGGTGTACACGTCGTCGAAGCTGACCAACCGCTACTTCGGGTTCGGCACCGACAACGACCTGGAGCGGGTGCACAACTACCCGATCATCAAGCACGCGGCGTTCCCGGTGCCCACCCCCGCCGGCGAATCCGAGCATCCGGACCCGTCGGTGCCGCTGCCGGCCGGAAAGGTGCTCGGCGGCGCGCGCGGCCGGGCGCGGGCCTTCCGGCCGTCGTCTCTGGTCAACGTCTCGGCGATGAGCTTCGGCTCGCTCTCGGGCGCGGCCGTCACCGCCCTCAACAAGGGCGCGGCCCTGGCCGGCGCCCTGCACACCACCGGCGAGGGCGGGGTGTCGCCGTACCACCTGGGCGGGGGAGACCTGGTCTGGCAGGTCGGCACCGGCTACTTCGGCTGCCGCGACGACGACGGCACGTTCAGCTTGCCCCGCCTGATCGACCGGGTCGCCGCCACGCCGTCGATCCGGGCCATCGAGATCAAGCTGAGCCAGGGCGCCAAGCCCGGCCTGGGCGGCATGCTCCCCGGCGCCAAGGTCACCCCCGAAATCGCCGCCATCCGCGGCATTCCGGTCGGGGTCGACTGCAAGAGCCCCGCCGGCCACTCCGCGTTCCGCGACGTCGACGGGCTGCTCGACCTGGTGGAGACCATCGCCGCCGAGACCGGCCTGCCGGTCGGCATCAAGTCGGCGGTCGGGGAGGATGCGTTCTGGCTCCAGCTGGCCGGGCGCATGGCGCGCACCGGCCGGGGCGTCGACTTCGTGACCGTCGACGGCGGCGAGGGTGGCACCGGCGCGGCCCCGCTCGTGTTCAGCGACCACGTCGCCCTGCCCTTCAAGTGGGCGCTGCCCCGCGTCTACCGGGCCTTCGCCGAGGCGGGCCTGCACCACGACGTGGTGTTCATCGGCTCGGGCAAGCTGGGCATCCCGGAGAACGCCCTACTGGCGCTGGCCGCGGGCTGCGACATGATCAACGTCGCGCGAACCGCCATGTTCTCCATCGGTTGCATCCAGGCCCAGCGCTGCCACACCGGCCGTTGCCCCTCCGGCGTCGCCACCCAGTCCGCGTGGCTGCAACACGGTCTCGACCCGGCGCTGAAATCGGTGCGCTGCGCCAACTATCTGGCCACCCTGCGCTTCGAGCTGCTGTGCCTGGCGCGCGCGTGCGGCCAGGTGCACCCGGCCCTGGTGCCGCTGGACGCGATCGAGCTGCTCGACGTCGACCTCAAGACCGTGCGGGCCGACGAGTTGCTCGACTACCGGCCCGGCTGGGGCGTGCCCGGCCCGGCCGACGTCGCGGCGATCACGGAACTCATGGGCTAACCGGCCGCCGCCGCGGACGCCGCCGCGCGCGACTCGATCATCCGGTTGCGCACGATGTGCTCGACGAGGATCGGGACGAAGGTCTGCACGGGCGCGTCGACGAACTGCTGGGCGGCCTGCTCGCACCAGTCCTTGATCTGCGTGGTGCGCTGCTCGTCGCCGAGGCCCTCGTGGCGGGCCAGCTTGTCGGCGACTTCGGCCACCGACCGTGCCACGGCCGAAGCGCTGGCGGGCACGGCGTCGGCCTCGGCGGCCGCGGCCTGCTGCAGCGCCTCGCGGGCGGCGTCCTCGCCGGTGTCCGGCCGGATGACATGCAGCGTGAGGTGATGGCCGTCCTCGCCGAACAGGATGACGCTGGTGGGCTCGTCAGAGGTGAAGCCCAGCAATTCGACCGGCTGACCGGCGATCTCGACCAGCGTCGGCGTCTCGTGCCAGCCGTTGCGGCGGTAGCCCACCATCACGACCCGCCCGAGCCGGTCGGACACCGAGGCCACCAAGTCCGGCAGCTCGTCGGCCAATTGAGCCGACCGCGGCCACCAGGCGCCGTCGACATGCTCCGACGCGGACCGATAGGGCTTGAGCTGCAAGCGATTTTCGTGCTCCACGCGACCACGGTACGGCCAAAGCGACCAGCCCGCGACTCGGAGCCCGCAGGTAACCGCGGCGTGTACCGGACGTGAACGGCGGGTAGCGCCAACCGGTTTGGGGATCGACAAACTCGGCGAGACGACTTAAGCCCCTGTCGCATCGGCGCCGCCCTGGCCATGATTACCGCATGCGAACCGCCTACCACAAGCAACTCGACGATTTGGCGACACACCTGGGCGAGATGTGCGGCCTGGCCGGGGTGGCGATGAAGGGCGCGACCCAGGCCCTGCTGGAGGCGGACTTCGACGCCGCCGAACAGGTGATCCGCGGCCAGGAGCGGATCGTTTCGATGCGGGCGGCGGCCGAAAAGGACGCGTTCGACCTGCTGGCCTTGCAGCAACCCGTCGCGGGCGAGCTGCGGGCGATCTTCAGCTCGATACAGATCATCGCCGACACCGAGCGAATGGGGGCCCTGGCCGTGCACGTGGCCGACATCGCCCGGCGCGAGTACCCGAGGCACGTGCTTCCCGGGGAGGTCCGCGACTGCTTCGCCGAAATGGGCAAGGTGGCAATCGCATTGGGCGCCAGCGCAAAACAGGTACTCATCTCCCGCGACCCGCAGCAGGCCGGCCAGCTTCGCGAACAAGACCGGGCGATGGACGACCTGTACAGCCGGTTGTTCTCCGTGCTGATGAATCACGAGTGGAAGCACAGCATCTCCGTCGGGGTGGAGGCGGCGCTGCTGGGCCGCTTCTACGAGCGCTTCGGTGATCACGCCGTGGAGATCGGCCGGCGGGTCGTCTTCATGGAGACCGGCGTGCTGCCCGCGGAGGACGGCACCCGATGACCGTCACCAATGTGCCGGACACGGCGCCGCTGACCGCCAAACGGGTCGCCGAGGCCCCCGTCGACGCGGTCCTGGAATGGCTGGACAGCTCGGCCGCCGGGCTGTCGAGCGCCGAGGCGTCCGCCCGGCTGGAGCGGCACGGCCCCAACGCCGTGCGGACCCATCACGTCAACGCGCTCGCCGTGCTGGGCCGCCAGCTGCGCTCCGCGGTGCTGATCCTGTTGGCCGGCACCGCGATCGTGTCGTACTTCCTGGGCGACAGCATGCAGGCGGTCATCATCGGGGTAATCCTGGCGGCCAGCATCGGTTTGGGCTTCGTCAACGAGTATCGCGCCGAGCGAGCCGCCGCCGACCTGCACGGCCGGGTGCACCACAACGCCCTGGCGCGCCGCGACTCCAAATTCGTCACGGTCAGCGTCACCGACCTGGTGCCCGGCGACGTGATCCGGCTGTCGCTGGGTGAGGCCGTGCCCGCCGATGTCCGGCTGATCGAGGTCACCGGCCTGGAATGCAACGAAAGCATCCTGACCGGGGAGTCGACGGGCTCGGAGAAGTCGCCGCAGCCGGCGCCCCCCGGCGCCGCGCTGGCGGAATCGTCCGACCTGGCCTTCATGGGCACCATCGTCAGCGCCGGGGAGGGCGTCGGCGTGGTCTACGCCACCGGCCGCAACGCCGAATTCGGGCGCATCGCAGCGGGTTTGGACCAGCGCCAGCCCGAAACCGACTTCCAGGTGGGACTGCGCAAGTTCTCCTACCTGCTGCTGCAGGTCGCGATCGCACTGATGGTCATCATCCTTGCCAGCAACCTGCTGCTGGCCAAGCCGATCATCGATTCGGTGCTGTTCTCGCTGGCGATCGCGGTCGGCATCACGCCCCAGCTGCTGCCCGCGGTGGTCAGCACCAGCCTGGCGACGGGGTCGCGGCAGCTGGCCAAGTCGAAGGTGCTCGTCAAACGGCTGGTGTGCATCGAGGACCTGGGCGACATCGACATCCTGATCACCGACAAGACCGGAACCCTGACGGAGGGCCAACTCCGCCTGGTCGACGCGATCGACCCGGCCGGCGCGCACGCCGACCCGGTGCGCCGGCTCGGGCTGCTGGCCACCGACGTCGACCCGGATTCCGGTGGCGTCAGCGCCAATCCGCTCGACGCCGCGCTGTGGGAGTCCCCGCAGGCGCAGGAGTTGGTCGGCGACGCCGTGCGCCGGGTCGCGATCCTGCCGTTCGACCACAAGCGCCGGGCGACGTCGGTGTTGGTCGACGACGACGGGAAACGCGTCCTGGTGGTCAAGGGCGCGCCCGAACAGGTGCTGGCCCGATGCGACGCGACCCCACCGGCGGCGGACGAGACCCTGGCGGGCCTGTTCGCCGCCGGCCGGCGGGTGGTGGCCGTGGCCGTCCGGCTCGCGGGCGAGCTGAGTGCCGTCACCGCCGACGACGAACGCGACCTCACCCTGGCCGGCTTCCTCGTCTTCGCCGACGAACCCAAACCTGCTGCGCGCCAATCCCTGTCGCAGCTTCGGGCCCTGGGCATCGAACTGAAGATCGCCACCGGCGACAATCCGCGGGTCGCCGAAAAGGTCTGCGCCGACCTCGATTTGGCGTCCAAGGGCACGGTCACCGGTGGCGACCTCGAGGCCCTCGACGATGACGCCTTCGTCGAGGCCGCCCGGAACAACACGATCTTCGCGCGCATCTCCCCCGAGCAGAAGGCGCGCCTCATCGTCTCGCTGCGCCGCCACGGGCGATCCGTCGGCTTCCTCGGCGACGGTGTCAACGACGCGCTCGCCCTGCACGCCGCCGACGTCGGGATCTCCGTCGACAGCGCCACCGACGTCGCCAAGGACGCGGCCGACGTGGTGCTGCTGGAAAAGGACCTCGGCGTGCTGGCCACCGGCGTCGCCGAGGGCCGGCGGATATTCGCCAACACCATCAAGTACGTGCTGATGGGCACCTCGAGCAACTTCGGAAACATGTTCAGCGCCGCCGCCGCGTCGGCGCTGTTGCCGTTCCTGCCGATGCTGCCCAGCCAGATCCTGCTGAACAACCTGCTTTACGACAGCTCGCAACTCGCGATCCCGACCGACCGGGTCGACGAGGAACAGCTGCACGCGCCGTCGCACTGGAACGTCGCGTTCATCCGCCGGTTCATGCTGATCTTCGGGCCGATCAGCTCGCTGTTCGACTTCCTGACGTTCGGGTTGATGCTTGGCGTGCTGGGCGCCGGCCCGGTCGAATTCCGCACCGGCTGGTTCGTGGAATCGCTTGCGACGCAGACGTTGATCATCTTCGCCATCCGCACCCGCAAGGTGCCGTTCTTCCGCAGCCGGGCCAGCGTCCCGCTGACCATCACCAGCCTCACGGTCGTCGCCGTCGGCGTCGTGCTGACCATTTCGCCGCTGGCCCACACGCTGGGATTCACGACGCTGCCGTGGCAGTTTTTCGCCGTGCTGGGCGGGTTCGTCGGCGTCTACCTGGTCCTGGTCGAGCTCGCCAAGCTGATGTTCTACGCCGAGCCGATGAACCACAACGGGCAGCCGCACCGCACCCGCGGGGACGCCCACCGAATCCGCCGCCGCGCCGCGCGCTTCCACTACGCTCCGAGGTCATGAGCGAAGATCAAGCGCTGGTCATTGTGGCCGGTTACCAGGACCTCGACACGGCACGCCGCGATTTCGAAACCCTGACCGAGCGAACCAAGGCCAAGGACGTCGCGCTGCGCGGCGCGGTGCTCGTCGGCAAGGACGCCGACGGCAGCGCCGTACTGCTCGACACGGGCAACCGGCTGGGCCGCCGGGGCGCCGCGTGGGGGGCCGGCGCCGGCCTGGCGGTCGGGCTGTTCTCGCCGGCGCTGCTGGCCACCGCGGCCATCGGTGCCGCGGCCGGCGCGCTGGCTGGCACGTTCGCCGACCATCGGATCAAGACGGGGCTGGGCGACAAGATCGGGCAGGCGCTGGCCGCGGGCAGCGGCCTGATCATCGCCGTGACACCGGCGGAGGGCCGCCTGGGCGTGGAGCAGGCGTGTGCCGGCTCTCCGATGAAATCCGTTGCCGAGCTGAGCCGTTCGACGCTGCGCAGCCTGGGCGCGGCGCTGGAAGAGGCGATGGGGAAGTTCAACCCCGACCGCACCCGGCTCCCGCTGCCGCAGCGCACCTTCGGCGGCACCATCGGCCGCACCATGGCGGACTCGGTCGGCGACTGGACGATCGTGCCCGGGGCCAAGGCGCCCGACGGCGCGCCGAACGTGCTGATCGTACTCATCGACGACGCGGGGTTCGGCGGCCCGGACACCTTCGGCGGCGCCATCCGGACCCCCACGCTGACCCGGGTGGCGCAGAACGGGTTGACCTACAACCGCTTTCACGTCACCGCGGTCTGCTCGCCGACCCGTGCGGCCCTGCTCACCGGGCGCAACCACCACCGGGTCGGGTTCGGGTCGGTCACCGAGTTCCCCGGCCCCTTCCCCGGCTATTCCTCGGTCAAGCCGCGCAGTTGCGCCGCGCTGCCGCGCATCCTGCGCGACAACGGTTACGTGACGGGCGGTTTCGGCAAATGGCACCTGACCCCGGACAACGTCCAGGGCGCGGCGGGCCCGTTCGACAACTGGCCGGTGGGCTGGGGCTTCGACCATTTCTGGGGCTTTCTGTCCGGCGCCGCCGGCCAGTACGACCCGATCATCACCCAGGACAACTCCGTCACCGGCGTGCCCCGGGGCGAGGACGGCAGGCCCTACTACTTCCCCGACGACCTGACCGACAAGGCCGTCGAGTGGCTGCATGGCGTGCGGGCGCAGGACGCCGAGAAGCCGTGGCTGATGTATTACTCGACGGGCGCCACCCACGCGCCGCACCACGTGTTCGCCGAATGGGCCGACAGGTACCGCGGCCAGTTCGACGAGGGCTGGGACGCCTACCGGCGCAAGACATTCGAACGGCAAAAGCAGCTCGGCGTCATTCCGCCCGACGCCGAGCTCACCGAGCGCCCCGACCTGTTCCCGGCGTGGGACGGCCTGTCGGACAACCAGAAGAAGCTCTACGCCCGCCAGATGGAGGTGTTCGCCGGGTTCTCGGAGAACGCGGACTGGAACGTCGGCCGGCTGCTCGACGCGATCGAGGACCTCGGCGAGTCCGACAACACGCTCGTCTTCTACATCTGGGGCGACAACGGCGCCAGCATGGAGGGCACGGTCACCGGCTCGTTCAACGAGATGACCTTCCTGAACGGGGTGCTGCTCGACGCCGACCACCAACTGGAGCTTATCGAGCAGTACGGCGGGATCGAGGCGCTCGGAAACGAGTTCACCGCACCGCATTTCGCGAGCGCCTGGGCGCACGCCAACAACACGCCGTTCCAGTGGGGCAAGCAGATGGCCAGCCACCTGGGCGGCACGCGCGACCCGATGGTGGTCGCCTGGCCGAGCCGGATAAAGCCCGACGCCGCCATTCGCGGCCAGTTCACCCATTGCATCGACATCGCGCCGACGGTGTTGGAAGCCATCGGTTTACCGCAGCCGGTCAGTGTCGACGGCTTCGACCAGGAAGTCATGGACGGGACCAGCTTCGCGCACACCTTCGACGACGCGGCGGCCGAAGAGCGCCACACCGTGCAGTACTTCGAAATGTTCGGCAGCCGGGCCATTTACCAGGACGGCTGGTGGGCGTGCACCCGGCTGGACAAGGCGCCGTGGGACCTATCCCCGCAGACGCTGGCGCGGTTCGCGCCCGGCACCTACGACCCGGATGCCGACGTCTGGGAGCTGTACTACCTGCCCGACGACTTCTCCCAGGCGCGCAACGTCGCCGCCGAGCATCCCGACAAGGTCGCCGAGCTCACGCGGCTGTGGTGGCAGGAGGCCGAACGAAACCGGGCGCTGCCCCTGCTCGGTGGGCTCGCGGTGATGTTCGGCAGCCTGCCGCCGCTGCCGACCACCACACGCTTCACCTTCAAGGGGGACGTGCAGAACATCCAGCGCGGCATGGTGCCCCGGATCTTCGGCCGCTCGTATGCCATCGAGGCTCGGCTGGTCGTTCCCGAGGGCGGCGCGCAGGGCGTGATCGTCGCCGACGCCGACTTCATCGGCGGGTTCGCGCTATGGGTCGACGAGGGCGGGCGGCTGCGCCACACGTATTCGTTCCTCGGCGTGGACACCTACAAGCAGGTGTCCACCGAGCCGATTCCCTCCGGGGACGTGACGGTGCGCATGCTCTTCGAATCCGATCAGCCCGTGCCTGGCTCGGGCGGACGGGTCACGCTGTGGGCCGGCGACCGGCTGATCGGCGAGGGCGCGATGGCCAACACCGTGCCGCTGGCCTTCACGTCGTACGCGGGGATGGACATCGGGCGCGACAACGGCCTGGTCGTGGACCGCGATTACGAGGACCGGGCGCCCTACGCGTTCACCGGCACCGTCAAGGAGGTCGTGTTCGACCTCAAACCCGTTCACCCGGAAGCCGAGAAGGCGCTGCACGAGCACGCGGCGGTGCAGGCCGTCGGGCGGGGCGCCGCGGGCTGAAGGCCGCTGATTACTGCTGGGCCCGGGCGACGTTGCCGCCGGCGAGGCCGGACTGGATGCCGCGGTTGATCTGGTCCGCGACGGTGGACCCGCCGTTGGAGACCGTCTGCGGGCAGCTGCAGGACAGGTCGTTGAACACGCTTGGGTCAGCGCCGGCCGGTGCCGCGATCGAAATCGCCATCCCGACAGCGAGGGCGGCGCCGGTTAAAATTCTCGATACCACGTAATCAGTTCTCCGAGCTGGTAGGTGATAGCGGGAGTGTATGACCGGCAGATCTCGTGAGAGCCACCGCGCGCGTTGCCGTCAGGTTAAGAAAAAAGCACGTTCGCTGTGAGGTCAGGACGCGTACTTGGGGCAGTACGCCCGGATGCTGGCCCCGACGAAGTAGCCGGCGTGGTAGCCGTCCAGGCTGCTGTTGCTCATGACGGTGGACGCGACCTGGTTCACCGTCCGGCCGGTGTCCAGCTCGTCGCAGACCTCGTGGCCCGCGATCAAGGCCTTTTCGGGCGAACCGAAGTGGATGCCCTTCGCCGTCAGCGCCGCGAGGAATGCGTCGTCGCCGGCGTCGGCGTGCGCGATCGCGGCCGTCGCCGCCAGGGGGGCGAGCGCGGCCAGCACGACCAGCCGGGCGATCCGGGTGATCGTCATCTCGCCTCCTCCCTCGTCAGCGCCATTGCCGGAGCCGGGAATTTCGCACCTTACAGCTTTGCACAATGCGGCGATCAACGAATTCAAATCAGGGCGACACGAAAGGCGTTCGCCCGGCCGGATTCCGCGATTTACCCCGGTGTTCCGCCGTTACGACGGCACGTCCGCGTATTGCGGGCAGTACGCGCGTTCGGCCAGGGCCACGAAGAATCCGGCGTCGTCGCCGTCGATGCCGCTGCTGTTCATCACGTCGGTCGCGATCTGTTCCTGAGTCTTACCCATATCGAGTTGGTGGCACACCAAATGGCCGGCCGCGATGGCGGATTTGGGCGACTCGTGCTCGATGCCGTGGTTGTGCAGCGCGGTGATGAAGGCGTCGTCGGTGCCGTCCGCGTAAGCCCGCGGGGCCGCCGTCACCGGGCCGAGCAGCGCGACCGCCGGTATGAAGCCGGCGGCCAACAGCGGGAGCAGCCGGCGAGGCTTGCGGGTACCGGTACTCGTCATTTCTAATACCCCCAAGGTTCTGAAGTTCCGTTGTTTGACGACTGAAGGTTCGGCCGCCAACGTTGCAAGCAGGTTACAGCTCGCCGTCATCTAATCATCGCGGATATTGCGAACAACGCAACAATGGTTCGCGCACGGCGTACCCACGCTGGTTCTGGCTCGTCGTCCTGGCGGTGTGCGCGGTGAGCGTCGTGGGCTGTGACGTGCGCCACGTCTCGGCGGCCGGCGCCCGGGACCTGCCCGGCACCTTGCATTCCGGCGGAATGGACCGCACGTACACGTTGCACGTGCCGCCCGGCGATCCCGTCGCGCTGGTGCTCAGCCTGCACGGCGGCGGCGGCACCGGAACGGGCCAGCAGGGCCTGACCGACTTCGACGCCGTCGCCGACGCCAACAACCTGCTGGTGGCCTATCCCGACGGGTACGACAAGAGCTGGGCCGACGGGCGGGGCGCGTCCCCGGCGGACCGCCACCACGTCGACGACGTCGGCTTCCTGGTCGCGCTGGCGGGCAAGCTGCAAACCGACTACAACATCGCCCCCGGGCGCGTCTTCGCCACCGGCATGTCGAACGGGGGCTTCATGTCCAACCGGCTCGGTTGCGACCGCGCCGACGTCTTCGCCGCGATCGCGCCGGTGGCCGGCACGCTGGGCGCGGGCGTGGCCTGCCACCCGTCGCGCCCGGTGTCCGTGTTGGCGGCGCACGGGACCACCGACCCGCTGGTGCCATTCAAGGGCGGGGACGTGCGCGGCCGGGGCGGGGTCAGCCATTCCGTCTCGGCGACCAGCATGGTGGACACCTGGCGCTCGGCCGATGGGTGCCAAGGCGATCCGTCGACGCAGGTGCTGCCCGGCGTCGGCGACGGCACCGTCGTGCACCGTTTCGAGTCCGCGGCGTGCGCGGCGTCCACCGAGGTGATCTTCTACCGGATCGACAACGGCGGCCACACCTGGCCGGGGGGCAAGCAATACCTGCCCCAGGCCATCATCGGCCGCACCTCGCGCGCCCTGGACGCCTCGGAGGTCATCGCCCAGTTTTTCCTCGCCCACGGCCGGAACTAGCGGAAGCGGTTACTATGCCTCATGGCCTTGACGAGGGCATCCCATTGAAACTCAATCGATTTGGTGTGACGCTGGCCGTTCTGGCCACCGGCGCGGCGATGCTTTCGGCGTGCGGCAGTGACAACCATCCGGGTGGCGCAAGCGGCACGACGGGCCCGTCGCCGGCAAAGGTGGCGTGCGGCGGCAAGCCGACCCTGCGGGCCAGCGGCTCCACCGCCCAGGCGAACGCGATGACCCGTTTCGTCAAGGCCTTCGAACAGGCCTGCCCCGGCCAGTCCCTGAACTACACCGCCAATGGCTCCGGCGCCGGGATCGGCGAATTCGTGGGCAATCAAACCGATTTCGCCGGATCGGACTCGCCGCTGAGCAAGGACGAGCACGCGAAGGCGCAACAACGGTGCGGCTCGCCCGCGTGGAACCTGCCGGTGGTGTTCGGCCCAATCGTCATCGGCTACAACGTCAACGGCGTGACCTCGCTGAACCTCGACGGCGCGACCGCGGCCCGGATCTTCAGCGGCGGCATCACCGGCTGGAACGATCCCGCGATCGGGGCGCTCAACCCCGGCGTCACCCTGCCCGCCGAGCCGATCCACGTCGTGTTCCGCAGCGACGAGTCCGGCACCACCGACAACTTCCAGCGGTATCTCGACAGCGCCTCCAACGGCGCGTGGGGCAAGGGCGCCGGCAAGACGTTCAACGGCGGTATCGGGGAGGGGGCCAAGGGGAACGACGGCGCCGCCGCCGCCGTCAAGGGCACCGAGGGGGCGATCAGCTACCTCGAATGGTCGTTCGCCCAGGCGCAGCACCTGAATACGGCCAAGGTCCTCACGTCGGCCGGCCCGGACCCGGTGACGATCAGCGCGGAGTCCGTGGGTAAGACGATCGCCTCCGCCTGGTTCATCGGCAAGGGCAACGACCTCGCCCTCGACACCATCTCGTTCTACCGGCCCAACGAGCCCGACGCGTACCCGATCGTGCTCGCGACCTACGAGATCGTGTGCTCCAAATACCCCGATCCGCAGGTCGGCGCGGCGGTAAAGGCGTTCCTGCGCAGCACCATCGGCGCCGGCCAGGACGGCCTGGCGGACAACGGATACGTCCCCATTCCGCAGGAGTTCAAGTCGCGGCTGTCGACCGCGGTCGACGCCATCTCCTGAGCCGGCCTCAGCTTCCGCGGTACCTGGGGCAGTACGCGGCGATGCTCGCGCCGATGAAGAACCCGGCGCGGTAGCCGTCCAGGTTGCTGTTCGTCATCACCTCGGAGGCGATCTCGGACTTCTGCTTGCCGATGTCGAGTTCGTCGCAGACCTCGTGACCGGCGACGATCGCGGCCTGCGGCGAGGCGAATTCGATGCCCTTGTTCTTCACCGCCGTCACGAAGAGGTTGTCGACGGCGTCGGCGTTCGCGGTTGGGGAGACCACCACCGCGAGGCTCAACAGGGTCAGGGCGAGGCCGGCCGATAGGCGCGTGCGGGTGGTCGTCATCGCTGGGACCTCCCGCCGGGTAGTGATTCAGGGCCATCCGGGCCGCTTTTGCACTCAGATCATTGCATGCCGACCTGGCAGGACGGGCACCAATACCTGACGCGGTCGGCGTGATCGTCGTGACGGATGGGGGTGCCGCATCGACGGCAGGGTTGCCCGGCCCGCCCATAGACCCACAGCTGCCGGCCCGCCCGGGTGTCGCCGGTGGTGCAGCGGTTCCAGCGGAAGCGGTTGGCCCACAGCATGTCTCGGGCGCGGGAGACGAGCCGGCGTGGATCGGTGATCGCGCCGACGGGCGCGGTGGGCGCATGCCCGGTGACGAAACACAACTCGTTGCAATAGACGTTGCCGATGCCGGCCAGCACCCGCTGGTCCAGCAGCGCCTCGCCGATCGGCCGGTCCGGGCGCGCCGCCAGGTTGGCGGCGGCGCGGGCGGGGTCCCAGTCCGGGCCCAGCAGGTCGGGCCCCAGGTGCGCGACCACGTCGCCGTCGGTGTCCCGATCCAGGATCTCCAGCACGCCCAGGTCGACGCCCACCGCGCGAATCCCGTTGGCTTCCAAGATGATCCGGGCCCGGTGATCCACCCGCACCGGCCGGTTGCCGACCCGCCAGCTGCCGTCCATCTTCAAATGCGAGTGAATGCTGGCCCGCCCGACCCGGATGAACAGGTGCTTGCCGCGGCTGAGCACCTCGTCGACGGTCTGCCCGGTCAGGTCGACGGTGGCGAACCGGGGCACCCGGACGTCACAGCGCGTCAGCGTCTGCCCGGCCAGATGCTCACGCAGCAGGGCCGCGGTGTGCCAGACGGTGTCGCCCTCGGGCATGGGTTATCGCAACCGCATTCCGCGCGGGGTGCGGGCGAACCCGGCCCCGGCCAGCGCCTCGGCGACGGGACCCGGTCCCCCGGCGTGGGGGTGCAGCGCCGGCGTGCCGTCGATGCGCTCGACGAGGATCGACGCGACGCGCCGCGCGGCCACCAGCTCGGCCAGTGCCGCGGCCGCGGCATGGTGGGCCGCTGGGTCGTCGGTGAACGTCAGCAGCGATCGGCCGCCGCGTTCCAGGAACCAGGCCAGCTCGCCGTCCACCAGCACGACGAGGGCGCCCGCCTTGCGGCCCGGCCGGGCCGCCGGGCCCTCGCCGTCCGCGCGGGCGGCGGGCCAGGGCAGGGCGGCGCCGTAGGGGTTGGCGGGATCGGCGGCGGCCAGCGCGACCGCCCGGTATTCCGGCCGTTCCTGGTCGACGTCGTCGGTGTAGCTGCGCAGCCGGTCGACCGTGGAGGCCACCGCGAACTGCGCGCCGCCCAGCGACTCGACGAAATAGCCGCGCTGGCACCGGCCGGCCTCCTCGAACGTGCTCAGCACCTTGTAGAGGGTCGCGAATCCGCCCGCCACCGATTCGGCCGCCACCGCGCCCCGGGTCAGCACCCCGTGGCGGTTCAGCAGCAGCTCGGCCTGGTAATGGGCGCGCAACGTGGAATCCGGCTCTGGGGCCGGCAGGGCCGACCACCTGCCGGCCACGGCCGGGTCGGCGCTGCGGTGCGCGGCGTGCGCGACGCTGTAACGGCTCAGCCGCGGCGCGCGCCGGGTGCGGTGCGCGGGCGCGGACCGCTTGCGGGCCCCGGTGCCGGCGAGCATCGCACGCAGCGGCGCGAACGTGTCGCCGGTGACCCAGCCGGCCCAGATCAGTTCCCACAGCGCGTTTTTCAGTTCTGACTCGGGGATCGGGCCCTGGGCCAGTTGGCGGAAGAAGTACGCGCCGCCCCCGGCCAGGGTGTCCAGGATCGCGCGGTGCGCGTCGGTGAAGTCGAGCTCGGCGGGCCCGGGCAGGGTCAGCGGGGCGGAATCGCTGGCGTGCAGCGCGATCCAGCCGTCGCCGGCCGAGATCGACCCGCCGCCCGACCAGGTGACCTCGCCGGTGGCGAGCAGTTCGTCGAGCATCGCGGGGGAGTAGTCGCGCACCCGCGGGGCCAGGACGAGCGGTTCGAGCGTCGAGGCCGGCATCCGGACGCCGGTCAGCTGATCGATCGCGGAGACCAGGCCGTCGATGCCCACCTGGGGCGACGACACGTGGTGCCAGGCCGGCAGGAAGCGCCCGTAGGCGGCGGTGCTCACCGGCTCCACCTGCGCGCGCAGCGCCGCCAGCGAACGCCGCCGCAGGATGCGCAGCACGTCGGCGTCGCACCACTGCTCGCCGCCGGCGCCCGCGACCAGGTCGGCGGCGACGAACTCGCCGCGCACCAGCCGCCCGTCGGCGGCCAGCCGGTTCAGCACGTCGGCCGTGACGCGCAACCCCAGGCCGAACCTGGCGGCGGCCTCGGCCGTGGTGAACGGGGTGTGCGTGCGCGCGTAGCGGCCCAGCAGCTCGCCCAGCGGGTCGGCCACCGCCTCGGTGAACGCGGCCGGGACGCCCAGCGGGACCGCCGCCCCGACCCCGTCGCGCAACCGGCCGATGTCCTCGACGGCCACCCACCAGCTGCGGCCGGCGAACGGCACGGTCAGCGCGCGCCGGGCAGCCCGCAGCCCCTCCAGCCACCCGGCAACGCTTTTGCCGTCGGCGACGTCAGTGCGGGCCGCGACCTCCTCCTCGGTCAGCGGGCCCAGCAGCCGCAACAGGTCCGCGACCCCTTCGGCGTCGCGGGCGGCCCGGTCGGCCGACAGGTGCTGCAGCTGCCGCCCGGTCGCGGCGACGACGTCGACGTCGAGCAGTTCGCGCAGCTCCACGTGGCCCAGCAGCTCGGCCAGCAGCGTGCTGTCCAGGGACAGCGCCGCGGCCCGGCGCTCGGCCAGCGGGGTGTCGCCCTCGTACATGAACGCGCCGACGTAACCGAACAACAGCGAGGCCGCGAACGGCGACGGCCGCTGCGTCTCCGTCTCGAGCACCCGGACCTTGCGCTGGGCGATGCCGGCCATCAGCGCGGTCAGGGCCGGGACGTCGTAGACGTCCTGCAGGCATTCGCGGATGGCCTCCAGCACCACCGGGAAGTCGGGGTATTTGCGGGCCACGTCCAGCAGCTGGGCGGCGCGCTGGCGCTGGTGCCACAGCGGCGATCGCTTCCCCGGGTGCCGGCGGGGCAGCAGCAGGGCGCGCGCCGCGCATTCCCGGAACCGCGACGCGAACAGCGCCGAGCCGCCCACCTCGGCGGTGACGATCGGGTCGATCTCGTCGGCGTCGAAGACGAACAGTTCCGCGCCCGGCGGGGTACCGTCTTCGGCGGAAAACTCGGTGTCGGGCAGGCGCACCACGATGCCGTCGTCGGAGGCCGTCGGCTTCTCGTCCAGGCCGTAGCGCTCGCGCAGTCGCCGGCCCACGGCCAGCGCGAGCGGCCCGTGCACCCGCAGCCCGTACGGCGAGTGCAGGATCACCCGCCAGTCGCCCAGCTCGTCACGGAACCGCTCGACCAGAAGCGTGGCGTCGGTGGGGACCACCCCGGCGGCGGTGCGCTGCTCGTCCAGCAGACCCCACAGGTTGTCGGTCGCGTAGGCATCGAAACCCAAAGCGGCGCAACGCTTGTCGAATGCGCCGCGGTCGAGGCCGGCCAGCTCCCCGGTGAACGCGCCAAGCGCGGCGCCCAGCTCCGCCGGGCGGCCCACGTCGTCGCCGCGCCAGAACGGCAACCGGGCCGGCTGCCCCGGCGCGGGGATCACCAGCACCCGGTCGTGGGTGATCTCGGTGATCCGCCAGCTGGTGGCCCCCAGCGAGATCACGTCGCCGGGACGCGACTCGTACACCATCTCCTCGTCCAGTTCGCCGACCCGCGACGGCTTTTCGGCCTCCGAGGCCAGATACACGGTGAACAGCCCGCGGTCGGGGATGGCGCCGCCGGACGTGACGGCCAGCCGCTGCGCCCCGGGCCGCGCGGCCAGCGTGCCGGCGTCGCGGTCGTAGACCAGGCGCGGGCGCAGCTCGGCGAACTCGGTGGACGGGTACTTGCCGGCCAGCAGGTCCAGGGTGGCCTCGAACACGCTGCGCGGCAGGGTCGCGAACGGGGCGGCCCGCCGCACGGTGTCGAACCACCGGTCGGCGTCCAGCGGCTCCAGCGCGGCGGCCGCCACGGTCTGCTGCGCCAGGATGTCGAGCGGGTTGGCGGGCACCCGCATCGTCTCGATCTGCCCGCCGAGCATGCGCTGCACCGTCACCGCGCACCCGATCAAATCGGTGCGGTGCTTGGGGAACAGCACCCCCCGCGAGACCTCGCCGACCTGGTGGCCGGCCCGGCCGATGCGCTGCAGGCCGCTGGCCACCGACGGCGGCGCCTCCACCTGGATCACCAGGTCGACGGCGCCCATGTCGATGCCCAGCTCCAGGCTCGACGTCGCCACCACCGCCTTGAGCAGCCCGCGTTTGAGGTCCTCCTCGACCAGGGCGCGCTGCTCCTTGCTGACCGAACCGTGGTGGGCGCGCGCCAGCAGCGGCGGCGCGCCGAAACTCTGGCCGCTACCCATCAGGTGCGCCGGGGCGCCGCCCGCAACCCTGGGGTTGAGGTCCGCGTCGAGCGAGATGCCGGCGCGCTCGGCGTGGATCTCGTTGAGCCGGGAGGTCAGCCGCTCGGCCAGCCGCCGCGAGTTCGCGAACACAATGGTCGAGCCGTGCGACTCGATCAGGTCCACCAGGCGCGCCTCGACGTCCGGCCAGATCGTGTTGTTGGCCAGATTGGCCATGTCGGGCACGGGCACCTGCACCGTGAGCTCGATGGTCTTCGCCGACGGCGGCGCCACGATCCGTGTCCGGCTGGCCGGGCCCGCTCCGGACAGGAAGCGCGCCAGCTCCTCGGGCGGGCGCACGGTCGCCGACAGCCCGATGCGCTGCGCGGGCCGCTCCTGGGCAAAGGCGTGGCGCAGGTCGTCGAGGCGCTCGAGGGACAGGGCCAGGTGGGCGCCGCGCTTGCCGCCGGCGATGGCGTGGATCTCGTCGACGATCACCGTCTGAACGCCGGCGAGCGTTTCGCGCGCCGCCGAGGTCAGCATCAAGAACAGCGACTCCGGGGTGGTGATCAGCACGTCGGGCGGGTGCGCGATGAGCTGGCGGCGCGCTGCGGGCGGGGTGTCGCCGGAGCGGACCCCGACGCTGATGCCGGGCGGGGGCAGGCCGCGCCGCTCGGCGATGCGGGTGAGCCCCGCCAGCGGGGTGCGCAGGTTGCGTTCGACGTCGACCGCCAGCGCCTTGAGTGGGGACACGTAGAGCACGCGGGTGCCGGCCGGGCGGTCGGCCGACGTGGCGAGGTTGGCCAAGGAATCCAGGGCCCACAGGAACGCCGCGAGGGTCTTACCCGACCCGGTCGGCGCGATGACCAGGGTGTCGTCGCCGTCGGCGATGGCGTCCCAGGCCTGCGCCTGCGCGGTGGTCGGGGCCGCGAAGGTGCCGGCGAACCACTCGCGGGTGACCGCGCTGAACCGGCCTAATGGGTCGGGTGCTCGGGGGTCGGCGCGGGTGCTCACCCAACCATGGTGCCAACGGGCACCGACATCGGCTTGGGTGAGCGGCTTCTCACAGCCTCGCGGTGGCCATGGCGTGTGACAGCTCGTCCGGGATCTCCGGGACCCGGGCGATGGAGTCGAGCAGGGTGTGCGCGCAGGCGTCGGCGAGCCGGTCGGCGTCGGTGGTGGGGTCCATGATGCGCTGCCGGCAGATCTCGAAGGTGAACGCGAGCCAGCCCTGGATGATCACCCGCAGGTCCCGCTCGACGTCCGCTGCCAGCGCGCTGGTGTCCGGCATCCCACTGACGACCTCGCCGATGCGGGACATGATGTGTTCCATCTGGCGGTTCTTGGCCTCGTCGTCGATGCCGAGCAGGACCGGGTCGGACCGGCCCAGGCCGACGTACGCCGCCCAGGCGGCCTCCGGGTTGGACTGGTGATAGGCCATGTAGGCCAGCACACCCATCCGGATCTCCTCGAACATCGTCAAGCCGGGGGGCGGTGGGTTATTGGTCGCCTCGTAGAGTCGGTCGGCCTCGTCCTTGACGACGGCGGCGAAGAACGCCCGCTTGTCCGGGAAGTAGTGGTACATCAGCGCGCGGGACACGCCCGCGCGCTCGGCTATCTCGTCGATGCGGACCTCGTCATAGGGTCGCTTCCCAAAGACTTCTGCCCCCAAAGCGAGCAGCTCGGCGCGCCTATCCTCGGGGGATAACCGCCTTCTGGCTGTCGGCATGTGTCAGATAGTACTCATACGGTATGAGAGCCCCGCCACATTGGCTCAACCAAACCGCACGCCCTGGGCCAGCGGTAATGCACTCGAACAATTGACGGTATTCGCAGTTCGGCCGCTCGCCGTCGCGCTGGCGATGCCGTGGCAACGCCGCGTGATTGGGTTGGGCTGCGCCCGAAACCGGGCGGAAACCGTCGCGCCGGCGTGCGCCCCGAGCGGCGCGTTGGCGCCGGTGAGCCGGGCCGACGGCGGTTTATCGTGGCGTGGCGCAGGGTACCCACATCTTCACCGTCGTGGCGCGTAACCATT
Organism: Mycobacterium sp. NGS54; assembly: GCF_059812465.1. Classification (NCBI taxonomy): domain Bacteria; kingdom Bacillati; phylum Actinomycetota; class Actinomycetes; order Mycobacteriales; family Mycobacteriaceae; genus Mycobacterium; species Mycobacterium sp. NGS54. Next base: position 613,317 of record NZ_JCALCS010000001.1, on the reverse strand, counting down.
GCGACGCAGCGAACGATGGATTAAGAGCTAATCAGAATCACGACTCGGGGGATCAGGGATGCAAACAGCAGATCCGCGGTCGCCCGGCGACCGGCTGGGGCAGGAAGACCGCGAGGTGCACGCCGCCATCCGGTTCGCCGCCCTGGCCGCCACCGCGGGCATCGGCTTCGTCGTCCTTGCCGCGTTGTGGGTCAGCACCTGCCCCGGGACGGGCGTCGACACGGTGGCTTGTGGCACGCCCCAGCGCACGATGCTGGCGTTGGGCGGCCCGCTGATTTTGCTGACCGGGGGGCTCTGGGCGTTCCTGCGCACGTATCGGGTGTGGAAGGCCCACGGCACCTGGTGGGGGTGGCACGGCGCGGGCTGGTTCCTGCTCACGCTGATGGTGGTGACGCTGGGCCTGGGCGTTTCGCCGATCGCCGGCCCGGTGCTGGCCCTCTGACCTATCGACTCGACGCGGGAGTCCCGGGACTCTGGGTGCGTGGGGTGGGGTGCCACTGCTCGTCGATGCGGCTCACGCGGCGATGCTCCATGACGAACCACAGCGCCCCGGCGATCGTCCCGAGCACGGCGACGAGCACCGTCGTGGCGATCCACTCGTAGTGGCCGTAGGCCGCGGCGGCCGTGGTGCTGATCATTCCCCCGATGGCCACGAGGAGCAGGATGAACCCGGGCCAGTAGAGGTTGTCCTTCATCGTGAAACCGGCGTGCGGTTGGGTCGTCCGGAAGTGATCTGTCGGATCGCGATGCCTGTCGCTCATCACCTCTCCTTCGGTCGCTTTAGGTTGCCGAGCCCGCCGGCTCGCGCGCGGGCGCCTCGGGCAGCGAAATCGCCCCGATCGTGGTCACCAGCCACACGACGATCGTGGCGGCGAGCCAAGAGGCGGCGCCGCGGATGGTAAGCCCGTGGGTGAACGCCGTGGCGAGGCTCAACGCGACCAGGGTCAGCACCAGCCCGCTGCCCCCCAGGAGAAGCGACGCATAGGCCCGTCGCAACTTCACGATCAGCAACGACAGGGCCGCCTGCGCCGCCGAGAAGACCACCACGGCGACGATGAACCCCGAGGCCGACACCGAAACGCCCGGCACGACCCAGGCCGCCGCCAGCAGACCGACGGCCCACGACGTCAGGAGCACAACCGCCCGAAGCAGAGCCTGCTTCATGCCAACAAGTGTAGGTCGCGGGGTAGACGGTGTTAAGGGTCTGCTGACGGGGTTATCCGCCGCCGCAAATGGGTATCAGCTCTAAACCATGATGAGTGCCGGAAGTGTTGCGTTAGCGACACCGACATCGATGCCCACTGCCATAACCATCGACATGACCAGCGGCGGCGATTGTGACTAATCGGTTGGAGCCCACGGTCGACGGCGGGCTGCGCGGCAATAGTAGTGTCAAGCAGACATTGCCGGGAGACCATATGACCGATGCGGGATTTCGTGCGAGCAAGCGTCAACGCGGCCAGCGGGCCGTCGAGCTGCACGTCGCGGCACGCCTCGAGAACCTGGCGATGCTGCGCACGCTGGTCGGTGCGATCGGCACCTTCGAGGACTTGGATTTCGATGCGGTTGCCGATCTGCGCCTCGCGGTCGACGAGGTGTGCACGCGCCTGATCCGTTCGGCCACCCCGGGCGCGACGCTGGTGGTCGTCGTGGACCCGCACGACGACGAGCTGGTGGTGGAGGCCTCCGCCGCGTGCGACACCCACGATGTGGTGGCGCCCGGCAGCTTCAGCTGGCATGTCCTGACCTCCCTGGCCGACGAAGTCCAGACCTTCCACGACGGTCGCGAACCCGATGAAACCGGCAGTGTTTTCGGGATCATGCTGACCGCGCGACGGGCGGCCTCTAGCAGGTGACAGCGCGAGCTGCCGGCGGTTCGGTTTCGCGACCGAACGAGTATGCGGACGTCCCGGACATGTTCCGGGAGTTGGCCGGCGTTGCCCCCGACTCGATGGAATTCCAGCGCCAGCGGGACAAGATCGTGGAGCGGTGCCTGCCGCTGGCCGACCACATCGCCCGCCGGTTCGAGGGCCGCGGCGAACCGCGCGACGACCTGGTTCAGGTGGCGCGCGTGGGCCTGGTCAACGCCGTGGTCCGCTTCGACGTCGAGACCGGCTCGGACTTCGTCTCTTTCGCGGTGCCCACGATCATGGGCGAGGTTCGCCGTCACTTCCGCGACAACAGCTGGTCGGTCAAGGTTCCGCGGCGCCTGAAGGAACTGCACCTGCGACTGGGCACCGCCACCGCGGATCTGTCGCAGCGGCTCGGCCGGGCGCCGACCGCAACGGAACTCGCCGCCGAACTCGGCATGGAGCGCGACGAGGTGGTCGAGGGCCTGGTGGCGGGCAGCTCCTACAACACGTTGTCCATCGACACCGGCGGCGGCAGCGACGACGACGACGCCCGCGCCATCGCCGACACCCTGGGCGACGTGGACGCCGGCCTCGACCGCATCGAGGACCGCGAGGCGTTGCGCCCCCTGCTCGAGGCGCTACCCGAGCGGGAACGAATGGTGTTGGTGCTCAGGTTTTTTGAGTCGATGACGCAGACGCAGATCGCCGAACGGGTCGGCATCTCGCAGATGCACGTGTCGCGGCTGCTGGCCAAGTCGCTAACGCGGCTGCGGGACCAGCTGAAGTAGCGGCCGGGACCCGTCGCGGTCGGCCCGCGCGGGCCGCAGCAGCGGCTCGGCCTGCGGCGTCGTCACCGGCAGGGTGCCGTCGGGGTCGCAGATTCTCAGCAACCGCGCCACGGCCGGGCTCGGCACCATGGCCCAGTGCACCTGGGCGCCCGAGCACGCGACGTTGATTCGGTGTAGCGCCGAAAATCCAGCGGTGCCAATGAATTCCAGGCCACGCAGGTCGACGATGATCCGGCGGGCGCGCCTGACGCTGCGTTGCGCGTAGATGGCGAGCTGGTCGGCGTTGGCGGCGTCGAGCTCACCGTCGACGGTGATCAGCGCCCCCAGCGCGCTCCAGCGCGAGGTGAATTGTGCGGTGCGGCTTTGTTGCCAGGATTGGGCCACAGACATGCTTGTCTCCGTCATTTGGAGGATCCTGCTGTGGATGACGTCAGGTGGTCGTTAATAGTTCAACACCGGGAGTTCGCACCCCGCGTGCCTGGCGTTATCCGGGTGGCTGTGAACTCAACCTGACCCGACCCTACCCGCGGCGGGCAGGGTCGGACAACATTTGGTTGATCTGGGATTCAATTGATCCCGGATTTATTTGATCTCGGCGAGGACCGTGCCCTGGGTGATGGCCGCGCCGGCCTCGACGGCAAGCCCGGTGATGGTGCCGTCCTTGTGCGCGGTCACCGGGTTTTCCATCTTCATCGCCTCGAGGACCACCACCAGGTCCCCGGCGGCGACCTCCTGGCCCTCCTCGACCGCGACCTTGACCACGGTGCCCTGCATGGGCGCCGTCACCGCGTCACCCGAGGCGGCCACGCCCGCGTGCGATCCGCGCTTGCGCGGCTTGGGCTTCTTGCGGATGACCCCGGCCGGGTCGGCGGAACCGTTCGACAGCGCCAGGTCGCCGGGCAGCGACACCTCGAGCCGGCGCCCGCCGACCTCGACGACCACCGTCTGGCGGGGCCGGGCGTCCTCTTCGTCGATCGGTTCGCCGCCGGTGAACGGTTCGATGGTGTTGTCCCACTCGGTCTCGATCCAGCGGGTGTGCACCGAGAAGCCCTTGTCGTCGCCGATGAACGCCGGGTCACTCACCACGGCGCGGTGGAACGGGATGACGGTGGCCAGGCCCTCGACCTCGAACTCGGCCAGGGCGCGCCGCGCGCGGGCCAGCGCCTCGTGCCGGTCGGCGCCGTACACGATCAGCTTGGCCAGCATCGAGTCGAACTGGCCGCCGATCACCGAGCCGGTCTCCACGCCGGAGTCCATCCGCACCCCGGGGCCGGCGGGCGGGTGGAACTTGGTCACCGGGCCGGGGGCGGGCAGGAAGCCGCGGCCGGCGTCCTCGCCGTTGATCCGGAACTCGATGGCGTGCCCGCGCGGGGTGGGGTCCTCGGTGATGTCCAGCTTCTCGCCGTTGGCGATCTTGAACTGCTGCAACACCAGGTCGATGCCCGCGGTCTCCTCGGTGACCGGGTGCTCGACCTGCAGGCGGGTGTTGACCTCCAGGAAGGAGATCAGGCCGTCCTGGCCGACCAGGTACTCGACGGTTCCGGCGCCGTAGTAGTGCGCCTCCTTGCAGATCCGCTTGGCCGACTCGTGGATCTCCTTGCGCTGCGCGTCGGTCAGGAACGGCGCCGGCGCCTCCTCGACCAGCTTCTGGAAGCGACGCTGCAGCGAGCAGTCGCGGGTGCCGGCGACGACGACGTTGCCGTGCTGGTCGGCGATCACCTGGGCCTCGACGTGGCGGGGCTTGTCCAGGTAGCGCTCGACGAAGCATTCGCCGCGGCCGAACGCCGCGACGGCCTCGCGGGTGGCCGACTCGAACAGCTCGGGGATCTCCTCGAGGGTGCGGGCGACCTTCATGCCGCGGCCGCCGCCGCCGAAGGCGGCCTTGATCGCGATCGGCACGCCGTACTCCTTGGCGAAGGCCACCACCTCGTCGGCGTCCTTGACCGGGTCGGGGGTGCCGGGCACCAGCGGCGCCTGGGCGCGGGCGGCGATGTGGCGGGCGGTGACCTTGTCGCCGAGGTCGCGGATCGACTGCGGGCTGGGGCCGATCCAGATCAGGCCGGCGTCGATGACCGCCTGCGCGAAGTCGGCGTTCTCGCTCAAGAAGCCGTAGCCGGGGTGGATGGCGTTGGCGCCGGACTTCGCCGCCGCGTCGAGGAGCTTGCCGAAGTCCAGGTAGGACTCCGCGGACGTCTGACCGCCGAGGGCGAACGCCTCGTCCGCCAGCCGCACGTGCGGCGCGTCGGCGTCGGGCTCGGCATACACCGCCACGCTGGGCAGGCCCGCGTCGCGGGCCGCGCGGATCACCCGGACGGCGATCTCACCGCGATTGGCGACGAGCACCTTGGCGATCCTCGAGCTGGCGTGACTAGCCACTTCGCCTCCTGTTCGGCTGGACGTCTCTCTCGTCTCTTCGTCTCTAAGAGAATTTCTTACAAGTCTTGTCCGGGGAAGTTTATGCGCCGCGCCGCGCGGGCTGTCACCCGGTCTCCAAATCCCTTTCTGATCAGGCCGTCTCGCGCAATCGCCGCTTGATGCGGGCCAGCATCGCCGACATGCCGCGCAGCCGCAGCGGGCTGATCAGAGCGGCCAGGCCCAGCTCGGTGTAGAAATCCTCGGGCACCGCGAGGATGTCGGCGGCGGGCTGCTCGTCCAGCCCGGCGGCCAGGATCGACGCGAATCCCCTGGTGGTGGGCGCCTCGGCGGGCGCGCTGAAGTGCAGCCGCACCCGATTGCGGTCGCTGGCGTCGACGTGCAGGAACAGCGGCGACTGGCACTCGGGCACCGGCTCCATCGCCGCCTCTTCGAGGTCGGACGGCAGCGCGGGCAGGTCGTTGGCGAACTCCAGCAGCAGCGTCAGCTTGTCCTGGCCCTGGACTTCGGCGAAGTCGGACACCACCTCGGCCAGCGGGGCGGGCATGCTCATCAGACCGGAACGGCTCCCGGCTGCTCGCCAGCGACGATCGGCACCCGCACGGTGTTGCCCCACTCGGTCCAGGAGCCGTCGTAGTTTCGCACCCCCGGCTTGCCCAGCAGGTGGGTGAGCACGAACCAGGTGTGGCTGGACCGCTCGCCGATGCGGCAGTAGACGACGGTCTTGTCGTCCGGCCGCAGGAAGCCGTAGAGCTCCTCGAGCTCCGGGCGGGGACGGAAGCGGCCGCTCTCGTCGACCGCCTTCCCCCACGGGATGGACACGGCGGTGGGGATGTGCCCGGCCCGCAGCGCGCCCTCCTCGGGGTAGTCGGGCATGTGGGTGCGCTTGCCGGTGTATTCGTCCGGCGAGCGCACGTCGATCAGCGGCTCGGTGCCGAGGATGGCCAGCACGTCGTCCTTGTACGCGCGGATGGGCTCGTCGTTGCGCTGAACGACGGGGTAGCCGCTCGACGTCGCGGTCGGGACGTCCAGGGTGGTGTCGCGGCGCTCGGCCAGCCACAGGTCGCGCCCGCCGTTGAGCAGGCGCACGTCGGGGTGGCCGAACAGGGTGAAGACCCACAGCGCGTACGCCGCCCACCAGTTGCTCTTGTCGCCGTAGATCACCACGGTGTCGTCGCGGGCGATGCCCTTGCGGTCCATCAACTCGGCGAACTGCTCGCCGTTGATGTAGTCGCGGACCCGCGGGTCGTTGAGGTCGGTGTGCCAGTCGATCTTGACCGCGCCGGGAATGTGGCCGACGTCGTAGAGCAACACGTCCTCGTCGGACTCGACGATCGCCAGGCCCGGGGCGCCCATGTTGGCGGACAGCCAGTCGGCGGTGACCAGTCGTTCGGGGTGGGCGTATTCGGTCAGGGACGGGTGTGGATCGGGGGGTAATGACACGACTTCGAGCCTACCGCTGGGCCGTCCACAGCGCGGCCACCGAGAGCCCCGCCCGGCCCAGCAGCGCGCGCAGCAGCGGCAGGCTCACGCCGATCACGTTCGACGGGTCGCCGTCGATCCCGTCGACGAACCAGCCGCCCAGCCCGTCCAGGGTGAAGCCGCCCGCCACGCCCAGCGGTTCGCCGTGGGCGACGTAGGCCCGCAGGTCCGCCTCGGCCGGTACGGCGAAATGCACTGTGGTACAGGCGGATTGGACCTCACGATGGGCGACGGCGCCGTCGCGCAGCCGCAGCAGGCAGTGCCCGGTGTGCAGCCGGCCCGACCGCCCGCCCATCAGCCGCCACTGGTCCACGGCGGCATCGGCCGACCCGGGCTTGCCGCACAGCCGGCCGTCGACCCAGAGCATCGAATCACAGCCCAGGACAACGCAGTCCGCCGCGGTGGCGGCGTCGAGCCGGCCGGCGACGTCGTCGGCCTTGGCCGCGGCCAGCGCGCAGACCACGTCGTCCGGCGAGGCGTCGGACCCCAGGCCCGCGGCGATCAGATCCTCGTCGACGCCGGACACCACGACGGCCGGTTCGAGGCCGGCCTGGCGCAGCACCTTGAGGCGGCCGGACGAGGCCGACCCCAGCACCAGCCGGGTCAACGGCTCATGTGCGTCATTTGCTGTAGGGTCAGCCGCTGGTAGTTCGACATCGCGTAGCGCAGCCGGTCGACCGCGAGCCCCCAGCGGGTGCTCTCGGGCTGGGCGGGCTCGGGGGAGGCGGCGCCCACGCCGCCGAGCACGGCCACCAGCGCCGCCAGCTCCGCGTCGGTGGGATTCCCCTTGACGATGTGGATGTGCGGATCGTGCGCGGGTTGCGTCTGGTCGTCACTCACAGCGGAATGTTCCCGTGCTTCTTGGGCGGCAGGTGGCTGATCTTGCGTTCCAGCAGGCGCAGCGCCGTGCCGATGTAGCCGCGGGTGTACGACGGCGGGATCACCGCGTCGACGTAGCCGCGCTCGGCCGCGACGTAGGGGTTGACCAGCGTGTCCTCGTACTCCTGCTGCAACTGCAGGCGCAGCGCGTCCACGTCCTCGCCGTTGCGGGCGGCCTCGGCCAGCTGCTGGCGGTAGACGAACCCGACCGCGCCGGAGGCGCCCATCACCGCGATCTGGGCCGTCGGCCAGGCCAGGTTGACGTCGCAGCCCATGTCCTTGGAACCCATGACGCAGTAGGCGCCGCCGTAGGCCTTGCGGGTGATGACGGTGATCTTCGGCACGGTCGCCTCGCCGTAGGCGAACAGCAGCTTGGCGCCGCGCCGGATGATGCCGTTGTATTCCTGGCCGGTGCCCGGCAGGAAGCCCGGGACGTCGACCAGCATCACGATCGGGATGTTGAAGCAGTCGCAGGTCCGCACAAAGCGGGCCGCCTTCTCCGAGGCGTTGATGTCCAGGCAGCCGGCGAACTGGGTCGGCTGGTTGGCGACGATCCCGACCGGCCGGCCGTCGATGCGGCCGAACCCGACGACGATGTTCTGCGCGTAACCGCCCTGGATCTCCAGGAACTCGTCGTCGTCGAGGATGCGGGTGATCACCTCGTGCATGTCGTAAGGCTGGTTGGGCGAGTCCGGGATCAAGGTGTCCAGCTCGAGGTCCTCGTCGGTGAGGTTCTCCTCGATGGGCCCCGCGGGGGCGGGCTCGGCGTAGCGCGGCGGGTCGGTCGCGTTGTTCGGCGGCAGGTAGCTCAGCAGGTCGCGGACCCAGTCGAAGGCGTCCTGCTCGCCGGAGGCGACGTAGTGCAGGGTGCCCGACTTGGCCATGTGGGTGTGGGCGCCGCCGAGCTCCTCCATGGTGACGTCCTCGCCGGTGACCGTCTTGATGACGTCGGGGCCGGTGATGAACATCTGGCTGGTCTGGTCGACCATGATCACGAAGTCGGTCAGGGCGGGGGAGTAGACGTGGCCGCCCGCGGCCGCGCCCATGATCAGCGAGATCTGCGGGATGACGCCCGACGCGATGATGTTGTTGCGGAAGATCCGGCTGTACAGGCCCAGCGAGACGACGCCCTCCTGGATGCGCGCGCCGGCGCCGTCGTTGATGCCGATGAGCGGGCGGCCGGTCTTGATCGCCAGCTCCTGCACCTTGACGATCTTCTCGCCGTACACCTCGCCCAGGCTGCCGCCGAACACCGTGGCGTCCTGGCTGAAGATGCACACGTCGCGCCCGTCGATGGTGCCGTAGCCGGTGATCACGCCGTCGCCGAGCGGGCGGTTGTTCTCCAGCCCGAAGTTGGTGCTGCGGTGCTTGGCCAGCGCGTCGAGCTCGACGAACGAGTCCTCGTCGAGCAGGGCCAGGATGCGCTCGCGGGCGGTCAGCTTGCCCTTGGCGTGCACCTTCTCGACGGCCTCTTCACCGACCGGGTGCAGCGACTCCTCCCGCCGCTTGTGCAGCTCGGCCAGCTTGCCCGCGGTGGTGTGGATGTCGATGGTGTGCTCGGCGGCCGGCTCGGCCGTGTGGTCGGTAACGCTTGTCATGGGACTCGATGCTATCGGCAGACCAGCTCGACCCGTCGGAGGCCCTTAATAACTCCTTAAGCAGTCTTGAGGACAAGTAATCTCCGGAACATGCGCGGCGCGGGAGTCGACTGGGTCGAAGAACATGACGTGCTCGTCGCCGGATCCGGCGGCGGGGGTGTCACCGGCGCCTACACCGCGGCCCGCGAAGGCCTCGACGTCCTGCTCGTCGAGGCGACCGACAAATTCGGCGGCACCACCGCCTACTCCGGTGGCGGCGGGGTGTGGTTTCCGTGCAATCCGGTGCTGGTCCGGGCCGGCACCGACGACACCATCGAGGACGCCCTCACCTACTACCACGCGGTCGTCGGCGACCGCACGCCCCGCGAGCTGCAGGAGGCCTTCGTCCGGGGCGGCGCGCCGCTGATCGAGTACCTCGAGCAGGATCCGGACATCAAATTCGTGCCGTTGCCCTGGCCCGACTACTACGGCAAGGCGCCGAAAGCCCGTCTCGACGGCCAGCGTCACATCGCGGCGAAGCCGTTGAAGGTCGCCGCCGCGCCGGAATTGCGTGACGCGATCCGCGGACCGCTGGACACCGACAGGCTCGGCGCCGAGACCCCGCCCGACTACTACGTGGGCGGCCGCGCGCTGATCGCCCGCTTCCTCAAGGCCATCGGGCAGTACCCGACCGCGACGCTGCGACGCGACACCGCGCTCGTCGAGCTGGTGCGCTCGGACGGCCCCGAAAGGCGCGTCGAGGGTGCGATCGTGGAGAGCGACGGCCTGCGCCGCGCGATCCGCACCCGCCTTGGGGTGCTGCTGGCCGCCGGCGGATTCGAAAACAACGACGTCCTGCGCCGTCGATACGGCGTCCCGGGCGAGGCGCGAGACACCATGGGCGGCCCGGGAAGTCGTGGCCAGGCGCTGCAGGCGGGCATCGCTGCGGGCGCGGACACCGACCTGCTGGATCAGGCCTGGTGGTCGCCGGGCATGACTCATCCCGATGGACGCTCGGCGTTCGCGCTGTGGTTCACCGGCGGCATCTTCGTGAACCAGTCCGGTGACCGATTCGTCAACGAATCCCGCGCGTACGACCGCGCCGGACGCGAGATTCTCGCTGCGCTCCGGGACGGCTCGATCACGTTGCCGTACTGGATGATCTACGACGACAAGGAGGGCGAGGTGCCACCCGTCAAGGCGGCCAACGTCTCGATTGTGGGGACCGAGAAATACGTCGCCGCCGGCTTGTGGCACTCCGCGGACACACTCCAGGAGCTGGCGGCCAAGATCGGGGTGCCATCGGACCGGTTGGCGGCGACGGTGGCCCGGTTCAATGCCTTCGTCGCCGCCGGCGTCGACGAGGACTTCGGCCGCGGCGACGAGGCGTTCGACCGCGCGTTCTCCGCGGGTGCGTCGCCGTTGGTGTCCATCGACAAGCCTCCGTTTCACGCCGCCGCGTTCGGCCTGTCCGATCTGGGCACCAAAGGCGGCCTGCGCACCGACACAGCGGCGCGGGTGCTCGACGGGTCGGGCAACCCGATCCCCGGCCTGTACGCGGCCGGCAACACGATGGCCGCGCCTAGCGGCACCGCGTATCCAGGCGGCGGCAACCCGATCGGGACCAGCATGCTCTTCAGTCACCTGGCCGTGATGGACATGAGAAACCGGCGCCACTGACACGACGCCTGCTGCCCGGTTGCTCGACGCGTCCGGTGAGCCCAACCCGACCGACATGCGATCTAGGCTGGGTGGAGTGACGGATCGCGCTTCGCTTCGGCTACCGCTGGATCAGGCCGCGCTGCGCGCCGAGCTGATCGGGACCGGGTTGGGCTGGCGCCGGCTCGACGTCGTCGAGCAGACCGGCTCCACCAACGCCGACCTGCTGGCGCGCGCGGCGGCCGGCGACGACGTCGCCGGGGCGGTGCTGATCGCCGAGCACCAGACGGCCGGCCGGGGGCGCCACGGGCGCGGATGGACGGCCAGCCCGCGGGCCCAGATCACGATGTCGGTGGGCGTCAGCGTCGTCGACGTGCCGACCGAGGGATGGGGCTGGCTGTCGCTGGCCACCGGGGTGGCGATCGTCGACGCGGTGCTGGCCGTCACCGGCGTGCAGGCCGGCCTCAAGTGGCCCAACGACGTGCTGGCCGGCCCGCCCGAGTCCCCGGGCAAGCTGGCCGGCATCCTCGCCGAGGTGGCCCGCCCGGTCGTGGTAATCGGGTTGGGGCTCAACGTGACTCAGGCACCCGAGGAGGTCGACGGGCCCGGCGCGACGTCGCTGTTCGACCAGGGCGTGGCGGCGCCCGACCGCGGGCGGCTGGTGGGCGCGGTGCTGACCGAACTGGGCCGGCGGATCGTGGCCTGGCGGGCCGCGCGGGGCGCCGACTGGGCGCTGGCGGCCGACTACCGGGCGCGCAGCCTGACCATCGGGCGCGCGGTGCGCGCCGTGCTGCCCGGCGGCAAGGAGGTCGTGGGCACCGCGACCGCCGTCGACGACCAGGGCCGGTTATGCCTGGAGGCCGGCGGCCAAACCGTCACGGTTTCCGCCGGCGACGTGGTGCATCTACGTTAGGAAGCGGTAACTTCGGCACGTGAGCTATCCGGACAACTCCCTGGCCGCCGGCGAGCAGGTCGTCCTGCACCGCCACCCGCACTGGAAGCGCCTGATCTGGCCCGTCATGGTTCTCGTGCTGGCGACCGCGCTGGCCGCGTTCGGCTCCGGCTACCTCAACTCGACGCACTGGGAGCAGCTCGCCAAGAACATCCTCTACGGAGTCATCTGGGGCATCTGGCTGGTGGTCGTCGGCTGGCTCGCGCTCTGGCCGTTGCTGGGCTGGCTGACCACACATTTCGTCGTCACCAACCGCCGGGTGATGTTCCGGCACGGGGTGCTGACCCGCAGCGGCATCGACATCCCGCTGGCGCGCATCAACAGCGTGGAGTTCCGGGACCGCTTGTCCGAGCGCATGTTTCGCACCGGGACGCTGATCATCGAGTCGGCGTCACAAGATCCGTTGGAGTTCTACGACATTCCGCGGCTGCGCGAGGTGCACGCGCTGCTGTATCACGAAGTCTTCGACACCCTGGGTTCGGAGGAGTCGCCGAGCTGAGGAGACCGGCGCGCCTTCTTGCGCCAGGACCGCAACAGGGTGACGTTCCCGCCTTCGAGCTCGTCTTCCAGCACCTCGGCGAAACCGCCTGCGGTAAGCGCGGATTCGATCGCCTTGTCGGGGTTGCGGGCGAACTCCTCGGGGAACACCCAGCGCCGGAACGCCCAGAAGCGGAACGCCATCTGTAGCAGGTTGCCGATGATGTAGGCCGAGATGAAGTCGGTGATGTTCTCCAGGGTCAGCGACACCTCGGGCACCCGCAGCTGCAGCACGTAGTGCGAGAACCACAGCGGGGCCATGGAAAGCAGCACGCCCACGCCGCTGAACGCGAAGAACAGCAACGCCTCGTGGTGGCGCTCGCGGCCCCCGCGGTCGCGGAAGCTCCACTCGCGGTTCAGCACGTAGGAGGCGATGACGGCGACGATGCCCGCGATCACCTTGGCGGTCACCGGCTTGGGTTCCAGGACGGTCAGCTTCAGGGTGTAGAAGATCGCCGAGTCGATGACGAATGTGGTGCCGCCGACGATCGCGAATTTGATCAGCTCGTGATGGCGCAGCAAATAGGGCTGAACGGCCTCTGGCAGGCGCGTAATGACGGCATCGGCGAAGGACACAACACGCCAGTGTACGGACGGACGCGAAAACGACGCAAAATGTGTCTCGCCGGGGGCCGTGACACCATGAGGGCCGTGCCCAACACGCGCTCACCGAAGGCCGCCCCCGTGGTTGCGATGGTCGGCGGCGGTCAGCTCGCCCGCATGACCCACCAGGCCGCGATCGCGCTGGGCCAGACGCTGCGGGTGCTGGCCACCGCCCCCGACGAGCCGGCCGCGCAGGTCAGCCCCGACGTGGTGATCGGCTCGCACACCGAGCTCGAGGACGTGCGCCGGGTCGCGGCCGGGGCCGACGTGCTGACCTTCGACCACGAGCACGTCCCGTCCGAGCTGCTGGAAAAGCTCGTCGCGGAGGGCGTCAACGTGGCGCCGCCGCCGCATGCCCTGGTGCACGCGCAGGACAAGCTGGTGATGCGGCGGCGGTTGGAGGCCCTGGGCGCGCCGGTGCCGCGCTACGCCGGGATAGCCAACCTCGACGAGCTCGACGCGTTCGCCGTCCGGGTGGGCGGCCCGGTGGTGGTGAAGGCGGTCCGCGGGGGCTACGACGGGCGCGGGGTGCGGATGGCCCGCGACCCCTCGCACGCCCGCGAAATCGCGGAAAGTTTCCTGGCCTCTCGCGTGCCGGTGATGGCCGAGGAGCAGGTGGACCTGCGCCGCGAACTGTCGGCCCTGGTGGCGCGCTCGCCCTTCGGGCAGGGCGCGGCCTGGCCGGTCGTGGAGACGGTGCAGCGCGACGGGATCTGCGTGCAGGTGATCGCGCCCGCGCCGGACCTGGGTGACGACGTGGCCGCCGGAGCCCAGCAGCTGGCGTTGCGGTTGGGCGCCGAGCTCGGTGTCGTCGGCGTGCTGGCGGTCGAGCTGTTCCAGACCACCGATGGCGCGCTGCTGGTCAACGAGCTCGCGATGCGACCGCACAACTCCGGGCACTGGACCATGGACGGGGCGCGCACCAGCCAGTTCGAACAGCACCTGCGCGCGGTGCTCGACTATCCGCTCGGCGACACCGACGCCATCGCGCCGGTGACTGTGATGGCCAACGTGCTCGGCGCACCCCAGACCCCCGCGATGAGCATGGACGAGCGGCTGCACCACCTGTTCGCGCGGATGCCCGACGTCCGGGCTCACCTGTACGGCAAGGAGGAACGGCCCGGGCGCAAGATCGGGCACGTCAACTTCCTGGGCGCCGAGCCGGGGCGGCTGGTCCAGCTGCGGGAGCGCGCCGAGTTGGCGGCACACTGGTTGTCACACGGGCAGTGGACGGACGGATGGGATCCACATGGCTAACAGTCCCCGCGTCGGGGTCATCATGGGCAGCGACAGCGACTGGTCGGTGATGCACGAGGCCGCCGAGGCGCTGGCCGAGTTCGACGTCCCGGCCGAGGTCCGGGTGGTCTCGGCGCATCGCACGCCGCAGGTGATGTTCGACTACGCCCGCACGGCGGCCGACCGCGGGCTACAGGTGATCATCGCCGGCGCCGGCGGCGCCGCGCACCTGCCCGGCATGGTCGCCTCGGCCACGCCGCTCCCGGTGATCGGGGTGCCGGTGCCGCTGGCCCGGCTGGACGGGTTGGACTCCCTGCTGTCGATCGTGCAGATGCCGGCCGGCGTTCCGGTCGCCACGGTCTCCATCGGCGGCGCCCGCAACGCGGGCCTGCTCGCGGTGCGCATCCTGGCCTCGTCCGAGGCGGCGCTGCGGGCGCGGCTCGTCGCCTTCTCCGACCAGCTGGCCGAGAGCGTGAAGGCCAAGGATGCGGCGCTGCAACAGCGCCAGGGTAAAGTTACCGGCCAGTAACCGGAAGAGTGCTAGGAGGCCGAAGATGGCTGGATGGGCCGGAAACCCGTCGTTCGATCTGTTCCAACTGCCCGAGGAGCACCGGGAGTTGCGCGCCGCGATCCGCGCGCTGGCGGAGAAGGAGATCGCGCCGTACGCGGCCGACGTCGACGAGAACGCGCGGTTCCCCCAGGAGGCGCTGGAGGCGCTGAACGCCTCGGGGTTCAACGCCGTGCACGTGCCGGAGGAGTACGGCGGGCAGGGCGCGGACTCGGTCGCGGCGTGCATCGTGATCGAGGAGGTGGCCCGCGTCGACGCGTCCGCCTCGCTGATTCCCGCCGTCAACAAGCTGGGCACCATGGGCCTGATCCTGCGCGGCTCGGAGGAGCTGAAGAAGCAGGTGCTGCCCTCACTCGCGGAGGGCGGGTTGCTGGCGTCCTACGCGCTGAGTGAGCGGGAGGCCGGCAGCGACGCGGCGTCGATGCGCACCCGGGCCAAGGCCGACGGCGACGACTGGATCCTCAACGGCGCCAAGTGCTGGATCACCAACGGCGGCAAGTCGACCTGGTACACGGTGATGGCGGTGACGGACCCGGACAAGGGCGCCAACGGCATCTCGTCGTTCATGGTGCACTCCGACGACGAGGGCTTCACCGTCGGTCCCAAGGAGAAGAAGCTGGGCATCAAGGGCTCGCCGACCACCGAGCTCTACTTCGAGAACTGCCGCATCCCGGGGGACCGCATCATCGGCGAGCCGGGCACCGGCTTCAAGACCGCGCTGGCCACGCTGGACCACACCCGTCCCACCATCGGCGCCCAAGCCGTCGGCATCGCGCAGGGCGCGGTGGACGCCGCGATCGCCTACACCAAGGACCGCAAGCAGTTCGGCGAGTCGATCAGCAGCTTCCAGGCGGTGCAGTTCATGCTGGCCGACATGGCGATGAAGGTCGAGGCCGCGCGAATGTTGGTGTACCAGGCGGCCGCCCGCGCCGAGCGCGGCGAATCCGACCTCGGCTTCATCTCCGCGGCGTCGAAGTGCTTCGCGTCGGACGTCGCGATGGAGGTGACCACCGACGCCGTGCAGTTGTTCGGCGGCGCCGGCTACACCACCGACTTCCCGGTCGAGCGGATGATGCGCGACGCCAAGATCACCCAGATCTACGAGGGCACCAACCAGATCCAGCGCGTGGTGATGTCGCGGGCGTTGCTGCGCTGATCGCGGGAGTCCGGTTGGGAACGCGTCGGCGCACCGAATAGGATCTCCGACGGCAACGAGATGGGCCGGTAAGTCCGACCCCAGCGCCGGTAAACAGGCACCGGCTATCCACTCCGACCGTCGTCCCAGAGCAAGGTGCTATCGCGGCCAGGGGAGCGTCCAATGCCTAACATGGCTTCCCATGGGCTTGCATGGGTGACCGGGAATTGATGCCCGTGCGGTCTTCCCTGTCGCTGCTGTTGGTCGAGGACGACCGCGCCGACGCGCTGCTCGTGGAAGAGCTGATCGCCGACGCGCTCGCCGACATCCGGGTGACGTGGGCGCAGTCGATCGCGCACGCGGAAGAGGAGCTTGCGTCGGCGCGGCCCGACTGCGTGCTGCTGGACCTGAACCTGCCCGACGCCAGCGGGATGGACGCGCTGGACCGCATCGCCAAGCGCGACGCGACGGTCCCCATCGTCGTGCTGACGGGGTTGAACGACGAATACTTCGGGGCCTCCGCGGTCGCGGCCGGCGCGCAGGACTACCTCGTCAAGGGGCGCGTCGAACCCGAGATGCTGCGGCGCGCGCTGCTCTACGCGATCGAGCGCAAACGGGCCGAGCTCATCGCCGCCGACCTGCACGCAAGCCGGCTGCGGGCCCGGGAGAACGCGCTGCTGGAACGCGGCCTGCTGCCGTCGCCGCTGCTGCTCGACGAGCCCGGCATCGACATCGTCGCCCGGTACCGGCCGAGCCGCGAGGACGCCCTGTTGTGCGGGGACTTCTATGACGTGGTCCAGACGCCCGACCGGGTCGTGCACGTCCTGATCGGCGACGTCGCCGGCCACGGACCGCACGAGGCGGCGCTGGGCGCGGCGTTGCGCATCGCGTTCCGCGCGCTCACCTTCGCCGGCGTGCACGGCGTCGAGCTGCTGCGCCAGCTCGAGCGGGTCCTGCAGTCCGAGCGGACCGGCACCGGGATCTTCGCGACGGTGCTCAGCCTGGAAATCCAGCCCGAAAGCACCGGCGTCACCGCCGTCCGGGCCGGCCATCCGGGGATGCTGCTGCACGGCGACGACGGGGTGGAATGGCTCGAGCCACCGGCCGGACCGGCCCTGGGCCTGGGCAACGACGACTGGCCGCGGCACGAGCTCGAACTGCCCCCGGGCCGGGGGCTGCTGCTGCTGACCGACGGGCTCTTCGAGGGATACTCCGGGCACGGCACGCGGCGCCTGGGCGAGGACGGCCTGCTGGCGCTGGCCCGCACGCACGCGCGGCTGCCCGGTCCGCAGTTCGTCGACGCCCTGATCGACGGCGCGCAGGAACTCGCCCAGCCGCGCGGCGGGCTCACGGATGACATCGCGGTGCTGCGCGTCGAGCGGACCACGCGGTGAGCGCCGGCCGCCCCCCGCGCCTGGCGCAGCTCACCGTGCGCGGATGGCAGGCGCTGCTGCTGGCCACCATGGGCGTGATGGTGCTCGCGGGCGCCGTGATCGGTGGGCTGTTGCTGCACCGCACCGACGACACGTCGCGCGCGTTGACCGACGCGATCCAGCCCGCGCGGGTGGCGGCGTTCCAACTGCAGTCGGCGCTGCGGGACCAGGAAACGGGCGTCCGTGGCTACCTGATCACCGCCGATCGGCAGTTCCTCACCCCGTACTACGACGGCGAGCACGCCGAACGGGAAGCGGCCGAAGACATCCGGCGCCGGCTGGGGCAGCGCGCGGACCTCGTCGCCGACCTGGACTCGATCGAGAAGGCCGCCGCCAACTGGCGGACGAACTATGCCGAGCCGGCGATCGCCAGCGTGGCCCCGGACTCCCGGAACGTCACGAACCGGCCCGCCACCGAACGCGGCAAAGCCGAATTCGACCATCTGCGTGCGCTTTTCGACAGGCAAAACGCGAACCTGGCGGCGGCCTCGGCGAGCGCGGCGGAGGATCTGCAGCGCACCGATGTCTGGCGGGACAGGGTGCTCGGGGCGATGGTGCTGGTGTTCTTCGCTACGGCCGCCGCGCTTGGGCTCTTGATGCGCGACGCGGTCACCTTGCCGCTGGCGGCGCTGGCGGCGGCATGCCGGCGGATCACGCGCGGCGACTTCGGCGAGAGCATCTCACCGCCCAAGCGTCCCAAGGACATTCGCAGCATGGCGATCGACGTGGAGAACATGCGGGAGCGCCTCGTCGAGGAGCTCGAGGTATCGCGTTCGGCCCGAGCCCTTTTGGACGATCAGGCCGTCGAATTGCGGCGGTCGAACGCCGAGCTCGAGCAGTTCGCCTACGTCGCGTCCCACGACCTGCAGGAGCCGCTGCGCAAGGTCGCCTCGTTCTGCCAGCTGCTCGAGAAGCGTTACGGCGACCAGCTAGACGAGCGCGGGATCGAATACATCGGCTACGCCGTCGACGGGGCCAAGCGCATGCAGGTGCTGATCAACGACCTGCTCACCTTCTCCCGCGTGGGTCGGCTTTCCACCATGCAAACCGAGGTCGACCTCGGCACGGCGCTGGACCACGGCCTGGCCAACCTCGCCGCCGCCATCGAGGAGACGGACGCCGAAATCGTGCGGCCCACGCAGCCGCTGCCGGTCATCATCGGAGATCCCACGCTGCTGACCATGCTGTGGCAGAACCTGATCGGCAACGCGGTGAAGTTCCGGCACAAGGACCGCCGGCCCCGCGTGGTCATCGACTGCGAACGGCGTACCGACGAGTGGCTATTGTCCGTGTCGGACAACGGCATTGGCATCGCCGAAGAATTCACCGAGAAGGTCTTCGTCATTTTCCAGCGGCTGCACGGCCGGGAGGTGTACTCCGGAACCGGGGTCGGCCTGGCGCTGTGCAAGAAGATCGTCGAGCAGCACGGCGGCACCATCTGGGTCGACTCGACCTACACCGACGGAACGCGGCTGCAGTTCACCCTGCCCATCGCGACGAAAGAAGGACACGATGACATCGCCATCATCGGCCGGTAGAGCGATCGAGATCCTGCTCGTCGAGGACGACCCGGGCGACGAGCTGATCACGCGAGAAGCGTTCGAGCACAACAAGCTCAAGAACAACCTGCACGTCGCCCACGACGGCGAGGAGGGCCTGGACTTCCTTTACCGGCGCGGTCCATACGCGGACGCGCCGCGACCGGACCTCGTCCTGCTCGACCTGAACCTGCCGAAATACGACGGCCGACAGCTGCTGGAGAAGGTCAAGTCCGACCCGGACCTGGCCCGCATACCGGTCGTCGTGCTCACCACCTCCTCGGCGGAGGAGGACATCCTGCGCAGCTACCAACTGCACGCCAACGCCTACGTCACCAAGCCGGTCGACCTCGACCAGTTCATCAACGCGGTTCGGCAGATCGACGAGTTCTTCATCCAGGTGGTGCGGCTCCCGGGGCTCTAGCCGTACCCGGTCAGGAACTCCGCGTTGTGCTGCCCGGGCGCGGGCGGGGGATCGGTGGCCGCGGCGTCGAAGCTGGCGTAGCGCGCCGGCATGCGCACGACCGTGATGGCGTCCTCGCCGCCGCCGACCCGCAGCGCGAGTTCGTTCTCGGCGAACAGCGGGGTGCCGACGACCTGCTTCCAGGTGTAGGCGTGGCAGGCCATCAGGCCGCCGTCCTGCAGCAGCGCGACCCATTCGGCCGCGGTCTTGGCCGCCAGCGCCGATTCCAACTCCTCGGTCAATTCGTGGTAATTCATTGCGCGGGAACGCTGGTCGATGAACCGCTCGTCGGTCAGCAGCTCGGGGCGGCCGATGATCTCGCACAGCTTCGCCCAGTGCTTGGGCACGTACGCGCTGATCACCAGGTAGCCGTCGGCGGCCCTGAACGCGTCCGACGGCTGGGTGGCGAAGCCAACTCCCTTGCGCTTCTTGGCTTTCGGCTCCGAATCGGATTTCGGCTCGCTCGGCTTGTTGAGGTGGACGGTGAGCTGGCTGGCCTGCAGGTTGACCGCGACGTCGTACATCGCGACCCGGACGACGTCGGCCACCCCGTGGCGCTCCCGGTTGAGCAGCGCGGCCAGCACCGCCTGGGCCAGCACGTGACCGCTCGCGGCGTCGACGAGCTGGAAGGGGATGATCTGCGGCTTGCCGGTCGGCGTGGGCATCCCGGTACTCATGCCCGACTCGGCGGCGACCATCAGGTCGACGCCCGGCCGGTTGCCCTGCGGGCCATTGCCGCCGTAGGCCGACAGCCGCGCGTAGATCAGCCTCGGGTTGCGCGCCCGCAGCTCGTCGGGACCCAGACCCATCCGTTCCATCACCCCGGGCCGAAACCCTTCCAGCACAACGTCGGCGGTGTCGACAAGCCGCAGGATCTGCTGCTTGTTCTCGTCGTCGGTGAGGTCCACCGCCACCGATTTCTTGCCGCGGTTGTGGGGCAGGAACAGGGTCGGCAGCGGCGGGCGCCCGGGCAGGACCGCGGTGATCTGCCGGGCCGCCTCGCCGCCGGGGGCCTCCACCTTGATCACCTCGGCGCCCAGGTCCGCCAGCACCTGCCCCGCCAGCGGGCCGGCGATGTTCTGGGTGAAATCGAGTACCCGGTACCCGTCAAGTGGCTTGGCGGGCTTGCTGTTTGGCATGTGCGGCCTTCCTCTAGGCTGCCCGGTGCAGCACCGCGGTGCAGTAGTAGTTGCGTGCGAAGGGCGCGTCGGGGCCTTCCGGTTGCAACGGCAATCCCGCGTCGGCCAACACCCGATTCAGCGGCGTGCGGGACGGCCGCCAGCCGCGCCCGGTCAGGTAGGTCGCCACGTCGCTGCGCTCGCCCGGGAAACCGAGGTCACCCAGCGCGATGTCGAGGCCGTTCTCCCGCCACTTCTCGCTGGGCGCGTTGAGCGCGTCCCCGCTGACGCCCGTGTTGAAGAAGACCTCGGCCATCAGCCGGCCGCCGTCGGCGGACAGCGCGGTGATGTCGTCGAGCAGCCGGTCCTGGGCCTCGCCCGGCAGGAAGCCGAGCAGGCCCTCGGCGACCCACGCGGCCGGGCGGGCGGTGTCGAACCCGGCCTGCCGCAGCGCCTCCGGCCAGTCGTGGCGCAGGTCGATCGGCACATTGCGCACCTCGGCGGTGGGCTCGGCGCCGAGCTCGGCGAGGGTGGTGGTCTTGAACTCGATGACCCGCGGCTGGTCGATCTCGAACAGCGTGGTGCCCGGCGCCCATGGCAGCCGGTACGCCCGCGCGTCCAGGCCGGAGGCCAGGATCACCACCTGGCGGATGCCCGCGCTTTGCGCCTCCGCGAGGAACGCGTCGATGTGGCGGGTGCGGGCGGCCATCATGTCGGTCATGCGCTGCATGCCCCACGGGGCGCCGGGCAGGTCGACGTCCTCGGTGCTCAATTCGCCGGCGGCCCACCGGGTCATGAAGTCGACTCCGACGGCGCGCACCAGCGGCTCGGCGAACGGGTCGTCGATCAGCGCGTCCCGGGTCGCGCGGGCGCGTCCCGCGGCCACCATGGTGGCGGTGGCTCCCACGCTGGTCGCCAGGTCCCAGGTGTCGTTGTCGGTGCGCGCCATGCCGTCCCTTCTCGCCGCTACTGGTTAGCCACAATAACGACGGCGCCCGGGCGCCGACCGCCCGCGGGTGCGGTGTGTAAGAGCCCGGACACGGTTGTGTTACGTCCGCGTGTGCGGGCCCGCAGGCCCACCCCGCCGTCGCTAGCCTCGCGCAATGACCATTTCGCCCGCCGTCGTCGGCGAATGCCACGCCGCCGCGAGCCGGGATGTGGGCTGGCGGGCCGACGCCCGGTGGGCGCGCCAGTTGGCCTGGATCAGCCTGGTCGTGGTGCTTGTCGAGGGCGGCGTCGGCTTGTGGCAGGGAGTGGCGGTCGGGTCCATCGCGCTGACCGGGTGGGCGCTCGGCGGCGGGGCCGAGGCGCTGGCCAGCGCGATGGTGATCTGGCGGTTCAGCGGCGCGCGGGCGCTCTCCGAGACGGCCGAGCGGCGCGCGCAACGCGGGGTGGCGGTGTCGTTCTGGCTGACCGCCCCGTACATCGCCGCCGAATCCCTGCGGGACCTGACCGAGGAGCACCACGCCGAAACGTCGGTGATCGGCATCGCGCTCGCCGCCCTCGGCCTGGTGCTGATGCCGATCCTCGGGCGGGCCAACCGCCGACTGGGCGCGCGGCTCGGCTCGGAGGCCACCGAGGGCGAAGGCACGCAGAACTACCTGTGCGGCGTGCAGGCCGCCGGGGTGCTGATCACCCTCGCGCTGACGGGACTTTGGTCGGGCGCGTGGTGGGTTGACCCCGCGGTGGGTCTTGGGGTCGCCGGGGCCGCGGCCTGGCAGGGCGTCCGGACCTGGCGCGGCCACTCCTGCGGCTGCTGAGCCGTCACTGGGGTTCCCACGTTCGCGGGAGCATCGGCAGGCGCGGCGCCTCGGGCTCGGGATCCATGTATTCGTAGCCGCGGCCCGGCCGCGTCGCCTTGGGCCGGCGGCGGCGCCGCGGCGATCCGGCTTCCTCGGGTGTCGCCGCGACCGCCGGAGCCTCGGCGCTGTCCGGCTCCGGCGCCTCCTTCCGCGCGGCGACGCCCGCCGCCCGACGGGTGTCCGCGCTCAGCCCACCGACCAGGTAGGCCGAGCCGTCCATGCCGGCGCCCATGGCCGCCCCGGTCAGCGTCGGTGGCGTGCCGGCCGGTGGCGGCGGGCCGGCGGTGGGAGCGGCCGCGGTCGCGGCGGCCGGAGCCGGCGCCGGGACCGGAGCGGGCGGCGGCGGGCTCGGGGCCGGCATTGCCGGGGCGAGCGCGACCACCGGCGGCATGGCGGCGGGCACCGCGGGCGGCACCACGACGATCAGGCCCTTGATGCCGGCCAGGCCGGACAGGCCGCCCAGCGTGGCCGGGACGGCGGCCAGCGGCGCCAAGGAGGCGGTGATCAGCGGCAGGAAGACCGCGAGCAGCACGATGTTCTGCTCCAGCAGGGTTTTGAGCAACGCGATGGTGTCGGTGATGATCGTGCCGACGGCCTCGACGGTGACGAAAACCAGGGTCCAGCCGATGGTCGTGGGATTACCCGAGGCGAGCGCCGCGGTGACATCCACCGCGATGAACGCGAACGTCTCCGCCAGAAAGGCGGAGTACGAACCGAAATCCATCGGGTAGCCGAGAGCGAACGCGATGTTGAACGGGCTGAGGAAGCTCAGGGGATTGCCGAGCACGGGCAGCCACGGATCGAAGCCGGAGAACAGCGACTGGAAAAACGGGTCGAGCATCAGCGAGTCGATCAACGGCTGCAGGTGGGCAGAGTAGAAGTCGGTAAACCCGTTGCGCTGCAACCATTGCAGGACGACGTCCTGCCGGTCGGGGGGTAATGGCGCGGCGGCCGCGGCCACGAGCGCATCGGCCGTCACGATCTGCGGCGCCGCGGTGGTCCGGGGTGCCGCCGCCAGCGCCGCCGTCGTCGCGCCCTGATACGCGCTCATCACGGTCGCGGCCTGAATCCACATCCGCACATAGTCGGCCTCGTTCAGCGCGATCGGGATCGCATTGATGCCAAAGAAATTCGTCGCCACCAACCCCGCGTGGGTCGCGTGGTTGGCGGCCAGCTCCGCCAGGGTCGGCATCGCCGCCAGCGCGGCGGCGTACGCGGCGGCCGCGATCTCCTGCTGGGCGGCCGTCGCGGCGCTGTCCGCCCCGGCCCGCTCCAGCCACGCCAGATACGGGGCGTGCGCGGCCGCATGGGATTCGGCGGCCGGCCCGGCCCACGAGCCCGCCCGCACCGCGGCCAGTAGCGCCTCGAGTTCCTTTGCCGCCGCCGCGTATTCGGTGCTGAGCGCACCCCACGCCGCGGCGGCCGCGAGCAACGCACCCGGCCCGGGGCCGCTGCTGATCAACGCTGAATGCACTTCTGGCGGGGACGCCATCCAGATCGGGGCGCGATGCCATGACGAATGTGGCATGAGGGGGTGCCAGCTCTCTCGGGGTACACCGCCCCGGGTCGCAGGATGCGACGACGCGAGTGTCCTGGCTCTCGGATCGCTGCTCGCCTCGCCTTCCAGCTCACGCCGTGGCTGCTGAGGGTCGCTCCCCGATGACAGTGGCGGGACCGCGCCGGATTCGCACCGGCTTCCTGCATCGTCATCGCCTTACGCGCAGTATTGTCGCACGCCCGCGGTTGCCGCGCCGTGACCAAAGTCCCGGCAGGTGGTGGCGTTGCGCCCTTCGCGGCGCCGCGATCGATCGGCAGAGTCAAAGCAATGACCGCGAAACTGCTCAGCCGTCTCGGGTTGGAAGCCTCGTCGCTGCTGATGTATGCCCGGTCCGGGGGATTGCGGACGATGCCGCCCGGCCGGATCGTACCGGTGCTCCGCGCGCTCGACCGCTACGGCCTGATGGGCGCGGCGACGGTGATCGCGGCCGCGCGGGATCGTGACGGGCTGGCGCTGATCGACGAGCGTGGGCCGCTGACGTTCGGCGAGCTGGACGAGCGGACCAACGCGCTGGCCAACGAGTGGCGCCGGCGCGGGCTCGGCCCGGGCGCCAGCGTGGCCATCCTGGCCGGCAATCACCGCGGCTTCCTGGAGGCGGTCTTCGCCACCGCCAAGTCGGGCGCCGTCGTGCTGCTGCTCAACACCGGCTTCGGTCGCGCCCAGCTGGCCGAGGTGCTGGCCCGCGAGGGTGCCGACCTCCTGGTCTACGACGAGGAGTACGCCGGCGTGGTCGCCGACGTCCATCCGCGGTTGGGCCGCCTTCGCGCGTGGGCGGACACGCCGGGGGCCGACACCCTCGACGCGCTGATCGAGCGCGGCGACCCCGGCCCGCCCCCCAGCTCCGGCGGCCGGCCCAAGATCGTCATCTCGACCAGCGGGACGACCGGTGTTCCCAAGGGCGCCCTGCGCTCCGAGCCCTACTCGCTGATCCCGGTCGGCGGGCTGCTCGGCAAGGTGCCGTTCCGCGGCCGCGAAGTCACCGAATGCTGTGTGCCGCTGTTTCATTCGATGGGTTTCAGCCATGCGATGTACGCGATGGTGCTGGGCTCGACGCTGGTGTTGCGCCGGCACTTCGACGCCGAGCGGGCGCTGGACAGCGTCGCCGCGCACGGGGCCAGCGCGATGATCGTCGTGCCGGTCATGCTGCGGCGCATTCTCGACCTGGGCTGGTCGGCGCTGGCCGAGCGCGATCTGACCTCGCTGCGCATCGTGTTCGTCGGCGGATCCCAGCTCGGTGCCGCGCTCGCCGCCCGGGCCCTGCGCGACCTGGGGCCCGTCGTCTACAACATGTACGGCTCCACCGAGGTCGCCTACGCCACCATCGCCACGCCGGCCGACCTGGCCGTCGCGCCGGGGTGCGTCGGCGGGGTGGTGCCCGGGTCGGTGGTCAAGGTTTTCACCGCCGAGGGGCGGGAGGCTCCCCCCGGGACGCCGGGGCGGATCTTCGTCGGCAACGTGCTCGCCTTCGAGGGGTACACGAGCGGCGGCACCAAGGAGTCGATCGGGGGCCTGATGTCCACCGGCGACGTCGGTCATTTCGACGCCGCCGGCCGGCTGTTCATCGACGGGCGCGACGACGAGATGATCGTGTCCGGCGGGGAGAACGTCTACCCGGGCGAGGTCGAGGATGCGCTCGCGCAGCACCCCGACATCCTCGACGTGGCGGTCCTCGGCGTCGACGACGAGGAGTTCGGGCAGCGACTGCGTGCCTACGTCGTGCCGCGGGCGGGCGCGTCGCTGACCGAGCGCGACGTCCAGGAGTATGTGCGGAACCGGTTGGCGCGCTTCAAGATTCCCCGCGACGTGCTGTTCGTCGACGCGCTGCCCCGCAACGCCGGCGGCAAGGTGCTCAAGCGGCTGCTGGGCGTGCAAGCGGCGGAATCGGTCCAGTCGGTACCGGACCAGCCGTGAGCTGTTGGCCTGCTTACGCCGAGGACCTTAGGGCAGCAGGCGGCTCAGGCTGAAGAGCCCGGACAGGAGGGTGCCGGTGTTGAACAACCCGGAGAGCTGACCGCTACTGCCGGGCCCCACCACGCTGCCGGGGATGCCGACGTTGAAGAAGCCGGAATTCTCGCCGTTGACGACGGACCCACCGGTGGCCGAGTTGAAGATGCCCGAGACGTCGCCGTTGAAGAACGACGGTCCGCTGGCCGAGTTGAAGAAGCCCGAGCCCACGCCGTCAAAACCGAAGAGGGAGTTCGAGCCGCTGAAGTTGTTGCCGAAGCCCGAGACATCGCCATCGCCGCCGGACCCGCCGGTGGTCGAGTTGAAGAAGCCGGAGACACCGGTTCCGGTGTTGCCGAAGCCCGAATTCGCCGCGCCGCTGTCGGTGGCGGCCCCGAAGCCGGTGTTGACGTTGCCCGAATTCCAGTAGCCCGTGTTGGTGCTGCCCGAATTCCCGTTGCCCGTGTTGAAGTTTCCCGAATTGCCGAAGCCGGTGTTGGCCAAGCCCGCGTTGCCGGCACCGGTGTTCACCGCGCCCGCGTTCACGAAGCCGGTGTCCTGCGCGCCGGAGTTCCCGAAGCCGGTGTCGTAGCCGCCGGAGTTGCCGATGCCGGTGCTGACGGCGCCGGAGTTGCCGAAGCCGAAGTTGTTGGGAATGTTCGTGTTATAGGTGTTGCTGCCGGTGTTGAACATGCCGATGTTGCCGTCGCCGGAGTTGAAGAAGCCGACGTTGTTGTTGCCCGAGTTGAACAGGCCGATGTTGCCGCTGCCCGAGTTCAGCCCGCCGAAGTTGAACTGATTGGTCGCGGTGTTGAAATACGTGTTGCCGATGCCGATTTCGTTGCTGCCGGTCAGCCCGAAGCCGATGTTGTTGTTCCCGGTGTTGCCGGCGCCGATGTTTCCGTTGCCGGTGTTCCCGCCGCCGGTGTTGTAGGCGCCGGTGTTGCCGAAGCCTGCGTTGTTGTTGCCGGTATTGCCCATGCCCACGTTGTGGTCGGCGCCGTCCGTGGAGGTGAGGTAGCTGGTGCCGGTGTTGCCGAAACCGAAGTTCGCGTTGCCGGCGTTGCCGCCGCCGATGTTGGAGTTGCCGAAGTTCCCGGGGCCGGCGTTGCCGCTGCCGAAGTTTCCGCCACCCACATTCGAGTTGCCGGTATTTCCGCTGCCGAGGTTTTGGCTGCCGGTGTTCCCGCTGCCCACGTTCGCGTTGCCCTTGTTGCCGACGCCCAGGTTGGGCAGGGTGGCGACGAGGTCCTGCAGCGTCTGCGCGGGGGTTTGCAGCGGCGCCACGCTGGCAGCCTCGGCGCCCGCATATGCGCTTCCCGCCGCGGCCAGTGCCCGCACGAACTCATCGTGAAACGCCCCGGCTTGCCTGCCCAGCGCGGCGAATTGCTGGCCGTGACCGGCAAACAGCGCGGCGATGGCCGCCGAGACTTCGTCGGCGGCCATCGCGGTCACCGTCGTCGTCGAGGACGCCGCCGCGGCGTGGGCTGCGGTGAGGGTTGATCTGATATCGGCGACCTCGGTTGCCGTCTGGGCCAGTAGGTCCGGAGCTGCGATCAGGTAGGTCATAGCTGGCCTTTCACCGGTCGTTCCCGCCGCCCACCAGGTCAGAGGCTTGACCACGCCGCGGGCGTGGCTGAACCGCAGTTTATTTCGCCGCTGCGCGGCGCGACATACGGCAAAGCGCGTATCTTCGCCGAGGCTGATCGAGCTGGCCCCTGCCGACTCGCTCAGCTATCCAAACTGTGGCGACGGAGGGCATCTCGGCGTGTTAGCCAATGAGATAGGTTGCGCGCCAACAGGTTCGGGCAATCCCGCGCTTAGCGACCTGGGCGCTGGCCCTGTCGCAGGGCCATCGCAACGGCTTCGGTCCGGGACTGCGTCCCGAGTCGGGTGTAGATATTTTCGAGATGTTTGCGGATCGTGGCGGGGCTGAGGTATAGCTGGTCGGCAATCGCCTGGGTGCTGTTTCCGTTGGAAAGTAGGCGTAGCACCTCCGCTTGACGGTTCGTCAGTCCCAGGGCGAGCAGTGATTCGACAGAGGGCAGGGGGTCGGCGGGCTGCTCATCCAGCAGCAGGGTGCGCCACCCCTCGGCGGTGCGACGGGACAGGGCACGAATCCGCAGCCGGCCCTGCCGTCGGGTGACGCACATGCTGTTGAGGACGTCGCGGTTACTGGTGTGCAGCCAGTTGGCCAACGATTCGGGCAGAATGCCGCCGATGTCGTGTTGCCCGGGGAAATATGTGTCGAGCAGCTGTTGGCTCAAACCCGATGCGTGTAATACGCGACCGCGGTCGTCGAGAAGGATCACCGCCGTGGCACCCTCTTCCAGGCCCGCCTCCTGTGCCGCGATGACTGCCTTGGCCAGATCGCGTCGGTGTGCTTGAAGGTAGGCGCGGCGCAGATGTGGTTCCAGCAGCTCGACCATCGCGCGGTCACGCGCGGTGAAGCTACGCCGGGATCGGCCGATGGCGACGGTGGCCAAATCCGCTGACTCGGTGAGGTTGAAGTAAAGCTGGTCTTCCACGCCCAGCCGCCGGTATACCTCCTGGTAGAGCTCTAAGCGGTGTAAGTCGCTGGTGGTCACCAGGTCCGAGAGGAAGTGTGGCCGAAAGTCGCCGCGTTGACACAACTGCACTCCAGGATGCTGGTGCGCGGTCTCCACGAACGCCTCAACCATTCCGGGGGAGGTCACGTCGGGGGTATCGGAGATGACAATTGTCTCTCCGGCCTCCAAGTCCATCTCGTTGTAACCAAGCACGTCACCGGGAACCAGGCGTCGCACGCAAGGCAACAGCTCGCGGCGAAAGCTCTCCAGCCCGTCAAACGAGTAGGCCGTCAGCGCCACCTCCAGGACGGCGGCGACGCTATCGCTGTTCAGACTTCTCATTTGCGAGTTCCGATGCTCCGAGCGTTTGGAGCAAAAGATACGTGGTTTGCCGTATTCCCCGCACCCGGAATGTCGATTTTGCGTCGTGGCTGCGGCGGTTCAGTCCAGCCGGTAGCGGATCAGCCGGGAGCTGTTGGCCACCACCGCGACCGACGACGCGTTGTGCAGGATCGCGGCCAGCACGGGGGAGAGCGCGCCGCCGGCGCCGATGATCAGCCCGGCCGCGTTGACGGCGATGGACATGCCGTAGTTCTCCCGGATCACGTCGACGGCTCGGGCGCCCAGGTCGCGCACGTCGAGCAGGCGGTGCAGGTCGTCGTTGGCCAGCGCCACGTCGGCGGTCTCGACGGCCACGTCGGTTCCGGCCAGGCCCATGGCGATGCCGATGTCGGCGGCGGCCAGCGCCGGGGCGTCGTTGATGCCGTCGCCGACCATCCCGACGACGAAGCCGTCGCCCTGCAGCTCGCGCACCACCTCGAGCTTGTCCTCCGGCATCACCTCGGCGCGCCACTCGTCGATTCCGAGCTCGGCGGCGACCACCTCGGCGATCTCGGGATGATCGCCGGTGAGCATGACGATCCGGCGAATCCCGCTGGCCCGCAACTTCTTCAGCACGGCGGCGGCCTCGGGCCGTACCTCGTCGCGCAGGCTGATCAGCCCGACCAGGGTGCCGTCCACCGCGAGCAGCAACGGCGTCTCCGCCTGGCGGCGCAGCCTGTCCACCCACTCCTTCGCCTTCTTCGACACCCTGACCTTCTCGGACTGCAACAGCGAGGGGCTGCCCAGCAGCAGAGTCCGGCCGTCGGCCCAGGTCCGCATTCCCATGCCCACCAGCACTTCGCACTCCTCGTGCGGCGGGATGCTGATGTGGCGTTCCTCGGTCGAGCGGATCACCGCCTCGGCCAGCGGATGGCGGGAGTGGATCTCCGAGCTGGCCGCATAGGCCAGCACCTGCTCCGGTTCCCAATCCTTATGCATTGCAACGATGTTGGTGACAACCGGGCGACCGACGGTCAGGGTGCCGGTCTTGTCGAAGACGATCGCGTCGACCTGGCCCGCCTGTTCGAGGTGGGAGCCGCCCTTGATCAGGATGCCGCGGCGCGCGCCGTTGCCGATGGCCGCGCTGATGGCGGTCGGGGTGGCCAGCCCCACCGCGCACGGGCACGCGATCAGCAGCATGGTCATCGCCCGGCGGACGTCCCCGGTGACGGCCAGGGTGATGGCCGAGACGATGAACGAGGTGGGAACGAAACGGCGGGAGAAGTTTTCGCCGACCGTCTGGATCGGAGCCCGGTCGTGCTGCGCCTCCTCGACCCGCGCGATGATCCGCCCGATCGCGGTCTGGTTGCCCACGGCCTGCGCGCGCACCACCAGCCGCCCGCGCACCACGACCGAGCCGGCGTGCACGTGGGCGCCGACCATGATGGAAACGGGCAGGTTCTCGCCGGTGATCGCCGACTGGTCGACGATCGCCTCGCCGTCGATGACCTCGCCGTCCACCGGTATCGCGACGTGGTCGTGCACGACCACCTCGTCGCCGATTTCGACAGTGTCGATCGGCACTTGAATCTCGCCGTCCGCCAGCCGGATCCACGCCGTGTCCTGGCTGCCGCGCAGCAACTCGGAGATGGCGCGGCGGGTCCGCCGCAGCGTCAGGTCCTGCAGGTACTCGCCGATGTTGAGCAGCCACAGCACGGTGAGGGCCACGACGTTCTCCCGCAGCACCAGGCTCGCCACGGTGGCCGCCGAGACCAGCGCGTCGGTGCCGGCCCGCCCGGAGCGCAGCGAGCCCAGCGCGCCGCGCAGGAAGGGGTAGCCGGTGAAGACGGTGACGCCGGTGGCGAACAGCCGGCCGCTCGGGCCGAGCAGCGGCGGCCGCGCGAACACGTACCGGCGCACGCCGAGCAGGGCCAGCGCGGCGCCGCCGATGACCATGCGAAGCACGTCGGCGTTGCGGATCTCCGACGAGTGCGGCGCGCGCGCGGGGATCAGCTCCGCGGCGACGCGGGCGGCGCCGGCGATCGCGTCCAGCATCGCCGAGCGGTCGGCGCGGCGGGGCGAATACCAGACGACCACCGAGCCGGTGCGCGGGTAGGCGTGCACCGCGCGCACCCCCGCCACCTTGCCGACGGCATCCTCGACCGCCACGGCGCGCCTCGAGTTGGCGCGCACCCACCCGACCGAGACCCGCATGCGCCCGGCCGCGTCCGAAAGCACATGCAGGGCGGGGTCTTTCGCCTGCGTCACGCGATCAGTGGTCGTGCTCGTGGGCCTCGGTGACGGACGGCGTGGGCGCCTCCTCGCCGATGCGCTCGCGGGCCTCGGCCATGACGTCGGCGAGCTTGAGGCGCGCCGACTCGGCGGCCTCCTCGGCCTTGCGGGTGCCGCGGAGCCCCAGCTCCGCCGCCGACACGGCGGTCTCGTGCAGCGGCGCCTTGGCCATGGCCTTGCGTACCACCTCGTAGGCCGTCACGCCCACCAGCCCGGTGACCACCGTCCCCGCCGCCTTTGCCAGGAGCCCGTAGACCGCCATCGCCGCACCCTTCCTGTCGTCACAGTGTCGGTTAATGCTTGCACGACGTTAACATCCAAATATTGCGATATCAATATGTGTCGGTGCGCGCCGGCGGCGTTAAAGGACCCGGGTGACCTTTTCGGTTTCGATCCTGCGCTCCAGCGCCGACGGGTCGGGATTGGCGACCTGCACCAGCGACGCGCCGACGGCCAGGATCGCCAGCAGGCCGTCCACCAATTCGTCGGGATCGGACCAGGCGGCGCTGGAAAGCACCCGGTCCCCGGGCGTCAATTCCCTTGCCGCGGCCGATCTTTCGCAATCGGCCAGCACCTGGTCGACCGATCGGCCGGCCAGCGCCGGGCCGGGACGGCGTTCGGGGACGATCTGGTCGCCGTGCACCCGCACCGCGGTGGCGTAGTCGGTGACGCCGATCGGCAGGTCGGGCGCCGGACGGCCGAACGCGTCGAGCGAGAGGACCGCGACCTCGCCGCCCGCCACCGAAGCGTCGGCCTCGTCGAGCCGCTCGGCGGTGCACAGCGCCAGGTCGCTGGCCCCGCCCGGTTCGAGCACCGCCTCGGCGCCGATCCACCACACCCCGAACAACACGGCCGCCGTCTGCCAGTGCGCGGGCAGCAGGACCGCGACCCGGCTGGCCGGCCCGGCGCCCAACTCGTCGCGCAACAGGTTGCCGGTCTTGGCCGCCCAGTTGGCCAGCGTCACGGCGGACAACTCGATGCGCTCGCCCGTCGCGTCGTCGTAGTAGGTGATGCGCGGGCCGACCGGGTCGGCCCGCAGCATCGGGTCCAGGATCGCGCCCGACAGCGTGCTCAGTTGATGCACTCGGGCTTGTCGGAGCCGGCGGTCAGGATCGGCGACGGCGGCGGCGTGTTGGAGCCGCCGGCGGCGCCCGCGTTGGACGCCCCGGCGGGCAGCACCTGGGTGTCGGGGCCGCCGGAGAGGCCGGAGCCCGGCCCGGTGTAGTCGTTGGCGAGCACCACCTTGACGGATCCGGCCGGCAACGACGGGTCGGCGACGACCGGCAACCCGCCCAGTTCCTTGGCGACCTGCTGCGCGCCCAGGTCGTCGGTCTTGGCGGCGCGCACCTGGCTGCCCTTGACGTGGCCGCCATCGTTGTTGCCGACGGTCCCGGAGCTGAACCCCTTGGCGCTCAACACGTTCGACACCGCCGCCGCCAGCCCGTTGATGTCGGTGTCGTTGACCACGTCGACGGTGGTCTTGGCCGGCGTGTAGGCCAGTTCCTCGGTCTTGCCCTGCGCCTGGTCTTGCAGCAGGCTCCCCACCCAGTCGGCGACCTGGTGGGGGTCAATCCGGACCACGCTCTGCATGCCGTCGTCGCTCCAGCCGGCCCCGTCCAGCACCGGGATCGTGGCGAAGGCGACCTTGCCGCCGGCCAGCTTCTGCAGCTGCTGGACGAAATCCATGACGTCCCAGCCCGAGGAGATCACCACCGAGCGCTGGACGGCCGCCTCCAGCCGTTTCAGCGTGGTGGGGCTGGACAGCGTGTGACCGGAGATGATCCGGTGGGCGAGCGAGGCCATCACCACCTGCTGGCGCACCACCCGGTCCAGGTCGCCGCGCGGCAGATCGTGGCGCTGGCGGACGAAGCTCAGCGCCTGCGGTCCGTCCAGCTTCTGCCGGCCGGCCGGGAAGTCGGCGCCCGAAAGCGGTTCGTACACGGGCTCTTTGAGGCAGACCTCGACGCCGCCGAGCGCGTCGGTGATCAACGCGAAGCCCAGCAGCCCGATCTCGGCGTAGTGGTCGACGGTGACCCCGGTCAGGTCGGCGACGGTCTTGATGAGGGCCTCACGGCCCGCCTCGGTGCCCTGCGCCTCGGCCTCGGCGGCCGACGCGCCGGCCTTGACCAGGCTGGCGCGCTTGGCCTCCCGGGTTTGGCCGTAGACGCCGTTGATCTTCGTCTTACCCAGGCCGGGCGCCGAGACGTAGGAGTCCCGCGGGATCGAGATCGCGGTCGCCGACTTCCCGTTGTTCGGGATCCGGACCAGGATGAGCGTGTCGGTGTTGGTCGCCTCCTCGTCGCCGGCCCGCAGCGTCGCCAGCTCCTCGGCCGACAGCGGGTTGCCGTGCGCGTCGGTGCGGCTGTCGAGGCCGACCAGCAGGATGTCGATCGCGCCGTCGTCGCCGCCCTTGCCCAGCGACGGTGCGGACATGTGGAAGATGCCGTCCTCGAAGGCGCGGACGTTGCTCCAGGCGATTCCGGTGCCGAAAACGACCGCGACGGTCAGCACAGTGGCAATCACACGAACCACACGTTGCACAGGCATCACAACAGATTACTTGTGACACAGCCGCTTCTCGGGTAGCTGAAAGCGGCGTGCCTGTGCCATGCCAGACTCAACACATGTCGGAAAGGCTTGTGATCAGCGGCGGGGGCGGGCAATTGGGCACTTCTCTGACGGCGCTGGCCGCCGATCGGGGCCGCGACCTGCTGGCGCTGACGTCGGCGCAGTGGGACATCACCGACCCGGCCGCGGCGGAACGGATCATCCGGGCCGGCGACGTCGTCGTCAACTGCGCCGCGTACACCAACGTCGACGGCGCGGAAAGCGACGAGGCGAGGGCCTACGCGGTCAACGAGACCGGCCCGGAGCACCTGGCGCGAGCGTGCGCGAAGGTCGGCGCCCGGCTCATCCACGTCTCCACCGACTACATGTTCACCGGCCCTCCGCCCGAGAGCGGGCCGCGCCCGTATGAGCCGAGCGACAAGACCGACGCGCGCGGCGTGTACGCGCTGTCCAAGCTGGCGGGTGAGGAGGCGGTGCTGGCGGCGCTGCCCGACGCGGTCGTGGTGCGGACCGCGTGGCTGTACACCGGCGGAACCGGCAAGGACTTCGTCGCCGTCATGCGCCGTCTGGCCGCCGGGGACGGCCCGGTGGACGTGGTCGACGACCAGGTCGGGTCGCCGACCTACGTCGCCGACCTGGCCGTCGCGCTGCTGCAGGTCGCCGACGAGCGGGTGCCCGGGCCCATCCTGCACGCCGCCAACGAGGGGGCGGTGTCGCGTTTCGAGCAGGCCCGCGCGGTGTTCGCCGAATGCGGCGCGGATCCGGACCGGGTGCGACCGGTCAAGACCGACGACTTCCCGCGCCCCGCGCCGCGCCCGTCCTATTCCGCGCTGGGCAGCCGCGAGTCCGCCGCGCTCGGCCTGACACCGTTAAGGCCCTGGCGCCCTGCGCTTGTCGCGGCGCTGGCCGCGTCCGCCGGCGATCGACCGTTACCCTCGACGCGTGACTGACGTCCTGCCGGTCGTGACGGTGACCTACTCACCGGGCCCGCACCTCGAGAGGTTCCTGGCCTCCCTGTCGATCGCCACCGAGCGCCCGGTCAGCGTGCTGCTGGCCGACAACGGGTCCACGGACGGGGCCCCGCAGGCGGCCGTCGAGCGTTTCCCGAACGTCCGGTTCTTCGACACCGGCGCCAACCTCGGCTACGGGACCGCGGTGAACCGCGCGGTCGCGCACCTGACCGAGGGCGGGGGGGTGGACGACGACTGGGTGATCGTGGCCAACCCCGACGTGCAGTGGGGCCCGGGCAGCATCGACGCCTTGCTGGACGCCGCCGCCCGCTGGCCGCACGCCGGCGCGCTGGGGCCGCTGATCCGCGACCCCGACGGGTCGGTGTATCCCTCAGCGCGGCACCTGCCCAGCCTCATCCGCGGCGGCATGCACGCGGTGATCGGCCCGTTCTGGAAGCGCAACCCGTGGACGGCGGCCTACCGCCAGGAACGGCTGGAGCCCAGCGAGCGGGCGGTCGGCTGGTTGTCGGGGTCCTGCTTGCTCGTGCGGCGGTCGGCGTTTCACCAGGTCGGTGGGTTCGACGAGCGCTACTTCATGTACATGGAGGACGTCGACCTCGGTGACCGGCTGGGCAAGGCGGGCTGGCTGAACGTCTACGTGCCGACGGCCGAGGTGCTGCACGACAAGGGCCACTCCACCGGCCACGACCCGGCACGCCACCTGGCCGCTCATCACAAAAGCACCTATTTGTTCCTCGCCGACCGGCATTCTGGTTGGTGGCGTGCGCCGCTGCGCTGGACGCTGCGGGCCTCTCTGGTGGTGCGTTCGCGGCTGATGGTGCGCAGCGCGCGTCGCCTGAGTAGACGGAACGCGGCGGGAGGGCGGCACTGAAATGGGAACCTCACAGGTCGACGCGGTGGTCCTCGTCGGCGGCAAGGGCACCCGGCTGCGGCCGCTGACGCTTTCCGCGCCCAAGCCCATGCTGCCCACCGCCGGGCTGCCGTTCTTGACCCACCTGCTGTCGCGGATCGCCGCGGCCGGCATCGAGCACGTCATCCTGAGCACGTCGTATCAGGCCCAGGTCTTCGAGGCCGAGTTCGGCGACGGCTCCAAGCTGGGCCTGCAGCTCGAATACGTCACCGAGGAACAGCCGCTGGGCACGGGCGGCGGTATCGCCAACGTCGTAGACCACCTGCGCCACGACACCGTGATGGTGTTCAACGGCGACGTGCTGTCCGGCGCCGACCTGGGCCAGCTGCTCGAATTCCACGAGAACGAACACGCCGACGTCACCCTGCACCTGGTGCGGGTGGGCGACCCGCGTGCGTTCGGCTGTGTGCCCACCGAAAACGGCCGCGTCACAGCGTTTTTGGAGAAGACCCAGGATCCGCCGACCGACCAGATCAACGCCGGCTGCTATGTCTTCCAGCGCGGCATCATCGACCGCATCCCGCGGGGCCGCGAGGTCTCGGTGGAGCGCGAGGTGTTTCCCGCGCTGCTGTCCGATCCCGACGTGAAGGTCTGCGGCTACGTCGACGCCACGTACTGGCGCGACATGGGCACCCCGGAGGACTTCGTGCGCGGGTCGGCGGACCTGGTCCGCGGGATCGCGCCGTCGCCGGCCCTGCACGGCCACCGCGGCGAGCAGCTGGTGCACGACGGCGCGGCGGTGTCGCCGGGGGCGGTGCTGATCGGCGGCACGGTCGTCGGGCGCGGCGCCGAGATCGGCCCCGGCGTGCGGCTGGACGGCGCGGTGATCTTCGACGGTGTGAAGGTCGAGGCCGGCAGCGTGATCGAGCGCTCGATCATCGGCTTCGGGGTGCGCATCGGCCCGCGGGCGCTGATCCGCGACGGCGTGATCGGCGACGGCGCCGACATCGGCGCGCGCTGCGAGCTGTTGCGTGGCGCCCGGGTGTGGCCCGGCGTCGCCATTCCCGACGGCGGGATCCGCTACTCGTCCGACGTGTGAGGTTGCATCTCTTGCGCCGAGATTGACGTTAGCGCGCGTCTCACTCGCACTTTTCCGCGCTGCCGTCGATTTCGATGCATGTCGGTGGGGCAGTTCACCATCTCTGCATGGGGGAGGTGTTCCGGGGCAGCGAAGCGATCGCCGCGGCTGCGCTGACCGAGTATCAGGTGCGGCGGTGGTATCGACCGATCTTTCGTGACGTCTACGTCGCGAAGTGGGACGAGCCGTCTTTGGACGATCGCACGCTGGGCGCCTGGCTTTGGTCGCGCCGGCGGGCCGTGATCGCGGGCGTCGCGGCATCGGCGCTGCACGGGGCGCGGTGGGTCGACGCCGACACGCCCGTCGAACTCGTCTCGACAAGCGCCCGGCCCCAGCGCGGGCTGATCGTCCGCAACGAAACGCTCGCCCCCGATGAGGTGGTCACGGTCAAGCGGCTACCGACGACGATGGTCGCGCGCACGGCTTTTGATATCGGACGGCACCTGCCGCGCGGTCAGGCACTCGCCCGACTTGATGCGCTGATGCGCGCGAAGCCGTTCACTTGCGAAGAGGTCGCTGTGTTGGTCAAGCGGTACCGCGGCGCCCGCGGTCTGCGGCGGTTGGCGGAAGTGCTTCCTCTGGTGGACGGCGGTGCGGCTTCGCCGAAGGAAAGCTGGTTGAGGCTGCTTCTCATCGACGCAGGCCTGCCGAAGCCGACGACGCAGATACCAGTCAACGACGGGTGGCGAACGGTCGGGTTGTTGGACATGGGCTGGGAGGACTACATGGTCGCGGCGGAGTACGACGGCGATCAACACCGCACCGATCGATGGCAATACGTACGGGATCAGCGGCGCTTAGGCGAACTCGCGGAGATGGGTTGGGTCGTCATCCGCGTGATCGCCGAAGACAAGCCGGACGACATCATCAAGCGCGTCCTTCAAGCTTTGATCCGTCGCGGCTATCGCCGAGATTGACGTTAGCGCGCGTCTCACTCGCACTTTTCCGCGCTGCCGTCGATTTCGGCGATCAACGCCGGGTGGCGCGGGCGACCAGATACGCCAGCGCGTGATCGGTGCCGTCCGGCAGGGCGTCGGCGGGCCACCACCGCAAATCGTCGGACTCGTCGCTGATGGCGATCCGCGCGCCGGCCGGCGCGTGGGCGACGAATTGCAGGTCGAGGTGGCGGGTGGGCACGCCCAGCGAGCAGGTCACCGGGTGCACGTGCACGGCGGCCAGCTCGGGCTCGATGCGCAGGCCGTCGACACCGGATTCCTCGGTCGCCTCGCGCAACGCGGCGGCGACGACGTCGGGGTCGTCCTCGTCGCAATGCCCGCCCAGCTGCACCCAGCGGCCCAGCCGGGGGTGCAACGTCAGCAGGACCTGCGAACCGGTGTGGTCGAGCACCAGCGCCGACGCCGTGACGTGCCCGGGCACACACTCGCGGCGGCAGGCGTCGGGACGGCCGTGCACGAAGGCCAGCACGGCGTGCCGCAACGAGTCCTGCCCCGGGTCGGGCGCGCGCCAGTCGGACAGGATCGAGACCGCCGACTCCCGAAGGCTCACCGCGATCCCCGCCTCGTTCGGCGATCCCGCAGCGAGACCCAGGCCGCGCGGCATCGCATCACGACGTCGGGGGACAGGCCGAGCCCGTCGATCAGCACGCGCCGGTCGACGAGGTCGAGCGCCTTGTCGACCTCGCCTGCCTTCAGCAACAGGTCGACGTCGCAGGCGAGTCCGTCGCCGGCATAGGCGGGCGGGGGAATGGGCAGCTGCTCGGCTTCGCGGGGTTCCAGCTCCAAGATGCCCCCACCGTAGCTGCGGCCCACGATCTCGGCGAAGGCGAACGTCACGCTGTTGTGAAAAACGGCGGCCAGCGCGCTCGCGTCGACGCCGGGCGCGAGCCGGACCCGGTGCACGGTGTCGGTGCTCGTCGCCGCGGCGGCGTTGACGGTCAGCCGCGGCGACCGGTGGATCTGGCGCAGCAGGAACAGGTCGGGCATCCACAGCGACGGGGTGATCCACCACGGCTCGCGGATCGAGCACTTGTAGCCCCGGTGCACACCGGCGGCCTCCCCGGCTTCGATGTGGCCCAGGAGGGCGGTGTCGGCCGGCTCGGGCGGCGCGTCG
Organism: Mycobacterium sp. NGS54; assembly: GCF_059812465.1. NCBI lineage: Bacteria > Bacillati > Actinomycetota > Actinomycetes > Mycobacteriales > Mycobacteriaceae > Mycobacterium > Mycobacterium sp. NGS54. The sequence continues at coordinate 575,060 of NZ_JCALCS010000001.1, read as the reverse complement.
AGCAGCCACGTCCGATGCCCCGCGGCGAGATCGCTTGCGCGGCAGTCGCCGTCGTAAACCAGCCCGGACAGCTGCACGCTGCGGGAAACGAGCGGGACGCAGTGCGGCGTCAGCGCGAGTTCGTCGGCCTGCTCGTCGGTGAAGGTGAAGAAGCTGTTGCGGCCCGTCACGATCCCGACGTCCACGTCGGCGAGCGAGCCGAGCCTGGCCATGGCCGGCGCCGCCTTGAGCCCGCGCAGCAGCCGGATCGCGGCGGGATCCAGGAAGTACTTGGTCCACTTCTCCTTCTCGTGCAGCAGCGCGGGGGCCCACGCGGCATCGAGTTCCGCGCCCGCCAAGGCCTCCGCGTCGCTGAGGTGAACCGTGCGCATGCGCGCCGGACCCGGCCCGGCGACCCCACAGAACAACACGACCTCCTGCAGGACGCCGTCGAACACCAACCGCTCGAACGTCACCAGCGTGATCTCGCGGAACCGGCTCAGCAGGAACTCGCGCAGCGGCGCGGCGTAGCCGACCTGCAGCAACTCGGCCGGAAGGACCAGGCCCACCCGTCCGCCATCGCGCACCAGGACCGCGCTCGCGACGACGAACGGGACCCAGGCGTTGGTCAGCCGGCTGGGGCGCAGCCCCTCGCGGCGCATCAGCTCCAGCGCCGGGTCGCGCTGATCGGGTGCCCAGTTGCCGAAGCGGATGTAGGGCGGGTTGCCGGCGACGCCGTCCCAGCCGCCGGGTTCGGCACGGGCCAGCCAGGTGAACAGGCTCTCGGCGTCGACGGGCGCGAACCGCCGGGCCTTGGCCGCTTCGTCGGCGATCAGCTCGACGCCGCGCACCCGGTCGCTGAGCCCGGCCAGCTCGCGCAGGATGCGGCCGTCGCCGCAGGACGGTTCGACGATGCGCGGGCCGGCCTCGCGGACCCAGTGGGCCAGGAACCGCGCGACGGGGGAGGGGGTGTAGTAGCCGCCGCGGACCTTGTCGGCCGACGCCGCCGCCTTGCCCGCGAAACGCATGGGCTCAGTATTACTTGCGCAGCAGCAGATCCCCGGGTTCCGGCGCGGTGCGCGGCCCGGGCGGCACCCCGGCGGCCTCAGAGGCGTAGCCGATCGCGATGGCGCCCAACGGCTCCCAGTCGGCGGGCAGCTCGAGCTCGGCGCGGACCAGGTCGGCGGCGAAGATCGTCGAGCCGATCCAGCAGCTGCCCACGCCGCGCACCGCGAGCGCGACCAGCAGCGCCTGCACGGCCGCCCCGACCGCGACCGTGAACATGGTGCGTTCGGCGGCGGTGCGGGCGGCGTCGGGATAGGCGTGGGCGCCCTCGGGGACCAGGAACGGGATGACGACCTCGGGCGCGTCGTAGAGGATCTGGCCGCGCGCCACCCGCCGCTCGACCGAGTCGGCGGGCCGGCCGTCCCCGGTGAGGTCGGAGCGCCACTTGTCCTTCATGCGGTCCAGCAGCCGGATCCGGGTGGCCGGGGTGCGCAGCCACACGAACCGGACCGGCCGGGTGTGGTGGGGGGCCGGCGCGGTGAGCGCCTCGGCGACGGCGGCCTCGATCAGCTCGGGTGGCACCGGCTCGGCGCTGAACCGGCGCACCGACCGGCGCAACAGCTGGGCCTGGCGGCGGCCCAGGTCGAGGGCCTCGGCGGTGCCGAGCCAGAACAGGTCCTCCTCGCCGGGCCGCAGCAGCTGCCGCGCCGTCGTGCCGTCGTCGGTCACGACGCTGCCGGGCAGCCCTCGCACCACGGCCACCGGCATCGCGGTCAGCTTGCCCTTGACCAGATCGGCGGCGGCCGCGACCTCGTCGGCGATCGCGATCTCGGTGACCACCAGCTCGTTGCCGTGCGCATCGACGGCCCCCGAATAGCCGTGCAGCACACGAAGGCCCGCCGCGCCGACGGCCGCGTCGGTCTGCCCGTTGCGCCAGGCGCGGCCCATCGTGTCGGTGATGACCACGGCGGCGACGACGCCGAGGCGCTCGCGCAGCCCGGCGCGCAGCGCGGCGGCGCTGGCGTCGGGGTCGACCGGCAGCAGCGCCAGCTCGTCGCGGCCGACGTTGGACCCGTCCACCCCGGCGGCGGCCTGGACCAGGCCGAGCCGGTTCTCGGTGATCAGCGTCTGGCCCTTGCGCGCCAGCACGCGCACGGCCTCGTCGTCGACCAGCTTGCGGCGCAGCCGGTCGCGCTCCTCGGCGTCCCGCGGGGCCGGCACCAGGCGGCCCTCGCATTTGGACACCACCTTGCTGGTCACCACCACGACGTCGCCGTCGCGCAGCCAGGGCGCCGCGGCGGCGACGGCCGCGCCCAGGTCGTCGCCGGGCCGGAATTCGGGGAGCCCGGTGACGGGGAGGATCTCGATCGCCGCGCCGGTGCCGTGCTCGGTCACAGGCTCACGCCCGCGAGCTCCAGCCCCGCGGCGACCATCTCGGCAGTCGCCTTGGGGTCGCGCATGATCAGCGGAACCGCGCGCACCGCCACCCCCTCGATGTGGGCCTCATCGCCCTCGTGAATCAGCCAGCAATCCAATATCCCGGTGGACCGTCGCGCCCCGTAGTGCCGGCCGACCGCCTCCGCGGTGGATTGGACCCCGATCACCGAAAGGCATGCATCGGCCATGCCGCGCAACGGTTTTCCGCCGATGATCGGCGAGTAGCCTACGACCGGGGACTTGGCCGCGCGCAAGGCCCCGCGAATGCCGGGGACCGCCAGGATGGCGCCGACGCTGACCACCGGGTTGGACGGCGCGAGCAGGATCACGTCGGCCTCGCCGATGGCCGCCACCGCTTCGGCTGTGGCGCTGGCCTTTTCGGCGCCGACGAACGCGAAGCTGTGCGTGGGCACCTGGGCCCGGTGGCGCACCCACCACTCCTGGAAGTGAATCGCGCGACGGCCGTCGTCGGCGGGATCGGTGATCACCACGTGCGTCTCGCAGCGGTCGTCGGTGGCCGGCAGCAGGCGCGCGCCCGGTTGCCAGCGGTCGCACAGCGCGGTGGTGATCTGCGACAGCGGGTAGCCCGCGTTGAGCATCTGGGTACGCACCAGGTGGGTGCCCAGGTCGCGGTCGCCGAGCCCGAACCAGTCCGGCTGCACGCCGTAGCGCGCCAATTCCTCTTTGGCGTGCCAGGTTTCGTCGCGATGACCCCACCCTCGCTCCGGGTCGACACCTCCACCTAAGGTGTACATGCAGGTGTCCAAATCCGGACAGACGCGCACCCCGTGGATCCACGCGTCGTCGCCGACGTTGACGACCGCGGTCAGTTCGTGTCCGCCGCCGTCTGGGCCCTGTTGCGAAAACTGACCGAGCCCGAGCAGCTGTTGAACCCCCAGCAGGAACCGGGCGCCGCCCACCCCGCCGACCAAAACCGTGACCTTCACTTGACCTTCACAGGGCTCGACAGTACTGCCCGCGTGGGGACTGTGATCGACACGCCGAAGGCCGCAAAACAACGGAAACGCCGGAATTTGGTCACGAGATGATATGGAAATTCGCCATTACGCTTGACCAGGCAGGTCAACAAGTGTCTAATCACATCAGTGTCATTTCCCGGTTGGCCGGCCGATTCCGGTGTCGCAGACCGAGATTCGATCACATGTTCGAATTGTCTGTACATCAGAACAGTGGGAACTCACTCACTCTCTCAAATCAAACCTGAGGAGGCGGACGAAGCATGTCTTATGAGCACCTTCGGGGCGTTATGACAAGCACACCGCACAGCACCATCGGCGCGATGCCGGCGGCACCCGTCCGCCCGCACCTGACTGTGGTTCCCGACGCCCCAGTCGCTTTCGAGCCCGAGCCCGAGCCGCTGCCGACCCCGGATCAGTGGCAGGACCGCGCGCTGTGCGCGCAAACGGATCCCGAGGCCTTCTTCCCGGAGAAGGGCGGCTCCACCCGCGAGGCCAAGAAGATCTGCCTCGGTTGCGAGGTACGCCACGAGTGCCTCGAGTACGCCCTGGCCCATGACGAGCGCTTCGGCATCTGGGGCGGCCTCTCCGAGCGCGAGCGCCGCCGCCTCAAGCGCGGCATCATCTGACCCCGGCGCGCGCCCGCAACGTCATTCGTCGTCGATCGTGGGATCGATGACCGAGGGCTCGACGTCCAGGTAGATGGCCACCTGGGCCACCAGGATTTCGTGCAGCAACTCGCCAAGTTCGACGGTGTCCTTGGCCCGTCTCTCAATCGGCTTGCGGAACAAGACAATTCGTGCCCGCGTGGAGTTGCCGCGGACGTCGACGCCGGCCGGGATCAAGCGGGCGAGCGCGATCGGCCCGTCGGCGATCACCTCGGGCGGCCACTGCACGGCATCGGGATCCTTCGCGGCGATGCGGGGGATTTCGTCGACCGCCACGTCGAGCTCCGAGACGCGTTCGTGCCAGCGCCGCTCGATCGGTTCGTAGGCCTCCAGCACCGCCATGTCGAACCGCTCGGCCCGGCTTCGCCAGCCCGGCACCGTCGGCGGTAGCAACGGGCCCCGCATATCGCGGCCCCGGCGCGACGCACGGTAGGAAGCCGAACGGCGCCGCGACCGATCGCTTTGCGGGGAGCCGCGGGAATCGCCGCGGGAATCGCTCATCGGGCCGATGGTAACGGTTGGGAATCGCGGGTCGTGCGGATGCGCGTGTCCGGCGCTTCCACGACGTTTCCGCACGATAGCCTTTCGATCGTGAACGTTCCCCGTCGCTGTTGCCGGCCCGGGTGTCCGCACTATGCCGTGGCGACCTTGACGTTCGTCTACTCGGACTCGACGGCAGTGGTTGGCCCCCTGGCCACCGCGCGGGAACCGCACTCGTGGGACCTGTGTGTCGGCCACGCCGGCCGGATCACCGCACCCCGCGGGTGGGAGCTGGTGCGGCACGCCGGACCCCTCCTTTCCGAGCCCGCCCATCCGGACGAGGACGACCTGGTCGCCCTGGCCGACGCGGTGCGCGAGGGTCGCCCGGCCGACGCGGCCATGCCGTACGGGGCCGCGCCGGTCAACGGCTTTGCCGATCCCCACATTCAGCACGCGGGGGCCCATGCCACCGCGCCGAGCAGCGGGCTGCTCGCGCCTCCCGAACATCGTTCCGGCCGGCGCCGGGGCCATCTGCGGGTGTTGCCCGACCCGGCTGACTAGCCGCGGCTAACGCGCCACAGGTTTTTCCCGGGCCGATAGGCTGGCGCCAAGAGCCACACTGTCAGGAGCGTCAGGAGTTTCGCATGCCCCGGTCCGCCGCGACCGTTCGCCGTGTCGTCAAGGCATACGACGTGCGCGGGCTGGTCGGCGAGGAGCTCGACGAGTCACTGGTCACCGACCTCGGCGCCGCGTTCGCCAGGCTGATGCGCGCCGAGGGGGCCAGCCGGGTGGCCATCGGCCACGACATGCGGGACAGTTCGCCGGGGCTGGCCGCCGCGTTCGCGGGCGGGGTGACCGGCCAGGGCCTCGACGTGGTGCGCATCGGCCTGGCGTCCACCGACCAGCTCTATTTCGCCTCGGGGTTGCTGGACTGCCCCGGCGCGATGTTCACCGCGAGCCACAACCCGGCCGCCTACAACGGCATCAAGCTGTGCCGGGCCGGCGCCAAACCGGTGGGCGCCGACACCGGGCTGGGCGTGATCACCGAGGACGTGATCGCCGGGGTCGCGGCGAACGACGGGCAACCCGGCACGGTCACCGATCAGGACGTGCTCGCGGACTACGGGACGTTCCTGCGGTCGCTGGTGAACACCTCCGGGCTGCGCCCGCTGCGGGTGGCCGTGGACGCCGGCAACGGCATGGCCGGCCACACCGCCCCGGCGGTGCTCGGCGCGATCGACTCGATCACGCTGTTGCCGTTGTACTTCGAGCTCGACGGCTCGTTCCCCAACCACGAGGCCAACCCGCTCGACCCGGCCAACCTGGTGGACCTGCAGAAGTTCGTCCGCGACAGCGGCGCCGATATCGGGCTGGCCTTCGACGGCGACGCCGACCGGTGCTTCGTGGTCGACGAGGGCGGCCACCTGGTTTCGCCGTCGACGGTGACCAGCCTGGTGGCCGCGCGCGAACTGGGCCGCGAGATCGGCGCCACGATCATCCACAACGTGATCACCTCCCGCGCGGTGCCCGAGCTGGTCACCGAACGCGGCGGCACACCGCTGCGCTCGCGGGTCGGCCACTCCTATATCAAGGGCCTGATGGCCGACACCGGCGCGATCTTCGGCGGCGAGCATTCCGCGCACTACTACTTCCGCGACTTCTGGGGCGCCGACTCGGGGATGCTGGCGGCGCTGTACGTGCTCGCCGCGCTCGGCGAGCAGGACCGGCCGCTGTCGGAACTGACCGCCGACTACCAGCGCTACGAGTCCTCCGGCGAGATCAACTTCAAGGTGGCCGACGCGTCGTATTGTGTGGACGCGGTGCTGAAGTCGTTCGGCACCCGGATTCAGTCCATCGATCATCTGGACGGGGTGACGGTCGATTTGGGCGACGGCAGCTGGTTCAACCTGCGCAGCTCCAACACCGAGCCGCTGCTGCGGCTGAACGTGGAGGGCCGCACGACCGAGGACGTCGACGAGCTGGTCGCCGCGATCAGCACCCAGATCGCGGCCCAAGAGGCCGCCCCGTGAGCACCACCCGGGTGATCGACCTGGAGGACACCGGCGGCCTGCTGGAAGCCGACCGGGAGGGCCTGCTGCGGGCGGCGTCGTCGGCGGGCGCGCAGGTGCGCGCGATCGGCGCCGCGGCCGACGAAGGCGCGCTCGAGGGGCTGCGGGCCGACGACCGCGCGCGCAGCGTGATCTGGGTGGCCGGCCGCGGGACCGCCGAGACCGCCGGTGCCCTGCTGGCCGCGACGCTGGGCGGGTCGGCCTCGCAGCCGATCACCGTCGTCGGCGAGGTGCCGCCGTGGGTCGGCCCGCTGGACGTGCTGATCGTCGCCGGCGACGACCCCGGCGATCCCGCGCTGGTCAGCTCCGCCGCGACCGGGGTGCGCCGGGGCGCGCGGGTCGTCGTGGCGGCGCCGTACGAGGGTCCGCTGCGCGACTCAACGGCGGGGCGGGCCGCGGTGCTCGAGCCGCGGGTCTTGGTTCCCGCCGAGTTCGGGTTGTGCCGGTACCTGGCCGTGGGCTTGGCCGTGCTGCGAACCGTCGACCCGCGACCCGGTGTCGACCTCGGATCGCTCGCCGACGAGCTGGACGCCGAGGCGCTGCGCAACAGCGCCGGCCGTGAGCTGTTCACCAACCCGGCCAAGACGATCGCCGAGCGGCTGGTCAATCGCCGGGCCGCGCTGGCCGGCGACTGCGCCGCCACGCTCGCGCTGGCCCGGCACGGCAGTTCGGTGCTGCTGCGGGTCGCCCACGAGGTGGTCGCCGCCACCGGGCTGGCCGACGCGGTGGCGGCGCTGCGGGCGGCGGCCCAGTGGGGCTCCGGGGGCGCCGCGTCCTCGGTCGAGGACCTCTTCCACGACGAGGAGATCGACGGGCCGCGGCCCGACCGGCTCCGCGTGCTGGCGCTGACGCTGCGCGACGAGCAGACGGTGGTGGCCGCCCGCACCGCCGGGCTCGACAACGTCTACCTGCTCGCCGCCGAGGATGTGCCCGACGGGCCCGGCGGCGCGGCCGGCTCCACGGTCGCGCCGGCGTTGGGGGGCGCCATCAGCGCCGAGCAGCAACTGGCAGTATTGGCCGTTCGGCTGGAGATGGCCGCGGTTTATATGCGACTGGTGCGGGGATAAAGAGACAAGTGGAACTGCTTCGCGGGGCCTTACGGACGTACGCGTGGGGATCGCGCACCGCCCTGGCGGAATTCACCGGGCGGGCGGTCCCGGCGGCCCACCCGGAGGCCGAGCTGTGGTTCGGCGCGCACCCGGGCGACCCGGCCTGGCTGGAGACGGGTAAGGGCGAGGTCTCGTTGTTGGAGGCGCTGGTAGCCGACCCGGAGGGGCAGCTCGGCCCGGGGTCGCGCGCCCGCTTCGGGGACGTGTTGCCGTTCCTGGTCAAGGTGCTGGCCGCCGATGAGCCGCTGTCCCTGCAGGCCCACCCGAGCGCCGAGCAGGCGGTCGAGGGTTACCTGCGCGAGGAGCGCCTCGGCATCCCGGTGACCTCGCCGGTCCGCAACTACCGCGACGCCTCCCACAAGCCGGAGTTGTTGGTGGCGCTGCAGTCGTTCGAGGCGCTGGCCGGCTTTCGTCAGGCGTCGCGGACCGTCGAGCTGCTGCGCGCGCTGGCCGTCTCCGACCTCGACCCCTACATCGACCTGCTGAACGACCAGTCCGACGCCGACGGACTGCGCGCGCTGTTCACCACCTGGATCACCGCACCCCAGCCCGACATCGACGTGCTGGTGCCCGCCGTGCTGGACGGCGCGATCCACTACGTCAGCTCCGGTGCAACGGAATTCGCGGCCGAAGCCAAGACGGTGCTGGAACTGGGCGAACGCTATCCCGGTGACGCCGGGGTGCTGGCGGCGCTGTTGCTCAACCGCATCACCCTGGCCCCGGGGGAGGCCATCTTCCTGGCGGCCGGCAACCTGCACACCTATCTGCGCGGTTTCGCCGTCGAGGTGATGGCCAACTCCGACAACGTGTTACGCGGCGGGCTCACCCCCAAGCACGTCGACGTGCCCGAGCTGCTGCGGGTGCTGGACTTCACGCCCACCACGGAGGCGCAGCTGCACCCGCCCATCCGCCGGGAGGGGTTCGGCCAGATCTACCAGACCCCGACCGACGAGTTCGCGGTCGCGCTGCTGGCGCTCGACGGCGAGTACCTGGGCCACGAAGTCGACGCTGGCTGCGCCCACGAGGGCCCGCAGATCCTGTTGTCCACCCAGGGCTGCACCACGGTGCACGCCAAGTCCGGATCGCTCACGCTGGAGCGTGGAATGGCGGCATGGGTGGCGGCCGACGACGGACCGATCCGCCTCGTCGCGCGCGAGCCCGCCAAACTTTTCAGGGCGACCGTAGGGCTGTGAGGGGCCGCCGGGGCTTGGCGGCCGCCCGGCGCTCGCGCAGCCACAGCCGCATGTTGTGCGCCATGGTGCGGCCGACGATCCGCGGCGGCGGGACCATGTACAGGCTGTCCAGCAGCGAGAACCGGCGCAAGAACCATTCGGCCAGAACGGGATCGGTCTCGGCGGCGCCGAGGAACTGGTCGAACAGCGCGCCGGACGGTCGCCACCACCACGGCGCCGGCCCCTTGGGCCGGGCGTGGTGGAAGGTGACGTCGCCGATGGCGTTCATCATCCACACCGGGTAGGTCGTCCTGGCCGTGGCCCGATTCAGTTCGCCGGCAAGGTCATTCGATGCCAGCGCCCGCCGCAGGTGGCCGGCCTGCAGCACCGTCATCGTCATGCCCTGCCCGAAGGTGGGGTTGAAGCTGGCGACGGCGTCACCGAGCGGGACGATGCCGGCCGGGAAGCGGTCCAGCTTGTGGTAGCGGCGCCACCGGCTGGCCGGAAACGCGTGATAAGCCGGCTCGCCCACCGGTTCCGCCTGCGCCAGTGCGGCATTGAAGTGCGCGGGCAGCAGCTTGCCGGCCAGCGCCAGCATCTCGGGGAACGTCGCCGGCGGCTTGGCGCCGGCCACGCCGAACGTCGTCAGCACCCACACGCGGTCCTCGTAGTGCAGCATGCCCAGCCCGAGCGACTCGTCGTGGGAGGCCCCGGCGACCACCACCTTCTCGGCGATCAGGCCCTCGGGCATGCGGAACTGCTGGGTGGCGTAGTTGATGCCGATGTCGATGGTCGCTTCGACCGGGCGCCGGTATCCCCACTGCTCCAACCAAACCGGCAACCGGGTGCCCCGGCCCGCGGCGTCGACGACGAGGTCGGCCGGCACCAACTCGGGCTCGCCGTCACCCTGCGGATCCAGCAGCACGCCGGTGACCCGCTGGCGCGCGGGGTCGAACCGCGGCTCGGCGACCGAGCGGCGGATGATCTCGACGTTGTCGATGTCGCGGACGCGCCGGCGCAGCTGCCACTCCAGGTGCGGGCGGCTGGGCACGTAGGCGGTGAACTCGTCGCGCAGCGTGTGCCCCGTCCCCAGGACGTGGCCCGCGGCGCCCAGGTGGATGCAGTCGGGCCGGTTCTCCAGCATGGGCACGCCCGCGTCGACCATGTCGTCCAGCAGGCCGGGGAACAGGCTCTCGAACTCCGCCGCGCCCCGGGCCATCAGCATGTGCAGGTGCCGGTCCTGGGGGACCGTCGCGCGGTGCGCCGGCGCGCCCGGCAGCTCGTCGCGCTCGTAGACGCTGACCCGCGAATAGCACTCCGACAGCACCCGCGCGGCGCACAGGCCGGCGATGCTTCCCCCGATCACCACGGCGTGGTCCCTCATGTTTCCCCCGCTCTCCCGCATGCCCGCAGACTACCCAGTACTGTGCGGTCCAACGGGTCCCAACGGGCCCCGGCGGGGCGGAAAGGCGGCCAATGGCAAATCGATGGCGGACGAAATCGGTCGAGCAATCGATCGCCGACACCGACGAGCCGGAGACCCGGCTGCGCAAGGAGTTGACCTGGTGGGACCTGGTCGTGTTCGGCGTCGCGGTGGTGATCGGCGCCGGCATCTTCACGGTCACGGCGTCGACCACCGGCGACATCACCGGGCCGGCCATCTGGATCTCGTTCGTGATCGCCGCGGTCACCTGCGCGCTGGCGGCCCTGTGCTACGCCGAATTCGCCTCCACGCTGCCGGTGGCGGGCAGCGCCTACACCTTCTCCTATGCCACCTTCGGTGAGTTCATCGCCTGGATCATCGGCTGGAACCTGGTGCTGGAGTTGGCAATCGGGGCCGCCGTCGTGTCCAAGGGCTGGTCGAGCTACCTGGGCAACGTGTTCGGATTCGCCGGGGGCACAGTGCAACTCGGATCGGTCAACCTCGACTGGGGCGCGCTGCTGATCGTCACGGTGGTCGCCACCCTGGTCACCCTGGGCACCAAACTGTCGTCACGCTTCTCCGCCGTGATCACCGGCATCAAGGTGTCGGTGGTGATTTTCGTGGTGCTGGTCGGCGTCTTCTACATCAAGGGCTCCAACTACTCGCCGTTCATCCCGAAGCCGGAGTCCGGGCACGAGGCGTCGGGCATCAACCAGTCCGTGCTGTCGCTGCTGACCGGGGCGCACAGCAGCCACTACGGTTGGTACGGCGTGCTGGCGGGGGCGTCGATCGTGTTCTTCGCGTTCATCGGGTTCGACATCGTGGCCACGATGGCGGAGGAAACCAAGAAGCCGCAGCGCGACGTGCCCCGGGGCATCCTGGCGTCGCTGGCGATCGTGACCGTCCTCTACGTCGCGGTGTCGGTGGTGCTGTCCGGCATGGTCTCCTACACCCAGCTCAAGACCGTGCCCGGCGGCAAGCCGGCCAACCTCGCCACGGCCTTCGCGGCCAACGGGATCGACTGGGCCAGCAAGATCATCGCGATCGGCGCGCTGGCGGGGCTGACCACGGTGGTGATGGTGCTGGTGCTCGGGCAGTGCCGCGTGCTGTTCGCGATGGCCCGCGACGGGCTGCTGCCGAGGTCGCTGGCCAAGACCGGCGCGCGCGGGACCCCGGTTCGGATCACCGTGCTGGTCGCGATCGTGATCGCCGCGACGGCCTCGGTGTTTCCGATCGCCAAGCTGGAGGAGATGGTCAACGTCGGCACGCTGTTCGCGTTCGTCCTGGTGTCGGCGGGCGTGTTGGTCCTGCGGCGCACCCGGCCCGACCTGGAGCGGGGGTTCCGGGCGCCCTGGGTGCCGCTGCTGCCCATCGCGTCGATCGCCGCCTGCGCGTGGCTGATGCTGAACCTCAGCGCGCTGACGTGGGTGCGCTTCGGTGTCTGGCTGGTGGTGGGCACCGCGATCTACGCCGGTTACGGGTACCGGCACTCCGTTCAGGGGCGTCGGCAATCCGGGGAGCTCGCCTCGGTCGGCTGAGCATCTGGTTTACAAAACAGCGTCCCTTGTCTAGACACGAGACGCAAACGGTTGTATTGTCCAATCTCGACGTGGCATGACTCACAAGGAGGTTTGGCAAATGACCACACTGCGGCCCGACGAGGCGCCGGTCTGGCGGGACAAGAAGCGCCATCTGTGGCTGATGGGGCTGATCGCGCCCACGGCCCTGTTCGTGATGCTGCCGATCGTCTGGGCGTTGAACCGGCTCGGCTGGCACGCCGCCGCGCAGGTACCGCTGTGGATCGGGCCGATCCTGCTCTACGTCCTGCTGCCGATCCTCGACCTGCGGTTTGGGCCCGACGGGCAGAACCCGCCCGACGAGGTGATGGAGTGGCTGGAGAACGACAAGTACTACCGCTACTGCACCTACGTGTACATCCCATTCCAGTACCTCAGCGTGGTCCTGGGGGCGTACTTGTTCACCGCGTCGAACCTGGGCTGGCTCGGCTTCGGCGGCGGCCTGGGCTGGGCGGGCAAGCTGGGCGTGGCGCTGTCGGTCGGGGTCCTCGGCGGGGTGGGGATCAACACGGCCCACGAGATGGGGCACAAGAAGGACTCGCTGGAGCGGTGGCTGTCCAAGGTCACCCTGGCGCAGTCCTGCTACGGCCACTTCTACATCGAGCACAACCGCGGCCACCACGTGCGCGTCTCGACCCCTGAAGACCCGGCGTCGGCGCGCTTCGGCGAGACGTTCTGGGAGTTCTTGCCGCGCAGCGTGTTCGGCAGCCTGCGCTCGGCGCTGGGCCTGGAGGCGCAGCGGCTGCGCCGGCTGGGCAAGAGCCCGTGGGACCCCCGGACCTACCCGTCCAACGACGTGCTCAACGCGTGGGCGATGTCGGTGGTGTTGTGGGGCGCGCTGATCGCGATCTTCGGCCCGGCGCTGATCCCGTTCGTGATCATCCAGGCGGTCTTCGGGTTCAGCCTGCTGGAGGCGGTCAACTACCTGGAGCACTACGGCCTGCTGCGGCAGAAGCTCGACTCGCCTTCCGGGAAAGCGCGCTACGAGCGGTGCGCGCCGGTACACAGCTGGAACTCCGACCACATCGTGACGAACCTGTTCCTGTATCACCTGCAGCGGCACAGCGATCACCACGCCAACCCGACCCGTCGCTACCAGACGCTGCGCAGCATCGAGGGCTCGCCCAACCTGCCGAGCGGGTATGCGTCGATGATCTCGCTCACCTACTTCCCGCCGCTGTGGCGCCGGGTGATGGACCACCGCGTGCTGGCGCACTACGACGGCGACATCACCCGGGTCAACGTGGCGCCGCGGCTTCGCGAGAAGCTGCTCGCGAAGCACCAGATGGCGGCATGATCGCCTACCGTTGCCCGGGTTGCGGCTACGTTTATGACGAGGCGAAAGGCGCTCCGCGGGAAGGCTTTCCCGCCGGGACGCGGTGGGAGGATATTCCCGACGACTGGGGCTGTCCGGACTGCGCGGTGCGCGAGAAGGTGGACTTCGAGACCATAGGAGCTACGGCATGAGCGACTACAAGCTTTTCCGCTGCATCCAATGCGGCTTCGAGTACGACGAGGCGCTGGGCTGGCCGGAGGACGGGATCGCGCCGGGCACCCGCTGGGACGACATCCCCGACGACTGGAGCTGCCCGGACTGCGGCGCCGCGAAATCGGACTTCGAAATGGTGGAAGTGGCCAGACCGTGAACGCCTCGACCACTACTGTCGCGCCTGTGAAGCGGATGCCCTACGCCGAGGCGTCGCGCGTCCTGTTGCGCGACTCGGTGCTCGACGCGATGCGGGACCTGCTGCTGGCGCGGGATTGGTCCGCGATCACGCTGTCGGATGTGGCCCGCGCCGCGGGCATCAGCCGGCAGACCATCTACAACGAGTTCGGCTCGCGCCAGGGCCTGGCGCAGGGGTACGCCCTGCGGCTGGCCGATCGACTGGTCGACGCCGTCGGGTCCGCGATCGACGCCAACGTCGGGCACATCCACGAGGCGTTCCTGCAGGGTTTCCGGTCCTTCTTCGCGGAGTCGGCCGCCGACCCGCTGGTGATCTCGCTGCTGACCGGCGTCGCCAAGCCCGACCTGCTGCAGATCATCACCACCGACAGCGGGCCCATCATCACCCGGGCGTCGGCGCGCCTGACCACGTCGCTGACCCAGAGCTGGGTCGCGACCAGCGACGAGGACGCCGGGGTGCTGGCCCGCGCCATCGTGCGGCTGGCGCTGAGTTATGTGTCGATGCCGCCGGAGGCCGATCACGACGTGGCGGGGGACCTGGCCCGGCTGATGACGCCGTTCGCGGAGCGTCATGGGGTCGCGGCTACAGTGGCGGAAGAACATACCTAAGCTAAGTACCGCTTGGAACCCTTAAGCCACTGATAAAGGAAGCGCAAACGCTATGACGACGACCGAAAGTTCGTTAACCGCCGACGTCCGCAACGGCATCGATTTCAAGGTCGCCGACCTGTCGCTGGCGGATTACGGCCGGCGGGACATCGAGCTGTCCGAGCAGGAGATGCCGGGTCTGATGTCGCTGCGCCGCGAATACGCCGACGTGCAACCGCTCAAGGGGGCGCGGATCTCCGGCTCGCTGCACATGACGGTGCAGACCGCGGTGCTCATCGAGACCCTCGTCTCGCTCGGGGCGCAGGTCCGCTGGGCGTCGTGCAACATCTTCTCCACCCAGGACCACGCCGCCGCCGCGGTGGTCGTCGGCCCGTACGGCACCCCGGAGGAGCCCAAGGGTGTCCCGGTGTTCGCGTGGAAGGGCGAGACGCTGGAGGAGTACTGGTGGGCCGCCGAGCAGATGCTCACCTGGCCCGACGAGCCCGCGAACATGATCCTCGACGACGGCGGCGACGCCACCATGCTGGTGCTGCGCGGCGCGCAGTACGAAAAAGCTGGCGTGGTGCCCCCCGCCGAGGACGACGACCCCACCGAGTGGAAGGTCTTCCTGGAGCTGCTGCGCAACCGCTTCGAGACCGACAAGGACAAGTGGACCAAGATCTCCGAGTCGGTCAAGGGCGTCACCGAGGAGACCACGACCGGCGTGCTGCGGCTCTACCAGTTCGCGGCGGCCGGTGACCTGGCCTTCCCGGCCATCAACGTCAACGACTCGGTCACCAAGTCCAAGTTCGACAACAAGTACGGCTGCCGGCACTCCCTCATCGACGGCATCAACCGCGGCACCGACGTGCTGATCGGCGGCAAGAAGGTGCTGATCTGCGGCTACGGCGACGTCGGCAAGGGCTGCGCCGACTCGGTCAAGGGCCAGGGCGCGCGCGTCGTCGTCACCGAGATCGACCCGATCAACGCGCTGCAGGCGCTGATGGAGGGCTACGACGTCAAGACGGTCGAGGACGCGATCGGCGAGGCCGACATCGTCATCACCGCCACCGGCAACAAGGACATCATCACGCTCGAGCACATGAAGGCGATGAAGGACCACGCGGTGCTCGGCAACATCGGGCACTTCGACAACGAGATCCAGGTCGCCCAGCTCGAGAAGTCCGGCGCCACCAAGGTGAACATCCGCCCGCAGGTCGACGTGTGGACGTTCGGCGACAGCGGCAAGTCGATCATCCTGCTGTCCGAGGGCCGGCTGCTCAACCTGGGCAACGCCACCGGGCACCCGTCGTTCGTGATGAGCAACAGCTTCTCCAACCAGGTGATCGCGCAGATCGAGCTGTGGACCAAGAACGACGAGTACGACAACGAGGTGTACCGGCTGCCCAAGCACCTCGACGAGAAGGTGGCGCGCATCCACGTCGAGGCGCTCGGCGGCCAGCTGACCAAGCTGACCAAGGAGCAGGCCGAGTACATCGGCGTCGACGTCGACGGCCCCTACAAGGCCGACCACTACCGCTACTGATTTCCTGCGCGAGCAGACGCAGAATCGCACCACCGAAGCCACTCGCGTGCGATTCTGCGTCTGCTCGGCATACCGGCGATAGGCTCGCGCCGTGCTGATCGCGATCGAAGGGGTCGACGGCTCCGGCAAGCGGACGCTGTCCGACGGCCTGCGCAAGGCCTTCGAACGCGCCGGCAAGTCGGTTGCCACACTGGCTTTCCCGCGTTACGGGCAGTCGGTGACCGCCGACATCGCGGCCGAGGCGTTGCACGGCGAGCACGGCGACCTGGCGTCGTCGGTGTATGCGATGGCCACGCTGTTCGCGCTCGACCGCGCCGGCGCGATCGGGGAGATCGCGGCCCTGAGCCGCGACCACGACGTGGTGATCCTGGATCGTTACGTCGCCTCCAACGCCGCCTACAGCGCGGCGCGGCTGCACCAGGACGCGGCCGGCGAGGCGGCCGCCTGGGTGCACCGGCTGGAATACGAACGGTTGCGGGTGCCCGCGCCCGACCGTCAGGTGCTGCTCGCGGTGCCCGCCGAGCTCGCGGCGCGGCGGGCCCGGCACCGCGCCGAGCACGAGCCGGGCCGCGAGCGCGACAACTACGAACGCGACGACGGGCTGCAGCAGCGCACCGGTGCGGTCTACGCCGAGTTGGCCGAAGCGGGCTGGGGCGGGCGCTGGCTGATCGTCGACGCCGACGTCGATCCGGGGCGGCTGGCGGCGTCTTTGGCGGCCGAATAGCACAAAATTGTCACGATTTGCCTGTATCGAATACGAAACGCCCGTGTGGTGCGCCGAATTTGTCCCGATCTGGTGACACCATGGACTCCATGAGGCAAAGGATTTTGGTCGTCGACGACGACGCTTCGCTGGCCGAGATGCTCACCATCGTGCTGCGTGGGGAGGGCTTCGACACCGCGGTCATCGGCGACGGGACCCAGGCGCTGACGGCGGTGCGCGAGTTGCGCCCCGATTTGGTGCTGCTGGACCTGATGCTGCCGGGCATGAACGGCATCGACGTGTGCCGGGTGTTGCGGGCCGACTCCGGCGTGCCCATCGTGATGCTGACCGCCAAGACCGACACCGTGGACGTGGTGCTCGGCCTGGAGTCGGGCGCCGACGACTACATCATGAAGCCGTTCAAGCCCAAGGAGCTGGTCGCCCGGGTGCGCGCGCGGCTGCGCCGCAACGACGACGAGCCCGCCGAGATGCTTTCCATCGCCGACGTCGACATCGACGTGCCGGCGCACAAGGTCACCCGCAACGGCGAGCAGATCTCCCTCACACCGCTGGAGTTCGACCTGTTGGTCGCGCTGGCACGCAAACCGCGCCAGGTGTTTACTCGTGATGTGCTGCTCGAACAGGTGTGGGGATACCGGCACCCGGCGGACACCCGCCTGGTGAACGTGCACGTCCAGCGTCTGCGGGCCAAGGTCGAGAAGGACCCGGAGAACCCGACCGTGGTGTTGACCGTTCGAGGAGTGGGATACAAGGCCGGACCTCCGTGATCCGGGAGGTTCGTTGATCTGGGGGTCTCGGCAACGCACTAGGAGTCGCTGGGGGCGTTCTGGCCCCATGACGCGTGGCATGGGTGCGGTGAGTCGGGTCGTGGGCGCTGCCTGGCGCCGATCGCTGCAACTGCGGGTGGTGGCGCTGACCCTCGGCCTGTCGCTCGCCGTCATCCTGGCGCTGGGTTTCGTGCTGACCAGCCAGGTCACCAACCGCGTGCTGGACGTGAAGGTCCGGGCCGCCATGGAGCAGATCGAGCGGGCGCGCACCACCGTCGCCGGCATCGTCAACGGCGAGGAGACCCGCTCGCTGGACAGCAGCCTGCAGCTGGCCCGCAACACGTTGACGTCCAAGACCGATCCCGCCTCGGGCGCCGGGCTGGCCGGCGCGTTCGACGCGGTGCTGATGGTGCCGGGCGACGGGCCGCGCGCCGCCAGCGCGGCCGGGCCCGTCGACCAGGTGCCCAACGCGTTGCGCGGCTTCGTCAAGGCCGGGCAGGCGGCCTATCAGTACGCCACCGTGCACACCGACGGGTTCTCCGGGCCGGCGCTGGTCATCGGCACGCCGACGTCGTCGCAGGTCGCCAACCTCGAGCTGTACCTGATCTTCCCGCTGAAGAACGAGCAGGCCACCATCCAGCTGGTGCGCGGCACGATGATCACCGGCGGCGCGGTGCTGCTGGTGCTGCTCGCCGGGATCGCGCTGCTGGTCTCGCGCCAGGTGGTGGTGCCGGTCCGGTCGGCGTCGCGGATCGCCGAGCGGTTCGCCGAGGGGCACCTGTCCGAGCGGATGCCGGTGCGCGGTGAGGACGACATGGCGCGGCTGGCCGTGTCGTTCAACGACATGGCCGAGAGCCTGTCGCGCCAGATCACCCAGCTCGAGGAGTTCGGCAACCTGCAGCGCCGGTTCACCTCCGACGTCAGCCACGAACTGCGCACCCCGCTGACCACCGTGCGCATGGCCGCCGACCTGATCTACGACCACAGCGCCGACCTCGATCCCACCCTGGCCCGGTCCACCGAGCTGATGGTCAACGAGCTGGACCGGTTCGAGACCCTGCTCAACGACCTGCTCGAGATCTCGCGGCACGACGCCGGCGTGGCCGAGCTGTCCGTCGAGGCGGTGGACCTGCGCGCCACGGTGCAAAGCGCGCTGGGCAACGTGGGCCACCTGGCCGAGGAGGCCGGGATCGAGTTGCTCGTCGACCTGCCCGACGAGGAGGTGATCGCCGAGGTCGACGCGCGTCGGGTGGAGCGGATCCTGCGCAACCTGATCGCCAACGCCATCGACCACGCCGAACACAAGCCGGTGCAGATCCGGATGGGCGTCGACGAGGACACCGTCGCGGTCACCGTCCGCGACTACGGGGTGGGGCTGCGGCCCGGCGAGGAGAAGCTGGTGTTCAGCCGGTTCTGGCGCTCGGACCCGTCGCGGGTGCGCCGTTCCGGGGGCACCGGGCTGGGCCTGGCGATCAGCATCGAGGACGCGCGGCTGCACCAGGGCCGGCTGGAGGCGTGGGGCGAGCCCGGCCAGGGCGCCTGCTTCCGGCTGACGCTGCCCCTGGTGCGCGGCCACAAGGTCACCACCAGCCCGCTGCCGTTGAAGCCGATCCCGGAGCCGCCCGCGCCGCCGCGCCCGGACGCGCCGCGCCCACGCGAGCACGCCGAGCGGAGCGTCTGATGTGGCGGTTGCTCGCGCTTCTCTCCCTGACGTTCGTCCTCGCCGGCTGCGCGGGGGTGCCCAGCTCGTCGGCCCCGCAGGCCATCGGCACCGTCGAGCGGCCGGCGCCGTCGAACCTGCCCAAGCCCACCCCGGGGATGGACCCCGACGTGTTGCTGCGCGAATTCCTCAAGGCCACCGCCGATCCGGCGAACCGGCACCTGGCGGCCCGGCAATTTCTCACGCAGTCGGCGTCCAACGCGTGGGACGACGCCGGTAGTGCCCTGCTGATCGACCACGTGGTGTTCGTGGAAACCCGTGGCGCCGAACGGGTTTCGGCGACCATGCGTGCCGACATCCTGGGCTCGCTGTCGGATGTCGGGGTGTTCGAAACGGCCGAGGGCGTGCTGCCGGACCCGGGGCCGATCGAGTTGGTCAAGACGTCGGGCGGCTGGCGAATCGACCGCCTGCCCAACGGGGTCTTCCTGGACTGGCAGCAGTTCCAGTCCACCTACAAACGCAACACCCTGTACTTCGCCGACCCGACCGGCAAGACGGTGGTGCCCGACCCCCGCTACGTCGCGGTGTCCGATCACGACCAGCTGGCCACCGAGCTGGTGTCCAAGATGCTGGCCGGGCCGCGGCCCGAGATGGCCCACACCGTGCGTAACCTGCTCGCCCCACCGCTGCGGCTGCGCGGGCCGGTGACCCGGGCCGATGGCGGCAAGAACGGCATCGGCAAGGGCTACGGCGGCGCCCGCATCGACCTGGAGAAGCTGTCCACCACCGACCCGCACAGCAGGGCATTGCTTGCGGCACAGATCATTTGGACGCTGGCCCGGGCCGACATCAGGGGCCCCTATGTGATCAACGCCGACGGCGCACCGCTGGACGACAGGTTCGCCGAGGGGTGGACCACCTCCGACGTCGCCGCCACCGACCCGGGCGTGGCCGACGGCGCCGGCGCGGGGCTGCACGCCCTGGTCAACGGGTCGCTGGTGGGGCTGGACGGGCAGCACGCCAACACCGTGCCGGGGGCGTTCGGGCGGGTGGGTGACCAGACCGGCGCCGCGCTGTCCCGCAGCGGGCGGCAGGTGGCGTCGGTGGTGACGCTGCGCCGCGGCGCCCCGGACCAGGCGGCGTCGCTGTGGATCGGCGACCTGGGCGGCGAGGCGGTCCAGGCCGCCGACGGGCGGAGCCTGACGCGGCCCAGCTGGTCGCTCGACGACGCCGTGTGGGTGGTGGTCGACAACAACAACGTGCTGCGCGCGATTCAGGAACCGGCGACCGGGCAGCCCGCCCGCATCCCGGTGGATTCCGCGGTGGTGGCCTCCAGCTTCCCCGGGCCCATCACCGACCTGCAGCTGTCCCGCGACGGCACGCGCGCCGCGATGGTGATCAGCGGCCAGGTGATCCTCGCCGGTGTGGAGCAGACGCAGGCCGGGCAGTACGCCCTGACCTACCCGCGGCGGCTGGGTTTCGGCCTGGGCAACTCGGTGGTGTCGCTGTCGTGGCGCACCGGCGACGACATCGTGGTGACCCGCACCGACGCCAACCATCCGGTGTCCTACGTCAACCTCGACGGGGTGAACTCCGACGCCCCGTCCCGCGGCCTGCAGATGCCCGTCACGACGGTCGCGGCCAACCCGTCGGCCGTGTACGTCGCGGCCCCGGAAGGGGTGCTGCAGTATTCGGCGTCGGCCCCCGAAAGCCAGCAGAGCTGGTCGGAGGTGTCCGGGTTGTCGACGCCCGGCGCGTTGCCGGTTTTGCCGGGCTGAGCGGGCACCGCAGCGGCCTGCCGGCCGAATTACGCGGCGCCCTGGCCGAATAGCGCGGGGTCGCATGATCGGCATCGCGCGGCAGTGCGGGGCGGGGCTAGCGTCGCGTTTACCAGTATGAAAAGCGCTCGCTAGAGAGTCGGAGCTTCGCGGTGTTTGATCGATTCACCTTGGCGGACTTGACCGTTCCGGTGTTCGGTGCGCCCATGGCGGGTGGGCCGTCGACGCCGGCGCTGGCCGCCGCGATATCCAATGCCGGCGGCCTGGGCTTCCTGGCGGGCGGCATGTCGTCCGCGACGGGGCTGGCCGACGCGATCGTCGCGGCGCGAAGGCTGACGTCAGGACCCTTGGGCGTGAATTTGTTTGTCCCGCAAGGGCCGACGGCCGACCTGGACCAGCTCACCGCGTTCAGGAAAACCCTGGCGCGCGAAGCGCACCACTACGGTGTATCGCTCGAAGAACCTTCCGCTTCCGCGTATGACGACGAATGGGACGCGAAACTCGATGTGGTGCGGGAGCTTCGGCCGGAGGCGGTGTCATTCACCTTCGGCTCGCCCGGCGCCGCGGTGTGCAGGTCGATGCACGACGCCGGCGTCTCGACCGTCGCCACCGTCACCACCGTTCGCGAGGCGGTGATCGCCCTGAACTGCCCAGTGGACGCTTTGGTTGCCCAGGGTCCCGACGCGGGCGGGCATCGGGCGACGTTCGACCCCCTCGCCGCGCCGCCCCGCGATTCGCTCGACGACCTCGTCACCGCGCTGGTGGCCTGTTTCGATCGTCCCGTCGTCGCCGCCGGGGGCCTCGGGACGTCCGACGATGTGGGGCGGCTGCGCGACGCCGGCGCCGCCGCCGTCCAGCTCGGCACGGCGTTCCTGCTCGCCGACGAGGCCGGAACCAACGCCGTGCACCGCGCGGCGCTGCGTGATCCGGCGTTCGCCGACACGGCGGTGACGCGCGCGTTCACCGGGCGCCCTGCCCGCGCTTTGCGCAACAGGTTCCTCGACGCCTACGACGCCGATGCGATTTCCGGCTTCCCTCAGGTGGCGATGCTCACCGCGCCGCTTCAGGCCGCCGCGCTGAAAATCGGTGATCCACACGGCGTCGCGATGTGGGCGGGCGCGGCCTTCCGCGAGGCCAAAACGGGCCCGGCCGCAGACATCGTGCACTACATGGCGGGCTGAGCGCCCGGGCAACCAGAAAGGTTCTCGCACAATGGAATCCGGCTACGGCAAAGTCGCGGTCATCACCGGCGCATCGCGAGGGATCGGCGCGGGTCTGGTCGAGGCTTACCGCAAGCGGGGCTATGGGGTGGTCGCCACGTCGCGCGCCATCACGGCCTCGCCGCATCCCGACGTCCACTGCGTGGCAGCGGATATCGGCGAACCCGGCACGCCCGGACTTATCGTCGACGAGGCGCTGGCACGGTTCGGCCGCATCGACACGCTGATCAACAACGCCGGCGTCTTCCTCGCGAAGCCCTTCACCCGCTACACGCCCGAGGACTACGGGTTGGTGACGTCGGTCAACACTCTCGGCTTCTTCGGGATCACGCAGCGCGTCGTCGCCCAACTGCTCGCGCAGGGCGGCGGCGGCCACATCGTCAACATCACCACCACGCTGGTGGAACACGCGCATTCCGGCGTCCCGTCGGCATTGACCGCACTCACCAAGGGCGGGCTGACCGCCGTCACCAAGTCGCTGGCCATCGAATACGCCCGCGAAGGGATACGCGTCAACGCGATATCGCCCGGCGTCATCGACACCCCGATGCACGCCGGTGTGGACGCGTCCGCCGCCTACGCGGGCATGCATCCGCAGCGGCGGATCGGCGCCATCGCCGACGTCGTGCACGGCGCGCTGTATCTGGAGACCGCGCCCTTCGTCACCGGCGAGATCCTGCACGTCGACGGCGGACAGAGCGCGGGCCACTGACAAGTGCGACCATCCCGACACACAGATAAGGAATGAAACCCCATGCCACGCAATCTTTACGGCTCGCTCGCCGCCAACGGCCTCGACTGGCACAGCCTGCCGCTGCGGCTGTTCGCCGGGGGCAATGCGAAATTCTGGGACCCGGCCGACATCGACTTCTCCGGTGAGCGGGCCGACTGGGACGCGCTGTCGGACCGCGAACGTGACTACGCGACCCGGCTGTGCGCCCAGTTCATCGTCGGCGAGGAAGCCGTCACCGAGGACATCCAGCCCTTCATGTCCGCGATGCGGGCCGAGGCCCGACTTGGCGACGAGATGTACCTGACCCAGTTCGCATTCGAAGAGGCCAAACACACCGCGGGGTTTCGGCTGTGGCTCGACGCGGTTGGGATCACCGAGGACCTGCACGCTTACCTCGACCAATCGCCAAGCTACAAGCGGATATTCAACGAGGAGCTACCGGCCTCGCTCGCCGTCCTGGCGGCCGACCCGGCGCCGGCGGCCCAGGTTCGCGCCTCCGCGACCTACAACCACCTGGTGGAGGGGATGCTGGCCCTGACCGGCTATCACGCCTGGAACAGCATCTGCGTGCACCGCGGAATCCTGCCCGGGATGCGGGAATTGGTGCGGCGCATCGGTGATGACGAGCGACGGCACATGGCCTGGGGCACCTTCACGTGCCGCCGCCACGTCGCCGCCGACGATGCGAATTGGGCGGTGTTCGAGGCCCGGATGAACGAACTAATCCCTCCGGCGCTGGGGATTACCGAGGAGGTGTTCGCCCTCTACGGCGACGATCCTCCGTTCGGCCTGAAGGCGGACGAACTTCTGAGTTACTCCTCCGCCAGGGGGTCGCGGCGGTTGGCCACGATTTCCAGCGCTCGCGGGCGTCCGATCGGCGACATCGATGTCGATTACTCGCCGCTGCAACTCGAGGAAGCCTTCGCCGACGAGGATCGGCGCGCTGTGGTCGGCTCCGGGGACTAGGTACGGCGGTCGTCTCCGGCGTCGAACCGAGCATCGATGTCACCCCCCGCCGCACCACCGGCTGGCGTGCTCTTGCGCGGCCCGTCGGCCCGCTGGTGTGACGCGTGCGTCGCCGCGCTGGCGGTCAGCTTCGCCCGCACGTCCTCGTCGAGCACCGCCTTCACGCGAGAGCCATCGCGACGCAGATGAATGACAGCCGGACTTATCGATATCTGTTGTAAGGCCGAAGAATAACACTCGATACTTAACACCGGTAGTGCGCAGACAAAGTGACATCGCCCGTTGTATCGGGGTAAATCCCCACGGTTTGTCATCGCCTCGATCGCCGACGGTGATGAGTGAATTAGTCTGTAGCAGAAGGTAATTCGAGAGCTGGCCATACTCCTGTGAGTGGATGTTGACGTGCCCGCTACGGTGGGAAATCTCCGGGTAACACGCGAAACTTACTGTTGGCGGCGCAGATTGACGTCGCATCGATCCCATTCGCAGGGCAAGGCGGCGTCAGACGGGTTGACCGCAAGGCGGTCGCCCAGGGCGAAATCGAAACGGAGGACCATGGTGACTGCTCGCACGGACATACTGGACGGCGCGGCCCCGGCTATCGCGCCGACCATCGCGCGCAGCCGCTGGCTTCAGCTCGGCCTCGGTCTGGTGTGCATGATGACGATATCGAGCCCGCAATACGTGTGGACGCTGATGACCAAGCCGCTCGCCGCCAAACTCGGGATTGCCCTGCCAGAGTTGCAGGTGACCTTCTCGATTCTCGTGATGTTGCAGGCCTTTTTCTCCCCCTTCCAGGGGGCGCTGGTCGACCGTTTCGGGCCCCGCCGGTTGATCTCGATCGGCACGTTGCTGGCGGGCGCGAGCTGGGTGCTCGCCTCCTACGCGCATACCGTCTCGGTGCTGTACCTCACCTATGGCGGTGTCGGCGGCATCGGCACGGGGATTGTGTACGTCGGCGTCGTCGGGCTGATGGTCCAGTGGTTTCCGGATCGACGCGGATTCGCCGCCGGTGTGGTGGCGGCCGGCTACGGAATGGGCGCGATCCTCACCACGTTTCCGATTGCCTCATCGCTGGCCGCGCGGGGCGTCGACTCCACGTTGTGGCTGTTCGGCATTGCGTTCGCCGCCGTGGGTTTCGTTGCGGCGCAGGGGTTGCACGCGCCGCCGCTGGCTCCGGCAGGGAACGCACCGAGCGCCCGCGCGTCCACCACCGT
This sequence comes from Mycobacterium sp. NGS54, assembly GCF_059812465.1. Taxonomy (NCBI): domain Bacteria; kingdom Bacillati; phylum Actinomycetota; class Actinomycetes; order Mycobacteriales; family Mycobacteriaceae; genus Mycobacterium; species Mycobacterium sp. NGS54. The sequence continues at coordinate 550,281 of NZ_JCALCS010000001.1, read as the reverse complement.
GCGCGATTACCGGCCGTCCGAAATGCTCACGCGGCGGGTCTTCTGGTTGATGTTCCTGATGATGACGATGATGGCTACCTCGGGCCTGATGGTCACGTCGCAGATGGCGACGTTCGCCACAGAGTTCGGCGTGAGCAAGGTCTTGGTGTTCGGGCTCGCCGCCGTGCCGCTGGCCTTGACCATCGATCGCTTCACGAACGGGCTGACCCGCCCGTTGTTCGGTTGGGTATCGGATCGGCTGGGCCGCGAGAACACCATGGGGTTCGCCTTCGCGTTGGAGGGTATCGCCATGACGCTCTGGTTGCTGACGCGACACGACGCCACGATGTTCGTCCTCCTTTCGGGTTTGGTGTTCTTCGGATGGGGCGAGATCTTCTCGCTGTTCCCCTCCACGTTGACCGACACCTTTGGGACCCGTTACGCCACGGCGAACTATGGCTGGCTCTACATCTCCTTCGGGATCGGTTCGGTCTTCGGCGGCCCGCTCGCGGCGCTGTTGCATCAGCAAGCCGGGAGCTGGATTCCGGTGTTCGAGTGTGCGATTGCACTCGATCTGGCAACCGCGGCGCTGGCCGTGCTCGTGTTGAAGCCGGCGCGCAGGCGTTTCGTCGAAGCAGCACCGATCGCGCCGTCGTGAGCGCCCCGTTGTCACCCGTCACCGCCACACTGGCAGGCATGCTCGACCTGATCCTGCCGCTGGAATGCGGCGGCTGCGGCGCGCCGTCGACCCGCTGGTGCGGCGCCTGCGCGGCCGAGCTCGGGGTCAGGCCCGACGAGCCGCACGTCGTCAACCCCCGCATCGACCCCGGGGCGCCGGTGTTCGCGCTCGGTCGCTACGCCGGCGCCCGCCGCGCCGCGATCCTCGCGTGCAAGGAGAACGGGCGCGGCGACCTGGTGACCCCGTTGGCCCGCAGCCTCGCCCTCGGTATCCACCGGCTGCTGACGTGGGGGATGGTCGAGACGCCGCTGACCATCGTGCCCGCGCCGACGAGGCGTTCCGCGGCGCGGGCCCGCGGCGGCGACCCCGTCACGCGGCTGGCGCGGGCCGCCGTGGCCGGGCACCCGGACATCGCCGTCGCGCCGGTGTTGCGGATGAAGGCGCTGGCCCGCGACTCGGTGGGCCTCGGCACGTCGGCCCGCGAGCGCAACATCGCGGGCCGGGTGGTGCTGCGCGGCCGGCGCCCGGCCAGCGAGGTCGTCATCGTCGACGACGTCGTCACCACCGGGGCGACGGCCCGTGAGTCGGTGCGGACGCTGCGCGGCGCCGGGATCCGCGTCGCCGCCGTGCTGGCGGTCGCCGCCGCCTGAACCTGTGCGGCGGCCAAGCGGTTGTGAAGAACTCGCAACAGCTGTGCGAAATCAGTGGCATCCCAAGGCGAACACGAGCTAACGTCGAGGACAACCTTCAGGAACATCCTTGGCCCGGGCCACAACGAGGGGGTGAGAATTCGGCACCTTGCATCGGCGGGCTGCCTGCGGCGGTGACCTATGGGAAACCGCTCCCAACCCCCGTCGGCGCGTCTTGTAGAAGCCGGCACGCCCCGCGTGCGACGTGGAAAAGGAAACGAGTTGACACGTATGTCAAGGCTTACCGTGGATTCCGGTCAGATTCTCGACCAAGCGCCGGCAGAAAGCAGCGAGCCGGCCGAACTGACCCTCAACGCCGAAGTCGTGTTCAAGGGCCGCAACGTCGAAATCCCCGATCATTACCGCTTCTACGTCTCGCAAAAACTCGCCCGCCTCGAGCGATTCGATCGCTCCATCTATCTTTTCGACGTCGAGCTCAAACACGCTCCCAACCGCCGTCAGCGCAAGTCCTGTCAGCGCGTCGAGATCACCGCCCGCGGGCGCGGGCCGGTCAGCCGCGCGGAGGCCTGCGCCGACAGCTTCTACGCCGCCTTCGAGTCGGCCGTCGACAAGCTGGAGAACCGGCTGCGCCGCGTCAAGGACCGCCGCAAGGTGCACTACGGCGACAAGACGCCGGTGTCACTGGCCGCCGCCACCGCGGCGCCGCTTCCCGCGAAGGCCTTCAACGCCGAACCCGTCGAGGCGCACCAACACGACGGAGTGGGTCTCGACCACGGGGACCTGCAAGACCACGAGCCGGGGCGGGTGGTGCGCACCAAGGAGCACCAGGCCACGCCGATGTCGGTCGACGAGGCGCTCTACGAGATGGAGCTGGTCGGGCACAACTTCTTCTTGTTCTACGACAAGGAGACCGAACGGCCGTCCGTCGTGTACCGCCGGCACGCCTACGACTACGGGCTGATCAGGCTGGCTTGAGGTTCGGCGGCCGTCGGCGGCTCGTCACCTACGATGGGGGTCGGTCTAACGAAGAAGAAGACTCCTATCAACGGGGGAATATCCCGAAGGGGACAACACCGTGCTGGATAAGTTGCTGCGCCTTGGCGAAGGTCGCATGGTCAAGCGCCTCAAGAAGGTGGCCGACTACGTCAACACCCTGTCCGACGACGTCGAGAAGCTGACCGACGCCGAGCTACGGGCAAAGACAGACGAGTTCAAGAAGCGCCTCGAAGACGGCGAAACCCTCGACGACCTGCTGCCCGAGGCGTTCGCCGTGGCCCGCGAGGCCGCCTGGCGGGTCCTGGACCAGCGCCCCTTCGACGTGCAGGTGATGGGCGCGGCCGCGCTGCACCTGGGCAACGTCGCGGAGATGAAGACCGGTGAGGGCAAGACCCTGACCTGCGTGTTGCCGGCCTACCTCAACGCGCTGGCCGGCAAGGGCGTGCACATCGTCACCGTCAACGACTACCTGGCCAAGCGCGACAGCGAGTGGATGGGCCGGGTGCACCGCTTCCTGGGCCTGCAGGTCGGGGTGATCCTCGCGCAGATGACGCCCGACGAGCGGCGCGTCGCCTACAACGCCGACATCACCTACGGCACCAACAACGAGTTCGGCTTCGACTACCTGCGCGACAACATGTCGCACTCGCTCGACGACCTGGTGCAGCGTGGGCACAGCTACGCCATCGTCGACGAGGTCGACTCCATCCTGATCGACGAGGCCCGCACCCCGCTGATCATCTCCGGCCCGGCCGACGGCGCCTCCAACTGGTACCTCGAGTTCGCCCGCATCGCCCCGCTGATGCAAAAGGACGTCCACTACGAGGTCGACCTGCGCAAACGCACCGTCGGCGTGCACGAGAAGGGCGTGGAGTTCGTCGAGGACCAGCTCGGCATCGACAACCTCTACGAGGCGGCCAACTCGCCGCTGGTCAGCTACCTCAACAACGCGCTGAAGGCCAAGGAGCTGTTCAACCGCGACAAGGACTACATCGTCCGCGACGGCGAGGTGCTCATCGTCGACGAGTTCACCGGCCGCGTGCTGATCGGCCGGCGCTACAACGAGGGCATGCACCAGGCCATCGAGGCCAAGGAGCACGTCGAGATCAAGGCCGAGAACCAGACGCTGGCCACCATCACGTTGCAGAACTACTTCCGCCTCTACGAGAAGCTGGCCGGCATGACCGGCACCGCCCAGACCGAGGCGGCCGAGCTGCACGAGATCTACAAGCTGGGCGTGGTCTCCATCCCGACCAACAAGCCGATGGTCCGCACCGACCAGTCGGACCTCATCTACAAGACCGAGGAAGCCAAGTACATCGCGGTGGTCGACGACGTCGAGGAGCGTTACGAGAAGGGCCAGCCGGTCCTGATCGGCACCACCAGCGTCGAGCGCTCCGAGTACCTGTCGCGCCAATTCACCAAGCGCCGCATCCCGCACAACGTGCTCAACGCCAAGTACCACGAGCAGGAGGCGGGCATCATCGCCGTGGCGGGCCGGCGCGGCGGCATCACCGTCGCCACCAACATGGCCGGCCGCGGCACCGACATCGTGCTGGGCGGCAACGTCGACTTCCTCACCGACCAGCGGCTGCGCGAGCGCGGCCTGGATCCGGTGGAAACGCCCGAGGAGTACGAGACGGCGTGGCACGAGGAGCTGGCCCTGGTCAAACAGGAGGCCGGCAAGGAGGCCGAAGAGGTAATCGAGGCCGGCGGCCTGTACGTGCTGGGCACCGAGCGCCACGAGTCGCGGCGCATCGACAACCAGCTGCGCGGCCGGTCCGGCCGGCAGGGCGACCCGGGGGAGTCGCGCTTCTACCTGTCGCTGAGCGACGAGCTGATGCGCCGCTTCAACGGCGCCGCGCTCGAGGCGATGCTGAACCGGCTGAACCTGCCCGACGACGTGCCGATCGAGAACAAGATGGTGACCCGCGCCATCAAGAGCGCCCAGACCCAGGTCGAGCAGCAGAACTTCGAGGTCAGAAAGAACGTCCTCAAGTACGACGAGGTGATGAACCAGCAGCGCAAGGTGATCTACGCCGAGCGCCGCCGCATCCTCGAGGGCGAGAACGTCAAGGACCAGGCGCTGAGCATGGTCCGCGACGTCATCACGGCCTACGTCGACGGCGCGACCGCCGAGGGCTACGCCGAGGACTGGGACCTGGACGCGCTGTGGACGGCGCTCAAGACGCTCTACCCGGTCGGCATCTCGCACGAGACGCTGACGCATCGCGACGCCGACTCCGACCGCGACGACCTCACCCGCGACGAGCTGCTCGAGGCGCTGGTCAACGACGCCGAAAAGGCTTACACGGCAAGGGAAGCCGAGCTGGAGGAGATCGCCGGCGAGGGCGCGATGCGTCAGCTGGAACGTAACGTGTTGCTCAACGTCATCGACCGCAAGTGGCGCGAGCACCTCTACGAGATGGACTATCTGAAGGAGGGCATCGGGCTGCGGGCGATGGCGCAGCGCGATCCGCTGGTCGAGTACCAGCGCGAGGGCTACGACATGTTCATGGCCATGCTCGACGGCATGAAGGAGGAGTCGGTCGGCTTCCTGTTCAACGTCACCGTGGAAGCGGTGCCCGCTCCCCAGGTCGCCCCGCAGGCGACGCCCGAGGGGCTGACGGAATTGGGCGGCGGCTCCTCTCCACAGCCCGACGGCGAAGGCGAAGCCCCCGCCGCGGCCCGCGAAGAGACCCCAAGCGTGTTGCGCGCCAAGGGCATTGATGACGAGGCGCCCGCGCTGACCTATTCCGGGCCGTCCGAGGACGGCTCGGCGCAGGTGCAGCGCAACGGCGGTGGCGCGCAGAAGACGCCGGCCGGTGTGGCGGGCGGCGGCAGCCGACGCGAGCGTCGCGCGGCCGCGCGACAGCAGGGGCGCGGCGCCAAGCCGCCGAAGTCGGTCAAGCGGCGCTGACCCTACCGGGCAACGCCGATGCCATAGGCTTATCAGGCGTCGGCTTCTCTGTGGCTACACCGACGCCGCCACCGTGACGGGCCGGGAAGGGGCGAGTTTATGCCCTTTGACGGAGCGGTGTCGCGGACTGAGGTATTGGCGGCGCTGTCGTTGGCGATCGACCTCGGGCTCGGCCAGCCGATGGATCACATGTTGCGGTCGGCGGCGATGGGGACGAGGCTTGCCGAGCGCCTCGGCCTCAGCGAGCGTGAGCGCGGGACGGTTTTCTACACCGGCCTGGTGATGTGGATCGGGTGTCATGCCGACTCGCACGAGTACGCGCGGTGGTTCGGCGACGACATCGCGGTGCGACACGACAGCCACTTCATCGACTGGTCCGGCGGAGAGTTCCGGCGATTCCTCGTCAGCAACCTGGGCCGCGGGTCGTCGTTGCCGAAACGGGCCCAGCTGGCGGCGAAGCTGTTTTTGGACGCACGCGGCAACCTCGGCACGTTGATGCACTCCCATTGCCTTTCGGCCGCCCTGCTCGCCGAGGAGATCGGCCTCGGCGAGGACGTGTGCGAAGCCCTGCCCTTTGCGTACGAGCGGTGGGACGGCAGCGGCCTTCCCACTGGTGCGGCGGGAAGCCAGATACCCGTGACCATGCGGGTCGCGCAGCTCGCCGACATCGCCGAAGTGCATCATCGCGCCTACGGCGCGAGCGGCGCGATCGCGGAGGTTCGCCGGCGCAGCGGCAGACAGTTCGACCCCGACATAGTCGCGGTGTTTTGCGAACTCGCCGATGAGCTGCTGCGCGACGACGAAGACGCGTGGGAGACGGCTGCCGGCTTGGCGCCGGATCCCGGGGAAACGCTGAGTGGTTCGTCGCTGGACCGGCTCCTGTGTGCGATGGGCGATTTCGTGGACCTGAAATGCCCCTTCACCCTTGGCCATTCGCGAGCGGTGGCCGATCTGGCGGAGAAAGCCGGCAAGTGCGCCGGGCTGGCGACAGACGAGATCGACACGCTGCGCCGCGCCGGCTACGTTCACGATCTCGGCCGGATTGGTGTGTCCAACCGGGTGTGGGAAAAGCCGGGTGAATTGACCCACGCGGAGCGCGAGCGTGTGCACTTGCATCCTTATCTGACCGGCAGGATCCTGGCCCGCGTCGGTGGACTCAAGGCCGTCCGGGAGGTCGCGGTCAACCACCACGAACGGCTGGACGGGTCGGGTTACCCGAACGGGCTCCGTGGCGACGATCTTTCGATATGCGAGCGGATACTCGCCGCCGCCGAAAGCTATTGCGGCTCAACCGAGCCGCGACCGTATCGCGATGCGCTGGATGGGCCAGCCGCGGCCACGCAATTGCGCAGCGAGGCGGCGCGCGCTCGCCTGGACGGCGACGCGGTTGAAGCCGTGCTGGAGGCCGCGGGTCACCGGCCGTCGCGCAGAGCCGCCAGGCCGTCGGGCCTGACCCGGCGCGAGGCCGAGGTCTTGCTCCATGTGGCCCAGGGGCGGTCCAACCGCGAAATCGCCTCGGCTCTTTGGATTTCGGAGAAGACCGTGCGCAATCACGTCGAGCACATCTATGCCAAGATCGGGGTGTCGAACCGGATCGGGGCCAGCCTGTATGCGACCCGGCACGGCCTGACCGGCAGCGCGCCCAACTGAAAGCCGGCCCCGGGCGGCCGAATGTTTGGGGCGAATGCCTCATGTGCACGCGGGAAATCGAGGCGACCATTTCTGCATGTTCAGCATTGGCCGAAGCCACCCTTACGAGTCGCACACGGGGCTCTCGCCGCGGTTGTGGGACAAGGTGCTGACCGAGGGCCACTCGTCGCTGGTCCGGGCGCGGCACGCTTTCCGCTACCTGCCGTCGGCGCCACGATGCAAGCTGTGTAACAACCCGTTCGGCGGCCCCGTCGGCCGGCTCTTTGCCGTTGTCGGATTCCGCCGATCGCGCAAAAACCCCAACCTGTGCACGCGATGTTGCGATGCGCTGCCGCGCGGAGGAGCTGAAGTCGATATCGCGGTGCTGTTCGTTGACGTTCGAGGCTCCACGGCGTTGGGTCACCGCCGGGCCGCCGCAGACTTCGCCGCGTTGCTCAACCGGTTTTACGGCGCCGCGACGCAGACCCTGCTGCGCCATGACGCCGTGATCGACAAGCTCATCGGCGACGAGGTGATGGCGTTTTTCGTCCGCGGCATCAGCGGCCCCCGGTACCGGCAACGAGCCGTCGAGGCGGGAATCGAGCTGCTCCGAGCCGTCGGTTGCGGCACGCCGAACGGACCTTGGCTGGACGTCGGCGTCGCCGTGCACGCGGGCGTCGCATACGTCGGCAACGTCGGTGGGGCCGTCGTCGACTTCACCGCCCTCGGCCGCCCGGTCAACGCTGCGGCTCGGATGCAACAACGCGCCGCGGCCGGGGAGTTGCTCGTGGCCAGTGGGGTCGCCGATGAAATGACGGCCGGCATGCAGCAACGCACGCTGATTCTGCGGGGGCAGGACGAGCCGATCAACGTCTTCGTCCACGAGCTTTGAGCCTTCGTTCGGCTCGTTCCCGTCATCGCATGGACGCTCCGGGCCGGGATCGCCGGTCCAACAGCCAGGCGGTTGCCACCGTGAGGGCGATAGCGAACGAGGCGAGCGCGATGAGACTGGCGGCGTTGCCTCCCTGGAAGGTCTCGCGGTACACGGACATGGCCGGCAGCGTCGCGGTGTAGCGGTCGAGTTCCAGGTCGCGCCCCAACGCATCGAAGGCGTGGCGGTTGGACAGGGCCAGGCTCATCAGGCGTCCGGGGGTGGCCATCTGGTCGGTGGGCACGATCGCACCGCCGAACAGCACCTGAGGGAAGCACAGCATCGGCAGGGCGAGGGCAGCCTGCGCGGCGTTGGAGACCGCGGCCGAGGCGAAGAGGCCCAGGGCCAGCGCCGAGATCGCTTCGATCACAATCGTCGCGAACAGCGAGGCGTAGACGTCCCATCCCGCCGCGGGCAGCCTCCCGAGCGCGCGCAGCACAAGCAGTAACATCGCGCTCACGCCCGCGAGAATCGGAAGCAGCGCCGTCACCTTTGACGCCACGTACGCGCCCACGCTGAGCCCGGCAAAGCGTTCACGCCGGAAGACGGCCATCTCGCCGACGATCTGCAGCAGGCCGTACGTCAGCCCGAAGAAGAAGCCGTCGAAAGCGATCCAGAACACGATCTGGGCCGGGCCGATGTCGGCAGCGCCACCGGGATCGAACGCACCGCGCTTGAACAGCGTCGCCATCATCGCCGTCACCAGCACCGGTGATCCGAGCAGGATCGCAAGGGTCAGCCGGTTGCGGACGAGAACGTCGACGTTGCGACGGGTCAGGAGCCACCATTGCCGGACCGTGCCGGTTCGCCTGACGTCGGATTTGGTCGCCGAGACGGCCTGCCGGGGGAAGCCGGGCCGGGCGTTTGACCTCGCGCGGCTCTGCGCGAAACGCTCAGCCCAGATCCGCGGGGTGTGCTCCGCGGCCAGGCGCTCGTAGACCGCCGTGAGATTCTCCACGCCGAAGTAGTGCCGCGCCGCGGCCGGACTGCCGGCAAAGGCCAGGTGGCCGTCGCGGGCCAGGAAGACCACGCGGTCGCACTGGTCGATGCCGGTGGGCTCGTGGGTGGTGAGAACGATGGTGACCCCGCGCTGGCTGAGCCGGCGCAGCAGGCGCATGACGTCAGCCGCAGTCGAGGGGTCGAGCCCGGAGGTGGGTTCGTCCAGGAAGAAAAGGCGGGGCCTGGTCAGGAGTTCCACGGCGATGCTGGCCCGTTTGCGCTGGCCGCCGGACAGGGAACGCACCGGCACGTCGGCCCGATCGGCCAAGTCGAGGTCGCGCATGGTCTCCTCGACGATCCGCTCCGCTTCGACTGCAGGTGTGCCCGCCGGGAGCCGCAGCAGCGCCGCGTAGCGCAGCGTCCGGCGCAGGGGCATCTCGAGGTGGATGATGTCGTCCTGGGGCACGAAGCCGACTTTCGCATCGGCGCTGACGCGCGCGCGGCGCACGACTCCGTCGTGCCGAACCTCACCGGCGGACGGCGGTTGCAGGCCGGCAAGGATCTCCAGCAACGTGGTCTTCCCCGCTCCGCTGCCGCCGGCGATGGCGACCAATTCGCCGGGTTCCACCGAGAGCGACAGCTTGTCGAGGATCTGCCGGCCGGCGACGCGCCGGCCTACGTCGATCGCATCGATCCGCGCGCCACCCGGCGGCTCGGCGGACCGGGTACCGAGTACCTCGATGGCTGATGTGTCGCATGTCGTTTCGCTCATGATCCGGTCTCCGTGTCTTCTCGAAGTGGCCTTGTCATGGGCGATCATCGGCCCACCGCTGCGACGGCCGCATGAGGCGTTTGCCTCAAATGCTCGAGCCCAGAACCGAATAGTCAAAAATAACTAGGGCGCCGCCGCGCAAAGATGAGGCAGATGACCTATATACCCAGCTGCCGCCGCGGCCGACACTGGGGCCATGAAGCGTTACTTGACTGTTGCTTACGGCGCGGCGGCCTACCTGCTGTTCCTCGTCGCCTTCCTGTATCTCGTTGCCTTCGTGGCGAATCTCTGGGTGCCGCGCACCGTCGATCATGGGCTCCCGGCCACCCTCGGCGAGGCGATTGTCGTCAACGTGTTGTTGGTCGGGGCGTTCGGACTGCAGCACAGCGTCATGGCGCGCCCGGCGTTCAAGGCGTGGTGGACCCGATTCGTGCCGGGGTCGGTCGAGCGCAGCACCTACGTGGTGCTGTCGAGCGCCGTGCTGCTGCTGCTTTATTGGCAGTGGCGGACGATGCCGGACGTCGTCTGGGACGTGCGGCAGCCGGCGCCGCGCGCGGTGCTGTGGGCATTGTTCTGGCTGGGCTGGGCGATCGCGCTGGGCGCCACGTTCATGATCAACCATTTCGACCTGTTCGGGCTGCGGCAGGTGTATCTGGCCTGGCGCCAAAAGCCTTACACCGAGCTGCATTTCCGCACTCATTTGTTCTACCGGCTGGTGCGCCACCCGCTCATGCTGGGCTTCCTCATCTCGTTCTGGGCAACCCCCACCATGACGGCCGGGCATCTGCTCTTCTCGGTCGCGATGACGGGGTACATCCTGATCGCCGTGCACATCGAAGAGCGTGGCCTCGTCGCGGCGCTGGGCGGCGACTACCGCCAATACCGTCGCGAGGTCCCCATGCTGGTCCCGCTGAAGCACCGGCCGCGCCGGCGTTCGGCGGAAGCGGTTGGCCAGCACTAGCTCTCGACGCAGCGTCAAACGCTCTGCCCGGCGTTGGCCAATTGATCACGTGGCGGATACCTGAACATGGCACGGTACCCGTGTGCAAACCGGGTCGCGGGTCGGTCAAGCGCGCCGGGTGGACCGGTTCCACCAGTGGTGCGAGGCGGTCGTCGATCGGCTGCCGTTCGGGCTCGGATCGGTCGTCGCGCCCACGTTCCTCGGCTTCTGCCTGATCAACGGGCTCACCTTCGGCATCGACTTGGCGATCCTCACGGGCCTGCGCGGCGGGCTCGGCCTTCCGGTGCCGATCGCCGTCACGGTCGCCTACGCGTGCGCCTTCGCGCTCAGCTATGTGCTCAACCGCACCTTCAACTTTCAATCCCACGCGCCGGTCGGACAACAGGTCGCCGTCTACGTCGTGGTGGTCGTCGTCAACTACCTGGCGCTGATCCTGGGTGTCTCCAGCGCGCTGACGGCGATCGGAGTGCAATACCAGCTGTCGCGGGTGCTGGCGGGCGTCTGCGAAGCGGTGTTCATGTACTGCGCCATGCGGTGGGTGGTCTTCCGCCGATGAGTTCGACCTGAAGCAAACTCGGCGCCCGTCCGGCTGGTAAGGATGGACGGTATGGATGTCAAGGAGGTGTTGCTGCCCGGCGTCGGCCTTCGGTACGAATTCACCAGCCACACCGGGGAGCGGATCGGGATCATCGCGCGCCGCGGCGGCGATTTCGACGTCGTCCTCTACGGCCCCGACGATCCCGACCAGGCCAAGCCGGTTCTGCACCTGACCGACGCCGAGGCCGAGGCGGTGGCCCAGATCCTGGGCGCGCCGCGCATCGCCGAGCGGTTCACCGAGCTGTCCCGGGGGCTGCCGGGTATCGAAACCGGGCAGGTCCACATCGTGGCCGGCAGCCCGTTCGTGGACCACCCGCTGGGTGACACGCGCGCCCGGACCCGCACGGGGGCGTCGATCGTCGCCATCGTGCGCAACGAGGAAGTGCTCGCCTCGCCCGGCCCGGCCGAAATGTTGCACGCGCGTGACGTTCTGATCGTGATCGGCACCGAAGACGGCATCGCCGGTGTCGAGCGGATCATCGACAAGGGTTGAGCCGATGCAGGTTTCGGGGGCGCTACTGTTTCAACTCGGCGCCCTCCTGGCCACACTCGCCGTATTGGGTGCCCTCGCAAGGCGTTTCGCGCTGTCGCCCATCCCGGTCTACCTGTTGGCAGGGCTCTCGCTGGGCAAGGGCGGGCTGCTGCCCGTCGCCGCGGCCGGCGAGTTCATCGCGACGGCCGCGCCCATCGGCGTCGTGCTGTTGCTGCTGACGCTGGGCCTGGAATTCTCGGCGACCGAATTCGCCAGCAGCCTGCGACACCACCTGCCGTCGGCCGCGGTCGACGTCGTCCTCAACGCCACGCCCGGCGCGGTGGCCGGCTGGCTGCTGGGGCTGGACGGCGTCGCGATCCTGGCCCTGGCCGGGGTCACCTACATCTCGTCGTCGGGCGTCATCGCGCGCGTGCTGGTCGACCTGGGCCGGCTCGGCAACCGGGAAACGCCGGCGGTGCTCTCGGTGCTGGTGCTCGAGGATTTCGCGATGGCGGCCTACCTGCCGCTGTTCGCGGTGCTGGCGTCCGGCGGGGGCTGGGTGCACGCGGTCGTCGGCATGGTCGCCGCGGTGGGCGCGCTGCTGGCCGCGTTCGCCGCCTCCTACCGCTGGGGGCACCACGTCGGCCGGCTGGTCGAACACCCCGATTCCGAGCAGCTGTTGCTGCGGGTCCTGGGCATCACCCTGATGGTGGCGGCGGTGGCCGAGGTCCTGCACGCCTCGGCCGCCGTCGGCGCCTTCCTGGTGGGCCTGACCCTGACGGGTGCGACGGCCGACCGGGCCCGGCAGGTGCTGGGACCGCTGCGCGACCTGTTCGCCGCCATCTTCTTCCTGGCGATCGGCCTCTCGGTGGACCCGCACGAGCTCCTTCCGATGCTCCCCGTGGCGCTGGTCCTGGCCGCCGTCACCGCGGCGACCAAGGTGGCCACCGGGATGCTCGCCGCCCGGCGCGACGGCGTCGCGCGGCGCGGGCAGCTGCGCGCGGGCGCCGCGCTCATCGCCAGGGGCGAGTTCTCGCTGATCATCATCGGCCTGGTCGGCACCTCGATCCCCGTGGTCGCGGCGCTGGCGACGTCGTATGTGTTCGTCATGGCGATCGTGGGCCCGGTGCTGGCCCGGTACGCGGGTGGCCGCGCGGCCGGCTGACGCGTCACCCGATGTGCAGGGCCACCATCAGCCAGCGCGTCCCGGCGCCGGACGGGACCCGTTCCACGCGGCAGGCGATGGCGTGGATCCGGTCCCCGCGGCTGTAGGACCCGAACACCTCGGCCGCGGCCTCCGGGTCGCGGCGCCCGGAGGGTTGCAGCCGCAACCGGCGCAGCACCGCCGCCCCGTCCCGTCCGCGCCCGCGGGCGCCCGCCGAACCGCCGATCGCGACCACTGAGTCCACCAGGCCGGGTGCCAGCATCGGGCGCAGCTGCGCGGCGGGACGGCGGCGGTCGACGACCTCGAGCACCCGGCGCAGCGCGGCATCGGCGAAGGCGGCCGCCTGGCGCATGGGCGCGGACGGTCCCGGCGGCCCGGCCGGCTGCCCGGCCGAGGGCCGGCGGGGCGCACGCGCGCGGCGGCGCGGCGTCGCATGGGGCGGCTGCCAGCATTTGGGGACATCGCGCCTGGGCGGCTCGTAGTCGACGACGGGTGTCACGGCGAAAACGGTCAACGCGCACTCTCCATGGATAGGCCTGCTGGAGAGTGGCAGACGGGCTGGTAAGTGGTCATCATGGCACAGGTCGGGCCGGCGCGTATCCGCTCGATTACCGTGAGCGGGTACATCCGTTCACCCAAGGAACCGAGGACGAATTGACCAGGAGGGACGCGCCGTAATGGTGACCCGGTTGTCCCCGACGGACGCGTCCTTCTATCGGCTGGAGAACACGGCCACCCCGATGTACGTGGGGTCACTGTCCATCCTGCAGCGTCCGCGCGCCGGGCTGAGCTACGAGACGCTGCTGGCCACCATCGAACAGCGGCTGCCCCAGATACCGCGCTACCGGCAAAAGGTTCGGCAGGTGCGGATCGGCACGGCCAGGCCGGTGTGGCTCGACGACAGCGACTTCGACATCACCTATCACGTGCGGCGCTCGGCCCTGCCGTCCCCGGGAAGCGACGAGCAGCTGCACGAGCTGGTCGCGCGGCTGGCCGCGCGGCCGTTGGACAAGTCGCGGCCGCTGTGGGAGATGTACCTGGTCGAGGGCCTGGCCAAGAACCGGATCGCGCTGTACACCAAGTCCCACCAGGCGCTGATCAACGGCATGACGGCGGTGGAGATCGGCCACGTCATCGCCGACCGGACGCGCCGGCCGCCGCCGTTCCCCGAAGACATCTGGATACCGGAACGCGACCCCGGCAACACGCGGTTGGTGTTGGGCGCGGTCGGCGACTGGATGGCGGGGCCGGGCACGCAGCTGCAGGCCGTCGGGTCGGCGGTGGCCGGGTTGGTGACGAACTACGGCGAGCTGCTCGAAGCCGGCCGCCGCGCCGTCGACATCGCGCGCGCGGTGGCGCGGGGCACCGCGCCCAGCAGCCCGCTGAACGCGACCGTGTCGCGGCACCGCAGGTTCACGGTCGCGCGCGGCAACCTCGAGGACTACCGCGCCGTGCGCGCGCGCTACGACTGCGACATCAACGACGTGGTGCTCGCCGTGGTGGCCGGCGCGCTGGGCAATTGGCTGCTGTCCCGCGGGGTGGCGGTGTCACCGACCGCGACGGTCCGCGCGATGGCGCCGCTGTCGGTCTACGCCGACGACGGCCTCGACTCGACCGGCCCGGGCCAGACGATCAGTCAGGTCACGCCGTTCCTGGTGGATCTGCCGGTGGGGGAGGCGAACCCGGTGGTGCGGCTGTCGCAGATCGCCCACGCCACCGAATCCAACCCGACCGCCGGCAGCCTGGTCGACGCCCGCACCATCGTCACCCTGTCGGGATTCGCGCCACCGACCCTGCACGCCATGGGCATCCGGGTCGCGACCGGCTTCCCGAGCTTTTCCAAGCGGACGTTCAATCTGCTGATCACCAACGCCCCGGGCGCCCAGTCGCAGATGTACATCGCCGGCACCAAACTGCTGGAGACCTACGCCGTCCCACCGCTGCTGCACAATCAGGCGCTGGCGATCAGCGTGACGTCCTATAACGGCATGCTGTATTTCGGGATCAACGCCGACCGCGAGGCGATGAGCGACGTCCACCTGCTGCCCGGGCTGTTGAGCCAATCGCTCGAGGAACTTCTCGAAGCTTCCCGCTGATTAGTCGGGGTGAAAATCGGTGCCTGGTTCTATGATTCGTTCTTGTGAGCACCGCGACAAATGACGGGGCGTCGGCGAAGGCGAGCGCGAAGAAATCGAGCACCGCGACCGTGCGCAAAATCCCCGACGATGTCTACCGAACCGAAATATTCCGGCTGCAAACGGAATTCGTGAAATTGCAGGAGTGGGTGCGGCACGTCGGCGCGCGCGTCGTGATCATTTTCGAGGGCCGGGACGGGGCTGGCAAGGGCGGCACGATCAAACGGATCACCGAATACCTGAACCCGCGCGTCGCCCGGATAGCGGCGTTGCCCGCGCCGAGCGACCGGGAAAAGGGTCAGTGGTACTACCAGCGCTACATCGCGCACCTGCCCGCCCGGGGCGAAATCGTGCTGTTCGACCGGTCGTGGTACAACCGCGCGGGCGTGGAAAGGGTGATGGGATTCTGCACACCGCAGGAGTATGTGCTTTTCTTGCGGCAGACGCCCATCTTCGAGCAGATGCTGATCGACGACGGGATCCTGTTGCGCAAGTATTGGTTCTCCGTGTCCGAGGTCGAGCAGTTGCGCCGGTTCAAAGCGCGCCTGAATGACCCTGTCCGCCAATGGAAACTCAGCCCCATGGACATGGAGTCGCTGTATCGGTGGGAGGACTACTCGCGTGCCAAGGACGAGATGATGGTCCACACCGACACTCCGGTAAGCCCTTGGTACATAGTGGAATCCGACGTCAAGAAGCACGCGCGGCTGAACATGATGGCGCATCTGCTGTCGACGATCGAGTACTACGACGTGGGCCGGCCCAAGGTCAAGCTGCCCAAGGAGCCGGTGGCGGCCGAGAATTACCAGCGCCCGCCGCGCGAGCTGTCGAACTACGTCGACGACTATGCGGCCACGTTGGTCGGGAGCCAATGATCCAGGTCTACATCCCGGCCACGCTCGAGATGCTGCAGCGGCTCGTCGCCGACGGCTCCCTGTGGCCGGTCAACGGCACCGCGTTCGCGGTCACGCCGACCTTGCGGGAGGCCTACGCGGAGGGCGACGACGACGAGCTCGCCGACGTGGCGCTGCGCGAGGCGGCGCTGGCGTCGCTGCGGCTGCTCGCGGGCGGCGTGGACGCCGGCCTGCCGCCGCGGCGCGCGGTGCTGGCCGCCGAGGTCTCCGACGCCACGTACCGCCCCGATCTCGACGACGCCGTGGTCCGGCTCGCCGCGCCCGTCACGATGGACGAGGTGGTGGCCGCCTACATCGACAACGCCGCCGCCGAGCCGGACGTCATCCGGGCCATCGAGATCATCGACGCCGCCGACCTGGGCGACGAGGACGCCGAGCTGACCGTCGGGGACGCGCTGGATCACGACCTCGCCTGGTACGCGAATCAGGAATTGCCGTTCCTGCTTGACCTGCTCTGACGTCGAATGTGAGGAATTCGCGCTAGCTACGACACCGTAGGTTACGGTACCGTAGGTTTCGTGAAGCGCACAGAATCGGCGACAATGTTGGGCGTAAGCCAGACGCCGGCTAGTGAGCAGGAGCTTCCGCTGGGCAGACGTAACCCATCGATCCGGGGCAACGTCGTCGACACCAAGCGACCCGTGGTGGCCGGCGCCGAGCGGCACCCCGGCTGGCACGCGCTGCGCAAGCTCGCCGCCCGCATCACCACCCCGCTGTTGCCCGACGACTACCTGCATCTGGCCAACCCGCTGTGGTCCGCGCGCGAATTGCGGGGCCGCGTCCTCGAGGTCCGCCGCGAAACCGAAGACTCCGCGACCCTGGTGATCAAACCGGGCTGGGGGTTCAGCTTCGACTACCAGCCGGGCCAGTACATCGGGATCGGGCTGCTGGTCGACGGGCGCTGGCGGTGGCGGTCCTACTCGCTGACCTCGAGCCCGGCCGAGACCTCCGGCTCGCCGCGCACGGTGACCATCACCGTCAAGGCGATGCCCGAAGGGTTCCTGTCCACCCACCTGGTGGCCGGCGTCGAGCCCGGGACCATCGTGCGGCTGGCCGCGCCGCAGGGCAACTTCGTCCTGCCCGACCCGGCGCCGCCGTCGATCCTGTTTCTGACCGCCGGGTCCGGGATCACGCCGGTGATGTCGATGCTGCGAACGTTGGTGCGCCGCAACCAGATTGGCGACGTCACGCACCTGCATTCGGCGCCCACCGAATCGGACGTGATGTTCCGCGCCGAGCTGGCCGCCCTGGCCGCCAACCAGCCGGGCTACCGCTTGCAGGTCCGCGAAACCCGCACTCAGGGCCGGCTCGACCTCTCCTCGCTGGACCAGCAGGTTCCGGACTGGCGCGAGCGTCAGACCTGGGCGTGCGGGCCGGAGGGCATGCTCACTCAGGCGCAGAAGGTGTGGTCGTCGGCGGGCATCGGCGACCGGCTGCACCTGGAGCGGTTCGCGGTGACCAAGGCCGCACCCGCCGGGGCCGGGGGGACCGTCACGTTCGCGCGCAGCGGGCGGGAGGTCGCGGCCGACGCGGCGACATCGTTGATGGACGCCGGCGAGGGCGTGGGTGTGCAGATGCCCTTCGGCTGCAGGATGGGCATCTGCCAGTCCTGCGTGGTAAGCCTGGTGGAAGGCCACGTGCGCGATCTGCGAACCGGCGCCGAACACGATCCCGGAACCCGGATTCAGACCTGTGTGTCGGCCGCGTCCGGCGATTGTGTGCTCGACATCTAAAGGCTACTCAAAGGTAACCTACGGATTCGTAGGTTACGATAGCGTAGGTATTGCACCGACAAGACGACCGTAGGGAGATGACGACGAGTGGCAATCACAGACGTCGACGTATTCGCCCATCTGACGGACGCTGACATCGAGAACCTGGCCGTTGAGCTGGACGCCATCCGCCAGGACATCGAAGACTCTCGGGGGGCGCGCGACGCGCGCTACATCCGCCGCACCATCGCCGCGCAGCGCGCGCTCGAGGTGGCCGGGCGGCTGCTGTTGGCCGCCAGCTCGCGCCGCTCGGCCTGGTGGGCGGGCACTGTCACGCTGGGCGTGGCCAAGATCGTCGAGAACATGGAGATCGGCCACAACGTCATGCACGGCCAGTGGGACTGGATGAACGACCCGGAGATCCACTCCTCGACGTGGGAGTGGGACATGAGCGGGTCGTCCAAGCACTGGCGCTACACCCACAACTTCGTGCACCACAAGTACACCAACATCCTCGGGATGGACGACGACGTCGGCTACGGCCTGTTGCGCGTCACCCGGGATCAGCGCTGGAAGCGCTTCAACATCTTCAACCTGTTCTACAACACCATGCTCGCGCTCCTCTTCGAATGGGGCGTCGGACTGCAGCACGTGGAGCTCGGCAAGATCGTCAAGAAGCGGATGGACAACGACGACGCCCGCCAGCGGATCGACGAGTTCCTGGCCAAGGCCGGCCGGCAGGTCGTCAAGGACTACGTCGCGTTCCCGGCTCTGACCGCGCTGTCGCCCGGCGCGACCTACCGCTCCACGGTGACGGCCAACGCGGTCGCCAACATCATCCGCAACGTGTGGGCCAACGCCGTCATCTTCTGCGGCCACTTCCCCGATGGCGCCGAGAAATTCACCAAGACCGACATGATCGGCGAAACCAAGGGTCAGTGGTACCTGCGCCAGATGCTGGGCAGCGCCAACTTCGAGGCCGGCCCGGCGCTGCGGTTCATGAGCGGCAACCTGTGCCATCAGATCGAGCACCACCTGTATCCGGACCTGCCGAGCAACCGGCTGCACGAGATCTCGGTGCGGGTGCGCGCGCTGTGCGACAAGTACGACTTGCCTTACACCACAGGCTCTTTCCTGGTGCAGTACGGCAAGACGTGGCGCACGCTGGCCAAGCTGTCGCTGCCGAACAAGTACCTGCGCGACGACGCCGACAACGCGCCGGAGACGCGCAGCGAGCGGATGTTCGCCGAATTGGAGCCCGGTTTCGCCGGCACCGATCCGGCCACCGGACGCCGCCGCGGCCTGAAGACCGCCATCGCCACCGTGCGGGATTGGCGGCGCGCGAAGAAGCAGCTGAAGCAGGGGCGCACGGGCGACCTGGCCGCGTAGAGTTTGGTTTCTCTCCGAGGAGGGATGGCCATGGCTGACGAGGACGTACGGGCTGCCCTGCGGCGTCATTGGGCGGCCTCCGATGCCAACGACTTCATGGCGGAGCACGAAATCTACCGGGCCGATGCGGTTCTCGAGTATCCGCAATCGGGCGAACGGATCCGGGGGCGGGCCGGCATCCAGGCGTCGCGCGAGGCCCAGCCGAACGCGAAACGCTTCACCGTGCGGCGCGTGCTTGGCGGCGATGATCTGTGGATCAGCGAACTCGTCCTGACGTATGACGGGCAACCGAATTACGTTGTGAGCAGCATGGAATTCGAGGGTGGCGAGGTGGTCCACGAGACCCAGTACTTCGGCGAACCATTCGAGCCGGGGCCGTCCCGGGCTCAGTGGGCCGAACGCATCGAATGACCGCTACGCTCGAAGGGGCATAGGGAAAGGCACGCGATGCTCGCTGCATTCGGATTCGAAAACCTCGGTGTGGTCGTCGGGGACATGTATTTCGTCGACCCGACCCCGCTGGCCGGACAGGAAACCCCGGAGCGGGGGGTCAGGCTCGAACTTCGCCTGATCGACAAGGACGAGCCGCAGGGATCGATCTACGCGGGCGTCCCGATCGCCTTTACCCGCCCGGTGTGGCGGGTGGACCTCTTCGGGTCCACCGAGAGCCCGCCCGGGACGCTGGACCGGGCCCATCACCATCCGCGGTTCGACGGCTGGGAGCCGGGGCGCCGGCACTTCGTCCCCGAACTGTCGGCCGACCCGGTGGCCTGGCTGGCCGGCCAGCTGGCCGACCCGGCCGCGGTGCTGGAACGGGCGGGCGTCGCGCTGGATGACGTCAGCGAGGCCGATCTGGCCGGGCTGGTCGCGGCGGCCCCGGAGATCGTCGCCGCGGTGAAACGGATGCTCGACGGCGTGCGGGACGGGACGCTGGCCCCCGCCCCCGCCGAGCCCGTCGCCGCCGCCCGCACCGGCTGGCTGTAGACCCCTCGCGATTTGCGAGGCAGCTGGATCCAGATAATCTATTTGCTGCCGCGTAGGCACCAGGGGGGCCACACCGAGGAGTCAACGAATGAAGAAGGCCGCACGGTTGACCGCCCCGCTCGCTGCCGTCTTGGGCGGTATCGCCGTCTTCACCGCCGCGATCGCGAGTGCCGACTCAATGGATGACGCGTACCTGCAAACGCTGAAGGACAAGGGAATCACCTGGCCCAGCAGCGCGGACCAGACGATGGTCCAGATCGGGCACGCCGTTTGCACGGACTGGTCGCACGGGTTCACGTTCGAGCAGACCTTCGCCGATGCGAAACAGGGGCTCCCGCAGTTGCAGGACACCTCGCTGGCCAAGATCATGGGTGCGGCGACCGGCGTTTACTGCCCGCAGTACTCCAGCAAGTTCGACTGAGCGAGCGCAGCGTCCGGCTGGCCGACCGGGTTTCGAGGGAGGCGCACCCGTGACCTATATGGGCAAGCCCTATTACCCGGTATGGCTGGACAACCTCGCCGAGGACGTCACCTTGGAAGCCGCGGCAATGGACGGGAGCGCCCACGGCGCGGAAGACGTTCGCTCAATCGTGGTGACCGCCCGCGACGTGTACGACGACCAGGAGTTCAATTTCGCCGGACCCGCTGGCGACTACGGCTTCGTCGAGGACTACACGACCGAGATCCGCGGCGTGCGAACCAACGTAATCGTCTGGGTCACCTTCAACGCCGCGGGGCAGACGCAGCAAGTCGTGGTGAACCACCGGCCTCGCAGTGCGTTGCTGTCCTTCTCCCGTCTGATGCTCGAAAAGTTTTCCGGCACCCCGCTTGCCAAACATTGGCAGGGCACTCCGTAAGGGGCGCAGGTAGGTTCGACTCGGGTTCGCGTCCGGACCCAGAGTTCCTGCGATGCAGGCCCGCCCGGCAGGCCTTTTCCCTGTTCGGGGGCTTGCCGCACGGGTAATATCCGGGCGATGGCGAACGATGAGGCCGCCGTGACCTCGCCGACGATTCGTGTCGCGGCGATTCAGATGCTCGCCGAATTGGGCAATGTCGACGCCAACCTGGCGATGGCGCGACGCCTCGTGCGGGCGGCTTTCGAACGCGGCGCAAACTTGGTCATCCTGCCGGAGTTCTTTGCCTCCGGCAATGCATTCTTTCCTCACATGGCGTCGACGACTCGGGCGGTCGACGGCCCGCCGGCCCAGTTGCTCGTGGACTTGGCGCGCGAAGGCGACGCCGTTGTCGGCGGCTCGTTTCTGGCGTGGCGCGACCGCCACGTCTATAACACCTTTGTTTTGGCGCTGCCGGACGGAAGCACCCACCGGCACGACAAGGATGCCCCAACCTTCTGGGAGAACTGCTATTACATCGGCGGAGACGATGACGGCGTTCTGCACACCCTCCAGGGCACCATAGGCGCCGCGCTGTGTTGGGAGTTCATCCGATCCAGGACGGCGACGCGGTTGAAGGGAAAGGTCGACATCGTGGCGGGCGGTTCGGGATGGTGGGGCGGAAAGGACAGCGACCAATCGGATGGCCCTTCGGCCGAGTTCGGCCTTGAAGTGATGAAAGCCGCGCCGAGTCGATTCGCCAGAATGCTTGGCGTGCCGGTGGTTCACGCCGCGCACGCGGGACGGTTTGTGGGGCAGTCCTGGCCCGATTCGGGCGAGAGCTATCCTTCTCGTTACCTGGGCGAGGCTCAAATCGTCGACGGTAACGGCCGCATTCTCGCGCGGATGTCCCGCGAAGAAGGCGAAGGCGTCATCACCGCTGACGTCACGCTCGGTCCCGTGGCGAATGAGCCGGAAGCGATACCAGACAGCTTCTGGATCGCCGATTTTCCCGAAGCGGTTTATCGCCAATGGGAACGTGACCTCGAGACCGGCCACCAGTACTACTTGTCGACCACGCTGCCCTACGTCCGCGGCATGTTCACTCGGTGAACTCGAGCTTCAAATTCACCGTCTCGTCGGTCACCTTCTCGGCCGCGCTGAGAAATTCGGCGTTGGGTTCGACGACCATCAGCGACGACGGCTCGACGTAGGTCAGGCTGCTGCCGGCGCTCTCGTCGTGGCGCAGCATGCCCTTCGGCCAGGACGCCCCGCGCGTCAGGTACGTGGGCCGCCAAACCCTGCTCTGCTGCCGTACCAACGTGATACATCGTCGCTGCGTTCATATCGGGCGAACCACTGCTCCGCAAATCTCGGCGGAACTTCGTCGGCGGGATCGAAGTACGGGTTTTGGCTCACGATCAGCCCTCGCAATGCGAGGGTGTGTCCTTGCGGGAAACGTGGTTGAGCATTGGCCGCGGTGCCGTCTCACGTCGACCTGTTTGGTCAAGCTGCGCAACGGTTCTCGAATCCGCCAGGACCCATACGTTCCACGTGATTCAGCCTCAGGGCTTTACCTTGATCACCACTTTCCCCATCGGGCCGTCAGCTAGGCGTTCGAAGGCTTGCGGCAACTGTTCGAACGGAAACACACGGTCGACCAATGGCCGCGCTCCCGAGCGGGCCAATATGCCCAAGAGGTCGTGCCAGCCGGCGCGGTGTTGCTCCGGTGTGTAGTAGCTGAGAGCCATTGCGCCAATTCGCAGCCAGCGGGAAAAGAGCGTGCCCGTGTAAAAGTTGGGCATCGGGCCTCCGAGTTCTCCTACCAAGCTGAGTCTTCCCGAATCGCCCATCGTATCGATGACTTCAGGAAGCAGCATGCCCCCGATCGTGTCGACTGCCAGGTTCACCCCGCCGCCATTCAGGGCGTCCTTGACACCAGCTCGCCACTGCGGGTCTTCAGGGTTGAATGTGAACGTTGCGCCGAGTTCCTTGAGGTGTCGTTGCTTTTCGTCGCTGCGCGAGAGCGCCACGACCGTGTGGCCCATCGCCGCCGCCAATTGAACAGCCGCAACTCCGACCCCTCCTGATGCGCCGGTGACCAGCACCACTGAGTTCGGCTTGAGCGGCTCCCACATGGTGAGCGCACGGTACGCCGATAGATAAACCACGGCGGCGCCCGACGACTGCTCTTCGGTCCAACCTGTGGGGATCTCCGCTAAGTTAACTGCCGGTATCGACACTTGCTGGGCAAACATGCCCCAGCGGAGCAGCCCGACATCACTGCGCAGGAGAACGCGCTGGTCGCCCACCTGCACATCCTCGACGCCTTTACCGACTTTGATTACTTCCCCGACGCCATCCCGCCCCAGCACGTGCGGTGCGGGAGGGTGCACCGGATATGGGTACCGCCTCTCTGCCATCATCTGGTCGGCCGGATTTAAGCCGGCGTAGTGGACTTGCATGACCACTTCGCCTTCTCTTGGGACCGGATCAGGCACGGCAGTCAGGGCCAGATGATCTATCCCTGCATGTCCATCCCACAGCCACGCTTTCATAACTGCCTTCTCCCTTGCGGCTATTCGTGACCACAGTAAGCATGACGACGACGCTGTCGAATGAGTCGAGTCCGGTGTCCGTGCTGCGGGCGCCTCAGGTATGAGGGTGCAACGTGCCATGCCTATTGCTTTCGGCACGGCGGCGTGTGTCGAGTTCCTGAGCGTTGTTGCGGTGCATAGCGAAAGAGTACTTACCTACTGGATCTCCCGACATCAATCGTCCGCAGCGCGCCTACAGCATTTCCTGCAACCACCGCCGCGCTGAGCAAGTTGCGTCACGAGCCGCCGGTCACGTTGGCGGCCAGGGCGGCCAGCTTGGCGTCGAGTTCTTCTGCCGCGCTCAGTAATTCGGCGTTGGGTTCGACCACCATCAGCGATGACGGCTTGACATAGGTCAGGCTGGAGCCGGCCCCCTCATCGAGGATCAGCAGCTCGACCGGGGCGAACAGGCCCGCGCTCGCGTCGTGGCGCAGCATCGTGATCGCGATCAGCGGGTTGCCGAGGATGACGCGTAACACCTTTCGGTCGATGCCGGCCTTCGCGATCCATGCACCGTGGTCGAACAACCCGAACAACATGAATCCGCTTGGTCCGACGTATTTTTCGACCTCTTGCCGATATGACTCCCAGTCGTCATGGGTCTTGGCGATCTCGTTGATGGGCACCGGTTTGTCGCCGATGTCGGCCAGTAGCGCGGCTAGGAGCTCGTCCACACCCTTGGTGCTCAGATAGCGGACCCTTATGCCGTCGAACTTGATTTCGGTCATCGGCCTAACCCAACCGCTCGATGATCGTGGCGTTGGCCATCCCGCCGCCCTCGCACATCGTCTGCAGCCCGTACCGGCCACCGCGCTGCTCGAGCGCGTTGACCAGGGTGGTCATCAGGCGCGCGCCGCTGGCCCCCAGCGGGTGGCCGATCGCGATGGCGCCGCCGTTGACGTTGGTCGTGGCCAGGTCGGCGCCGGTGTCGTGCGCCCAGGCCAGGACGACGGGCGCGAACGCCTCGTTCACCTCGAACAGGTCGATGTCGGCCAGCGTCAGCCCGGCGCGCTGCAACACCTTCTCGGTTGCGGGGATGACCCCGGTCAGCATGTACAGCGGGTCGGAGCCCACCACCGTCGTGGTGTGGATCCGCGCCAGCGGGCGCAGGCCCAGCTTCTTGGCGACCTCGCTGCTGGTGATCAGCACCGCCGCGCTGCCGTCGGACAGCGGCGAGGAGTTGCCGGGCGTGATCTCCCAATTGATCTGCGGGAAGCGCTCTTTCATCGCGTCGCTGTAGAACGCCGGCTGCAGGGCGGCCAGCGTCTCGACCGTAGTGCCGGGCCGGATGATCTCGTCGGTCGTCAGCCCGGCGATCGGGATCAGCTCGTTGTCGAAGAGCCCGTCCTTGGTGGCCCGGGCGGCCTTGTCGTGGCTGCCGGCGGAGAACTCGTCGAGCTGGGTGCGCGAGAAGCCCCACTTGGCCGCGATCAGCTCGGCGCTGATGCCCTGCGGGACGAGCCCGTCGGGGTAGCGCGCGTCCATGCCCGCGCCGAACGGGTTGCTGCCGGGCAGCACCTGGGTGCCCATCGGTACCCGGCCCATCGATTCCACCCCACCGGCGACGACGAGGTCATACGCGCCGGCGATCACGCCCTGGGCGGCGAAGCTGATGGCCTGCTGGCTGCTGCCGCACTGGCGGTCGATGGTGACACCGGGGACCGACTCCGGGAATCCGGCGCCGAGCAGCGCGTTGCGCGCGATGTTGACGGCCTGGTCGCCGACCTGGGTGACGGCGCCGGCGATGACGTCGTCGACGCGCTCCGGGTCGACGCCCGTGCGGGCCACCAGTTCACGCAGGCTGTGGGCCAGCAGGTCGGCGGGCAGCACGTCGTGCAGCGCGCCGCTGGCCTTGCCCTTGCCGATCGGGGTGCGCACGGCACCAACGATGACGGCGTCGCGACCTTGAACCATGGCTCCTCCTCGAGTCCGAAGCTGGGTATCACCAGCTGTACCCAGGTAAACATCTAGGTACACTAAAATCAACCCAGACTGGGAGGTGATCTGCGTGACATTCCTGCAGGGCGCGCTGGCGGACCGGGAGAAGTGGTCGCCCGTCGGTGAATGCGCGATCGAGAAGACCATGGCGGTGGTCGGCACCAAGTCCGCGATGCTGATCATGCGCGAGGCCTACTACGGCACCACCCGGTTCGACGACTTCGCCCGCCGGGTCGGCATCACCAAGGCGGCCACGTCGGCGCGGCTGACCGAACTCGTCGACTTGGGCCTGCTGGAGCGGCGGCCCTACCGCGAACCCGGGCAGCGCGGCCGCGAGGAGTACGTGCTGACCGACGCGGGGGTCGACTTCATGCCGGTGGTTTGGGCGATGTTCGAGTGGGGCCGGCGCCATCTGCCGGGCCGCAACCGGCTGCGGCTCACGCACGTGGGCTGCGGCGCCGAGGTGAGCGTCGAAATCCGCTGCACCGAGGGGCATCTGGTGCCGCCGGGCGAGCTGGGCATGCGGCTGGCCAAGTCCGGCTGAGACCATGTGGTATCACTCTGGTATCATTCGGTCATGGGAATGACCCTGCGCACCAGCGATGAGCAGACGGAAGCCTTGCGCAAGCAGGCCGCCGCCGAGGGGCGGTCGATGCAGGCCGTCGCGTTGTCGGCCATCGACGAATACATCGCGCGGCGGACGCACAAGGCCGGCGTTGCCGCGGCCCTGGAGCGAGTGGTCCGCGAGGAAGCAGGGGTGCTGGAGCGCCTTAAGGACGCGTGACCGAGTATCTGGACCTCGACGACCTGCTCGACATCGCGCGCGCGGCCGTCGGTCCGGCCGTCGCGGTCGGCGATTACGGGTTGCTCGAATCGGCGCTGGCACGACCGCGCGCATCGGTGTTCGGCCAGGACGCCTATCCAGACCTGCACCACAAGGCGGCCGCGCTACTGCACTCGCTGGCGCGGAATCACGCGCTGGTGGATGGAAACAAACGACTGGCGTGGACGGCCTGCCGGACGTTCCTCGCGATCAATGGCGAGTGGATCCGCGCGCCCGAGGATGACCGCTTTGATTTCGTCATCGAGGTGGCCATGGGTGCGCTCGCCGATCTGGACAAGATCGCCGATCAACTACGCGCGTGGAGCTACACCGAGGATTGAGCCAGGCCTAAACATCGCGCAGCGCCGCGAGGGCGCGCAAATGTACGGCCCGCGCGGCGTGTCGGCGTACCAACGCGCGCGCTCGCCGTGCTTGTCAGGTCTCCCTGAGCACGGCCAACAGCCGCCGGGCCGCGGCCACGCGGCGCGCGGCCGGGCCGGACAGCGCGTCCAGCGCGCATTCCGGGTCGGCCGGCGGGCCCATGTGTCCGCAGCCGCGGGAGCAGTCGTCGATCGCCTCGGCCAGGTCCGAGAAGGCGTCCAGCACGTCGTCGGGCCGGATGTGGGCCAGCCCGAACGAGCGGATTCCCGGGGTGTCGATCACCCAGCCGGAGCCTTCCAGTGGCAGGGCGACCGACTGGGTCGACGTGTGCCGGCCCCGGCCGATCTCGGTGACCGCGCCGACGGCCCGGTCCGCTTCCGGCACAAGGCGATTCACCAGGGTCGACTTGCCGACGCCGGAATGCCCGAGCAGCACGGTGATCTTCCCGGCGATCAGCCCGGCCACCGCCAGCAGCGGATCGTCGACGCCGGCGGCGACCACCGTCAGGTCCAGGTCCACGAAGTGCTCGGCGAACGGCCCCGGCGGGGCGAGGTCGGTCTTGGTCAGGCACAGGATCGGCGTCAGGCCGCCGGCGTAGGCGGCGATCAGCGCCCGGTCGACCAGCCCGGTGCGCGGCGGCGGGTCGGCCAGCGCGACGACGATCAGCAGCTGGTCGGCGTTGGCGACCACCACGCGTTCGGTGGGGTCGGTGTCATCGGCGGTGCGCCGCAACACCGTTCGCCGCTCGCCGCGGCGCACGATGCGGGCCAGGGTGTCCGTCCGCCCGGACAGGTCGCCGACCAGGTCGACGTCGTCGCCGACGACGATCGGGGTGCGGCCCAGCTCGCGCGCCCGCATGGCCGTGACCCGGCGGTCGGGCCGGCCGCCCAGCACGCACCCCCAGCGCCCGCGGTCGACGCTGACCACCATGGCGGCCTCGGCGTCGGCGTGCTCCGGACGGGTCTTCGTTCGCGGTCGCGAGCCCCTGCCGGAGCGGACCTTGACGTCGGACTCGTCGTAGTCGCCGGGCTTCAAACGCCGGGCTCCGGCTCGATTGCCCGCCTCCTCCTCGGGCCGCTGATGCGGCCCGCATCGTCACCGGGCTCCAGCATGTCGGCCCACAACCGCGGAAACTCCGGCAGCGTCTTGCCGGTGGAGCCGATGTCGTCCACCGCCACCCCGGGGACCCGCAGCCCGACGATCGCGCCGGCCATCGCCATCCGGTGGTCGGCGTAGGCGCGCCAGGTGCCGGCGTGCAGCGGCTTCGCGGTGATCACCAGGCCGTCGGGCGTCTCGGCGCAGTCGCCGCCGAGGCGGTTGATCTCGGCGCTCAGCGCGGCCAGCCGATCGGTCTCGTGCCCGCGCAGATGGGCGATGCCCGACAGCCGGGACACCGACCCGGGGGTGGCCAGCGCGGCCAGCGCCGCCACCGACGGCGTCAGCTCCCCGACCGCGCGCAGGTCGACGTCAAAGCCGGCGTACCCGGCCGGCCCGCTCACCTCGAGATACGAATCGGTTTGCGTCACAACGGCATTGAGCTGGCCCAGGACACTCAGGATGTCGCCGGCGGGTTGCACGCTGGTCGCCGGCCAGCCGGTGATGCGCACCGTTCCGCCGCTGACCACGGCCGCCGCCAGGAACGGGACGGCGTTGGTCAGGTCGGGTTCGACCTCCCAGTGCCGGGCCGCGACCGCGCCGGCGCGCACCCGCCAGCGGTTGGGGACGGAGTCGTCGACGTCGACCCCGGCCTGCCGCAGCATCACGATCGTCATCGCGATGTGCGGTGCGGACGGCACCGCGGACCCGGTGTGCTGGACGGTCAGGCCCTGCGTGAACGACGCCGCGGACAGCAGCAGGCCCGAAACGAACTGCGAGGACGCCGAGGCGTCGATGGCCACGGTGCCACCCGCCACCGACCCGCCGCCGTGGACCCGAAACGGCAGACCGCTGCCGTCGATCTTCACGCCCAGGCCGCGCAGGGCGTCCAGCAGCGGCGCGATGGGCCGGGCGCGGGCCTGCTCGTCGCCGTCGAACTCGACCACCGAATCGGCCAGCGCCGCCAGCGGCGGCACGAACCGCAGGACCGTGCCCGCCAGGCCGCAATCCACCGTGGCGCCCGGCGCCGGCGCGATCCCGCCGCCGACGGTCAGCTCGGAGCCGGGCCCGTCGACGCGCAGGCCCAGGGTGCGCAGCGCCCCGATCATCAGGTCGGTGTCGCGGCTGCGTAACGCCCCGTTGAGGGTCGAGGTGCCTTGCCCCTGCGCGGCCGCCAGCCCCGCCAGCACCAGCGCCCGGTTGGTCTGCGACTTCGAGCCCGGAACCGTGACGGTCGCGCGCACCGGTCCGGTCGCCTGGGGGGCCGTCCACGAGCTCACGTGCTTCATCCTGCCGTACCGGGCACCATGGGTGTTATGTGCGGACGTTTTGCCGTGACGACCGATCCGGCCAAGCTGGCCGAGAAGATCAAGGCGATCGACGAGGCGACCGGCACGTCTGAACGCGCGGGCGAGCCCAACTACAACGTCGCCCCCACCGCGACCATCGCGACCGTGGTCACCCGGCACACCGAGCCCGACGACGACCCCACCCGGCGCGTCCGGCTGATGCGGTGGGGCCTGATCCCGCCCTGGGTCAAGGCCGGTCCCGACGGGGCGCCGGAGGGCAAGGGCCCGCTGCTGATCAACGCGCGCGCCGACAAGGTCACCAACTCGCCCGCCTTCCGCTCCAGCGCCAAGTCGAAGCGCTGCCTGATCCCGATGGACGGCTACTACGAATGGCGCGTCAACCCCGACCGCGACGGCAAGAAGTCGCGCAAGACGCCGTTCTTCATGTACCGCGAGGACGGCGAGCCGCTGTTCATGGCGGGCTTGTGGTCGGTGTGGAAGCCCAAGGACCAGCAGGACGGCGCGCCGCTGCTGAGTTGCACGATCATCACCACCGACGCGCCCGGCGAGCTGGCGGAGATCCACGACCGGATGCCGCTGGCGCTGCCCGAACGCGACTGGGACCGCTGGCTGGACCCGGACGCCCCGGTCGACGAGGAGCTGCTCACCCGCGCGCCCGACGTGCGGGACATCCGCATGCGCGAGGTGTCGACGCTGGTCAACAGCGTGCGCAACAACGGGCCGCAGCTGCTCGAGCCGGTCGAAGAGCAGTCGGAGCAGATGAAGCTGCTCTAGCGCGCCCCGATTGTCGGATCGCGCCCGAAGCCGGGGCCAACCTGGCTAGCATCTTGAGCCTGGCGGTGCTGGAGATGGGAGCCACCATGTCGTCGTACGTGATCGCCGCGCCCGTGGCCCTTGGCGAAGCGTCGGAGGGCCTGACCGGGATCGCGGACGCGATCAAGGCGGCCGCCGCCGGGGCGGCGCCGTCGACGACGGGGGTTGTCGCCGCGGCCGGCGATGAGGTTTCGGCGGCCGTCGCGAACGTTTTCGGCAGCTGCGCCACGGAATTTCAGACGCTGACCGCGCGGACGCTGGCATTGCAAACCCAGTTCGTGCGGGCGTTGAGCGCGGCCGGCGCCGCGTACGCGGCCACCGAGGCCGCGAACGTGCCGCCGCTGCAGGCGCTGGAGCAACAGGTCGAGAGCCTGGGGGTCTTGGCGCCCATCGAACGGTTGCTCGGGCACCCGCTGTTCGGCGGCACCACCGGCACCGGCACCGGTCAGGCGGGCACGCTGCTTGCCACGACCCCCACCGGCGGGGCGGTGACCACCGCGCCGACCACCAACGGGGTGACCGGGGTCAAGACGGGGTTCGCCTTCCTGCAGATCCCGCTCGGCGAGGCCTCGATCTTCGGAATTCCGCTCGGTCAGCTCAGCCTCCCCGCCCCCGCGCACTGGTACTTCCCGACCCAGGCCGACGGCTCGGTGCACGCCAACGGCGTCATCTACCTGCAGCACGGCTTCGGGGCGATCGGGTGGTTCTACGACCCGCTGGCCATGCAGCTGGCCCAGCAGACCGACAGCATCGTGGTGGTGCCCACCGTGCCGTCGCTTCCGTTGCCGTTCGGCGCCTGGCTGGGCGGCCCGCAGCTGCAGCAGGGCGTGGCCTCGCTGTTCCTCGGCAGCGAGACGGCGCTGAACATCAGCGCGAACCACGCCGGCTACCAGGGCACGCTGCCGGTGGATTTCATCCTGGCCGGACACTCCGCCGGCGGTGGCCTCGCCACGATCGCCGCCGGCGATTACATCGCGGACCTCGGGACGAACACCGCCAGCAACCACCTCCTCGGCGTGGTGATGTTCGACGGGGTCGCGATGGATTCCTCGGCCTTCGCGACTGCGGTGGCCAACCTGCAGGCGTTGCACATTCCCGACTACGTGGTGGCCGCGCCGCCCCAGCCGTGGAACGCATTCGGCGCCACCACCAACCAACTGATCAGCCTGTACCCGGGGCAGTTCGTCGGGGTCGAGCTCGTCAACGGCTCGCATGTCGACTCGATGGTGGGCGGGCATCCCCTTGTCGACTTCGTCGCCCAGCTGGTGACCAGGTTCTCCCCGCCCGGCAACACCGCGGCGGTGTACACCCTGACCACGGGCTGGATCAACGACATCTACGCCGGGGCGGGCCCCACCGACCCGATCTACGGCGTCTACGGGCCCACCGGCGGCTACCTGCCCCCCGGCGGCCAGCAGATCATCCTCGGCAACGCCGCCGGGATCGTGCTGTGACCGGCGCCTACACCCACACATTCGAGGACGTTCGCAACCGCCCGGTGGCCGTGGTCGGGGCCGGAACGCTGGGCCGGCGCATCGCGGTGATGTTCGCCAGTCGCGGTGGAACCGTGCGAATCCACGCGCGGCGTGCGGAGCAACTGGAAGCGGCCACCCGGTATGTGGACGAAACCCTGCCGAGGGTGCTGCAGCAGAGGGGCTTTGGCGAAGCCGGCGTCGCGACGGGCGCCGGATCGCTCGACGAGGCGCTCGAGGACGCCTGGCTCGTCGTGGAATCCGTCCCGGAGAAGCTCGAGATCAAGATCCCGCTGTGGGGCGAGATCGACCGGGCGGCGCCGCCGGGCACGATCTTCGCGACCAACTCGTCGTCGTACCCGTCGCGCCTGATGGCCGAAAAGGTCCGCGACAAAACGCGTTTGTGCAACATGCATTTCTACATGCCACCGGAGCTCAACGCGGTCGATCTGATGTCGGACGGCCAGACCGACCGCGGCCTGCTGGACACGCTGCTGGCCGTGCTGCCGGAGTTCGGCATTGCGCCCTTCGAGGCCCGCAAGGAGTCCACCGGCTTCATCTTCAACCGCATCTGGGCGGCCATTAAGCGCGAGTCGCTGGCCGTGGTCGCCGAGGGGGTGGCCCGCCCGGAGGACGTCGACGGGATGTTCAAGGCGAACTGGGGCGTGCCGGCCGGGCCGTTCCAGATGATGGACCTGGTGGGGCTCGATGTGGTGCTCGACATCGAAAACCATTACGCCGCAGAGTTTCCGCACCTACCGAAGAGCGTGCGCGACTTGCTGGCGTCCTATGTGGATGCCGGCAAGCTCGGCGTCAAGACCGGCGAGGGTTTCTACAAGTATTGACTTGGCTTTTCAGTTGCTGAGCACCAGGCGCCACTGGCCGGCGGCCGTGCGGTCGGGGACACACCAGAAGTTGTTCCAGTTCCCCGGCGTCGAGGCCTTGACGCCCGGCCCGGCGTCCTGGCAGGCCTCCCGGGTCGGATAACTGCCCTCGGTCTGGATCGTGTCCGCCTTGCTGATGCCCACGCCGGTGGTCAGTAACCCGGCAAAGGCCAGCACGACCACTGCGACAATCTTGTTCACCGCATCCTCCTAGCGTGCTCGATGCATGCGACGAGCGTAGTCATATGACTACGCTCGCACAAGGGTGCGCAGCGCGAGCTGGGCGGCGTTGGCGCCGCACATGCCGTGCGCCCCGGGGCCCGGCGGTGTCGCCGCTGAGCAGATGTACATCCCGGGAACGCCAATGGTGTAGGGCGACAGCGTGATTCGGGGGCCGAACGTCAGCTGGCGGATGTCCTTGGCGCCGGTCATGATGTCGCCGCCGTCGTAGTTGGGGTTGAAGGTCGCCATCTGGGCGGGCGAACGAACCGCGCGGCCGACGACGCGCTCGCTGAATCCGGGGGCGAATCGCTCGATCTGGGCGACGATGGCCTCGGTGGCGTCGCCGGCGTAGCCGTTGGGGACGTGCGCGTAGGTCCACACCGGGTGCGTATCGCCCACCGAGCGTTGCGGATCGGCGAGATACTGCTGACCGACCAGCACGAACGGCCGCTCGGGCATGCGGCCGGCGTGGATCTCCCGCTCGGTCGCGGCCAGCTCGGCGTAGGTCCCGGCCAGGTGCACGGTGCCGGCCCGGCGTGCGTCGGGGTTCGCCCACGGCACGCCGCCCTCCACGGCGAAGTCGACCTTGAACGCGCCTGGGCCGCGGCGAAACCTGCTGAAGGCGCGGGAAACGCGGCGCGGCAGGCGATCTCCCAGGATCCGGGCGACCGCGCCCGGATCCAGGTCGAACATGGTGATGTCCGTGGGCGGCAACTGCGCGGCCGCCTTGACCCGCACGCCGGTCTCGATCTTGGCGCCCAGGTCGGTCAGCAGCGCGGCCAGGGCGTTGGCGATCGATTGCGATCCGCCTTCGGCCACCGCCCAGCCGTGCCGGTGGCCCGCGGCGATCAGGCCCAGGGCGATGGCGGAGGTCATCGGGTAATGCAGCGGCCGAAAGGTGTGCGCCGCAACGCCTCCGAACAACGCGCGGCCCTCGTCGGTGCGGAACAGCCGGGCGAACGTCGATCCCGGAAGCAGCGTGGGCGCGCCGAACCGGGCCAGCATCAGCGGGTGATGCGGGACCCGCAGCAGCGGCCCCATGATGTCCTCGCTCAGGGCGTCGAACCGGGCGGCGGAGTAACCGAACGCGAGCCGCCAGCGCGGCCCGTCGGGGCCCAGGCCTGCCGCGGTCTGGTCCACCGAGCGGTGCAGCACGCCCGCGCCGCCGCCGTCGAGGGGGTGCACACAATCGATCTCGGGCCAGCGCCACCTCAGCCCGTACCGCGCCATGTCGAAGCGGCCCAGGAAGCTCGAGCCGACGGCCATCGGGTGGATCGCGGAGCAGTGATCGTGCAGCAGGCCCGGGACGATCGCCTCGCCGCTGCGGGTGCCGCCGCCCACCTCGTCGGCGGCCTCGAGCAGCGTGACCTGCACGCCCTCGGCGGCCAGGCAAACGGCGGCCGCCAGGCCGTTGGGCCCGGCGCCCACCACCAGCGCGGTTGTCATGCCTCCATACAACAGGAATTTTGGGTGGACGTTGTTCGCGATACCCGTGCGCGATACCGAATCGTGTCGCCAGAGACATTTTCTTTACGCCGACGAGGGCGAATCATATTCACATGACGAATACCGATCAGACCGTTTTTGAAGGTCCACTGAAGCAGCTTGCTCGCAGCGCGTGGCAGCTGCTGCTGCTCATCGGCCTCGCCGCCGTGGCGCTGGGCGTCATCGTGCTGGTCTGGCCAGGCAAGACACTGTTCGTTGCGGGTGTCTTGTTCGGCATCTAC
Source organism: Mycobacterium sp. NGS54 (assembly GCF_059812465.1). Lineage (NCBI taxonomy): Bacteria > Bacillati > Actinomycetota > Actinomycetes > Mycobacteriales > Mycobacteriaceae > Mycobacterium > Mycobacterium sp. NGS54. Next base: position 516,362 of record NZ_JCALCS010000001.1, on the reverse strand, counting down.
CTGGTGGTGTCCGGGATCGGATACATGTTTGCTGCCTTCGGCACCCACGCCGGAGTGGCAATGAGAGTTCTGACATTCATCACCGGTGTCGTCTCGCTGGTGCTGGGATTCTTCTGCTTCCGCGAAGAATTCGAGGCGGTCTGGCTGTTGGCCATCTGGATCGGCATCGGCTGGCTGTTCCGCGGGATGACGCTGCTCGCCGCGGCGTTGTCGTTCGACCACATGCCGGGCCGCGCCTGGCAGGCGCTGACCGGGCTGATCATCGTGATCGGCGGCGCCGTCATGATCGTCTCGCCGCTCCGGTCGATCGCGATCCTGACCCTGGTGGCCGGCTGGTGGTTGATCGTCATCGGCGTCATGGACATCATCACCGCGTTCCAGACTCGCAGCCGGGCGAAGCACCTGGTCGGCTAAGGCAGTCGCCGCTCGACCTCGAACGCGAGGCACAGCTCGGCGAGATCCCTTGGCCGCGAGAGGGATCGGCTCGTCAGCTCCTCGATGCGGCGCAGCCGGTGGCGCACCGTGTTGGGGTGGCAGAAGATCCGCGTCGCGGTGTCGTTGGCCGAGCCGCCCGCCTCGACCCAGGCCCGGAACGTGTCGATCAGGATGGTGCGTTCCTCGGCGGGCAGCTCCTCGACGCGGGAGAGCACCAGCGCCTTGATCCTCGCCATCACTTCGGGCGCGCTGACCGCCGCGACGGCCAGTGGGGTGTCATCGAACAGGGAGATCAGCGAGTCGCCGGAGGGCTTGCCGGTCACCGCGACCCTGGCCAAGCGCAACGCGTCGCTGGTCTCGGCCAGGTCGCGAAACGCCGGGCTGATGCCGACTCGCGCCGTCGCGGCCTCGTGCAGCACCTCGACGAGGGGCTCCACGGTCGTCGAATTCGCCGGCCCGCGAAGGTGGACGATGCCCACCTGCAGGTCGGGCAGGAGCCGCCACGCGGACCGGATGTCGCGGGCGGACAGCTTGTTCTCGATCGCCGGCAACCCCAGCTTCCCGATCGCGGGCAGCTCGGCCGCCACCACGACGTAGGGTCCCGCGGTGGGCAGCCGCAGCAGATCGGCTGCCTCCCAAAGGCTTTGCTTGTCGGTGATCCGGTGCGCCAGCAGCGCTTCGACCAACGCCGATCGTTCTTCCTCCCGCTCGACGATCTGCGAGGTCAGCTGTTGACGGTAGGCATTGGCCATCGCCTGGGTGAACGTGTCCTGCGCGAAGAAGATCCGGGCGGTGGCGTCCAGGACCGCGTCGGTCGGTATTGCCGCGGCGCGGGCGGCGGACAGGGTCTCCTCCCACACGAACCGAAAACCGATCCGGTAGGCGGTCATCACCGCCGGCAGCGGCACGCCGGCGAGCGCGCGCTCGGTGCCGGTACGCTCCGCGGGCGAAACATCGACGTCGGCGGCACCGGCGAGCGAGTCGAATATGAACGTCACGTTCGCCACGCAACTTTCGGCCACCTGCTCCGTCGTGACGACGGTGCCGTCCCGGTAGGCGTCGATGTCGCGGCACAGCACGTCCGCCATCGCCCGGCCCAGTTCCGGTGCCCGGGACAGCATGAGCCTGCCGAGCTCGACGACGTGGGGGTCCACTGTCGTCGCGCCGGGCCGGACGCCGCGGCTTTTCGATGCCACGCCCATATCGCAAACCTTATGCCCGGGCGCCGGTGAATGTGAGCGGTCACAGCCAACCGCCGCGGTTGTTGTTTTCGCGAACATTGTGGGCCGGGGACGGCCGGATCACGCTTGAAGCACGCAGGAAACCACGTCCCGGAGGCACCCCATGACCGCGTTGAGCGCCAATCTCGTTGCGTCGAAAGACCGTCACCCGGACCGGGTGGCGTTGCGGTGTGACGAATTGCGGTTCAGCTACGCCGAATTCGACGCCGCCGCGGCCCGGGTCGCGACGCTGCTGGAACGGGCCGGAGTCGAGCCCGGCGACCGGGTGGGCGTGATGCTGCCCAACACACCCGCGTTCGCGATCGTGTTCTACGGCATCATGTACCGCGGCGCCGTCGCGGTCCCGATGAACCCCCTGCTCAAGCGCCGCGAGGTGGCCTACTACCTGTCCAACACCGCCGCCAAGGCGTTGTTCGCGACGCCGGCCTTCGGCGAGGAGGCCAGCGCGGGCGCCGCCGAGACCGGGGCGCAATGCGTGCTCGTCGACGACGCCGCGCTGGGCGCCCTGATCGCCGACCTGCCCGCCCACGCCCCGGCGCGGCGTGGCGACGAGGACGTCGCGGTCATCCTGCACACCTCGGGAACGACCGGAAAGCCCAAGGGCGCCATGCTCACTCACGGCAACCTGGGTCGCAACGCCGAGGTCAGCGTGCGCACCCTGGTCGAGATCGGTCCCGACGACGTGGTGATGGGCTGCCTGCCGCTGTTTCACGTCTTCGGCCTGACCTGCGGGCTCAACGGCGCCGTCCTCGCCGGCGCGACGTTGACCCTCATTCCCCGATTCGAGCCGCGCAAGGCGCTCGAGGTCATTCAGCGCGACGCGGTGACGGTGTTCCAAGGGGTGCCGACGATGTATTCGGCGCTGCTCGGCGTCGCCGACGAGGCCCGACCCGACGCCACCCGGAGCTTGCGGACCTGCGTCTCCGGCGGCGCCGCGCTGCCGGTCCAGGTGCTCACCGACTTCGAGGAGGCTTTCGGCTGCTCCGTTCTCGAGGGGTACGGGTTATCCGAGAGCTCCCCGGCGGCCGCGTTCAACCATCCCGACCGGCCCCGCAAGGCGGGTTCGATCGGCACCCCGATCGAGGGCGTCGAGATGCGGGTGGTCGACCTGGACGGGGTCGAGGTTCCGCGCGGGGAGGCGGGCGAGATTCAGATCCGCGGCCACAACGTGATGAAGGGCTACTGGAACCTGCCGGACGCCACCAAGGCCACGATCACCGCCGACGGCTGGCTCAACACGGGCGACGTCGGGCGCGTCGACGAGGACGGCTATTTCTACATCGTCGACCGCACCAAGGACATGATCATCCGCGGCGGATACAACGTCTATCCGCGCGAGATCGAGGAGGTGCTCTACGAGCATCCGGCGGTGGCCGAGGCCGCCGTCATCGGCGTCCCGCACGACTCGCTCGGCGAAGACGTCGGCGCCGCCGTCGCGCTCAAGAAGGGCGCGGCCGCAACTCCGGAAGAATTGCGCCGGTACGTCAAGGCGCGGGTCGCCGCGTACAAGTACCCGCGCCTGGTGTGGCTCGTGGACGCGCTGCCCAAGGGGCCGACCGGAAAGGTCCTGAAACGCGAAATCACCCCTCCGACAACCGAAAGCGCACGATAATCATGGCAACTGTAAACACGAAACCCGACGAGCTCGCCGCGCCGCTCGACCTGCTGCTGACCAGCGCTACCAAGCCGTTCGTCAGCCGCATGATGCCCGATGCCACCTGGAGCCACTTCGGGGCGAGCCTCGCCCGGCGGCCGGGCGCGGTGGCCGACCGGATCGGCGCGCTGACGCGCGAGCTGGGCGCCATCGCGGTGGGGGATTCGCAACGCGTCCCGGCGCGGGCCGACAAGCGCTTCAGTGACCCTGCCTGGCAGGAGAATCCGGTGCTGCACCGGATCATGCAGGCCTACCTCGCCGGCGCCGAGACCGCCGAGGGTCTGCTCGCCGACGCCCAGCTGGACTGGCGCGACAACGAGCGGATGCGGTTCGTCGTCGACAACCTCGTCGAGGGCCTGGCCCCCAGCAACAACCCGCTGATCAGCCCGCTGGGCTGGAAGGCGATGATCGACACCGGGGGGCTGAGCGCGGTCCGCGGCCTGAAAGCCTTTGCGCGGGACATGCTTTCGAAGCCACGGGTGCCGGCGATGGTCGAGCCCGACGCGTTCGCCGTCGGCGAGACCCTGGCCGTCACCAAGGGGGCGGTCGTGCTGCAGACCCCGATGTTCGAGCTGATCCAGTACGCACCGCAGACGGCCAAGGTGCGCGAGGTTCCGCTGCTCATGGTGCCGCCGGTGATCAACAAGTTCTACATCATGGACATCGCGCCCGGGCGCAGCATGATCGAGTACTTCGTCCAGCAGGGCCAACAGGTCTTCACGATCTCGTGGCGCAATCCGCAAAAGCGGCACCGGGATTGGGGATTCGACGCGTACGGCGCCGCGATCGTCGAGGCGATGGACGCGGTGCAGAAGATCGCCGGGACCGACAGCACCCACCTGCTGGCCACCTGCTCGGGAGGCATCCTGGCCGCGATGACGGCGGCCCACCTCGCCGACATCGGGCAGGGCGACCGGATTGCGGGTCTGAACCTGTCGGTCACCGTGCTCGACGAGACCCGCGCCGGATTCGCCGTGGCGGCGATGAGCGACCGCGCGGCCCAGGCGGCGATCCGGGTTTCGGGCCGCAAGGGTTACCTGGACGGGCGCGACATGGCCGAGATGTTCGCCTGGCTGCGGCCAACCGACCTGGTGTGGCGGTACTGGGTGAACAACTATGTGCAGGGCCGCAAGCCGGCGGCGTTCGACGTGCTGTTCTGGAACGCCGACACCACCCGGATGGCCGCCGCGCTGCACCGCGACATGGTGTCGATGGCGATGCGCAACGCGCTGGTCACCCCCGGCGCCGTCAGCATGCTGGGCAGCCCCGTCGACCTGGGCAAGGTCACGTCCGACGCCTACGTCGTCGGCGGCGTCGCCGACCACATCTCGCCGTGGCAGGCCACCTATCGCAGCGCACGCCTGCTCGGCAGCAAGGACAACCGCTACGTGCTGTCCACCAGTGGCCACATCGCGGCGCTGGTCAACCCGCCGGGCAACCCGAAGGCGTCCTTCCGGACCGGTGCCGTCGACGCCGAAGACCCCCAGCAGTGGCTGGAATCGTCGCAGAAGTCCAGCGACTCCTGGTGGCCGGACTACGCGAATTGGCTCGCCGAGCGGAGCGGCCCCGAGGTCAGGGCGCCGAAACAGCTCGGCGGAGAAGGACTCCCGCCGCTCGGGCCGGCCCCGGGCCGCTACGTGATGGACAAGTGAGTGACGGCACAACGGAGGCGGCTACGGGTGGTTACGCCAAGCACGCTGGGCGAGGAGCACTACGTCAGCGCGGGCGGTCAGCGCGTCCGCGTCAACGTGCGCCGGGGGCCGGGCGTGCCGCTGGTGCTGTGCAACGGCATCGGCGCCAGCCTCGAGGTGCTCGATCCGCTGGTCGAACAGCTGCCGATGACCGTGATCAGGTTCGACGTGCCGGGCACCGGGGGATCGCCGACCTCGCCGCTGCCGTATGGGATTCCCTACCTCGCCTGGGTTTTGGGCCGGGTGCTGTCCCAACTCGGCATCAGCGTGGTCGACATCCTCGGGCTGTCCTGGGGCGGTGCCCTGGCGCAGCAGTTCGCCTTCCAGAACCCGCGTCGTTGCCGTCGCATGGTGTTGGTGGCGACCGGCACCGGCGTGCTCATGGTGCCCGCTCGCTTATCGGTGCTGTCCAAAATGATCACCCCGCACAGGTTTTCGGATCCCGACTACGCCGCGTCGATCGCCGGTGACCTCTACGGCGGTACCGTGCGCGCCCACGGTGAAGACGTGGCGCGCCTGTTCGTGCGCCAGTTGCACGCCGGATCGAAGATGGGCTACCTGCACCAACTGCTCGCCGGGTCGATTTGGACGAGCCTGTTCGCGCTGCCCGCCGTGCGGCAGGAGACGCTGATCGTCGCGGGTACCGACGACCCGATCATCCCGGTGGTCAACGCGCACATCCTGCACCGGCTGCTGCCTCATTCGATTCTGCACCTGCATCCGGGCGGGCACATCGACATCGTGCACAACGCGACCGAACTCGCCCCCGTCATCGAGGGCTTTCTCAGCGAGGCGGGCGAGCGCGCCTAGGCCCGGATGTCCGCGGTGACCGCCCCGGTCAGCCGGATCAGGTCGTGCGGCGAGACCGCGACGTCCCAGCCGCGCCGGCCCGCGCTGCAGTACACGCGTTCCCAGCCCAGCGCGCTCGCGTCGACGACGGTGGGCAGGCGCTTGCGCTGCCCGAACGGAGAAACCGCGCCGACCACATAGCCCGTCGCGCGTTCGGCGGCACCGGGTTCGGCCATGCCGGCCCGGGCCACGCCCAGCGCCGCGGCGGCGGCCTTGAGCGACAACTTCGCCGCCGCCGGCACCATCGCGACGGCCAACCCGTCGGGCACGGCGATGATCAGGGTCTTGTAGATCTGCCCGGGCGCCACGCCGGCCCGGCCCAGCGCCTGGACCGCCTCCACGCCGAACGACGATTCCCGGGGATCGTGACCGAACTTGGCGATCTCGTGCGGCACACCGGCTTTGGTCAGAGCGGCCAGAGCCGGCGTGGCAGCGCCGGACACGGCTAGGGGCCCGCGTACCCCGGCGGGTTGACGCCGTCCACCCAGAAGTCGACGCCCAGCTTCGAACCCGGAATGCAGTCGTACACCGACAGGTCGGTGACGCCGGATTCCACCAGCACGTCCTCGCACAGCAGCATGTTGCCGGTGTACTCGCGCGCGGGCTTGTTGAGGATCACGTAGGCGGCGTCGGAATACACCTCGGGCTTGCGGGCCCGACCCATCGCCTCGTCCCCGCCGAGCAGGTTCTGTACCGCCGCGGTCGCCACCAGCGTGCGCGGCCACAGCGTGTTGGAGGCGATCCCCTCGTCGCGCATCTCCTCGGCGATCCCCAGCGCGCACAGCGTCATGCCGAACTTGGCCATCATGTAGGCGGTCGGCTTCAACCACTCCTTGCCCAGCAGCACCGGCGGCGACAGCGTCAGGATGTGCGGGTTCTCCCGGCCCTTCATGTGCGCCAGGCAGGCCTGCGAGACCGCGTACGTGCCGCGCACCTGGATGCCGTTCATCAGGTCGAACCGCTTCATCGGCACCTCGGTGATCGAGCCCAGGTTGATCGCCGAAGCGTTGTTCACACAGATGTCGATGCCGCCGAACTGCTCGACGGTCTTGGCCACCGCGGCCTCGACCGAATCCGGGTCGCGGACGTCCCCGACGATCGGCAGGGCCTGCCCGCCCGCCTCCTCGAGCTCCTTGGCGGCCGTGTACACCGTGCCCGGCAGCTTGGGGTGCGGCTCGGCGGTCTTGGCGATCAGCGCGACGTTGGCGCCGTCCTGCGCGGCCCGTTTGGCGATCGCGAGGCCGATTCCGCGACTGGCGCCGGAGATGAACATGGTCTTGCCGTTCAGGGACATGGCGTCACATTAACGCCACGCCCGAACCGCCCCGATTCCGCCCGGGAAATAGCCGGCTGGCGGATGCTGTTAAAACAGTCGGTTTCTGATGCAGATGCGCAGCCCGGACGGACACTGTCGGGGGCAGCCTTTAGATTGGGAGGAGCAGTCTGGTGCCAACCGCGACGTGCCTCTTGGAGGACGAGCAGTTGACCCGCTCGCTTGCGAGTCTGGCGGCGCTTTCGGTGCCCACCGGCGTCACCGCTGCAGAAGGGACCGTGTTAATCGAGATGGCCGACACCGACGGGGAGACGGGCCTGGAGGCTGCCGAACCGGCACCACCACGCGAGACCGACGAGGAGCTCACGGCGCGCTTCGAGCGCGACGCGATTCCGCTGCTGGACCAGCTCTACGGTGGCGCGCTGCGCATGACGCGCAACCCCGCCGACGCCGAGGATCTGCTGCAGGAAACGATGGTGAAGGCCTACGCCGGGTTCCGCTCGTTCCGGGCCGGGACCAACCTCAAGGCCTGGCTGTACCGCATCCTGACCAACACCTACATCAACAGCTACCGCAAGCGGCAGCGCCAGCCGGCGGAGTATCCGACCGAGGAGATCACCGACTGGCAGCTGGCGTCCAACGCCGAGCATTCCTCGACCGGCCTGCGTTCGGCCGAGGTCGAGGCGCTCGAGGCGCTGCCCGACAACGAGATCAAAGAGGCGCTGCAGGCGTTGCCGGAGGAATTCCGGATGGCCGTCTACTACGCCGACGTCGAGGGTTTCCCGTACAAGGAAATCGCCGAGATCATGGACACGCCCATCGGGACGGTAATGTCTCGGCTGCACCGCGGCAGACGTCAGCTGCGCGGTCTCCTGGCCGACGTGGCCAAGGAGCGCGGCTTCACCCGCGGTCAACAGGCGCACGAGGAGGTGCCGTCATGAGCGAGTCTGCCGGCCCCGCCGAGCCCCGCGCCGACGACAGTCATTCCCACGGCCTGGGCTGCGCCGAGGTGATCGCCGAGGTATGGACCCTGCTGGACGGCGAGTGCACCCCCGAGGCGAAGGCGAGGCTGCGCCAGCACCTCGAGGACTGCCCCGGATGCTTCCAGCACTACGGGATCGAGGAGCGGCTCAAGGCGCTGATCGCGACCAAGTGCACCGGCGAGAAGGCCCCCGAGGGCCTGAAGGAACGCCTCCGGCTGGAGATCCGCCGGACCACCATCATTCGCGGGATGGAGTAGCTACCCCTCAGGAATTGGGCCGCTTGCCGTGGTTGGCCTTGCTGTACTTGCGGTCGCGCTTCTTCCGGCCACGCTTGGCCATTTCTTCCAACCTCCGTGATTGTGCATCGATCGGGCGCCGCGCACCCGTTAGCTTGTCTCACATTGTCTCACGCCCCGCGTGCCGCGGTCCGCACCGGTCCTGTGGTTCGATATACATGAGCTTGATAGACCAGCAGCCAGCATGCGCCGATGGCCGGGATGAGTGGGGTGAAGATGGCGGAGGATGTTCGCGCCGAGATCGTGGCCAGCGTGCTCGAGGTCGTCGTCAACGAGGGCGACTCGATCGGCAAGGGCGACATCGTGGTGCTGCTGGAGTCCATGAAGATGGAGATCCCGGTCCTGGCCGAAGTCGACGGCACCGTCAGCAAGGTGAGCGTGTCGGTCGGTGACGTCATCCAGGCCGGCGACCTCATCGCCGTGATCAGCTAGCCGCCGGGCCACCCGAAACCCTCGTATCCGCATGTCCACGCTCGGTGATCTGCTTGCCGAACACACGATGCTGCCGGGCAACGCGGTGGACCACCTGCACGCGGTGGTGGGCGAGTGGCAGCTGCTGGCCGACCTGTCGTTCGCCGACTACCTGATGTGGGTTCGCCGCGACGACGGCGTGCTGGTGTGCGTGGCGCAATGCCGCCCCAACACCGCGCCCACGGTGCTGCAAACCGATGCGGTGGGGACCGTCGTCGCCGCGGACCGGCTGCCGCTCGTCGCCGAGACTTTCGACACCGGTGCCGCCGCGCCCCAAAGCGATGTGGGCCAACAACATTCGTGGGAGCTGCCCGGCACCCACGTCGCGGCCTCCCCGGTGCGGTACGGCGGCCACGTGGTCGCGGTGCTGACGCGGCACCAGACCGCGGAGGCCGCGGACCGTGCGTCCGGCCAGCTGGAGACCGCGTACCGGGAGTGCGCCGCGGACCTGGTGCACATGCTCGCCGAGGGCACCTTCCCCGACGTCGGCGACGTGGTCATGTCCCGCTCGACGCCGCGCGCGGGCGACGGCTTCATCCGCCTCGACGTCGACGGCGTCGTCGCGTACGCCAGCCCCAACGCGCTGTCGGCCTATCACCGGATGGGGCTGACGTCGGAGTTGGAGGGCCACCACCTCGTCGACGCGACGCGGCCGCTGATCTCCGACCCCTTCGAGGCGCAGGAGGTGGCCGAGCACGTGCGTGACCTGCTGGCCGGCGGCCGGAGCATGCGCATGGAGGTCGACGCCGGGGGCGCCACGGTGCTGCTGCGGACGCTGCCGCTGGTGGTTCACGGCGCCGGCGCCGGGGCCGCGGTGCTGATCCGCGACATCACCGAGGTCAAGCGCCGCGACCGGGCCCTGATCTCCAAGGACGCCACCATTCGCGAGATCCACCACCGGGTGAAGAACAACCTGCAAACGGTGGCCGCGCTGCTGCGCCTGCAGGCCCGGCGGACCGCCAACGCCGAGGGCCGGGAGGCGCTGATCGAGTCGGTGCGCCGGGTGTCGTCGATCGCCCTGGTCCACGACGCGCTGTCGATGTCGGTGGACGAGCAGGTGAACCTCGACGAGGTCATCGACCGGATCCTGCCGATCATGAACGACGTGGCGTCGGTGGACCGGCCGATCCGGATCAACCGGGTCGGCGACCTGGGCGTGCTGGATTCCGACCGCGCGACGGCCCTGATCATGGTGATCACCGAGCTCGTCCAGAACGCGATCGAGCACGCCTTCGACCCGGCGGCCCAGGAAGGGTCGGTGACCATCAGGGCCGAGCGCTCGGCGCGCTGGCTCGACGTCGTCGTGCACGACGACGGGCGCGGGCTGCCCGACGGGTTCAGCCTGGAGAACTCCGACAGCCTGGGCCTGCAGATCGTGCGGACCCTGGTGTCGGCGGAGCTGGACGGCACGCTGGGGATGCGGCACGCCCCGGCCCGGGGCACCGACGTGGTGCTGCGGGTGCCGATCGGGCGGCGGACCCGGCTGTTGCTGTAAGTGCCCTACACAACGGTGCGGCCCCGACGATCCGTCGGGGCCGCACCGTATGCAAACTGCCGTCAGACTCCGCTGCGGGCCTTCGTCCGGGCGTTGCGACGCTTGAGTGCGCGCCGCTCATCCTCGCTCATGCCCCCCCAGACGCCCGAGTCCTGGCCGGTGTTCAGGGCCCAGGAGAGGCACTCCGTGGTCACCTGGCACCGATTGCAGACCAGTTTCGCGTCAGCGATCTGCGCGAGCGCGGGGCCGCTGTTCCCTACCGGGAAGAACAGCTCCGGGTCCTCGTCGCGACAGACCGCCTTGTGGCGCCAATCCATAAGTTGTTACTCCTCACTGAGTGCGCAGCAAGGCGCACGGTCTTTTTCTTCGGCTGTTAAAGCGTGCACAAGAAAAGGGTCCGCGCCCCTACATGAATTTCTGCATGCAACCTTTCGATCGTTTCACAGGCTCAACAGATGTCAATAGTCGTGCGCAGCCTCGTGGGCTATCTCACTTCACCGACTTCTTATTCAAGCCCTTAGTCCGTTGTACTACACTGCCGGGCCGGTTCCGCTGTGATATTGCTCGCGGCAGTCGGTCGCTGCAGCTCAGAGGTGATTTTTGCCGGGCGGGGCGGCCACGGCCAGCGCATCCGGAACCGACCTGAAAGTCATGGTTTGGCGCAGCCCGAGGTAATCGCCGTCGAACTGGCTCGCCACCGGGCCCGCGGTCGAGGTCACCCGCAGGCAGGCGGCGTCGTCGTCGCGGACGAGCTGCGGCGGGTGGCCCTTCGGCCCGCTGCCCAGCAACTGGCTGACCAGCCGCAGCGTGGGGAACACCTTCATCTCGGTCAGGGCGAACACCCCGAGGCCCGACTCGAAGCTGCAGCCGGGGTTGGTCACCAGCGGGCGGCTGTTGCTGTAGGTCCAGGGGCTGGTGTTGGACACCCAGGCGAAGTGCACGCCGGTGACGGGCTCGCGGCCGGCCAGCTCCACCGTGAGGAGCGGTTCGCGACGGCGGAAGGCCAGCGTGACGGGTATCGCCACGCGCCAATACCGCAGCGGGGTGACCTTGACGCCCTTGTTGCGCTGCTTTTCCACCCCGGCGACCACCTCCGCGTCGACGCCCATTCCGGCGTTGATCACGGCCCACTGCTCGCCGCAGTCGATCAGGCTGATGCGCCGCCACGTCTGGTGACGGCGGTAGTCGTCGAGCAGCTGGATGAGCTGGTTGGTCGCGGCGACCGGATCCGGGGAAATGCCCAGCGACCGGGCCAGCACGTTGGCCGACCCGCCGGGCACCACCGCCAGGGCGGGCACGGGCCCCGCCGGGGCGGTGCCCGGATGGCCCAGCAGGCCGTTGACCACGCCGCTCACCGTGCCGTCGCCGCCGTGCACGACGACCAAGTCGACCCCGTCCTGGACCGCCCGGTGCGCGAGTTCGGTGCCGTGGCCCCGGTGGGTGGTGTGCTCGACGGTCAGCTGCAGGCGGCTTTTGAGTGCGTGCGCGAGAAGGTCGCGACCGGCTGGAGTGGTTGACGTGGCTGTGGGATTCACGATCAGCACGGCGCGCATGATGCACGAGCTTATGCGTGGCGGTTAAGGCCCCGCTTTGGGGCAAGCGGGCCTGACTACGCTGACGCTGTGACCCCGCGCGCCCCGTCCTCCGTCCGTGCGGCGGGCGTGATCGTCGCGGTGCAGGGCGCGGCCGCCCTGGTCATGGCCATCGTGCTGGTGGTGCGTGGCATCGCGGGGGCCGACCAGCGCGTGGTCAACGGACTGGGCACGGCGGCGTGGTTCGTTCTGGTCGGCGGCGTGGTGCTGGCCGCGGGACGCGCGCTGCTGCTCGGCAAGCGGTGGGGGCGCGGGGTGGGCGTCTTCACGCAGCTGCTGTTGCTGCCCGTGGCGTGGTACGTCGCGGTCGGCTCGCACCGGCCGGCCTTCGGCGTCCCGGTGGGGGTGCTGGCGCTGAGCGTGTTGGTGCTGCTCTTCACCCCGGCGGCCGTGCGCTGGGCCGCCGCCGGCGATCAGGGCCGCCGCGCCAGCTCGGCCAACGGCGGGCCGGACAGCCGGTAGGTGGTCCACTCGCGCTGCGGCGCGGCGCCGACGCCCTCGTAGAGCGCGACGGCGTCGACGTTCCAGTTCAGCACCGCCCACGACAACCGGGTGTAGCCCTGGTCGACGCACTCGCGGGCCAGCGCCGCCAGGAGCGCCCGGGCCAGCCCGCGACGGCGAAAACCGGGCCGCACGAACAGGTCTTCGAGGTAGATGCCCGCGACGCAGTCCCAGGTGGAGAAGTTGACGAACCACAACGCCATGGCGGCGATCGCGCCGTCGACTTCGGCCACATGCCCGTGCACGACGGGCGAATTACCGAAAAGCGCTGTGGAAATTTGTGGTTCGGTGACGGTGCATTGCTCGGCGGCATGTTCGAATTCGGCGAGCGCGTGAATCATGTCGGCAATATCGCCGGCGTCCTGCGGGATGGCGCGGCGGATGTTTTCCGTCATTGCTCAACTTCCAGCGCGTTCAATATCGTGGCGAATTTCGTTGTGGTTTCCGCGACTTCGTCGTCGGGATCGGATTCGGCGACGATGCCCCCGCCGGCGCGGGCGAGCGCGGTGCGGCGGTCGGCCGACAGCTGTGCGCAGCGCAGCGACACCACCCAGTGGCCGTCGCCGCCGGCGTCGCACCAGCCCACGGCGCCGGCGTAGAAGCCGCGGTCACCCTCCAGCTCGGCGATGAGCTCGGTCGCGGCCTTCGTCGGAACGCCGCCCACCGCCGGGGTGGGATGCAGCGCCAGCGCCAGATCGATTGCGGTGGTTGACTTCTCGCGCAGCCGGCCGCTGATCGGGGTGCACAGGTGCCAGACCGCCGCGGTGCGGCTCAACTGCGGTTCTCCCGCGATGGTCAATTCGTCGCACAGCGGCTCCAGCGCCGCGCGCATGGTGTCGATCACCAGCCGATGCTCGTGGCGGTCCTTGGCGGAACGGGCCAGCGCGGCCCCGTTGGCCGCGTCGACCTCCGGGTCGGCGGCCCGCGGGGCCGAACCGGCGAACGGCTGGCACACCACGCGATCGCCGCTGCGCGCGACCAGGAGTTCGGGGCTGGCGCCCACCAGCGCCGCGCCGGCGTAGTCGTCGCCGGCTGCGGTCAGGTCGACGAGGTAGCCGTAGGCGGCCGGGTCGGCGACGACCAGGCGGCGCAGGATCTCGCGGGCATCCAGCGGCGCGTCGGCGACCAGTCGCAGGGCACGGGCCAGCACCACCTTGTGCAGCGGGTTGTCGGGTGCCGCGAGTGCGTCCCGCGCGCGAATGATCCGGGCGCGGTAGTCGGCCGGCGGCGGGACCGCGGCGGCGACGCGCACCGGCGGCAGCGGGCCCGCCGGCCAGTCAGGCGGCCCGTCGGTGGATATCACGGCGCCGGGCACCAGCAGGGCCGCGGGCCGGCTCACGTCGAAAGGCAACGCGCCCAACACTATTGGGGCCGAGCCCGAGCGCAGCGCGGCCTGGGCCGCGCCCAGGTCGCGGTAACTTGCGCGCACCCCCTCGGCGAGGATCGTCCCCCGGGGACCGCACAGCGCGAATGGCGGTTCGGTGCTCACCCGGGTGCGATCGCCTGAGGGTTGCCCGTCAATCCGAGCGCGGCGAGCTGCCGCACGCCGTGCTCGAACCCGCACACGGCGACCGAGCCGGCGAGCATCCAGAACCGGCTGCCCTCGACGAGCGGCAACTCGACCCAGCGGGTGATCACCGAGCGGGAAAAGTGGCTGTGGCCCACGAACACCACGTCGCGCGTGCCCATGTGCCCCAACGCGAATTCGACGGCCTTGTCGGCGCGGTCGCTGACCTGAGCCACGCTCTCGCCGCCCGGGCACCCGTGCGTCCACACCAGCCAATCGGGGTCGGACTGCCGGATCTGCGGGGTCGTCAGCCCCTCGTAGGAGCCGTAGTCCCACTCGGCGAGCAGGGGAGACACCTCGTCGACGGTGAGGCCGGCCAACTTGGCTGTGGTCAGCGCGCGGATGCGCGGGCTGCTGACCACCAGCGGGTCGGCGAGATTCAGTTCGGCCAGAACGCGGCCCGCGAGCTCGGCCTGGACGCGGCCGTGATCGGTGAGCTCGAGATCGGTGCGTCCGGTGTGCTGGCCGGACTTGGACCACGGGGTTTCGCCGTGGCGGAGCAGCACCAGCCGGTGGTTGTAGATGCCCATGCCGACCGATTCTGCCGGACGGACATGCCGGGCCGTCGGCCGAAGCGCATGGCGGTCGAACATGCCAGGATGGGCACTGTGAGCGAGGCAACACAATGGAGGGGCGGGCGTTCGTGAGCAAGACCCGGGTATTGGCGGTGGCCAACCAGAAGGGCGGGGTCGCCAAGACGACCACGGTGGCCTCACTGGGGGCGGCGATGGCGGACGAGGGCCAGCGGGTGCTGCTCGTGGATCTGGATCCGCAGGGTTGCCTGACCTTCTCGCTGGGCCAGGATCCCGACAAGCTGCCGGTGTCGGTGCACGAGGTCCTGCTCGGTGAGGTCGAGCCGAACGCGGCGCTCGTCACGACGATGGAGGGAATGACGCTGCTGCCGGCCAACATTGACCTCGCGGGCGCCGAGGCGATGCTGCTGATGCGGGCCGGGCGCGAATACGCGCTCAAACGCGCGCTGGCCAAGCTCTCCGACCAGTTCGACGTCGTCGTCATCGACTGCCCGCCGTCGCTGGGCGTGCTCACCCTCAATGGGCTGACGGCGGCCGACGAGGTCATCGTGCCGCTGCAGTGCGAGACGCTGGCGCACCGCGGCGTCGGCCAATTCCTGCGCACCGTCGCCGACGTCCAGCAGATCACCAACCCGGACCTGCGGCTGCTGGGCGCCCTGCCGACGCTGTACGACTCCCGCACCACCCACACCCGCGACGTGCTGGTCGACGTCGCCGACCGCTACGAAATGCCGGTGCTCGCTCCGCCGATCCCGCGCACGGTGCGGTTCGCCGAGGCGAGCGCGTCGGGGTCGTCGGTGATGGCCGGGCGCAAGAACAAAGGCGCGGTGGCCTACGCCGAGCTGGCGAAGGCGTTGCTCAAGCACTGGAAGACCGGCAAACCGTTGCCGACGTTCGCCGTCGAGATCTAGCCGCGGCGGCGGCCCGGTCGCTCAGCCCAGGGCCACCACGGTGTCGCCGCGCTGCTCGAACACCCGGGAGCCCGAAACGGCCGGGACCACCGCCGCGCCGCCCGGCGCCCGGTTCACCGGGATGTAGCGCTCGTTCGCGCCGCTGAGCGGGTCGTATACCCCGATCGCGCCGGTGACCGGCACCAGCAGCCGGCCGGCCATCATGACCCCCGGCCCCAGCGGCGCCGTCGTCTCGCCCGCGGCGATCGTGTAGCGCAGGGTCAGGTTGGTCGCCTCGAAGACCATCAGCGAATCACCGGTCCACCAGGTCACCAGGTTGCCGGTCTGCGACACCGCCGCAGAGCTCGACGGCGGCTTGGCCAGCAGCGTGCTCGCCACGGTGGTGCCGGTGTCGTCGACGACGTCGATCCGGGGTTGCGGGGACGGCAGATACACCGCGGTGTTGTTCTCCCAAACCGTCAGCACCCGGGCGCCCGAATCGGCCCCGATCCCGGGTTCGGCCACGACGTGTTGCTGAGGTTCGTCGTCTTCCTTGCCCGGGCGCAGCAGGACCAGCCGCAGGTCGCCCTGGGGCGCGCAGCTCTCCAGCACCGACACCGCCGACGAGCTGGCCGCCGCCGAGATCAGCCGGCATCCCGAGTGCAGCCCGCGCGCCGACGGTTTCACCCGCGCGTCCGTCTCGCCGTAGGCCAGCATCCGGACCATGTCGGAGCGCCACAGTTCGAGCCGGGTGTCGCCGGCCGATAGCACCGTGGTGCCGTCGGAGGAAAGGCGCACGCTCGGGTCGGCGTAGCCGCTGCGGGCGGCGCCGCGCCGGCCAGTGGCGCCGTCGAGGGTGCTGACCTGCCCGCACCCGCGGTCGTCCTGATAGACGGCCACGGCGTAGTGGTAGACCCAGGACAGCCCGCACAGGTCCCTGTCGCGGGCGTAGCTCCAGTGGGACTGTCCCGTGCCGGGGTCGCGCCCGTCGACCCGGCGGCCGTCGGCGGTCGCGATCGTCCCGCTGACCACGACGGGCGCGGTGGTGCCGGGGCTGCGCGCCGTCCACAGCTGCTTGAGGGTGGCGGGGACGTCGCGGGCGGGCGTCGGCGCGGGCGCCGGCGTGGCGGCGGGACGGCTGACGGTGGCCCGCGCGTCGCTGGTCCACCAGATCAGCGCCGCCGCGACGGCGACGACGACCGCGATCGCCGCGGCGGCCAGGATGTCGCCCTTCGTGCGGCGCTCCGGTTTGACCATGCGGCGGCGCGGGCCTCAGTTGGCTGCGGCGGGGGCTGTACTCGGTTGCGAGGCGGGCTTGCGGCGCCGGCGGCGGCGCCGGCTGCTGCTGGAGGTCCCGGTGGGCGCGCCCGAGGGCGTCTCCGACGTCGTCACGGCGGCTTCGCCGTTGGCGGTGGCGGGGTGGGCGGTGACGGGCTGGCCGCCGCGGGTGCGCCGGCGCGGCGCGCCGGAGCGCGAACGGCCGGACTTCTCCGGCTTGTCCGCACCCTGGCGGCCGTCGCGGTCGGTGTCGCGGCGCTTGACCGGTGACTTGCGCGGCGAGCCGACCGTGCCGCCCGCCTCGGCGGGGATGCCCATCTCGTCGTAGAGGTGCGGCGAGTTCGAGTAGGTCTCGGCGGGCTCGGGGTTTTCCAGGCCCAGCGCCTTGTCGATCATCGACCATCGGGGCAGCTCGTCCCAGTCCACCAGGGTGACGGCGATACCGGTCTTGCCGGCGCGGCCGGTGCGGCCGATCCGGTGCACGTAGGCCTGTTCGTCCTCGGGGATCTGGTAGTTGATGACGTGGGTGATGTCGTCGATGTCGATGCCGCGGGCGGCGACGTCGGTGGCGACGAGCACGTCGATGTCGCCGTTGCGGAACGCCTTCAGCGCCTTCTCGCGCGCGATCTGGCCCAGGTCGCCGTGCACGGCGCCGACCTTGAAGCCGCGCTCGGCCAGTTCGTCGGCGACCTTCTGCGCGGTGCGCTTGGTGCGGGTGAAGATCATCGTCGCGCCGCGGCCCTCGGCCTGCAGCACGCGGCTGACCAGCTCAACCTTGTCCAGCGCGTGGGCCCGGTAGACGAACTGCTCGGTGGTGTCGTGCGTGGCCGCCGAGTGCGGCGCTTCCGCGCGGATGTGGGTGGGCTGGTTCATGAAGGTGCGGGCCAGCGTGATGATCGGGCCCGGCATGGTCGCCGAGAACAGCATGGATTGCCGGTCCTCGGGGATCTGGCGCAGGATGCGCTCGATGTCGGGCAGGAAGCCCAGGTCGAGCATCTCGTCGGCCTCGTCGAGGACGAGCATGGACAGCCCGCCCAGCTGCAGGTGGCCCTGCTGGGCCAGGTCGAGCAGCCGGCCAGGGGTGCCGACCACGACGTCGGCGCCGGCCTGCAGCGCCTCGATCTGTGGCTCGTAGGCGCGGCCCCCGTAGATCGAGACGACGGACAGGCGGCGGCCCTCGTCGGCGGTGAGGTACTTGGCAGCGGCGGCCAGGTCCTCGGTCACCTGCAGGCAGAGCTCGCGGGTGGGCACCACGACCAGGGCCCGGGGGGTGCCGTTGAGCTCCCGCACGCCGATTCCGGACGTGATGCGGTTCAGCAGCGGGACGCCGAAGGCGAGGGTCTTGCCCATGCCGGTGCGGGCTTGGCCGATCACGTCGTCGCCGGCGAGCGCCAGCGGCATGGTCAGTTCCTGGATGGCAAAGGGCCGCTCGATGCCCTTTTCGGCGAGGGCGCGGACGATTTCGTCGCGAACGCCGAGGTTGGCAAAAGTCAGTTCAGTTGCGCTCATGCGTGGGTAATAAGCCTTTCGGTGACATATCGGTTTGTGTCGGTGTTTCTCTGTCGCGGTCACGCGCGCACGAGTTCCGACTCCGAATACGTCGCCGAGGCGCGGCCCTTGATACGGCCTGAGCGGGTCAGGACGGGCGGGCCAGCTGTGCACGCACATTTCGCAGATACTGGCGGGCGATAAAAATTCAGCCAATACCTGCGTCCATGATAGCTGGTCGCAAGCTGGCGCCCATTTGGTGCTAATCCCGCCGACTAGAGTGTTGCCATGACCCCGCCCCTTTCCGGGTCCTCCCATGCCGATCAGGTGGACGATCCGCCTGCCTCGCGGCTGTCGGCGGATCACCCCGGCGTCAACGAGTTGTTCGCGGTGCTGGCCTACGGCGAGGTCGCCGCGTTCTACCGGCTCACCGACGAGGCGCGGATGGCGCCCGACCTGCGGGGACGGATCTCCATGGCGAGCATGGCCGCCGCCGAGATGCAGCACTACGAGCTGCTGCGCGACGCGTTGGAACGCCGCGGCGTCGACGTGGTGCCGGCGATGTCGAAGTACGTCTCGGCGCTGGAGAACTATCACCGGCTGACCATGCCGAGCACGTGGCTGGAAGCGCTGGTGAAGACCTATGTGGGCGACGCGCTGGCCGCCGACCTGTACCTGGAGATCGCCGACGGGCTGCCCGACGAGGTCGCCGACGTGGTGCGCGCGGCGCTGTCGGAGACGGGGCACTCGCAGTTCGTCGTCGCCGAGGTGCGCGCCGCGGTGACGTCCAGCGGCAAACAGCGCAGCCGGCTGGCTCTGTGGTCCCGCCGGTTGTTCGGGGAGGCGATCACCCAGGCCCAGTACGTGCTGGCCGAGCACGACGAGCTGGTCGACCTGGTGGTGTCCGGCCCCGGCGGCCTGGGTCAGCTCAGCGCGTTCTTCGACCGCCTGCAGCAGACGCACGACCGGCGGATGCGCGAACTCGGCCTGAGCTGACGCCTCAGCGGGTGCAGGTCGCCATGACGCCGTTGTTGGCCGACGTCACCACCGGCTGACCGGCGGCGTTGACGACCGAGCAGTTGAGCCGGCCGTAGAAGCTGGTCGCGACCACCGACACCGTCTGGACTCCGGGGTTCAGGACGATCACCTTCGACCACGGCAGCGACACGTTGAACTCGGTCTGCGGGTAGCCGCGGGCGTCGGTGTAGGCCACGTTCACCAGGTCCAGCAACTGTTTCGTCCCGGTGACGGTGTAGATGACGGTGCGCGGGTTCAGCGCTACCGGCGGCGGCGCTTCCGCCGGGGGCGGCAGGGCGGTCGGCGTCTGCGCCGGCATCGGCAGCGGGGTGGTGGACGCGCTGGGCGGCGGGGTCAGGGTGGTCACCGTCTCGGGCGGCAACGGGGTAGCAGACGGGCTGGGCTGGGCGACAGGGCTTCTGGGCGTGGGCGGCGCGGAGGTCAGCGTCCGCGGCGGTGTCGCCCCGACGGTCGCCTTCGTCGACGCGCTGTCGCCGCTGTTGACGATGACGGCCGTCGCGATGGCGCCGATGGCCACCACCGCGCCGAGGATCGCGGCGGCCGGGCGCCAGCGCGTGTCGGCCGGCCAGGCCAGGTCGCCGTAGCCGCCCAGGTCCTCGGTGTCGGCTCCGTCGTAGTCGTCGTCTTCGGGGTAGTCGTAGACCGGGCCGAGACGATCGGTGAGCATGTTTCTGATGGTGCCGATGTTACCGATGTGACTATCGCGATCCGGGCGGCGAAGGCGATGTTGGCCGAGCTGGGAGCGAATCGTTATCTTCGGTCGGGCCGCGGTTCGCTTATCGCGAACCGGGGGGCCGGGGAGACATGCGGCCCAGGCGCGTCCACTAGCCTGCTGCTGACACGTCTGAGGAACTTCAAAGCCTTTGATACGAACGGAAGGGGCCACCGTGGAGGTCAAAATCGGTATCACGGACAGTCCGCGGGAGCTGGTCCTGTCCAGTACGCAGACGCAAGCCGAAGTCGAAGAGCTCGTGGCGGCCGCGCTGCGCGACGGCTCAGGCCTGCTCAGCATGAACGACGAGCGGGGCCGTCGCTTCCTGATTCAGAGCTCCAAGATCGCCTACGTCGAAATCGGTGTCGCGGACGCGCGCCGGGTCGGGTTCGGCATCGGCGCCGAGTCGGCGGGCAAGCACTCGGGAAAGGCCGCTAAGGGCGAGTAAGCGGCACGTGTGACAGCCCGCCCCAGGCGAACTGGACGGTGCCGTCGACCGCGTCGGCCTTGGAGATCGGGCGGTCGGAGTCCAGCCAGTACCGGGCGCAGTCGACGCTGATGCCGACCAATCCCACCGCGATCATGCGGGCGCGGTGGGGGTCGAGCCCGGAATCGGCGCTGATCAGATCGAACACGGCGTCCGTGCAGGATTCGGTCGCGACCCGCACCTCCGCGGCGACCTCGGGCTCGGTGACGTAGTCGTTCTCGAAGATCAACCGGTAGCCCTGGCTGTCGTGCTCGATGAAGTCGAAGAACGCCTGCACCGCCGCGTGCAGCCGGCGCCGGTTGTCGGTGGTGGTGCTCAGGGCCTGCTGCACACCGGAGACCAGGTTTTCGACGTGCCGGTGGAGCACCGCCAGGTAGAGCTCGAGCTTGCTGGAAAAGTGTTGGTACAGAACCGGTTTGCTGACCCCGGCCCGGTCGGCGATCTCGTCCATGCCGGCCGCGTGATAGCCGCGGTTGACGAAGACGTCGCTGGCGACGATCAGCAGCTGGCCGCGCCGCTCGTCGCGGGGCAAGCGGTTGCCGCGCCGGTTGGCGGCCACGACGCCGTCTCCCGGCCGACCACGGTCGGCCGATTTGACGGCGCGTCGTGCCGCCGGCTTGGCGAGATCGCTCATCGAGTCCTCATCTGCTTGTCGCCGCCGCTCGCGGCTCGTCGCAAAGACATTACTACCCATGGTCCGTTCGTGATCGTCATCGCCGCCGTCTGCGCTGGCAGACACGGTGTCGCGGGCCGCATTCGGGCGCGCCAAGGGCGGTCACAGGGCCGGCTGTGCAATCCTGGGGCAATGACGTCCCAGCGGCCCGTGCGAGGCACCGGTCGGGTTCCCATGGTGCGCGACGAGTGGCGAGAACCACTTCGCGCGCTGCGTGACCCGATCGGCCCCGGGGCTGGACGCACCCGCGCCGACCGCGGGCGCCAGCGCCAGTGGCGCAAGCAGACGTGGCTGGGGCGCTTCGTCTCCACCTACGGCTGGCGGGCCTACGCGTTGCCGGTTCTGGCGGTGCTCACCGGGTTGGTGATCTATCAGACCGTCACCGGAACGAGCGCGCCGAAACCGACGGCGACGCAATCCATCCAGGGCACGCCGGACATCGGCGCGGTGGGCACGTCGATCATCGACGCGCCGCCCCGCGGGCTCGCCGCCTTCGACGCCAACCTGCCCGCCGGCACCCTGCCGGACGGCGGCCCGTTCAGCGAGGCGGGCGACAAGACGTGGCACATCGTGCCGGGCGCGATGCCACAGGTCGGTCAGGGCACCGCCAAGGTGTTCCGCTACACCGTCGAGGTTGAAAACGGCATCGACCCAACGATGTTCGGCGGCGACGAGGCCTTCGCCGAGATGGTCGACCAGACGCTCGACAA
This sequence comes from Mycobacterium sp. NGS54, assembly GCF_059812465.1. Taxonomy (NCBI): domain Bacteria; kingdom Bacillati; phylum Actinomycetota; class Actinomycetes; order Mycobacteriales; family Mycobacteriaceae; genus Mycobacterium; species Mycobacterium sp. NGS54. Next base: position 494,505 of record NZ_JCALCS010000001.1, on the reverse strand, counting down.
CCCCAAGGGGTGGACGCACAACCCGCAATTCGCGTTCATCCGGATCGACAACGGCAAGCCCGACTTCCGGATCTCGCTGGTGTCCCCGGTTACGGTGCGCGGTGGGTGCGGCTACGAATTCCGGCTGGAGACCTCCTGCTACAACCCGGTTTACGGGCCCGACCGGCAGGCGCGGGTCTTCATCAACGAGGCGCGCTGGGTTCGCGGGGCCGTGCCGTTCGAGGGCGACGTCGGCTCCTATCGGCAGTACGTGATCAACCACGAGGTGGGCCACGCCATCGGGTACGTGCGGCACGAGCCCTGCGAGCAGCAGGGCGGCCTGGCGCCGGTGATGATGCAGCAGACGTTCTCCACCTCCAACGACGACGCCGCCAAGTTCGACCCCGATTTCGTCAAGGCCGACGGCAAGACCTGCCGGTTCAACCCCTGGCCGTATCCGATCGCCTGACGCGCGCATCGAACGTCGCGCCGGCGCAGCGTTCGCGCCGGCCCCGGGAAGCAGCGGTGGTTGTTTGCCGTTGACCCGGTCAACTGCTGTGATGGATAGAGCTGACGAAAGCTACCGAGGAGTTGTTCGGTGTCGACATCCGAGACGTCACTGCCGCCACTGGTCGAGCCCGCAGCCCAGCTGAGTCGTGACGAGGTGGCCCGCTACAGCCGGCACCTGATCATCCCGGACCTGGGTGTCGACGGGCAGAAGCGGCTGAAGAACGCGCGGGTGCTGGTGATCGGCGCCGGCGGCCTCGGCGCCCCCGCGTTGCTCTACCTGGCCGCCGCGGGCGTCGGCACCATCGGCATCGTCGACTTCGACGTCGTCGACGAGTCCAACCTGCAGCGCCAGATCATCCACGGCGTCGCCGACGTCGGGCGGTCCAAGGCCCAGTCGGCGCGCGACTCGATCGCCGCCATCAACCCCCTGGTCGACGTGAGGTTGCACGAGTTCCGGCTCGAGCCGCACAACGCGGTCGACCTGTTCGCGCAGTACGACCTGATCGTGGACGGCACCGACAACTTCGCCACCCGGTATCTGGTCAACGACGCCGCGGTGCTGGCCGGCAAGCCCTACGTGTGGGGGTCGATCTACCGCTTCGAGGGCCAGGTGTCGGTGTTCTGGGAGGACGCCCCGGCCGATGAGGGCGGCAATAAGCGAGGCCTGAACTATCGCGACCTCTACCCGGAGCCGCCGCCGCCCGGGCTGGTCCCGTCCTGCGCCGAGGGCGGGGTGCTGGGCATCATCTGCGCGTCCATCGCGTCGGTCATGGGCACCGAGGCGATCAAGCTGATCACCGGGATCGGGGAGTCACTGCTGGGCCGGTTGATGATCTACGACGCGCTGGAGATGAGCTACCGCACGATCCGCATCCGCAAGGACCCGTCGACGCCGAGGATCACCGGGCTGATCGACTACGAGGACCTCTGCGGCGCGGTGTCCGAAGATGGCGCCGCCGCGGCCGCCGATTCCACCATCACCCCGCGCGAGCTGCGCGAGTTGCTGGACTCCGGCAAGAAGCTGGCCCTGATCGACGTCCGCGAGCCGGTGGAGTGGGACATCAACCACATCGACGGCGCCCAGCTGATCCCGAAGTCGTTGCTCAGCTCCGGCGAGGGCCTGGCGCAGCTGCCCCACGACCGCAAGGCCGTGCTGTACTGCAAGACCGGCGTGCGCTCGGCGGAGGCGCTGGCCGCGGTGAAGAAGGCCGGCTTCCCTGACGCGGTGCATTTGCAGGGCGGCATCGTGGCGTGGGCCAAACAGATGCAACCCGACATGGTGATGTACTGACCCGATCCGGCCGATCGGCTCCATTACGCTACCGGTGTGACAGTCGAGCCACCGCCGGAGCATGTACTGGCGGCGTTTGGTTTGACCGGCGTGAAGCCCGTCCTGCTGGGGGCCAGCTGGGAGGGCGGCTGGCGCTGCGGCGAGGTCGTGCTGTCGATCGTCGCCGACCACGCCCGCGCCGCCTGGTCGGCGAGGGTGCGCGAGACGTTGTTCGTGGATGGCGTCCGGCTGGCCCGGCCGGTTCGCTCCACCGACGGGCGCTACGTGGTGTCGGGATGGCGGGCGGACACCTTCGTCGCGGGTACGCCGGAGCCCCGCCATGACGAGGTCGTCTCCGCGGCCGTGCGCCTGCACGAGGCGACCGGAAAACTGGAACGCCCCCGCTTCCTGACCCAGGGCCCCACCGCACCCTGGGGCGACGTCGACGTGTTCATCGCCGCCGACCGGGCCGCGTGGGAAGAGCGGCCGCTGGCGTCGGTGCCGCCGGGCGCGCGCACGGCGCCGCCGTCGTCCGACGCCGAGAAGTCGGTCGAGCTGATCGGCCAGCTCGCCAGCCTGCGCAAGCCGACCAAGAGCCCCAACCAGCTGGTCCACGGCGACCTTTACGGCACGGTGCTCTTCATCGGCACCGCGGCGCCCGGCATCACCGACATCACCCCCTACTGGCGGCCCGCGTCGTGGGCCGCCGGCGTCGTCGTCGTCGACGCGCTGTCCTGGGGGGAGGCCGACGACGGGCTCATCGAACGCTGGAACGCGCTGCCGGAGTGGCCGCAGATGTTGTTGCGGGCGTTGATGTTTCGGTTGGCCGTGCACGCGCTGCACCCGCGGTCTACCGCCGAGGCGTTCCCGGGCCTGGCCCGCACCGCGGCCCTGGTCCGGCTGGTTCTCTAGGCCCCCGAGGGAAACTCGTAGCGCACCTCGTCCAGCGCGATCCTGCCGTCTTTAGCGAGGACGCCCTCGGCGCGCAGCAGCTCCAGCTGCCGGGTGGTCAGGTGTCGCGCGGGGCGCCCGGACGCGGTGATCACCCGGTGCCAGGGCAGGTCCGAGGAATCGGTCCGCATCACCCACCCGACGATTCGGGGGCTGGAAAGCCCTGCGACAGCGGCGATGTCGCCGTAGGTGACGACCCGGCCCGACGGGATCGCCGCGACCAGGGCACGCACCCGCTCGACCTGCTCATCGGTGACCGGCGCCACGGTCAGCGGGCTTCTGACAGCTCGCGGATCAACGCCGCGACCTCGGTGGGCCTGGAGTGCGGCACCATGTGATTGCAGTCGAAATCCAGCAGCCGGAAATCGGATCCGAGGCGCCCTTGCAGCCCCTCGATCAACTGATCGCTGACGTACGGCGGCGACGTCTGCTTGGCCCGAACCAGGGTCGTCGCGGTTCCGGCCCGCGGCAGCACGACGTTTCGGGCCAGCTCGCTCCAGTAGGACATCATGGCCGGCAGGCTGACGCGCCAGCCGTAGCGCCCGTTGGGCAGCTCGATCAGGTGCTCGTCGATCTCGGTGTCGAGCCACGCGGGATCGACGTCCGCCCAGGAGCCGGCGGCCTTTTCCAGGCGCGCCTCGTCGGCGTCGGGGTAGTCGGGGGAGGCGAACATCGCCGCGGCGATGTCCCGCATCCAGCCCCCGTCCAGCCCGACCGCCGGGTCGAGCAGCAGCAGCGCCGCCACCCGCTCCGGGTGCGCCGCGGCCAGCTGCAGCGCCAGCGCGCCGCCGAACGAGTGCCCGACCACCAGCACCGGCGCCCCTCCTTTAGCGGCGGCTTCTTTGTCGAGCAGCGCGGCCAGCGCCGAGACGTTGGCGTCGATGGTCCACGGCGCCGCCCACGACGACGCGCCGTGGCCCAGCAAATCCGGTGCGGCGATGTCGATTTCGGGTAGATAGCCGGCCAGGTGCTGCCAGCGCCCGCCGTAACCGGTCAGGCCGTGCAGGGCCAGCATCCGCACCGGACCGCCCGGGCCGTAGCGGTGCACGTGCAGGTCGGCGGTCACCCGGCGGTGTCATCCCGGTCGTCGTCGGCGGGGACGACGAACGCCTGCTCGATGACGTCCGCCTCGTTGGCATCGCGATCGGCGGCGTCGGCCAGGTAGTCGGTGTCCAGGCCGGCTTCGTCCTCGGCTTCGAGAGCCTGACGCTGCTCCGCCGCGTCCGCCTCGGGCACTACGTCGTCGGGACCAATACCCATGCAATCTCTCCTTGCCTAGCGGGGCGTTTCGGGTTCCTTCCATCCAGTATCCGGATTCTGTCAGACCCTCGTGATTGCATGCAGCCATGCCATACACCTGGGACGACGAGGCGGGTGCGCTCCTGGCGCCCGGCCTGTGCGGCCGGGTGCGTGTCCTGGGCGGGCCGGGCACCGGCAAGAGCAGCCTGCTCATCGACGCCGCCGTCGCCCAGATCGGCGCGGGCGTCGATCCGGAATCGGTTCTGCTGCTTACCGGTTCCGGCCGGATGGGGCCGAGGGCGCGCGCCGCGTTGACGACGGCGCTGCTGGGATCGCGTTCCGCCGGCGCGGCCCGGGCCGCGGTTCGCGAGCCGTTGGTGCGCACCGTGCACAGCTACGCGTATGCGGTGCTGCGCCGGGCCGCCGAACGCGCCGCCGACGCGCCCCCGCGGCTGGTCACCAGCGCCGAACAGGACGCCATCATCCGGGAACTGCTGGCCGGTGACCTCGAGGACGGGGCGAGCGCATGGCCGGCCCACCTGCGGCCCGCGCTGGCCACCGCCGGGTTCGCCACCGAGCTGCGAAACCTGTTGGCGCGCTGCGCCGAACGGGGGGTCGATCCGCAGGAATTGGAGCGGCTCGGCCGCCGCTGCGGGCACCCGGAATGGACTGCCGCCGGCCAATTCGCGCGGCAGTACGAGCAGGTGATGCTGCTGCGCGCGGCCGTCGGGACGGCGGCGCCGCAGGCGACGTCGCCGGCGTTCGGCGCCGCGGAGCTGGTCGGAGCCGCGCTGGAGGCCTTCGCCGTCGATCCGGAACTGCTGGCCGCCGAGCGCGCCCGGGTCCGCGTCCTGCTGATCGACGACGCGCAACAGCTCGACCCGCAGGCGGCCCGGCTGGTTCGGGTGCTGGCCGCGGGCACCGAGGTGACGCTGACCGCCGGTGACCCTAACCAGGCGGTGTTCGGCTTCCGGGGCGGCGAGGCGTCGGGGCTGCTCTCCGACGATTCACCGTCGGTGACGCTCACGACATCTCATCGCTGTGCTCCGGCCGTCGCGCGCGCCGTCAGCGGCGTCGCGCGCCGGTTGCCCGGCGGCAGCGCCGGCAGGTGCATCGAGGGCGCCGGGCCCGAGGACGGATCCGTCCAGGCGCGGCTGGCCGCGTCGGCGCACGCGGAGGCGGCCCTGATCGCCGATGCGCTGCGGCGCGCCCACCTGATCGACGGGATCCCGTGGTCGCAGATGGCCGTCATCGTCCGGTCGGTGCCGCGCGCCGGGGCGCGGCTGCCGCGCGCTCTGGCCGCCGCCGGCGTCCCGGTGGCCGCACCCGCCTCAAGCGGACCGCTGTCCGACGAGCCGGCGGCGCGCGCGCTGCTCACCGTTCTGGCCGCCACCGCGGACAGTCTCGACGGGGACCAGGCGCTGGCGTTGCTGACCGGCCCCATCGGCCGCGTCGACCCGGTGGCGCTGCGGCAGCTGCGCCGAACCCTGCAGCGCGCCAACGCCGATCGTGCGCCCGGCGACGTCGGCGGCCTGCTGGTGGAGGCCCTGCGGGCCGACTCTCCGCCGCACGGACCGCATGCCCGGGCGCTGGGGCGGGTGCGCGCGGTGCTGGACGCGGCCGCGCGCTGCCACGGCGCGGGCCAAGACCCGCGCTACACCCTGTGGGCCGCCTGGCATCGGTCGGGCCTGCAGCGCCGCTGGCTGTCGGCCAGCGAGCGCGGCGGCCCGGCCGGCGCCCAGACCACCCGGGATCTCGAGGCGGTGACCGCCCTGTTCGACGTCACCGATCAGTATGTGTCCCGCACGCCCGGCGCGTCGCTGCGCGGGCTCGTCGAGCACGTCGCCGCGCTGCAGCTGCCGGGCGCCAACCCCGAGCCGGTGTCGCAGGCGGAGCAGGTCAGGGTGCTCAGCGCCCACGCCGCGCTGGGGCACGAATGGGACTTCGTGATCGTCGCCGGGCTGCAGGAAGGGCTGTGGCCCAACACGATTCCGCGCGGCGGCGTGCTGAACACGCAGCGGCTGATCGACGCGCTCGACGGCGTCACCGCGGACGCGTCGGTGCGGGCACCGCTGCTGGCCGAGGAGCGCCGGCTGCTGGTGGCGGCGATGGGCCGGGCCCGACGCCGGCTGCTGGTGACGGCCGTGGACAGCGACACGGACGGGACCGACGGGGACGCCGCGCTGCCGTCGGCGTTCTTCTCCGAGGTCGCGCAGTGCGCCGACGACGATCCCGTTGACGGGCAACCGATCTCGGCGCCCCGGGTGTTGTCCGCGGCGGCGCTGGTGGGCCGGCTGCGCGGCGTCGTGTGCGCGCCCGGCGGGGCGGTGGACGACGCCGTGCGCCGTTGCGCGGCGATGCAATTGGCCCGGTTGGCCGACGCCGGGGTGCCCGGCGCCGACCCGGCCGGCTGGCATGGCCTGATCCCGGTCAGCACGACGGAGCCGCTGCGGTCCGCCGCGGCGCCCGTCACGCTGACGCCCTCGACCCTGCAGACGCTCAACGACTGCCCGCTGCGCTGGCTGGCCGAACGGCACGGCGGAACCGACGCGCGGGATCTGCGGTCCACGATCGGCTCGGTCTTGCACGCGCTGATCGCCGAACCGGCCAAGACGGAATCCGAACTGCTGGCCGAGCTGGACCGGGCCTGGAAGCACCTGCCCTTCGACGCGCGATGGCATTCGGCCAACGAGCTGGCGCGGCACCGCGCGATGGTCGCGGCCTTCGTGCAGTGGCGGACGCAGACCCGGGGCGAGCTGACCGAGGTCGGTGTCGAGGTGGGCGTCGACGGAACGCTGACCCAGCCGCGCGATGACGGCGGCGAGATCCGGCTGCGCGGGCGGGTCGACCGGCTGGAACGCGACGCGGCCGGCCGGCTGGTGATCGTCGACATCAAGACCGGCAAGAGCCCCGTCAGCAAAGACGATGCCCAACAACACGCGCAGCTCGCGATGTATCAGCTGGCGGTGGCCGAGGGCATGATCGACGCGGGAGCCGAGCCCGGCGGGGCGCGGCTGGTCTATGTCGGCAGGACCGGGGCCGGCGGCCCCACGGTGCGTGAGCAGGATCCGCTGACCGCGGCGGCCCTCAACGAGTGGCGCGACCTCGTCCGGCGGGCCGCCGACGCGACGGCCGGGCCGCAGTTCATCGCCCGGCGCAACGACGGCTGCACCCACTGCCCGATACGGCGGTGCTGCCCGGCCCACGTCGACGGGGCAACGCCGTGACCCCGCGCTACAGCCCGGCCGAATTAGCTTGCGCGCTGGGGCTTTTCCCGCCCACCGACGAGCAGGCCGCCGTCATCGCCGCACCGCCGGGGCCGCTGGTCGTCATCGCCGGCGCCGGCGCCGGCAAGACCGAGACGATGGCCGCGCGGGTGGTGTGGCTCGTCGCCAACGGCTACGCCGCGCCCGGCCAGGTGCTCGGGCTGACGTTCACCCGCAAGGCCTCCGGGCAGCTGCTGCGCCGGGTCCGGTCCCGGCTGGCGCGGCTGGCCGGCATCGGGCTCGCGGCGACCGGGGAACCGGACGCCACCCCCGCGGTCAGCACCTACCACGCCTTCGCCGGCTCGCTGCTGCGCGACCACGGCCTGCTGCTGCCCGTCGAGCCCGACACCCGGCTGCTCGGCGAGACCGAGCTGTGGCAGTTGGCCTTCGACGTGGTCAGTGGGTACCGGGGGGAACTGCGCATCGACAAGACACCGGCCGCGGTCACCTCGATGGTGCTGCGGCTGTGGGGGCAGCTGGCCGAGCACCTCGTCGACACCGGCCAGCTCCGCGACACCCACGTCGAGCTGGAGCGGCTGATCCACGCGTTGCCGGCCGGCCCCTACCAGCGCGACCGCGGGCCCAGCCAGTGGCTGCTGCGGCTGCTGGCCACCCAGACCGAGCGCGCCGAGCTGGTGCCGCTGCTCGACGCGCTGAACGCGCGGATGCACGCCGCGAAGGCGATGGACTTCGGCATGCAGATGGCGTCGGCCGCGCGGCTGGCGGTGGCCTTCCCGCAGGTGGGTCAGGAGTTGCGGACCCGCTACCGCGTGGTGCTGCTCGACGAGTACCAGGACACCGGGCACGCCCAACGCATCGCGCTGTCGGCGCTGTTCGGCGGCGGTGTCGACGACGGGCTGGCGCTGACGGCCGTCGGCGACCCGATTCAGTCGATCTACGGCTGGCGCGGCGCCTCGGCGACCAACCTGCCGCGGTTCTCCACCGACTTCCCCCGCGCCGACGGCACCCCGGCGCCCGTCCTGGAGCTGCGGACCAGCTGGCGCAACCCGCCGCGCGCCCTGCGGGTGGCCAACGCGATCTCGGCGGAGGCGCGGCGCCGGTCGGTCGCCGTGCGCGCCCTGCGCCCCCGCCCGGACGCCGCGCCCGGCACCGTGTGCTGCGCGTTGCTCTCCGACGTGGCGGCCGAACGCGAATGGATCGCCGACCAGATCCACGAGCGGTACCGGCAGGGTGACGGCGCCGCCCCGCCGACCGCCGCGGTGCTGGTGCGCCGCAACGCCGACGCGGCGCCCGTCGCCGACGCGCTGCGCGCGCGCGGAATCCCGGTCGAGGTGGTGGGTTTGGCCGGCCTGTTGTCGGTCCCCGAGGTCGCCGACGTGGTGGCCATGCTGCGGCTGGTGGCCGATCCGACCGCCGGCGCGGCGGCCATGCGGGTGCTGACCGGCCCGCGCTGGCGCCTCGGCGGTCGCGACATCGCCGCGCTGTGGCAGCGTGCGGTGGCCCTGGCCGGGGAACGCCCGGGCACGACGTCGCCCGAGTCGATCGCGATGGCGGCCGGGCCCGACCCCGATACGGCCTGCCTGGCCGACGCGATCAGCGATCCCGGCCCGGCCGGCGCGTACTCGGTCACGGGCTATCGGCGCATCGCCGCGCTGGCCGCCGAACTGCGCGCCCTGCGCGGCCACCTCGGTCACTCGCTGCCCGACCTGGTCGCCGAGGTGCGCCGGACGCTGGGTGTCGACTGCGAGGTCCGCGCCGGCGCGGCGATCTCGGCCGGATGGACCGGCGCCGAGCAACTCGACGCCTTCGCCGACGTCGTCGCCGGCTACGCCGAGCGGACACGCGCCGCGGCAGACCAGCCGGTGACGGCGTCGGTCGCCGGCCTGCTGGCCTACCTCGACGCCGCCGAGGCGGTGGAGAGCGGTTTGCCGCCGGCCCCGGCGGCGGTCGCGCGCGACCGGGTGCAGGTCCTCACGGTGCACTCGGCGAAGGGCCTGGAGTGGCAGGTCGTCGCGGTCGCGCACCTGTCGGGCGGCATCTTCCCGTCGACCGCTTCGCGCAGCACCTGGCTCACCGACGCCGCCGAGCTGCCGCCGCTGTTGCGCGGCGACCGCGCCTCGGCGGGCGCGCTGGGCATCCCGGTGCTGGACACTTCGGCTGTCACCAATCGAAAGCATCTGTCGGACAAGATCTTCGAGCACCGCCGCCAACTCGAGCTGCGGCGCGTCGACGAGGAACGCCGGCTGCTGTACGTGGCGATCACCCGGGCCGAGGACACCCTGCTGCTGTCCGGCCATCAGTGGGGAGCCACGGGGGTCAAACCGCGCGGCCCGTCGGAGTTCCTGTGCGAGCTCAAGGACATCATCGACCGCGCGGCCGCCGACGGCGATCCGTGCGGAGTGGTGGAACATTGGACGCCCGACCCGGCCGACGGCGAGCGAAATCCCATGCGCGACAACGTCGTCGAGGCGGTGTGGCCCGCCGACCCGTTGGCCGCGCGGCGCGGCGCCGTCGAAGCCGGCGCCGCGCTGGTGGCCGGGGCCATGGCGGGCGAGCTCGACGGGGCCGGCGCCGACGTCGACGGGTGGGCGGCCGACGTCGACGCGCTGTTGGCCGAGCGGGCGCGGTCGGCCGCACCACCCGTCCACGCCCTGCCCAGCCAGGTCTCGGTGAGCGGGCTGGTCGACCTGGCGCGCGACCCGGTGGCCGCGGCGCAGCGGTTGGTGCACCGGCTGCCCACGCGCCCGGACCCGCATGCGTTGCTCGGCAACGCCTTTCACGCGTGGGTGCAGCGGTTCTACGGCGCCGACTCGCTGTTCGATCTCGGCGAACTGCCGGGCGCGGCGGACTCCGAGGTCGGCGACACCCGGGAATTGGCCGCGCTTCAGGCGGCGTTCGCCCAATCGCGGTGGGCGGCCCGCACGCCGGTGGCCGTCGAGGTGCCGTTCGAGATGCCGATCGGCGAGACGGTGGTGCGCGGCCGCATCGACGCCGTGTTCGCCGACCCCGACGGCGGGGCCACGGTCGTGGACTGGAAGACCGGCGAGGCCCCGCGCGGGGCGGAAGCCATGCGGCAGGCCGCGGTCCAGCTCGCCGTCTACCGCCTGGCCTGGGCGGCGCTGGCGCAAGTCCCGGAGTCGTCGGTGCGCACCGCCTTCTATTACGTGCGCACCGGCGCCACCGTCACCCCCGACGAACTGCCGGATCCCGCCGAGCTGGCCGCGTTGGTGCGCGACCCGATACCCGGTGGGCGGCCGGCCAGCGTGGTTACATAGGAGTCGTGGGCAACGGTAGGGCGCGCAAGCTCAGCGGCCTGGACGAAACCCTGACCGCCCAGCCCGGTCACCAATTGGTCGGCGTGCTGCGCATCCCCGAGGACCCCGCCAGCCCCACCCGCGTGATCACCCGCCGGGTCGCGATCGCGCTGCTGGTGCTGCTGGCCGCCACCATCGTCGTGTACCTGGATCGCGGCGGTTACCGCGATGTGCGGGGCGGGCGCCTGACGTTGCTGGACTGCCTGTACTTCTCGGCGGTGTCGCTGTCGACCACCGGCTACGGCGACATCACCGCGTACTCGGAAACCGCGCGCCTGGTCAACACGGTGGTCTTCACGCCGCTGCGGATCGCGTTCCTGGCGGTGCTGGTCGGCACCACGCTCGAGGTGCTCTCGGAGCGGTCCCGGCAGGCGTGGAAGATTCAGCGTTGGAGGAGCAAAGTGCGCAACCACACCATCGTGATCGGCTACGGCACCAAGGGCAAAACGGCGGTGGGCGCCATCCTCGGCGACGAGGCCTCCCAGGGCGAGGTCGTCGTCGTCGACACGGATCCGTCCGCCCTCGAACACGCCGCGACGGCCGGGCTGGTCACCGTGCGCGGCGACGCCACCAGATCCGATGTGCTGCGGCTGGCCGGGGCGCAGCACGCGGCCTCCATCGTCGTCGCCACCAGCCGCGACGACACCGCCGTGCTGGTCACGCTGACGGCGCGGGAGATCGCGCCCAAGGCCAAGATCGTGGCGTCGATCCGCGAGGCCGAGAACCAGCACCTGTTGCAGCAATCGGGCGCCGACTCGGTGGTGGTCTCGTCGGAAACCGCCGGCCGGCTGCTCGGCCTGGCCACCAGCACGCCGAGCGTGGTGGAGATGATCGAGGACCTGCTGACCCCGGACGCCGGGTTGGCCATCGCCGAACGCGAGGTCGAGCAGACCGAAATCGGCGGATCCCCAAGGCATCTGCGCGACATCGTGCTGGGTGTGGTGCGCGACGGGCACCTGCTGCGCATCGGCGCCCCCGAGGTGGATGCGATCGAGGCCACCGACCGGCTGCTCTACATCAAGCAGGCGGGGCACTAGGCAGTGGACTTCCAGCTGCAGAGCGTTCCGCTGCTGTCGCGCGTCGGCGCCGACCGGGCCGACCAGCTGCGCACCGACGTCGAGGCGGCGACCGCCGGATGGGCGGATGCGGCGCTCCTGCGGGTGGATTCGCGCAACCAGGTGTTGGTCGCCGACGGCCGGGTGGTGCTCGGCGCCGCGGCCGCGCTGGCCGACAAACCGCCGCCCGACGCGGTGTTCCTGGGCCGCATCGAGGGCGGCCGCCACGTCTGGGCCGTCCGCGGCGCGCTGCAGGCGCCCGAGGACCCCGACGTGAAAACCGAAGTGCTGAACCTGCGCAGCCTCGGCCCGATCTTCGATGACACCAGCAGCCAGCTGGTGTCGTCGGCCATCGCGCTGCTGAATTGGCATGACAGCGCGCGATTCAGCTCTGTGGACGGCTCACCGACGCGACCCGCCCGGGGCGGCTGGGCACGCGTCGACCCGGTCACCGGCCACGAGGAGTTCCCGCGCATCGACCCGGCGGTGATCTGCCTGGTCCACGACGGCGGCGACCGCGCGGTGCTGGCCCGCCAGGCGGTGTGGCCCGAGCGGATGTTCTCGCTGCTGGCCGGGTTCGTCGAGGCCGGTGAATCGTTCGAGGTGTGCGTCGCCCGCGAGATCCGCGAGGAAATCGGCCTGACCGTGCGCGACGTGCGCTACCTGGGCAGCCAGCCCTGGCCGTTCCCGCGCTCGCTGATGGTCGGCTTCCACGCTGTGGGCGACCCGAGCGAGGAGTTCTCGTTCAACGACGGCGAGATCGCAGAGGCGCAGTGGTTCACCCGCGACGAGGTGCGCGCCGCGCTTGCCGTCGGCGACTGGAGCAGCGCCTCGGATTCGAAACTCCTATTGCCCGGCTCGATTTCGATCGCCCGGGTGATCATCGAATCCTGGGCCGTGCTCGACTGAGCCCCGTCAGCCGGCCTCGGCCAGCTTCGCCTTGACCTGGGCCGCGCTCGGGTTGGTCAGCGTGGACCCGTCGGCGAACTTCACCGTCGGAACGGTCCGGTTGCCGCCGTTGACCGAGCTGACGAATTGCGCGGCGGCCGGGTCCTGTTCGATGTCAACCTCGTCGTAGGAGATGCCGTCGGAGCGCAGCGCCGTCTTGAGCCGGTGACAATAACCACACCAGGACGTCGAGTACACGGTGATGGACATAGCCGCATTAACGTAGCGCGTCGACGATGAATTCCGAAGCGACGCGTTTCACGCGTGGCGATGCGCCCGGTTTGTCGGACATCGCTGACAAGATGGACGCCATGCCGATGCTCGCCGATCCGTTGACCGCGGAGCTGGACGATGAGCAGCGCGAGGCCGTGCTGGCGCCCCGCGGGCCGGTCTGCGTGCTCGCCGGCGCCGGAACGGGCAAGACCCGCACCATCACGCACCGGATCGCCCAGCTCGTCGCGGGCGGCCACGTCGCGGCCGGCCAGGTCCTCGCGGTCACGTTCACCCAGCGGGCGGCGGGGGAGATGCGCTCGCGGTTGCGCGCGCTCGCCAACGCCGGCCACGCGGGTCCCGGCGTCGGCGCCGTGCAGGCGCTGACCTTTCACGCGGCCGCGCACCGCCAGCTGCGGTACTTCTGGCCGCGGGTCGTCGGCGACACGGGCTGGCAGCTGCTCGACAGCAAGTTCGCGGTCGTCGCCCGCGCGGCCAGCCGGTGCCGGATGAACGTCAGCACCGACGACGTGCGCGACCTCGCCGGGGAGATCGAGTGGGCCAAGGCGTCGCTGATCGGCCCCGAGGAGTACGCGCCCGCCGTCGCCGACGCCGGCCGCGACGTCCCGATGGACGCCAAGCAGATCGCCGCCGTCTACACCGCCTACGAGGCGCTGAAGGTGCGCGACGAGTCGGTGACGCTGCTGGACTTCGACGACCTGCTGCTGCACACGGCGGCCGCCATCGAGAACGACGCGGCCGTGGCCGACGAGTTCCGCGGCCGCTACCGCTGCTTCGTCGTCGACGAGTACCAGGACGTCACCCCGCTGCAGCAGCGCGTGCTAGCGGCCTGGCTGGGCGACCGCGACGACCTGACCGTCGTCGGCGACGCCAACCAGACCATCTACTCGTTCACCGGGGCCACCCCGCGGTTCCTGCTCGACTTCTCCCGGCGATTCCCGGAAGCCACGGTGGTGCGCCTGGAACGCGACTACCGCTCCACCCCGCAGGTGGTGTCGCTGGCCAATCAGGTGATCGCCGCCGCGCGCGGCCGCGTCGCCGGCAGCAAGCTGCAGCTGTCCGGCCAGCGCCCGCCCGGCCCCGCGCCGACGTTTCACGAGCACCCCGACGAAACCGTCGAGGCCGCCGCGGTCGCCAAGTCGATCGCCCGGCTGATCGAATCCGGCACCGCGCCATCGGAAATCGCGGTGCTCTACCGGGTCAACGCGCAATCCGAGGTCTACGAGGAGGCCCTGACCGAGGCCGGCATCACCTACCAGATCCGCGGCGGCGAGGGGTTTTTCAACCGTCAGGAGATCAAGCAGGCGCTGCTGGCGCTGCAGCGCGCGGCCGACCGGGGCGACGCGGACCCGCAAGCCCCGTTGCCCGACGTCGTGCGCGCGGTCCTGGAGCCGTTGGGCCTGACGCCCGAGGAGCCGACCGGCACCCGGGCCCGGGACCGCTGGGAGGCGCTGGCCGGGCTGGCCGAGCTGGTCGACGACGAGGTGGCGCAGCGCCCGCAGCTCGACCTGCCCGGGCTGCTGGCCGAGCTGCGGATGCGCGCCGACTCGCGCCACCCGCCGGTGGTCCAGGGCGTCACGTTGGCCTCGCTGCACGCCGCGAAGGGACTCGAGTGGGACGCGGTGTTTCTGGTCGGGCTGGCCGACGGCACGCTGCCCATCTCGCACGCGCTGGCGCACGGCCCCGAGAGCGAGGCCGTCGAGGAGGAGCGTCGGCTGCTCTACGTCGGAATCACCAGGGCGCGAATACATTTGGCGCTCAGTTGGGCGCTGGCCCGCAGCCCCGGCGGACGGCAGAGCCGTAAGCCGTCCCGGTTCCTCAACGGCATCGCGCCGCAGACGCGCGCCGACGCCGCGCCGGCCAGGTCCCGGCGCAACCGCGGGGCCGCGACGCGCTGCCGGATCTGCAACAACAACCTGACCACCCCGGCGGCCATCATGCTGCGCCGCTGCACGACGTGCGCCGGCGACGTCAACGAGGACTTGCTGCTCAAGCTCAAGGCGTGGCGCCTGAACATCGCCACCGAACAGAAGATGCCGCCGTACATCGTGTTCAGCGACAACACCCTGATCGCGATCGCCGAGCTGCTCCCCGACGACGAGGCGGCGCTCATCGCGATCCCGGGCATCGGCGCGCGAAAGCTCGAACAGTACGGGCCCGACGTGCTCGAGCTGGTCCGCCAGGCCCGCTGAGCGCGCCGAAAGCCCAGGTCAGAAAATAAGTTGTGAGCGGCGGCCGCTAGCATTTACCCTCGAAACCGCAGACTGCTGCCAGCCGAGAGGAGGTTCGCCACGATGATCACCAACGCGTTTGGTGTATGCGTGGCCGCCGCGGTGTTCCCCGCGGCTACCTCCCATGCCTCCCACGCCGCCTTGTCGGCGGCAGCGGTTAAGCACCGTGTCGCCGCCGCGACCGACGCGTCCGTGAATCGGGGTCATACCTAACTAGCCCGGTTTTGCCCAGATGGCCACGGACCCGAAGTCAAAAGGATCCGTGGCCACAGTTATCTGGGAAGCCTCCCAGCCTGGTCCGGATCACCACGAAGGAAAACCCGACCAGGAAGCAGGTGAGCAGGACATGTCGGCACTGCCAGTCCGAAGACCGACGCTGCCGGAATTGCCTTGTCACGTCGACGATCCCGACCTGTGGTTCGCCGAGGCCCCGGCCGACCTCGAGCGCGCCAAGACGCTGTGTGCGGGCTGCCCGGTCCGCCGCCAGTGCCTGACGGCGGCGCTGGAACGCGCCGAGCCTTGGGGCGTGTGGGGCGGCGAGATCCTCGAGCGCGGATCGATCGTCAGCCGCAAACGACCCCGCGGCCGGCCGCGCAAAGGCCGCGAAGACGAAGTCGCGGCCTAGGAATAGAGCGCTAGACGACGGCGGTGTCGGGCTCGGCGAAACCGGGGATCAGTTCCTCCGACAGCGCCTTGATCGGCACGTGCGCGTCCAGCTGGCAGAGGATCGCGGCGACCGACGCGATAACGCGCATCGGTATCGCCAGCTTGGGCGGCAGGTCCATCTGCCGGGCGGTCTTGATCTGCGACACCGACCGGTCCATCTGGACCAGGGTCATCCTCTGCAGCCACTTACGGGTGTAGTGGAAGACGTCGACCTGGATGGGTTCGACGTACTGGCGCAGCATTTCGTCGATGTCGCGGACCGACACCTGCTGGCCCTTCTGGATGAAACCGACCTTCTCCATCGTCGGCAACAGCAGGTCGTAGTTCTTGTCGCGCGCCAACCGGATCGTCATGCCGAGCTCGACGGGATACCCACCCGGCAGCGGCGCGACCGCACCGAAGTCGATGACGCCCATCCGGCCGTCGGGCATCAGCATGAAATTCCCGGGGTGGGCGTCGCCGTGCAGCATCCCCAGCCGGCGCGGCGCGTCGAAGGTGAGCTCCAGCAGCCGGGTGCCGATCAGGTCGCGCTCCTCGCGGGTCCCGGTGCGGATGATCTCCGCCATGTGGATCCCCTCGATCCACTCCTGGACCACCACCTTGGGGGCGCTGGCCACCACGTGCGGCACCAGGAAGTGCGGGCTTTCGTGATACGCCTTGGCGAACTTGCGCTGGTTGTCGGCCTCCAGCCGGTAGTCGAGTTCCATCTCGGTGCGCTGGATCAGCTCGTCGACCACGCCCTGGACGTCCGCGCCCGGCGAGAGCTGTTTGACGACGCCGACCATCCGCTGCATGGTCTTGAGGTCGGCGCGCAGCGCCTCGTCCGCGCCCGGGTACTGGATCTTGACGGCGACGTCGCGGCCGTCCGACCACACCGCCCTGTGCACCTGGCCGATGCTGGCCGAGGCGATCGGGGTGTCGTCGAACGAGCTGAACCGATCCCGCCACTTGGTGCCCAGCTGGGCGTCCAGCACCCGGTGCACCTTGGCGGCGGGCAGCGGCGGGGCGTCCTTCTGCAGCTTGGTCAGCGCTTCGCGGTACGGCTCGCCATACTCCTCGGGGATAGCGGCCTCCATCACCGACAGGGCCTGGCCGACCTTCATCGCCCCGCCCTTGAGCTCACCCAGCACGGTGAACAACTGGTTGGCGGCCTTCTCGAGCATCTCGGCCTGGACTTCGTCCTTGGACTTGCCCGTCAGCCGCTTGCCGAAGCCGAGGGCCGCCCGGCCGGCGAAGCCGACGGGGATGCTGGCCAGCTTCGCGTTGCGCGCAGCGCGGCCGCGTTTGATGTCTGCCACGTATCCATCATCCACGACGGTCGGCGCGCGGGACCCGTGATCCGGACCATAGGTTGTCTTTGCACTTGGGAGACGAGGAGACAAAGCCATGGCAGCAAAGCAAGCCCAGCACGACGCCGCCGACGCGCTGTATCGGGCGATCATCGAAACGCTGGACAAGAACCGGAACGACGGCACCCTGACGGCGCCGGTGCTGGAGGAACTGGCCAGGGCGTACGCCTCGGTCTCGACGTGCGTCCCGGAGCAGGGGCGGCTCGGCTAGCACGAGCACAGTGGATGCTTGGTCCACTGACGCGCGACGATCGACCCGGCCCCCAGGTCGAACTCCAGCGTGGCGTTCAGCGCGGGCGGCGGCGCCGGGTCGGGCACCGCCTGCTGGCCGCGTACCGCCGCGATGACGCGGTTCACCTGGCTGAGGGCTAGGGCCGCGGTCGCCAGCAGGGTGGCCCGGTCGGCCACGCCGACGGTGTCGCGCAGCTGGGCGGCGATGGCCGGCCACGCGGCGTCGCGGTCGCTGCGGTGCAGGTCGGCACACCCCAGGCAGCTGGTCACGCCGGGGATGACCAGCGGGCCCACCAGGCCGGTGCCGTCTCGCACGCGAACGGGAAGGTGCGGCACGCCGCGGGCGTGCAGCTCGCGCACCATGCGCGGGTCGGCGACCAGGTAGTCCGACAGCACCACCAGGTCGACGGCGTCGGGGGACACGGCGGCGTGCGGCTGGCTGCTGTGCGCGACGCGGGCCCCGGAGCAGCGCAGCGATTCCACGAGCAGCTCGGACAGCGGCCCGCGGCCATGGATGCGGATCGACGCCGCCCGCCCCCGGGTGCGACGGCATTCGGTCGCGACGCCCGCGCCCACCAGCTGCGCCACGAGGTGTGTCAGGCCGTCACAATCCCGCAGGCCACGGTCGACGGCCTGGCGCCGCAGCTCGGGCAGCGGCGTCGGTGACCGCATGGACCGCAGCAAAGCGGCCAGCTCGGCGGCGGCCAGGCCGCACGGCGGCCGGACCAGCACGGCCCGGCGCGGATCCCAGCCAACCTGCACCGCGCCGTCGGGCCGCAGCAGCACCGGCAGCGCCGGGTCCAGCGCATACAGCGAAAGGGGGGCCTTGGACAAAGCCTGAGCCATGGACCCAGACTGTGCCAGGCCGACGGCCGCGCCGCGCTCGGTTATCCACAGCGCCGCGCCCGCACCGTCACCCGGTGACGACGATCGATTTCTGCCCGACCTTCCAGGCCGTCATGAAGCGTTTGATGCTGACCTTCGTGTTGGCGTGATCGGCGTAGGGATCGTTGAGGTGCACGGTCTCGTTGTTGGTGTCGATCCCGGTGACGACGAGCAAGTGGTCGGGCGCGCTGCGCTGGTCGTCGCTGTCCAGGATGGTTCCGCCGTTGACCCACGCGATCACCTTGCGGCCGGCGCCGAGGTACTGCTCCAGTGCCGGCAGCCCGGTCTTGTCGGGTTCGGTGTCGTAGATCATCTGCGATTTGATGCCGTAGTGCTCGAGCAGCGCGACGGTGTCGGCCATGTCGATGCCGCCCTTGTCCGTCTCGTGCCCGGGGTCGCCGGTGGGAAGGTAGATCGGGCCGTCGCGGATCACCGAGGGTGTGTTCTGGGCCAGCTTGATGATCTGCGTCTCGGTCGGGGCGTTGCCCTTGACCTCACCGACCACGTCGGCCACCGACGCCAGCCCGCAGGTGTCCTCCAGCGACTGCTGCACCCAATACTTGGCCGCCGCATCCGGATCGCCGTACACGCCGTCGGCGCTCGCCCGCGCCGTCGCCGGCGCGCTGCCTAAGGCGGTCGTGATGGCCGACGGTGTCGCCGCGCGCGTCGACGCCGGGGCGGGGCTGCACGCAGACACCAGGCAAACGCCGGCCACACCGATGCAGGCGGCCGCCAGGGCAGCGCGCACCGCGGTGGCAATCCTGATCATGTTCGCTCGCAAAGAGTCGGCCCGACGATCGACAGGACTGCAACGTAGCACCGCCAGCAAACGGCCGCGAGCCGATCAGCTATCGGTGGAGTCGGGATCCTCGAGCTTCGCGATGGCCTCGTCGATGCCACTGGTGTCGCCGCCGATGACCCGGTCGATGAAGCCGGCCGGCTCGTCGAGGTCCTCGGCCCCGGGCAGCAGGTCGGGGTGTTGCCAGACGGCGTCGCGCGCGTCGGCCCCGGCGGCCTCCGTGAGCCGCTCCCACAGCGCGGCGGCCTCGCGCAGCTTGCGCGGGCGCAGCTCGAGGCCGACCAGCGTCGCGAACGTCTGCTCGGCCGGTCCGCCGCTGGCCCGGCGGCGGCGCAGCGTCTCGCTGAGCGCGGCGGTGCCCGGGATCCGGTCGCCCAGGGCGGCGGTGACCACCACCTGCACCCAGCCGTCGATCAACGCCAGCAGCGTCTCGAGCCGCTCCAGGGCCTGCTTCTGCGCCGGCGTGGCCTTCGGCTCGAAGACGCCCTGACCGAGCAACTCCTCGATGGCCGCCGGATCGGACAGCGACGCGGGATTGAAGTCGCGCGCCAGCTCCTCGATGCCGGACATGTCGATCTTCATGCCGCTGGCGTAGGCCTCGACCGCGCCCAGCAACTGGCTGGACAGCCAGGGCACGTGGCTGAACAGCCGGTGGTGCGCCGCCTCGCGGGCGGCCAGAAAGGTCAGGATCTCGCTGCGCGGCTGCTCGAGTCCGGAGGCGAAGGAGTCGACGGCGTCCGGCATGATCGCGGCCACCCCCTTGGGGCCGAGCGGCAGGCCGATGTCGGTCGAGGTCAGCACCTCGCGGGACAACCGTCCCAGCGCCTGGCCGAGTTGCGAGCCGAACGCCATGCCGCCCATCTGCGACATCATCGCCATCAGCGGGCCGGCCATGCTCTTGGCCTCTTCGGGCAGGGACGACGCCCACACCGTGGCGATCTGTTCGGCCATCGGGTCGCACAGCCGCTTCCAGGTCTCCAGCGTGTTGTCGACCCAGTCGCCGGGGCTCCAGCCCACCGCCTTCGACGTGCCCGCGGGCAGCGCCGTCGCCCCGTCCAGCCAGGTTTCGGCGAGGTGGACCGCGTCGGCGATGGCGTTGGTCGTGGAGGCGGGAATGGGCGCGACGAAGCCGATCGAGCTCGACGCGACCCGGCGCGCCAATTCGTAGTTGACCGGGCCCGACGCCTTGCCGCCGGCCATCACGGTGCCCGCGCTGGAAAACATCTGGCCCAGCTGGGTGAAGATCTGCCCGAGGTCGCCCATGCCGAACTCGCCGCCCAGGCCGAAGGCGCCCAACGGGTCGGATCCTCCCGAGCCGGAACCGGGATCTTTCTTCTCCCGCTCCGGGTCGTCGCCGGAGGAAAAGCCGAATGGCAGGTCAGGCATAACGTCAACGGTACTCACCGCGGGCACCCGACGCGCCATCTGTGGTCACGCTCGTAGCTGAACGAGGCCGAGCGGGCGCCGGATAGGGTAAGCCCGTGAACAGGCGGATTCTCACGTTGATCGTCGCGCTGGTGCCGATCGTGGCCTTCGGCGTGCTGCTCGCGGTGGTGACGGTGCCGTTTGTGTCCCTGGGTCCGGGCCCGACGTTCGACACGCTCGGTGAGGTCGACGGCAAGCAGGTGGTCGCGATCGAAGGCACCCAGACGCACCCGACGACGGGCCACCTCAACATGACGACGGTGTCCCAGCGCGACGACCTGTCCCTGGGCGAGGCGCTGACGCTGTGGCTGTCCGGCCAGGAACAGCTGATCCCGCGCGACCTCGTCTACCCGCCGGGCAAGTCGCGCGAGGACGTCGACAAGGCCAACAACGCCGACTTCAAGCAGTCCGAGGACAGCGCCGCCTATGCCGCGCTGGGGTTCTTGAAGTACCCGGCCGCGGTCACCGTCGCGACGGTCACCGACCCCGGCCCGTCGGCGGGCAAGCTGAAGTCCGGCGACGCGATCGACGCGGTCAACGGCACCCCGGTCGCCAGCGTCGAGCAGTTCACCGGATTTTTGAAGGGCACCAAACCCGGTCAGGTGGTGACGATCGACTATCGCCGCAAGAACGACGCGTCCGGCCCGATCGGCACCACGCAAATCACGTTGGGCACGAACAAGGATCGTGACTACGGCTTCATGGGTGTGGCGGTCCTCGACGCGCCGTGGGCGCCGTTCACCGTCGACTTCAACCTCGCCAACGTGGGCGGGCCGTCGGCCGGGCTGATGTTCAGCCTGGCGGTGGTCGACAAGCTCACCACCGGCGACTTGGCCGGGTCGACGTTCATCGCGGGCACCGGCACCATCTCCGTCGACGGCAAGGTGGGCCAGATCGGCGGCATCACGCACAAGATGGCCGCCGCCCACGCGGCCGGCGCCACCGTGTTCCTGGTGCCGGCGAAGAACTGCTACGAGGCGACCTCGGACAATCCGTCCGGCCTGCGCCTGGTGAAGGTCGAAAACCTCAGCCAGGCGGTGGACGCGCTGCACGCCATCAAATCGGGCGGTCAGACCCCGAGCTGCTAGCCCGCGTAGCCCCGCCGGTCGAAACCGAGGCCCCCTCTCTCCGAAACGGAGAGCCGCTGGTGCGGGCTGCGAACGGGTGGGCGGCGCAGGTACTGGGCGAACCCATTCGACGAGGTAATCGAGGTCGACGAGCAACCGGCCGGGATGAGGCGGCGCCGGCTCGACCGCGACGGCGTGCACGGCGCAGTCGTGCCAGCTCATCTGGTCGAAGTCCGCGTCGGTCCACACCGCCTTGGCGATTGTCGGGCCGGTGCTCACCCGGCGCGTCCGCTCTGTTCCACCACTGCCCAAGCAGAACACACCCGGCGTCCAGCAATGCGTAGAGTTGTGACCGTTCTAGAAAATCTCTAGCAACCAGCAAGATCAGGGAGCGTAGCCAGTGGGGATGCGGCCCACCGCACGGATGCCGAAGCTGACTCGGCGTAGCCGGATTCTGATCCTGATCGCACTGGGTGTGATCGTTTTGCTGCTGGCCGGTCCCCGGCTGATCGACGCCTACGTCGACTGGCTGTGGTTCGGCGAGCTCGGCTACCGCTCGGTGTTCACCACCGTGCTGGTCACCCGCATCGTCGTGTTCCTGGTCGCGGGCCTGCTGGTGGGCGGCATCGTGTTCACCGGGCTCGCGTTGGCCTACCGCGCCCGGCCGGTGTTCGTGCCGAGCAACACCAACGATCCCGTGGCGCGCTACCGCGCGGTCGTCGTGTCGCGCCTGCGGCTGGTGGGCATCGGAATCCCGGCGGCCGTCGGCCTGCTGGCGGGCATCATCGCGCAGAGCTACTGGGTGCGGGTCCAGCTGTTCCTGCACGGCGGGACCTTCGGCATCAGGGATCCCCAGTTCGGCAAGGACCTCGGCTTCTACGCTTTCGAGCTGCCGTTCTACCGGCTGCTGCTCAGCTACATGTTCGTGGCGGTCTTCCTGGCGTTATTGGCGAACATCTTGGCGCACTACATCTTTGGCGGCATCCGGCTGTCCGGTCGGACCGGGGCGCTCAGCCGCTCGGCGCGCATCCAGCTGGTGAGCCTGGTCGGGGTGCTGGTGCTGCTCAAAGCCGTCGCCTATTGGCTGGACCGCTACGAGCTGCTGTCGCACACCCGCGGCGGCAAGCCGTTCACCGGCGCCGGCTACACCGACATCAACGCGGTGCTGCCGGCCAAGCTGATCCTGATGGCGATCGCCCTGATCTGCGCCGCCGCGGTGTTCTCGGCAATCGTCCTGCGCGACTTGCGGATTCCGGCCATTGGCCTGGTCCTGCTGCTGCTGTCGTCATTGATCGTGGGGGCCGGGTGGCCGTTGATCGTCGAGCAGATCAGCGTCCGGCCCAACGCCGCGCAAAAGGAAAGCGAATACATCAGCCGCAGCATTACCGCGACGCGGCAGGCCTACGGCCTGACGTCCGACCAGGTGAGCTACCGCAACTACACCGGTGACGGGCAGGCCACCGCCCAGCAGGTCGCGGCCGACCGCGCGACCACCTCGAACATCCGGCTGCTCGACCCCACGATCGTCAGCCCGGCGTTCACGCAGTTCCAGCAGGGCAAGAACTTCTACTTTTTTCCCGACCAGCTGTCCATCGACCGCTACCTCGACCGCAACGGGGCGTTGCGCGACTACGTCGTCGCGGCCCGGGAACTCAACCCGGACAGGCTGATCGACAACCAGCGCGACTGGATCAACCGGCACAGCGTCTACACCCACGGCAACGGTTTCATCGCGTCGCCGGCCAACACGGTGCGCGGAATCGCCAACGACCCCAACCAAAACGGTGGCTATCCCGAATTCCTGGTCAACGTCGTCGGCGCCAACGGCAGCGTGGTGTCCGACGGGCCGGCGCCGCTGGACCAGCCGCGCATCTACTACGGGCCCGTCATCTCCAATACCTCCGCCGACTATGCGATCGTCGGAAAGAACGGCAACGACCGCGAATACGACTACGAGACCAGCGCCGAAACCAAGAACTACACCTACAGCGGACTCGGGGGAGTGCCGATCGGCAGCTGGATCTCGCGCAGCGTGTTCGCGGCCAAGTTCGCCGAGCGGAACTTCTTGTTCTCCAACGTGATCGGGTCCAACAGCAAGATCCTGTTCAATCGGGATCCCGCCCGCCGGGTGGAGGCGGTGGCGCCGTGGCTGACGACCGACAGCGCCGTGTACCCGGCGATCGTCAACAAGCGGCTGGTGTGGATCATCGACGGCTACACCACCCTGGACAACTACCCGTACTCGGAACTGACTTCTCTGGAGTCCGCGACCGCCGACTCCACCGAGGTGGCATTCAACCGCCTGGCGCCCGACAAGAAGGTCTCCTACATCCGAAACTCGGTGAAGGCCACCGTCGACGCCTATGACGGCACCGTCGCGCTGTATCAGCAGGACGAATCCGATCCGGTCCTCAAGGCCTGGATGCAGGTGTTCCCCGGCACCGTCAAACCCAAGAGCGACATCACCCCCGAGCTTTCCGAGCACCTGCGTTATCCCGAGGACCTGTTCAAGGTGCAGCGGATGCTGCTGGCCAAGTACCACGTCAACGACCCCGTGACGTTCTTCTCCACGTCCGATTTCTGGGACGTGCCGCTGGACCCGAACCCCACCGCCAGCAGCTACCAGCCGCCCTATTACATCGTCGCGAAAAACATTGCCAAGAACGATAATTCGGCGTCATACCAGTTGATCAGCGCGATGAACCGGTTCAAGCGCGACTACCTGGCCGCCTACATCAGCGCCAGCTCCGACCCGGCGACCTACGGCAGGATCACGGTGTTGACCATCCCGGGTCAGGTCAACGGCCCGAAGCTGGCCAACAACGCGATCACCACCGACCCGGCGGTGTCCCAGGACCTCGGCGTGATCGGCCGCGACAACCAGAACCGGATCCGGTGGGGCAACCTGCTCACGCTGCCGGTGGGCCAGGGTGGGCTGCTCTACGTCGAACCCGTCTACGCCTCGCCGGGGGCCAGCGACGCCGCGTCGTCGTATCCGCGGTTGATCCGGGTGGCGATGATGTACAACGACAAGATCGGATACGGCCCGACGGTGGGTGACGCCCTCAACGGGTTGTTCGGCCCCGGCGCGGGCGCGACCGCGACCGGGATACAGCCCACCGAGCCCGGCGCGGCCCCGAACCCGACCCCGCCGGCCAGCCCGGCCGGGCCCGCCGGCCCGCCGGTGCCCTCGGCGCCACCCGGCCCGCCGCCGCCCACCGCCGTGCCGCCATCCCCGGACGGCTCGACCACGCTGTCCCCGGCCAAAGCGGCCGCCCTGCAGGAGATCCAGACCGCGATCGGTGCGGCGAAAGACGCCCAGAAGAAGGGCGATTTCGCCGCCTACGGTGCGGCGCTGCAGCGGCTGGACGACGCGATTAACAAGTACAACGCCACGAAGTAAGCGCGCTCAGCCCTGCAGTCCGCGGGCGACCTCGCCGTAGCGCTCGAAGCGCTCGTGATTGCCCTGGGCTCCAAAAGCGTTGTAAAGCACCAACCGCGTGGCGATCCCGCCATATTTCTTTCTCAACGCGCCGGCCAGGCCGTCCCACGTGGACTCGGTGGCGAAGGCGGCGATGTGCTCGTCGCTGATCTGGGCCGCCATGCCGGCGAAGTCCCCTGCCTTCTGCTTCTCGCGAATGCGCGCCGTCGTCCCCTCGAACCCGGCCTCGTCCCAGATGAACGCGTAGTTGGGGGTGCTGCCGTAGAAAGACATGCTGGCGCGCACCGACTCGCGTTCGTTGTCGCGCTCTTCGTCGGTGTCCCCGACGATCGTCATCACCGGCACGATCACCGCGATGTCCGACGGCGAGCGCCCCGCCTTCGCCGCCCCGTCCGCGAGGTTGGGCACGACGTGACGGGTGAGGTAGCCCGGCTCCCCGAGCGGGTGCACGTGCACGCCGTCGGCCACCTCGCCCGCCATCCGCAGCATCCACGGATTGACCGCCGCCACATCGACTTTCGGGTCCGGCGCGTCGATGGGTCCGGCGCTCCACTGCGGGCTGATGAAGTCGAGACTGTAGAAGTCGCCGTGATGATCGAGCTTGCCCGTCCGGAAGGCGGTGAAGCACGCCTTCACCGCGAGCACGTAGTCGCGCAGCCGTGGGCCGGGGCGTTCGAAGGCCATGCCGTAGCGCCGCACGACGTGCGTGCGCACCTGCGTGCCGAGGCCGAGCCGGAACTTCCCGCCGGTCGCCTCTTGAAGCTCCCACGCGGTGGCCGCCGTGATGAAGGGGCTGCGCGGGAAGGCGACCGCGACCCCGGTGGACAGCTCGAGGCCGGGCGCGGCCTGCGAGGCGACGGCGGCGTTGAGGTAGGGCGTGCGCCCGGTCTCGGTGAGCAGCAGGCCGGAGAACCCGGCGGCGTGGGTGCGGCGGGCGAGGTCGCCGACCCGGTCCAGCGGCTGCGGGATCGCCATCACGTCAATGTGCATGGCGGAACAGTATGCTCCCGTCACTTAGCCGCGGGACGCGGTCCGGAATCTGTCCCGGTAGGCCTTCGGCGAGACGCCGAGGTGGTCGACGAACACGCGCCGGAGGGTTTCCGGGCTGCCGAACCCGGCGATGCGGGCCGTGTCGGCGACGGTGCGGCCGGCGTCGAGCGCGGCGCGGGCGGCGTCGATGCGCACCATTTCGACGTAGCGAGCCGGCGTCGTGCCGAGTTCGGACTGGAACAGCCGGGTGAGCTGCCGCGTGCTCAGGGAGGCTTGCGCGGCAAGCATTTTCACGCTGTGGTTCGCCGCCGGGGCGGCCGCGATCGCCTCGGTGACCTTGCGCAGCGGGGACTGTGGCGGGGGCTCGGCCTCGACCAGCGTCGAGAACTGCGATTGACCGCCCGCCCGCTTGAGATAGACGACGAGCCACCGGGCCACGTCGCGGACCAGCTCGGTGCCGTGATCCATTTCGACCAGCGCGAGCGCCAGGTCGATGCCCGACGACACCCCGGCCGAGGTGAAGACGTCGCCGTCGCGGACGAAAAGCGCGTCCGGCTCGACGGCGACGTCGGGAAAAGCGCGCGCGAACAACCGGGCGTCATGCCAGTGGGTGGTGGCGCGCCGGCCGTTGAGCAGGCCGGCCTGCGCGAGGATGAACGACCCGGTGCAAATCGACGCCAGGCGCCGCGTCCGCTCCGCGGCCGACTTGACCGCGTCGACCAGCGCGGGATCGATGGCCCGGCGCGGCAGGTTGTCGCTGCCGGCGACCATGATGATGTCGGCCGACTCGATCGACGACAGCGCGTCCGTAACCCCCAGCCGGGTGCCGATCGAGGTCGTCACGTCGCGGCCGTCCACCGACGCGATCTTGAGCCGATAGTCGGCGCCGAACCGGTTGGCCTCGGCGAAGACCTCGCCCGCCCCCGCGACGTCCAGCATCGTCACCTCGTCGAAGACGACGATGACCACTACGCGGGGGTCTGCACCGGCTTCCGCCACGGGCCCATTGTCGCAATCTGGGGTAAAGACGGCTGAATCACCATGGGTCGACGGGCCCTCGCGCCAGCACACTGGGTGCATGTTTACTCAGCCGATGGAAACCATCGCAGACATCGTCGTACCGGACACCCCGCTGGTGCGCGAGATCACCGAGTACATCCGCGACGCCGAAGACGACCTGCTCTTCGACCATTCCCGCCGGGTGTTCCTGTTCGGCGCGCTGCAGGGCCGGCGCCGCGGACTGCAACCGGAGCTCGAATTGCTCTACGCCGGGGCGATGTTTCACGACCTCGGCCTCACCGAGCGCTACAGAACCTCCACCCTCCGCTTCGAGGTGGACAGCGCCAACGCGGCGCGCGATTTCCTGTTGGAGCGTGGCGTCGACAAGGCCGACGCCAACAAAGTATGGCTGGGCATCGCGCTGCACACGACGCCCGGCATTCCCGAATTCCTCGAGCCCGAAATCGCCCTGGTTACAGCGGGTGTCGAAACCGACGTCCTGGGCATCGCCCGCGACGACCTCTCTGAAGAAGCGCTCGCCGCGGTCACCGCCGCCCACCCGCGGCCGGATTTCAAACGCCGCATCCTCGCCGCCTTCAACGACGGTATGAAGCACCGCCCGCACAGCACCTTCGGCACCGTCAATGCCGATGTGCTGGAGCGCTTCGACCCGGCGTTCGTCCGCGACAACTTCGTCGACATCATCCTCGACAACGCCTGGCCGGAGTAGCGATCATGGCAATCCAGTCCATCGAGACCATCGCCGGCATCGTCCTGCCCGACACCGCGCTCGTCCGGGACGCCACCGACTTGATCCGCGGCGCCGAAGACGACGTGCTCTTCCACCATTCGCGGCGGGTGTTCCTATTCGGCGCGCTGCACGGTCTCCGGCTGGGCCTACAAGCCGACCCCGAACTGCTGTACGTGGCGGCGATGTTCCACGATCTCGGCCTCAGCGCGCGCTACGGCGCCTCGACCCAGCGCTTCGAGCTGGACGGCGCCGACGCGGCGCGCGACTTCCTGCTCGAGCGCGGCGTCGGACAGTCCGACGCCGACAAGGTGTGGCTCGGCATCGCCCTGCACTCGACGCCCGAAGTTCCCGCACGCCTGGACCCCGAAACCGCTTTGCTCGCAGCCGGTGTCAAGACCGACGTGGTCGGCGTCGGGCTCGAGGCCCTGGCCCCGGAGGCTGTCGACGCCGTGACCGCCGCCCACCCGCGTCCCGACTTCAAGAACCGCATCCTGGCGGCCTTCAACGACGGCATGAAGCATCGACCCGACACGACCTTCGGGACGATGAACGCCGACGTGCTCGCGCACTTCGACCCCACCTTCAACCGGGGGAACATGGTCGATCTCATTCTCAGCAGCAGCTGGCCCGAATAACGGAAAGGAGCGGACAAATGGAGATCCACGAGGCGCTGTACACGACCAGGATGATGCGGCGGTTGCGGCCGGACCCGATCCCCCTGGACGTGCAGGCCCGCATCCTCGACGCGGCCGTCCGGGCGCCCAATGGCGGCAACACCCAGCGGTGGCACTTTCTCGCGGTCGACGATCCCAAGCTCATCCACGAGTTCGGCGAGCTGTTCCGGCAGTCCCGCGCCCTCGAATACGAGAAGTTCCGCACCGGGCAGGGGCCGATGGTCGTGCCCGGGCCCGGCGCGGACCTCAGCGCTCACGCCGAGACAATGCGCCGGATCAAGGGCTCCGGCAACTACCTGGCCGACCACTTCGACGAAGTTCCCCTGTTGCTCTTCGTGTTCGCGATCGACGATCTCGGCGGCGCCAACATCTACCCCGCGATCTGGAGCGCCCTGCTCGCCGCCCGCGCCGAGGGCATCGGCGGCGTCATGACGATGGTGCTCAACAACTTCCGGGACAAGGTGAACGAGATGCTGGGTGTGCCCGTCGAGGAGGGCTGGAAGATGTCGGCCATGCTGACCCTCGGCTACCCACTGGGTAAGTGGGGTGTGGCGGCCAATCGTCGCCCCGTGCACGAGGTTTCGTCTCGGAACCACTGGGACGCGCCGTTCGGTGTCGAGGTGCCGCAACCGCTATGGTCGCCTCAAGACGACATGACGACCGGCCTGGCCGCCGTGGGATGAAGCCGAAAACGGGAGGGTGAGCAGATGGTCGAGGCGAATGGCATCCCGGTCACGGTCGTCCAGCCCGGTGAGGGCGATTCCGTAGCCCTCCCCGGTTTCGGTGCGGTGTTCAAGCTGTCCAGCCGCAACAACGGCGGAGAGGTGTCCATCGTCGAACACCCCTTCGCCGTCGGCGTCCTCACCGCCGCGCACCGGCACACCCGCGAAGACGAGCATTCGATCGTGCTGGCGGGCGAGATCGGCTTCCGCTCCGACGACAGCGAGGTGGTTCTCGGTCCGGGTGGATACATCACCAAGCCGCGCGGGCAGATGCACGCGATGTGGAACGCCGGCAGCGAGCCCGGCCGCATCATCGAGATCATCACCCCCGGCGGATTCGAAAACTACTTCCGCGAGCTCGGTGAGCTGCTCGTCGAGCACGCGAACGACCCCGTCGGCAAGGTCCTGCACGCGCTGCCCGAATTCGGTGAATTGGCAGACAAATACGGTCTGACGTACGGCAACCCGGAATGGATGGACGACATCAGGCGGCGCTACGGGCTGAACCCGCCGTCGCACTGAGCCCTACCCGGCCGCCTCCTTGTCGAACTCCGAGGCGATGTCGCGGGCGACGCGCTTCAGCAGCGGGGTGACCTCGGTGGCGGATTTCAGCGTCACGCGCGCCGCGGGGCCGGAGATCGAGATCGCCGTCAACGACGGCGCGTCGGGCACGGGCACCGCGAAACACCGTACGCCCACCTCCTGCTCGCCCTCGTCGACGGCGTAGCCGCGTGACCGGCAAAGCTCGATGTCCCGGAGCAGCTCCTTGGGGGTGGTGTGGGAGTTCTCGGTCGCGGCGGGCATCCCGGTTCGTGCCACCAGGGCGCAAACCGCGTCGTTGGGCAGCTGCATGAGCAGCGCCTTGCCGACGCCGGTGCAATGCGGGTAGACGCGGCGGCCCACCTCGGTGAACATCCGCATCGAGTGCGGCGAGGGCACCTGTGCGACGTAGACGGCCATGTCGTTGTCCATCAGCGCCATGTTCGCCGTCTCACCGGTGCGCTCCACCAGCTCGAGCAGGTGCGGCCGCGACCAGGTGCCCACGAGGTGCGCCGCGCTCTCGCCGAGCCGGATCAGCTTGGGCCCCAGCGAATAATGCCGGTTGGGCAGCTGCCGCAGGTAACCCATGCCCAGCAGGGTGCGCGCGAGCCGATGGATCGTCGGCGCCGGCAGGTCTGCCCGCGTCGCGAGGTCGCCCAGCGCGCCCGTACCGCCCATGGTCGCCAGGATCTCCAGCAGCTCGAACGCCCGCTCCACCGACTGAACGCCGCCCGTACGTGCAGCTTCGCGAGCCATCACCGCTTCCGATCCAGCCCCGAGGGCCCGTCATCCCGCCTGCGCTTTTTCGTATCACGAAATTGGCGCCGGCGGCAAGCAGCCCGCCGGTCAGTCGGAGGGCAGCGTCGCGAGCTCGTCGTATTCGGTGATGTTGTCGATCTCGGTGCCCATCGCGATGTTGGTGACCCGCTCCAGGAACACCTCGACCACGACCGGGACCTTGTGTTCGCGCGCGAGTTGTTGCGCCCGCCTGAGCGCCGGGCCGATGCCGGACGGCTCGGTCACCTGAATGGCCTTGCAGCCCAACCCTTCCACGACGCTGCGGTGATCGACGCCGTATCCCTTGGGCAGCTCGGTGTCGCCGGTTTCCTGTGCGTTGATGTTGTCGAAGGCCAGCGAGACGCAGTAGTCCATGTCGAAGTTCAGCTGGGCCTGTCGGATGAGCCCGAGGTAGGAATTGTTCACCACCACGTGGACGTAGGGCAGGTTGAATTGCGCGCCGACGGCGAGTTCTTCGATCAGGAATTGGAAGTCGTAGTCACCCGATAGTCCGACAACCGTGGCGGTCGGGTCGGCGGCGGCCACGCCCAGCGCGGCGGGCACCGTCCATCCGAGCGGTCCCGCCTGGCCGCAGTTGATCCAGTGCCGGGGTTTGAACACTTTCAGGAATTGGCCGCCGGCGATCTGCGAGAGCCCGATCGCCGTGACGTAGCGGACGTCGCGGCCGAACGCGCGGTTCATCTCCTCGTACACGCGCTGCGGCTTGATCGGAACGTCGTCGAAGTGGGTCTTGCGGTGCAGGGTTTCCTTGCGATGCCGGCAGGCGCCGACCCAGCCGCTCCAGTCCGGCAGCGAGCCGGCGGCGGCCCGCGCCGCCCCGAGCGCCACCAGCAGCTCCAACGCCGCTTTGGCGTCCGAGACGATGCCGAGGTCGGGCGCGAACACGCGGCCGATCTGGGTGGGCTCGATGTCGATGTGCACGAAGCGACGGCCGCGCCGGTAGGTGTCCAGCCCGCCGGTGTGGCGGTTAGCCCAGCGGTTTCCGATCCCGAGCACGAAATCGGACTCGAGCATGCTGGCGTTGCCGTAGCGATGCGCGGTCTGCAGCCCGACCATGCCGGCGGCCAGGGGATGGTCGTCGGGGATCGCGCCCCAGCCCATCAGCGTGGGCACGACGGGGACGTTGAGCACCTCGGCCAGCTCGACGAGCAGGTCGCACGCGTCGGCGTTGATGATGCCCCCGCCGGCGACGATGAGCGGGCGCCGCGCCGTCTGCAGCATGTCGAGCGCCTTGTTGATCTGCGCGGGGCCGGCACACGGTTTGTATACGGGCAGCGGGGCGTAAGCCGTTGGGTCGAAGTCGATCTCGGCGAGTTGCACGTCGATGGGCAGGTCGATCAGCACCGGGCCGGGCCGGCCTGACCGCATCAGGTGAAACGCCTGGGCGAACGCGCCGGGCACCTGCCCGGGCTCCAGCACCGTCATCGCCATCTTGGTCACCGGCGCCGCGATCGACGCGATGTCGACGGCCTGGAAGTCCTCCTTGTGCAGCCTGTTCACCGGCGCCTGTCCGGTGATCGCCAGGATCGGGATGGAATCCGCGCTGGCCGAATACAACCCGGTGATCATGTCGGTACCCGCCGGGCCGGAGGTGCCGACGCAGACGCCGATGTTGCCGGGCGCGGCGCGGGTGTACCCCTCGGCCATGTGGCTGGCGGCCTCGACGTGGCGGGCCAGCACGTGCCTGATCCCGCCGTGGGCGCGCATGGCCGAATAGAAGGGGTTGATCGCCGCGCCCGGTAGCCCGAAAGCCTGTGTGGCACCCTCGATCTCGAGAATCCTGACGGCCGCGTCGACCGTGCGCATCCGCGTCATGGCGCTAACTTTCCCCGCGTCCCGACAGCCGCTCGACGCCCAGTAGCAGGCCCGAGTGATCGAGCGCCCCGTCGCCGTTGGCGAGCGCGGACGCCATCAATTGAGCCACGACGGCGCCCAGCGGGATGACGACGTCGACCTCGCGGGCCGCGGCGGTCACGATGCCCATGTCCTTGTGGTGCAACTCGATCCGGAAGCCCGGGTCGAAGTCCCGGGCCAGCATCTTCGGGGCCTTCTGATCGAGGACCGCCGAGCCGGCCAGGCCGCCGCCCAGCACCTTGATCGCCGCGTCGAGGTCCACCCCGTAGGCGCGCAGGAAGGTGATCGCCTCGGCGAGGAGTTCGATGTTGCCCGCGACGATCAGTTGATTGGCGGCTTTGACCGTCTGACCCGCCCCGTTGGGGCCGACGTGGACGATCGTCTTGCCGACGATTTCCAAAATCGGCTTGGCGGCGGCGAAGTCATGGTCGATGGCCCCGACCATGATCGATAGCGCCGCGTTCTTGGCGCCGGCCTCCCCGCCGGACACCGGCGCGTCGATCATGCGCAATCCCCGTCGCCGCGCCTCCTCAGCCAGCTCCCTGCTGACGTCGGGGCGGATCGAGGAGAAGTCGATCACCAGGGTGTCGGGCTGGGCGTGCGCGAAAACCCCGCCGTCCGAGGACAACACGTCGCGCACATCGGGGGAGTCCGGAACCATGACGGCCACCATGTCGGCGTCCTTCACCGCCTCCGCGATCGACTCCGCCGCGACCCCGCCGGCCTCGACCAGCGCGGCGGCGCGCTCCGGCGAACGGTTGTAGCCGACGACCCGGTGGCCGGCCCGGGCCAGGTGGCACGCCATGGGGCTGCCCATGATGCCCAACCCGATGAAAGCGATGGTGCTCATTGATTCCTCGTTCCCGCATGTGCCGCAAGGGATTCGATGTTGACGCCGCCGCGGCCCCGGTCGGTAGCCGGCAGCCAGTCGAAGGTGTCGGGCCGGCTGGGCTTGTACTCCAGGCCGATATACCCGTCGTAGCCGCGGTCGAGCAGTATTCCGACGTATTTGTCGAGCGCGATCTCGCCGGTGCCCGGTTCGCCGCGACCGGGCGCGTCCGCGATCTGGACGTGGCCGACCCGGTCGGCATGCGCGTGCAGCGCGGCCGCCACGTCGTCGCCGTTGACGTACAGGTGATAGAGATCGGCCAGCACGCGCAGGTTTTCGTACCCCGACCGGCTGCGCACGCGCTCGACGACCCGGACCGCGTCCGCCGCGGTCCGGACGGGGTAGCGGGGCGCGCCGCTGACCGGCTCGATCAGCACCGTGGCGCCGATGCGTTGAGCGGCCTGGGCCGCATACGCGAGATTCTCGGCCGCCACGTCGTCTTGGGCCGCCGGCGAAAAATCCTCGATGCGGTTGCCGTACAGCGCATTGAAGGCCCGGGTGCCGAGCGCCTTCGCGATCTCGACCGCGACGTCGACGCTGTCCCGGAACGCGGTCACCGACGCGGGGTCGGACACGATGCCCCGGTCGCCGGCCGGCATGTCACCCGCCGCGAAGTTCAGCCCGCTCAGCTGGACGCCGGCGTCGCGGATCGCGCGGACGAACGGATCCACGTCGCCGTCCGGCGGTGCCGCCTCGGCGAACGGCCACCAGAATTCCACCGCCTCAAAGCCCGCCTCCCGGGCCGCCGCCGGCCGCTTGAGCAGGGGCAGGTCGGTGAACAAGATCGAACAGTTCACCGTGTAGGTCGCAGGCGACACGGCACTTCCCTCCGATGACGATTTCGTAATACGAAATAGGTAAGTCGAATAACGGAATCAGTGAAG
Source organism: Mycobacterium sp. NGS54 (assembly GCF_059812465.1). Lineage (NCBI taxonomy): Bacteria > Bacillati > Actinomycetota > Actinomycetes > Mycobacteriales > Mycobacteriaceae > Mycobacterium > Mycobacterium sp. NGS54. The sequence goes on along the minus strand of NZ_JCALCS010000001.1, from coordinate 460,585 downwards.
GCCTCCCTTGGGCCCGTTGTCAACCGCCGCGGAGCCGGTTTTCCGGTGACGGCCGGTCAGGCACGGTGAAGTTGGGGAAAGGACTTACTGACAACCGGGGTTTCCTTTGACAGTCAAACGTGAGCCATGCCACGGTGACATTCGCGAAATAAAAATTCCGACATACGAAATGGAACTCGCTAATGACGGCACTGGACGAACGCGGCGGTGACGTGCTCACCGGCATCCCAGACGTGCTTGTGCTCACCGACCCGGACGTGGTCGAGAGCTATCGACAAGATCGGGCAAAGGATCCGGACGCCGGGCGCCCATTGGCGGTGGTGCGCGCCCGGAGCACGGAGGACGTTCAGGCGGTGCTGCGCTGGGCCGGCGCTGCCGGCATCCCGGTCGTGCCTCGCGGCGCGGGCTCAGGTCTGTCGGGCGGCGCCACGGCCGTCGACGGCGGCATCGTGCTCACCACCGAGCTGATGCGCGGCATCGACGTCGACCCGGTCACGCGCACCGCGGTGGTGCAGCCGGGGCTCATCAACGCCCACGTCAAACGGGCCGTCGCCGAGCACGGGCTGTGGTATCCCCCCGATCCGTCGTCGTTCGAGTTCTGTTCCATCGGCGGCAACGCCGCAACCAACGCCGGGGGCCTGTGCTGTGTCAAGTACGGCGTCACAACCGATTACATTCTCGGGCTGGAAGTGGTCCTGGCCGACGGGACCGTCGTGCGCCTCGGCGGTCCGCGCCTCAAGGACTCGGCCGGCTTGTCGCTGACCAAGCTGTTCGTCGGCAGCGAGGGGACGCTCGGCGTCATCACCGAGCTGACGCTGCGCCTGCTGCCACCGCAGCCGCCGGCCAGCACCGTGGTGGCCTCGTTCGCCTCGGTGCGCGACGCGACCGAAGCGGTCTGCAACATCACCCGGGTCACGCGGCCCGCGATGCTCGAGTTCATGGACCGCACCGCGATCGCCGCGGTCGAAAGCCATCTTCGGATGGGCCTGGATCTCGGCGCCCGCGCGATGCTCATCGCCCAGTCCGACTCGCCCGGCGACCGGGAAAGCGAAATGGCATTCATCGCCCAGGCTTTCACGCACGCCAAGGCCACCGACGTGTTCGCCACCGATGACCCGAAAGAGGGCGAGGCGTTCACCGCCGCGCGACGATTCGCCATCCCGGCCGTCGAGCGCCTCGGCGACCTCCTGCTCGAAGACGTCGGCGTGCCACTGCCGGCGCTACCGGCGCTGATCGAGGGCATCGAAGCCATCGCGGACCGGCGTGGCATCGTCTGCGCGGTCATCGCGCATGCCGGCGACGGCAACACCCATCCGCTGATCGTGCACGACCCCACCGACGCCGACCAGTCCCGGCGCGCGCACCTGGCCTTCGGCGAAATCATGCACCTGGCAATCGAACTCGGCGGAACCATCACTGGCGAGCACGGCGTGGGTCGGCTCAAGAAGGCCTGGCTGCCGGATCAGGTGGGCCCCGACGTGATGGAACTGACCAGGCGCATCAAGGCGGCCCTGGATCCGCGGAACATCCTCAACCCCGGGGTGGTGCTCTAAATGTTTCAGCCCGACTACACGCCCGTCGCCCATTCCCTCGGCTGGAGCGCCGCGGTCGCGGCGGTGCCGCTGGCCATCATGTTCGTCCTGCTGGGCGGCCTCCGGGTGCGGGCGCCCATCGCGGCCGCCGTCGGGGTCGCCACGGCGGCGCTGATCGCGTGGGGGGTCTATCACATGCCCGCGGCGCAGGTCGCCGACTCGGCCGCGCTCGGGTTCGCCTACGGCATGTTTCCCATTATGTGGCTGGTGCTCAACGCGATCTGGATCTACAACCTGACCGTGCAGACCGGCCATCGCGACGTGCTGTGCAGGTCCATGGCGTCGATCTCGCCAGACCATAGGATTCAGGCCGTCATCGTGGCCTTCTGCTTCGGTGCGCTCATCGAGGGCCTGGCCGGCTTCGGAACCCCGGTGGCCATCACGTCGCTGATGCTGGTCGCGCTGCGCTTCTCGCCGCTGAAGGCCGCCGCCGTGGCGCTGGTGGCCAACACCGCCCCGGTGGCCTTCGCTTCCTTGGGGATTCCGATCGTCGCGCTGTCGGGGGTGACCGGGCTGCCCCTCGACACGCTCGGCGCGATGGTCGGGCGGCAAACCCCGATCCTGGCGTGCATCGTCCCGTTCATCCTGATCTTCATGGTCGACGGCCGCAACGGCCTCAAGCAGGCGTGGCCGGCGGCCGCGATGGGCGGCGGCGTCTATGCGATCGTCCAATTCCTTTGCTCCAACTTCTTTTCCGTCGAGCTCACCGACATCGCCGGATCGATCATCAGCGCCGGTTCCATCGTGCTGCTGCTCCGGGTCTGGCGCCCGAAGGTCCCGCTGGACGGCGCGGAAGTTGCGGGCGGGAGCGAAACCGAAGGCGCGGCAGGGCCGTTGAGCCGCCCGCACGCCGTGCTTCCGAATGGATCGGTGTTGACCGCCAAGCCGGCGAGCGGGGTGCGCGAGGAGGTGGCCGACTCCCGCAAGGACATCCTGCTGGCGTACGCGCCGTACGTGATGGTCACCGTGATCTTCTCGCTGTCAATGTGGAAGCCGTTCACCGCGCTGCTCAAGCGCGGCGGCACCAGCGTCTCCTGGCCCGGCCTGCACGTCGCCAACGCGGCGCACAAGGCCTCGCCGCTGACCACCTACAAGCTCGACTTCCTTGCCGCCGCGGGCACGTTGCTTCTCGTCAGCGGCCTGCTCACCATGCTCGTGCTGCGCACTTCCCCGCGCCAGGCGGGACGCGCATACGTGCAGGCGGCGCTCCAATTACGCAGCGCCGCAATCACCGTCGGATTGGTGCTGGCGCTCGCCTACCTGCTGAACCTGTCCGGCGAAACCACCACGCTGGGCCTGTGGATCGCCGGCGCCGGCGGCCTGTTGGGGATCGTCTCGCCGATCATCGGCTGGCTGGGGGTCACGGTCACCGGTTCCGACACCTCCTCCAACTCGCTCTTTGGAGTGCTGCAGGTCAGCGCGGCGCACGCGGCCGGCCTCAGCCCGACCCTGCTGGCGGCGGCCAACTCGTCGGGCGGCGTGATCGGGAAGATGCTCTCGCCGCAGAGTTTGGTCATCGCCACCGCGGCGGTGCAGATGAAGGGCAAAGAGGGCGACCTGTTCCGCACGGTGTTCAAGTGGAGCCTGCTGTTGCTGGCCCTGATGTGTGTCCTGGTGTACCTGCAGAGCACCCCGTGGCTCGGCTGGATGGTCGTTTGATGGGCGGCCACATCGTCTTGGCGCCCGACAAGTTCAAGGGATCGTTGCGGGCGGACGAGGCCGCGCGGGCGATGGAGCAGGGCGTGTGGCGGGCCGACCCGCGGGCGACCATCGTCGCCTGCCCCGTCGCCGACGGCGGGGAGGGCACGTTAAATGCCGTCCTGGCCACCGGATTTGAGCGCATGCCCGCCTATGTCAGCGGACCGACCGGCGCGGGGGTGCACACCGCTTACGCGCGCAGGGGCAGGCGCGCGGTCATCGAGCTGGCCGACGTGTGCGGCCTGCAGCGGCTGCCGTCCGCGACGCCGGCGCCGATGACCGCCACCACCTACGGGTTGGGCAGCATGATCGGCCGCGCGCTCGACGACGGTTGCCGCGACATCGTCGTCACCGTCGGGGGCAGCGCGAGCACCGATGGCGGCGCCGGCATGCTCGTCGCGCTGGGTGCCGAAGTCCTTGACCACCATGGGAACTCGGTCCCGCCCGACGGACACGGTCTGGCGCGGGCCGATCGGCTCGACCTGAGCGGGCTGCATCCCGCCATCGGGCGAAGCGCCTTCACACTCGCCGCCGACGTGGACAACCCGCTATGCGGCCCGAACGGTGCCGCGATCGTCTACGGGCCCCAGAAGGGAGCCGACGGCGACCAGGTGGCCGCGCTCGACCGCGGCCTGTCCCGATGGGCGGATATCGTCGACCGGGCGACCGGCACCGACTGCCGAAACCAACCCGGCGCCGGCGCCGCGGGCGGCGTCGGCTTCGCAGCGCTGTCCGTCCTGGGTGCCCGCATGCGTCCCGGCATCGAAATGATCCTCGAACTCATCGAGCTGGACCGAAACCTGTTGGGCGCCAGGGTGGTATTGACCGGGGAGGGATCGCTCGACGTCCAATCCCTGCGCGGCAAGGCGCCCGTCGGCGTGTCCCGGCGTGCCCACCGGCACGGCGTTCCGACGTTCGCCATCGCCGGGGTGTCGACCCTGACTGGCGCCCAGGCTCGCGCGGCCGGCTTCGCCGCCGTCCGCACCCTGAACGAATTGGAACCCGACCTTCGGCGCTGCACCACCCACGCCGCCGGCCTGCTGACGCGGGCCACCGAAGCGCTGATCCGGGAATCCTCGCCGCGCCGGGAAGGAAACGATGAGTGAGCCCTACTACGACGAACGCACGGTGTTGCACTGGTACGACTTCGCGTGCCCGTTCTCCTATGTCGGGCAGCACCGGACGGCCATCCTCGTCGAGGCCGGGTTCGACGTGGTCCTGCTGCCGTTCCAGGCGCACCCGGGCATGCCGCCCGGCGGCGTGCCGATGAGGTTCGGCCACGGGCCCAGGCACGCGCTGATCGAGCGGCAGGCCCGAGCGGTGGGGATGCCCCTGCACTTGCCTAGGCGGATACCGCACAGTCGCAGGGCGCTGGCGGTCGCCGAGTGGGCGCGGCTCAATCAGCCCGACGCGTTCGCCGAACTGCACCGCCGGCTGTTCGACGCGCACTTCGTTTTCGGCGAGGACATCGATGATCAGGCCGTCGTCGACAGGCACGCCCTCCGGGCCGGGGCCGACGTGGGCCGCCTGCACGCCGCCCTGTCCGACGGCAGCGCGGCGGCGTCCGTCGCACAGGCCGAGTGGGTCGCGCGGCACCGCGGCGTTGACGGCACGCCGGCCTGGCTGGTCGACGGGCGATTGATGGTCGGCCTGCAGCCCGCGCGCGACTTCGCGCGCCTCGGCGAGCTGACGGCGCGGGTGCGCCGGTGAAAACGAGCTGGTCAGCCCGCGATTTGGCCGCCGCGACGCGCGTTCGGTAACCTGTCATTTACCAACGCGGGGTGGAGCAGCTCGGTAGCTCGCTGGGCTCATAACCCAGAGGTCGCAGGTTCGAATCCTGTCCCCGCTACCAGGTGAAATGGCCCCCGGAGACTTCTCCGGGGGCCATTTTCATGCCCGATGGGAACACTTTTGGGAACATTCGCAAAGCTAATGATCTGTGGGAACGGATTGGGAACACCTCGGCGCAACGCAACGACGCTAGGAGAGGTGAGCACGCCGTCCGCATGGGAACCAAGAGTCGGTAGCCGTTGAATTGGTTCGCCACCTCCGCGGCGGCTCGCGGGCTACCGCTGATCTGCAGCGTGTGAATGGGGGCCTGGGCGAGTGCTGCTGCGAGCATGAGAGCCGCACATCAAGCTGCGCACCTGCGCGGCGACGTGCGCACCGCTGCGGATTGGAGGGTCTGGGTGATGGAGGCAGGCCGGGGCACCCCGATTCGGCGCTGGCAGCGCGCTGGGTTAATTGATGACGGTGTCACGTCGAACGCCGCGGGGGACGCGTGTTCGGCGACCGATGTGGACCGTGTAACTCATCCATGCGAATAGGCGCGGGTTGCCTCGGTCACGACTGACGCAGGATGCGACCGACCTAGCTGATAGTTATCGGGCGAAGTAGTGGGGTGGAGTGATTAGGGCGGAACAGCCGTTCGCTAGTCGTCATCCAGGGACAGTCCGAGCCGAAAGGCGTGTTCAGCGATCCGGGCAAGTGGACCTTCAGGAGCGTCGAGATTGCGTAACGACCGAACGACGTCTGACAGGCCGATGCCGTAGTAGGGCAGTTCAGTATTTGATAACAGATGGGCGACCAGGTTTGCGATTGCTTCCGGATCCTGCGCAATGCGGGCTTCACCGAGATCGTGCAGGATCGGCGAGTGTTCCATGAATCCTGCCGGATGTTGAAGAACTAAGTCGACGCCCGTCGGCAATGACTGCCCGAGATAAATGACCCACGGGGCCATCGCTGATGCCTCTTGCGAGTTCATTCGACGGGGCACGCTCTGCAGTCGCCTCGACCAATACCGCTCCATCCAGCGATCCCACTGCACCTCGATGTCGTCTTGGCTCATAGAGCTCAAGTCGCTGGCTATCTCAGTTGCCCATGCGACCCGGCTGTCAACGTTTGATTTTCTTATCAGTCGGGGTATCCACGAGTTGTCATTCCCATCTGTGTGGAGAGCGATTTGAGCCAGCACGTTGAAAAGGCTGTGCCGTAGCCGTTTTGGTATGCGACTGACATTGGCTGCCGTTTCGATAATCCCGTCGAGTAGACCCGCTTCAAGTAGCGACCGATTGATTCTGCCGCCTTGGAGATATCCGCTCCATGTCCTCTGCGCTCGGTCGGGGTCGCTCCAGTCGAACAGGGGGAGTATGTGGTCTTTGGCCCAGTCGGGGTCTAGGGAGTAGAGGAAGGACACCTCATGGCCGACGATGACTTCGCCCAGGTCTGCTCGCGCATCGCCGCAAGTCAGCATTGTAGTCAGCTCGGTAGACAGTTCCTCCGTCATTTGACCATCGTTCTCAGCTGCACTCATCCAGTAGATCATCAGCTGTCCTGCTGGCGAGTTGAAGGCACGGTGGACCCAGTCGTCTTCCCCTCCGGCGTCTTTGGTATCAATTGCGGCCCAGCAACGTCGAGCCAGCGTGCGACTAGAACGAAATTGTGCCCACCTTACCGGCGATACATCATTGCGAAATCCGGCGAGCATGCGAGCGACGTCATCTGTGGTTTCGGTTATGTTGAGAGATGACGTGGTGCGGAGTATTAGGTCGGCGGTTTCGTTATCAACGGCTGCTGTCGACCATCCCCTGACCACTGATGTCTCCGCGATTGGCCGGAGCGGGGTGCCCTCATCGAAAGTATCCAAGAGATCGAATCCGATTGAGGGAGTGCTGGATACGGTGTTGGCAAGTGTTCTCTGCATGCCATCCCAGCCGTACTCATCGGGTGGTGGATCTTGTCCCGCGTACTCATCTAGAAGTCTTGCGACACCGTTCAAGTCGTTTGACTGCAGGAGGAGTGCCAACTCATCCGCGGGGGTCAGGGGCGGCGCGCTTGGGGTCGAAGCCGATTCCATCGCTTCCAAAAGCTGCTGTAAATCCGGGTGGCGTTGTGTCAAGGTCGAGAGCGCATGGTCGATCGGCTTCGATGGCTTCTGCTCGCGCATCCAGTGGAGCGTCCTGAGTGCCCTTCGCAGCGTGTATTCGTCATCGGTCGCATGGCTGAGCATGTCTTCCAAGACAATTTGCAACGCATCCTCGTCGTTACTGCTGATCACAGCCAGCAGTAGTGGCGTTACCTCGCTGACGTAGTCGTGGTCCAGAATGACCTCTAGCTTCGCGAGCCAACTTGCCTTTGCCCTTGCGTTTACGTCCTCCCTGATGGTCCACCCGTGGATGGCCAGGCGCTTGAGTAGCACAACGTCGGACGAGGCCCAAGTCGAGAGCTGCGCAGTCGCTTCTTCAGGATGCACGTTGAGGAGTGATTCCATGCAGTCGCGTGCTACCTCGACAAGAAGATCGAGATCCTCAGCGTAGCCGCCACTCGAAACCGTCGCGATTGGGTGGATTGACGTGCCGAGTGCATGGCGCTCCTTTGCCTCATCGTTTAGGTTGGCACTTCGTTGGGCTTTCCTGAGGTGTTGATCGACGATCGGCAGCAGCTCACTTGCGGAAATCTCCAATGCCGGCTTGAAGATGTCGTCCCAGGCGTCGTGGAGCTGGCGTCGGTCCCCGCGCAAGCGAACTTCACCACGCATACCTCCAAAAATCGTTGTGACGGTGACGATCTGTGGATCCGACAGGTAGGCGAATAACAGTGTTGCGGATTCTAATTCGTCGGGTAGCTGGCATTGAGATAGGAGCATGCCGAGAAAGACCATTGAGTGCGTGGGCGCAGAACGGGTCAGCGCAACGAGCCAAGGCCCACTATCTACGCTATGGGACTCGGCTCGCCGAAGCGAAGTTAAGCGCCGGGCGATCGCCTCCCAAAGAATCTGACTGAAGTGAGAGTTGAAATGGCGACATACTGCCAACGCTTTCGCAGATGTACCCGGTGCAATGAATGTCTTCGCAAACCAACTCGCTAGTCTCCAGGTGGCGGATGTGGTAGCTGTTGCCTTGTCGTCAAACAGAATCCGAAACTCAGGCTGGTCCACGATCCAGTCCAGCCACGCGGCATCTTGAGCGTAACCGCAGAAGAACTGGACCGTATTTTCATCTGCGAGGACGGAGTCAAGATACGACGCTTCGTCAGGAGTTAGATCCTGAGGCTTCTTCCCCTCAATGATGGATCTGATCTGGCGCTGGTGGTCAAGAAGGCCATTGGACGCTCGCTGCGCCCAGCCGCGCAGGGCGGTTGTGAGGGCACTATGGTTGTTGACCGGCGAGTATCCCACCGGTGTGATGCCCAGTTGGTTCCACATACCTGAATCGGGTTGGTGGGTAAAAGCAAAGCGCGGTTTGGTATGCGGACCTAGCCCCCGCGCGAGATACTTCATAATGACGTCGTTGTGGCTGTATCCGACGAATACTGTTGTGTAAGTGGCGAACATGCGTTCAAGAAATCTAGTTGCCCACGCTTCGGTGAGGTACGCGCGGCCGAAGTCGCCTGCGGTAACGACCAGGTTCTTGGGGTGTTGGGTGACTGAGCCGTGCAGGTAGACAAGGCCGGTGAAGTCGTTGCCAAGTGGTAGGGCCGGCGGCAAATACGATTCGACCACGGAGCTCAACTTGGCCGACAAGTGCGTGTCGTAATTCGTGGTAACGATGCGAACGCCGCTGGAGCGACTCAATTGGCAGATGGCATCGTGGAGGGCGTTCGGCAGCGAAGACCGCCTGGCCGTGTGCATCGCTGCCCGGAGGTGAACGTCCACGTCGTGCTTGTTTTCCATTTCGCCCATGACCTCGTCAAGTGGCTCGTCATGGACTCGTCCAATGACGTCAGCCAATTGGCTTTCGTCGCGGATGATCTCGGTCAGCCCCAAGAAGCTCGGCAGGTTCGACGGTCTTCCCATGGAGGCGCCGGCGCCTACGAAGATGACTAAGTTGTTCGCTTTATGCGCGTTGACCAGATCTCTGGGTATCTCAACGTCGCCGAATCGCACAAACCAATCATGGCCGATTTATCGGCCAGTTCTTGCGGACACACGCCGTGTCTTCACGCTCGAATTCGCCCCTCAAGAACGTAGGATGTGCCACTGGCCGAAAGCTCGACCCATTCGTCTCGATTTCGCAGCGTTGGGTGGGTTGTCAGAGGCAGGCGTTTGAGAACGCTGCGCAGGTCTGCTCGCTCTACGGTCCGGCCATATCTGATCCAATCCGTCGCGTCGCCCCAACCCTCTTGGTCGATGAGCGCCGGACCTAGTGAGGTCGGCGCAGGTGTGCACAGCGCCCAAATAAGCGGAGAGAAACAGATCTCGGCAAATACGTCATAGTTTTGTCGGGCGCCTGCCACCCGCATCATGGAATATGCGCTGGAGATTCTGCACGCAAGGTGTGTTACGCGGGCCACGCGTAGCTGAGTACCGGCTGGGAGGCATAAGTCATCGCCATCCTGATGCAATTCGTCAAGGAACGAGCTGTGAACGATGTTCATCGATGGTGCAAGCGCGACCATCGCGAGCATTACCGAACGAGCGACCCGGCCAGGCGAGATGTGAACAGCCGGAACTCCTCCCGAGGTGATAGGCAACGACCAGGAAGCGGTTGTCATTCGATTGTGTCTAGAGACACCGACTGTGAAGTCGCGGTACGCATCGTCATACAAGCTGGCAAGCCGATTGCATTGATGGCATAGCGTTCTGAGCCACAATCCTCCGTCCAACGGGGTTTCGTGCCGCATGACACCGTCGCGAATATAGGGGCGCATCCGGACTACCCGATTACCCGAGTTGCCCGAGCATTGGGGCGGAATGTGAGCTTTCGTCAGGGCCGTCGATGCGCGACACAGGTGACACAGGATTCCAGCCTCGGGCCTGGATCCCACGTAGTTGCGTCGTGCTGCCACGGTCACAAAACTAGCCCGAGCTGCCGACAAATTCTGGCCGCAGCGCGGGTCGCGCGCTCTAGACTTCCTCCAGCTGACCGCACATTGCGGCGCCTCCGTAGTCGTCGGTGTTACACGCCGCGGGTCGACCAGCTGTGAGAAGTCAATGACCTCGGCGAGGTTGGCGTCACCGTCGGCGCCTGAGAATATCAGCGTTCGAAAATTGACAGATCCATGGTTGATAGATCCATGGACGAATTGCGCATGACAAGTTTCGGGACACCGCACGTTGCGGTGGGTCACGGTCGAGTTGACGGATAGGGGAATCGGGAACCTACGCCGTGCACCGAGAATTCGTTCAGGTCCTGAAGTCGAGCAGCACCACCGCAAAGCAGAGTGGCTGTCGTCAGCTGGTCAACTCCACGGACCCCTCGCCAAACTCGGCGACGACCCGGAGACTCCCGCCAAGCGCAGCCACGTACGACTGCAACGTCCCCAGTTCGGTGTGTGACAGATCTCCGCTCTCCAGCTTCGACACCCACGCCTGCGAAACACCCATCAGTGCAGCAACATCGGATTGACGAGCGTGATGTGCTTTACGAATATCGGTCAGGCGCTGGGCCTGGACGGCGTCGTGCATCGCCTCGCGTGCGGCATCTGCGCGTGCGGGGTCGACGCGCCCCGATGCGACTGCCTCAGAGCGGATTTCACGCCACTGTCGTGCCATCGCCCTCGCCTCCCGCCAGCCAGTTCTCGTATCGCTTGTCGGCGATCGGAATGTTCTTGTCTTACCAGCTTTTCCAGCGCCCGGCTTTGTTGCCGCCGAGCAGCAGAATCGCCTGCCTTCGACAATCGAAGATGAACAGTATCCGGATGCTGGTGCCCGCCGGCCGCAGCTCCTTCATGCTGTGAAACTTCGATCCCTTCACTCTGTCCACCGTCGGTCGGCCTAACGCCGGGCCTTCGATTTCGAGAAGATCGATGGCGCCAGTCACGGCAGTCATCTCGTCGTCATTCAGTGCGAAGAAACCAGCGTTCGACCTCGTCCAGCAGAATCACGTCCCAGGTGGTCGACACTAGTATAACCTCAGAGTTATATTAGTCCAGATCGGAGATTGCGGGTTGATCGTCGGAGTCGGCGTCGTCGGACTCGCACGCGTCACCGAGCAAGAACCCAGCGGCCTGCTCGGCCGCGTCGCGATCGTCGTTGGCTAAGACGTGCGCGTAGGTCTCCAGGAAGAAACCGACATTGGCGTGCCCGATGCGCTCGCTGATCACCTTCGGATTCACACCCGCGCGCCGAGCCTTGACAGCCACCCCGGCGCCGTAGGACTCGGCGATTATCGGCGCGGGCAGCAGGGTGAACTCGATCTTGTCAGACCGGAGAAGGTCACTACCGATGCACACCGGCCACGAACCGAGCATCACTTGGCACCCGGCAACGGATGCGGTCAACCTCGGCCGGTGGTTGTTCGGTTGTGCACACCCTTTACTCGATGGTCAGGGACTGGCCGCCATAGGGAAACAGGACTTCCTGGCGCGCCAGGCAGCCGATTTCTCGCTGCAGATGCCGCAGCAGGCTCAGGCCGTCGATATCAAAGAACTCGGTCACAGCCGCAAAGCCCAAACGCGACCCGATCAACGTCCGCGTCATGGTCAGCCGTCGTCGCTCGGCGGGCTCGCGGACCGGTGGTTCACGACGTCCAATTTGTTCGCAAGTGCCGCCTCGAAGTTGAGACCTAACAATTGCGAGAGCACCACAGCGCAGATTGTCACATCGGCCACTTCCGCTCCCACGGCGTCGATGTCGAAAGATCGTTCTGAGTGGGGGCGCTGCATGCCAATATGGCCAAGGATCTTCGCGTGTAGCTCACCAACTTCCTCGCTGAGCTTGACGGCTTGCGCCAGAAGCAGTGTCGGGCTGTCTCGATCCAGTCCAACAAACTTCGCGACAACATCTGCCTGACGGTCGGCCCAGTTAACGAATTCGGAGACGGTAATTGCCGTCGAATGAACGACGACGTTGGTTGGTCGCTCACGGTCGTCTTTCAGTGACACTGGTCGTCCTTGATATCGTCCGCATGCTTGATTTTTACGAGGATGTCGTTTGCCAATGACGAGGCATCGTCTGAGCCATCGAGCCTGACGCAGTTGGCCCACGGTTTGGCGTGAGCCTCCCACGTTCCCCTGACCACCCACTCGCTGAGCCGATTAGTTTCTTTCGACCGTCTCTCGATCACGTTCCACGATGTGAAGAGTTGGAAAGCTTGCGCACCCGGTTCAATTGCCAGTGCATCGGCGAATTCGATTTCGTGGATTGACGTCTCATTCAGACGGGTCACCCTTGTGAATGTCGATTCCAGGACGGTCGGACGCCGTCGGGCGATCAACCTGCGAACGGTGCTGAGCATAAGGTCATAGGCGATCGCAAAGTCGTCGATCCCAGGCTCTTTGTTGTGCAGGGCTCCAAGGGTTTCGAAGAAGAATTGGTCGTACTTGACGACGGCCAGCGAGGCTATGCGACGTGTCAACGCCTCTGCGACAGTGGACTTTCCGCTGTGTGAAGGCCCCGTCAAGATTATGAGCACTTCCCGCCCTCGCTTGCGTTCGTACGTGCTAGGAACCATCGGATTCGGACTCGTTCCATCGCTACTTCTTGCTCCAAGTCAGCATCGTCTGCAGGCCCATTCGTTCGGCGAACCGGATGTATCGGCGTGGCCCGATGGCTCGCGTGACGGCCCAGTTGACTACGCGTTTCAGTAGTCCAGTAACGCCGGCGAGCGTGGTGAGGCCGAAGATGGTGAGCAGCGCGGTCACCCGGATGTGATGGGCGCGATATTCACTCAGACAGAATTGGCCAAGTTTGACGCAGCCGAGCAGCAGTGCCGCCGCCAAGATGATGCCAATGATTGACGACCACGTGGAGGAAAAACGACTTCGGTTGAAATCAGCGAATACTCTGTACGGTGCGTCTTGGTCGATTGGAACGTCATTGCCGCGCGCATCGGCGCGACTGCGCCACGAATACACCAGGTAGCGCGTGGGTCCAGGCCTGAATGCGGCTCCCGCGAGGTAGGCGCGCCAGGCGTATGGTTCCAGTACTCGTATGTACTTGGTCTCGGGACTGCAATGCGCCAGCTGATAGTTCTCCGGGGCCATGAGAAAAATATCCGATCGCTGAATTTCGACGATGCGAGGTCGTAGTTGAGCTTCGTGGTCGACATGCCTGCTCTCGCGAACGTCACACATGCGCAGGTCAACCACGACGCCACCCAAGTAGTGCTTGGGATTCCATATTGGCTCGGTCTGAAAGACGCGGAAGCGCATCCTGAAGTACTTTGCCTCGCCAACGGCGACGGGTGCCTGAGGGTACAACTCGTACAGCGAGCAGTCATCGTCTTCCTTAAAGTCAGCCACGGCCTTCGCGCGCGTCACATCCATACGGGCGACCGTGAGGGGAGGCGCAGTAGCAGATGTGAGTTGATAATCGCGCCCGTTCGGACCAGCGGTCGTGACGCTCACCGGTCCGCCGAAGATGAGTTCCGCGGTCGACTGTTCGACGATGTTGGGAAAGAGGTCCTGGCATGTGATGAATGCGTCTCGCGTCATCCCAACCTCGACGCGGAACGGCAGCAGCAGTTGAAAGGAGCTCACAGGATTGCTGCCGGATGCCTGTACCTCGACACCGACGTCGAAGTAGAGGAGGTGCCGCCCGGGCACAAGACCCGACACAACCCATACGTTCAGGTGGCAGCGCCCGATCTTGAATTGGTCGGTGTCCGAGCTTTTGAGTACTGCGAAATATCCCACTTCACCACCCGTTCGAGGGGGGGTGACCGACCGACAACCCGCTCGTGCGTACGGTCATGGATCGACCACGGTCGGACAGTCGCGGGCCTGCGCAGCTGGCGTCATTGGATGTCATAACTAATATGAGATTTTGGGCAATGCCGCCATCACATATTCGTGGCGTTCAGCGCCATAGCGATTCCGTTCGAGGGCGGTCGTGGTGAAGCCACCGCGCTCGAACGTCGACCGCGCGGTGGGAAACACCTTATCCGCGATCGTCACGTAGACCTCGTCGACGTCCTCCGCCGCCCATCGATTGGCTAGCCGGTTCAGGAGGTAGGCTCCAATGCTGGCATTTCTGAATCGCGGGTCGACTAAGAAGGTGCTGAGCTTTACTCGGCCGCTGCTCTTGAATGTCTCGATCGCCCCAGCAGCCAGGATGCCTCCGCGAGTCACGAGAGTGCACCTCGCGCGACCGTCGCTCGCGTCGCGCAGTCGTGACCGGAGCCACCGATCGCCATCCGGGTACAGCCGAGGCACGTCGCAGAACAGCGCGGTCACCGCGTCGGCGTGAGCCGACGTGAAGTCCACGAGTTCGACGCTTGCCTGAGGGCCCGCCTGCAGACTGCACGTATGCGTGTTCACGTCCTTTTCCCGTCTCGCCTCGCTGTGAGGCTAGTGCTCACGGTAGTGGAAGGTTCCGACTATTTCGATGTAGGACCGGCTGCGGTGGCCTGCCGAACATCCGACGCCGTCGCCGACGTCCGTGCGGCGTGCCAAGTCGCCGGGTAAAAGTCGTGGTGGGTCGTCAAATTCCGACGATGGCGTCCAGCCATTAGTCGGCGCGCAGAGGCGGCGCGCCCTGCCATTCGCGGGACGTGCGCGGCATCGCGAGGTGATCCTCTAGGAAGATAAATCGGTCGTAAAGCCTTAGCGCATCTGAAGAGAGCGAGGACACTGCCTGATGGAGATTCTCGGTTACGAAGTCGGAGACTGGTGCAGCTTCTGTGATCGGCCCGCTACGCATGTCGTGGCAGTGGCCGTAGGTGCGGGCGTGGGACCTCGCTGTGCTGCTCAAAGACAGCTCGCTGAGCGCCATTTCATGCCCCGCCTTGTTGTTGGCTGCTGTGAAGTCCACGAGGAACAGGTAGGGGTTGAAGTGGCGCGCCGGCTCGGTGTCAGCGAGTCGCGGCTAGTTCCTGAGACCCAGCGGAAGTCAGACGAGTGCCCTGATTGCGACGTGGCGCCGAATGTGACACATCAGCCAGCCTATTACAGCAATCTGGTCGGAGCGGGCGTCGAGCTATTCGAAGTCCTCAGCCAGCTCGCGTGGGGAAATGATCCGGGCCTCGAACCTTTGGTTTGTGCTAAATGCGGCGAACGATGGCCCTGCGAAAGTGCCCTGTCGCGACATTCCTAACCAGGGGCCAGAGCGTCCGGCCATCGAGTCTCTGACGGCATTCGGCGCGAACCGGAGAACGCCACACGGTCCCGCGTTTTGCAGCGGTGGACCCACGACGGACTGAATCCGACGGAACAGTATGTGGCCGTGGCTCGGTCGACTATCTCCGGTGCCCGGAGGACTGAGGATTCCGCCCGGGGTGAGGCGCGGGAAGACGATCTCAATCAGCCTTTCTGGTCGCCGTCTCGGCGCGGCCGCTGTCGCAGCGGCCTCTCGGGCCAGTTAGTCTCCGACCTCTCCGCGCAATGGCTACTGCAGGCGTTCGTATCGTGTCGGCGTCGCCTGAAAACTAACCCCGTGTCGTTAGAACCCGCCCGACGAAAAGGGGTCAATTTTCGACCGCCGTCGGCATATCGGAACGCAATGGGGCGGACGGATGCGAGGGGAGCGGTTACAACTCGTGCGCCATTGCTGGCTCGGATGCGCAACTCACGCGCACCAAGGGTGTGTCGAGGAGGTTGCGTCTACACGGTCAACGTCCCGCGAACCCCAGCATTTGGTTATGTCTTTATTCATCCCGATCATCGTTTACTTAGTGGTTATGAATCGGATACCACCGGTCGCCCGCGCGGGAATCCGCCGGCGATTGTTGAGGGTCGACCGAAAGCAGAAATCTTCTGCGGCACTGTAAAACCAGCAGGTCGCAGCTCTATCATTACTTCGCCGACAAAGACGCCCTGATCAGCGCGCGAAAGCAAACGTTGTCACGGACGTGTCTCAACTAGTGAGAATGCGGGGAGTCGGCAGGGGACGGCCAGCGACGGTCCTCGCTGGTCAGATGACTCCGAGAGCTATTAGAAGACAACGCAATTCGGCCGATGTGATGTCTCAGGACATCGGAATAGTCCCGAACCTAACTTAGGTTCGGGGTTTTTCCGAGTGGGGCAGGCTCGCTGGTCACGAGCCGGCACCGCCCTACGGCAGAATCCCCGCGACGCGACATTGAGCCTGAACCGCTTCAGCGTGGGCGTCATGTTGCGCGTAGACGGCGCGACACCAGTCACGCGCGGCGGTACCACATGCGTGCTGGAGTGCGCCGCCCATCGAACTCGCGAACGTGACATTCACGCAGCCATCACCGGATCGGTCGTAGGGGTCCGACGAGTGGTCGGTCAAAACCCATGCTGTCGAGCCGGCGGCAATAGCCCCGACGAAAACGACGACCGCTATCCGCATCGCACGGCGTTCGCCAGGCGTGAGCGGCTCGGTCGGTGGGGTCTTGCCTCTGTTGACCGTCGGCGGCTCCTTCGCGCGGCGAACACGACCGTTCCACAATAAACGGATTTCCTGAGCTCGCCATAGGTTTCCTTTTGCCAAACAGTGCGCCAATCGGCTGGCGCAGCGTGGCTGACCGTCACGCCGGCAGCCTTCTCCCGGAAGGCTTTCCGGGAGCCACCTTTCATGCCGTCGTTTCTCGTCCGCGGGTGAACTCACTGACGAGCAGTTGGACGCGGTCCGCCTCGTACTCGGGACGCAGTCGTCCGGTCCGGCCGAGCATGACCAGCCCGTGCAGCGCGGCCCAGAACACCTCGGTGAGCGTGTCCGCGTCCTGTTCGCCGGCGACCGCGCCAACCGCTTGATGCAACGCGGCGAAGGACTCCGAAAGCTGGAGCGGTGTGTCCTGGGCGGCGAATTGCAAAGCGGTCGTGCGGGTGAACATGGCGTCGTAGACCGCCGGGTTGTCACGGGCGAAATCCAGGTAGGCGTGTGCCACCCGGGTCAGGGTGTCACCCGCCGCGCCGGTGGCAGAGTGCGCGGCCCGGATCACTTCGGCGAGTTCGGCGAACCCGTCGAGGGCGACGGCGTCGGCGATCTGTTCCATGCCGGCGAAGTGCTTGTACAGCACCGGCTGGCTGTACTCGATCTCGGTGGACAGCCGACGTGTGGTGACGGCATCCCAGCCCTCGGCCTCGGCCAGCCTGCGCGCGGTTCCGATGATCAGCCGCCGGCGGGCGGTCCGTTCACGCTCACGACGATCCTCGATGGGCATGACCTGACGATATCATAGCTATAAAAACTATCAACGCTATTGACGCAGACCCGACCGAAGGGTTAGCGTTGCTAACACCTACCACCGAACGGAGCTACGAAATGAACGTGGACGACATCACCCGGGCCGCGGCGTTGATCGCGGTGCTGGGCACCGGCGTGGTCTATGGCACCGACGTGTTTTGCGCCATCGTGATGCGACCGGCCCTGGCGTCGCTGGACAACGATGCCCTGATCACGGTCATGGGCCGGGTGCACCGATACGGAGACCGGCGCATGCCGGTGCCCGGGGTGCTCGGGGTCGTGGCCGCGGCGTTGAGCGCGGCACTGGCCGCGGTCTCGGCGCCCTGGGTGCAGGCGATCGCGGCGGGCGCCGCGCTGGTCCTGCTGGTGGTATGGCTCGTGCTCTACACCCGGATCAGCGCGCCGATCAACAGGCAAATGACGGCGGCCAGCGACACGGGTCGGAAACTCCCCAACGGCATTGCGCTGCAGGCGAAGTGGGACTCGATCATCACCGCCCGCGCGACGCTGCAAGGTCTGGCGGTGGCCGCCCTGTGCGCGGCGCTGGTGCTCTGACGCCAACCGAATTCGACTGCGAGGAAACCGATTCCGATGTTTCAGCTCAGGATCTACACGCTGCGATCGCCGGAGGCTCTGCACCAATATGCGACGGTGCACTGGGCGCGGCACCTGCCCACGTTCGAGACGTTCGGGGTCACCACGCACGGCGTGTGGACCGAGCGCGACGCCAACCGGCTCGTCGCGCTGATCGGCTACCCGGCGGGCGCCAATCCCGACCAACTCACGCGGCACATCATCGCCAGCCCGGAGTTCGCCGCCGACATGGCCGGCTTCGACGTCGACGACATCGTCGACGTCCAGACGAGACTGCTTGACCCGACACCGTTTTCACCGATTCGCTGACGAAATCCTAGGAGTGCTCGACATGACCATCATCGCCACCATCGGCTACGTCCTCGCCGCAACCCTCGCCGCGGCCATCATCTTCATCGGCGCCCGCTTCCTCGTCGCGCCGCGCGTCGCGGCCGCCGGCTACGGCGTGGTACCCGATCTGGACCAACCGGGTGCGGGCGCCTACCTCAGCGTCAAGGGTGTGCGCGACATCGCCTCGGGGCTGTTCGTCATCATCCTGATGATCGCGGGCGCGACCCACCTCGTCGGCTGGGTGATGTTGGCCGCCACGATCATTCCGGTTGCCGACGCCGCCATCGTGCTGCGCAACGGCGGCTCCAAGTCGGTCGCCTGGGGTGTCCACGGCGGGACCGCCGCCGTCATGCTCGTCACGACCGCGCTCCTGTTGGTGTCCTGAGCGACGACGCCGGTATGGCGACGATCACATAACACCCGGGGAATTGCTTCGATATCGAAGCGAGTTGTAAGCGGCGTAACTGCTTCGAACTCGAAGCAACCGACCAAGGAGGGACACCATGAAGGCTGTGCGGTACCACGAGTACGGCGGTAGCGACGTTCTGCGATACGAGGAGGCCCCGCGCCCGGTGCCGGGCCCGCAGCAAGTGCTGGTGAAGGTCGCTGCCACCTCGTTAAACCCGGTCGACGCCGGCATCCGCGGGGGCTATCTGGCCGAGGTGTACCAGGTCAGCTTCCCGCACACTCCCGGCGTCGACGTGGCGGGGACCGTAGCCGAGCTCGGCGAGGGCGTGACGGGCTGGAAGGCCGGCGACGCGGTGGTGGCGTTCCTGCCCCTGGACGCCGACGGCGCCGCCGCCCAGTACGCGCTGGTGCCGGCCGACTCGCTGGCCGCCGCCCCGATGTCGGTCCCGCTGGCCGATGCGGCGGCCCTGCCCGAACCGGCGCTGACCGCATGGCAGGCCCTGTTCGAGATCGCCGGGCTCACCGCCGGGCAGTCGGTGCTGATCAACGGGGCCTCGGGTGCGGTCGGCGGCTACGCCGTTCAGTTGGCCAAGCAGGCCGGCGCAGTGGTGACCGCGACCGCCAAGGCGCGCGACGCCGAGCGGCTGCGCGGCCTGGGTGCCGACCGCATCGTCGACTACATCGACTACACCCACTCGCCGATCGACGTCGAGGGTGGGCCGTTCGACGTGGTGCTCAACCTGGTCAGCACCACCGACGAGCAGACCGAAGCCCTCATCGGCGTGGTCACCGACGGCGGATTCCACGTCGGCACAATGGTTTTCGGACCAGAAAACCCGGGCCGGGGAGTGCGCTCGCAGCGGGTCTTCGTCCGCAGCGATGCCGCCCAGCTCGCCGCCCTGGTCAGTCGCGTCGACGACGGTCAACTGCGGATCGAGGTCGCCGATCGCCGCCCGCTCGAGCGGGCCGCGGCCGTGCACGCCGACTCCGACGCCGGCCACCTGCACGGCAAGACCATCCTCATTCCGGCCGAGTAACGCACTGCCACAACCACATTCAGTGAGATGGGGCCGTCGCCCGCGACGGCCCCACCCGAAAGGAACAGCATCATGGGCAAGCTCGCACTCGTCACCGGGGCCACCTCGGGAATCGGTCGCGCATACGCCGAACGCCTCGCCGCCGAAGGCTACGACCTGGTGATCGTCGGCAGGCGCGCTGAGCGGTTGGCGCAATTCGCCGACGCGCACCTCGAGGTGAAGGTCCGAACCGTGGTCGCGGATCTTTCGAACACCGCCGGCTGAACCGATGGCGCTTCGATGTCGAAGCACTACGCTCGAACCGTGGCCAAGGCCCTCAACCCCGTCCAGCTGCGGACGTACTTCGCCCTGATGGAGGCCGTCAGCCTGCTGCAGTACGCGGTGCGCGAGCAGCTACAGGCCGACGGCGGCCTGAGTTACGTGCAATTCGAGATCCTCGCCAAGCTTGCCGACGCGGGGCGCCCACTCACCATGACCGACCTGGCCGACGGCGTGGTGTACAGCCGCTCCGGCCTGACCCATCAGGCCGGGCTATTGGAAAAGGAGGGCCTGATCACGCGGGCCGCTTCGCCCGACGACCAGCGCGCCACCGTCGTCAGCATCACCGACGACGGCCGAGCCCGCGTCGCCCAGGTCCTACCCGGCCACATCGACGTCGTGCGCGACGCGCTGTTCGACTCGCTCTCCGATCGGGACGTCCGCACCCTCGGCGAGATGATGGGCCGCGCCCGCGACCACATGCGTTCTCGGCCACCCCGTTCCGCCGCACGCGCGCGGCGCGCACGCTGACCGGCTGCGTGTTGCCGTCAAACGTGGAGCCGTTTGGCCCTAGGCGCTCAACGAGTGTTGAGCAGAAACTGGGTCATGGACGAAAAACGGGACCGGGAGTTGGGAACTGAAGCTTAAGCAACTCGTCGCTATGGCGGTGGTGTCCGGCGGACTGAGTTTGGCCACCGTGGGACTGGGTGCGGGCGTGGCACAAAGCGACCCGTCGTCTCCGGTGCCCACGCCCACGCGCCCGACCAAACCCTCCAAGCCGCCGGGGCCCGACCTCCCGCCTGGCATCGTTGACGCTCCCTCCATCCCGCTGGGTCCGCTGATTCCGGATTCCTAAGCGTTAGTCGCTCGAAAGGGTTGCCCCGCTCGACTACTACGCGACACGTCGGGGATGCGAAACTCCATATTCCGTAACGGTATTCGAGTTTCCCAATTTCGGGGGAGATCCCGGTCGCCGGGAATCGCGGCCTCCTCGCCCTGCCGGCGGCAACCGGAATGCGACAAAGGGTCCGACGTCGAAGGACTTTGGCCCCTACTTCCAATGGAAGTGGAGGGCCGACAGTGAGATCGCACGACCTGCTGGCTTGGTCGGACAGGAGAGAAAAATGAACCGCGAAGTGAGCAAATTCTTCAGTGGAGCCTTCGGTGGAATTGCCTACGCCCACGCAGGCTACGCCATAGCCGCATCCAACGGCATCATCGATGAGCCGATCTTCCTGGGGCGGAAGTGGGGCGTCGGATTCATGTGGACTGAGGCCATTGTCTACACCGCCATCAGCGTGGCCCTCGGGTACCTGGGCTGGCGCTCGCAGCCCGTCAAGCTGCACGAGGTGACCGCACCTGAAACAAACGGGCAAAGCAAGCAAGGCGCGAGCCCGCCGCAAGTGCCGCTGTCAAAATCGGGTTGATAGAGCAGCGCTCGTTCATTTGGGTCGTCGTTGACTGGAATGCGATCGCCCGCACAGACAGGAGGCCGCGACCCGCATGAACGCCGGTCCCGTGAAGTGGTGGAGAGTCTGCGCGGCGCTGCTATGCACGACCGCGCTGGTTCCCGCAGCGTCGGCGTCGGCAGACCCCAACGATGATGCGTTCATCGGGGCGCTGTCGAACTACGGAATCAACACCGACAACCGCGACACCGTGATTGCGCACGGCCATGGGGTGTGCGCCGCACTCGACAAGGGCCAAGACTCAAGCGTCATTGCGCTCAAGCTGATGAACGACTCGAAGCTCGACATCTCGTCGAGGCGGGACGCCGGGTTCTTCGTCGGCGCTTCGGTGGCAGCATATTGCCCCCAATATCGAGGCTCTGTCGACCCATCGGTGATCTGGCTGCTGCCGTTTCCCCCGATGATGTGATCGCAATGGCCATAACGCCGGTCGGCCCCTAAGACCCGCCCGGGGGCCATTTCCGTGCTCGGCGCCACGTTGGGATCGGTAGCTGCGCGAGCGGCGTCTAGTCGTACTGCAAGGAACGAACAGGCTTCCCGAGACAAGGAGCAGGCGACATGGGATTTATGGACAAGCTGAAGGGCACCGCCATGCAGGCGATGAACCCGGTGGGCCAGGCGGCCACGCGCGACAAGATCATGAGGCTGAACCAGTCAGGTGTGCTGACGCCGGCCACGGTGGACTCGATGCGTGAAACGGGCACTCAGCTCGGCGGTGGGCACCAAATCGATTTCGAGCTCACAGTGCACCCGGCTAGCGGTGCTGACTACCAGGTGCGGGTATCGCAGTCGATGCACGATGTAACCCTCAACGGAATCTCCGAGGGGGCTCGGATCAACGTCAAGGTGGATCCCGCAGATCCGCAGTCACTGCTGGTTTGGGGCGCCGCCGGTTAGCGCAACCGGGCTTCGTGGCTTTCACTCCACTTCCTCGGCGTGTGACCAAGTCCATTTGACAGCCACTAGCGGAAATGGCCCTCGGAGTGACTGCGGGGGCCATTTTCCTGCCCAACGGGGACACCTCTGGGACCATTAGCGCGTGACTGTGCGCCAAGCCGACGCCGTAAGCACCGCTCGCGGCGTCGTAAGCCATGCTCAAGGGGGGTCGGCCCAGCGGCCGGCGGAGCCCGGGTTCCGCGACGATATCGAGGGCTTGCGCGGCTTCACGCTGCTGGCCATTCTCGGCTTCCACATCTCCATGCCCGGCGTCAGCGGTGGCTTCGTCGGTCCCGACATCTTCTTCGAGATCTCGGGCTTCGTCATCACGGGGCAGCTCTGGCGCCAGGTGAGCACTACCGGCACCATCGGGCTGCGCAAGTTCTATGGGGCCCGCGCCCGCCGGCTGCTGCCGGTGTCGGCCACGGTCGGCGTCGCCACCGCGATCGCCGCGGCCCTGCTGCTGCCCCTGGTGCAGGCGCAAAGCGCCTTGAAGGACGCGATCGCGTGCGCGCTGTACGTCCCGAACTTCTGGTTCATCGTCCAGCAGGTCGACTATTTCTCCGGCGGCACGCCCTCGCCGTTCCAGCACTACTGGACATTGGGCGTGGAGGAACAGTTCTACCTGTTGTGGCCGCCCATGATCGTCGGCACGGCGTGGCTGATCCGGCGGTTGCCGCGGCGCGCGAAGGCCGGTGAGGCCCCTGCACCGAGTCCATCGAGAAGCCCGTACCTGGTCCTCGTGACGGTGATCGCGGCCGTGTCGTTCGCGCTGTCGCTGCTGATCACCTACGTGATGCCGCTGGCGGCGTACTTCTCGCTGTTCACGCGGGCCTGGCAGTTGGCCGCCGGCGCCTTGGTGGCCCTCACGGCCGAGTACTGGCGACGGCTCCCGGCGCGAGCGGCGGTGATCACGGGATGGGGCGGGATGGCCATGGTCCTGTGGGCCTGCGTCTTCTTGACCCCGGACGTTCCCTATCCGGGCACCGCCGCGCTGTTGCCCGTGGTGGGCACCGCGCTGGTGCTCGGCGCCGGGTGTTCGACCCCGTCGCGGGGCGCGGGGCGCGTCCTCGGCTGGTCACCGATGCGGTTTATCGGGCGGCTGTCCTACTCGTGGTATCTGTGGCACTGGCCGGTGCTGGTGTTCGCGCCGATCCTGGTGGGTCACCCGCTGGGGCTGGCCGGCAGGTTCGTGGCGGCGGTCGTCGTCTCTGGCGGGCTGGGGTGGCTCACGCTGCGGTTCATCGAGAACCCGTTGCGATACGCCGCTGTGCTGCGCAAGTCCCCGATGAAAAGCCTGGCGGTCGGCGGTGTCGCCACGTCGGCCGCGGCCTGTGTCGGCGTCGCCTTGCTGATGTGGGTGTCGTCCATGCCGATGCCCGTCGCGGTTGCGCGCGGCGCGCAGGCCACGCCGCTGACGATCACCGCGCCTGCCCGCCCGACCGGGGACAGCATCGAGGCCTATGACGCGGCGGTGCAGGACGTGTTCTCACAGGTGCAGGCCGCGGTCGCGTCGTCCGCCGATGTGAAGGCCGTGCCGTCGAACATGAGCCCGACGCTCGGCGACGCGGCGGGCGAAATCGGGGCGATGTTGTTCAACGGCTGCCTGCGCGCGCCCTTCCAGAGCGGACAACCCGAATGCGCGATGGGTGACACCGCCTCCAAGACGACGGTGGCCATGGTCGGCGACTCGCATTCCTCGATGTGGATTCCGGCGTTCCAGCAGATCGGCAAGCAGCGGCCGTGGCGGCTCGAAGCCATGGCGAAGGCGGCCTGCCCGATGATGGACCTGCCCGTCGCCAACCCGATCGTCAGTCCGCTGGTCGAATACCTGCAGAAATGCGGGCAATGGCGCGGTCAGATCATGGACCGGCTACGCGCCGAGCACCCGGCGCTCGTCATGGTGAGCGTGTTTCGCGGGTACACGGCCACCCACAGCAACGGATTCCTGTCGGGGTTCTCGTCATACGACCAGGCATGGAACGACGGCCTGACCCGCCTGGTGCGTCAACTGCGCGAAACCGGCGCCAAGGTGCTGGTGCTCGGGCCGCTCCCGCACCTGACGACCTCGGTGCCGGGCTGCCTGTCCGAGCACCTCGATGACGCGACGGCCTGCTCGCCGCCCATGTCGTACGCCTTCGACCGGCCCGGCATGGCGGCCGAGGCCGCCGCGGTCAAGGCCGGTGGCGGACAGTACGCCGACCTGTCCGAGCTGTTCTGCACCGCGAAGCGCTGCCCCGTCGTCGTCGGAAACACCCTGGTCTATGTCGACGCGGGCCACCTGACGCTCGAATACTCCCGGCTGCTGGCGCCGGCGATAGCGGCCCTGGCCGACCGCGCGTTGCACTGACACGACGCCGCTGAGCCGTTGTCCTGCCGCAGAAATGGGTAACCGAATCGCATGGTTCGTCAGGAGGAGGGCCGGTGGGATGTCAGCGTCAAGAGCAACGCGGTTTGCCTTGAGCGCATCTCTGACGGCGACAAGCAGTTATTCGAAGATACGTTGGCACCCGAGGAGGCCCGCAAGCTAGCCGGGCTCCTGACCAAGTACGCCGACAAGGCCGACGAAGCGGAGAAGTCCGAGGACTCGGATAAGTCCGAGAAGTCCGACGACTCCGACAAGTCTGAGGACTCCGACGAAGCGGATAAGTCGGAGGACGAGTCCGACGACTCCGACAAGTCAGACGAGTCCGATAAGTCAGAGGACTCCGACAAGTCCGAGGACTAGTGCCGTCGCGCTGTTAGAAGCACCCGCTCACATGAACTCGCCGGCCCACCCCGGCGCAGACGTTCACGTTCGGCGTGAAGTCTTGCGGCAGTGGCGCATAGTCGCCCGGCGGCGGGGCGTAGGTGTTGACGGTGTCGGCGACGTTGGTGCACCCGCTCACCGAAACGCGCCGGCCGACGCTCGCGCAGACGTCGGCGTTGGCCACGCCGGGGGGCTGCACGACGGCATAGATTTCCGGGATCGCGGTAAGGGCCAGCACCGTGGCTCCCGCGACGGTCCACGACCGCGCCCACAGATTCATCGCGATCTCCTTTCCTACGGGGTGGCGCCGCTGTCGCCGAGCAGCGGAGTCCACTGGCAACGCTGCCTGATGTCGACGAGCGGCTGACGGATGTTCTCCAGGTCGGCCTGCTCTTGCGGGTTGGCGTTGAAGTAGTTCTGCACGTCGTCGCGGATCAGATCTTTGGGCCGATCCTGAAGGCCGGTGTAGAACCCATTGACGTCCGGGTGGGTGAACAAATAGGTCGAGAGCGACGCCGCGACACCGGCGGCGACACCCGCCACGTCCCCGGCAGTGCAGTTGGCGGGCCGTGGTGGCGGATCGGCCGCGGCGGTTCCCGCGGCGGCAAACAGCAGTGTGCCGGTGACCGCGCCGGCACCGATCGCACCGACGACAACCCGGCGCCGAATGGAGGTGGTTGGGAGAAACATGGCGAGCCCCTTCCTGCGCATAGACCATCTTCTGCCAACGTCGCCGGATGCGGAAGGGTCGCGAGCAGCCAAGACCAGGCTGATCGCCGCCAAGTTCCGTTAGTGTCCAAAGGCCGACAGGAAGGACCGCAATGAACCGATTGCATCCGCGGGCCGCCGGATTCGCGTCCGTGGCAACCGCCGTAGGGCTGTGCGCCGCCATTGTGGTGCCCGCGACGGCACACGCGACGCCGCCCATCGGGATCACCGCGGTGACCCTGTCGAAGCAAACCATTGACGGCAAGGATTACATCGTCAGCGAGATCACGGTCGCGCCGAACGGGAGCACCGGCTGGCACACCCACCAAGGTGAGATCTACGGCGTCATCAAGTCCGGCATGCTGACCCACTACGGGTCGGACTGCCGGGAAGACGGCGTCTACGGCCCGGGGGCCGCCATCACCGATCCCACGGGCCCGGAGCACGTTCACCTCGCCCGCAACCTCGGAACGACGCCGCTGGTCCTCGATGTGACCTACATAGATCCGGCGGGCGCGCCGACCTCCGACAGCGCGGCCAACCCCGGCTGCGACTTCTCATGAGCACATTCGGTTTTCACACCCTGGCGCTGCTGACCGCGATCGGTTTCGCCGGGCCGCTGCTGGCGTCCGTGCCGCGGCTGCGAATCCCGATCATCATCGGCGAGCTGGCCGCGGGGCTCGTCGTCGGCAAGACCGGCCTCGGCATCATCGACGACGCCAACCCGACCCTTCAGTTGCTCGCGAACATCGGCTTCGCGCTGGTGATGTTCGTGGTGGGCACCCACGTCCCGATTCGCGATCCCGCGCTGCGCTCGGCGGCGCCGCGCGCGCTGCTGCGCGCGGTCGTGATCGGCGCGGTCGCGGCGGTGATCGGTGTCGGGCTGGGCGAGGCGTTCGGCACCGGCCACGCCGCGCTCTACGCGGTGCTGATGGCGTCGTCGTCGGCGGCGCTGGCGCTGCCGGTGATCGATTCGCTGCGGTTGCAGGGGCCCGACGTGTTGTCGGTGACCGTGCAGATCGCCATCGCCGATGCCGCGTGTATTGTGTTGCTGCCGTTAGTAATTGACCTGAAACGCGCGCCGATCGCGGCGCTCGGCGGGCTTGCGGTCGCGGCCTGCGCGGCGGTGTTCTTCGCCCTCCTGCACGCTGCCGACCGCAAGGGCTGGCGTCAGCGCCTGCACAAGTACTCCGAGAAGCAGCGCTTCGCGCTGGAACTGCGCACCAACCTGGCCGTGCTGTTCGCCCTGGCGGCGCTGGCCTCCAGCACCCACGTGTCGATCATGCTGGCGGGCTTCGCCCTGGGTCTGGTGATCGCGATGGTCGGCGAACCGCGACGGCTGGCGCGTCAGCTGTTCGGCATCACCGAGGGGTTTTTCAGCCCGCTGTTCTTCGTGTGGTTGGGCGCCTCGCTGCAGGTGCGCGAGTTGGGCGCGCACCCCAAGCTCATCCTGCTGGGGCTGGGCCTGGGGCTGGGTGCCGTGCTGGCGCATTGCGTGGGACGGCTGCTCGGCCAGCCGCTGACGCTCGCGGCGCTGTCCGCCGCGCAGCTGGGCGTGCCGGTGGCCGCGGCCACCATCGGCAACGAGGAACACCTTCTCGTCCCGGGCGAGGCATCGGCGCTGATGTTCGGCGCCTTGCTGACGATCGCCGGCACCTCGCTCGCGGGCGCGCTGGCTGCTCGCGGTCGGCCGGCCCCCGCCGTGTGAGGAAGGGACCGAAGAACTCCCATCCGGGTCCATTCGGCCCTACGGGCCGCCTTCGACCCAGTGGTCGGATGAAACCTTCGGCCGATCTAGGGGGCAACCATGAGGGATCGTTTGTATCGGGTCTCCGATCGCCTGCACCAGGGCCGCACCGTCGCGGTGCCCGGTCACGAGATCGCACACGTGGTGTCGGGCTGGCTCGCCGAGTTGGGCGCGGACAGCCCACTGGCGGACGATCTCGAGCGGGCGGTGCGCGTCGGCGACTGGGCGGCGGCCCGCATGGTCGGTGACCAGTTATCCGTCGACGTGGCCGTCATCGCGGCCTAGGACTTGTCATGTCGAGCTCCGCAATTGGCCCAAAGTCCTTTTGCCTAGTGCCGTCCTGCTCTCGCATCGCCGCACGTGATTACGCCATCGTGAACGTGACGAAGCTTTACCGAAGGGAACCAGAGCGATGAACGCGCGCTTTCCGGATGCCGGCACAGTCCGGACTGTCCTAACCCTGGCGGGCCGCGCACCCTCGGTGCACAACACGCAACCGTGGCGGTGGCGGGTCGACGACACCAGTCTGCACCTGTACGCGGATGCGGAACGCCAACTGCCCAACACCGACCCCGACGGGCGGGACCTGATCTTGAGTTGCGGCACGGCGCTGCATCACTGCGTCATCGCCTTCGCCGCCGTCGGGTGGCTGTCCAAGGTGACCCGGCTGCCGAATCCCGACGACCCCAATCACCTTGCCGCGATCGAGTTGTCGCCATACCCCGCCGACGCCGTCGACATCGCGCTCGCCGCGGCGATACCGCGGCGCCGCACCGACCGTCGCCACTACAGCGCGTGGCCGGTGCCGGTCGGGGACATCGCCCTGATGGCCGCGCGGGCCGCCCGAAACGGCGTGACCCTGTGCCAGGTCGAGGACCTCGACAAGCTGAACGAGATCGTCGCCGAATCCGTCGCGGAACACTTCAATCGCGACTACCTCGCCGAGCTGACGGCCTGGAGCGGGCGCTACGCGTCGGTGGCGGGCGTTCCCGCGCACAGCACGCCGGCCTCGGACCCCGCGGCGAAGATCCCGGGCCGGTTCTTCGCCGGCCCCACGCTGCACCAGGCGCCCGAAGCGTCGTCCGCGGAGGACAACGCCGTGGTGCTCGCGCTGGGGACGCGGGCCGACGACCGGCTGGCGCGGCTGCGTGCCGGCGAGGCCACCAGCGTCGTGCTGCTGACCGCGACGTCGATGGGGCTGGCCAGTTGCCCGGTCACCGAGCCACTGGAGATCGCCGACACCCGCGAGCTGGTTCGCTCCGACATCTTCGGCGGGGGCAACTACCCGCAGATGCTGCTCCGGGTGGGCTGGGCGCCCATCAACGCCGACCCGTTGCCCGCGACACCGCGGCGCGAACTAACCGATTTCGTCGACTGGGTGAACGAATAAAGAAGGCAAGCAGCGCACGCGATTTGGATGGATGATGTGTCGGTGAACGCAGACGGCGAACACCATCAGGTCGCGTCGTTCGACGCGGCCGGGCTGCAGCGGCTGGTCGAGGTGCTGATCGAGCGGGGCTACCGCGTGGTCGGCCCGACGTTGCGGGATAACGCGATCGTGCTGGCCGAACTGCAGTCCGCGGACGACCTGCCGCGCGGCTGGGGCGTCGACGTCGGGCCGGGGCATTATCGGGTACGCCGCCGCGACGACGACGCCGCGTTCGGGCACTCGGCCGGGCCGCAGTCGTGGAAACAATTCCTGCATCCCCCGCGGCAGCGGCTGTGGGCCGGCACCCGGGACGGGGCCGGCGAGGCCCTGCCCGACGACCCGGTTCCGGCTTACGCGTTCCTCGGGGTGCGCGGGTGCGACCTGGCCGCGATCGCGACCCTCGGCGGGGTGCTCGGCCGCTCCGAGTACCCGGACAGCTCCTTCGTGGGCCGCCGGCGGCGGGCCTTCGTGGTCGCGGTGAATTGCACCGAGCCCGGCGGGCTGTGCTTCTGCGCGTCGATGGGCACCGGCCCCGCGGCCGGACCGGGCTACGACCTGGCCCTGACGGAGCGCCTCGACGGGGACGCGCCGTCGTACCTCGTCGACGTCGGCAGCGAGGAGGGCGCCGACGTGCTCGCGGCGGTGGCGCACCGGGCGGCCGGCGATGACGAAATCGCTTCCGCGCGCGCCGATGTCGAGGAAGCAGCGCATCACATGGGGCGGCACATGCCGGACACCGACCTGCGCGAGCTGCTGATCGCCTCGCGCGAATCACCGCAGTGGGACGAGGTCGCCAGCCGCTGCCTGACCTGCGGCAACTGCACGATGGTGTGCCCGACCTGCTTTTGCACCACCACCGAGGACGTCAGCGACCTCACCGGCGAGCACGCCGAGCGCTGGCGCCACTGGGCGTCGTGCTTCGAGTTCGACTTCACCTACGTCCACGGCGCCGGAAGCGTGCGCCAGTCCGGCGCCTCGCGCTACCGGCACTGGCTGACCCACAAGCTGAGCACCTGGCACGACCAGTTCGGCACCTCGGGCTGCGTCGGCTGCGGCCGGTGCATCGCCTGGTGCCCCACCGGAATCGACATCACCGCGGAGATGAACAAGATGGCCGGCGATGAGTGAACGGGCCGAACGCGGCGAGCTCGCATCGGCCATGGCGCCGGTGCCGTACCGGGTACGCAGCCGCATTGTGGAGAGCCCCGATTCGGCGACGCTGTGCCTGGAACCCGTCGGCGAATCCCTGCGGCCCCCGCAGCCCGGGGAGTTCATGATGCTCTACGCGTTCGGCGTGGGTGAGGCCGCGATCTCGATCAGCGGCGACCCCACCGTGACCGACGGCTCGATCACCCACACCATCCGCGCGGTCGGGGCGGTGAGCCGCGCGCTGCACGACGCCGAGCCCGGCAGCGTCATCGGCGTCCGCGGTCCCTTCGGCACCACGTGGGGTCTGGAGGAGGCGGCCGGCCGCGACCTGGTCATGGTCGCCGGGGGCGTGGGCCTGTGCCCGTTGCGCCCGGCGGTGCTGGGCGCGCTGGCCGGGCGATCGCGCTACGGCAAGGTGACGCTGATCGTGGGCGCGCGCTCGCGGGCGGATTTCGTGTTCGCCGAACAGCTCGAAAAGTGGGCCGCGGACCCGCAAATCGAACTGCACGTCACGGTCGACGTCCCGGTCCAGGGCTGGCGCGGCGAGGTCGGCCTGGTCACCGAGCCGCTGCGTCGGCTCACGATCGACCCCGACCGCACCACCGCCTTCCTGTGCGGGCCCGAGCCCATGCTGCGATTCGGCGCGGAGGCCCTGCTGGCGAAAGGCCTGGCCGCCCAGGACATTCGGGTCTCGCTGGAACGCAACATGCAATGCGGAATCGGGTGGTGCGGCCACTGCCAGCTGGGACCGCTGCTGTTGTGCCGCGACGGCCCGGTCGTCGGCTACGACGTCGCCGGCCCACTGCTTTCCGTGAAGGAGCTTTAGATGAGCCCGACCACACTGGCCGTGTGGAAGTTCGCGTCCTGCGACGGCTGTCAGCTCACCCTGCTGGACTGCGAGGACGAGCTGCTCACCCTGGCCGACCAGGTGCAGATCGCCACGTTCGCCGAGGCCTCCAGCGCGATGGTCGGCGGACCGTACGACGTGTCGCTGGTCGAGGGTTCGGTCACCACCCACCACGACGAGCAACGCATTCGTGAAATCCGGAAGCAGTCAAAGGTTCTCGTCACCATCGGTGCGTGCGCCACGGCCGGGGGAGTGCAGGCGCTGCGCAACTTCGCCGACGTCGCCGAGTTCGCCTCCGTCGTCTACGCCAAACCGGAGTACGTCGACACGCTGGCCACCTCCACGCCGGCGTCGGCGCACGTCAAGGTCGACTACCAGCTGCCCGGCTGCCCGATCGACCGCGGGCAACTGCTCGACACCCTCGCGGCCCTGCTGATCGGGCGCAAGCCACGGATCCCGGCCAAGACGGTGTGCACCGAGTGCAAGCTCCGCGGCGTCACGTGTGTTGTTGTCTCGGAAGGCATTCCGTGCCTCGGGCCGGTCACCCACGCCGGCTGCGGGGCGCTGTGCCCCCGGCACCACCGCGGCTGCTTCGGCTGTTTCGGGCCGTCGGCGGCGCCCCAGACGGCGACGTTGATCCCGCTGCTGCGCCGCGACGGCATGTCCGGTGGCGACGTCGACCGGGTGTTCTCGACGTTCAACGTCGCGTCGTTCGCCGCCGAGCGGAGCGACCAGTGAACCCGTCCACCCGCACGCTGAGCGTGGGCACGCTGACCCGTGTCGAGGGCGAGGGCGCGCTGCACGTCGCGTTGAAGGACGGGCGGCTGGAAAGCGTCGAGCTGAACATCTATGAGCCGCCGCGGTTCTTCGAGGCGTTCCTGCGCGGCCGCGCCCACACCGAGCCGCCCGACCTGACGGCACGGGTCTGCGGCATCTGCCCGGTCGCCTATCAGGTCAGCGCGTGCAACGCGATCGAAGACGCCTGCGGTGTCGAAGTCGACGAGGAGATCGTCGCGCTGCGTCGCCTGCTGTACTGCGGCGAATGGATCCACAGCCACATCCTGCACGTCTACCTGCTGCACGCACCGGATTTCCTGGGCTACCCCGACATCATCGGGATGGCGCGCGACCACGCGCCGGAAGTCGAACGCGGGCTGTCGCTGAAGAAGGCGGGCAACCAGCTGATGGAGTTCGTCGGCGGGCGCGCGATCCACCCGGTCAACGTGCGACTCGGGGGATTCTATTCGGTGCCAACGCGATCCGACTTCGCGCCGCTCGCCGAGAAGTTGCGCCGCGCCCTGGACGACGCGCTCGCGACCGTCGAGTGGGTGTCGCGCTTCGAGTTCCCCGACCTCGAGCTGGACCACGAGTTCCTGGCGCTCACGGCGCCCGGCCGGTACGCGATCGAGAACGGAACCATCGCGCGCAGTGCCGGGCCGCCGTTTCCGGTGGCCGAGTTCACCGAGCACGTCGTCGAGTCCCAGGTGCCCCACTCCACCGCCCTGCACGCGACGCTCGACGGCGGCCGCCACCTGACCGGGCCCTTGGCCCGGTACTCGCTGAATTCCGCGGCGCTTTCACCCGTCGCGGCGCAGGCCGCCGCGCAGGCCGGCCTGTCGGGCGAATGCCGAAACCCGTTTCGCAGCATCATCGTCCGCGCCGTCGAGGTGGTCTACGCGATCGAAGAGGCCCTGCGCATCATCGACGAATACCAGCGCCCGGCGCGCCCGTTCGTCGACGTCCCGGCGCGCGCCGGCGTCGGCCACGGGGTCAGCGAGGCACCCCGCGGCCTGCTCTACCACGGCTACCGCATCGGCGAGGACGGGCTGATTTCGGCGGCGACCATCGTCCCGCCGACCTCGCAGAACCAGGCGGCCATCGAAGCCGACCTGGCCAACCTGGTTTCCGGAAACCTCGCCCTCGACGACGCCGCGCTGACCGCGTTGTGCGAGCAGCTGATTCGCAGCTACGACCCGTGCATCTCGTGTTCCGCGCACTTCCTGACGCTGACGGTGCAACGGGGATGACCGCACCCGTCGTCGTTGTCGGCCTCGGCAATCGCTATCGCGGCGATGACGGCGTCGGTGTCGCCGCGGCCGCCGAGCTGGACCGGATGGCGCTGCCCGGGGTTCGCGTGGTGACCGACATCGCGGAACCGACGAGCCTGCTCGAGGCGTGGTCGGGCGCCACGCTCGCCGTGGTGATCGACGCCGCGGTCGGCACGCCACCGACGCCGGGCCGCATCCGCCGGTGCGGCCTGGGCGACGTGGCGGCGGGCGACGGATTGAGTTCGCACAGCGTCGACGTGGTTCGCACGCACGCGCTGGGTGAGGCGCTTGGCCGGGTACCCGCCGAACTGGTCCTGCTCACGGTGGAAGTCGCCGACACCGATCACGGGACGGGTTTGACCCCCCAGGTTGCTCGCGCCGTCCCCGAGGTCGTGGGCATGACGGTGGCCGAAATCAACCGGGGGCGAGCAGGAAGGGCCGTTCGGTCGGACGGGCGGGGACTTTTGGCCGCTGACCGACGCCGGCCGCGGCCCTAGCGTTGGTGACACGGCGTTGTCGCCGCAGCGTTGGTTGGTGCGATGGAGAGGTGGTCGTCATGAGCCAGATCGCAGCGATTTGGACGGTTTCCGGGTTGGTGGTGGTGCTGCTGCTGGCGCTCGCGTCGATCAGGGTGGTGCAGCAGTATCAGCGTGGCGTGCACTTTCGGCTCGGCCGGGTTATCGCGGTGCGCGAACCCGGTTTGCGGTTCATCATCCCGATCATCGACCGCCTGTGGCGGATTTCGATGCGCATCGTCACGATGCCGATCCAGTCGCAGGGCATCATCACCCGCGACAACGTCAGTGTCGACATCGCCGCGGTGGCTTACTTCCGCGTCGTCGATGCCCGCAAGGCAGTCGTCGTGATCGAAAACGTCAACGCCGCTATCGACCAGATCGCGCAAACGACCCTGCGGAACGTTGTCGGACAGCATTCCCTCGATGAGGTGCTCGCCCAGACCGAGAAGATCAACGGCAGCATTCGTCAGATCCTGGACACCACGACCGTGGAATGGGGCGTCGAGGTCACATTGGTTGAACTCAAGGACATCCAGCTGCCGGACAGCATGAAGCGCGCGATGGCCCGCGAAGCCGAAGCGGAACGGGAGAAGCGGGCCAAAATCATTGCCGCGGAAGGGGAAGCCCGGGCAGCGGCCGCCCTCGGCGATGCGTCCGACACCATGATGAGGCACCCGCTGGCGTTGCAACTGCGCAACCTGCAGACCCTGCTCGAACTCGGGGTGGAGAAGAACACGACCATCGTCTTCCCCGCCCCGCTGATGACCGCGATCGGAGAACTCACCGCCTTCCTGACCCGTGAGTCGGACGCCTCGAGGTCCACCCGGCAAGCCGTCGAACTGGCCGACGACAAGCTGGTCCATGCCGCGACCCTGCAGTGAACGTGGCGCGAGCACGCCGTGAGAACTAACCAGGGAAGCGGCAGCGGCGTGGCGGCACGCAGTCGCGAACGGGTCCTGGTCAGAGCCGATATTCCGGCGGCCCGCATCGGCAGCGTCGTGATCCTGCTCTGCGCCCTGGGCTGGTTGATACTGCTGGAGGTGCGCGAACACCTGGGCTTCTATCGGGCGGCGCCCGGCAGGTTCGGCTGGTCGGTGGCGTTGCTCGCCTCGGCCGCATTTATCGCGCGCGGCGTGTTTCTTGGCCGGCCGGTCACCGCCGGACATGCGACGATCGCCGCCGCCGCGATAGGCGCCGGAGTGTTTGCTCACTTCCTTTCGTACGGCGTGCTCGGGAACTTCCTCATCGCCGGCAGTGGGCTCGCGCTCGTCGTGCCGACGACGGCGAAGCCGCAACCGGAGCTGCTGGACCGGGTGTGGCCGCTCGTCGACGCCACCCGCGAGGATCCGTTGTCGCCCTTCGCCATGCACTCGAGCAAGAGTTACCACTTCAACGCCGACGACTCCGCGGCGATCGCATACCGCACCCGGCTGGGGTTCGCGGTCGTCAGCGGCGACCCGATCGGCGACGCCACCCAATTCGACGAGCTGGTGGCAGATTTCGTCCGGATATGCCGAAGCCGGGGATGGCAGGTCATCGTGCTGGCCGCCGGGGAGCGGCACGTGAGCCTGTGGCGCAACGAGGTCGTCGGTCAGCGGATGCTCGCGGTGCCGATCGGCCGCGACGTCGTCGTCGACGTCCCCCACTTCACGTTGGCGGGGCGCCGCTTTCGCAACCTGCGCCAGGCGGTGCAGCGCACCCGCAACAGCGGCGTCACCACGCGGATCGTCGACGAGCAACAGCTCGACAGTGCGCTGAGCGCCGAGCTGACCGACGTGCTGTACGCCGCGCATCGCGCGGCGCGCACCGAACGCGGCTTCTGCATGAACCTCGACGGCGCGCTGCAGGGCCGCTATCCGGGTATCAAGCTGGCCATCGCGCGCGATCGGTTCGGGCGGGTGGTGGCGTTTCACCGCTACACGACCGCCGACGCGGGTCTGGAGGTCAGCCTCGACGCGCCGTTTCGCCGCCCCGACGCGCCGAACGGTGTCGACGAGCGGCTCAGCGTGGACATGATCAGCGACGCGAAAGCCGCCGGGGCGCTGCGTCTTTCGCTGGCTTTCGCCGCGTTCCCAGAGATCTTCGACGCAACGGACCCGACGCCGCTGCAACGGGCCGCGTACCGGTTGATCCACCTGCTGGACCCGTTGATCCGCCTCGAGTCGCTGTACCGCTACCTCTACAAGTTCCATTGCGTGGCCGAGCGGCGCTACGTGGTCTTGTGTGCCCACCACATCCCGGCCGCGCTGGCCGTGTTGCTGTCGCTGGAGTTCCTGCCGCGCCCGCGCCGTCACCGGCTGGTGAGATGACTCAGGCGCGGTCGCGGCTGCCCAGCAGCGGCGGGCCGAACCGGAACCGGCGCCCGGTGACCGCGTCGGGAAGCACCCGCACGTAATGCGTCTTCTCGGAGGACAGCCACGGCAGTAGCTGCGCGCGTTCGGCTTCCTGGATCTGTTCGTCGGTGCGCAGCGAGCGCGCCCGGCCTTTGACGATCACGCTCCATCCCTCGGCGACGTTGTGCTCGTCGACCTCGAACAGCACGCGGTTGTTGATCGCGGTGCTGACCAGCTTGGTGCCTTCCGAGGTGCGAAACAGGATGGACTTGTGCTGGACGACGAAGTTGACGGGGAAGATCTCGGGCAGGCCGTCGACGCTGGTGACCAGTCGTCCCAGGGCGACCCCGGACATCAGGTCCCAGCATTCGTGTTCCGGCAGGATCGTCACGCCGTCATCGGTTATGGACATCAGCCACCCTTCTGCGATAGGTCAAAGTCATTCAACCGCTTGGCCGTTCGTGCAAGTGTAGCTAGCGAATCCGCAGCACGTCCTTCGGCGCTCGTCTCGGAGTCGGCGCCGGAACCGCCTCCATCGGCGGCGCTATGCCGGCGCGGATCAGCACCTGCGGCTGGCCGTCGTGGTCCAGCAGGCCGCGCACGACGTCGCGGCTTTCGTCCAGCTCGATCAGGTGGGTCAGCGTGCAGGTCGCCAGGAACGCCATCGTGCATTCCAGCAGCACGGTCGACAACGCTTCGCCGCACCGCAGCACGTCCGCCCTGGTGTCCTCGGGGGTGGACAGCACCAGAATCTTCGACCAGTCCACCGCGACCTCGGGACGCCGATCCTGCTCGGTCCGCGCCGGGAATTCCCGCGCCACGTCCACGCGGCCAATTTCCTTGCCGGACAACAGCGCGCTCGGCGGGACGCCCGCGTTCGCCGCGAACGGCGAAGTCCACCATTCGAGTTCGGCGTGATACGTCGCGTCGTCGCGGCGCAGCGCTTCGGTGAGTTGTGAGGCCTTGGCCAGCGTGGGCCGCTCGTGGTCGCCGAGCACGTCGAGGGTCACCAGGTCCTCGTCGACCGTGCTGCGCAGCACGGGTTCGAAGAGGTCCCAGTACGTGGGCTCGCCCATCGGCAGCCGGTCGGTTCGGCGGTGCAGGATCGCGTTGGCGCGGTCGCGCTGGGCGCGCGTGACGTGCTCGACGGGATGGAATTCGACGGTCGCCAGATGGTCGGGGTCATTGGGATTGGGAAACCGTTCGACGTCCGCGCCCCAACCCGAGGCCAGCATGGCGACCCGAAGGTGATCCAGGGCGGCGCCACAGCTGAGGATCGCTTCCCGGCCGGAGCGGTCCGTGCCCGGCACCGTCCGGTCGCGGTCGACGAACAGTCGCAAAGCCCCGCCCTCGGCGACCCACCGCCACGGCTGGCTGTTGTGCACTGACGGGGCCCTACACGCGAGCTGCACCGCTTTGCTGAGAGTCTGGGTGTCCACGGTCGTTTTCATGGCCGCCAATTCCTTGCCGAAGTTTCGCTTCGCCATCACGGTAGGCTGCAACCCGGCTGGTGGCCAGGGTCATTTGTCCCGGGCGGCGGGGCAGGTCGGGTGCCGAAAGGCCTACGCAGAAGAGTTCTTTTCGACGTAACCGACGACGTCGGCCAGCGTGCGAAGCGATCCGTAGTCCGATTCGGGGATGTCCACGTGCAGCTGCCGGTGGATGCCGCGCAGAAAGCTCAGCCAGTCCATTGAATCGAGGTCGACCTGATCGCGCAGCAGGACGTCGTCGCTGATGTCGTCCGGCTCGACCTCGGGGGCGATGCTGGTCAGCACGGAAAGGACTGCCGCCCGGGTGTCTTCGTTCGTTGTCGTCATTTGCACTCACTTCTCCAAGAGGTCGGGCTGCTGGAGCAGCTCGTTGATCGCGGTGAGGAACAGGGCACCCCGGTGGCCGTCGCTCGCGCGATGGTCGGCGGCGAGCGTCGCCTGGACGGTGCTCACGACCCGGATTCCGCCGTCGATGACGCAGACCCGCTGGGCCGGCTGACCGAAACCGACGATCGCCAGCTGGGGTGGGTAGATGACGCCGAAGACCGTGTCGACGCCCTTGTCGCCGAGGTTGGTGACGGTAATCGTCGGGTCCGACATTTCCGAGCTTCGCAGCGAGAAGGAGCGCGCCCGCGCCACGAGATCGGTGAGGTCTTCCATCAACTCGTCGAGCTTCTTCTCCGGGACGTCATGGATGGCCGGCGCGACCAGGCCGCCGCCGCGCAGCGAGATCCCGACGCCGACATGGACCCCGTTCGCGGGCTCGAACCCGTCGTCCCGCCAAAATCCGTTGAACTCGCCGAATCGCTGCGCGGCGAGGCCGACGGCCTTCAACAGCAGGACGGCCGGCAACACGCGTTCGTCGATCGATCGTTGCGCGTTTCGGGTGGTCAGCCACGTCAGCGACTTCTCCAGCACGATCTCGTCGGCGAGGTAGTAGTGCGGGATCTCCCGCTTCGACCGGCTCATCGCGGCGGCGATCGACTTTCGCATCGCGGCCGCGCGGTCGGCCGCCGTGCTCTTGCTCGGCGCGCCGCCTTTCGGTTCTTTCGCTTTCTGGACCGCGGCGGCGTGCTGGATTGTGGCGGCGGCGTGCTCGACGTCGCTGATGATGACGGCGCCCTGCGGACCGGTGCCGTCGAGCGCGTCGATGTCGACGTGCAGGCTCGTCGCGAGGCGACGAGCCGCCGGGGATACCCACCGACGATGCTGTGGGGCGGCGGGGACGGCGACGGGCGTCTTGGCCGGTGCCGCCGCCGGTTTCTCGTCGCTCACCGGGGCCCGCTGTTTCTTTCGCTTTTCGGCGCGCTCGCCCTCGGCCAGCAGAGTCGCCAAAGTGGTTCCCACTTGGACGGTTTCACCGACCGGTACGAGCAGCTCGCCGACGGTGCCCTCCTGCCAGCATTCGATTTCCACCGCCGCCTTGGTGGTTTCGACGACCGCCACGATCTGGCCGCGCGTCACCTTGTCGCCGGGCTTCACCAGCCACTCGTTGAGCGTGCCCTCATCCATGTCGGCGCCCAGAGCGGGCATCTTGAACTCGATCATTGCTGCGGCTCGCCGAACAGGTTCTGGACCGCGGCCACGATCTGGGCGGTTTGCGGCAGCGCCGCCTGCTCCAGGTGCTTCGCGTACGGCATCGGGACCTCGGCGCTGCACACCCGCGCGATGGGGGCGTCGAGGTCATAGAACGCGCCCTCCACCACCCGCGCGGTGATCTCGGCGGCCAGGCTGCCGCTGCGCCACGCCTCGTCGATGACGACCAGCCGATGCGTCTTGCGCACCGATTCCAGGATGGTGTCCTCGTCGAGCGGTCGCAGGACCCGCAGATCGATTACCTCGCAATCGATTCCGGCCAGCGACAGCTCATTTGCCGCGTCGAGCGCCTTCCACAGCGAGCCGCCGTAGGCCACCACGGTGGCATCGGTGCCGCCGCGCCGGATGGCCGCCCCGGAGATGTCGGTGGGGCCGAGGGCCTCGATGTCCGACGAGGTGTTGTAGAGCTGGACGTGCTCGAAGATCACCACCGGGTCCGGGTCGGCCAGTGCCGGGCCCAGCATGCCGTAGGCATCCTCGACGGTCGCCGGCGCCAGCACCTTGATGCCGGGGATGTGCGCATACCACGGCTCCAGGCTGTGCGAGTGCTGCGCGGCGAGCTGGCGTCCGGCGCCCGTGGCCATGCGCACGACCAGCGGGACCGAGAACTGCCCGCCCGACATATGGCGAAGGGCCGCAGCGGTATTGACGATCTGATCGAGCGCCAGCAGGCTGAAGTTCACGGTCATGACTTCGACGATCGGGCGCAATCCGTTGAGGGCGGCCCCGATGCCGATGCCGACGAATCCGAGTTCCGACAGCGGCGTGTCACGCACCCGCTCCGGTCCGAATTCGTCCAGCAGACCCTTGGACGCCGCGTATGTCCCGCCGTACCGGCCGACGTCCTCGCCCATCAGCACCACGCGCGGGTCGTCGCGCAGCGCGTCGCGAATCGCGTCGTGAACGGCGGCCCGGTAGGTCGTCTTCGCCGTCTTCATCGTGCCTCCTCCGCAGTGGGTGTGAGCACGTCGCGTTCGAGATCCGCCACGTCCTCCCACGTACCCGCCTCGGCGAACGCCACCGCGGCCTCGATCTCGGCGACGGCCGAATCCTCGATTTCCCGAACGTCGTCGGCGGACAGTGTGCCGTCGCCCAGGCATCGGTCGGTGAACGACCGGATCGGGTCGCGCTGGCGCCAGCGTTCGACCTCGCCCTTGTCCCGGTAGAGCTCCGGGTCGAACATCGAATGCGCCCGGAACCGGTAGGTGCGGAACTCGATGAAGAACGGGCCGCCGGTGTCGCGGACGTGGTCGACGCCCTGCTGCGCGGCGACATGGCACGCCTCGACGTCCATTCCGTCGACGGCCACGGTGGGGACGCGGTACGACGCCGCCTTGACGGTGAGGTCGGTCTGCGACTGCGCCCGGTCCAGCGCGGTGCCCATCGCGTAAAGGTTGTTCTCGCAACAGAACAGCACCGGCAGGTGCCACAGCGCGGCCATGTTCAACGACTCGTGAAACGCGCCCTCGGCCACCGCGCCGTCACCGAAGTAGCAGGCCGTCACCCGCTTCTGCTGCAGCATTGAGTCGGCCAGGGCGATGCCCACCGCGAGCGGCAGGCCGCCGGCGACGATCGCGTTGCCGCCGTAGAACCGCTTGGCCGCGTCGAACAGGTGCATCGACCCGCCGCGGCCACGCGAGCAGCCCTCCCGCTTGCCGAACATCTCGGCCATGATCGAGGTCATCGGGATCCCGCGCAGCAGCGCGTGTGCGTGCTCGCGGTACGTCGCGACCACCGCGTCATCGTCGGCCAACGCGCGCAGCGACCCGGCGGCGACGGCCTCCTCGCCGACGTAGAGATGCAGGAACCCGCGAATCTTGGCCGCGCTGTACAGCTCCGCGCATTTTTCCTCCATGCGGCGCACCCGAACCATGTCCGACAACAGTTCATGGGCCAGCTTCACACCGTCCATCGGGCGCCGCTCCTCCTCATCGCTTCGCTCTGCATCGTCACTGGCGCGCGTCATGACGGCACCCCCTCGGCGTGGTGGTCGGGTTGTCTTTCGATGGTGGAGGTGTCGCCCTCGGGCAGCCCGAGTTCGCGGGCCTTCAGCAGCCGGCGCATGATCTTGCCGCTGCTGGTGTGCGGCAACGCGTCGACGAACTCGAGCTCCTTGGGCGCCACGGTGGCCCCCAGCCGCTTGCGCGCGTGGCCGATCAATTCCAGGCGCAGGTCCTCGTCGCCGACCACGCCGTTCTTAAGCGTGACAAAGGCTTTCACCATTTCGCCGACCGTCGGGTCGGGGATGCCGATGACCGCCGCCTCGGCAACCGCCGGGTGGTCGGTGAGCGCGCTTTCGACCTCGAACGGGCCGATCAGATGCCCCGCGGACTTGATCACGTCGTCCTTGCGCCCGACGAACCAGAAGTAGCCGTCGGCGTCTTTTTTCGCGAGATCCCCGCTCAGGTAGAGGCCGTCGACGAAGGCGTTGCGGTAGCGCTCCTCCGCGTTGAGATAGCCGCGGAACATCGACGGCCAGCCCGGCTTGAGCGCGAGCTCGCCCTCGACGTCGGGTTCGTCGAGGACCGTGGTCGATCCGTCGTCGTTGTGGCGCACGATGAACGCGTCCACGCCGGGCAGCGGCCGCCCCATGGAGCCGGGCTTGATGTCGAACGCCGGCGTGTTGGCGATCATGATGCCGCCCGTCTCGGTCTGCCACCAGTTGTCGTGAATCGGCAAGCCCAGCACCCGCTTTCCCCACCAGACGGCTTCGGGGTTGAGCGGCTCGCCCACGCTGGCGATGAAACGCAGGCGCGGAAAGCGATACTGCGCGGGCAGCTCCGGACCCGCTTTGATCAGCATCCGGATCGCGGTCGGCGCCGTGTACCACACCGACACGCCCTGGTCCTGCAGGATCTGATACCACCGCTGGGCGTCGAATTCGGCCTCGTCGACGATCGAGGTGACCCCGTGCAGCAGCGGGCTGATGATGCCGTAGGACGTTCCCGTCACCCAGCCGGGATCCGCTGTGCACCAATAGGTGTCGTCGGGATGCAGGTCGAGCGCGTACAGGCCGGTGACATAGTGCATCGCCACGGCGCCGTGCACGTGGACGGCGCCCTTCGGGGTCCCGGTGGTGCCGCTGGTGAAGTGCAGCAGCGAGGGGTCTTCGGCGGTGGTCGGCGCGATCGGCGCGTTCTCGTCGGCGGCGTCCACCCAGTTCCAGAAGTTGAGCGTTCCGGGTGGGGGATCGGCGGTCTCGTCCTGGTCGACGACGAAGATGTGCCGCACCGACGGCAGCCGATCGCGGATCTTGGCGATCTTGCGCCGGTAGAGCGTCGCGGTGGTGACCAGGACGTCGGCCTGCCCGATGTTCACCCGGGTCGCGATCGGCTCGGGCCCGAAAGCCGAGAACAACGGCGAAACGACGCTGCCGTTGCGCAGCGCGCCCAACATCGCGATGTACAGCTCGGGCGAGCGGTTCATCATCGTGAAAACGCGGTCGCCCTTGCCGATGCGGAGCGAGCGCAGCGCGCTGGTGAATCGTTTGGTGAACCGGCCGAGGTCCGCGTAGCTGAGGTCGCGGGTGGTGATCGCGCCGTCACAGCCCCCGTCGGTGGCGAATCGCAACGCCGTGCGCGTCGCGGTCGGGCCCTCGGCGTGACGGTCCACGGCGGCGTAGGCGATGTTGCACCGGCCGGGCCCCATGCCCTCGCACAAGGGCGGCACGTCGGACCAGTGGAACCGCGCGCGCGCCCGTTCGTATTCGGTGAGGTTGGGGCGGACGGTGCAGTCCTCGAGGGTTTTGTGGATGACATCCATAAGGGATCCTTGCGGTATGGCCTGCGCTGTCGCCTGGGCATGTTCATCGTTTGCCCGGCCCGCGATGCCGCAATAGAGACAAAAGTCATCAACTCACGACCCGGGGACCAAGGACCCTGGCGGCCAAAGGCGCGCATGCCCGAGGGTCGACGTGGGACAGGAAGTGAGAGTGCGCAATGACCCAGACGATGGTGGATATCGGTGTGATCACCAGTGCGGTGGAGCTGGCGTGCCGGGCTCCCTCGCTGCACAACATTCAGCCGTGGCGATGGGTGGCGGGCAGCGCGAGCGTCGATCTGTTCGTCGACCCGCACCGGACGGTCACCGCGACCGACAGGTCGGGTCGCGAGGCGATCATCAGCTGCGGCGCGGCGCTCGATCACTTTCGCGTCGCGATGGCCGCGGCCGGTTGGGAAACCAACGTCGATCAGTTCCCCAACCCAAACAACCTCGACCACCTCGCCTCGGCCGACTTCACTTCCCTGGACTGTGTGACGCAGGCGAGGCGCGATCGCGCCGACGCGATACCGCGTCGCCGGACCAACCGGCTGCCGTTTCGCGCGCCGAGTCGCTGGCCGTCGCTGGAAGCGGTGTTGCGCAGCTCGTTCGACAACGAGTTGGTGACCCTCGACGTGCTGACCGACG
Source organism: Mycobacterium sp. NGS54 (assembly GCF_059812465.1). NCBI lineage: Bacteria > Bacillati > Actinomycetota > Actinomycetes > Mycobacteriales > Mycobacteriaceae > Mycobacterium > Mycobacterium sp. NGS54. The sequence continues at coordinate 417,213 of NZ_JCALCS010000001.1, read as the reverse complement.
ATGCGCGCCCGCGGTTGGCCGAGGCGTCGCGGCTCACCGATGCGCTGCGCCGCTACGACGATTCCTATCAGAATGAATTGCTTTGGTGGACATCGCCGTTGCGGGAGGCCGAGGGCATCCCCGACAGCGCGCTCACCTCGGAATCGGACGCCCGCCGTGTCGACGTCAACCGCCGGTTCCCCATCGACCCGGCCGACGAGCACAGTTCCGCCGGCACCTACGACCAGGCGAAGATCCTGGTGTTGTCCACACCCCGGGACGCGCGGGTCGATGCGCTCAATTGCGGCGAGGCGCTTTCGGCGATCCTGCTGGAGTGCACGATGGCCGGCCTGGCCACCTGCCCGGTAACGCATCTCACGGAGCTGCAATCCAGTCGCGACGTCATTTCCGATCTCACGGCCGATCCCGCCGCGGTACCCCAGGTTTTGATCCGGGTCGGCATCGAACCCGAGGGCGGGCTGACGCCCGGCCCGACGCCGCGGCGGCCCATGAGCGACGTGTTGGAGATCCGGCGATGAAGGCCGAAGTCGGGGACTGGCTGGTGATCAAGGGCGGCACGGTCGGGCGTCGGGACCTGCGTGGGCTGATCACCGCGGTGCCCTCGAAGGACGGCGAGCCGCCGTTCCTGGTTCGGTGGCTGGACACCGGCGAACGGGCGACCGTGTTCCCGGGCCCGGACGCGATCGTCGTCACGGCGGCCGAGCAGCGGGCCGCCGACGAGAGAGCGCGGTCGCGGTTCGCCGCGATGCAGGCGGCCATAGCGGGCCAGGCTAAGGGCCACTGAAATGTCCCTTCTGCCAGGCGGTCCGCCGCTGCTGACCGACGGTGACGTCGATACGCTCGCTTGGCAGTTCCTGCGTTCGCCGTACGCGGACGACAGCTACGCCGACTGGCCGCTGGACCGACGCCTCGACGGCTTCCTTCGTCGTGAGGGGCTGGCCCGCCTCGTCGAGGACGGCGACACGTACGACCTGATTCTCGATCGCGTGATGGCCTACATCGCCGCCCGGGCCCGGCTTTCCGACTGACGGGGACGGAGCCGACGAACGGCCCGCGACGCCGGGACTTCCGTCCCTACCGGCGGTCGCGCCGGACTGGTCGGATGGACTCGTAACTGCCACAAATGTCGAGTTCTAGGAGACATCATGAGCACCCTTTCTGTTAGGCGTCAGCCAAGGTCGCTCTTCCCTGAGTTCTCTGAGCTGTTCGCCGGCTTCCCCCCGTTGGCCGGACTCCGCCCCGTCTACGAGGCCCGCGTGATGCGGCTCGAAGACGAGATGAAGGACGGCCGCTACGTGGTGCGCGCCGAGATGCCGGGGGTGGATCCGGCCAAGGACGTCGAGATCACGGTGCGCGACGGACAGCTCACCATCAAGGCCGAGCGCAGCGAGAAGAAGGACTTCGACGGCCGCTCGGAATTCTCCTACGGCTCGTTCACCCGCACCGTGTCCCTGCCGGCCGGCGCAGACGAAGACAGCATCGAGGCCACCTACGACAAGGGCATCCTGACTGTCTCCGTGGGCATTTCGGAGCCGAAGCCGACCGAGCGGCGCGTCCAGGTACGAACGGCCGACTGACGCCATGACCAGAGCAGCTGATGCCACCCGCCGCGCCCCGCGGCGCGTGTTCCGTGACCGCGCCGAGGCGGGCCGGGTACTGGCGAGCCTCCTCGGCGCCTATCGCGACCGGCCGGGCGTGATCGTGCTGGGCCTGGCGCGGGGCGGCCTCCCGGTTGCCTGGGAGGTGGCGGCCGCGCTAAATGCCCCGCTGGACGCCTTCATCGTGCGCAAACTCGGGGCCCCCGGCCACGAAGAGTTTGCGGTCGGGGCGCTGGCGAGCGGCGGCCGCGTCGTGCTCAACGACGACGTCGTGCGGGGACTGCGGATGACACCGCAGGAACTGCGCGCCGTCGCCGAGCGCGAAGGCCGCGAGCTCGTCCGGCGCGAGGCGGCCTATCGCGACGGTCGGCCGCCCGTCGACGTGACCGGCAAGACGGTCATCCTCGTCGATGACGGCTTGGCCACCGGCGCAAGCATGTTCGCGGCCGTGCAGGCGCTGCGCGAGGCCGAGCCCGCACACATCGTGGTCGCCGTGCCGGCGGCGCCGGAATCCACCTGCCGGGAACTCGCCGGCCAGGTCGACGATGTCGTGTGCGCGTCGATGCCCACCCCCTTCCATGCGGTGGGCGAGTCGTTCTGGGATTTCCGCCAGGTCACCGACGACGAGGTTCGGCGGCTGCTCGCCACCCCGACCACCGGGGCATCGACAAACAAAGCAGCGGCCCGGACACCGGCCGAGGTAATCGGCAGCGTGGCCATCGATGCGCCGCAGGGCATCCCGTCGCGCGAAACGCTGGAGGAGCTGATCGGCGACGCGCGGATCGTGCTGATCGGCGAGAGTTCGCACGGGACCCACGAGTTCTACGAGGCTCGGGCGGTCATCACGAAGTGGCTGATCGAGGAAAAGGGTTTCTGTGCCGTCGCCGCCGAGGCGGACTGGCCCGACGCGTACCGGGTCAACCGCTACGTTCGCGGCCTGGGCGACGACAAGAGCGCCGACGACGCGCTGAGCGGGTTCGAGCGCTTTCCCGCCTGGATGTGGCGCAACACCGTCGTGTGCGAGTTCGTCGACTGGCTGCGCGCGCACAACAAACTCCACGAGTCGAACGGCCGGCAGGCCGGCTTCTACGGCCTGGACCTCTACAGCCTGCACCGGTCGATGCACGAGGTGATCGCCTACCTTGACAAGATCGACCCCAAGGCGGCGGCGCGGGCACGCGAGCGCTACGCCTGCTTCGACCACGCGTCGGCCGACGACGGTCAGGCGTATGGCTTTGCGGCGGCGTACGGTGCGGGCCCGTCCTGTGAAAATCAGGCGATCGAGCAGCTGGTGGAGATCCAGCGCAACGCGCTGGCCTACGCGCGCAGGGACGGGCTGCTGGCCGAGGACGAGCTGTTCTACGCCCAGCAGAACGCGCAAACGGTGCGCAACGCGGAGGTGTACTACCGCGCGATGTTCAGTGGGCGTGTCAACTCGTGGAACCTGCGCGACAAGCACATGGCGCAGACCCTCGAGGCGCTGTTGAATCACCTGGACCGCCACCAGGACGCACAGGATGTGCCCCCCGCCCGAATCGTGGTGTGGGCCCACAACTCTCACGTCGGGGACGCCCGGGCCACCGAAGTGTGGGCCGACGGGCAACTCACGCTCGGCCAACTCGCCCGTCAGCGATACGGCGAGGATTCGCGCCTCATCGGGTTCAGCACCTACTCCGGCACGGTGACCGCCGCCAGCGAATGGGGCGGCGTTGCCGAGCGAAAGGCGGTGCGCCCGGCGCTCAATGGCAGCATCGAGGAACTGCTGCACGAGACCGGCAGGGGCGCGTTCTTGGTGTCGGCGGCCATCAGTCCCGCGGCCGCGGATCCGCTCAGCACGGTTCGATTGGGACGCGCCATCGGCGTGATCTACCGGCCCGAGACGGAACGGCAAAGCCATTACTTCCACGTGCGTCCGGCCGACCAATTCGACGCGATGATCCACATCGACACCACCACGGCGCTCGAACCCCTCGAGGTGACGAGCCTGTGGATCGCCGGCGAAACCCCGGAAACGTACCCCTCCGGCCTATAACTGACGACGAGCGGAGCCAACGAACATGCAGACGCCGGCACGACCGCCTGCGAGCCGACCGCAAATCGTCACGCTGACCATGAACCCGGCGCTCGACATCACCACGAGCGTCGACGTCGTGCGCCCGACCGACAAATTGCGCTGCGCCGAAACCCGTTACGACCCGGGCGGTGGCGGCATCAACGTCGCGCACGTCGCGCACGAGCTGGGCGGCTCGGTGCTGGCGGTTTTCCCCGCGGGCGGCACGACCGGTGGCTTGATCGCAAAGCTGCTTGCCGACGAGGGCGTGCCGTTCTGGCAGGTTCCCATCGGGGCGGCCACGCGCGAGAGCTTCACCGTGAACGAGGGCAGCAGCGGTAAGCAGTACCGCTTCGTCCTGCCGGGGCCGCAACTGACGCTGCGCGAACAGGCGCACTGCCTCGAGCAGCTGCGCATGACGGCGAAGTCGGCCGAATACGTGGTGGCCAGCGGCAGCCTGCCGCCGGGCGTGACCACCGACTTCTACCAGCGGGTCGCCGACATGTGCCGGCACGTGGGCGCCCGCCTCATCCTCGACACCTCCGGCGGCGGCCTGCGACACGTCTCCTCCGGCGTGTTCCTCCTCAAGGCCAGCGTGCGAGAGCTGCGGGAATGCGTCGGGCGCCCGCTAGAAACCGAGGCCGAACAACTCGCCGCCGCACACGAACTCGTCGACGACGGTCGCGCGGAAGCGGTGCTGGTGTCCCTGGGATCGAAAGGCGCGCTCCTCGCGACAGCGCATGCCAGCCAGCGCTTTTCGGCGATTCCGATGCCCGGCGGCAGCGGTGTGGGGGCCGGCGACGCGATGGTCGCGGCGATCACGGTCGGGCTCACCCGTGGCTGGCCGCTGGTCAAGTCCGTTCGGCTGGGCATCGCGGCGGGGGCGGCGATGCTGATGACGCCCGGCACGGCCGCCTGCCTTCGGGCGGACGTGGAGAAGTTGTTCGCCCAATCGGCGGAACCGTGCGACCTCGCAGATGACGAACGGCTACCCAGGTGAGGCCTAACGACCCCTCTGTAACGAGCGGCGCGGCAATAGCCTATTTGAGAGCCTGAATTTGAGGACTCGAACGTTTCAGGAGCCGACATGAACGAGCTGGACGCCAAGTCGGTGGTGGTGGGCGTCAACGGATCACAAGCCGCGGTCAACGCCGCCAAGTGGACGATCGACGAGGCGCTGAGCCGGCAGCTGCCCATGCGCCTCGTGTATGTCGTGCCTCGCCGGGACGGGCAAACGGGCGCCCACCCCGTCTCCGAGTGGGAGCTGGAGCGCGCCGAGATGGCGCTGTCCCAGGCGGAGTGCGCCATCCAACAGGCGAAAAAGCCGGTCGAGGTCGAAACGGCAATCCTCTCGGGCGATCCCGGGAAAGTGTTGGTCGACGAATCGCGGGACGCGGCGCTGATCTGTGTGGGCACCTCCCGGCGCGGGTGGGCGTCCGACGGCCTGCTGGGGCCGACCGCCACCGCGTTGGTCGCGGAAGCGAAATGCCCGGTGGCGATCATCCGCACCAACCCCGACGGGTCGCCGACCGATCTCGGCGTGATCGCCGTCGTGCTCAACGACGAGCCGGACAACGACGAGGTCGTACATCAGGCAATGGAACAGGGGCGGCGCCGCCACGCGACCGTGCGACAGATCGATCGGCGGCTGAACAGCTGGGTCCGGCGCTACCCTGACGTGCAGGTCCAGACCGTCGCCGCGGGCACCGGCGTGAGAACCGGCGAGAGGCAGGGCGGCGCCGTCAGTTTGGCAGTGGTGGGGAGCGCCGACGCCGCCGAGATCGCCGGTCTGTCCACGCCGAACTGCCACCCGATCGTGGGCTATCCGGACTGCTCCGTGCTCGTGGTCCGCCATTAGAGGGCCAGTCCGTGAACGAATTGGCTACGCCGCGGTCGATCGTGGTCGGCATCGACGGCTCGAAGGCGGCGATACGGGCGGCGCTCTGGGCCATCGACGAGACGGTGAGTCGTGCTGCCCCCCTGCGCCTGGTCTGCGCGACCGAGCAGTCCGAGCAGGAGCGCGGGCAGGCCGCCGGCCAGGCGGCAATTCGCCAGGCGGTCAAGGCAATTGAGGCCGCGGGCAAGCCGGTAAAGATCGAAACCGAGGTGGTCCACGGTCCGGCGATCGGCTGCCTGATCAGCGCGTCGGCGTCGGCGGCCATGGTGTGCGTCGGCGCGGTCGGCTTGCGTCACTTCCGGCCGGGCCGGGTGGGTTCCACCGCCGCGGCCGTGGCGATGTCGGCACACTGCCCGGTGGCGATAATTCGCGCCCGCGACGACCACCCGCACCGCCCGGACGGCATCGTCGTCGAGCTGGACGGGTCGCCCGACAACGGCGTCCTGCTGGGCGCCGCCGCCGCGGAGGCGCGGCTGCGCAACGCCGCCATCCGGGCGATCACCTGCCGAAGGACGACGGAAGAAACGGGGCCGGGCGGGGCCGAGGGCGATCGCCGAGCCCTCGCCGACCTGGATCGCCGGCTGGCCCGTTGGACGCGGCAGTATCCGGACCTGCGGGTGGAGTCGGTGGCCGTGCACGGCGGCCTGCTCGAGTACCTGGCCTGCAACCGGCGGTCGGTGGGGCTGGTGATCGCCGGCGCCCGCGACCGTCGGCGGCTCAGGGAGCTCCTCGGGCCGGCCGGCAGTGCGGTGCTGCAAGAAGCCGACTGCTCGCTGTTGGTCGTCAACCAACAGCATTTGTGAGGCGGGCGATAATGAAAACGTGCGATATTGAGAGTCGGTCGCTGCAGAAAGGGCTCTTAATGGTCAAGGTGTTCCTCGTCGATGACCACGAGGTCGTCCGCCGCGGTCTTGCCGATCTGCTCGCGTCGGACCCCGAACTGGAGATCGTGGGCGAGGCCGGTTCCGTATCGGAGGCCAAAGCGAGAATTCCGGCTCTGCGGCCAGATGTTGCGGTCCTCGACGTCCGCCTTCCCGACGGAAACGGCATCGAACTATGCCGCGACCTGGTCTCCGACCATCCGGATCTGCGGTGCCTGATGTTGACGTCGTTCACCTCCGACGAGGCGATGCTGGAGGCGATCCTGGCCGGCGCCAGCGGATACGTCGTCAAGGACATCAAGGGCATGGAGCTGGCCCACGCGATCAAAGAGGTCGGCGCCGGCAAGTCGTTGCTGGACAACCGGGCCGCCGCTGCTTTGATGGCAAAGCTTCGTGGGACGACGGAACACGAAGACCCGCTCTCCGGGCTGACCGAACAGGAGCGAACGCTGCTCGGGCTGCTCAGTGAGGGCTTGACCAACAGGCAGATCGCCGCCCGGATGTTCCTTGCCGAAAAGACGGTGAAGAACTACGTGTCGCGGTTGTTGGCCAAATTGGGCATGGAGCGCCGGACGCAGGCGGCCGTGTTCGCCTCCAAGCTGGACCAACGGTCCGGGCGGCCGCCCGCGCCGCCGGACGCCCCGCGGGGATAGCCGACAGCTCGACACAGTCGCCGCCCGGTTCGCGGGCTGGCCCGACACCCACCCGGCCGCTCACCTTGGGTGCCCGACCTCTTGGGGTTAAGCTGACTGTGGCATCTTCGCGTTTCGCGGATACTGGCTGTTTGCCAACGCAGAGCTGCCTCATGGCTGAGTTGTCGTGGAGGTATGAGGTCGGGTGGCCGACGGCGACGATCGCAGCTCGGCGTTAGCCGGGCTAGGCCGGCGTGGGCTGGTGACCAGGATGCACGCGCAGCTGGACGAGTTGCTGGCGGCGCGCGATCAAATGGAGCACCTGCTGCGCGTGTTCGTCGAGATCGGCACGAACGTCGATAACCTCGACGCCACGTTGCACCGGGTCATCGGCGCGGCCAGGGAGCTGACCTCCGCCCCCTACGGCGCGCTCGCCATCCGCGATCCCGACGGCACGTTGCTCAGGTTCATCCACGAGGGCATGGACGCCGACACCGTCGAACGCATCGGACCCCTGCCGGTGGGCAAGGGCCTGCTTAGCCTGTCGCTCCTCGACACCCCGGCCCTGCGCGTGGACGACATGAGCGCACACCCGGCCGCCGCCGGGTTCCCCGCGCACCACCCGCCCATGCGCGCCTTCCTCGCGGTGCCCATCACCATCCGCGGGATCGTCTTCGGCAACATCTACCTGACCCACGTCGATCCGACGCGGGTGTTCTCCGAGTCCGACGAGGTGGCCGCCCGCGCGCTCGCGTTCGCGGCCGCGGCCAGCATCGACAACGCCCAACTCTTCGAGCGCGAGCGGCTGTCGGTGAAGTGGATGGATGCGAGCCGCGAGATCACGACCGCGCTGCTGTCCACCACCGAGCCGCACCGCCGCCCTCTGCAGTTGATCGCCGAGAGCGCGCGCAGGCTGACCGACGCCGAACAGGCGATCGTCCTCGTCCCGGCCGACGCGGACCTGCCGTACGACGAAACCGACACGCTGGTGGTGTCCGCCGCGGTGGGTGTTCACGCCGACGAGGTAATCGGCCGCCAGGTCCCGGTGGAAGGTTCCTCCAGCGGCGAGGTCTTCCGGACCGGCCAACCGATGATCACCGAGTCGTTGCGCTACCCGATCCAGGCCTTCACCGATGTCGGGCAGCGCCCCGCGATCCTGATGCCGCTGCGCACCGACGACCAAGTCGCGGGCGTGATCGCGATCGCACGCGGCGCGGAGGCGCCACCGTTCGACGAGAGCTACCTCGACCTGGTCAGCGATTTCGCCACCCACGCCGCGATAGCCCTGGTCCTGGCGGCGGCGCGGGACGACTCGCGTCAGCTGACCATCGTCGCCGAACGCGAGCGCATCGCCCACGACCTGCACGACCATGTCATCCAGCGGCTGTTCGCCACCGGCATGGACCTGCAGGGCACGCTGGCCCGGTCCCGTTCCCCGGAGGTGGCCGAGCGCCTGAACCGCACCCTGGACGATCTGCAGACCATCATCGAGGAGATCCGAACGACGATCTTCCAGCTCAAATCGCCGTTGGGGAAGGGCGCCGACTTCCGGCAGCGGATCCAGCAGGTGGTTGCCGACCTCACCCAAAATCGGGAGATCGTCACGACGATGCGCCTGCACGGGCCGATGACCGCGGTCGACGGCGAACTCGCCGAGCACGCTGAGGCGGTGACCGCGGAGGCGGTCAGCAACTGCCTTCGCCACTCGGGTGCGTCGCGGCTGACCGTCGAGGTCGACGTCGCCGACATGTTCATCCTCGACGTCAGCGACAACGGCTGCGGCATCCCCGCCGACAACGTCCGCAACAGCGGGCTGGCCAATATGAAATACCGCGCCGAACAACTCGGCGGCACCTGCGAGGTCACCAATCCACCGGAGGGTGGCGCCCGCGTCCACTGGATCGCCCCGCTGACCGACGGCTAACGGGCTGGGGTCTAACGGCCCTGCCGAGCGGCGCCAGATCCGAATAGCGTCATGGATCATGAGCGATCGGGCGGTGGAAGCCGCGGACACGGTCCAACTGCTCGACGGACGTGTCGTGTCGTTGCGGCCACTCGGCGCCGGGGACGCGGAGGCCGTCATGGATCTGCATCAACACCTCAGCGATCACGACCGCTACTACCGCTTCTTCACGCTCCAGCCGGTCCAGCTCGACGAGGTCGTCGACGAGCTGACCACACCCGCCCCCGGCCGGTACGCGCTTGGGGCGTTCGACGCGGGCCGGCTGATCGGCGTGGCCAACTACACCGTCGTGCGCGAGCACCCGAAGGCCGCCGAGTTCGCGATCGTGGTCGCGCACGAAGATCATTCGCTCGGTGTGGGAACGGCCCTGCTCAAACACCTGGCCCGGATCGCGCGGGGCCGGCGAATCGGGCACTTTGTCGCCGACGTGCTGAGCGAGAACCACCTGATGCTGATGGTCGTGTTCGACCTCGGCTGGCGGTGCGAGCCCGCGGAGTACGGATCCGTCCGGCACCTCGAGATCGAACTGCCCGACTTCGACGACGAGGACGCGAAATGTCTGGCGTGACAAAAAAATTCGGGATCCTGGTCTCCGTCGACGGTTCGCCGGCATCCGATGCCGCCGTCGCCTGGGCGTCGCGCGAGGCCATCATGCGCAAGCTGCCCCTCACGTTGATGCACGCGGTGGCACCGGTGGTGGTCGGCTGGCCGGTGGGCCAGTTGTACGACGAGATGCCCGAGTGGCAGCGAGACGACGCACGGCACGTCATCGATCAGGCCCGCAAGACGCTGAGCGCGGCCCTGGCGGGCGCACAGCCACCCGAAACACGCACCGAGACGGTCTATTCCGGCGTCGTGCCGGCATTGATCGAGGCTTCGAAAGACGCGTTGATGATCGTCGCCGGCAGCCAGGGCCTGGGCGCGATGGGCCGCTTGCTGTTGGGCTCGGTCACGACGGGGCTGGTGCACTACGCCCACTGCCCGGTCGCGGTCATCCACTCCGATGTCCCCGCGGACGCCGACGCGCCGGTGCTGCTGGGCATCGACGGATCGCCCGCGTCGGAAGCGGCGACCGCCCTGGCCTTCGACGAGGCGTCGCGCCGCGGCGTCGGGCTGCGCGCGCTGCACGTGTGGAGCGACGTCGCGGTGTTCCCGGTGCTGGGGATGGACTGGCACGACCGCGAGCGGGAGGGCCAGGAGATCCTCGCCGAACGCCTGGCGGGCTGGCAGGAACAGTATCCGGATGTGCAGGTCGAGCGATTGCTCTTCTGCGACAAGCCATCCCACTGGCTGCTCAAGGAGTCCGAGCGGGCCCAGCTGGTGGTGGTCGGCAGCCGCGGGCGCGGCGGGTTTCCCGGGATGCTGCTCGGGTCGGTGGGCTCGGCCGTCGCGCAATCGGCGAAGGTTCCCGTGATTGTTGTCCGTGAGGAGAATCGATGATCGAACAGCTGGAGGACATGCCGGAAGGGGTGACCGGCATCCGTGTGTCGGGCCGGCTGCGTGGTGACGAGCTACGCCACTTCAAGCCCGAGATGGAAGAGATGCTCAAAAAAGGCGAGATCAGGATCGTGGAGGTCATCGCGCCCGATTACGAGGGCTTCGGGCCGGGCGGGTTCGCCGAGGACCTCAAGCTCGGGTTCGGCATGCTTTTCACGCATTACTCGGACTTCAAGCGGATCGCCGTGGTGTCCGACAAGGACTGGGTCGGCCATGTGATGCACGCGGTCGCTTGGATGATGCCCGGCGAGCTCGCCGTGTTCGGGCTCGACGAACTTGACCGCGCCAAGGAGTGGGCCGCCGCCTAGGCGGTCTATTCGTAATCCCTTGTGTCACCGTGGTTTCAGGCGTCACAAATCTGGGATTCTTGTCGGTGGGTGTTCCTAATCTTGGGGTATGGGTTCGGGCAGTCGTGAGGAGATCGTCGAGGTGTTCGACGATCTCAAGGGGAATCTGAAACGGCTGCGCGATTTGTCCTTTGACGTGTTGACCACCCCGGAACGACTTTCGGCCCTAGAACAACTGGAATCCTTCGCGCGCGGGCTGCGCGCCCCGCAGCACACGCTGATCAATCAGGTCGGCGTCCAAGCCAGCGCCGAAGAACTTTAGGTGAACGCCGCGCCCTCACGGGTGAGTCGTTGCCGCCGCTCATGCCCGCGACCGCCACCGCCCAACGCGAGGGGCTGATCGGCGACGGGCATGTGCGGGTGATCCGCAGTTTTTTCGGTCACCTGCCCGCCGAGGTCGACCCGGGCACCCGGGAAGCCGCCGAGGCCGACCTGGCCGACAAGGCCCGCCACTACCGTCCCGACGAGTTGGCCAAGTACGCCCGCCGGATCATGGACTGGCTGCACCCCGACGGCGAGTTCAGCGACGCCGAGCGGGCCCGTAAACGCGGCATCGTGCTGGGCAACCAGGAATTCGACGGCATGTCACGTATCAGCGGGCTGGTGACTCCCGAATTGCGGGCCGCGATCGAGGCGATGTTGGCTAAGCTGGCCGCCCCCGGCGCGTGCAACCCCGACGATGAAAACCCGGTCGTCGACGAGACACCCGACGAACAGGCGGTGCGCCGCGACACCCGAACCGGCGCCCAGCGCAACCACGACGCCTTCCTCGCAGGGCTGCTTGCCCTGTTCGCCTCCGGCAAGCTGGGCACCCACAACGGGTTACCGGTGTCCATCATCGTGACCACCACGCTGCAGGAGCTGGAGGCAGCCACCGGCAAGGCGCTGACCGGCGGCGGCAGCCTGGTGCCGATGTCGGACGTGATCCGCTGGGCCGGCCACGCCCACCACTACCTCGCCATCTTCGACCAGGCCAAGCCCTTGGCGCTCTATCACACCAAACGCCTGGCCAGCCCGGCACAGCGAATCATGCTCCACGCCAGGGACCGCGGCTGCACCAAACCGGGCTGTGACGCCCCGGCCTATCACAGCCAGGTCCACCACGTCACCGGCTGGAACACCACCCGCCGCACCGACATCGACGACCTCACCCTGGCCTGCGGACCCGACAACCGCCTCGCCGAACAAGGCTGGACCACCCGCACCAACGCCCGCGGCGAAACCGAATGGCTACCCCCACCACACTCCCCCGCAAGCGGGAGGTACCCCCACGACGCGGACAACCCCGCACCAACAGCTTTCACCACCCCGAACGATTCCTCCGCGACACCGACGACGACGAACCCGTTTGACGCCGTGCAGTTTTCGCGAGGCGCTGGCCTCAGTCGCGCACCACCAGCACCGAACACCCGGCGGCTCCGGATTGTCCCGGCGGGCCGATCATCTGCGACACCTTGTCGGCGTCCTCGCTGCCCACCACCGCCAGCTGGACGGATTCCTGCGTGTGAGCGAGGAATTCGGCGGGCCCGCGCCTCGCGGCGGCCGGCATGACATGCACTTCGGGATAGCGGGATACCCACTGGCGAAGCCGCTGCTCGAGCTGGCGGTAGGGGATCTCGCCCAGGCCCCACCGCCAAACCCCGAGCGCGAGGATCGGTGCTCCACGCAGCCGCGCCTCGTGGAAGCCGAGCTCGAGCACGGCATCGTTGGCCGGCGAATCGTCGACGACGACGGCCACCCATCCCGGTTCCGCCTCCTGGCCGTCGGCCCGTACGACCGCGACCGGGCATTGGGCCTTTCGGGCGACGGCGTCGACGGTCGAGCCGAGCAGCTTGCGAGCGACGCGTCCGATCCCCACGGAACCCGCGCAAACCATGGCAGCGCTTCGTGATTCGTCGATCAGGACGCCCTCCGGCGACCCGCGCACGATGTCGCATTCGACCTTGACCGGCTTGCCCATGGCCTGCAGCGCTGCATCGGCGTCGCGCAGCGCCCCCTGCGCGTACTGGACCTCCATGCTTGTCGAATCGCCGGATCGATCGGGCACGGCCTGGACCAGCCGCAGCGCGATGTTGCGGCCTATCGCCTCCGTAAGGGCCCATTTCGCGGCGTTGACGGCGGCTTCTGAGCCGTCGATGCCTACCACGATCTTGGCCGGTGTTTGCGTCTGGTCCATGATTCCTCCCGATCCGGCGGCCGGGCCGCCAATCGCAGACGTTATTGCGCGACCTACCTTTTCGGCAGGGTCGTTCGACCCACATTCCGGAGCATTAGGGCTTCACGCGACCTCGATGCTCTGCCCGGGCGAGAGACGCTGCACGCGGCCGCGGCATTCGACCATGATCGGGCCGGCATTGCCCGCCTCGGACGTCAGAACGCCGGTCCGTCCACTGATCCGCAGATGAACCCGCTGACCCCGGTAGACGAATGGGAACTCGATGGGGCCGAGCGCCTCGGGCCAGTGCGGGCCGAGCACCAGCCGATCGTCACGCGTTTCCAGCCCGGTGAAGCATCGTTGCAGCAGATCGACGCTGCCCGCCATCGCCGCGAGGTGTATTCCTTCCGAAGTGGTGCCACCCTGGATATCGATGACATCGGAGCTCAGCACCTGGACGAAGTAGCGCATGGCGTGGTGCCGGTGGGCACGGGTGAGCACCCACGAATGGACGATCGCGGACAGCGTCGATCCGTCTGAGGTCCGGGACAGGTAGTACTCAATCGTCTTGGGAATCTGCTCGGCCGAGAACCGGTAGCCGAGCCGGCCGAACAGGCCCAGCAACTCCTCCGAGGACAGCAGGTAGAAGAGCATCAGCGCGTCGGCCTGCTTGGACGCCCTGTAGTTGTTCACGCTGTCATCCTCGGCCTCCAGGATGCGGTCGAGTCTTTGGATGTTCCCGTAGCGCTGTCGGTAGCCCTCCCAATCCAGTTCGCCCAGTTCCGAATAGCCCTCGAACTGGCTGATCACCCCGTCGTGGAAGGGCACAAACATGCGCCGCGTCACGTGATCCCACCGGTCCAGCTCGTCGGCCGTCAGGTCGACCTTTCCGACCAGATCGAGCCTGTCGCGCAGCGGCAGCAGGTCCAGCGCGTCCATGGCCCGCATGATCACCCAGACCGCCATCACGTTGGTGTACGCGTTGTTGTCGATCCCGTCGTACTCCTTGCCGGGGTAACCCGAATGGAACTCGTCGGGGCCGATGATTCCGCGGATCGTGTAGCGGTCGCGGGTGTCGTCGAACGTCGCCAGGCCTACCCAGAAGCGTGCGATCTCGACCAGCATCTCGGCGCCGTAGTCGCCAAGCCACTGACGGTCACCGGTCACCTGGTAGTGCTGCCACGCGTTGTACGCGATCGCGAGGCCGACGTGATGCGCGCGCGCACTGGCGTCTGGGTTCCACCGGCCGGACTGCGGATTGAGGTGCACTTCCTGACTCACCTCGCGCCCGTCGCTGCCCGATTGCCAGGGGTACATCGCGCCGCGATACCCGGCCCGCCGCGCAGCGCGGCGCGCCTCGGGAAGCCGGCGGTATCGATAGAGCAACAGCGAGCGGGCGACGTTGGGCATACGCAGACTCAGCACCGGCGAGACGAACAGCGCGTCCCAGAACACGTGCCCGCGGTAGGCCTCGCCGTGCAGCCCCCGCGCCGGCACCCCGGCGTCGAGTTCGGCGGTGTGCGGCGAAATCGTCTGCAGCACATGCACCAGATGCAACCGGAGGACCCGCAGCATCAGCGTGTTGTCGGCTATGCCGATGTTGCACTGCTCCCACAGCCGGTCCCACGCCCGGGCGTGCTGCCGGCGCAGGTCGGCGTACCGGCCGGCGGCGTCGAGGTATTGCTGGGCGGCGCTTGCCGATTCGGAGATGGCGGTGTCGCGGCCGGTGAAGATCGTCGCGACCTTCTCACAGGTGACCGACTGGCCCGCCGAGAGGGCGACCGCGATGTTGTGACCGCCGCGGTCGCCGTCGGCCACGACGGTGTACTCGGCATCGGCCCGGCCGTCCCCGCACCACAGGGTGGTGCGGGCGGCGACCGCGATCGCGATGCGCGACTGCGACGTTTCCGTGCGCAACAGCACGGAGTCGGGCCCTATTTCGTCGATCACCGTTCCGGTGAGGTGTGCGCTGGACAACGACCGGTAGCGCTCGACCATGGTGTTTTGCACGCTTCCGTCCAGCAGGGAGCTGAACTCGATTGTGCCCGACCAGTTCTCGGCGCTGACGGTGGTCCGCATGGCGAGCAGGTGCGGCTGGTGCATGGACGCGAAGCGCTGCTGGTCGAGCGTTGTGATCTGGCCGGATCCGTCCCGGAATCGCAGACTGCGGGTCAGCGTCGCGCTACGCAGGTCGAATGTCTGTCGATAGGAAAGCAGTTCGGCATCATCGACATGGAACCACGGGCCGCCGTTGACCCGGAACGTCAGCGACAGCCAGTTCGGCAGGTTGACCAGGCTCTCGTTCTCGATGGTCCGGCCCGCGACCCGATCCGCCAGCATGTTGTACACGCCGGCGGCGTAGGTGCCGGGGTAATGGGAGTCGGACGCGGCCGCCTCGGGTGCGCAGCCCCGGGTCGCTACGTAGCCGTTGCCGACGGTGCACAGCGCCTCGCGCAACCGCTCGTACTGCGGGTCATAGCCCTCGTACACGAGTTCCCACGCGTCGTCGGCTCTCGGCGCGGCGGATGCCAGGTCCTGAGCCAACCTGCCTACGAACTCGGCTACTGCGGCGGGGCTTTCGAGGCTTAACAGCGCGGCGGACGCGCGATCACCATGCTCTTCGTGCCGCACCACGATTCCCACGCCGTCGAACTGGACCGCGTCGAAAGCATCCTCGTCGGTGATGTCGTCGCCGATATAGATCGGCAACACGGCACCCGGATCGGCGCCGATGATGCGCTCGAGCAGCCAAGTGAGCGTCGAGCCCGTGTCCGTGCTCGGGCGCAGTTCGATCACCTTGCGACCGGGGGTGACCCGGAGGCCCTCGGAGCGGCCGAGTTCACGGGCGGTCCTGATCACCCGGTCGACGTTAAAGGGATCGGCATGGCGATAGTGAACTGCGATGCTGAAGCGCTTGCGTTCCAGCACTATTCCCGGGATAGCGCTCAGCGTCTCGGTGAGGAGATTGGCGGCACGGGCCAGGGCGTCGGCGACGCCGGCGGCGGCATTCTGGTGGGTAGTGCCATCCGGCGCCACCAATTCGAACCCGTGGCTGCCGGCGTACCAGACCCCGTCGACGTTGACCCGGTCTCGGACGTCGCTGACATCGCGGCCGCTGACCACGGCCACGGGACAGTGGGCGGCCAGCGCGCGCAGCGCGTCGCCGGCGCCCTCGACGAGAGACGCCGAGTCCGGCTGTTCGGCGATTTCGGACAGCGTGCCGTCGAAGTCGAGGAAGATGACCGGTTGCCGGTTCGCTACCAGTTCTTTCACCTGGCTGTACGCCTGCAGGGCGTCGA
The DNA here is from genome assembly GCF_059812465.1 of Mycobacterium sp. NGS54. Taxonomy (NCBI): domain Bacteria; kingdom Bacillati; phylum Actinomycetota; class Actinomycetes; order Mycobacteriales; family Mycobacteriaceae; genus Mycobacterium; species Mycobacterium sp. NGS54. Next base: position 400,894 of record NZ_JCALCS010000001.1, on the reverse strand, counting down.
TGATCGTGGACAGGGTCGCTTCACCGCTGCGCACCGATATCCCGCCGAGGTCGGCGATCACGGTGTCGGCCCCGCAGGACAGCAGCTCGTCGGCGTCTCCGTTGCGAGTAAGGCCGATGACGAGGCCGAAGCCGGACTCCCTGCCGGCCTTGACGCCGGCCGGGTCGTGGCCGATGACTACGCACCGGACGGGGTGCACCCCCAGCTGGTGCGCCGTCTGGGCCACGTCGCCGTTGGCGACGCCCACCAGGTCGTCGATTCCCGCGCTGCGCAGGACGGGCACGCAGTCCCGCTCGGGCGCGTAAACGGCCGTCGCGACGCCGGCATCCCGCAGCCGCCGCAGCAACGGGACGGTCGAATCCTGCGCCTCGACGCCACCCGTCGCGGTCTCCGTCACGACGCTGTCCAGGCCGAGGATCACCGCATCGTGGTAGCGCTTGTCGACGGTGGCGGGCCATTCGGTCACGCCTGTGACGATGCCACTTCGCGGCCCGGGTCAACGGGGCCTGATGGCCATGGCTTTGGGGACTAAAGCCTCATGCTCGGCCACCGTACGGCCAATAGCGTTTTTCCTGACTAAGGGAGGAAAAGATGTCTACACCCATGAACCGCGACGGCATCGTCGTCGGAGTCGACGGATCGCCCGCTTCCAATGCCGCCGTCTGCTGGGCGGCCCGCGATGCGGCGATGCGCAACGTGCCGCTGAAGCTGGTTCACATGTACAGCACGTACGTGCCGACCTTCCCCCAGATACCACTTCCGGCCGGCGTCACGGTGTGGCAGGAGGAGGACGGACAGCAGGTGCTCGAGCAGGCGCTCAAGATCGCCGAGGAGGCCGTTCAGGGTCACCAACGGCTTGCCATGACCAGTGAACTGAAGTGCTCGCCGCCGGTGCCGACGCTGATCGACCTGTCCGAAGGGGCCGAGATGATCGTCGTCGGCAGCAACGGGCGCGGGGCCTTGGGCCGGGCGTTGTTGGGTTCGGTCAGTTCCGGCGTCGTCCGGCACGCGAAGTGCCCTGTCGCCGTCGTCCGGGACGAGGACATGTTGATGGCGCACCCGCAGCAGGCTCCCGTGCTGCTGGGCATCGACGGCTCGCCGGCCTCCGAGCTCGCGACGGCGATCGCGTTCGACGAGGCATCGCGGCGCGGGGTCGACCTGAATGCGCTGCACGCGTGGAGCGACGTTCAGGTGCTCGAGCTGCCCGGGTTCGATTGGGAGGTGGTGAAGGCCGAAGCCGAGCGCAGCCTCGCCGAACGGCTCGCGGGCTGGCAGGAACGCTATCCGGACGTCACCGTGCACCGACTCCTGGTGTGCGATCAGCCGGCCCGCCAGTTGATCGAGAAATCGGAGGCCGCGCAACTGGTCGTCGTCGGCAGTCACGGCCGGGGCGGCATCGCCCGGACGCTGCTGGGTTCGGTCAGCAACGCCGTCGTGCACTCGGTCCGGATGCCGGTGATCGTGGCGCGGCCTGAGTAAGGCTTGGCACAATAATTCGGTGCCCGACGTGCCCTTCGTGCCCTATGCAGCTGTGCACGAAACCCACACGGGCGTGGTGGTGCTCGCCGGTGATCGGGCGTTCAAGGCGAAGAAGCCGGTGCTGACCGACTTTCTGGACTTTCGCACGCCGGAGCGGCGCGAGCACGTGTGCCGCCGCGAGGTCGAGCTGAACCGCCGGCTCGCACCCGACAGCTACCTCGGGGTCGCCCACCTGTCCGACCCGGGCGGCGGGCCGGCCGAACCGATCGTCGTGATGCGGCGCTACCGCGACGAGGACCGGCTGGCGGCCATCGTCGGCCGCGACGCCGACGGCTCGGTGCGCGGGCTGCTGGACACCATCGCCGCCGTGCTGGCCCGCTTTCACGAGCGCGCCGAGCGCGGCCCGGCGATCGACGCGCAGGGCGAGGCCGCGGCGATCGAGAAACGCTGGAATGACAACCTGGCGGAGCTCGACCGCTACGCGGGCACCCTGCCGAGCGAGACGCTGTCGCGAATCCGGCGGCTCGTCACCGAATTCATCGCCGGCCGCGGACCCCTGTTCCGGCGCCGCATCGCCGACGGGCTCGTCGTCGACGGCCACGGCGATCTGCTCGCCGACGACATCTTCTGCGGCCAGGACGAACCGGCGCTGCTCGATTGCCTGGAGTTCGACGACCAACTTCGCTACGTCGACTGCGTCGATGACGCCGCGTTCCTCGCCATGGACCTCGAGTTCCTCGGCCGCAAGGATCTCGGCGAGCACTTCCTGCACCGCTACTCGGCGCACTCGGCGCGGACGGCGCCGCCGGCGCTCGCCCACTTCTACGTCGCCTATCGCGCCGGAGTTCGGGCGAAGACCGACTGCGTGCGGCTGTCGCAGGGCAAGCCGCAGGCCGCCGACGCCGCCGCCCGGCACCTCGCGATCGCCGACGAACACCTGCGCGGCGGCGCCGTGCGCTTGGCCCTCGTCGGCGGAAACCCCGGCACCGGCAAGTCCACGGTCGCCCGTGCACTCGCGGAACGGACTGGGGCCCAGGTCATCTCGACCGACGACGTGCGCCGCGAACTGCGGGACTCCGGCGCGATCGCCGGCGACGCCGGCGTCCTGGACCAGGGACTGTACAGCCCGGACAACGTCGCGGTGGTGTACGAGGCCGCCCTGCGCCGGGCCCGCCCGCTGCTGGGCGACGGGCAGTCGGTGATCCTCGACGGCACCTGGCGCGATCCCCGGACCCGCGCGCGGGCCCGTGACCTCGCCTCCGAAACACATTCGGCGACGGTGGAACTCATGTGCGCGTCGGCCGCCGACACGGCGGCCGGCCGAATCACCACCCGGCGGCCGGGCAATTCGGAGGTGACCCCCGAGATCGCCGCGGCGATGGCCGCCGAACGCGCCGGTTGGGACACCGCCCACCGGATCGACACCTCGGGGGCCGTCGAGGACTCGGCGCGCGCGGCCCTCGACGCCTGGCGCCGGGCGATTTAGGTCCGATCCCAGGAGTCGAACGCCCCGGTCGTAGGGGACCAACGGCCCTGTCAGCACGGCGAACCAGCTCCTTATGGTCAGTTCGAGAGACCCGAGTGGAGTGGTTGAGATGCTGTTGAAAGCGCCGGATTCCGAAGTCATCCGCGACGCCGTTATGCTGGCGAGCCGGGCCCCGTCGCTGCACAACAGCCAGCCGTGGCGGTGGGTGGTCGAGGGCGCGCGGCTGCAGCTGTGGGCCGACCCCCGCCGGCTGATGTACGCCACCGACCGCTCCGGCCGGGAACTGACGCTGAGCTGCGGCGCGGTCCTCGACCATCTTCGGGTCGCCATGGCCGCCGCCGGCTGGGACAGCTCCACCGAGCGCCTCCCGGATCCCGCCGAGCCGGACCACCTCGCGACGCTCGAGTTCCGGCCCGCCGACACCGTGACGGAGTCGCAGCGCCTGCGCGCCGCCGCGATCCATAACCGTCGTACCGACCGGCTGCCGTTCGCCGCTCCCGCCGGCTGGCCGGTGGTGGAGGCGCAGCTACGCCTCGCGGTCCATCCACATGACGTGCTGCTCGACGTGGTCGCCGACAATGACCGGCCGACCCTGGCGGAGGCGTCCGCGGTCACCGAGCAGCTGCGGCGTAACGACACCGCCTACCTGTCCGAATTGCGCTGGTGGACCTCGCCTTTCGAGTCGGATGCCACCCACGTGCCGGAAAGTTCCCTGGTGTCGAGTGCGGAGGCCGCCCAGGTCGACGTGGCCCGGACCTTCCCGCCGGCGGGCGGGGGCCACCGCGGTGCCGCCCTCGATCGCGACCACTCGAAGATCGTCGTGCTGTCCACTCACCACGAGGACGACCGGCTGGACGTCCTGCGCTGCGGCGAGGCGCTGTCCGCGGTGCTGCTCGAGTGCACGATGGCCGGCCTGGCCACCTGCACGCTGACCCACATGACCGAAATGGCGATGAGCCGCCACATCATCGCGCAGATCACCGGGACCGCCGGGCAGCCCCAGCTGCTGATCCGGGTCGGCACGTCCGCGCCGAACGGCCACCACGTCGAGCCCACCGCCCGGCGGCTGGTGACGGAGGTCCTCAAGTTTCGCAGCGACCCGCGAGGGGAGTGAAAGGAGGTGGCGCCGATGGCTCGGCACTGGCTGGTGATGGAAACCGCCGGGGAGGGCGTCCCGGCCCCGTTCGTCGCCCGGCTGGCCGGGGCCGGCCGGCAGCTGCCGGAAACCCGGCTCACCACGGACGAACTGATGGCGACCACGCGCCACCACACCCACATCGACCTGGAGCGCCTCACCGGGATCCGCGAGCGCCGCGTATCGGTGGGCGACGAGGACTCCTACAGCCTCGCCACGTCGGCGGCGCTGAACTGCCTGGCCACCGCGCAACAGGACCCTTCCGCGCTTGACGTGGTGATCAGCTGCAGCATCACGAAATTTCGCGGCGGGCTCACCCAGTGGCTCGAGCCGACGATGAGCAGCGCGGTGGCCCGCGCCATCGGTGCGCCGCAGGCGATGACCTTCGACGTCTCCAATGCGTGCGCCGGGATGCTCACCGGGGTAACCATTTTGAACAACTGGATCCGGCAGGGCATCGTCGAACGTGGGCTCGTCGTCAGCGGCGAGTACATCTCGCAGCTGAGCCACAACGCCGCCCGCCACATCCGCAACATCATGAGCAAGGAACTCGCCTGCCTGACCCTCGGCGACGCCGGTGCGGCGCTGCTGCTCGAGCGGGCCCCCGCGGGATCCGCCGGGATCGGCCTGGCCGGGTTCACCACCGTCGCCGATTACAGCCGGCTCTGCCTGGCCTATCCCGAGGGCCACGACCCGGGCGCACGGATGTTCACCAACTCGCGCGCCATCCAGAAGGCCGCGATCTCCAACACCCCGCTGTTGTTGAGCGAAGTGCTTGACGCGGTGGGCCTTTCGATTCACGACATCGACCACGTGATCACCCACCAGACCTCGGCGCGGGCGATCCGCAAGGGCATGGCGCGCATGTCGGAGACGTTCGGTGACAGCCCGCGCCACGACGCGGTGATCACCGTCGACCGGTACGGCAACACCGCGTCAACGACCCACACGGTGGCCCTGGTCGAGGAGCTCGAGGCCGGAAACATCCGGCCCGGGGAACGGGTCGCCCTGCTCGCGCTGGCCTCCGGCCTGGAGATCGGCGTTGTCCTGTTGACCCTGGATGAGGATTTGGTGAAGCGCTATGGGCACGGTGATTGATCGAGTCGACGTCGCACACCCGCGGTTGCGGGGCCGGCACAGCGCGCTGCATCTTGCGGTATCCGCCGCCAAGGACTGCCTGCACCGGGCCGGGTGTGACCCCGACGACCTGGATCTGGTCGTCAACGCGGGGATTTACCGCGACCGCAACCTGGGGGAGCCGGCGCTGGCCGCGCTCATCCAGGACGACATCGGGGCCAACCCGGAGGATCCGCACGCCGGCGCGCACGGCACCTTTTCGTTCGACATCGCCAACGGGGCCTGCGGGGTCCTGACCGGGCTACAGATCGTCGACGGGTTCTTGCGGTCACGCAGCATCGACCGCGCGCTCGTCGTGGCCAGCGACGCCGATCCGGGTCACGGGATGAGCGAGCACTTCCCGTTCTCGGCCGCCGGCGCGGCCCTGCTGTGCCGCTGGACCGACGACGACTCCGGCCTGAGCCGGGTGTCCTGGGTGAACACCGACGACACCGAGGCGTTCTCGGCGACGGTCGGATTCGCCGACGCGCGAAATGTGTTGCGATTCAATCGTTCGGCCGACATGGACGAGCGGTTCGCCGCGGCGGCCGCCGCGGCCGCGCGGGCGTGCCTGGACGCGCAATCCGTGGACCTGGAAGACGTCGACCTGATCGTCGCCGCCCCGGCCCGGCCCGAGTACCGCGCGGCGCTCAGCCGCGTGCTCGGCGTGCCGGCCGAAAAGATCTGCGTCGCAGCCGATCACCGCATGCACACGGCCGCCCTGGCGGCGGCTTTCGAGCCCGAGGCCGAGCGGCTTCCGGCGGGCGCCCGCGTGCTGTTCGTCGCGGCGGGCGCTGGCATCACCGCCGGTGCGGCGCTGTATCGCCAGCCGTAGCCGCCGAGATCCGCGCTAGCGTGACGCTGGAGCTCGAGCGCCACGCCAGCGTGACGCTCGGCCTAGCGACCGCGCCCCGTCACTGCAGCGGCACCGCCTGGCGCTCCAGCTCGAGGATCTGCCGGGTGGTCTTCACCACCACGTCGGGATTCAGGCTTATCGAGTCGATGCCGATGCGGACCAGGAACTCGGCCATGTCCGGGTAGTCCGACGGCGCCTGCCCACACAGCCCCGAGTGAATCCCGTTGCGGCGGCAGCCCTCCACGGCCAGGCGAATCATCTCCTTGACGCCCTCGTCGCGCTCGTCGTAGTCGAAGGCCACGATCTCGCTGTCGCGGTCGACGCCGAGGGTGAGCTGGGTCAGGTCGTTCGAGCCGATGGAGAAGCCGTCGAAGCGCTTGGCGAACTGATCGAGCAGGATCACGTTGTTCGGGATCTCGCACATCGCGTACACCTCGAGCCCGTTCTGGCCGCGCTGCAGGCCGAGTTCGGCCATGGTCTTCAGCACCAGGTCCGCCTCGGTCACCCGGCGCACGAACGGCAGCATGATGATGACGTTCGTCAGTCCCATCTCCTCGCGGACCCGTTTCATCGCGCGGCATTCCAGCGCGAATCCCTCGGCGTAGGCCGGGTGGGCGTAGCGCGAGGCGCCGCGGAACCCGATCATCGGATTGCTCTCAACCGGCTCGAACGCGCTGCCCCCGATCAGGCTGGCGTATTCGTTCGTCTTGAAGTCCGACATCCGGACCACCACGGGCTTCGGCCAGAAGGCGGCGGCGATCGTGCCGATACCCTCGGACAGGCGTTCCACGAAGAAGTCCGCGCCGTCCGAGTAGGCGTACGTCAGGCGCTCGATGGTCCGCCGCGCTTCCGGGTCGGCGACCTTTTCCGGGTGGAGCAGGGCCAGGGGGTGCACCCGGATGTACTCGCTGATGATGAACTCCATCCGAGCGAGCCCCACGCCGTCGTTCGGCAGGAACGACGTCTTGAAGGCGAGATCGGGATTGCCGAGGTTGACCATGATCTGGGTCCGCGGCCGCGCCAGGCCGGACACCTCGGTGCGATCGACGTGGAAGCCCACGTCGCCGCGGTACACGCGCCCGGTGTCGCCCTCCACACACGACACCGTGACGACCTCGCCGTTCGGCACGCTGGTCGTGGCGTCGCCCGCGCCCACCACGGCCGGGATGCCGAGTTCGCGTGCGATGATCGCCGCGTGGCAGGTGCGCCCGCCGCGGTTGGTGACGATCGCGGCGGCAGTCTTCATGACCGGCTCCCAGTCGGGCGTCGTGATGTCGGACACCAGTACCTCGCCGGGCTTGAAATCCGAGAGATGCTCGAGGTTCTCTATCTTTCTCGCCACGCCCGAGGCGATCCTCTCGCCGACCGAGCGGCCCTCGGTGAGCACCTCGCCTCTGCCCTCCAGGACATAGGTCTCGACCGTCGTGAGGCTGCGCTGGGAGGCCACCGTTTCGGGGCGCGCCTGCACGATGTAGAGCTGCCCGTCGAGGCCGTCTTTGGCCCACTCGATGTCCATCGGCCGCCCGTAGTGCCGCTCGATGGCGCACGCGTAGCCGGCCAGCTCGAGCACGTCGGCATCGTTGAGGCAGAATCGGGCGCGGTCGGCCTTCGGGGTGGGGACGTTGCGGACCGTGTTCTTCGTCTCGCCCTCGACGAAGATCATCTTCACCGCCTTGTCGCCGACCAGTCGGCGCAGCACGGCGCGGTGGCCGGCGGCGTAAGTTGGCTTGTGGACGTAGAACTCGTCGGGGTCGACGGCGCCCTGCACCACGTTCTCGCCGAGGCCGTAGGCGCCCGTCACGAACACGACGTCGTTGAAGCCGGACTCGGTGTCGATGGTGAACATCACGCCCGACGACGCGAGGTCGGAGCGCACCATCTTCATGATACCGATCGACAGCGAGACCTTGAAATGGTCGAAGCCCTGGTCGATTCGGTAGTGGATGGCCCGGTCGGTGAACAGGCTGGCGAAGCAGCGACGGCACGCGTCGAGCAGGCTCTCGCGGCCCTTGATGTTGAGGTAGGTTTCCTGCTGGCCGGCGAAGCTCGCCGTCGGCAGGTCCTCGGCGGTCGCCGAGCTCCGCACGGCCAGGCTGACGTCTTCGCCGTACTCCTCCTGCAGCTTGCGGTAGGCATCGGAGATCTCGGCGGCCAGGTCGTCGGGAAGCCCCGCGCCGTAGACGATTTCACGAGCGCGTTTGCCCTTGCGTGCCAGCGCGGCGACGTCGTCCGGGTCGATGTTGTCGAGCTCGGCGTGCAGCGCGTCCCAGGCGCCGGCCCGGTCCAGCATGTGCCGGTAGGCGTCGGCGGTGGTGGCGAATCCGTTCGGGACGCGGACGCCCTGCCCGGACAGCTTCTGGAACATCTCGCCGAGCGAGGCGTTCTTGCCGCCGACCAGCGGCACGTCGCCGATGCCGATCTCGTCGAAGAAGCGAATGTAGTTGGACCCGCTCATAACCTGTTCCTCCATGGTTGCTGCGTTCAATACCTGTCGTAGATACCGCTGTTGGCCTTGCGCAAAGCCCAGACGTAGTCCGCGCGTTCCTGGGCGTCGGAGTCCTGGGCATCGGGGGATGCCAGGAGCCCGCGCACCTGGTCGAGGTCATGAAAACGCTTGCGGTTCATCCAGTCCCCCAATTCCCGCAGCAGGACACCCGCGTACTCGGGGCCGTGGCGCAACAGAGCCGACGCGCACTGGACGACGTCCGCCCCGGCGAGCAGATACTTGGCGATGTCGCCGGCGTGCTCGACGCCGCTGCTGGCGGCCAGCGAGGCGCGTATCCGCCCGTGCAGCAACGCGATCCAAGTCAGCGGCAATCGCGTGTCCGCGGGCGTCGACAGGGTGATGGTGCGCACCGTGCTGAGCGTCTCGGGGTCGATGTCGGGCTGCAGAAAACGGTTGAACAACACCAATCCGTCGGCGCCCGCGGCGTCCAGCCGATGCGCCATGTCGGCGGTCGCACTGAAGTACGGGCTGAGCTTGACGGCGACCGGAATCGTTGCCGCGCTTTTGACCTCGGCCAGCACGTCGAGGTGGCGCTGCTCGACCTCGGCGCCGTCGACGCCGGTGTCGCCGGGCAGGTAATAGATGTTCAGCTCGATCGCCGCCGCACCGGCGTCCTGTATCGCCTGGGCGTAGCGCGCCCAGCCGCCGGGCGTCGACGCGTTCAGGCTGCCGATCAGGGGGATGTCGATCGCGGCGGCCGCGCGCTCGACAAGCCGCAGATACCGGTGACCGCTGCGACCGTCGTCGACGGTGTCCGGAAAGTAACTGAGCGACTCGGCGTAGCTTTCGCTGCCTTGGAGCACCATCCGCTCGTTGTGTGCGGCCTCGCGGCGCACTTGTTCCTCGAACAGCGAGTACAGCACCACCGCGCCGACCCCGGCGGTTGCGAGCCGGCGCACGTCATCGACCGTGGCGGAAAGGGGTGACGCGGAGGCCACCAGCGGGTTGCGCAGGTTCAGACCGAGGTAGCGGGTGGACAGGTCCATCAGTCCGTCCTCCGTGCGTCGGATGGAAAGTGGTGCGGGGCAAGGGAAGCCATGTCCTCGTAGGTGCTCCAGCGCTGGTCGATTGACTCCTGCGCCAGCTCCAGGAGCCGTTCGGCCTCATCGGGATCGGAGTTGGCCAGGCTGCGGTAGCGCAGTTCCCGGTAGCGGTAGTCGGCAAGCGGGAGACGGGGGCGGTGGGAATCGAGCAGGAACGGAGGTGTGCCGGTGGCACGAAGCACCGGGTTGTACCGGATCAACGGCCAGTGTCCGCTGGCCACCGCACGGTATTGCTGGTCGAGTCCGTAACGCAACTCGAAGCCGTGAGCGATGCAGTGGCTGTAGGCGATGACGATCGACGGGCCGTCGTAGGCCTCGGCCTCACGGAAGGCCAGCAGGGTCTGTTGCGGGTCGGCGCCCATTGCGACGCGTGCGACGTAGACGTTGCCGTACGAAATGGCCTGTAGCGCAAGATCTTTGCGCGGTACGGTCTTGCCGGCGGCGGCGAACTTGGCCACCGCGCCCAGCGGTGTGCTCTTGGACATCTGCCCGCCGGTGTTGGAGTACACCTCGGTGTCGAGTACCAGCACATTGACGTTGCGCCCGCTGGCCAGCACGTGGTCGAGGCCACCGGCGCCGATGTCGTAGGCCCAGCCGTCGCCGCCGACGATCCACACGCTGCGGCGGATCAGGTGATCGATGACGCTGCGCAACTCGTCGCCGAGCGCGGGCGGAAGCCTGTCGAACCGGTCGGCCAGTTCGGCCACGCGCTGGCGCTGGGCGTGCAGCTCCGACTCGCGCTGCTGCGGGGCGGCCAGGATGGCGTCGACGAGGTCGGCGCCCAGGACCTCGCGTTGTGCGGTCAGCAGCTGACGGGCCTGGTGCAGGTGAGCGTCGGCGGCCAGCCGAAGGCCGAGGCCGAATTCTGCGTTGTCTTCGAAAAGCGAATTGGACCAGGAGGGGCCGCGCCCCTCGGAGTTGGTCGTCCAGGGCGTGGTCGGCAGGTTGCCGCCGTAGATCGACGAGCAGCCGGTGGCGTTGGCGATCATCAACCGGTCGCCGAACAGCTGCGAAAGCAGTTTCAGGTAGGGGGTCTCCCCGCAACCAGCGCACGCGCCGGGGAATTCGAAAAGCGGCTGCAGGAACTGCGCGCCGCGCACGGTCCCGAAGTCCACCATCGAGCGGTTGGCCACCGGCAGCGTTTCGAAGAACGCGATGTTCTCGCGTCCCGCGGCGACCAGCGGTTCGCGCGGCGCCAGGTTGATCGCCTTGGTGACCGGCGAGCCTGGGACGACGGCCGGGCAGGCCTCCACGCACAGATTGCATCCGGTGCAGTCCTCGACATAGACCTGCAGCGTGTAGCGGGTCTCGGGCACACCCACCGCGTTGAGCGGCGCTGAGGGAAACGTCTCCGGCGCGTCGCGCAGTCGCTCCCGGTCGTAGAAGGTGGTGCGAATGACGCTGTGCGGGCAGACAAATGCGCAATTGCCGCACTGGATGCAGGTGTCGGGATCCCACACCGCGACGAGGTCGGAGATGTTGCGTTTCTCGTAGGCGGCGGTGCCGCTGGGATAGCTGCCGTCCACCGGCAGGGCGCTCACCGGCACGGCATCCCCGCGGCCCGCGATCATTTCACCGGTCACTCTGCGCACGAAATCCGGTGCGCCGGCGGGGATGAGGGGCTCGGGCTCGTAGCTGGAGCTGATCCGGTCGGGGACGTCGACCCGGTGCAGTCGCTGCAGGGTGCGATCCACCGCGTCGACTTCGCGGGCCACCACGTCGGCGCCCTGCCCGGCGTAGGACTTGGCGACACTGTCCTTGATCCGGGCGAGCGCCTCGTCGGAGGGCAGTACGCCGGAGATCGCGAAAAAGCAGGTCTGCAGGACGATGTTGATCCGCCCGGCCAGCCCGACCTCGCGGGCGATGGCGCTGGCGTCGACGGCATACAGCCGGATCTGTTTGTCGATGATCTCCTTTTGCACGGTGCCCGGCAGGCTGTCCCACACCCGCTCGGGTGCATGCCTGCTGTTGAGCAACAGTGCGGCGCCCTGGGCGGCGCGACCCAGCACGTCGACCTGGTGCATGAACCGTTCGTGATGGCAGCCGACGAAGTCGGCGCGCTGCACCAGGTAGGGCGCGTGGATCGGCTCGGGCCCGAACCGCAAATGCGAAACGGTCTGCGAACCAGACTTTTTGGAGTCGTAGACGAAGTAGCCCTGCGCGTACAGATTCTGCTCGGCGCCGAGGATCTTGATGGTGTTCTTGTTGGCGCCGACCGTGCCGTCCGAGCCCATCCCGAAGAACACCGCGCGCACGGTGTCGGCGGATTCGATGTCGAAGCGGGCGTCGTAGTCGATGCTCGTGCCGCTGACGTCGTCGTCGATGCCGACGGTGAATCGCGGCCGCGGCCGCTCCTGGCCCAGCTCGTCGAACACGCCCGCCACCATTCCGGGGGTGAATTCCTTGGAGGACAGGCCGTACCGCCCGGCGCACACCCGCGGCAGCGACGACCGGTCGCCGCCGTTGTACGCCTCGGCCAGTGCGGCAACGACATCCAGGTACAGCGGTTCGCCCAGCGAACCCGGTTCCTTGGTGCGGTCCAGCACCCCGACGACGCGGACGGTGGCGGGCAGCGCCGTCAGCAGCGCCTTCGCGGGAAACGGCCGATACAGCCGCACCTGCACGACCCCGACGCGTTCGCCGCGTGCGCCCAGGGCCGACACGGTCTCGGCCGCGGTCTCCCCGCCGGATCCCATCAGCACCAGCACCCGCTCGGCTTCGGGATGCCCGGTGTACTCGACGATGCGCATCGGCCGGCCGGTGCGCCGACCGAGCTCGTCCATCAGTTCCTCGACCACCCCGGGCACCCGGGCATAGAACGGGTTGACGGTCTCGCGGGCCTGAAAGTAGGTGTCGGGATTCTGCGCGGTGCCGCGGATGAACGGCCGGTCCGGCGACAGCGCGCGGTCGCGGTGGGCCAGGATCAACGGCTCGGGGACCAGGGCGCGCAGGTCGTCGTCGCCGAGGGAGTCGATGGTGTTGAGCTCGTGCGAGGTGCGAAAGCCGTCGAAGAAATGCACGAACGGCACCCGGGTGCGCAGCGTCGCCGCCTGGGCGACCAGCGCCAGGTCGTGGGCTTCCTGCACCGAGGCCGACGACAGCAGAGCGAAGCCGGTCTGGCGCACCGCCATCACGTCCTGGTGGTCGCCGAATATCGAAAGGCCCTGTGCGGCAATGGATCGCGCGGCGACATGGATCACCGCCGCGGTCAGCTCACCGGCTATCTTGTACATGTTCGGGATCATCAACAGCAGGCCCTGCGACGAGGTGAACGTCGTCGCCAACGCGCCGCCCTGCAACGCGCCGTGCAGGGCGCCCGCCGCCCCGCCCTCGCTTTGCATCTCCACCACCGTCGGCACCGTGCCCCACACGTTCGGCCGCCGTTGGCTCGACCAGGAGTCGGCCAGCTCGGCCATCGGCGAGGACGGCGTGATCGGGTAGATGCAGCACACCTCGTTGAGCCGGTAGGCCACCGAGGCCGCGGCCTCGTTGCCGTCCACCGTGATACGCGTCATCTCGGCTCCGGCGTCATCTCGATGGCGTGCACCGGGCACTGCTCGTAGCAGGTGGCGCAGCCGGTGCACCTGTCGTAATCGAAGCGGTAGCGGTTACCGGGCCCGAGCTTGATCACCGCGTCCTCCGGGCAGGCGCCCAGGCAGCCGTCGCACTCGAAGCAGTTGCCGCAGGACAGGCACCGGCCGGCCTCGAATACCGCGGCCTGCGCCGACAGGCCGCCGACGATCTCATCGAACCCCGTGACCCGTTGCGCGGGAGCGAGTTCCGGCTGCGAGCGCCGGTGCGCATCACCGAAGTACCACAGGTGCAGCCCGTCGAACTCCGCGGTCGGGTGCTTCGGCGGGCGCTCCCAGGAGCCGCCGCGCAGCCACGCGTCGATGTGGTGGGCCGCCTTCTTGCCGTGCCCCACGCCGACCGTGACGGTGCGTTCGCAGGGCACCATGTCACCGCCGGCGAACACGCCGGGGCAGCCCGTCATCAGCGACGACGACACCCGCACAGACCCGTCGTCCTCGAACTCCACGCCGGGCAGGCTGCGCATGAACGCCGACTCCGTCTCCTGGCCCAGCGCCATGATCACGGTGTCGGCAGCGAGCGTCTCGAATTGTCCGGTCGGCGACGGGCGTCCGGACTCGTCGAGGCGCATCAGCTCCACTCGCAGCTCGGGGCCCTCGAAGGCGGTGATCGTGCGCAACCAGGTGATCCGCACGCCCTCGCGCTCGGCCTCGTCGACCTCGTTCTGGTGGGCGGGCATTTGGGCCGCCGTACGGCGGTAGATGATGACGGTGTCCTCGGCGCCCAGGCGGCGGGCGACGCGGGCGGCATCCACCGCGGTGTCGCCGCCGCCGTAGACGGCGACGCGGCGGCCAAGGTCAGGTCGCTCGCCGGAGGCGACGCCGCGTAGGAACGACACGGCGTCCAGGAGCGATCCCGCGTCGCGGGACGGGATGTCGACGCGTTTGGCGAGATGGGCGCCGACCGCGACGAATACCGCGTCGAAGCGTCCGGCATGCCGCTCGGCGGCGAGGTCGTCAACCCGGTGCCCGCACGTCAGCTGCACGCCGAGCGCGGCGATCCTGTCGATCTCGGCGTCGAGCACGTCGCGGGGCAGCCGATAGTTCGGGATGCCGTAGCGCATCATTCCGCCCGGCTCGGCGCCGGAGTCGCGGACCTCCACCTGGTGGCCGAGCCGCGTCAGGTGGTAGGCGGCGGACAGCCCGCTGGGGCCGGCCCCGACGACGAGAACGCGCTTGCCCGTCGGTTGCGGTGCCGGCCCGAAGAGCCAACCCCGTTCGCGGGCGGTGTCCCCGAGGAACCGCTCTACAGCGTGGATCGACACCGACGAATCGAGATGTGCACGGTTGCATACGGATTCGCACGGGTGGTAGCAGACGCGGCCGTGGATCGAGGCGAAGGGGTTGTCGAGGGTGAGCTGACGCCACGCGTCCTCGGCGCGCCCGGCGCGAGCATGCGCGAGCCATGCCTGGATGTTCTCGCCGGCGGGGCACCCGGCGTTGCACGGCGGCCTCAGGTCGACGTAGACCGGGCGGCGATCGCGGACGGGGCCGGCGCGCGGGCTGCCGTGCAGCAAGTCGGGCAGGGCGGTCGCGTCGCCGCGGACAACGGCACCGAAACCGTTGAAATCGCTGCTGGACCGCCCGGCCATCATGGTGCTCACGATATGACCGGGGTATGCCGCCGCGCTGCCGTCATTAGGCCCCGAATGTTGGGGACTTCTGACTCTGACCGCGGGGCCGCCCGGGGGCGGAAAGTGGCGAGATGAAGCAATTGACCGCCCTCGATGCCACCTTCCTCGAAGTGGAGGACTCGGACCCGCACGTGAGCCTGGCGGTCGGCGGCGTATCGATCATGGAGGGTCCCGCTCCCGCCTACGACGAGTTCGTCGCCGCCTTCGCCAAACGCGCGCCGACCATCCCGCGGTGCACGCAGATCCTGCGGACGCACCCGCTCGATCTCGGCGCACCCGAATGGGTGGACGACCCGCACTTCGACATCGCGCGCCACGTGCACCGGCTCGCGCTGCCGCACCCGGGCGGCGACGCCGAGCTGTTCGAGACGATCGCGGCCGTGATGGAGCGCCGGCTCGACCGCGAGCGCCCGTTGTGGGAGTGCTATGTCATCGAGGGGCTGAGCGACGACCGGTGGGCCGTGCTGACCAAGATCCACCACTGCATCGCCGACGGCATCGCGACGACGCAGATGTTGGCCAGGTTCAGCGACGACCGCGACGAACACGGCGAGCCCAACACGTTCGCCACCGAGATCCGCGCCGCCAAGGAGCCCGCGACGCCCGGGCTGGGCCTGCCCAAGTTCAGCTTCAACCCGCTGAGCTGGGTGAGTGGGATCGCGCGAAGCGCGCTCGCCGCGGCGGCGACGGCCGAACAGGTCGCGGTGGGCGCCGCCGAACTGACGGCCAGCCTGTTCAGCCCCGCGCCGGGATCCTCGTTGAACGGTCCGGTCACGGCGATGCGCCGCTTCAGCGTCGCCCGGGTCCGCCTGGCCGATCTGCAGGAGGTCGCGACGGCGTTCGGCGTGACCCTCAACGACGTGGCGTTGGCGGCCATCACCGACAGCTACCGCGCGATGCTGATCGATCGTGGCGAACAGCCGGCGCGCAACTCGTTGCGCACGCTCGTTCCGGTCTCGGTCCGCCCGACCAACAACTTCGACATGACCGACAACCAGGTCTCGGCGATGCTGCCGCTGTTGCCGGTCGACGAGGGCGACCCGGTCGAGCAGCTGCGGCTGGTGCACGGCCGGCTCACCCGGGCGAAGGCCAGCGGCCAGCGCGAGGGTGGCACCGCGCTGATCTCGGCGGCCAAGAACGTGCCGTTCGCGTTCTCCGCGTGGGCGATTCGCCTGTTGGCGCGGCTTCCGCAGCGGGCGGTGGTCGCCCTGGCGACGAACGTTCCCGGTCCACGCAAGCAACAGAAACTGATGGGCCGGCGCGTGCTGGAGATCTTTCCGATCCCGCCGATCGCCCTGCAATTGCGCACCGGCATCGCGATGCTCAGCTACGCGGACACGTTCATCTTCGGCATCACCGCCGACTACGACACCGCGCCCGACATCGAGGCGCTCGCCGCCGGGATCGAGAAGGGCGTCGCGCAGCTGGTGGCCGCCGCCCGCGATTCCGTCAGCCCTTGACGGGCCGATCGTCGGAGCGGCTGATGCGCCGGTGCGCGGTCAGCAGCAGGTGGTCGAATGCCTGCGAGTTGAGCGGCAGGCCGGCGCCGAGGAAGTCTTCGGCGACCTGCTCGGCCAGCAGCCGCAGCTTGACGTTCGCCTCCTGGGACAGCCATTTGAGCAGATTGAACGCGGCGTCGTCGTTGATCCGGTAGACCAGCATCAGCATGCCCTTGGCCTGTTCGATGCTGGCGCGGTGTTCGCTGATCTCCGCCAGCCGCGCGGTGACCAGCTCCTCCTGCGCCCGTTCCCGGGACGGCGAGACGTCGACGTAGAACCCGTATGTCCCGATCACGTCGCCGTGATCGTCGAAGAGCTGATCGCCGACGACGACGATGTGGCGCACGTTGCCGGCGGTGTCGATGATCCGGTGGCGGGTGCTGAACGCCTGGCGGGTGTTCAGGATCTGGTCGATCGTGGCCGCGACCTGTCCGCGGTCGTCGGGGTGCTTGTGCGCGAGCACCAGCTCGGTGGTCGGCGTGACGCTGCCCGGCTCGTAGCCGTGCATCCGCTGCACCTGGTCGGACCACTCCCAGCGCTGGTCGGCGAAGTGGAACCGGAACCAGCCAACGCGCTGCGGAACGCCGCCCGCCAGCGCCGCTTCGATGTCGGGCGCTTGCCCGTCCAGATGCCATTTCATCGTGGGACCTCGCCTCACTGGGCAAGGGTGGGGCGGCGGCGCACGCCGCCCCACCCGCCGGTCGTCAGGCGTCGATCACCTCCCTCTTGGCGTCGTCGTTGATGGCCTTGTGCCCGTTGCCGCGCGCGACGGAAATCTTGCGCGGTTTGGCCTTCTCGGCCACCGGGATGCGCAGGCGCAGGACGCCCTCGGAATAGGACGCGTCGATCCTGTCGGTGTCCAGGTTCTCGCCGAGCACGAGCTGGCGGCTGAACACCCCGCGCGGCCGTTCGGTGGCCAGCATCTCGCGGTTGGGATCGACGCCGGGGCGCTCGGCGCGCACTGTCACGACATTGCGCTCGATGTCGATGTCGAGCGTGTCGGCGTCGATGCCCGGCAGGTCGAACTCGACGACGAACTGCTCTCCCTCGCGCCAGGCGTCCATCGGCATCACCGCCGGCCGTGCCGCCGTGCCCAGCACCTGCTGGGCGAATCGGTCGAGGTCACGGAAGGGGTCGGTACGCATCAGCATGGCGGTCACCTCTCACTCCAATCTGTGGTTCTGAAGTGGCGTATTTCCGTGTTTTTCTATGTCGGAAGACATAGATTTGATATAGCACTGTCGACAGAAGAGCGCAAGTGTGATAAACAGATTTCCTTGGTGAACCACCTGGGGAGATGTCCGATGACCGAGAGCACTGGCGACCCCGGCGCGCCGGCGCCGGATCGCGGGGTGTACGGAATCTCGGTGGCTGCCGAACTTTCCGGCATCCCGGTGCAGTCGCTGCGCCTCTACGAACGGCACGGGCTGTTGAGGCCGGCCCGCAGCGACGGCGGTACCCGGCGCTACAGCGCCGACGACCTGGCCCGGCTGCAGCGCATCAGTGCCCTGGTCGACGCCGGGGTCAACCTCGCCGGCATCGCTCGCATCCTGAGCCTGGAAGACCACAACGCCGAGCTGTCGGCGGTCAACACCGATCTGCGGTCCTCGAACCGCACTCTGCGCAATGCGGCCAAGGGCGCGGGGGCCGGGAAGAATGCGAACTGACCCGCGAAGTCCGTTGGCCACCAACGGTGTTACCGAGCCGTGCGACGATCGGCGGGCCGGCGCCTTCAGGGCGTTCGTTTCCCCTGTTTGCACTTCGTTGTTTGGCCCGCAGGCCACGTTTCATGGCTCGACGCCTTGGATCCGCCACCGCGGCGCCCCGGCCGAAAGCCCTCGAGGGGGTGATGGGAACTATCTCGCTGATCGGGGTCTCCGGCGGGATGGCCGACCCCCTGCCGATGCTCACCCTCTTCGACAAGCAGGTGACCCTGCGGATGGGGCCGGCCAACGTGAAGAGGTGGGTCGACGACATCACGGGACTGCTGACCGACGACGATCCGCTGGGCGTCGACACGTTCGACGAGGCCCCGCACGCCTACGAGATCTTCCAGAAGAAGCAGGACGGGGCCGTAAAGGTCATGCTGAGGCCCTAATCACCTTGTAAGACAGCCGATTTCGAACGGGTGTTTGACCCCGGTGTCAGCGGGGTATCAAGTGCGCCATGACCGGCCCCGGACTCCGCGCGCCCACACCCACCGGTGAAGTCTGGCCGGGTAGGGCCTACCCGCTCGGCGCGACGTACGACGGCGCGGGCACCAACTTCGCGGTGTTCAGCGAGGTGGCCGAGCGCGTCGAGCTGTGCCTGTTCGACGCCGACGGCACCGAGAGCCGGATCGCCTTGCCCGAGGTCGACGGATTCGTCTGGCACGCCTACATCCCCAGCATCGAACCCGGCCAGCGCTACGGCTACCGCGTGCACGGGCCTTACGAGCCGGAGCACGGCCTGCGGTGCAACCCGAACAAGCTGCTGGTGGACCCGTATTCGAAGGCCATCGACGGCAGCTTCGAATGGAACCAGTCCCTGTTCGGCTACAACTTCGGCGACCCGGACAGCCGCAACGACGAGGACTCGGCCCCCAGCATGCCGAAGTCGGTGGTCATCAGCCCCTACTTCGACTGGGGCAACGACCGGCCGCCGGACCGCCAGTACGCCGACACCGTCATCTACGAGGCGCACGTCAAGGGCCTCACCCAGACCCATCCCGACATCCCCGAGCAGATCCGCGGAACCTACGCGGCCGTGGCGCACCCCGTCATCATCGACCATCTGAAGAGCATCGGCGTGACCGCAATCGAGTTGATGCCGGTGCATCACTTCGCCAACGACTCGACCCTCGTCGACAAGGGCCTGTCAAATTACTGGGGCTACAACACAATCGGGTTCCTCGCGCCCGACTTCAAGTACTCCAGCGCCACGTCCCCCGGCGGACAGGTGCCGGAGTTCAAGGCGATGGTGCGCGCACTGCACGAGGCCGGCATCGAGGTCATCCTCGACGTGGTCTACAACCACACCGCCGAGGGCAACCATCTGGGCCCCACGCTGTGCATGCGCGGGATCGACAACGCCGCGTACTACCGGCTGGTCGACGACGACAAGCGCTACTACATGGACTACACCGGCACCGGCAACAGCCTCAACGCCGGGCACCCGCACGCGCTGCAGCTGATCATGGACTCGCTGCGCTACTGGGTGACCGAGATGCACGTCGACGGCTTCCGCTTCGACCTGGCCGCGACGCTGGCCCGCGAGTTCTACGACGTCGACCGGCTGGCGACGTTTTTCGAACTCGTGCAACAGGATCCGACGGTCAGCCAGGTCAAGCTCATCGCCGAACCGTGGGACGTCGGGCCGGGCGGCTACCAGGTGGGCAACTTCCCGCCGCAGTGGACCGAGTGGAACGGCAAGTACCGCGACACCGTCCGCGACTTCTGGCGGGGCGAACCCGCCACGCTCGACGAGTTCGCCTACCGGCTGTCCGGATCGGCCGACCTCTACGAACACACCTCGCGCCGGCCGGTGGCCTCGATCAACTTCGTCACCGCCCACGACGGGTTCACGCTGCGCGACCTGGTGTCCTACAACGAAAAGCACAACGAGGCCAACGGCGAGGACAACAACGACGGCGAGAGCCACAACCGGTCGTGGAACTGCGGTGTGGAGGGCCCGACCGACGACGTTGACGTCAACGCGCTGCGCGCCCGTCAGCAGCGCAACTTCCTGACGACCCTGCTGCTGTCCCAGGGCGTGCCGATGATCTGCCACGGCGACGAGCTCGGCCGCACCCAGGACGGCAACAACAACGGGTACTGCCAGGACAACGAGCTCACCTGGATCGACTGGGCCCACGCCGACGCGGGCCTGCTGGAGTTCACCCGCATGGTCTCGGAGCTGCGGGCCCAGCACCCGGTGTTCCGCCGGCGCCGGTTCTTCTCCGGCAAGCCGCTGGGCCGGCGCGGCCCGGAGGGGCTGCCCGACATCGCCTGGTTCACGCCAGAGGGCACGGAGATGACCGAGGAGGACTGGGGCGCGGGATTCGCCAAGTCCGTCGCGGTGTTCCTCAACGGCCACGGCATCCCCGACAGCGACGCGCGGGGGCAGCGGGTGCTCGACGACTCGTTCCTGTTGTGCTTTAACGCCCACCACGAGCTGATCGAATTCACGCTTCCGCCAAAGGAATTCGGCGCCTCCTGGACCCTGGTGGTGTTCACCGGGCCCGAGGAGGAGACGCCCGCCGAGGAGGTGCCCGGCGGGGGCACGCTCGCGGTGGACGCCCACACCGCCGTGGTGCTTCGGGCCCCCGACGGCGGCTGACGAGCCCGGACGATTGCTCGGTCACGCATCGGTGACCTTCGCCCCGGGATTTATTACCTTTTCCCCCAGACATGGGTTAGCTGCCCGCTCACAATCTCGGTTGTGCCGCTGCGGGAGAGGAAAAGGCAGCCGACGGACGGGCCGGGATCCGACGCATGCCTGAATGATGTGGCCTGGTGCCGACGGGTTGCCCTGCTGGTGGGGTTCACCCTCGCCGCCGCGACGTGGGTGGGGTGGGCGACCGGTGTCGACCGGCTGACCCGGGTCGATCCGAGCTGGCCGCAGATGATGCCGTGGACCGCGTTGTGGCTGGCGTCGCTGAGTGCGGCGATCCTGGCTCAGTCGGGCTACCCGTCGCGGGGTCGCGTCTGGGCGGGGCGCGGGTTCGCCCTGGTGGTCGGTGGCCTCGCCGCCATCATCCTTGCGGAGTATGCGACGGGTGGGTCGTCGTCGGCCCTGGACCAGGTGTGGTTCGGCGACGCCGTGCGCGCGTCGCAACAGACCTGGCCAGGTCGCCCGAGCCCGCAGACGGCGGCATCGGCCCTGCTCCTGGCGGCCGCTGCGGCGCTGATCCGAGCGGATCGGTGGACCCGCGTGGTGTGGCCCGCCTGCATGGCGGCGGGTGCGGCCATCCCGTTGGTCACGGTCGGGGCGTACCTGTTCGGCGCTTTGGCGCTGGTGGGCTACACGCCTTCGACCGGCCAGGCGTTCATGACCGCATTGGCGCTCCTGCTGCTTGCCGCCGCGACGTCGCTGGCGCGCCCCGACCGGTTTCCGGTCGCATGGCTGCTCGCCCGGCCCGACCGGACGTCATTGCTCAGGTTGGTGGGGATCCTCGCCGGTTTTCCGGTCGTCGTCGCACTATCGCGGCCGGTCTTCCTGGGGCTCGGGCTGGGCGAGCACGCGGAGTGGACCTTTTCCGTACTGCTGGGGACCCTCGTCGTCGGGGCGGTGACGTTCTACCTCAGCCAGCGCGAGCAGAAACTGCTGATAGAGAAGGAACTGGTCAGCAAGGAACGCGCCGATGCCGAGATGCGCTATCGCATCCTCGCGGAGAACGCGGTCGACATCATCGTGCACCTCCGCGAGGGCGAGATCGCGTGGATCTCACCGTCCGTGGAGGCCGCGCTGGGCCGGCCACCGCAAGCCTGGACCGGCTCGGACTTCAACCGCCACATCCACCCGCGGGACCTCGAGACGGTCATCGCCGCGCTGCGGCGAGTCGCGGCCGGCGAATCGGTCCTGCAACGGTTCCGGGTTCGCTCCGACGACGGCCACTACCACTGGGTCGAGGGCCACGGGAAACCCTACGTCGACGCCGAGGGCAAGACCGACGGTCTGATCGCCGCGGTGCGCATCGTCGACGATCAGGTCGAGGCAGAGCAGCGGCTCGAACGGTTGGCGCGGTTCGACACCCTCACCGGCCTGGTGAACCGGGCGGAGGCCATGGACCGGCTCGCCTCCGCGCTGGAGCAAACGCGACCTGCCGGAACGCACGTCGGGGTGTTGTTCTGCGACGTGGACCATTTCAAGGACATCAACGACACGTGGGGACACGGCATCGGCGACTTCGTGCTCGCAACCCTGGCGGAACGGATTCGAGCGAGCGTTCGCCGCGGGGATACCGTCGGCCGCACGGGCGGTGACGAGATCCTCGTCCTGCTGCCCGGCGTCGGCAGCGTCGACGAGCTTGCCCAGATCGCGGAGAAGATTCGCTGTAGTGCCGCCGAACCCATCCACGTATCCGGCAAGACCTTCTCCGCGACCCTGAGCATCGGCGCCACGCTTGCCCTTCCCGGGGACTCCGAGGACACGATCACGGCCCGCGCGGACGCTGCCATGTACCAGGCCAAGTTGGGGCACCGGAACACCGTCGTAAGCAACTGATCAGCCGAGCTCTTGCCATGCGACGGGCGATATCCGGTAGGTTTTGGCCGACGGCAGCTCGTTACAGGAGAGGGCAAATATGTCAAGGACAGTGGTGGTGGGCGCGTCGAGCGGACTCGGGCGCTGCATCGGCGTCGGCCTGGCGCAGCGCGGCGATCAGGTGGCGCTGCTCGCGCGGCGCCGCGAGCGCATCGAGGCCGCGGCGAGGGAGGCGGGCCCGGGTGCGATCGCCATCGAATGCGACGTCACCGACGAGGGGTCCTGCCGGTCGGCGATCGCCGGTGTGGCCGACGCCTTCGGCGGCATCGACAACCTCGTCTACACCCCGGCCATCGGCCCGCTCGCGCGGCTGGTGGACACCGATGCCGACACCTGGCGGCGCGTCTTCGACACCAACGTGATCGGCGCGGCGCTGGTCACGGCGGCCGCCGTGCCGCACCTGACCGAGTCGGCGGGCAAGGTGGTCTACCTCGCCTCCGATGCCGGTACCTTCGGGCCGCCCTGGCCGGGCCTCGGCGCCTACGGCGTCAGCAAGGCGGCCCTCGAGCGGCTCGTCGAGGCCTGGCGGGCCGAACATCCCGACATCGGCTTCACCAACCTGATCGTGGGGGAGTGCGGGGGCGGAGAGGGCGACGCGGCGACCGGGATGACCACCGGCTGGGACATGGACCTGGCGATGAAGGCCGCCCCATTGTGGGCGTCGCGCGGCTGCATGCCCGGCAAGCTAATGCCGGTCGAGGACCTGATCGACGTGGTCCACACGATTCTGCGCACCAATGCGTCGACGTCGATGCCGCTGGTGGTGGCGCGGGGCGCCCCGGCGAACCCACCGGCGTTCGCGGAGACCTAAACGCCCAACTGTTCGCGAACCTTGTCGACCAGGAATCGCCCGTTGGACACCGGCCGGAACGCGCGCGCCGCGTCGGTGAGGGCGTCGCGGGACTCCGGGGGCAGCTCGATGTCGGCGGCGCCGACGTTGAACTCGAGCTGCTCGAGGCTGGACGCGCCGGGAATGGCCACGACGCCCGGCAGGCTGATCAGCCAGGCCAGCGCCACCTGCGCGGGCTTGGCGCCGACCTGCGCGGCGACATCGCGCAGCGTCTGCAGCAGCGGCTCGATGCGGCGCAGGTTCTCGGTGCCGAAGTAGCGGTTCACCGCGCGGATACCGCCGGGACGGTTGTCCACGCCGTACTTGCCGCCCAGCAGCCCCTGCTCGAGCGGGCTCCAGGCGATCACGATGCGGTTCTCGCGCTCGGCGAACGGCACCAGGTCCTCCAGCGCGCCGGCGTGGGCGAGCGAGAAATGCACCTGGTTGCTGATCACCGGCCGGCCGAGCGCGGCGTCGGCCTTCTTCCACCGCGCCAGCGAGTAGTTGGAGACGCCCGCCGCGCCGATCTTGCCGTCGTCGAGCAGGTCGCGCATGCCCGGCATGATCACCGAGTCGGGGACCACCGGGTTGGGCTGGTGGATCTGGTAGAGCGGGATGCGCTCGAGTCCCAGCCGCCGCGCGCTCTCGCGCTCGCGCTGCTTGATGACGGCGGGGAAGGGGGCCACCGGGAAGACCTTGCTGGCCACCGCGACCTCGGCGCGCTCGTCGCCGAGCGCCTCGCCGAGGATCCGCTCGCTCTTGCCCAGCCCATACACCTCGGCGGTGTCGAAGAGTGTCACCCCCAACGCGCGGGCGCGCTGCACGATGTCGCGCGCGGCGCCGGAGGCGTAGCCCTCGCCGTAGCCCCACTCGCGCGACCCGAACTGCCAGGTGCCCAGGCCGATTCGGCTGACCCGCCCGACCCCGTCGACGTCGAGATATTTCATGTTGCCCACCCTAGGAGATCCCTACCCCGGAATCTTGTTCAGCGCCGCGTTGGCGACGCTCGCGGCCGCTTGCCGCGCCCGCGTGCCGTCGGTGGTGCCGCTGCAGGACACGTACAGGTCGACGACGACGTTGGCCTTGGCCGCGACCGCGCGGGTGGAACGCACCTGGAGGCCCTTGGGCGTCAGGTCCATCGTGGTGACGCCGTTGCCGGCGTCGGCGGGCGCGCTCAGCGAGAACGGGATCGCCCCCGCCTCGGGGATCGTCACGCTTACGGTCGTGCCGCCGCATCGGTGCCACCCGTCCAGCAGCTTCGCCAGCTGCGCCTGCGCGGCCGGCGCGTCGCGAAACGCCGCGACGGCCTCGATGACCTGGACCGACTTGAGCAGGCTGCGGGTGTCGGAGAATTCCGCCGCGCGGTAGCCGGTGATGGCGTCGACGTCGTAGGCGTCCGGGGTCCCGGGGGCGATGCTGCTCCAGCACTCCGGACGGTCGATGGTTCCCTCCTGGTCGGACCGGGAGGGATGGTCCCATGTCTGGCCGGACTCGAGGTTCTGGTCGTCGGTGATCGTCTTCAGGTCACCCAGGCCGGGCAGGACGGTGGCGACGGTGTCTGGCGCGACCGTGGGGCCCGGCGGCGCCGCCACGGTGGTGGCCGGTGGCGCCGGGCGATTCGGGGCGGACGTGAACGCGGCCACGGTGGCCCACGCGACCAGGGCGAGGACCACAAGGCCGATGACGGCGTAGGACAGCGCCACCGCGGCGAGCGCACGGTTTCGGCCGAGCTCACCGGTGCGGCGGATCTGTGCCAGCGCCAGGTGTCCCAGCACGGCGCCGACGGGCGGGGACGCGAAGGCGAACACCAGCGACTGGGTGGCCATCGCGTTGGTCGGCGGGCGGTACGGCTCGGCGGGCGGCTGCGGCAGGACGGGCGGTTGCACCGGCGGGCCGGCGGGGGGCATGCGACCGAGCGGGTCGTAACTGAGCGGGCCGTACCCGTAGGGATCCTGAGGATTCACGCCAGTGGCCTCCTTAGCCCGGCATCCTGACCCGAATGTAGCCGAGCGGCGGCGCGCCGTCGAAGCGGCAATTCCTCTAAGTTCGCGTTTGAGAAACCCGCGCCCGGGTACGTGCGCAGCGTGGGTTTCCTCGTCGAGACGTGGCCAGAAAACTGGCACCCCGGCCTTCAACCTGCCCCGGGTGGTCACGGGATCGGGCGTGCATCGGGGTCACGCACGCCTACGCGGTGGCCACCCAAGCCACCCGAGGGACGCTGCCCTGGTTTTTCGGCGCGTACGCCGCGGCGGTGGTCGCCGGTTGCCTACTGGCCGCGGACGCGCTGCCTATGGGCCGCAATCCCAATGTGGCACAAGCGGGTTGGTATTTCGGCAGCCTGCTCTCGGTCGTCGTGATCGGCGCCGACGTCGTCACCCGGGTGGCCTATCTGCCCGCCCTGACGGGGATGACCGGGCGCTGGGATTTCGCGCCGGCATCGTTCGCATTGGCGGGCGCCTACCTCGCACTACACGGGTCGGCGCGCAGCGCAATCGGCCTGTCTGCGAAGGACTTTCAGTGAAGGATCCGGAGAGGGAGGCGCTTCGCCGTCACGTGCGGGGTCTCCGTGAAGTTCGGTTGAGCGAGCCGGAATCGATCGATCAGATGTGACAGCGCGCGCAGCTCGTTGCGCAACGCGTCAAGTGTGCGCTCACCCGCATCGTCGAGCCTGCCCAGCGAACTGTAGTGCACCAGCCGTCGCAGGCGGCCGGCCAGCACCGTGCCCCACCTGATGCTGAAGTCGTAGCGCTGGCCTTCGCTGATCGGCGCCTCGTCGTCCTGCTTCGCGAGGTCCTTGAGCGCCCTGATTTGTCCGGTGATCAATTCGACGTCATTGTCGATGTCGACCGCCCTCGCGGGATTTCGCGTTGCGCTCATCGTTTTCTCCTCTGCGTCACGGCCGCGGGTTGACGACGCCGACCACATAGGTTTGGACAAGAAGTACCCGGACGTGGGCGATTCACACGCCGTTTGGTGGCCACGCCGGTCGGGTAGCCGCTAGGCAGCGCGCAACAGCCCGCGCGCCGACGTATATCCAGATGGGAGAGACACCATGGCAGACACCGCCATCAAGTCGCGCTCCGACGTGGTCGACTTTCTGGTCAGCCAGCACCAGCAGATCAAGTCGATGTTCGCCGAAACCCTCTCGGCCTCGGGGGAAGAACGGGAGAAAGCCTTCGTCGGGCTGCGGCGACTGCTCGCGGTGCACGAGACCGCCGAAGAGGAGATCGTTCACCCGCGCGCCAAGCGGAAGATCGCCGACGGCGCCGCGGTGGTGGGCCAGCGCCTGGAGGAGGAGCACGAGGCCAAGACGGTCCTGCAGAAGCTTCAGAAGTTCGACGTCGACAGCGAGGAGTTCACGCGGCGCCTCACGGAACTCCGGGACGCCGTCATCGACCACGCCGAGCACGAGGAGTCCGACGAGTTCGCCAAGCTGGGCGAGGAATTGAGCGACGACGAGCTGGTCCGGATGGGCCGCGCCGCCAAGCTCGCCGAAGCGATCGCGCCCACCCGGCCGCACGCCGGCGTCGAGTCCCAGGCGGCCAACCTGACCGCGGGCCCGTTCGCCGCGATGATGGACCGGGCCCGTGACGCCATCATGGGCAAGGGCTGATCATGGCCTGAATCATGGCCGCACCCAAGACCAGCGCCGCGCGTTACCTGCCGCAGGACCGCGGGCTGGATTCACTGAAAAATGCGGCCGAGCGCTGCCACGGTTGCCCGCTGTTCGCCGACGCCACCCAGACGGTGTTCGGCCACGGGCACCGTGGCGCGCCCCTGATGTTGGTCGGCGAGCAACCGGGGGACCAGGAGGACCGCGCCGGCCTGCCGTTCGTCGGGCCCGCGGGCCGGTTGCTGGCGCGCGCACTCGACGACGCCCAGATCGATCCGACGCTGACGTATCAGACCAACGCCGTCAAGCATTTCAAGTTCACCCGTAAAGGCGGCCAGCGCCGGATCCACCAGAGACCGAGCCGCACCGAGGTCGTCGCGTGCCGCCCGTGGCTGATCGCCGAGATTGAGGCGGTGGCACCGCGCGTGATCGTCTGCCTGGGCGCGACGGCCGCGCAATCGCTTCTCGGAGCGGCCTTTCGGGTGTCCGCCCAGCGCGGCGAGGCCGTCGAGCTCCCCGCCGCGGTCGATGTCGAGCTAGACCCCGAACCGATCGTGGTGGCGACCGTACACCCGTCGGCGGTGCTGCGCGATCGCAGCGAGTCCCACGGCGAGGCCTACGCGCTATTCGTCGACGACCTGCGCAGCGCGCGCTCGGGGCTCGGCTGAGGCGTCTCCGACGCTAAGGCGTCCGCAAGGACCTGCGCGACGTGCACCGGACGCCGGTCTGAGGCGAGGGCGCGAATCTGGGTGCGGCAACTGAATCCGTCGGCCAGCACCAGCGCGTCGGCGTCGGCGTCGCGCAGGGCCGGCATCAGCTTGTCCTCCGCGCACGCCACCGACACTTCGTAGTGGCCTTTCTCGAAGCCGAAATTGCCTGCCAGTCCGCAACATCCGGCGTCGAGGACGTCCACGTCGATCCCGGCGTCGACGAGCAGTTGCCGGTCCTTCCCATAGCCCAGGATCGCATGCTGGTGGCAATGCTGCTGAACCACCGCGTGGGCGGCGATTCGGGGCAGCTCCCAGTCCGGTGCCTTCTCCGCCAAAAGCTCTCCGAGGGTGCGGGTTTGCTTGGCCAGCCGGTGCGCATCCTCGTCGCCGAAAAGCAGCTCGGGCAGGTCGGACCGAAAGACCGCGGCGCAGCTGGGCTCCAGCACCACCACCGGTGTGCTCGTCCGCAGCGCCGGGCGCAACGCCGTAAGGGTGCGCCGCAGAACGCGTTTGGCGACCTTGAGCTGACCGGTGGAGATCCACGTCAGCCCGCAGCACACGGTGCGCCGCGGCACCTCGACCTCGAAACCGGCCGCCTCGAGCACGGCCACCGCGGCCTTCCCAACGTCGGGTTCGAAGTTGTTGACGAAGCTGTCCGGCCACAGCACCACCCGTCCGCGTGACGGCGCGGCGGCGGCCGCGGAGCGGTGCCGGAACCAGGCGGTGAACCTCTCGTCGGCGAAGCGGGGCAGTTCGCGTTGCGGGTCGATGCCGCCGACCTTTTTCAGCATCGTCGACGACCCGGGCGCGTGCGCCACGGTGTTGAGCGCGCGCGGCGCGACCGCGGCCAGGCGGGCCCACAACGGGATCCAGCCCATCGAGTAGTGCGCCATCGGCCGGAACCGGCCCCGGTAGTGGTGGAACAGGAACTCCGCCTTGTAGGTCGCCATGTCGACGTCGACGGGGCAGTCGCTGCGGCAGCCCTTGCACGCCAGGCAGAGGTCCAGCGCGTCGTGCACCTCGGTGGAGCGCCAACCGTCGGTGATGACGTCACCCTGCACCATTTCGAACAGCAGGCGCGCCCGCCCCCGGGTGGAGTGCTCCTCTTCGCCGGTGGCCCGGTAGCTGGGGCACATCACCCCCGACTCGTGGCCGCGACACTTTCCGACGCCGACGCAACGGGCGGCCGCCCGCGAGAAGCGGTGGTCGTCGTCGGGATAGGCGAACATGACGTCCGGTTCGGCCGGGCGGTAATCCACGCCGAAGCGCAGGTTCTCGTCGAGCCGGTACGGGTGCACCACCTTGCCGGGATTCATCCGGTTGTCCGGATCGAACAGCGCCTTGGTCTGCTCGAACGCCTTGACCACGTTCTCGCCGAACATGATCGGCAGCAGCTCGCCACGCGATTGGCCGTCGCCGTGCTCGCCGGACAGCGAGCCGCCGTAGTCCACCACCAGTCGCGCCGACTCCTCCACGAAGGAACGGTATTTGGCGATGCCCTCGGCGGTCCGCAGCACGAACGGGATGCGGGTGTGCACGCAGCCCTGGCCGAAATGGCCGTACAGCGAGGCGGTTTCGTAGTCGTAGCGCTCGAGCAGTTTGCGGAAGTCGCGCAGGTAATCGCCGAGCCGGTCCGGCGGCACCGCCGCGTCCTCCCAGCCTTCGTGGGTTTCGGGCTCGTTGGGCGGATACGCGGTGGCGCCCAGCCCGGCTTCGCGGGCCGCCCAGACCTCCTGCTTGCGTTGCGGGTCGTCCAGCACCGTGGCCTCGGTGTGCACGTGCTTTTGCAGGGTGTGAATCATCGACTTGGCCAAGTGGTCGGCCTCGTCCTGGTCGTCGCCGTCGAGCTGAACCATCAGCCAGGCGTTGCCGTCGGGCAGCTGGCGCAGCGCCTTTTCGGCCAGCCGTCGCGAATGCTCGAGTTCGACCAGGCGATGATCCAGGCCCTCGAGCGCTGCCGGGTCGTGCTCGAGCACCGCCGGCACGGCATCGGCCGCGGCGCCGATGTCGTCGAAGCCCAGGACCACCAGCGCGGTCGCCGCCGGCGGCCGGACAAGCTGCAGCTCCGCGCGCAGCACGGTGACCAGCGTGCTCTCCGAGCCCACCAGGGCCTTCGCGACGTGAAAGCCGTTCTCGGGCAACAACGAATCCAGGTTGTACCCCGAGACCCGCCTCGGGATGTTCGGATAGCGGGACCGGATGTCGTCGGCGTACCTGTCCGCGATCGCCTTGAGGCCGCGGTAGATCTCGGCTCTCCGGCCGCCCTCATCAAGGATCCGGTGGAACTGGTCCTCGCCCGTGGGCCCGACCCACATCCGCAGGCCGTCGTAGGTGACCACCTCGAGGCGGCGCACCGAATCGACCATCTTGCCGTACGCCTGGGCGCTGGAACCGCAGGAGTTGTTGCCGACCATCCCGCCGATGGCGCAGCTGACGTGGGTGGACGGTTTCGGGCCCACCATCCAATTCGCCGACTTCAACCGGTCGTTGAGCACGTCGAGCTTGATGCCCGGCTCCACCACGGCGATTCCCGTTTCGGTGTCGACGGAGCCGATCCGCGTGCAGTACTTGCTCCAGTCGATGACCACTCCGGCGTTGCAGCACTGCCCGGCCAGGCTGGTGCCCCCGCCGCGCGAGAGCACCGGCACGTCGTGGCGGCGGCACACGCCGATGGCGTCGGCGGCGGCCGACGGGTTGCGCGGCACGACCACCCCGATCGGCACCTGCCGGTAGTTCGAGGCGTCGGTGGAGTAAGCCGCGCGCGACCCCGGATCGAACCGGACTTCGCCGTCGACCTCGGCGCGCAGGTCGGCGGCCAGCGCTTCGAACAACTTGGGCGTTCGGGTCCCGCTCATCGCTTTGCCGCCCCTCAATTCTTCTTGTGCGGCAGGAACTCCTGAGCCTTCGTCTTCAGGCCCACTTTGACGAAGCCGACGCGGTCCTTGTCGCCGGACAGCACCGCGGCGGTGGCCGCCTTGAACTGATCCCAGGTGGCGTGCGGCGGAATCGGCGGCATGTCGGGGTCGGTGTAGACGTCCAACACGGTGGGACGATCCGCGGACAACGCGTTGCGCCAGGCGTCGGCGAGCTCGTCGCCGTCCTTGATGGCCATCGCGTTCAGGCCCAGGCTGGCCGCGAACCCGGCGAAGTCGATGTCGGGAAGGTTCTGGGATTCCGCGAATTTCGGCGCGCCGGCCATCGCCCGCATCTCCCAGGTGACCTGGTTCAGGTCGTTGTTGTGCAGGATCGCGACGATCAGGCGCGGGTCGTCCCACTCCTGCCAGTACCGCTTGATCGTGATGAGTTCGGCCATGCCGTTCATCTGCATGGCGCCGTCACCGCTGAACACGATGACCGGCCTCTGCGGGTGGGCGAATTTCGCGCCGATGCCGTACGGGACGCCCGGGCCCATGGTCGCCAGGGTGCCCGACAGCGAGCCGCGAATGTTGCCGCGGAACCGCAGGTTTCGCGCGTACCAGTTGGCCGCCGAACCGGAATCGGCGGTCACGATCGCGTCGTCGGGAAGCTGCGGGGACAGCTCGGAGAACAACCGCATGGGGTTGATCGGGTCGGCGCTGACCTTCGCCTCCATGTCCATGGTTTCCCACCAGCGAGACACGTTGGCCTCGATGGTGTCGCGCCAGCCGCGGTCCTCCTTGCGGCGCAGGTGTGGAATCAGGGCCCGCAGCGCGGCCTTCGCGTCCGACACCAGGTTGACCTCGTAGGGGTAGCGCATGCCGATGAACCGGCCGTCGATGTCGATCTGCACCGCGCGACACTGCCCGAACTCCGGCAGGAACTGCGTGTACGGGAAACTGGACCCCACGGTCAGCAGGGTGTCGCAGTCGCGCATCAGCTCGTAGCTCGGCCGGGTGCCCAGCAGGCCGATCGATCCGGTGACCCAGGGCAATTCGTCGCTCAACACGTCCTTGCCCAGCAGCGCCTTGGCTGCCCCGGCGCCGAGCAGATCCGCGACTTCGGCCAGCTCCTCGCGTGCCCCGCGGGCGCCGTTGCCGACGAGCATGGCGACCCGTTTCCCGGCGTTGAGCACTTCGGCCGCGCGCCGGATCGCCGCGTCGCCGGGAGAGACCGCCGGCCACGCGATGCCCAGGCTGGAGGGCACCATCTTGAAGGCGTGGGTGGGCGACGAGTACGGCAGCTCCTGCACGTCCGCCGGGATGATCAGCGCCGTCGGCGCCCGCTGCGCCATGGCCACCCGGATCGCGCGGTCCAGCACGTTGGGCAATTGCTCTGGGACGGTGACCATTTGGACGTAGTCGCTGGCGACGTCCTTGAACAGGCTCAGCAGGTCGACCTCCTGCTGATACGACCCGCCCATCGCGCTGCGGTTGGTCTGGCCGACGATGGCCACCACCGGAACGTGGTCGAGTTTGGCGTCGTACAGGCCGTTGAGCAGGTGGATGGCGCCGGGGCCCGAGGTGGCCATGCACACCCCGACGCGGTCGGTGAACTTGGCGTACCCCACCGCCTCGAAGGCGCTCATCTCCTCGTGGCGCGACTGGATGAACGTCGGCCGGTTATCGGCGCGCCCGAATGCGGCCAGGATCCCGTTGATGCCGTCGCCGGGATAGCCGAACACGTGCTCGACGCCCCACGTCCGCAGCCGCTCCAACAGATAGTCCGAGACCTCTTGCTTAGACATTTCAATGCCCTCCTCGACAGATTGGGTGTCGTTGGGCGCGCGAATCTTTGCCCGCGTCGGCTTGTCCGCCGCGCCGAACGGGACCGGATCGCCATGGGTTCGACTTTCCGGGCGGCTTTCCGAGCAGCGCTTACGCGCGTGCTTCGGCGCACGAGTCTCCGCATACCCGAATTCGCGAGCCTTATGCGTCGTCGGGTCACGCGCTCCTGGGCAGCGGGGACGCGCCAGATCCGCTGTGACGCGTGGCGACTCGGCGAATGAGCATGCGGGTCGCCTTCTCCAGCGTTTCCTGCTTGGCCTCGGGCCGACGGAGGCGTTCGGCGCGACGCACCGCCGTTTCGATCGTCAGGCCCTGCTCGTAGCCGCGGACGACGCGCGGGTCCACGTACGATCCGCGAGCCACCGCCGGGGTGTTGCCGAGCTCCTCGGCGACCTCCTTCATGACGGCGGACTCGACGCGCTTGATCACCCGCTGCGACACGGGCGGGTCCGCGTCCGCGAACGCGGCCGCGGCCAGCACCGTGCCATGCCAGGTGCGCAGGTCCTTGACCGTGTACTCGTCGCCGACCATCTCCTTGAACCGGGCGTTGAGGTCGTCGGACCGGACGTCGACCCACCCGGATCCGTTACGGCACACCAGCAGTCGGTCCGTGCGCTGCGGGCGCCGGGTCAGGGCGCGCACCGCGCGAACGATCTCGGCGTCCTCGATCTCCACCGTGCGCCGCACCCCGCTCTTGGCCGGAAAGTCGAATTCGACCGCGTCGCGGCGCACCGTCACGTGGTTGCACAACAGGGTGGCCAGTCCGTAGGACTCGTGCTCCTCGGCGTACTGCTCACCGCCGGCGCGAAAGTAGCCGCGGTCGAGCAGGCGCAGCGCGACCGCAAGCACGCGCTCGCGCGTCAAGCCCCGCCGTGCCAGGTCTTTCGCGATGCGCGCGCGCCACATCGGCAACTGCACCGAGAGCTCCAGCACACGGTCGAACTTCTCCTCGGCGCGCTCCTGCTGCCAGGCGGTGTGGTAGAGGTACTGCCGGCGCCCGGCCGCGTCGGTGCCGACGGCCTGGATGTGGCCCTTCGGATCGGGGGAAATCCACACCTTCTTCCAGGCGGGCGGGATGACCAGGTCCTTGATGCGCGCGACGGTGTCCGGATCGGACAGCAGCCTGCCCTCTGGGTCGTAGTAGGCGAAGCCCTTGCCCCGGCGCTTGCGTGCGATCCCCGGCTTGCCCAGATCGCTGCGACGCAGCCGCATCGTTGCCTCCAGTCGCATTGGCCGACTTCACAATTACCGCGCTCAGTTACCCGCTCAGTACCCGTCGGCCGGACACGCGAAACGACCCGCCACGGCGTTGTGGCGGGTCGTCTCTGGGCGGGATCAGCCGGCCATGAACTCCTGGTAGGCCGACTCCAGGAACGGCGGCAGGGCCGTGACGTTGCACTGCCGTTCCGTGTCGCCGATCGGCGCCAGGATGCCGCGCAGGTCGTAGTACTGCTGCGGGTGCGCGGTGAAGTAGCCGCGCAGGTTCGACGCGGCTTCCGGGCGCGGCTGGCCGTAGGCGGCCGTGACCACCTGGTTGGCGTCCGGGTGAGCGGCCAGG
Source organism: Mycobacterium sp. NGS54 (assembly GCF_059812465.1). Lineage (NCBI taxonomy): Bacteria > Bacillati > Actinomycetota > Actinomycetes > Mycobacteriales > Mycobacteriaceae > Mycobacterium > Mycobacterium sp. NGS54. The sequence continues at coordinate 366,894 of NZ_JCALCS010000001.1, read as the reverse complement.
TACTGCTGCGCCGCGCCCTGCGCCGACGACACGGTGGCGTTCACGCCGGCGGGGCTGCAGTCGGGTGCCGCGGCCGCCGACGGGGCGCCGATGACGCCCAGGGTCAATCCCCCGAGCAGGAAGCCCGCGCTGATGCCGGCAACTTTCCGGCGCGCGACGATACTGCTGTTTTTCATGATCAGTGTTGTCCTTCGAAATTGATCAATTGATTTCGTTCAGAGAGGCTCCCGATCCTCGAAAACCAAAGTAGCGGAAGCTAAAAATGGTGGGCTTCGCCGGAAACGAAGCACCACGCACCACGCCCGGCTCGTTCGCCTCACCAGCCCCATTTTCGCTATGCGAGCAAACAAATTTGCGCGGCAATGTTGAGAACTCTTAGAGAACGGACCCGGTTCTTAAGCAATCGTGACGCCGATCGTGACGTAACCGTGACTTTGACGCTCCCGGCCGGGCCTTAACGGCTCGTGTCCGAAAAATCCCGCGTTTGAAGCCTTGTCGGTGGATTGCTGCCGTCCGCGGCCGACTCGCCATCCATCTCCGCGGGCGCAAGCGTGTGCAGCCAGGTGTCGACGTCGGGGCCGAGGACGATGGCGCCGTCGGTCGCCAGCAGCGCCCCGGTCCCGAGCGCGCCGAGCGCGGGCTGCACGGCGCGCACCCGACGGTTGTCGCCCCGCCGGGCGAGCAGTTTCGACGTGAGTTCCGGCAGGCGAACGGCCTGTGGGCCGGTGATCGTGCGCGGCCGATGCGTCTGCCCCAGGGCCGCCTCGACCAGCACGTCGGCGACGGTGTCGGCGGCGATGGGCTGGATCAGCCAGTCCTGGACCACCACCTCGCCGTCGCGGGAACTCACCGCGGCGGGGTTGGTGGCGAACTCGTACCACTGCGTTGACCTCACCAGGGTCACCGGCACCGGGCGGTCCAGCACGATCTCCTTGGCCACCCTTTTGGCCTCGTAGTACGGAAAGCCGTCGAACGACGGGTCTTCGATTCCGGCGATCGTCAGCACCACCAGTCGCCGCACGTCGCGCGCCGCGCAGGCGCCGACGACGTTGCGGGTCGCGGTGGCCACCGTCTGGGTCACGTTCGACCGCCCGTCGGCGGGCATCGGGTTGCAGACGTCGATCACGACGTCGACCCCGGCCAGCGCCTGGAATAACCCTCGTCCCGAGATCACGTCGACGCCGTGTGCGCGGCAGATCTCCACGACCTCGACGTCGCGGGCCTTCAGCCTGGCGGCGACGCGGGACCCGCCCGTGCCGGTCGCCCCTATGACAGCAATGGTGCTCAGCGACTCCACCCCCTTGAGCAATCGGGGGCTGGAACTACCCGGAAATATCGCCTTCAAACGCGTTGGTTCGCACGGCGAATCGCCCGGCCCCCGATCGGGCGGCCGTGTTTGGCCCCGCGCCGGGCGGGAAGCCGGTAGGTGCGAACCAAGACGTAACCACGAGAGGGAGGTCGAGCCATGGGCGATCACAAGAGCGGACCCCAAGAGGCCGTGCGGGGCACCGTTGAAGGGGTCAAGGGCAAGGTCAAGGAAGTCGGCGGAACCATCACCGGTCGCGACGACCTGGTCGAAGAGGGCCAGGCGCAGCAGGACAAGGCCGACGCCCAGCGCGACGCGGGCAAGAAGGAAGCCGAAGCCGAATCGGCGCGCGCCGGCGCGAAGGCCGCCGAAGAGCGCCAGAAGGAAAACCAGTAGGCCGATTTCACTGGGGCCCGGTCCGGCAGCCGGACCGGGCCCCGTGTTGTTTCAAACCGGCACGCCGGGTTATTCCTGGCAAGAACCGGCGGGAGAGGTGAGAGATGGTCTTGCGCGACACTGTGTCGAGCATCATCGCGTTCCTGCGCGCGGGTTACCCGAGCGGCGCGCCGCGCTTCGGCTACGCGCCGGTGCTGGCGCTGCTGCCGCGGCGGATGTGCGACGACGAGGTCATCACGATCGTGACCACCCTCGCCGGGCGCGAGCGCCAGTCGATCCCCGACGCCGACGTCGGGGTGGAGATCCTCCGGGTCACCGACGAGCTGCCCTCACCCGACGACATCGATCGGGTCCACCGGCGGCTCGACACGATGGGATGGGCCGGCGGGTAGGCCGCGCCGCTCACGCGTGTTCCAGGTCGACCACCAGCGGCCGGTGATCGGAGATAGGCATCACGTCGGACCGCACGGCGCCGCCGCGGAGGCCGGGGTCGTCGGTCAGGATGTGGTCGAGCTGGCGGTAGGGAGCTTGCGCGGGAAAGGTTGCGGCCACCGCCAGGGGCCGCATGCCGGACCAGCGGCGCACCGCCTGCGGCGTCATGTTCAGGTCGCCGGTGAGCAGCCGCGGGCCCGGGAAGCCGTGCAGGTCGCTGACCAGCCGGCGCAGCTGGCGGCGATTCCAGCCGGGCACGAAGGACAGATGCGTGTTGGCCACCGTGAGCCCGCCCCACGGCGTGTGCAGCTGCGCGATCACCGCCGCGCGCGGCTCCTCGTCGACGACCATCACCCGGTTCGGTCCGGGCAGATACATGGGAAACCGCATGGGAATCCGCGGCAGCCGCACCACCTGCCAACTGGCCACCGGGAACCGGGACAGCAGCGCGATCCCGTAGGCCGCCGTGCCGGGTTGTTCGCGGCCGGTGGCCGCCATCCAGGTCGCGCCGGGCGTGCCGGAGATCGCGGCCACGAACCGGTGCTCCACGGCCCCCATGGCTTCGGCCGCGACCGCGGTGAGGTCCGCGCGATCGGATCGCGGTTGTTCGCAGTCCACCTCCTGCAACCCGAGGATGTCGGGGTCCAGGCGGCGCACGCAGTCGCGCAGCCGCGCGGGATCCACCCCGTTCCCGACGGTGCGGCCGTGCAGGATGTTGAAGGTCGCTACGCGCATACCCTTTTCGATACCCACTCCCGAGCGTGCACTCACGCGCCGGGCACCCCTTCGCGCGCCGCCACCGAGCGGCCGTCTCCGGTGTCGAAAACCTCGATGACGACATCGCGGTCCCCGTAACGGGCGACGGACGTCAGCCCGGGCGTTTCCGCGATCACGGCGTGGGCCGCGTCGCCGGTGAGCGGATAGTCGGCGACGGGGTGGCGCCAGTGTGCGGCAACGACTTTCGCGCCCCGTTGCAGCCGTGGGCATTCCCGGGCCAAGACCGTGGCCAGCGCGTCGGCCTCCAAGTAGTACGCGACCTCGCTAAGCACCAACAGGTCGAAGGGCCCGGGCGGCCACGCCGCGTCCAGGGAAGACAGGTATAGGGTCACCCGATCCCGGCAGCCGGCCCGCCGCAGCCGCGCGTCCGCGCTTCGCAGCGGCGCGTCGGCGATGTCCGTCGCGGTCACGTGATCGCAGCGCCCGGCCAGCTGCACGGTCAGCGTCCCGATCGAGCAGCCCGGTTCGAAAGCGTGCCGATACCGCCGGTCGGGCAGCAGCGCCAGGGTGATGGCGTACTTGCGCCGCTCGTACCACCGCGTCGAGAGCCGCCACGGATCCTCGGCGCCGGCATACATCCGGTCGAAGTACGCATCCGGCAGCCGGGTGGTCACCGGAATACCACTTCTCCCACCGCCAGCAGCCGCTGCAGCACGAACGGCGGCACCACGGGCGCGGCGCCGGCGGCGTCCGGCTCCAGCTGGCTGCGAAAGCAATGGGCGGCAAGGCGTTTGCGGGCGAGCGCCCGACCCGGCACGCGGACCGACTGGGCGCGGTACCAGGGCACCGCCGGATCGGCCGGGCTGGCCCAATGCCACATCCATACCGGATATTCCAGCAATGTGGCGCCGGTGCGCCCGCACGCCTTCGCCGCCGCACGCCCCACGGCTTCGTGATCGGGATGCCCGTCACCCCGCCAGGTGGCGGCGCACCAGGTGCCCGGCGCGGCGGCGTCGAGCACGCCCGCGAGCAGCTCGGCGACCGTGTCCTCGTGGTCGGCCAACTGCCCGTCGGGCAGGCCCAGCGACATGGGCTCCGTGATCCCCAAAATGCTTGCCGCCCTGCTCAATTCATATCTGCGCGTGATCTCCCAACGCGTCCGCTCCCGCGGCGTCGCACCGGGCTTGGCGGCGCCGCCGTCGCTCACCGAGATCACCTGGACGTCGACGCCCGAGGCGACCAGTTGTGCGGTCGCCGCGCCGAGTCCGAGCGTCTCGTCGTCGGGGTGGGCCGCGACGACGACCAGCCCCGGGCACGCGCTCAGGTCCAGCGCGGGCAGCGGTTGGTCGGCGAGGGCGGCCAGCCACATCGGTGCCGGGGTGCCGCCGCGGGTCAGCGGCTTGGCGGCGAACTTGGCGCAATTGCTTACCGGGAGGGTTTTCATGCCTGCCGCCCCGCGAGTCGCCCGAGCTCGGCCAGGTCCCGCTCGGCGTGGCTCTGTCGTATGTAGATGGTCAGGTCGGCGACCCGCTGAGCGTGCCGGCCGTCCTGGCACAGCGGGCCCGGCCCGAGCGCGCGGCCGGTGCGCGTGATGGCTTCGTCGGCAGCGTGCTCCACGACCGTTCGCACGCGGCGGGCCAGCAGCTGAGCGGTATCTGACCGGTCGAATGGATCCGAGTCGATCTGCGCCGCCGCCGCGGCGAGGACGGCATCGCCCGCAGCAAGCGCGGCGTCCACGGCGCCGAGGTGCGCCAGCGAGTACGCGTCGGCCGATTTGCTTGTGGCGCAGCGGTATAGCGGCTCGGCGACCCTGCGCGCTCCGCCCAGCCAGCAGGCGGCGACGCCGATCGCGCCGTGCCAGAAGCCCGGCCGCGTCAGGTAGTCGTCGGGGTCGCCCACGGCGACGGCATGCGCGTTGGTGAACTGCACCGCCCTGGTGTCGCTGCCGGCCATCCCGACGTTCCACCACGTGGTCGGCAACGCTTTGACGGCGGGCTCGGTGACCGGTACCGCGAACAGGCCGCGCCGCGTGTCGTCGAGCCGGGCGGTCACCAGCGCGTGGGTGCAGAACCCGGCGCCCGAGCACCACACCTTGGTGCCGTTGAGAATGATTGCGCCGCCGTTGATCTTGGTGGCGATCAACGCGGAGTCGGACGACTCGGCCGCCCATACGCCCCACAGCTGATCGGAATCGGGGGGCTTGCCGCCCAGCTCGTGCAGTATCGCGACGGCGTCGACGTGGGCCTCGGCGATCCGGGCCGCCACGATGTCGTCCTCCGCGAGCCGCGCCAGGCGTTGCCAGCGCTCGGCGGTGCGTCCCGCGGCGGGCAACGGCAACTCGAGCCGTCCCGAGTCCAGCCAGTGCTTTACCAACCCCGCCGTCACGCGCAATCACCCGCCGCCGATCTCTCCAATTGCCCGAGGTATTCGGCGAACCCGTGTGGGGCCCGGGCCTGGGTCCGCGCCGACGTGATGACGGACAATTGGGTATCGCGGTGAACGGTGTAACCGGCGGCCTCGAAACGCCGCACCAGGTCGACATCCTCGCCGCACGCCAGCGCGCGGAAGCCGCCGACCCGCCAGTACGCCCGGGCGGAAAAGCCCATGTTGGCGCCGTGAACGTGGTCGTGCCCGTCCTCATTGAGCAAGCCGGCCTGGTAGGCGCGCTCGAAATTGTCGGCCACCCCGGCGGAGCGGGGGCGCCAGTCGGCGACCCGCACCACGCCCAGAACCATGTCCGCACGGCGCTCGAGCTGATGCACGAGCCAGCCGGCGTCGACCCGACTGTCGGCGTCGGTGGTGGCATACCAGCATTCGTCGCCGTCGGCGAACAACGCCCGCGCATAGTCGAACCCGACCGCCCGCGCCGCGCCCACGTTGCCCGCGTCGACGCGAATGAAGTGCACGTCCGGCCCGTATTGGCCGGCCAACTTGGAGCTGTCGTCACAGCTGGCGTCCAGGACCACAACTATCGCGACCGGCATCGGCGCGCAGAGCGCCGCGGTCAGCACCGCGCGCAGGCAATCCGGCAGCTTCGCTCCCTCGTTGTGGGCGGGTATCACGACGGCCGCCCGGCCATAGGCATGGCGGGCACGGGACACCGGGGCTGACATAACTCAAGATTTGCCCCGTCTGACCGCCGCTTAAACGGATGACAAACGACGTCACGCAGTTTCGGCCGGGTTGCCCTCCCTGGAGGCGGGGTATCACCTATGCACGATGACACCCACGCAGACGCCCGCGGATGTGTCCTGCAGCCAGCTGCGGGAGGCGTTGCGCGGTGCGGCATCGGCACTCAAGGAAAACGGGCCGCGATTCGCGTTGGCCGGCACCTACGCGTTGTGGGCCTTCGGTGCGCCCGAACCCAGCCACGACGTCGATCTCGTCGTGGCCGAGACCGACGTGGCGAGCGCCGAGGCCACGCTCGCCGGCGCCGGATTCACCGTCGAGCACCCCCCGGAGGACTGGCTGTTCAAGGCGCGCACCGGCGATACCGTCGTCGACGTCCTACACCGCATCAACGGTGAGCGGGTGGAGCCGGCCACGCTGGACTGCGCCGAGCAGCGCGACGTGTTGGCCATCGCGATGCCGGTGCTGCCGCCGACCATGGTGGTCATCCAGAAGCTACGTTCCCTGAACGAACATCGCTGCGACTTCGCCAAGCTGCTGCCGCCGGTGCGGGCGGTCCGCGAACGGCTGGACTGGGAGCGCATCAGGGACCGGACCGCCGACAACGATTACGCGGCAGCGTTTCTGGTGCTCGCGGACCGGCTCGGCCTGGCCGGCTGACGGCGTCGGTCAGTGGTTGCGCAGCTTGGCGACCAGCTTGTCCTTGGTCAGACCCGAATACCCCGACATGCCAAGCTCTTTGGCCCGCTTCCTCAACTGCGGAACCGTCCAGTCCGCATAGGATCCGGACTTGCCGCCCTTGCGGCTGACCGACGACTTACCCCGGCTCGCGGCCGCATTCGAAATCCGCGCGGCCTTTTCCTTGGAATCACCCTGTTTGCGCAGTTCCTGGTACATCTTCTCGTTCTTGATCGACGACCGTGGCATCGCTCATCCCTCCTAATCTCGGTTATGCCTATCTCGGTTATGCGGGCACCGGGTCGGTCTGGCGCTCCCAGCAGCGGTGGCGGGCCAGCGCCTCGGCGAATTCCTCGGCGAATTGGTCGGGGAAGTCGTCGGCGGCCGCCTTGGTTGTCACCACCGCACGGTCGCTGACCACGTCGGCGTCCGCGTCGCTGTCGGCGGCGAGGCGTGCGTCGATGTTCGCGGCGCGCAGCAGGCGGATGCCGGCGCCGTACGCGCCGATCGGTTTGAGGTGCTTGTAGGCCTCGACCACGAAGTGCACCGCGTAACCGTCTTCGGACAGCGTCGCCACCGAATCCGGCCCGCACGCCACCACCACCGCGTCGTAGAGGACCGACGCCATCGTCGTGAACGCCCGGTCGACGGGGAGCTCCCCACCGGACCCGCCGCGCAGGGTGCCGCCGGCGACGGGGGCCAGGACCTCGACCATCGCGCCGCGCTGGGCCATCAGCTCCTTGAAGCGTTGCGTTCCAACGACATCCACGCCGTCGGCGGCCAGCACGGCGATCTTGCGCGACTCGATGGAGTCGCTGATCCCGAGTTGGGACAGCGCCGGCGACGAGGCCACCTCGCCGTCGACCGCCTCGTCGGGCGGCGCGGGCAGCCCCAGCTTCGCCGCCACCCGGGTGGCCAGCCCGTGGTCGACGCGACCCAGTTGGGCGACCACGGCCGAACGGATGTCGGGCACTTCCACCTTGCCCAGTTCGAACGCGAACGCGGCGACGATGTGTTCGGCGTCGACCGCCGACATGCTCTTCCAGAACATCCGCGCCTGGCTGTAGTGATTCTCGAAGGACTTGGCGCGCTTGCGCATCGCGGCGCCGTCGATGCGCTGGGTGTAGTGGCGGAACACGTCGTCGTTGGCCAATGCCGGGCATCCGCTGCCGAGGGTGTTCTTGTAGTAGCTGGACCGCCCCTGCGGGATGGCGTGCTGGGAGTAGCCGTCCTGCTGGTTGTTACGGACGTCGGCCACCGGCCGGTTGATCGGCAGCTGCGCGAAGTTGGGGCCGCCCAGGCGGATCAGCTGGGTGTCGAGGTAGGAGAAGTTGCGGAACTGCAGCAGCGGGTCGTTGGTGAAGTCGATCCCCGGCACCACGTTGGCCGTGTGAAATGCCACCTGCTCCGTTTCGGCGAAGAAGTTGTCGGGGTTGCGGTTGAGCACCATCTTGCCCACGGGCCGGACCGGAACCTGTTCCTCGGGAATCAGTTTCGTGGCGTCGAGGAGATCGAAATCGAAGTTGAACTCGTCGGCCTCGGCGATGAGCTGCACCCCGAGTTCCCACTCGGGGTACTGGCCCGCCTCGATGGCCTCCCACAGATCGCGGCGGTTGTAATCAGGGTCCTTGCCGGCGATCTTCTGGCATTCGTCCCAGATCAGTGAGTGCACACCGAGGCGGGGCTTCCAGTGGAATTTCACGAAAGTTCCTTCACCGCCCGCGTTTACCAGCCGGAAGGTGTGCACGCCGAACCCCTGCATCATGCGGTAGCTGCGCGGCAGCGCGCGATCCGACATCAGCCACATGATGGTGTGCAACGTCTCGGGCTGCAGCGAGACGAAGTCCCACAGCGTGTCGTGCGCGGAGGCCGCCTGCGGAATCTCGTTGTGCGGCTCGGGTTTCACCGCGTGGACGAAGTCGGGGAACTTGATGCCGTCCTGGATGAAGAAGACCGGAAAGTTGTTGCCCACCAAGTCGTAATTGCCCTGCTCGGTGTAGAACTTCGTGGCAAAGCCGCGCACGTCGCGCACGGTGTCGGCCGAGCCGCGCGATCCCGCCACCGTGGAGAACCGCACGAACACGGGGGTCCGGGCGCCCGGCGTGGTCAGGAATTTCGCCGCGGTGTATTCGGCCAGCCAGTCGTCATACGGTTCGAAAAACCCGTACGCGCCGGCGCCGCGCGCGTGAACGACGCGCTCCGGAATTCGCTCGTGGTCGAAGTGGGTGATCTTTTCTCGGGCGTGAAAGTCCTCCAGCAGCGTGGGTCCCCGCTCGCCGGCGGTCAGGGAGTCGTCGGTGTGGTCGACTCGGACGCCCTGCTGGGTGGTCAGGTAGCCGGTGTCGCGGCGGACTCGCGACGGATCGAGTGCGCGCTGCTTCGGATCTGATGCGTGGTCGGTTCCCATGGCGTTCGATTACCACCGCTCCTCCGTCGTAAACCGGTGCGACGAAGCATCTACCAACCGCCTACGCGGTTACGTACCGTGGTGGGGGGTAGTCGAGGGTGGTGATTGACGCGACCAGTGGTGGCGACGAGTTGCACGGAGTGGTCGCGGTCGGCGCCTCGTCCGGGGGAATCGAAGCCCTTTCGCGCCTGGCCGCCGGCCTGTCGGCCGATTTGCCGTACCCGCAGGACCTGGGTGCCGGAAAAGCCGGCCCGGGCCCGCTTTCCCGGCACTGCGGCGCCCTGGCCGACGAAAGCGAACGGGCGCTGGGCGTGCTCGGCGAACGGCTGGCGGCCCACGCTCTTCATCGCGGTGATTCCGGTGGCTGAGCCGCGGTCGACGATCCGTGTCGACGCCGCACCCGAGCACGAAGTGCCGATCCTGGTGATGGACGGGGTGCTGGACAGCTCCACGTACCGGACCGTGCGTGACACCGTGATCAAGGCCGCGCTCGACGAGCCGCCCGCGGTCATCGTCGATGTCGACGGGCTGTCCGTCCCGTCCTCCTCGGCCTGGACGGTGTTAACCAGCGCCCGGTGGCACGTCAGCGTCTGGCCGGACGTGCCGATTCTGCTGGTGTGCACGCGGCCGCAGGTGCGCCGGGCGATCGCCGGCGTCGGCGTGACCCGGTACGTTCCGGTGCATCCCAGCCGGCGGGAAGCGCTGGACGCCGTTCGCTGCCAGTCGTTGTGCGTCCGGCGCCGGTCGCGCGCCAAACTTCCCGCCACGAGGATGGGCGTCGGTATGGCCCGCACGATGGTCAACGAGTGGCTCACCCGTTGGGACGCGCGTGAGCTGATTCCGGTCGCGTCGACCGTGGCGACCGTCTTCGTCGAAAACGTCCTCGATCACACGGATAGCGCGCCGGTGCTGATTGTCGAAAGCTATCGGAATACCGTCACCGTCGCCGTGGAGGATCGCAGCGACCGCTTGCCGGGTCGGCACGAAGACCCCGATCGCGGTGCCGAAATCGTGTCCGGCCTCGCCATCGTGTCCGCACTGTGCCGGGCGTGGGGCACCACCCCGACCTCGTCGGGGAAGACGGTGTGGGCGATGGTCGGGCGCGAGAATCTCCTCCATCGCTCCGAGTAATGTTCAAGGTCCTTCAGCGATGCTCTTGTGAATGCGACATTGATGGACAGCACGACCGACGAGGCCTCTCGAGGCCTTGCCGCGCTATATGCGCGGCGCGCGGGGGTTCGATTTCACCGGCTATAAGCGCTCGTCTCTGATGCGGCGCGTCCGGCACCGGATGGATCAAACCGGATCTGGTTCCTTCGAGGAGTACGACGTCCTGGATCGTCGGCAGCACGCTGCTCAGGCCGCCGAGGTGCTGCTGCACGACGACGGCGGCGGAAAATTCCGCCCGCAGGGACGCTGCTCGTCGGACGTCATGCCCCTGGTGTTCACCCGCGGGCGATCCGCTGTGCGCAACATGGGACACCGGACGAAGGGGGCGAAGGTGGCGTTTCGTTTCTGTCGTTCCGGGTAGGACTCTTTGGCCGATGTAGCCCGATTTCGAGGGGAGCCGCCTTGGTGAAGATCGCAATCGTCACGGGTGACGACATCGTCGGCGATGACCCTCAGCAACTTTGCGCCGCTCTTGAGGCCCGGGGGCATCAGGCGACGCCCTATGTCAGAGGCCAGCGCGGCGTCCTCGGCCTCGGCGCGGCCCCCGCCCGCGAAGTGCTGCCGTATGTCGGAGAATGGGCGGCCGCGCTCGAGCGCCTGTGGACCGCGGACCGCCCGGAGGTCGTGCACGCGTACGGCTGGCTGGGCGGATTGGCCGCCCAGCTGGCCGCGCGACGGCTGCGGATACCCCCGGTGCAGAGCTTCCGGGGCTTGGCGGTGACGTCACGCACCAGCGGTGCCGCCACCCCGCACCATTGGCGTGAACGAGAACGCATCGAGCCGTTGCTGGCGCGCGGTGCGGCGTGGGCGACGGGTGAATGCAGCGCCGACGCCGACGTGCTGGCCCGGTTGCGGCACGGGCGGGCTCGAGTCTCCATCCTGTGCGGCGGCGTCGACGTCGAGCGATACGGCCCGGTCGGCCCCGCGGCCGCCCGCCATGCCAGTCGCCGCATTCTTTCTGTGGCGCCGAATCCGTTGTCGAGCAACGGGTTCGACGTCGCCATTCGGGCACTGCCCAAGGTGGTCGGCGCGGAGCTCGTCATCGCCGAGACCGCCGCGAGCGAGCCCGGCCACGACCGGGCGCGGGCCCAGCTGCAACGTTTCGCCGCCGAATCGGGCGTCGCCGACCGGGTCCGCTTCGCGGGCACGGTCGGCGACGATGAAATGCCAGCGCTGCTGCGATCCGCCGACGTGGTTGCGTGCACACCCCGAGTGCCACCGCGGGCGACGCCGGTACTGCAGGCCATGGCCAGCGGGGTGGCCGTCGTCGCGCTGCCGGTCGGTGTCCTGACCGACGCGGTGGTGGACGGCGTCACGGGTCTGGTGGTGTCGCGACGCAGCCCCGCCGCGGTGGCCGCGGCGTTGAGAAGCATTCTGGCCCAAAGCTTTCAGTGCGACAGCATGGGCGCGGCGGGAAGAAGCCGCGCGGTATCCCGCTTCTCCTGGGACAGGATCGGGCTCGACGCGCTCAACATCTATCGACAACTCGGCACGCAAACTTCGGCTCCCGTCGCACTCGCGGGCCAGGGGGCGTCGGTGAGGCGATCGGCCGCCGGACCGTGACGACCACCGTCGACGGCGCGGCGCCCGGCGCCGTCGGTATAGCGGGCGAACCCGACGAGATCCAGGTCGGCCTGCGGCTCGCCGGCGCGCGCGACCCGGCGCCGCCCCAGAGTGCGGCGGCGATCCGGTACCAGCAATTCCGCACCGCCCAGCCCGACGCGATGCGCCGTTACTTTGCCGGCGCGTACAGGCCGGGCTGGCGCGTCGGCGGCCTCACGACCCGATCGGCCGTCACCCATCGGCGTTGCGGGGCGGATTCGCTGACGATCGACGAAGTGCTGATTCACGGGCCGGCCAACTTCGAAATCCCGCCCGCCGATACCGTTCTTGTGATTCACCCCCGGGCCGGATCGTTGACCGTGACGGGTGGACTGTTCCCGAACGTCGACTGCCCCGTCCTGGTCGCCCACGGTATGTCGTGTGCGATGCAGGTGAACGGCGCGCGTTTCGATGTGGTGACCATCGCGCCCGACGCGTTGCACAAGATCACCATGGACTGGAACGCGCCGCTGTCGCAACGCATCCGGTTCCTCAACTGGCGCCCACGGTCGCGGGCCGCCGTGCGCGCGTGGCATCGGGCACTCGAATACGTGACCGCCGCGCTGGCCGCGCCGGACACCGCCCAGCAGCCGATGATCGTGGCGGCGATGGCACCGCTGCTGGCCGGCGCGCTGCTCGAGTGCTACCCCTCCGACGTGACCGAGCAGGACCCGGCGGGTGACCCGTCGCTGCCCGCAACGCTGAAGGAAGTGTTGGCCTTCATCCACCGGCACGCCGCCGGCGACGTGAGCATCAACGACATCGCCGCGGCCGTGCACCTGACACCCAGGGCGGTCCAATACCTGTTCCGGCGTCATCTCGACACCACTCCCACCGAGTACATGCGTCGCGTCCGGCTGCATCGCGCGCACCAGGAGCTGCTCGCCGGTGAGCGTGCCGGCACCACCGTCACCGAAGTCGCCCAGCGTTGGGGCTTCGCGCACACCGGCCGGTTCGCGGTGCTGTATCGGCAGACCTACGGCCAGAGCCCCCACGCCACGCTCAAACAGGCGAGGTAGCGGCGTTTCACCCGCTCAGCCGGTGCATGACTTGGCCCGCGGCGTATCGGCCACTGGCCATGGCGCCGGTGACGGTGGCCGGATTGTTGACGCCGACGGCCTCACCCGCCAGGTAGAGCCGGTCGCCGATCGGCTCGGCCAGCCGGCGCCGGTCGGCCAGGCCGGAACCGGGCGCGTGAAACGAGTACGAACCGAGCGCGTAGGGGTCCACCGTCCAGTTCGACGTTCGCACGTCGACGGCGCCGGCGCCGGCGAACAGCTGGCGCGCGATGGGCAGCGCGCTCGCGATCAGGTCGCCCGGCGCGGCCGACTCCGCCCACCGGCCACGCTCACCGGCGTTGAACGCCAACACGATTGGGCCCGCCTCGCTCGGCAACGTGAACCATTGTGACCAGAGTTGTGACCGCGCGCCCGGCTGGCTGCCGATGTACTGGTAGAAGGCGTTCTCCACGTCCCACGTGCGCCGGGGGAAGCGAAAGTAGCTCTTGGACAGCACGCCGAAGCCCAGCGCCTGCACGGCTTTTCGATGTTCGTCCGGGAGCGGCGGGTCGAAGGCGATCGCGCCGGATTTGAGCACCCCCACGGGAACGGTGACGATCGCGGCGGGACCCTCGAACGATCGGTCGCCGGCCCGCACCACGACGGAGCTGTCGCGGCGCGCGATCGCGGTGACCGGCGTCTTGAGCTGGATCGGCAGACCCTCGGCGAGCAGCCGGGGCAGGGCGTCGTAGCCGTTGGTGATCACGTCCTGGTCGCCATCGGCGTACTCGCCGCGGTCAAAGGTCTTGGCGGACAGTTGATCCACGTCGGCGGCGTACTCGTTCTCGATCTCGGAGGTGAGGTAGAAGGCCAATTGGGCGCGCTCGGAATCGGCGAGTTCGGCGCGGGTCGCCGCGGCGTCGACGGCGGCACCGAGGCTCCCGTCGTCGACGCGGCCGCGCGCCCGTTTCACGAAGGTGCGCCAGGTGTGGGGGTCGTAGGCGAGCGGCGGGAGCCGCGGATCGACGGCCAGCTTCGCCCACCCGTAGTAGTCGGTCGTGGCGAGCTGCGCGCGTGCCCGTTGCGCCAGCTCCATCAGCGGATTGTCGGTCGTGCCATGGATCCACGACGCGCCCATCTCCAGCGGCGCGCCCCAGCCCCGGTCGGTGTACACCCTCCCGCCAATGCGGTCGCGGGCCTCGATGACGCGCACGGGCCATCCCGCGTCGGCCAGGCTGCGGGCGGCGGACAGGCCGGCCATGCCGGCGCCCACGACGAGCACCGCCTTGGTGTCCGGCGCGGGCGGCGGGCCCGAGGCGCAGCCGGCCGCCAGCCCGCCGCCCACGAGGGTGGTCGTGGCCGCGAAGAACTCCCGACGGGACATCGGGTACACGGCAGTCAGCGTCTCACAAGTTGTTGCACGATCGTGCCCGAAATCGCCGCGTGTAATGGGCCATTTTCACCCGTTCCTCGTTGAGGCGGGGCTACACTTCGCCTACGTCCGGAACTGGCGATGGGGCCGTGTTCGAAGGGGGAACGGCGATGAGTGCCGAGCTGCCACCAAGCCGCACCCTGACCGTGCGAGCGGCCGACGGGACCGCGCTGCACGCCGAGGTGTTCGGCCCGCCCGACGGCTATCCGATCGTGTTCACACACGGGATCACCTGCGCGATCCGCGCCTGGGCCCACCAGATCTCGGACCTGGCCACCGACTACCGGGTCATCGCGTTCGATCATCGCGGCCACGGGCGTAGCGGCGTGCCCCGGCGCGGCGGCTACAGCCTCGAACACCTTGCGGCAGACCTGGATTCGGTGCTCGAGGCAACGTTGGCGCCGCGCGAGCGCGCGGTGCTGGCCGGGCATTCGATGGGCGGCATCGCCATCGCCGCGTGGTCGGCGCACTACCGCGACAAGGTCCGCCGGCGCGCGGACGCCGTCGCGCTGATCAACACCACCACCGGGGACCTGGTGCGAGAGGTGAAGCTGCTGTCGGTGCCGCGCGAGCTCTCTGGGTTATCGGGGGCGCGGGTCCTGGCGGCCCGGGGTCTGATCACCGCGTTCGGCGGGTTTCCCGTGCCGGCCGCGGCGCGGATCCCGAGCCGCTATGTGGTCGCGATGCTGGCGGTCGGCAAGGACGCCGACCCCGGCGCGGCGCGGGTCGTCTACGAGCTGTTCGCGCAGACCTCGCCGGCCGGGCGCGGCGGCTGCGCCAAGATGCTCGTCGACGCGCTGGGGTCGCGGCATCTCGAATTGGACGGGCTGACGGTGCCGACCTTGGTGATCGGCAGCGAGCGCGACCGCCTCACACCGATCGGCCAATCCCGCAGGATCGCGCACACCGCGCCCAACGTCGTCGGCCTGGTCGAGCTGCCCGGCGGCCACTGCTCGATGCTGGAACAGCCGCGCGAGGTAAACCGCCACCTGCGGGGCCTGGTGGAATCGGTGGGCCGGATGACCCACGACGCGCGGGTGCAGCGGATCAGCTCATAGCAGGGCGGCGATCTCGGCGGCCGCCCGCTGCCCGGACCGCACGGCGCCGTCGAGAAACCCGGTCCACTCGTCCGCCGTCTCCGTGCCGGCCCAGTGAATCGGCCCGACCGGCGCACGCAACAACGGGCCGAACCGTGTCCACGAGCCCGGCGGTACCGCCGCGGTGGGGCCGCCGGGAGCGAAATCCTCTGCGCCCCAACGCTGGTCGACGTAGTCGAGGGGCTTGAGCGCGTCGTCGCCGAACAGCGACGCGAAGCAGCGCAACGTGTCTTGGCGGCGCTGCTCGCTGGACAGCGAGTCGAAGGCGCGGGCGTCGACGAAGCCCATCAGGATGCCCGGGCCGTCGGGGTGCGGGCTGACGTCGAAGGTGATGAACACCGGGCCCGTGTCGGACAGCGCCTGCCCGGAAAACCCGTCGGACCGCCAGAACGGCGTCTCGTAGGCCGCGTACGCCTTGCTGAGTCGGCCCTGCGGCCAGTGCCGGGCGAGTTGCTCGTATTCGGCGGGCAGCGGGGGAGCGAACTCGATCGACGCGCGGTGGGCCGGCGGGATCGCGACGATGACGAACCCGGCCTCGGCCGAGCCGGCGTCGGTCGTGACGGTGACCCCCGCGCCGTGCCGCTCGATGCGCCGCACCGGCGCGCCCAGCACCACGCGCCCGCCGAGCTCGGCGGCCGCGGCCTCGGCGATCTGCTGGGTGCCGCCGGGGAAATGGTCCTGCTGGGCGCCGTTTTCGACGTCGAGCAGCGGGTCCAGGCCGCCGGCCGCGTGCACGTAGCGCGCGGCGTGCAGCATCGACACCTCGTCCGGTTCGCACCCCCACGTCACCCGGGCCACGATGGCCATCAGGTCGTGCGACGACGCGGACGCCCGCACCGAGCGCAACCACCCGCCCAGCGACATGCCGTCCAGCTCGCGGGCGCGGCGGGCGTCCCAGGGCGCCGCCACCGGCACGCTGCGCGCGATCCGCTCGAATTGCCAACGCAGCCGGCCGATGTCGAGCAGTCCCGTCAGCGACACGCGCGGGATGGTGCCGCGGTAGGGGCGGGCCCAGCCGCGCCAGTGGATCACGTTCTTGCCGTCGTGGTGCGTGGGCGTGGTCGGGACCTCGAGTTCGGCCGCCAGCGCCAGGACCGCGGTTTGGGTCGGGCCGACGAAGGTGCCGCCCAGGTCGGCGGGCAGCCCGGCGACGCTGCCGGTGAACGAGCGGCCGCCCACCCGGTCACGGCCCTCGAAGACCAGAACATCATGCCCCTGCCGCGTCAGCTCGCGCGCGGCGGACAGCCCGGCAAATCCGGCACCGACCACGACGACGTCGACGACCGGCGGCGGCTTTGTCACGCCGTCTAGTCAACAGCATTTTGACGATTTCGTAGGATAAATTTCCATTGCCGGTCTAAGTACGTGCTCAAGGTGGGCAGATGAAGGTCTTTACGGCGTTGTACGGGCCCATGGACGCGGCCGAACGCGCGCGGGCACTGCGCGACGCCGGGGCCAGCGGTGTCGCCACCTTCGAGGGTCAGCACGACGTGTTCGCCCCGCTGACGCTGGCGGCCACGGTGGGCGGCCTGGACCTGATGACCAATGTGGCCATCGCGTTTCCGCGCAATCCCATCCACCTGGCGCATCAGGCCAACGATCACCAGTTGCTGAGCGGGGGGCGGTTCTTTCTCGGCCTGGGCACCCAGATTCGTCCGCAGATCGAGAAGCGATTCGGCGCGCAGTTCGAGCACCCGGTGGCCCGCATGACCGAGTTGATCGCGGCCCTGCGCGCGATCTTCGAGGCCTGGAATACCGGCGGTCGCTTGGACTTTCGCGGCGACTACTACCGCCACACCCTGATGACCCCGACGTTCAGCCCCGGCCCGAATCCCCACGGCCCGCCGCCGATCTACGTCGGCGCGCTGGGGCCGCGGCTGACCCGTGCCACCGCCGAGCACGCCGACGGCCTGCTGGTGATGCCGTTCGGCACCAAGCGTTTTCTGCACGAGCACACGATGCCCGCGGTGCGCGACGGCCTGCGGGCGGCCGGCCGGCGGCCCGAGGAGTTCGCCGTCATTCCCGAGATCATCGTGTCTTCGGGCTCTGACGGGGGGCCGGACCCGGGAGCCGACGCGAGCACCCGGCGGCTGCTGGCCTTCTACGGGTCGACCCCGGCGTACCGGCCGGTGCTGGCCGCGCACGGCTGGGGGGACCTGCAGCCCGAACTCAACGCGATGTCCAAGCAGGGCCGCTGGGAGGAGATGGGCGGGCTCATCGACGACGAGATACTGCACACCGTCGCCGCCTGTGGGACGCCGAAGGAGATCGCGGCCCACATCCGCGATCGCGTGGACGGCGTCTCCGACACCGTGTGCCTGTATCAGCCGTCACCGATCGACGTGCAGACGCTGGCGGAGATCGTGGACGAGTTGCGGTAAACGCTTACGGCGCGACGGTTAACCAGTCCTTGAAGCCCGACGGGTCATGGCGGCCGAGCGCGCCGTGCTCGTAGAGCCCCCAGCCCTCCACCGGATCGCCGTCACCGTCGCGGCACACCGCGCGGCCGACGTGGTCGATCACGCCGAAGCCGGACCGCCCGATGATGGCCGGGTCGGTCATGTCGTAAGTCAGTCGCTCGACGAACTTTTCGCCCTTCCACATGCCGTGCAGCCAGTCCGAGTCGCCGCCGTAGCCGCCGCCGACGTGGATGGGGACGGGCAACTTGGACTCGACGTCGAAGTGGACCGGGGTGCCGTCGGGGGCGGTCGCGTCGATGGTCGCGCCGGTCGGGATGCGGGTGCCGGACCGGTAGTGGATCTTCACGCGGGGCCAGCCGAGCTGTTCGACGCGGCCGTCGCGCCACACCCGCGTGCAGTCGTTGAGCGAGCGGAAGCCGTTGGGCGCCTCCTGGATGATCAGCACGATCGCGAACTCGTCGAAGGCCATCGGCACGTAGAGCCACCACATGCCCTCGAACGGCGGGTCGGCGGGCCGGCCGGCGGGCTCGGGCTCGCCGATGGGCCGGATGCCCCAGGACCGGTCGCGGCTGCCGAGCCAGGTCGCGGGGTCGACGGCGATCTCGTCGCCGTCGATGGCGATGCGTCCGCTCCAGCTGCCGAGCTGGGCGAATCGCTGGGCGTCCAGCGTCACCCGGTTGCCGGAGCGCATCAGGTGCGGCTGCTCCTGGACGACGTCGAACAGGCCCTGCCACGTGAGATCGGCTGCGATGCCCTCGGTTTCGTCGAGGATCAGCCGCAGCTTGCGCAGCGGTTCGATGACCTCGATGCGATAACCGTTGACGTTCTGGTTGAGCCGGTCCTGGTCGATGGCGTCGGACAGGTGCACCGCCGTCTGGGTGTCGCCGCGCCGGACGAGGAAGAACGCGTCCTTGACTCCGAGGTTGGGGTAGTAGCCGATGCCGCTGATCACGAAGATGTTGCCGGTGCGGTCGTGGGCGTTGAAGTAGGAGCGGTCGTAGAAGTTGCGGTCCGAGGAACCCGCCCACGCGATCGGCTGGGGAACCTGATGTACCGGGAACTCGTCGAGCGGGCCAAGCATTAGTTGTCCTCTCCAATCAAACGCCTCATCAATCCGGCGTGGTAGAAAAGCGATTCGACGTCTTCGGGTTTCTCGGTCTCGCCGAAGTGCACCCGGCGCGCGCCGGTGCGCATGAACACGCATGCCCACATCACGCCGGAGTAGGCGTAGAACCAGCGCAGGTCGCCCACGTCGATGCCGGTGAGTTGCCGGTAGGTGGCGCGGACGTCGTCCTCGCGCATCACGCCGGGCAGCCCCGGCAGGGTCGCCAGGCCGGCGAGTTCTTGAAAGACCATGTGCGCGTAGATCATCCAGGCGATATCGAGCTCCCGCGGCCCCAGCGTCACCATTTCCCAATCCAGCACCGCCACCGGCGCGAAGTCGCGGTACAACACGTTGCCCACCCGCGCGTCACCCCAGAGCAGGACGGGCTCGCGCGCGGCGGCCTCCTCCGGCCAGTTGTCCTCCAGCCATGCGAAGCTCCGCTCCAGCAACGGTGATCGGCCGATGTCGGGCACCGCGAAGTCGTACCACTCGCGGACCCAGTTGAAATGCCGGCGCAGCGCGGTGTCGCCGTCGTGCGTGGAGAGGAACCCAAAGGTGTGCTGCGCGTCCGGGATTGAGTGCAGCTTGGCCAGCACGCCCACCGTGGCGTCCTGCAGTTCGCGCTGGCGCTCGGCGGGCGCGTCGGCGAACCAGTTGCCGCCGAAGGTGTAGGGCATGACGTCCGGCGGCACCTCGCCGTCGACGTAATCCATGACGAAAAAGGGTGTGCCCAGGACGTCGCCGGTGGGCTCGAGCCAGCGCACCCGCGGGACGGGGACGTCGGTGATTTCGCCGACCTTTCGGATCACCTCGAATTGGTGGTCGAGCCGATACGTCGGGAAGACCTGCACGTCCTCGGCGGTCGGCGCGACCCGGGCCACCAGCTTCTGCTCGATCGGCTCGCCGTCCTGTTCCCAGCGCGCGGTCAGGATGATGGTTTCCGACGACATCCCGGTGGCGTCCACGCCGCTTTCCACCGTCACCTGTGGCTTGACCCCGCCTGGCAACACGGTCGACAGCCACTGCGACATCACCGCGGGCAGCGTGGTGACGTCCCGGCTGGAGCGCTGAAGTCGGTCGACTTGATCCAGCACCGGTTCGTTCGACCTCGGTGTCGACATCAGGTGCCTCCATTCTTAGAGACTTCAGTTCTTAGAGACTTCAGTGAGGCAATTACGATACGGTAGGTAGCGTTATGAAAGCAGACCCGTCCTACCTTGACAAGGCCCCGGGCGCCGGGCGGCCCCGGGATCCGCGCATCGACTCGGCCATCCTGTCGGCGACCGCGGAACTGCTTGTGGAGATCGGCTATTCGAACCTCAGCCTGGCCGCGGTGGCCGAGCGCGCCGGGACCACCAAATCGGCGCTCTATCGCCGGTGGTCGAGCAAGGCGGAACTGGTGCACGAGGCCGCGTTCCCGACGGCGCCCACCGCCCTGCAGGCCCCGGCCGGCGACATCGCCGCCGACGTGCGGATGATGATCGAGGCCACCCGCGACGTGTTCACCACGCCGGTGGTGCGCGCGGCGCTGCCCGGCCTGGTGGCCGACATGACAGCCGATCCCGCCCTCAACGCACGGGTGATGTCGCGCTTCGCCGGCGTGTTCACCGCGGTGCGGGTGCGGCTGCGCGAGGCCATCGACCGGGGCGAGGCGCACCCCGACGTGGACCCCGACCGGTTGATCGAGTTGATGGGGGGAGCGACCATGCTGCGGATGTTGCTGCGCCCAGAGGAGAAGCTGGACGACACCTGGGTGGAGCAGACGACCGCCATCGTCGTGCACGGGGTGACGGGATGACGGGCCGACTGGCGGGCCGGGCCGCGATCGTCACCGGCGGCAGCCGCGGCCTGGGCCGGGCGATCGCGCTGGCCCTCGCGGCCGACGGCGCGGCGGTGGCCGTCGCCGGGCGCACCGAACAGGTCTGGGACGACCGCCTGCCCGGGACCATCGGCGACACGGTCGCCGAGATCGAGGCGGCGGGCGGGCGGGCCGTGCCGATCCGCGCCGACCTGACCGACCGCGACGACGTCGCCCGGTTGGTGGGCGAGGCCCGAGAAGCGTTGGGGCCCATCACGATCCTGGTCAACAACGCCGCCTTCACCGCGCCCGGCCGGCCGCCGGTGCCCGGCGCGCAGCCGCGCGCAAAGCCCCCCAAGGCCGCAGATGGTGGCGGCAAGCCCGCCTGGCCGGGGTTCGTCAGCACGCCGCTGCAGGCGTTTCGCCGGCATTTCGACATCGCGGTGTTCGCCGCCTACGAGCTGATGCAGCTGGTGTGTCCCGACATGTTCGACGCGGGCAGCGGCTCGATCATCAACATCACGTCCGTCGCGTCGCGGATGCCCGGTGACGGGCCCTACGCCGACCGCAGCGGCGGGGTCCTGCCCGGTTACGGCGGATCCAAGGCGGCGCTCGAGCATCTCACCCAGTGCGCGGCGTACGACCTGGCCGACCACAACATCGCGGTGAACGCGCTATCGCCGTCGAAACCGATCCTCACGCCGGGCCTGGCCTACTACGCCCGCGAATTCGTGGACACCGCTCCCGCCGACGAATTCGCGCGCGCGGCAGTCGAACTGGCGCTGGTGGACCCGGCCGTGGTCACCGGGCGCACGATCGGTCACCTGAACGTGCTCGACGGCAGCTTCTCCCCATTCACCCTGGGCTAGAGGCGCCGGTTCACTCTTGGCTCTCGTCGGACTCGGGTGGGTCGGGGTCTCCGTGCAGGAGTTCGTCGGGGTGGTGGGCGTGGTTGGTTTGTGGGGGTTGGGTGCCGTCGGTCCAGGCGAGGCGTCCGGTGTCGGTGACGGTGGTGTGTTGGTCGCCGCGGCTGGCGTCGGCGTGGTGGGGGCCGCAGGCGAAGAAGAGTTTGTCGGCGTCGGTTCGTCCGTCGGTTGCCCAGTCGGGGGTGTGGTGGACTTCGCAGTAGTAGCCCGGTACGTGGCAGTGGGGGTGGGTGCAGCCGTGGTCGCGGGCGTGGCAGATGAGGCGTTGGTCGGCGGTGGCGATGCGTTTTTGCCGGCCTAGGTAGAGCGGGCGGGCGGTGTGGTCGTCGAACACCGCTAGGTAGTGGATGGCGTTGGCGGCCATGCGGATCAGATCCGACATGGGCAGCCGGGAGCCGCCGCCGGTGCGCGCCGGCGGCGGCATCGGGATCGAGGGGTTGACGGCGGCGTGGGCGGCTTGGTCGAGTTCGCCCAGGGTGGTGGTGATCACCACGGTGACCGGATGGCCGCGGTGGGTGCCGAGCTGGCCGGAGCCGATGGCGGTCTGCAGCGCGAGTTTGAGGGCGTCGTGGCCGCGTTGGGCGGCGCTGCGGGTGTCGCGCTCCTCGGGTTCGGCGCCGTCGGGTTGGTGGCGTCCGGGGCGGACCGCGGCCTCGATGGCTTCGAAGTAGGCGCGGGCCTCGGGATCGAGCAGCCCCGTGAGTCGGGACATGCCGTCGGGGCCTTGTGGACCCAGCCGCACCCCGCGGCGCCGCGCGCGGTCTTCGTCGGTGAAATGCCCGTCGGGGTTGAGGTAGTCGGCGATGCGCTGCCCTAACCGGGTCACGACCCCGGAGTCCAGTTTTGTGGCGTGTTCGACCAGGACGCGTTCGGCCTCATCCGCGTCGGCCGGTGCCGTGGCGGCGGGCAGCGCGTCGAGGGCGTGGCAGATGGCGCGGATGTGGTCCTCGCCCAACGCGCCGGCGTCGACTGCCGCCGCCACCTCGGCCAGCTGCGGGCTCAGCGGGGGCCCGGTCAGCGAGCGCCGCGGCCGAATCCGGGCCGCCAGCCGAAACCGGCGCGTTAGCTCCCCGGGCGTGATCCGCAGCCGCGCGCACAACCGGCCCCGCACCGCCGGCAGAACTTCGCGGCCATCGGGCGGCTCGGCGATCTCACCGAATACCCGATACATCAACCCCCGGTTCACCCGCCCCTGGGTCTCCAAACGCTCGGCCACCTCAACCCGAAAGTCGTTGCCGACCAGATCCGAGCTGGTCTGCCGCAGCACCTCGTGGGCGGCGTCGATGGCGTCCAGAGCAGCGCTGATCCGCTGTTGTGCCGCCTCGCCGCTAACGAATCCCACGTCCCCAACCTATCGAACAAACGTGCGAATCGATCCCGCCGACGACCAATCTGTGGATAAAACCGCAACTGTGGATAAAGGTAGGGCCAATGCTCGAACCTTCGCGACGAATTCTCGGTGTGCCGCTGGCGGTTGCCGCGGCCGCGATGTGCCTGACGGCCGCGCCGACGGCGGCGGCCAGTGACGGGGACTGCGCCGTCATCCTGCCGGCGGCCGATCGGCTGGAGAACGTGTTCAACCTGGTTTCGCCGTCCGGCGCGCCGCCTTATCTGGCGGGCCAGATCCGCAACGCCCTGTCTCCCTTGCAGGGCTTACGCAGTCCGGCCGCGCTCGACCTCCGGCTTCGGTCGGACATGCTGGCCTCGCAGATCGACGCCAGCGACCCCTACCGGCCCGCGAGCCCGGAACGACTCGCGAGCGATCTCGCCAAGGCGAGACAGCAGCTGGCCGCGGCCCGCGCCTACTGCGCTCCGTAGAGCTATTGCTGCCCTCGGCGCCAGCGCCTGATGTCGAGTCGCTCGGCGTCCGGCCAGATGGCTTTGGCGGCCGGTGATGCGCAGAAGGTTTCCTCGGCCTGGCGCAGGCTCATGTCGACCGCATGGAGGCCGTCTTCCTGGTGGGCGCGGCAGATGACCGTCATAACCCGGTGGGTGTCCGGGTCCACCTGCTCGGCTTCGATGGTCAGCACCACCACCAGCGTGTAGCCGGCTCCCGTTGGCAGATAGAAGGTGAGGTCTCGGCTGTCCAGCGCCCCACCGTTGGTGACCAGATAGCCGTCGCCGCTGGGATAGAGGGCCTGTCCGACCATCTGGGTGCGTTCGAAATGGTTGCGGTCGCCCGGCGTGCGCCACACCGTGAACCGGGTGTTCGGGCTGCCGTTGAACGGGTGCCGGGCGATCGGGATGATCAGCTCGTCGCGGCCGTCGCCGTCGACATCCTGCCACCCGACTCCGCCCGGGCTCGAGGGTTCCAGCAGCTCATCGATCGTTTGCACCACCTCGCCCGACGGGTCGGTCACGACGATCTTCACCGCCGCGGGCCCGGTCAGCTCGGGCGCGCTCCAGTAGGTGACCGCGAAATCCAAAGCGCCGGAATGCATTCGGCAGTCGGTATGCGGCGACGTTGCCGTCGGGCTGATCAGCGCGGCCGTCTGCGGGCACGGCGGCAACGACGTGTCGGCGGATGCTACGGGCCCGACGGCACCCGCGGTGGCCATCGCCGCGACGGCGATCAGCACTGGCAGCCGCTGCACGGGTGCGCGCCTAGCGTCTCGGTGCCGGCTTGACGGGAGCCGGAGCCGGAGCGGCGGGCGGCGGGGGCCCGGCCGGTGGCAGCTGCTCCTCGATCGGTGGGCGGGAGCCGGTCTTGGGGCCGATATCGGACACCTGCCACGCATTGCCCACCTTGTTCACCGTGACCTGCAGCAGGATGATCGACACCTTCGGCGTCGGGTTTTGCAGATTGCGCGTCGTTTGATGGGCCGACACCACCACCTGATAGACCCCGCCGGGTGAAGCGATGGGGTCGGTGGCCAGCACCTCGCCGGTGGACGTGACCTGCGCCTGCAGCATGATGCTTTTCAGCAGGTCGCTGGCGTTGACGTACTTGTCCTTAAGTTGTTGCGACACACCGTCTTCGACCGAGCGGAAGAACGCGTCCGGGTCTTCGAAGCTGTAGGTCAGCGACTTCAGCGCATACTCCTTGGCCAGCTGCGCCACGGCGTCACGATCGGCCTGCTGTTGGCGTAGCTGCGCGAGCTGGCCGGTCACCTGGTGGTATTTGACGAACCCGAACACCCCGGCGGCGAGCACCGCCGCGGCGAGAACGGCTGCGCCCCATTGCTTCCGGCCGATGGGCCGCAGCCGCGCCTTCAGCGACGGCCGTGGGTCCTCGTCGACGGGGGCGGCGTCCACCGCCTTGCCCTCGGTGTCGTCCACTTTTTCATCTTCGCTGACAGTTGAGTTGGTCACGTCGGTTCTTTCTTTCTCGATCATTGATGCCATTCGGGAACGTTGAGTTGAACCCGCATGCCGCCGGTGTCGTTGAAGGTCGATTCCCAGAAGTCGAGCCAGTGCCCGGCGTCCACCTTGACGTCGTGTAGCGGGGCGAGCGCGGGTTGCAGGACGGTGGTGAAGGTGCTGAGCGGGCCGGCCAGCATGTCGAGGTACTGGCTGATCTTGGCCACCAGGATCCCGGCCGGATCGTCCGGACCGACCACCCCCACGCCACTGTGCGAAAGCGTCTCGATCTCGTGGATCATCTTCAGGAACGCCGGCACCGAGCGCGGCAGCAATTTGCCCGTCTCACTGATCACTTCGCCGGCGTTGATGTCGCCCAGGTTCGTGGTCATCGTGGAGACGTTGTTGAACAGGGTGGCCAGCAATTGCTTGTCGTCCCGGATCACTTTGGCGGTCAACCCGGCGGTGGTGGCCAACGAATCGACGGTGTCGTCGTTGTTGCCGAGCGCCGCGGAGGCGTTGACGATGATCGTGTGCACCTGGTCGAGGTTGAGCGCCGAGACCAGGGCGTTGGCCTTGGTGAGCAAGTCGGCGCCGGTAACCATCGGCGCGACCCGGGCCGCGGGGATCACCGCGCCGTCGGCGAAGTAAGGCGGCGCGATCAGTTTCGGTTTGAAGTCGATGTACTGCTCGCCGGCCGCGGAGAGGTTCTCCACGCTGATCGCGCTGTCGGCGGGCACCGGGTGCGCGCGGTCAAGGTCGATCGAGACCGCCAGCCCGGTCGTCGTGGTCTGGATGCCCGTCACCCGGCCGACCTTGATGCCGCGCATCGTCACCTCGGAGGTGGGCATCAGGCCGCCGGAAGTGTTGAGCATCAGGGTGAGTCGGGTGACCTGTTTGGTCGGGCTGATGTCGAGGACGCCGATCGACATGTAGGCCGCGCCCAGCAGCGTCATCACCGCCAGGATGATCAGCGTCACGCGGGCGTTGAACTTCATGGCACCATCCCCATGCTCTCCATCGCCTTCACCGCCGCGTCGGCCTTGTCGGCGGGATCGACGCCCTCATGCCCGGTCGGGGGATGAAGTTCGGAGACAATGTATTTCGGGCCTCCGTTGCGGAACCACCCGAGGAGCTTGTAGTGCAGGAACGCGATCAGCTTGTCGGCGAGCACCGGAATGGTGGTGTCGGCGGTGGCGATGGTTCCGACCATTGGCGTGAGGTACGACAGGATCTGCATCATGTCGCCGACGATCGGTTCGACGACCTGCCCGCCGAGGGTGCCGATGTCTCGGGAGTCCCCGACGACGTTGAGGATGGCCACCGTGATCGCCGATAGCCCTTCGAGTTTCGGCGGGCCCTCGGTGACCAGCCGGTTGAACACCCCGGTGTTGGCCGCCACGTTGGTGGTGATGTTCTCCATGCTGGACAGGATGCCGTCGATGGTGTCCTGGTTGGCCGCCAGGTCGTTGAGCACGCCGGCGACGGTCTGCTGCGTCCGGGTCAGTTCGGCGGGGTCCTTGGGGAACGCCTTGTTGAGGTTGACCACGGTGCTTTGCAACGTGCCGATTACCCCGCCGGCCACCAGGTTCGACACCGACCGCAGGAGGTCTTCGACGTTGTCGGCCGGGGCGGTGTTGCGCAACGGAATGGTGTCGCCGTCGTGCAACAGCGCACCCGACAGATCCCCCGTTCGGCCGTCCGGCGGCACCAGCGCGATGTAGATGTCGCCGAGGGGGGTGGCCTGGCGCAGTTCGGCGCGGGTGTTGTCGGGAAGCCTGCTGCCCCCGGCGATGTCGACGTAGGCGACCGCCGTCGTGCCGTCGAGTTGGACGTGGTCGAGCACGCCGATCTGCACCCCGCCGGAGTCCACCTTGGCCCGGGCGGGCAGGTTGAGCACGCTGGAGAACTGGATCTTGATGCGGTAGGCGTCGTGCGGGCTGTAGGCGCCCGGGACCGGCAGCCGGGTCGGATCCAGCGAACACGCCGCCGTGAGGACGATCGCCAGCACGGCCGGCAGTACGCGCATCGGTCGTCGGATCATGACAGCGCGGCCCCAAGGATGAGGTTGGTCAGGCCGAGGGTGACCGGATCCGACGCGGTGCCCGACGCGCACGCCGCCGCGGCGCCGGGGACGTTGCGCTGCCGCAACCCCTCGCAGATGGCGCCGGCATGCGACGGCGAAATCGCCACTTGCGGTGGGATATAGGTGACGTTGTGGGTTCCCCACGCCGGTTCGTAGATGTCGCTGATCCAGTGGCTGAACTGCGGCCACGAGTTGATCATCGCGATGATCGCCGGGGTGTGGCGGTTCAGCATGTCCCGCAGCCAGGTGATGCCCTTGTCCAGTTTTTGGTAGAGCCGTGGCCCCCACCGGTTCAGCGCCTCGACCAAGATCGGCAGCAGATGCGACATATGGCTCAGGGCCGCACCGAAGTTGTCCGACAGGCCCTCGATCAGCTGGGTGGTGGCCGGCAGCGTCTGGATCACCGAGGCGAAGCTGTTCCAGTTCCTGAGAAATTCGGAGCTGAGGATCTCGGTGTTCTCGAACAGCTGCCGGTAGTCGGCGTCGGCCTTGTAGGGGTCGGCGAGCATGGTGACCAAATTGCCCAGCGTCTCGTTGAGGGCGGGGCCGGTGCCGTCGAGGGAACGGCTGAACGCGCGCACGCTGTCGTTGATGGCCTGAACGCCGGGCGCGCGAGACAGGTCCTGGCCGGGTGGGGGGCCCATGATCGTGTCGGCGAGTTTGCCTATGGCGGAGAAGGTTTCACTGACGCTGATCGGCGTCCTGGTGGACTTCAGCTTGATGCATCCCGGCCCGGTGAATTTCGGGCCCGACGTGTAGGGCTTGGTCAGCTCGATATGCCGGTCGGTGACAATCGATTGCGAGTAGGTGACCGCGCCGACGTCCGCGGGCAGGTCGAGGTCGGGGGGCACGGTGAAGTCCACCTCGACGTGGTCGGGCTTGTTCACAATCGCGGTCGTCGAGCCGACCTCGATGCCCAGCAGGGCCACCTTGTTGCCGGGGTAAAGCCCCACCGCGTCGGTGAATTCGGCGCACATCGCCCTGGTGGGTTTGGGCATGACGAGCTTGGCGCCGATGACGACGGCCGCCGCGACGGCCGCGACGACGGCCAGCACCGTGGCGATGCCCGCCGGGGAACGCAGCCGCGAGCCGGGCGCCGACATCCTGGCCATGTCAACAGTTCCTCATGATGTTGGGCAGGCACAGATCCTGCCCGGGAACCAGCCGGTTGTGCTTGTCGAAGACGACGCCGTTCCCGCTGAGCATCGGCCCCACGATGCCCAGGGTTTGCCCCAGGCCGTCGAGCGCCTGGCCCCAGCGCTCGGGATGGACGGCCAGCGTGGTGGTGATGTCGTCGAGTCCGTCGACGATCGGCTCGACCTCCCTGCCGTAAAACGCGACTATGCGGTCCATGATGCGGGCCAATTCGCTCAGCAGGCTGAAGAACTCGACGATGTCGACCGACCTCGAGGTGTACGACCTGCCGAGGATGTCGAGCTGCTCGAACAGCGTGACGAGCAGCTTACGCTGCGCGACGGTGGCCCGCAGGCCGTTGTTGGCGAAGTCCAGGCCGCGATGGAAATCGGCGGTGGACTTGCTCAACGAAGCCGTCAACGCGTTGGCCGACCGCAGCAGGTCGCGCACCGCGTCGGGGTATCTGTTGGCCGCGTTGGCCACCTCGGTGAAGGTGTCGTGGATGACTTGGCCGTCGACTTCCTTGATCAGCGGCGTCGCCGCCTGGATTATGTCGTTGACCTCGAAGGGCAACCCCACGCGTTGCGGCGGGATCACGTTGCGGCCCAGCGGTAGCGGGCCCTTCGGGTCGAGCGCCACATAGTGGCCGCCGAGCGGGGTCAGCAGCTTGACGTCCAGGGTGGATTCCGAACCGACCACCACCGAGCGCTCGACGTCGAATTTCATCTCGACGACCGCGCCGTCGAGCCGGACGCCGGTCACCTTCCCGACCGGGATGCCGGCGATGCGAACCTGGTCGCCGGCGCGCACGCCGCCGGAGTTGGGCAGGTGCGCGGTGTAGCCGGTCTGACCGGTCGGATTCAGGTAGGCCATCGCGGTGGCGGCCAATGCCGACACGATGACGACGACGCCGACGATGCCGTGCCGCCGATTGCGGCCGGCGGCCGCGTGCTCATCGAGCACGGCGCGCCGTCGTCCGAACAGCTTGTCGCCGAACGCCATTACCGGCACACCACCAGGTTCTGTTGCGCGAAGGACACCTGCCCGATCCCCGGCAGGGTGACCTCGCCGCGCGAGCAGGAGAACGTCGGTGCGGCGGGCTGGTCGTCGGCCAGCCAGTCCCGCATGCCCTGGATCAACGACGGGGCCAGCGACATGCCCGCGATGATCGTCGCGCTCTGCGGCCACATCCGGTTGAACAAGTCGTAGAGCGGGACCGTCGTCCCGTCAAAAATGCGCTCGTTGTATTGCAGGATGTGGGTGGTGTCGCGCAGGACGGGCAGTCCGGTTTCCATCGCCTCGCGGAACTCCTCGGCTTTGGAACCGAACTTCGTCACCACATCGGTGAGCGTGGCGATGAGGTGAAACAGCTGTTGTGACTTGCCGCCCAGGTCCGCCGAGATCGCACTGAGGTTGCGCAGCACGACGGCGATGACCGCCTGGCGCTTCACCGCCAGCTTGGAAATGACGTCCAGTTCGTGCAGGAACGGGCCGATGCCGTTTTCGTCGCCCTGAATCAGCCGAAGCAGGTTCTCGCCCAGCAGGTTGAACTGGGCCGGGTCGAGGGTTTGGAATATCGGCCGAAACCCGTTGAACAGCTTCGCCACATCGAACGACGGAATCGTCTGCCCCAGGCCAATGGTGTCCCCTGGCCGCAACCGCCGGTCCGGCTTGGCCGGCTGGACGAGCTCCACGTAGCGCTGGCCGAGCAGGGTTTGGTAGCGCACCGCGGCGACGGTGTTGGCGAACACCGGGTGATCGTCTTGCGCGGTGAAATCCACCTTGGCGGTCCGCCCGTCGAGCCGGATGGTTTGCACCTTGCCGACCTGCACGCCGGAAATGCGAACGTCGTCACCGACGTAGAGCCCCGACACATCGGAGAACGCGGCGGTGTAGCGGGAGAGCGCCCCGGTGACCGGGCTGCGCAGGGCGGTCAGCACGATCAGCGTGCACACCACCGCGACCGCGGTGAAAATGGTCAGCCACACAACCGATTTCGTGACGCTCCTCATCGCCCACCCGCCTGTGGTTGCGGTGCGGGTGCGGGCGGCGGGGCCGGCTGGGACGGCAGGGCCGCGGCCAGCCCCGGCATCGCGTCCAGCGTCACCTCGATCTGCATGCGCACCTTGCCGTCGACGATGGGGAACGCCGCGCTGGTGCGGTCCAGCAGGCCCGAGAGCCGGTCGTAGACCGGCGCCATGCTGCCCTGTAGGTATGAGATCGGCAGCAAGACGTTCATCACCGAGCCCATGAACGGGGCGAGCCATCCGACGTTCCGCGCGAACATCTGGTCGCTGGTGAAGAGCAGCTTCGCGGTCTGGTCCAGGATGACATTCATCCGCTCGACTCCGTCGGGATGGGCCAGGAATTCCATCCCGTTCAGCAGGTCATACGCCAGCCCGATCAGGGGGACGGAGTCGCTGGCCCCGTTGACCACCGAGGCGAACACCGAAAGCGAATGGGAGAACGGCACTTTCTGGGAGTCGACGAGCATCTTGACCAGATCGAAGTAGGACCGGGTCACCGGCTCGGTCAGGTCGGCGTGCCGGCGCACCACCTCGATGATGCGGTCGACATCGGGCGAATCTGCGAGCCGGCCGAGCTTCTGGCCCTGACGCAGCAGCCCGGTGATGGACGCCGACCGAGCGTTGGCGCCGATCAACAGCGTCTGGTTCGGCCGCAACCGGGGGCCGGTGCCGCTGCTGACCAGTTCGACGGCCGCGAGCCCAAAGGTGTTGGACGACATGAAGTTAGCCGTGGTGTCCGACGCGAGGGCCCGCGCCTGTCGCGGCTCCAGCTCCACCGTTATCTTCTGCCTGTTGTATCCGACCGATTGCAGCGTTTTCACCGATCCGATCGTCAGGCCGCGGAACTTGACCTCCGCGCCCGGCGTCAGACCCTCGCCGATCGAATCGGCAACCACGGTCAGCCGGAACGTGTCGGTGTAGCCGCCGTTGCCCAGCTGATACAGAAGCGTGCCCGCGATGCCCAGCACCGCCGCGGCGATCACGCCCCGGATCCGCAACGAGCGCGCACTCGGCGCGCGCGCTCCGTGGTCTGGAGATACTCCCATGGGCTACCCCGATATCCGGATGCCGGGGTTGTTGCCCCAGAACAACAGCGTCAGCACCATATCGGCGGCGACCACGGTCACGATGCTGGCCCGGATGGCCCGCCCCGATGCCCGCCCGACGCCTTCGGGCCCACCGCTGGCGTAATAGCCCTGATAGCAGTGGATCGCGATGATCAGCGTCACGAAAATCGCGGCCTTGAGCACCGAGAACACCACGTCGGACGGCTGGATGAACGAGTCGAAATAGTGGTAGTAGGTGCCCGACGACTGCCCGTGCAGCACGTTGACCACCGTCGCGCACGACACGTAGCTCAACGCGAGCGTCACCACGTACAGCGGAACGATGGTGATCATCCCGGCGATCACCCGGGTCGTGACCACGAACGGGATCGACTGAATGGCAAGGGCTTCCAGCGCGTCGATCTCCTCCGAGATCCGCATGGCACCGATCTCGGCGGTCATCCGGCACCCGGCCTGGGCCGCGAACCCGATCCCCGCGATCATCGGCGCCATCTCGCGGGTGTTCGCATAGGCGGAGACGAAACCGGTCAGCGGGCCCATCCCGACCATGTCGAGGGCCCCGTATCCCTCGATCCCCACCGAACCGCCGACCGCCGCGCCCATGAACACCAGCACGCCGATGGTGCCGCCGCCGACGATGAGCGAGCCGTTCCCCCAGATCATGTCGACCAGCAGCACCCCGGTCTGGTGCCGGTAGCGCTTCAGCGTGTGCGGAATCGCGCCGAGCACCTGCGAGCCGAAGGTGACCTGGTGGCCGAGGCGCTGGATCAGCGAGTCACCCCGCTCGGCGACCCATCGCGACGCCCGCAGCGGCGTGGGTACGTAGCGTGCCGGCACCGACATCCGGGCCATCAGCCCACCCTCAGCGGCATGGACATCGACAGTCCCTGGGTGATCAGCAGGTTGAGCACGAACACCGCGACAATGCCGATGACGACGGAGGCGTTGACCGCGTCGGCCACGCCGCGTGCGCCGCCTTTGGCCTCCAGGCCGCGCTGGCAGGCCACCAGGATCACCACCACGCCGAAGAGCCAGGTCTTCAGGACGGCGACCACGACGTCGTTGACGCTGGCGAAGGACGCGAAGGACGCGATGTAGCTACCCGGGGTGCCGGACTGGAAGCCCACGTTGATCGCGTAGCCGGCCGCCAGCCCCATAAAGATGATGAAGGAGCACAGCACCGGCGCCACGATGACGATCGCGGCCAGCCGGGGGGTGACCAGCCGCTGCACGGGGTTGATGCCCATCACGCGCAGCGCGTCGACCTCTTCGCGGATGGTGCGGGCGCCGAGATCGGTCGCCACCGCCGAACCGGCCGCACCGCCCAGCAGCAGCGCGGCCACGACCGGCGCTCCCTGCCGGATCACCCCGAGGCCGCCGGCCGCGCCCGAGACCGACGATGCGCCGACCTGCTGGATGAAGTTGCCCACCTGCACCGCCA
Source organism: Mycobacterium sp. NGS54 (assembly GCF_059812465.1). Taxonomy (NCBI): domain Bacteria; kingdom Bacillati; phylum Actinomycetota; class Actinomycetes; order Mycobacteriales; family Mycobacteriaceae; genus Mycobacterium; species Mycobacterium sp. NGS54. The sequence continues at coordinate 334,226 of NZ_JCALCS010000001.1, read as the reverse complement.
CGATGACCCCGAACGGGATGGACACCAGCAACGCGGGTATCGCCGTGACGCTGATGATGAACCAGGCCTGGTTGACCGTGTCCCGCCAGGGGTGGCGCAACTTGATCAAATCGGTGATCAGGTACCTGAAGGACTGGGCGGCCAGCTCGAAGAAGCGGCCCAGCGTCTGCAACGAGGAATCGAGCTGCCTGGCGCTGTACCGAAACGGCTTGCCCAGCACCGCGGCGGTTCGGCCGCGGGTCGGCGCCTCGGCGACGGCGTGGTGCTCGTCCGGCTCGGCGGGCGGCGAGACGGGACTAGTGACGACGGGACTGGCGACGACGGGACTCGTGACGTCCGCGCCGTTCGTGATGGTGCCCGCGCCGGCGTCGACGCAGGCGACTGGTTCGCCTGCGGTCTCACCCGGTGGTTCAGCCGCTGTCGCGTTGTATACAGCGGTCAACGGCGGGTCCCTCCTTAATCGCTGCCACGGGTTCTCAGCCAATCAAAGATTGGGAGCTTGGTCGACGTGCGTTCAATAGTGGCATCGAGTACGGGTGTTCTACCCAGAAGCAGTTGAGTGTGACGTACGCCACAATCCGTAGAACTCCGCACCGCGGGCGGCGGCGCTCCTGGCCTGTGGATAGAGCCGCACCTGCGGACCGGCGCGGGATCGGCGCCGCGCCCGGGCGCGGGCGTCGTTCCTGGCGGGATGGCCGCCTGACGTGCCAGTATGAACCAAGACAGAGCCGCAACGGCGTATGCAACCGGTCGGGTGGTGCCCATGCCCGTTATGAAGCCCGGTATCGACAAGCCGACGGGGCGCGTGGTTGCCCTGATCGTCCTCTTGATCCTTGTCGCCGCCGCCCTCCGCGGGTACTTCCCGGCCCAGGGTCATGCGGTGCGTGCCGAGCCGGGCGGTGGCCGGGCGGCTCTGCTTTTTGTCGTCGCGGCGCTGAGCGGGACGCTCGCGCTGCTGGCGATCGCGGTCATCGCCCGGTTGCGGGATCCGCGGGCGGCGGCACCGAAGCAGGCGGATCTGTCCGACCTGCTCGGCACCGGCACGGGCCGGCCGAGCTGGCGCGTGCTGCTGATCGGGCTCGCGCTCATCGTGGCCTGGCTGCTGATCGTGACCCTGTTGGTCCGCCACCTGATGCCGCACGACGCCAACCCCTCGGCCCCCACCGGAGTCCCCACCGCGCGGCCGCCGGGGCAGAACAGCGGCTCGGCGACCCAGCGGCATCCGGGCAACGGTTCGGGGGACATGTTCGGCGTCCTGCTCGCCGGCACGATCCCGATGATGCTGGTGATCGTCGCCGGGTCGTTGATCATGGCGCGCCGGCGGTGGCGCGCCGCCGGCCCGGTCATTGCGGCCGACGGCCGCCTCGCGCCGCCGGCCCCCGAGCAGCGTTCGGAATCGCTGGCCCGCGCGGCCGAAGTCGGACTGGCCGAGATCGGCGACCTCAACCGCGAACCGCGGGAGGCGATCATCGCGTGCTACGCCGCGATGGAACGCGAGCTCGCCCGGGTGCCCGGGGCCGCCCCCCAGGACTTCGATACGCCGACCGAGGTGCTGGTCCGGGCCGTCGAACACCATGCGCTGCACGCCGATAACGCCGAGCGGTTGGTCAACCTGTTCGAGGAGGCGCGGTTCTCCCCGCACGTGATGAACGAGGGGCATCGCGAGGTGGCGGTCAATGTCCTGCGGCTGGTCCTGGCGGAGTTGCGGAGCCCCGTATGAAAAGGCTTATCGTGCTGGGTGTTTGCCTCGTCGTGGGGATAGAGCTGCTGGCGTTGACACTGCACGGGCGCCGGTTCCTGCTGGCCGCCTCGGGCGTGGCCCTGGCATTGGTGTTGCTCAACGTTCGTCGCTACGTGGGGCACGGCAACGAACCCGCGGCCGAGCCGGACTACGACGAGCTGGGGGACTCGTTGCGCCGCTGGCTTTCCACCACCGAGGCGACGATCCGGCGCTCGGACTCCACGCGGGCGGACTGGGACCGGCACCTGCGTCCCATGCTCGCGCGACGCTACGAAATGACGACGGGGCACAAGCAATCCAAGGACGCAGGCGCCTATCACGCAAGCGGCCGAATGCTTTTCGGACCGGAACTGTGGGAATGGGTCAATCCCAACAACATCACCCGCACCGGTGACCGCGAACCCGGGCCGGGCCGCGGGGTGCTCGAAGAGATTCTGCGAAGGTTGGAGCAAATATGACGCTGCCGGTCGCCACCACCACCGCACGCTGCGACGCGGTCCTCGACGAAATCGAACGCGCGGTGGTGGGGAAGCGATCGGCGCTGACACTCATCCTGACCGCGGTCCTCGCGCGCGGCCACGTGCTCATCGAGGACCTGCCCGGCCTCGGCAAGACGCTGATCGCGCGATCCTTCGCCGCCGCGCTGGGGCTCCGATTCACCCGGGTCCAGTTCACCCCGGACCTGCTGCCCGCCGACCTGCTCGGTTCGACGATCTACGACATGCAGTCCGGCAACTTCGCGTTCCGGTCCGGTCCCATCTTCACCAACCTGTTGCTGGCCGACGAGATCAACCGCACGCCGCCGAAGACGCAGGCGGCCCTGCTGGAGGCGATGGCCGAGGGCCAGGTCAGCATCGACGGCGAAACCCACAAGTTGCCAACGCCGTTCATCGTGCTGGCGACCGACAATCCGATCGAGTACGAGGGCACGTATCCGTTGCCCGAGGCGCAACTGGATCGGTTCGCGATCCGGCTGGAACTGCGATACCTCTCGGAGCGGGACGAGACCTCGATGCTGCGCCGCCGCCTCGAACGCGGGTCGGCCGAGCCGACGGTCAACCAGGTGGTGGACGGGCACGATCTGCTCGCGATGCGCGAATCGGTCGAACAGGTGACCGTGCACGAGGACGTGCTGCACTACGTGGTGTCGCTGGCCACCGCCACGCGGCACCACCCGCAGGTCGCGGTCGGCGCCAGCCCACGCGCCGAACTCGACCTCGTTCAACTCGCGCGCGCCCGGGCGTTGCTGCTCGGCCGCGACTACGTGATCCCCGAGGACGTCAAGGCCCTCGCCGTCGCGGCCGTCGCTCATCGCATCACCCTGCGGCCGGAGATGTGGGTGCGCAAGATCCAGGGCGCCGACGTCGTCGCAGAATTGTTGCGGCGCTTGCCGGTGCCCCGTACGGGCGGCGGGACGGGCTGATCTCCGATGGGTACCGAAGTCGAGTTTCGTTGGCGCGCATCGCCGTTGGCCCGGTCGGTCGCGACCTGTGCCGGGGTCGCGCTGGCCGCCGCCGTGATCGGCGCGCGCTGGCAGCTGCTTGCCTTCGCGGCGCCGCTGCTCGGCGTGCTGTGTTCGGTCAGCTGGCAACCTCCGGTGCCGAAGATCCGGGTGCACGGAAAGCCCGAATCGCAGCGGTGCTTCGAAAACGAGCAGGCGCGGGTCCGCGTGTGGCTGAGCGAAGAGGGCGACACCGCGGCCTCGGCGGTGGAGCTGACGGTGCGTCCCGTCGCGGGCATGCAGCTCGAGGCGCTCGACGCGGAGTCCCGCGACGCGAAAACCGTTGCGGTGACGGCACGGCGCTGGGGCCGCTACCCCGTCCGGGCGTGCGTCGACGTGCTGGCGCGGGGCGGGTTGCTGACGGGGACGGGCGCCGTCGACGCCGCCGACGTCATCGTGTTCCCGCTGACGCCCCCGCAGCCGACGCCGATCCCGCAGATCGAGTTGCTCGACCGGTTGGGCGCCCACCTGACCCGGCATATCGGCCCGGGCGTCGAGTACGCCGACATCCGCCCCTACGTGCCCGGCGACCAGCTGCGGGCGGTGAACTGGCCGGTGAGCGCGCGCCGGCGCCAGCTGCACGTGACCCAGCGATTGACCGACCGCGCCGCCGACGTGGTGGTGCTGATCGACACGTACCGGCAGCCGGCGGGCCCGGCAAGCGAGGCCACCGAACGCGTCGTGCGCGGCGCCGCGCAGGTGGTGCAGACCGCCCTGCGGCACGGCGACCGCGCCGGGATCGTCGCCCTCGGCGGCAACCGCCCGCGCTGGCTCGGTGCCGACATCGGACAGCGCCAGTTCTACCGGGTGCTCGACACCGTGCTCGGCGCCGGCGACCGATTCGAAAACACCACCGGCACACTGGCGCCCCGCGCGGCGGTCCCCGTCGGCTCGATCGTCATCGCGTTCTCCACGCTGCTCGACACGGAATTCGCGCTGGCGCTGATCGACCTGCGCAAGCGCGGCCACGTCGTGATCGCCGTCGACATCCTCGACAGCTCGCCCTTCGAGAGTCAGCAGGATCCGCTGATCGATCGGATGTGGGCGCTGCAGCGCTCGGCCATGTACCGCGACATGGCGACCGTCGGCGTGGACATCGTGGCGTGGCGCGGGGACAGCACGCTGGATCAGTCGATGGCCGTCCTGCCCGACCACCGCCATCGTGTGCGGGGACGGCTGCGGGCATGAAGTGGATCGCACTGGTCGTCTCAACCATCATCGGCGTTGTGATGGTGGGCTTGGCCGCCGCCGGGTCGCACGGCGTGGCGGTTGCCGCGGGGGCGGCCGCGCTGATCGCGGTGGGCGCCGGGGTGATTTACCGCCCGGCGGCGACGATCGCCGTGCTGGCATCGGCGGCCACGATCCTGGCGTCGGACCCCTCGCTCGTCTTCGCCGCCTGGTCCGGACTGTGCGCGGTCGCCTACCTGGTGTGCCGCCACGCGGTCGGGACGCCCGTCGGCGGCGTCGTGTGGAGCTGGCCGACCGCCGTTGCGGCGGTGGGTTTTTCCTGCGTCGGCCTGGTCGCGACGTCGTTCCCGCTGCAGCTGCCGTGGTTGCCGCTCGCCGCGCCGCTGGGGGTCCTGGCGATCTACGTCCTGGCCACCCGCCCGTTCGTGAGCTGACTCAGTGCAGCAGCTGGGCCGCCTGATCGGCCAGGTCGAGCAGCGGCTGCGGGAAGATCCCCAAAAGTATTGTGACCGCGGCGCATATCGCGATCGCGATCTTGCTCAGGATGCCGGGCGTCACGACGTGCGGGGTGTCGTCGGTCGCTTCGGTGAAGAACATGGACACGATGACGCGCACGTAGAAGTACGCGGCGACACCGCTGGCGATGACGCCGATGATGACCAGGGGCACGGCGCCGCCCTGGGCGGCGGCCTTGAACACCGCGAGCTTGCTGACGAATCCGCTCGTCAGGGGGATGCCGGCGAAGGCCAACAGGAACATCGAGAACATCACGCCCACAATGGGGGAGCGCTGCCCGAGCCCGGCCCAGTGGGAAATCTTGGCGTCTTCGACGCCGTCGGCGTTGCGGATCAGGCTCACGATGGCGAACGCGCCGACGGTGCTGAAGCTGTAGGCGACCAGATAGAACAGCGTGGCGGACAGCCCCGCGGTGTTGTCGGCGATCACGCCGGTGAGGATGAAGCCCACGTGTGCGACCGAGGAATACGCCAGCATCCTCTTGACGTCGGTCTGGTTCACCGCCGTGACGGTGCCGACGGCCATGGTCAGGATGGCAATCGCCCACAGCACCGGGCGCCACTCGTGGTGCAGCGGCGGCAGCGCGACGTAGACGACGCGCAGCAGCGCTCCGAACGCCGCCACCTTGGTGGCCGCCGCCATGAACCCCGTGATCGGGGTGGGCGCGCCCTGGTAGACGTCGGGGATCCAGGAGTGGAACGGGACTGCGCCCACCTTGAACAGCAGGCCGACCGACAGCAGCGCGACGCCGATCAGCGCCATCGAGCTATCGCCATGGGCGGCAAGGGCATCCCGGATCCCGGGCAGCAGCAGCGTGCCCGTCGCGCCGTAGAGCAGCGCGACGCCGTAGAGGAAGAACGCCGAGGAGAACGCGCCCAGCAGGAAGTACTTCATCGACGCTTCCTGGGACAGCAGGCGGCGATGACGGGCCAGGCCGCACATCAGGTACAGGGGCAGCGACAGGACTTCCAGCGCTACGAACATCGTCAACAGATCGTTGGAGGCGGGGAACACCATCATGCCGCCGACGGACAGCATCACCAGCGGGAAGAGTTCGGTCTGCGCGGCGCCGGCCCGCTCGGCCTCGCGCTCGGGCTCGCTGCCGGGAACCGCGGACGCCTGCGGCGTAAAGGAATCCAGCCCGCCCGACCCGACGGCCTTGGCGCCCACGGCGACCTTGGCTTCCGCCTTGGCCTGTGCCCGTTCGCCGATGAAGATGACCGCGAGCACCGCGACCAGCAGCACGGTGCCCTGCAGGTACAGCGTCGGCCGGTCGATGGCCACCGCGCCCAGCACCGCGGCGCGGCCGGACGACGGAACCGACTCGGCCACTTCGATGTCCGCGAAAAGCGCCGCGAGCAGGCCGCCCAGGGCCAGCGTCATTTGGGTGGCGTAGCGAATCCGCCTGGGTGCGAATGCCTCGACGAGCATGCCGACGACCGCGACGGAAAAGACGATGAGCATCGGGCACAGCAGGAAGTACTCGACGCTTGGGGTGGGCAGGGTCATCGGTGCGGTCCTTCGGCAGTCCGGGGCGGCACACTCGGCGCTGGGTCATGCTGGCCGATGGTGGTCATGGTGTTCTCGACGGCGGGATTGATGATGTCGAGCACCGGCTTGGGATAGACGCCCAGCACGAACAGCAGCGCGAGCAACGGTGCCACGACGACCAATTCGCGCGCCCGCAGGTCGGTGATCCGGTCGTTGCCCTCGGCCACCGGGCCCGTCATCACCCGCTGGTAGAGCCACAGCATGTAGATGGCCGCGAGCACCAGGGCGGTCACCCCGAAGGCACCGGCCAGCCAGTACCGGTTGAAAGTGCCCAGCAGGACCAGGAATTCGCTGACGAATGGCGCCAGCCCGGGCAGCGACAGGGTGGCCATGGCCGAAACCAGGAAGGTGCCGGCCAGGATTGGTGCGACCTTCTGGACGCCGCCGTAGTCGGCGATCGCCCGGCTGCCGCGCCGCGTCACCAGGAATCCGGCGATCAGGAACACCGCGGCGGTGGAGATGCCGTGGTTGAGCATGTAGAGCGTCGACCCGCTCTGCCCCTGGCTGGTCATGACGAAGATGCCGGCGATGATGAACCCGAAGTGTGAGATCGACGTGTAGGCGATCAGGCGCATCATGTCGGCCTGGCCGATCGCCACGATCGCGCCGTAGATCACGCCGATGATCGCCAGCGTCACGATCGCCGGACGGAAATACGTTGAGGCGTCGGGGAACAGCTGCAGGCAGTAGCGCAGCATGCCGAAGGTGCCGACCTTGTCCATCACGGCCGTGATCAGCACCGCCGTCGCCGGGGTGGCCTCGACGCAGGCATCGGGCAGCCAGCGGTGCAGCGGCCACAGCGGGGCCTTGATCGCGAAGGCGAACATGAAGCCCAGGAACAGCGCCTTGAACACCGCCGGGTCGGCGCCGTAGCGGCCCGACGCGACGCCCGCCACGATGTCGCGGAAGTCGAACGTGCCCGAGCCGTGCTGCGCCGTGACCACGTACAGCCCGATGACCGCCGCCAGCATGATCAGCCCGCCGAACAGGTTGTACAGCAAGAACTTCACCGCCGCGCGCGACCTGCCGGGACCCGGCCCGAAGCCGCCGATCAGGAAGTACATCGGCACCAGCATGGCCTCGAAGAACACGTAGAACAGCAGCACATCCAGGGCGACAACCGAGATCAGCACCATCGACTCGATGGCCAGCGTCAGCGCGACGTAGGCATGCACGCCCCGGGTGCCCTTGCCGCCGTCGTTCCAGCCGGCCACTTGCAGCACCGGGATCAGCACCGCGGTCAGCAGCACCAGCACCACCGCGATGCCGTCGACGCCGAGGGAGTAGCCCGCGCCGAACGCCGGTATCCACTGGTGGCTTTCGACGAACTGGTAGGTGGGGCCGCCGGCCTTGAAGCCGACGGTCACCACGATCGCCACGGCCAGCGTCAGCACGCCGACGACCAGGCCGGTCCACTTGGCGAGCTGCCGCAGCCCCGGGGGCAGCAGGATGATCAGCAGGGAGCCCGCCAGCGGCAGCAGCCACAGGACGCTCAGCCACGGCACGTTACTCACCACACCCTCACCGCCAGGATCAGAGCGGCCACCAGCACGGCGCCCGCCAGCATCGACAACGCGTAGTTGCGGGCAAAGCCGGTTTGGAAGCGCCGCAGGCCGTTTGACGTCCGGCTCACCAGTGCCGCCAGGGCGTTGACCGAGCCGTCGACGCCCGCGTTGTCGACTTCGACCAGTGCGTCGGTCAGCTGCGCGCCGGGGCGCATGAACACCTCCTCGTTGAACGCGTCGCCGTAGAGGTCGGCGCGCGCGGCGGTCGTGAGCGCCGACACCCGTACGGGGGCGACCCGCGGGATGGGCGCGGCGGCGTACATGCGGTAGGCCACCGCGATACCGACGGCGACGACGCCCAACGCGACGACGGTGGTGACCCAGGCAGGCAGCGCGTGCGCCGCCTCTTCGTGCACCCCGACGACGGGCTCGAGCCAGTGCTGTAGGGCGCCGCCCCACCACAACAGGAAGCCCGAGAACACCGAGCCGACGGCCAGCAGGATCATCGGCCACGCCATCACGGCGGGCGCCTCGTGCGGATGGGCGCCTGGGGCCCAACGCTTTTCACCGAAGAACGTCATCAGCATGACCCGCGTCATGTAGAACGCGGTGACACCGGCACCGAGCAGAGCCGCGCCCCCCAGCACGTAGCCCCGGGTGTCCCCGGTCGACAGCGCCGCCTCGATGATCTTGTCCTTGGAGAAGAAGCCCGCGAACGGCGGCACGCCGATGATCGCCAGATATCCCAGCCCGAACGTGGCGAACGTGACCGGCAGGGCTTTGCGCAGGCCGCCGTAGCGGCGCATGTCCTGTTCCTCGTGCATCGCGTGGATGATCGACCCGGACCCGAGGAACAAGCCGGCCTTGAAGAAGCCGTGGGTCAGCAGGTGCATGATCGCGAAGGCGTAGCCGGCCGGGCCGAGGCCGGCGGCCAGCACCATGTAGCCGATCTGGCTCATCGTCGATGCGGCCAGGGCGCGCTTGATGTCGTCCTTGGCGCAGCCGATGAACGCCCCGAACAGCAGGGTGACGGTGCCGACGATGACGACGCCCAGTTGCGCGCCGGGCGAGAGGTTGTAGAGCGGGTTGGACCGCACGATCAGGTACACGCCGGCGGTCACCATGGTGGCGGCGTGGATCAGGGCGGACACCGGCGTCGGGCCCTCCATCGCGTCGCCCAGCCACGCCTGCAGCGGAACCTGCGCGGACTTGGCGCAGGCGCCCAGCAGCAGCAGCAATCCCATCGCGGTCACCACGCCGCTCGAAGCCGAAGGCGCACCGGCGAATACCCCAGCGTAGGACAGCGTGCCGAAGGTGCCGAACATCAAGAACATTCCCACCGCCAGGCCGGCGTCACCGACCCGGTTCATGACGAAGGCCTTCTTGGCCGCGGTGGCCGCCGACGGCTTGTGGTACCAGAAACCGATGAGCAGGTAGGAGGCCAGGCCGACGCCCTCCCAGCCGACGTAGAGCACCAGGTAGTTGTCGGCGACCACCAGCAGCAGCATCGAGGCCAGGAACAGGTTGAGGTAGCCGAAAAACCTTCGGCGGTCGGGGTCTTCGGCCATGTAGCCGACCGAATAGATGTGGATCAGCGATCCGACGCCGGAGATCAGCAGCACGAAGCACATCGACAACTGGTCGAGCTGCAGCCCGAAGTCCACCTGCAGTTGCCCGACCGGAATCCAGGTGAACAGCTTCTGGTGGATGGTGCGATCGGCCTCGCCGCGGCCGAGCATGTCGGCGAGCAGCGTCGCGCCCACCGCGAACGCCGCCAGCGCGGTGGCGCAGCCCAGCAGGTGGCCCCACGCGTCGGTGAGCCTGCCCCCGAACAACAAGATCGCGGCACCCGCCAGCGGCAGCGCCACCAGCAGCCAGGTGTAGTCAGTCATCTCGGCGTTCTTTTAGCCTTTGAGTAGGTTCGCGTCGTCGACCGACGCGGATTTGCGGGCACGGAAAATCGTCATGATGATGGCCAGGCCGACGACGACCTCGCAGGCGGCCACCACCATCGTGAAGAAGGCGATCATCTGGCCGTCGAGGTGGCCGTGCATGCGCGCGAACGTGACGAACGCCAGGTTGACGGCGTTCAGCATCAGCTCGACGCACATGAACATCACGATGGCGTTGCGGCGCAACAGCACGCCCGAGGCCCCGATGGTGAACAGCAGGGCCGAAAGGTACAGGTAGTTGGCCGGATTCACGACGCACCACCTTTCACCGTGGGGCGTGTCTCCCGGACCTCGCCGCCGTCCGCGCCGCGGATCCGCAAGATGGGCGACACCGACAACTCCGAGTACGAGCCGTCGGGCAGCAGCGCGGCGACGTCGACCGCGTTCTGGCGCGCGTAGACGCCCGGATTCGGCAGGGGCGTGGGGCGCCCGCCGGCCCGGAAGCGCTCTTCGGAAAGCTCACGCTGGGTCTTGCGCCGCTCGAAGCGCTCCCGGTGCGCCAGCACCATCGCGCCGACCGCCGCCGTGATCAGCAGGGCGCTGGTCAGCTCGAAGGCCCACAGGTAGCGCGAAAAGATCAGCGCCGCCAGGCCTTCCACGTTGCCGTTGGCGTTGGCGGTGGTGAGTCCCACAAAACCACCGGTCGCCACGTTGCCGATGCCGGCCAGCAGCAGCACGCCGAACCCGACGCCCGTCAACACGGCCGCGACGCGCTGCCCGCGCAGCGTCTCCTTCAGCGATTCCGCGCTGTCCACGCCGATGAGCATCAGGACGAACAGGAACAGCATCATCACCGCGCCGGTATAGACCACGACCTGAACGACGCCGAGAAACAGCGCGTCCTGGATCATGTAGAACACCGCCAGGATGATCATGGTCATCGCCAGGAACATCGCCGAGTACACGGCGTTGACCGCGAGCACCACCCCGAGCGCGCCGATCAGCGCCACCGCGCCCAGCACCCAGAACGTGACCGCCTCGCCGGTCGAGGTGCGAACGATGGTCTCCGAGGCGAGCGTTGCGATCATCTTGTCTCCCCGGCGTTCTCGCGCTGGCGTAACCCCTGCGCGGTCACGTTGCCCAGGTAGTAGTCCTTGTCGGTGGCGCCGGGCGCCCTGGGGTGCGGCGGCGCGAGCATGTCCTGCAGCAGCGGGGCGAGCAGCCGGTCCTTCTCGTAGATGAGGTCGGCGCGGTTGTCGTCGGCCATCTCGTAGTCGTTGGTCATCGTCAGCGCCCTGGTCGGGCAGGCCTCGATGCACAGGCCGCAGCCGATGCAGCGCAGGTAGTTGATCTGGTACACCCGGCCGTAGCGTTCCCCCGGCGAATACCGCAGCTCCTCGGTGTTGTCGGCGCCCTCGACGTAGATGGCGTCGGCGGGACACGCCCAGGCGCACAGCTCGCACCCGATGCACTTCTCCAGCCCGTCGGGATACCGGTTGAGTTGGTGGCGCCCGTGATAGCGCGGCGCGACCGGGCCCGGCTTTTCGGGATACTCCTCGGTGACCCTCTTTTTGAACATCGACGCGAACGTCACGCCGAAACCTGCTACGGCGTCGAAGAAATTAGGCACGTGCTTTCTCCTTGCTCGCGCCGACTTTCTGCGCCGGCAGCGGCGGTGTCGGGAACGCCGGCCCGGTTGTTTCCGGGGCGGGGATCGACCCGCCCTGGCGGCGCAGCTCGCGCTCCATCGCGCGAATCGTCGGCGTGCTGAACGGTTTTCGCAACAGCAGCACCAGCACCACGGCGAAGACCAGGCTGCTGACCACCAGGACCGGCGTCCAGTGCGCGTACCCCTGGTTGCGCGCGGTGCGGATCACCGCCGCGATCAAGACCCACACCAGCGAGGCCGGAATCAGCAGCTTCCAGCCCAGCGCCATGAACTGGTCGTAGCGCAGCCGGGGCAGGCTGGCCCGCAGCCAGAAGTAGATGAACAGGAAGGTCCACATTTTGGCGGTGAACCAGAGCACCGGCCACCACCCGGTGTTGGCGCCCGCCCACATGTTCAGTGGCCACGGCGCGTGCCAGCCGCCGAAGAACATGGCGGTGGCGAGCGACGAGACCGTCATCATGTTGACGTACTCCGCCAGCATGAACATCGCGAACTTCAGCGACGAGTACTCGGTGTGGAATCCCGCGACCAGCTCGCCCTCGGCCTCGGGCAAATCGAATGGCGCCCTGTTGGTTTCACCGACCATCGAGATGAGGTAGATCACGAACGACGGCAACAGCAAAAAGCCGTACCAGACCCGGTCCTGCGCGCCGACGATCTGAGAGGTCGACATGGAGCCCGCATAGAGGAACACCGCGGCGAAGGACAGCCCCATCGCCACCTCGTAGGAGATGACCTGCGCGGTGGAGCGCACCCCGCCGAGCAGCGGGTAGGTGGACCCCGACGCCCAGCCGCCCAGCACGATGCCGTACACCCCGATCGCCGACAGGCCGAGGATGAACAGCACCGCGACCGGAAGATCGGTCAGCTGCAACGGCGTGCGGTGGCCGAACACCGACACCACCGGACCGAACGGGATGAACGCGAACGCGGTGAACGCCGGAATCGTCGAAATCACCGGCGCCGCAAAGTAAACGAACTTATCGATGCCGCCGGGGGTGATGCTCTCCTTCAGCGCCAACTTGATCCCGTCGGCCAGGCTCTGCAGCGCGCCCCACGGGCCGGCCCGGTTGGGGCCGGGCCGCAGCTGCATCCAGCCGAGGATCTTGCGTTCCAGCAGGATCGCGACCAGCACGTTCAGCATCAGGAAGACGAAGATGGCCAGTGCCTTGCCGAGCACCAACCACCAGGGATCGTGCCCGAAGGCGGACAAGGGGACGGTCATGTTCCCGCTCCGATCGCGACGACGCTGCCGGGGGTTACGCCCAATTTCCGGTGCACCGCCGAACCCGGCGAGTTCAACGGAAGCCACACCACCCGGTCGGGCATGTCCGTGATGGCCAGCGGCAGCATGATCGAGCCGCGTGGCGTGCTGACCGTGACGTTGTCACCGTCGGCGGCGCCGATCTCGGCGGCCGTTTCGGCCGACAGCCGGACGACGGGCTTGCGCGCGGTGCCCGCCAAATGCGGTTCGCCGTCCTGCATTCGGCCCTCGTCGAGCAGCAGCCGCCATCCGGCCAGCACGGCCTGCCCTTGCTCGGGGGTGGCCGGTTCCGGCGCCGCGACCTGCGGGTCGTCGGCGTGTCCGCCGTCCCAGGTGCCGAGGGCGGCGAGTTCCTCGCGGGCCTTCTCGACGGTGCTGGTGTTCAGGTAGATACCCATCTCGTCGGCCAGCGTGTCGAGCACCTTGTGGTCGGACTGGCCGGCCTCCCCGGTGGTGCCGCGCAGCGCGGGCGCGAACGCCCGGTAGCGGCCTTCCCAGTTGACGAAGGCACCGGACTTCTGCGTCGTCGGCGCGACCGGGAATACCACGTCGGCGCGTTCGGTGACGGGGCTGTGCCGCAGCTCGAGGCTGACGACGAAGCCGGCGGCATCCAGCGCGGCCAGCACCGCCTCCGGATCGGCGAAGTCGTTGGGTTCGATGCCGCCGACCAGCAGCGCCCCCAGGGACCCGTCGGCGGCGGCGGCGAGGATGCCGTCGGCGTCGCGCCCAGGCGCGGAAGGCAATTCGTCGACGTTCCATGCCTTCGCGACCTGTGCGCGGGCGGAGTCGTCGGCGACCGGGCGACCGCCCGGCAGCAGCGTGGGAAGCGCGCCGGCTTCCAGCGCGCCGCGCTCGCCGGCGCGGCGCGGCACCCACGCCAGCCGGGCGCCGGTGGCGTCGGCCAGGCGCGCCGCGGCGGACAGCCCGCCGGGCACCGTGGCCAGGCGCTCGCCGACCATGATGACCGCGCCCGGTTTCGCGAGCAGTTCACCGGCCTCGCCGGTGGCCAGCCCGTCCAGCGCGGCGGCTTCGGCGCCGGGAACGGTCTTGACCAACCGGCCCGACATCTTCGTCAGCGCCCGGGTGGCGAACGGCGCGATCGCGTACACCGGCAATCGGTGCTTGCGGGCGGCCTTGCGCAACCGCAGGAACACGATGGGCGACTCGTCCTCCGGCTCGAAGCCGACCAGCACCACCACGGGCGCCGACTCGAGGTCGGAGTAGCTCACGGTCACCGGCCGGCCCGCGACGCGGGCGGCCAGGAAGTCGGCCTCCTCCGCGGAGTGCGGGCGGGCGCGGAAGTCGATGTCGTTGGTGTCCAGCGTGATTCGAGCGAACTTGCTGTATGCGTAGGCGTCTTCCCAGGTCACCCGGCCGCCGACCAGGACGCCGGTGCGCCCGCGGGCGGCCTCGAGTCCCTGGGTCGCCGCCGCGATCGCGTGCGACCACGACACCGGCTGCAGCGTCCCGTCGGCGTCGCGGAGCAGGGGAGTGGTGATGACGTCCTGCTGGGTCGCGTAGTTGAACGCCCACCGGCCCTTGTCGCAGTTCCACTCCTCGTTGACCTCGGGGTCGTCGCCGGCCAGCCGGCGCAGCACCTTGCCGCGGCGGTGGTCGGTGCGCTGCGCGCAGCCCGAGGCGCAGTGCTCGCAGACGCTCGGGCTGGAGACCAGGTCGAAGGGGCGGGCCCGGAAGCGGTACGCGGTCCCGGTCAGCGCGCCCACCGGGCAGATCTGCACCGCGTTGCCCGAAAAGTACGAGTCGAACGGCTCGTTTGCGTAGATGCCGACCTGCTGCAGGGCGCCGCGCTCCTGCATGTCGATGAAGGGGTCGCCGGCGATCTGCTCGGAGAACCGCGTGCAGCGGGCGCACAGGATGCAGCGCTCGCGATCCAGCAGCACCTGCGAGGAGATGTTGATCGGCTTGGCGAACGTGCGCTTGACATCGGCGAAGCGGGAATCGGCCCGCCCGTTGGACATTGCCTGGTTCTGCAGCGGGCATTCGCCGCCCTTGTCGCACATCGGGCAGTCCAGCGGATGGTTGATCAGCAGCAGCTCCATGACGCCGTGCTGGGCCTTGTCCGCGGCCTCGGAGGTCAGCTGGGTGCGCACCACCATGTCGTCGGTGCACACGATGGTGCACGACGCCATCGGCTTGCGTTGTCCCTCGACCTCGACCATGCACTGCCGGCACGCGCCGACCGGGTCGAGCAGCGGGTGGTCACAGAACCGCGGGATCTGGATGCCCATCAGCTCGGCCGCGCGGATCACCAGAGTTCCCTTGGGAACCGAGATCTGGTTGCCGTCGATGGTCAATGTCACCATCTCCGGCTGGCTAACCCCGTCGCCGGTCTGAGGCTTGGCCGCCTGGGTCACTTACCACCTCCGTTGGGCACGAGCATCGAGTCGCGCGGGTCGAACGGGCAGCCGCCCCCCTCGACGTGGGCGACGTATTCGTCGCGGAAGTACTTGATCGACGACATCACCGGGCTGGCGGCGCCATCGCCCAACGCGCAGAACGACTTTCCGAGGATCGCGTCGGAGATGTCGAGCAACTTGTCGAGATCCTCGTGAGTGCCCTTGCCGGTCTCGAGCCGGGTGTAGATCTGGTCCAGCCAGAACGTGCCCTCGCGACACGGGGTGCACTTCCCGCACGACTCGTGCTTGTAGAAGTACGTCCAGCGCTGCACGGCGCGCACCACGCAGGTGGTCTCGTCGAAGATCTCCAGCGCCTTGGTGCCCAGCATCGAGCCGGCGGCACCGACGCCCTCGTAATCCAGTGGCACGTCCAGATGTTCGTCGGTGAGCAGCGGCGTCGACGACCCGCCCGGGGTCCAGAACTTCAGGCGATGCCCGGCGCGGACCCCGCCGGCGTAGTCGAGCAATTCGCGCAGCGTGATGCCGAGCGGGGCCTCGTATTGGCCCGGGCGGGTGACGTGTCCGGACAGCGAATACAGCGTGAAGCCAGGCGATTTCTCGCTGCCCATCGATCGGAACCATTCGACGCCGTTGAGAATGATCGGCGGCACGCTGGCGATCGTCTCGACGTTGTTGATCACCGTGGGGCAACCGTAAAGCCCGGCCACCGCGGGGAACGGTGGCCGCAGCCGGGGCTGGCCGCGCCGGCCCTCCAGACCCTCCAGCAGCGCGGTTTCCTCGCCGCAGATGTAAGCGCCCGCGCCGGCGTGCACCACCAGCTCCAGGTCGTAGCCGGATCCTTCGATGTCGCGGCCCAGATAGCCGGCGGCGTAAGCCTCGGCGACCGCGTTCTGCAGCCGGCGTATTACCGGCACCACTTCGCCGCGCACGTAGATGAAGGCATGGCTGGCCCGGATCGCGTAGGAGGCGATGATGGCGCCCTCCACCAACAGGTGGGGCGTCGCCAGCATCAGCGGAATGTCTTTGCACGTACCGGGTTCGGATTCGTCCGCGTTGACCACCAGGTAGTGCGGCTTGGCGGCCGGACCCGAGTCGCCCTGCGGGATGAACGACCACTTGGTTCCGGTCGAGAAGCCGGCGCCGCCGCGACCGCGCAGACCCGAGTCCTTCACGGCCCCAATCACCGCGTCGGGCTCCATCTTCAGGGCCTTCTTCAGCGCCTGGTAACCGTCGTGGCGCTGGTAGGTCTCCAGCGTGAACGACTTCGGGTCGTCCCAGTAGGCGCTGATGACCGGGGTCAGCGGGGTGGTCATGACTCGCCTCCGGGAGCCGGCGGGGCTTCCATGCCCTTCTCCTTCGCCACCTGCAGCCCGGCCAAAGTGGCCGCACCGGCGCCGCCCTGGCCTTCGTCGGGGCGCTCGTCGGGCAGGCCGGCCAGGATGCGCGAGGTTTCGCGGAACTTGCACAGCGCACCGCGGGTGGGAGCCTTGGGATTTCCGGACCGCAGCGAATCGACGAGTTCGCGTGCCGACTCCGGGGTCTGGTTGTCGTAGAACTCCCAGTTGACCATCACCACCGGGGCGAAGTCGCACGCCGCGTTGCATTCGATGTGCTGCAACGTGACCGAGCCGTCGTCGGTGGTCTCATCATTGCCGATGCCGAGATGTTCTTTGAGCGCGTCGAATACCGCGTCGCCGCCCATGACCGCACACAGCGTGTTGGTGCAGACGCCGACCAGGTAATCGCCGGTGGGGCCGCGGCGGTACATCGTGTAGAAGCTGCCGACCGCCGACACCTCGGCACCGGTCAATCCGATTTGCTCGCCGCAGAATTCGAGTCCCGCCGGTGTCAGGTAGGAATCCTCGGCTTGGACCAGGTGCAGCAACGGCAGCAGCGCCGAGCGCTTGTTGGGGTAGCGGCCGATGATCTCCTTGGCGTCGACCTCGAGGCGGGCCCGCACCTCGGGCGAATACGACTGCGGCGCACCCTCGGTCACGAACGCGTTGGGCTCCTCGGGCGGCGGTCCGAGCCGGATGAACACCGGCTGACCCTGCGGCCCGGTCATCGGTCCACCCCGCCCATCACCGGGTCGATGCTGGCGACCGCGGCGATCAGGTCCGCGACCATCCCGCCCTCGCACATCGCGGCGACGGACTGCAGGTTGGTGAAGGACGGGTCCCGGTAGTGCACCCGGTAGGGCCGGGTGCCGCCGTCGCTGACCATGTGCACGCCGAGCTCGCCGCGGGGCGATTCCACCGCTGTGTAAACCTGGCCGGCCGGAACGCGAATGCCCTCGGTGACGAGCTTGAAGTGGTGGATCAGCGCCTCCATGGAGCTGCCCATGATCTTCGCGATGTGCTCGGGCGAGTTGCCCATGCCGTCCGGGCCGACCTTCAGGTCGGCGGGCCAGGCGATCTTGCGGTTCTCGACCATCGTCGGCCCCGGCCGCAACTTGTCCAGACACTGCTCCACGATCTTGATCGACTCCCACATCTCCTTGACGCGAATGATGTAGCGCCCGTACGCATCACAGCCGTCGTCGGTGATCACGTCGAACTCGTAGTTCTCGTAGCCGCAGTAGGGCTCGCTCTTGCGCAGGTCGTGCGGCAGCCCGGTGGAACGCAGGATCGGTCCGGTGATGCCCAGCGCCATGCAGCCGGTCAGGTCCAGGTAGCCCACGCCCTCGGTGCGCGCCTTCCAGATCGCGTTTTCGTTGAGCAGCTCGCCCATTTCGCGCAGCGGTTGCTTCAGTTCTTTGAGGGCGTCGGCGATCTCGGTTTCCGCGCCCGACGGCAGATCCTGCGCGACGCCGCCCGGCCGGATGTAGGCGCTGTTCATCCGCAGACCGGTGATCGATTCGAACAGCTTCAGGACGATCTCGCGGCCCCGGAAGCCGACGAACATCGGGGTCATTGCGCCCAGTTCCATGCCGCCGGTCGCGAGCGCGACCAGATGCGACGAGATGCGGTTGAGCTCCATCATCATCACCCGGATGACGTTGACCCGCTCCGGGATCTCGTCGGTGATGCCGAGCAGCTTCTCCACGCCCAGGCAGTAGGCGGTCTCGTTGAAAAACGGTGACAGGTAGTCCATTCGGGTCACGAAGGTGACGCCCTGGGTCCAGTAACGGTATTCGAGGTTCTTCTCGATCCCGGTGTGCAGGTAGCCGATTCCGCACCGGGCCTGCGTGACGGTCTCGCCCTCGATCTCGAGGATCAGCCGCAGCACGCCGTGCGTGGACGGGTGCTGCGGGCCCATGTTGACGACGATGCGCTCGCCGGGGTCCGCGTTGCGGGCGGCGTCGACGATCTGGTCCCAGTCCTGGCCGCCGGCGACCAGGACCGTTTCAGCTTGAGTCATTAGTTGTAACCCCTGCGTTCGTCGGGCGGAGGTATCTGCGCGCCCTTGTACTCGACCGGGATGCCGCCCAGCGGATAGTCCTTGCGTTGCGGGTGCCCGTGCCAGTCGTCGGGCATCTCGATCCTGGTGAGCGACGGGTGCCCGTCGAAGATGATCCCGAAGAAGTCGTAGGTCTCGCGCTCGTGCCAGTCGTTGGTCGGGTAGACGCCGTACAGCGACGGGATGTGCGGATCACTGTCCGGTGCAGCCACTTCCAGCCGCAGCCGACGGTTGTGGGTGATCGACTGCAGCGGGTAGACGGCGTGCAGCTCGCGTCCCGTTTCGTGCGGGTAGTGCACCCCGTTGACGCCCAGGCACATCTCGAAGCGCAGCTCGGGTTCGTCGCGAAGCCGCTGCGCGACCTGCGGCAGCAGTTCGCGGCGCACGTGCAGCGTCAGCTCGTTGCGGTCGACGACGACCTTCTCGATCGCGTCGTCGAATTCGATGTCGTTGCGGCCCAGCGCTTCCGCCAGCCGGTCGGCGATGTCGTCGAAGTAGCCGCCGTAGGGCCGGGGGCTGCCGCCGGGCAGCGTGATCTCGCGCACCAGCCGTCCGTAGCCGGAGGTGTCGCCGCTGCCGCGCACCCCGAACATGCCGCGGCGAACGTCGATGACTTCCTCGTCGGCGGTGGGAACGGAGTCCCCCGCTTCGCTGGCCGCCACCGTCGGGTCGTGGTCGGGAGAGCTCATCGCAGCAGTCCGCGCATCTCGATGGTGGGCGTGGCGGCCAGCGCGGCCTGCTCGGCCTCGGCGATGGCTTCTTCGCGGTTGACGCCCAGCGGCATTTCCTGAATCTTCTCGTGCAGCTTCAGGATTGCGTGCAGCAGCATCTCGGGGCGGGGCGGGCAGCCGGGCAGGTAGATGTCGACCGGCACGACGTGGTCGACGCCCTGCACGATCGCGTAGTTGTTGAACATCCCGCCCGACGATGCGCACACGCCCATGGCCAGCACCCATTTCGGCTCGCCCATCTGGTCGTAGATCTGGCGCAGCACCGGGGCCATCTTCTGGCTGACCCGCCCGGCCACGATCATCAGGTCGGCCTGCCGGGGCGTGGCCGAGAACCGCTCCATGCCGAAGCGCGCGATGTCGAACCTCGGTCCGGCGGTTGCCATCATCTCGATCGCGCAGCACGCCAGCCCGAACGTCGCCGGCCACAGCGAGTTCTTGCGCACGTAGCCGGCCACCTTCTCGACGGTGGACAGCAGAATGCCACCGGGCAACTGTTCTTCCAGGCCCACTTCTACCTCAATCCCATGTCAGGCCGCCGCGGCGCCACACGTAGGCGTAGGCCACGAACACCGTCAGCATGAACACCACCATCTCGACCAACGCGAAGGTTCCCAGCGCGTCGTAGCTAACGGCCCAGGGATACAAGAACACGATTTCGATGTCGAAGACGATAAACAGCATTGCGGTCAGGTAATACTTCACCGGGAATCGCTGCCCGGCCGTCGCGTGCGGGCCGCTCACCGGGGTTTCCGTGGGTTCGATGCCGCATTCGTAGGCCGCCAGTTTCGACTTGTTGTAGCGCTTCGGGCCGGCGATGCTCGCGATCGCGACCGAGCCCACGGCAAAGGCGGCGGCTATCCCGCCGAGCACCAGGATGGGTATGTAGACGTTCAACTCGCTCCATGATCCGTCGTAATGTGGCCGCCTTCTCAATTGAGCGGGCGGCCAGGCGGTGACCGGGCTGCTGTGACGAACCGGGTCTGTGGCCCGTCACAGTGACTTTCAACATAGCGTCGTTGGCGTCGGCGCACGTGCTCGGGGTGGTGCTATTTGCCCGGTTTTAACGTCCCCGCATCCGGGCGAGTCGCCGCGGGGGTGCTGAGCACCCGCCCACACGGGCTAAGTTTCCGTGTCGGCGCAGGTGAGAGGGGTAATCGCTAGTGAGCGGGGGCGCGGAGCAACCCGAGCACCGTGCGGCCCAGCACGATGGGGTCCAGGGGATGCGGCACGGCCGCGTCGGCGCGCGACCAGGTGGCCAGCCACTCGTCGTCGCGGCGGCCGGTGAGAACCAGGATCGGCGGGCAGGTCTCGAGTTCGTCCCTGAGCTGTTTGGCGATGCCCATGCCGCCGGTGGGGGTCGCCTCGCCGTCGAGGATGGCCAAGTCGATGCCGCCCTCGTCCATCGTGCGGACCACCATGGGGCCGGTCGCCACCTCGACGTAGGTCAACTCGGGTAGGTCCGGGTGCAGGTGCGTGCCCAATGCGCGCATCACCCGTTCGCGGGTTTCGACGTTGCTGCTGTAGACGAGGATCCGCAGGGGGCTGCTGGAGTCGGGCACGCTCAGATGGTACTGGTGGCGCGCAAACCCTACCGGGGCGCCCGAACGAAGACCGCTTGCGCGGCCGCCGTCGCCGTCCGGCCGATCATGCCGAACCTGTTCCAGCCCAGGTCGAATCGGGTGAGATCGACCTTGGTTTCGCCGGAGACCCAAATCGACCCGTCGTCCAGCTCGGTGATCGTGACGGGCAGGGGCAGCGGCGCGGTGACGCCCTTGATGGTGAGGCTGGCCCGAAGGTCGGCGGCGCTGCCTTTGGTCGGGTTTACCGCGGTGACGACGACGCTGATCTCACCGAAACGCTCGACGTCGAAGAAGTCGGCCGAGCGCAGGTGCTTGTCGCGACGGCCGATGCCGGTGGACAGCGAGGCGGCGCGGATGTCGACGCGGCCGAAGATCGCGCCCTTGCCGGTGAGCTGCCCGTCGCCGGTGAACTCGCCGAAGCGGCCCTTGACGTTCAGCAGGCCCCAGAAGTTCCTGACCTTGAAGGTGATGGCCGAGCGATCGGGAACCAGGTTCCACACGCCGGCCAGGTCGGGATCGCTCAGCAGTATTTCCAGAGTCGTCATCGTCCTCCCCCGTGACTCGTGGTGAATTTAGCCGTTAGGCGAGCAATGGCGCGATCTCGGCGGGGTCGAAGTATTCGTCGATCCGATCGATGAGCCCGTCGGCGCCCACCCTGATCACGATGCAGACCCGCATGGAGATCGATTGGCCGGCATGGCCGGTGGCGTGCAGGATGTGCTGCTGAACGAAGCCGGCGACGAGGCCATCGTCGAAGAGCCGCCGGTCGAGGATCTCGTAGTGACGCTCGGTGGTCGCGCTGATGAACCAGTCGATGACCCGCATCGCGCGGGACTTGTCGTCATCGCGGCGTGCACCCGTGCGCCAGACCGCGATGTCGTTGCTCCACAGCCGATCGACCGCGGCCGCGTCGCCGTTCTCGATGGCCGCGAACAGGCGGTCGGCCACCTCGACGATGGTCTGGGCGGTGGCAGCGGGCATGGGGGCTCCTAGTCCGATTGCTCGTATCCGGGATGGGCGATGGCCAGGCGACGCCGAACCAGGGTGCGCAGGCAGGCGGTGACGTCGTTGGCGCGGCCATCCAGCTCGCCGGCCCGGATCGCGGCGGCGAGCTCCTCCTCGTCGGCGAAGCCCAGGCCGGCCAGCGCCGCGCCCGCTTCGGCGTCGCTTTCGTCGAGCAGTTCGCGCTCGACGATGCGCAACGCGTTGGCGGCCACCCTGGCGTGGAAGTTGACCTGCCCGCTGGTCGCCGCGCGGACATCGGTTTCCAGGAACTCGGCCACCGCGGCCACCAGTTCGGCCGCGAGCGGGCGCCCGTACGCGCCGATCACCGACCCAGCTCCAACAGGTCGAGCAGGTCCCACTCGGTCTCGCAGACGCGGCGGCCGATCGTCGCCAACTCCACCGAGCGGAACTCGCCGCTGAGGTGCCGCTCCGCCTGGTAGCGGCAGATGACACCCCAGCGCAGGGTGGCCAGCACCAGCCACCAGTGAAACGCCACCCGGTCGACGCTAGTGGCGCCGGCGTCCTCGTAGGCCCGGATGAAGGCCTCGATGCTGCCGAGGCCCCCGGCCGCCAGGCCGGCTGGAGCGCCAAACCGCCAGGCCCGGATGCAGAACCACGCCAGGTCCTCGTACGCCTCGCCGAGGTGGACCAGCTCCCAGTCGAGGACGGCCGCCAGCTCGGACCCGTCGACGATGAGGTTTCCCATCCGGTAGTCCCCGTGCACCAGGACGGGGCTCGACGGCCCGGGTCCTTGTGGTCGGTTCGCCTCGAGCCAGCGAAACGCCCACTCGAAGGTGGCGGTGGTGTCGCCCATGGCGTCGAGCCGCTCGCGCCAGTGCGCGAGCTGGTCCTCCCGTACCAGTCCGGGAATCTTGGCGTCGGCGCGGTGGATGGCGGCCAGCGCCTGCGCGCACTGGTGCATCAGGCGCGTGCGGCCCGCGTGCCCGTCGCCGGCGTCCAGCTGACGCTGGATGCGCCGGACGATGGTCTCGCCCTTGATCTCGTCGCAGATCAGGAACGGATTGCCCAGTGCGGCAACCGAATCCTCGGCCACCAGGATGTGGGGGACCGGAGCGCCGGCCGCGGCGGCCGCGGCCTGGGCGCGGGCTTCCAGCTCCATGCCGGCGTGCACGTCGTCGGGCGGGCCGGTGCGCAGGACCAGCGAACGGCGCTGCTCGCCCGTGACGGCGTCGAACGCCCACGTGGTGCGGCTGGCGCCGCCGGTCAGCGCCCGCAGGTTCTCGATCGCGGGGGTCGCACCCAGCGCCGGCGCCAGCACGCGGGCCAGCTTGCCGGCCAGCTCACCGGTGTCGGTCACTTGTGGCCAAACTTGAACAGCCGCTGCGCCACCCGGCGGATCTGGATCTCCTCGGCGCCCTCGGTGATGCGGTAGCGGCGGTGATGGCGGTAGATGTGCTCGAACTGCTCGTGGCGGCTGTAGCCGAGGCCGCCATAGACCTGCATGGCCCGGTCGGCCGCGTCGCAGACCAGCCGGTTGGCGCGGTAGTTGGCCATCGACACCTTGTCGGAGACCTCCATGTGGTGGTTGCGGTCCAGATGCCAGGCCGCGTATTGCACCAGCAGCCGCACCATCTGGGCCTCGGTCTGCAGCTCGGCCAGCGGCCATTGCACGGCCTGGTTGACCGCCAGCGGCTTGCCGAAGACCGTGCGCCTGCCGGCGTATTCCGCGGCGCGGTCGATGCAGTATTGGGCGGCGCCCAGGCTACTCGCCGCCTGCCGGATCCGGTTCTCGTGCAGGAAGGTTTGCGCGACCTCCAGGCCGCGGTCCACTTCGCCGAGCACCCCGTCGGCGGACACCCGCACGTCGGTCAGCTCGACCTCGCCGTGGTCGGTGGGCATGTTGAACGTCCACCAGTAGTAGGGGACGCGGAATCCGGGCGTATCGGTCGGGACGAGGAACGCGGTGATGCCCAGCGCGGCCCCCGGTTCGCCGGAGGTGCGCGCGAAGATCAGGTCATGCGTCGCCCGGTGCACCCCGGTGTTGAATCGCTTGGAGCCGTTGAGCACCCAGCCGTCCCCGTCGCGTTCGGCGCGGGTTTCCAGCCACGTCGCGTCGGACCCGTGCCGCGGCTCCGTCAGCCCGAACGCCATCGACCGTTCCCCGGTGATCAGCGCCTCCGACCAGTCGCGGCGCTGCTCGTCGGTGCCGAAGCGCTCCATCATGATCACCTGCGGGAAGTTCCCGATTATCGACGACTCGTTCTGCAGGTCGTTGTGCAGGCCAAGGCCCTTGTGCGCCAAGTGCTCCCGAATGACGGCCATGTCGAGGTTGGTGCCGTCGCGACCGCCCAGCGATGCCGGCAGGCCGTAGCGCAGCCAGCCGGCCTTGTCGGCCCGCCTGCGCATCTCGGCGAGCAGGTCCTCCCACTCGCGCGTCGGGATGCCGTCGTTGTCCCAGTCGGTGCGGGCATGCTCGCGGCGATGGTCGAAGTACTGGATGTGGTCGCGTTCCAGCGGCTTGATCTCCGACTCGATGAACGCGTCCATCTCGGCGAGCAGTCCCGGAAGATGCTCTGGCAGAGTGAAATCCATGCGAACTCCTTACGCGCCGTAGAGGGTTTTCTTCCAGACCGTGGACAGGGTGGCGATGGCGTCCTGGTCGCTGATCTGAAGGCCCAAGCCGGAGGGGCCGGCGAAGACGGTGGTGAAGTTCTCGAACAGCAGCGCGATCGCGGCCGCCGTGTGTTGGGGGTTGAGCTCGGTCCCGTAGCCCTGCTCCTGCGCGCGGCGCACCGACGCGGCGACAATGTCCATGCCGAAGCGCCGGAATTCGTTCTGCACGCCCGCGAACCGTCGCTGGGTGGCGGCCAACTGCGCCACGGCGATCATGATGCCGATGTTCTGCTTGAACATGTTCCAGTATCCGGTGACCACTGACGTGAAGAACGCGTCGTCATCTGGAGATTCGGGCAGCTCGAGCCGCAGCCCGGGCGGCGCCACCACCTCGTGCAGAAACGACTCGGCCAGCGCGGCCAGCAGGTCTTCCTTGTCGGCGAAATACCGGTAGAACACCGCCGGCGACTTGCCAGCGGCCGACGTGATGTCGGCCAGCGTGGTGCCGTGAAAGCCGCGTTCGGCGAACAGTTTTCGCGCGGCCGCTTCGATGGCCTGCCTGGTCTGGCGGCCCTTTGCGGTCAGCGTTTCGGTCGGCATCAGTTCCGGATCCGGTCACCGGCGCGCAACAGGGCGCTCGGCAGATCATGGCCGACAAGGGATTTGGCGACCCCGGCGGCGGCGATCGCGGCCCGCAGGTCCACGTCGACGCCGACGCCGCTGTCGGTCAGCAGGTAGACGAGGTCCTCGGTGGCGATGTTGCCGGTGGCCCCCGGCGCGAACGGGCAGCCGCCCAGCCCGCCGACCGACGCGTCCAACCGGGTGACCCCGGATTCGACGGCCGCGTAGGCGCTGGCCAGCCCGGTGCCGCGGGTGTTGTGGAAGTGCCCGCCCAGCGGCATGTCGCCGATCACCGGACGCAGTTGGGCGACCAGCGAACTCACCCGGCGCGGGGTGGTGGTGCCGATGGTGTCGGCGATCGAGAACCGGTCGACGCGTTGATCCTTCGCGGCCGCGGCGATCTCGAGCACCCGCTCGGGCGGGGTCGGCCCCTCGAACGGGCAGTCCCACGCGGTGGCGACGATGACCTCGACGGTGACGCCGGCGTCGTGCGCGATGGCGACGATCTCCTCGATCTGTTTGGTGGCCTCGGCGCTGTCGCGCCCGACGTTGGCCTCGCTGAACGCGTCGCTGGCGGCCACCACGTATTCGACCGAGCGCAGCCCCGCGGCGACGGCGCGCCGGGCGCCGTTGGGGCTGGCCACCAGCGCGGAGAACTCGATGTCCGGGTAGTCGTGCAGGTGCGCGGCGAGCTCGGCGGCGTCGGCCATCGACGGCACCTTCGACGGCGACACGAACGCCGTGGCCTCGACCTCCCGCACCCCGGTGGCGGCCACCGCCGCCAGCAGTTCCAGTTTGGCGGCCAACGGGATTGGTTTTTCGATCTGCAGGCCGTCGCGCAGCGACACCTCGCGAATGTCAACCCTCGTTGGAAATTCCACGTGCGTCATAGCACCCCCTGCGCCCTCAGCTCGTCGAGCTCGCCGGCGGTCTTGCCGAGCAGCCCGATGTACACGTCGTCGTTGTGTTGGCCCGGGCGGGCGGGGCCGGCAGTGCGGACGCCACCGGGGGACTCCGAGAGCACCGGGACGACGCCCGGCCCCAGCACGTTGCGGCCGACCCGTTCGTCGTAGTGCTCGACCAGCATGCCGCGCGCCCGCAGCTGCGGGTCGTCGACCACCTCGGCGACGGTGTTGATGGGGCCCGTGATCACGCCGGCGGCGGAAAGGGTTTCGATGATCTCGCCGGGTTGGCGGTCGGCGGCCCATGCGCCGATGATCTCGTCGAGCTCGTCCTGGTTGCGGCCGCGGGCGCCGTGGTTGGCGAAGCGGTCGTCGGTGGCCAGTTCCGGGCGTCCCATCGCCTTGCACAGGCGGGCGAACACGGTGTCCTGGTTGGCGGCGATCACTACCCAGGAGCCGTCGGCGCTGCGGTAGATGTTCGACGGCGCGATGCCCTCCAGCCGGGTGCCCGACGGCCCGCGCACCACGCCACCGACGTCGTAGTCGGGGATCGTGGATTCCTGCACGGCCAAGCAGGATTCGGTCAGCGCGACGTCGACCACCTGTCCGCGCCCGGTGAGGCAGCGGCGATACAGCGCGGCCAGCGCGCCCTGGGCGCCGAACATGCCGGCCAGGCTGTCGCCGAGGGAGAGCGCCAGCCGGGGCGGCGGGCCGCCCGGAAAGCCGTTGAGGTGCCGCAGCCCGCTGGCGGCCTCGGCCACCGACGCGTAGCCGGCCTTGTGCGCCTCGGGCCCGGTCTGCCCGTAGCCCGACACCCGGACCAGGATGATGCCCGGGTTGCGCTCGGACAGCACTTCGTAGCCCAGCTCCCATTTCTCCAAGGTGCCCGGGCGGAAGTTCTCCACGACGATGTCGGATTTCGCGACGAGGTCGAGGAACAGCCCGCGGCCGCGCGGCTTGCGCAGGTCGAGCGTGATGGCCCGCTTGTTGCGCGCGTGCACGGTCCAGAAGACGTGGTTCCCGTCCAGTTCGGCCTGGCCCCAGGTGCGCAGCGGGTCCGGCGCGCCGGGCGGTTCCACCTTGATGACGTCGGCGCCCATGTCACCGAGCAGCCGGCCGGCGAACGGCCCGGCGATCAGGGTGCCCAGCTCGAGCACCCGGATGCCGTCCAGCGCACCCGTCATTCGGCGCTCGCGAAGTCGTGCCGGACCAGCCAGTCGGTGACGACGTCGACGGCGTGGCGCAGCTTGTCCCGTTGGTCGGGGCCCGCGTAATAGTGGGTGGCGCCGGGAATTTCGTGTATCTCCTTGTCCGGGTGCCCGATCGCCTCGTAGAGCCGTCGGGTGTGGCTGGGCGTGCAGGCGTCATCGGCCAGGTTACCGATCACCAGCGCCGGGACCGCGAGGTCGCGCCCGCAGGCCACCCCGTCGCCGCGGGCGTCGTCGTAACTCCATTGCGACAGCCAGCCGCGCAGCGTCGAAAACCGGGCCAACCCGACCGGGCTCATGTTCACCACTCGAGGATCGCCCAGATAGCAGGTCCCCGGGGTGCGTTCGTTGGGATCGACGGCCGGATCCAGCCAGCGCGGGTCGGCCATGGTGCCATGCACGACGAAGCAGAATTCCTCATCGGGGCGTCCGGCGGCCTTCAACTCGGCGAGCTTTTCCTTGACCCACGCGGTGATGCGCCGGTTGCGGTCGATCTGCGCCTGCCGGTACCGCGCCAGAAATTCTGAGGTGTAGGGCGGTTGGTTGGGGTTGTCCGGGTTGTAGAGGTCCAGCTCGGGATCGCGCTTGGTCGGGTCGGATTCGTCGACGATCGACGCGTCCAGCCATTCGGTCAGGGTGCCGTGCCGGCTGATGTGCGCGGCGAGCAGCATCACGCCATCGGCTGCGGGCAGGTCGAGCCGCGTCAGGTCGGGGCCGTCCCCGGACGGGCTCGCCGTGATCGTCGCGTGCTGGGCCTGCTGCTGGTAGAACATCGACAGCGAGCCGCCGCCGCTCCATCCGGCCAGCACCACCCTCGCGTAGCCCAGGCGGTTCTTGGCGTCCTTGATGCACTCGCCGAGGTCCTCGACCACCTTCTCCATCAGCAGCGCCGAATCCGTGCCGCGGAACCGGCTGTTGCAGTAGATGACGTGGTGGCCGGCGCGGGCCAGCGCATTGATCATCGGCAGGTACGCGCCACCGCCGATCGGATGCATGAACACCAGCACGGTGTCGGACGGCTTGTCCCTGGGCTTGAGCAGATAGCTCTCCAGCACGGTGATCTCCGCCAGCCCGCCGTACACGTCGCGGACCCCGGAATTGTTCTGGAACGCAACGAGATAGGGGATGCGGTCGTATTCGTGTTTCATCAGTGCTGCCCGAGGTCGTGCGCCAGCACCTCGGGGGACGGTGTCAGCCGCAGGCGGGTGTCGACCGCGATGACTTGCCAGTCCACCCGCGAATGCTCCTCGAACTTGCGGCGCGCCCGTTCCCGAGCCTTCTCGGGTGCGCCGTGGTGAACCCCTTGCGGCGCATGGGTGATCAGGCCCGGCGGCATCGGGATGCCGTAGAGCGACCCGCCGTGGAAGAAGGCGATCTCGTCGTAGTCGACGTTGCGGTGATACCAGGGCGTGCGCTCGGTGCCGGGCACGCTTTCGGCCGGCTTGGGCAGGAAGTTCATCACGTAGACGCCGGTGGCCTGCATGAACAGATGGACGGTGGGCGGCAGGTGAACGCTGTCCGACGTGACCACGTTGTAGTCGGCGATGTTGAAGGTGAACGCGAAGTTGTCGCCGCGCCAGCCCTCGACGTCGATCGGATTGTGTTGGTAGTACAGCGTTGTCGGGCCGCCCGTGTGGATGAGCCGGACTTCGTACTCGTCGCGTTCGTCGTCGGCGATCGGGGCGGGTTCGGGGATGGTGGCCTGCGACGGGTCGAACGGGAAGTGGCGGCCCAGCGCGCCCGGCGGCGGCACCCGGAACTCGTCGCTGGCCTCGATCATCAACAGCGTGGTCTCGCTGTCGGGCGCCTGGCGCCAGGTGCACGCCTTCGGGAGGTAGACCCAGTCGCCCTCCCGGTAGCGCAGCGGCCCGAACTCGGTCTCCAGCAGGCCCGCGCCGCGATGCACGAAGCACAGCAGGTCCCCGTCGACGTGTCGGGTGTAGAACGGCATCGCCTCGTGGCGGCGGCTCAACGAGATTCGGCAGTCGTCGTTGCTGAACATCAGCAGGGGGCCGCCGCCGGCGTCGGTCGCGTCGCTGGGCTTCAGCTCGCCGGCGAGCACGTCGACGGGGCGCAGCGGGCCGACCGCCCGATAGGCGGTGGGGTCGTGGCGCCGGTACATGTTGGCGGTCCGGCCGGTGAATCCGCCCCGGCCGAGCTCGTCGTCCTTGAGCCCGTCGAGATCGGCATGAAGCCGGCGCGGCGTCTTGCCTTTTCGCAAGTGAACGAAGGATTCCATGGCTGACTCCCGGGCTCCGGCGATCGGCAGAAAACTGAAAGTGACATTACTTTTTGTTTTCGCCGCGCACAAGAGCCGATCGGGACTCCGCCGGACTTAACGCGCACCAACAGACGCTCAGTCGCGGACGCGCACCACGACTTTCCCCTTGGCGGTGCGGTTCTCGAGAGAGGCGACCGCCGCGCCCGCCTGCTCCAGCGGGTAGACCTCGGGCGTCGGGGCGGCCAGCCGGCCCGAGCTGAGCAGGGCCTCCAGCCCGGCCCACTGCTCGGCCAGCGCGTCCGGGTGCGTCGCCGTCCAGGCTCCCCAGCCCACGCCGACGACGTCAATGTTGTTGAGCAGCAACCGGTTCACCTTGACGGTCGGGATCTCCCCGCCGGTGAACCCGATGACCAGCAGCCGCCCGCCCGGGGCGAGTGAGCGCAGCGAATCGGTGAACCGGTCACCGCCGACCGGGTCGACCACCACATCGACGCCGCGGCCGCCGGTGAGCTCCTTGACCGCGTCCTTGAACCCCTCGGCGAGCACCACGTCGGTGGCCCCGGCCGCCGTCGCGACCTCGGCCTTGTCTTCGGTGCTGACGACCGCGATGGTGCGCGACGCCCCGAGCAGCGACGCCAGCCGCAGCGTCGAGGTCCCGATCCCGCCGGCCGCGCCGTGCACCAGCACGGTCTCGCCGGCGGCCAGGCGGCCCCGCACGGTCAGCGCGAAGTACACCGTGAGGTCGTTGAAGAGCAGGCCGGCGCCGGCCTCGAAGCTCACGTTGTCCGGCAGCTTGAACACCCGGTCGGGCTGCACGACGGCCACCTCGGCCATGCCGCCGGACAGCATCGTCAACGCGACGACCCGGTCACCGGCTTTCACATGGGCGCCGTCCGGCGCCGACCGCACCACGCCGGCGATCTCGGCGCCGAGCACGAAGGGCGGCTCGGGCCGGTACTGATACAGACCGCGGGTCAGCAGCGCGTCGGGGAAGGCCGCGCCGGCGGCGTGCACCTCGACCACCACGCCGTCACCGGAGGGTTCGTCTACCTCCGACACCTCGATCGCATCCGGACCATCCAGCCGAGTCACGCGTGCCGCCCGCATGGTCGGTCAGCCTAACGCCGACTCAGAAGCCGCCGGCGACCCGCACCACCGCCCGGCCGGTGAAGGCGCCCGCGCGCAGCTGGTCGAGCACACCGACCACGTCTTTGACGTCGACGTCGCTGGTGAGCGAATCAAGGTGACGCGGCCGCAACGAATCGCCCAGCCGCGCCCACAACTTCCGGCGCCGGCCGATCGGCAGCAGCACCGAGTCCATGCCGAGCAGCGCGATGCCGCGCAGGATGAACGGCATCACCGTGGTATGCAACGCCGGACCACCCGTCAGCCCGCTACAGGCCACCGCCCCGCCGTAGTCCACGGCACTCAGCACATCGGCCAGCGTCGCGCCGCCCACGCAATCCACCCCCGCCGCCCAGCGCGCCTTGGCCAGCGGCCGCGGCTTGGCCTCGGGGTCTTCCGGCAGCCGTCCGATAACCTCCGCGGCGCCAAGCCCTTTCAGCAGATCGGCCGCCGTCTCCTTGCCGGTCGAGGCCACCACCCGGTAGCCGGCGGCCGCCAACAGGTCCACGCTGACCGAGCCGACGCCGCCGGAGGCGCCGGTGACGACCACCGACCCGGCGCCGGGTTCGACACCCCAGTCGATCAGCGCCTGCACGCTCATGGCGGCGGTGAAGCCGGCCGTCCCGATCGCGGCGCCCTCATACGGGCTCAGGTCGCCGAGGGCCACCACCTGGTCGGAAGGCAGCCGGGCGTACTCCGCGTAGCCGCCGTGGTGGCCGGTGCCGATCGCATAGCCGTGCGCCAGCACCTTGTCGCCGACGGCGAAGTCGGGGGAGTGCGACTCGACGACCTCGCCGGTCAGGTCGATGCCCGGGACGACCGGGTAGTTGCGCACCACGCCGCCACCGGGCGTCACCGCCAGCGCGTCCTTGAAGTTGACGCTCGAATACTCCACGCGGATCGTCACCTCGCCGGGCGGCAGGTCGGACGCGCTCAGCGTCTCGACCGACGTGGTTATCCGGTCACCGTCTTGGCGCGCCACCAGCGCTTGAAACGTTTCCATACCGACGACGCTAACCGCACCGGATGGAATCCTTTCCACTCGGTGGCTTTTCCGTTGCCCGCGAGGGGCTGAACGGCGTCGCTACTTGAGCTGCGCCGACGACAGGCCCAGCAGGCGGCGGGCGACCACCAGCTGCTGAATCTGTTGGGTGCCCTCGAAGATGTCCAGGATCTTGGAGTCGCGCGCCCACTTCTCCAGCAGTGATTGCTCGGAATACCCTGCGGTGCCTGCCAATTCGACGGAGGTGAGGGTGACGTCGCTGGCCATCCGGCCGGCCTTGGCCTTGCTCATCGACGCCTCTTTGGAGTTGGGGATCTTGTTGTCGGCCTGCCACGCCGCCCGCAGCGACAACAGGTAGCTGGCCTCCCAGTCGGCCTCCATCCGCAGGAACTCGGCCGCCGCGGCGCTCTGGGCGTGGGACGGCCGGTCGTAACAGATCTCAACACCCGCCTCGGTGAGGATCTTGCGAATTTCCTCCAGCGCGGCGCGGCCGACCCCGATGGCCATGGCGGCGACGATCGGACGGGTGTTGTCGAAGGTCTCCATCACCCCCGAAAAGCCCTTGCCGACCTCGATTTCGGGATTGCCCAGCAGGTTGTCCTTGGGAATCCGGACGTTGTCGAACCGGATCGCCGCGGTGTCCGAACCTTTGATGCCGAGCTTGTGTTCGAGGCGTTCGACGGTGACGCCGGGATGGTCGCGCGGCACGATGAATGACTTGATCGCGGCGCGGCCCTGTGATTTGTCCAGCGTGGCCCACACCACGATGTGGGTGGCGCGCGAGCCCGCCGTGACGAAGATCTTCTCTCCGTTGATGACGTACTCGTCGCCGTCGAGCTTGGCGGTGGTGGACACCGCCGCCGAGTCGGATCCGAAGCCGGGTTCGGTGATGGCCATCGCCGCCCATACCTTGCCCAGTCGTTCCAGCTGTTCGTCGGTGGCGACCGCGGAGATGGCGGCGTTACCCAGCCCCTGGTAGGGGACCGACAGCATCATCGCGACGTCGCCCCAGCAGGCTTCCATGGTCTGCAGCAGTGCGGCCATGTTGGCGCCGTTGTGGTTTCGGTCCCTGTCCTCGTCCTCGTCCCGCAGCGCGTCGGCCCCGGCGAACGCCACCGATTCGGAGGCCCCCTCGAAAAGACTGATCAGGGTGTCGAGCTCGACCGGGTACGCGTGCTCCTTGAGGTCGTACTTGCGTGCGATCGGCCGCATCATCTCGGCGGCGCCCTGGTGGGTCTTGACGATCACCGACTGCAGCTTGCGGGGCAGTTCCAGATTGATTGCCATGATTGGTCTTTCGGCTCGAGTTAGATGACGACCTAGATGACGACTCAGATAACGACAACGCCCTCGGCGACGCCGATGGCCCGCAGGTCGCGGTACCAGCGCTCTACCGGGTGCTCCTTGGTGAAGCCGTGGCCGCCGAGCAGCTGCACGCCGTCCAGGCCGATCTGCATGCCCTTGTCGGTGCCGAGCCGCTTGGCCAGCGCCGCCTCCCGGGTGAACGGCAGCCCTTGCTCGGCGCGGGCCGCGCCGCGCCACGTGATGAGCCGCAGCCCGTCCAACTCGATGGCGATGTTGGCGCACATGAAGGCCACGGCCTGGCGATGCGCGATCGGCTCGCCAAAGGCCTGGCGTTCCTTGACGTATGGGACGACGTAGTCGAGCACCGCGTGCGAGGTGCCGACCGCGAGCGCCGCCCAACCGAGCCGGGACAGCGCGATCGCCTCGGAGTAGTCCTCGTCGGAAGCGTCGTTTTCGCCCAGCCGGGCGCTCAGCGGCACCGACACCCCGGACAGCTCGACCTGGCCCAGGGCCGCGGCGCGGATTCCCATGCTCGGATCCGCTTTGACGGTAAGGCCTTTGGCGGACGACTCGACGATGAACAGCGCCGGCTTCCCGTTCAGCTGGGCGCCGACGACGAACAGCTCGGCCTCGGCCGCGGCCGGAACCAGCGACTTCACGCCGTCGAGCCGGTAGCCGCTCGGGGTGCGCACCGCGGTGGTCTTCAACCGGGTGGGGTCGAACAGCGGTTGCGGTTCGGCGATCGCCACGCAGGCCTGCGGGACGTTCTCGCCGGCGAACTCGTGAAGGTAGGTGGCCTGCTGGTCGGCGCTGCCCCAATGGGTCAGCGCGGCGGCGACGCCGCCCGGCGCCAGGATCGGCAGCGCCAGGCCCATGTCGCCGTAGGCGAGCGCCTCGGCCGCCAGCACGTTGGTCACGCTGGAGCGGTGCGCGGCGATGCCGTCGAAATCCTCGGGGATGTTGATCGCGGTGATGCCCAGCTCGGCGGCCTTCGCGATCAGATCGGGCGGGTAGGTCGCGGCCTCGTCGGCGTCGTGCGCCGCGGGACGCAGGACTTCCGCGGCGAACTCGTCGAGGGTCTCGACGATCATCTTCTGCTCGTCGTCGGGGGTCAGGTCGAAGTAGTCCTTGCCGCTGGACTTCAGCCGGGCCGGTCCGCCGCGCAGGTTTTGGGCCCGCTTGAACTGGCGGGACGTGGCGGCGGCGGTGGAGAAGATGGTCTTCGTGCCGTAGCGCAGGCCCCGGTTGAGCGGGTCACGCAGGTGGTATTTGTCCAGAAACTCCTGGCCGACCAGCGGGGTGAGCAGCGCCAGGGTGATGTCGATGCCGGTCCGCTTGTGCGGTTGCAGCCCGACGCCGGTCTTGCGGCCGTGCCGCTTGGACCGTGAGCGGTTGTTTTCTGAAGTCTGCTTTGAACCGGAACGGGTGTCGGTCATTTCAGCCTCTGTCGATGGGCGTCGCGGATGGAACTTATCTTACTCCGGAGTAAGATAGAAGCGACCGCGTGTTAACTAATTCACAAAGAGTAGGCCCGCAGGCGCGAAAGCACCTGCTCATGCAACAGGCCGTTGGTCGCCACGGCGCTGCCGGCGTGCGGGCCCGCGGTCCCGTCCAGGCCGGTGAACGTCCCGCCCGCCTCGCGCACCAGGATGTCGAGCGCCGCCAGATCCCACACCGACACCTCGGGCTCGGCGGCGATGTCGACCGCCCCCTCGGCGACCAGGCAGTAGGACAGGAAGTCGCCGTAGGCTCGTACCCGCCACACCGCATCCGTCAGCCCGACGAAGCGATCGCGCAGTCCGCGTTGCGCCCACCCCGATAGGCTGGAGAACGACAGGCTGGCCGAATCCAGTTGTCCCACTGAGGAAACCGATAGCGATCGCGGGTGGCCGCCGTCGACGGAGGCGAACGCGCCGCGGCCACGCGCCGCCCACCAGCGCCGGTGCAGCGCCGGCGCGCTCACGACGCCGACCGACGAAACGCCGTCCTCGAGCAACGCGATCAAAGTGGCCCACACCGGCACCCCGCGCACGAAGTTCTTGGTGCCGTCGATCGGATCGATGATCCATTGCCGCCCACTGAAGGTGGCGGTCCCGCCGAACTCCTCGCCGACGATGCTGTCCTGGGGCCGTTCGCGGCCCAGCACGCCGCGCAGTTCGGTTTCGACCGCGCGATCGGCGTCCGTGACCGGCGTGAGATCGGGTTTTGTGTCGATGCGCAGGTCAAGCGCGCCGAACCGCGCGGAGGTCAGCGCGTCGGCGCGGTCGGCCAGCGCGAGCGCCAGCGCCAGATCGTCCTCGGTCATTGGCGCCGCTCCTTCTCATCACTACGTTCTGCATCGTCGCAGGCGCGGCTCATGGAGCAGTCCTACCATGGCCGGATGTGGGAATACGGTGTGCTGATCCTGCTCGTGGCGGTCCTCGGGGTGGCGCTTGCCCAGCGGTTCGCCCCGCGTGGCCCCCGCGGTGAGCTCGCGAGCGGCACCCTGCTGGTGACCGGCGTCAGCCCGCGGCCGGATGCGGCCGGCGAGCAATACGTCACCGTCGCCGGCGTCATCAACGGACCAACGGTCAACGAGCACGAGGTGTATCAGCGCATGGCGGTCGACGTCGACCACTGGCCGGCCGTAGGCCAGTTGCTCCCGGTCGTGTATTCGCCGAAGAACCCGGACAACTGGAGGTTCGCCCCGGCCCAGCCGCCGGCCGCCTAGCCTCCCGCGGGCGGGCGCGTCATCACGGTGAGCCGGGTTCCGTAGCGCGGCAGGACGCCCGAGGCCCGGGCCAACGTCCCCGCCGGCATCCCGGGAACACCCGGGTAGCCCGAACCGGCCAACTCGTCGGTGCCCGCAAGCGTGGTCAGGCCGGCCGGCTGCAGCGCAGAGATGCTGCTGGTCGACGGCGCGGACCAGCTGGCCGGCACCGACATCGGCCCGATCGCGTTCGCCCGGGCCATGCTCACCGTGATCGCGTTGGGTAGTCCGCCGGCCCCCGTCGCGCTGGCTGCACCCTGCAATTGCCCGAGCCCTATCGGCCCGAGCGCGGGCGCGGGCCCGGCCACGCCGGCCAGATACGTCAGGTTGCTTTGGGCGCCGATCAGCGAAACCGGAATGCCCTCGATGTTGGCCAGCGAGCTCGTCGCCGTGTTCGTGGCAAGGATGCCGTCGAGCACGTTAAGGCTGTCCAGGCCGTTGGCGGTGATGGGAATGGGGCTGAGTTTCAGCAGGGCGTTCAGGTTGTCGTAAATCTCATCGCTCCACGCCTGCAGTGTCGAGTACAAATCGGAAAACGGGTTCGCGGCCGCCTGATTGGCCGCGGCGTTCTGCGCCGCCACGCCGTCGGAATTCGTGTTCTGCTGCGGGGACGCAAACGACGTCAACCGGGAAGCGGCCGCCGAGCTGACGGCGTAGCCGTTCATCGCCGTGGCGTCCTGGGCCCACATCTCGGCGTAGTGGGCCTCGGTGGCGGCGATCGCCGCGGTGTTCTGGCCGAAGAAGTTCGTCGCGATCAGCGCCTGCAGCTGCGCGCGGTTGATCGCTATCACCGGCGGCGGCACCGTCATGGCAAACGCCTGGTCGAACGCCGCGGCCGCGGCCCTGGCCTGCATGGCCGTCTGCTTGGTTTGCTGGGCGGTCGTGATCAGCCACTCCACGTACGGGGTCGCCGCGGCGGTCATCGCCGCCGACGCCGGGCCGTGCCAGTGCAGGGTGGTCAGGGTCGAGAGCACCGAGCCATAGGTCTCGGCCGTGGTGCCCAATTCGGCGGACAGCGAGTCCCAACTTCCCGCCGCGGCCATGAGCGACCCGGAACCGGGGCCGCTGTACATTCTCGAGGAATTGATTTCGGGCGGAAAAAAGGCGTAATCCATTGTCAGATCTCCCTTATGGGTGTGCCTGGTGAACCGTGCCGAACCCGAATCGGCACTTTCTCCTCCGCCGTCCCATTGGCGGTGGTCATAAGAATGTAGGCGCCAATCCGCGTTTGTACTGGAGTTTTAGGACGAAAAGGCAAGTGGGTCACGGCGATAAAGACCGTCCCAATTTCCGACGCCTGAAAACGGCCAAATTCGCTCATGTTCCTGGGCGTCGCCACGTGAGCGCCATCGCGACGAAGGTGACCGTTCACGCGGTCATCGATAGGGACCAATGGCACCCATTTGTGGACCGAAGGCCCCTGGGTCGCGCCGGTCTTTTCTCAATAGCGTCGAGGGGGACGAATAGGAGACCGCGATGCTTCAGCCAGCCCCGACTGTCGTCGTCGGTGTCGACGGGTCGAAAGCGGCCACCGATGCGGCGCGCTGGGCGGTCGACGAGGCGGTCAGCCGCGACATCCCGCTGCGACTGGTGTACGTGGTCGCCCGCCCGGATTCTCAGCCGCGCTGGGCCCACGACCGCCGACTGGCCGCCGCGCGCGGCGTGTTGCACGACGCCCGTCGGGTGGTCGAGGCGACCGGGGAACAGGTGAAGATCGAAGCCGAAATCCTTTGGGGCAGCCCAGTTGCCAAGCTGATGGAAGAGTCGAGGTCGGCGGCGATGATCTGTGTCGGCTCCATCGGACTCAACCACGCCGCGCACGGGGTCGGCTCCACTTCGGCGAGCCTGGCCGCATCGGCGCTCTGCCCGGTGGCGGTCGTCCGCCGCCCGGCGGGCGGGCCGGTAACCGCCAAGGTCAGTCGTGTCATCGTGCAGGCGGACAACGCCGTAGCGTTGGGTCACGCCTTCGAGGAAGCGACACTGCGGCAAGCGCCGCTGCTGGCAATCGTGGTGGTCGCGGCGGAGGGCGATGCCGACACGAAACGTTCGGCGGCGGCCCAACTGAGGCGACGCCTCGCACGCTGGACCCGCGCGTATCCCAAGGTGCGCGTCGAGTCCGCGGTCGTTCGCGGGACCCTCGAGGAATACCTGGCCGCCGATGGCGAGCGGGACCAGTTGTTGGTCACCGACGTGCGCGCCTGTCACGACTTGTGCGGCGCGCACAACCCGGGAACCTCCGTTCTCGCCACGCGTTCGAGCAACCTGTAGGGCGTGCGGGTGGGAAGTCTGTTGGGCTCCGGCCGGACAACGTTGAGGGTGTTTCTGGTCGACGATCACGAGCCGGTGCGGCGCGGCCTGGTCGATTTGCTTTGTGCGGACCCCGAACTCGACTGCGTGGGCGAGGCCGGATCCGTCGCCGAAGCAATGAGCGCGATTCCCGCGATCAGCCCGGACGTCGCGGTGCTCGACGACTGGTTGCCGGACGGCAATGGCGTCGAACTGTGCCGCGAACTGTTGTCGTGCATGCTGGATCTGCGCTGCTTGATCCTGACGTCACACACCTCCGACGAGGCGATGCTGAACGCGATCCTGGCCGGCGCCAGCGGCTATGTCGTCAAAGACGTCAAGGGCATGGAATTGGTGTCCGCCATCAAACAAGTGGGCGCCGGACGCTCGCTGCTCGACACCCAGGCCGCGGCGGCACTGATGGCGAGACTGTGGTGGACCATCGAGAACAGCGACAGGCTGTGGGCCTTCAACGAACGGGAACGGACGTTATTGAAATTGCTCGGCGACGGCCTGACCAACCGGCAAATCGCCGACCGGACGTTGCTTGCCGAAGACGCCGTCAAAAACCACGTGTCGCGCCTGCTGGTCAAATTGGGTCTGGCGCGCCAGCCCAATCGCACTTACCGCCAATGGTTTTGAGGCGCCCCGTCAGCCGTGGCTGATTCGTAGCATCTCGGCCACGCTCGGCAGCTTGACGCGCGGACGCCCGTGCGGCTCGCCGGCCGCTCGCTCGTGGCGATCGATGACCTCCCAGTGAGCCGACGTCACCACCTTCGGCTGTCGGGACGCCAGCCAATTGGCCAGCGTGTCGGCGTGGTCGGCGGGGAACGCCGCGAGCGCCCCTTGTTGTTTGGAGCCGGCCAGATCGTTCAGCAGGGTGTCGACGGTGTCCTGGGAGTCCTTCTTGTTGGTACCGATCACACCGGTCGGCCCGCGCTTGATCCACCCGACGACGTATTCGTTGCGGCTGCCATGCACGCGGCCGTCGGTGTTGGGGATCGTGGCGCTGGCGTCGTCGAAAGGCAGCCCCGCCGTGGGCATCCCGCGGTATCCGACGGACCGCACCACCAGCTGGGCCGGCAGTTCCTCGCGCTCGCCGGTGTCCTTGGCCGCCACCCGCCCGCTCTCGTCGCTGACCAGTTCGTTGCGGCCCAGCACGATGCTCTCGACCTTGCCGTCGCCCTTGATCTCGATCGGCGACGTCAGGAAGCGGAAGACGATGCGACGGTGCCCGGGCCGCGGCTCGCGCGCCGCGTAGTCCCGCAACACCTTGATGTTCTGCTTGGTCGTCTTGCCGGCCGCGGCCGCGTCCTCCTCGCTGATGCCTTCGAATTGCGCCGGGTCGACGATCACGTCGACGCCTTCGAGGTCCGCCAGCTCGCGCAACTCCAGCGTGGTGAACGCGGTCTGCAGCGGCCCGCGCCTGCCGACGACCACCACCTCCTCGACGCCACACGGGCGCAGCGACTCCAGGGCGTGGTCGGCGATGTCGGTGCGGGCGAGCGCGTCGGGATCGGTCACCAGGATGCGGGCGACGTCGAGCGCCACGTTGCCGTTGCCGATGACCACGGCCCGGGCACCCGACAGATCCGGGGTCGCCTGCTCGAAGTGCGGGTGCGCGTTGTACCAGCCCACGAATTCGACGGCGGCCATGCTGCCCGGCAGGTCCTCGCCCGGGATCTTCAACGACCGATCCGACTGCGCCCCGATGGCATAGATCACCGCGTGGTAGCGCTCGGCGAGTTCGGCGGCACTCACGTGCTCGCCGACCACCACGTTGCCGAAGAAGCGCAGCCGGGGGTCTTCGGCGGTCTTCTCGAATTGTTTGCTGATCGACTTGATCTTCGGGTGGTCGGGCGCGACGCCGGAGCGGACCAGCCCCCAGGGCGTCGGCAGCATTTCGAGCATGTCGACGGTCACGTCGACTTCCTCCGCCGCGTCGGCCGCCTTGAGCAGGGACGCCGCTGCGAAGAACCCCGACGGCCCGGAGCCGACGATCGCTATGTGATATGGCCGCATGCTCCAGCCTTCTGGGTCGTGCCGGGCCACGCGCGAAGGGGGCTGAGCGTCGCGGTCCGGGCTGCACGTACTGGTCACCTGATGCTAAACGCTGCGGCCCGGACGACGAGCTGTGCATTCGTCGCCGGTAACGTGGGCGGCTGTGGAACCCGACCGTCAAGCCGATATCGCCGCCCTGGACTCCGCCCTGACCACGGTGGAGCGGGTGCTCGATGTGGAGGGTCTGCGCAGCCGCATCCAAAAGCTGGAGCACGAGGCGTCCGATCCCAAACTGTGGGATGACCAGGCCAACGCGCAGCGGGTGACCAGCCAGTTATCCCACGCCCAGGGGGAGCTGCGCCGCATCGAGGAGCTGCGGCAGCGCCTCGACGATCTCCCGGTGATGTACGAGCTGGCGGCCGAGGAGGATGCGGCGGACGCCCTGGCCGAGGCCGACGCCGAACTCAAGGCGCTGCGCGCCGATATAGAGGCCGCCGAGGTGCGCACGCTGCTGTCGGGCGAGTACGACGAGCGCGAGGCGCTGGTCACCATCCGCTCCGGCGCCGGCGGGGTGGACGCCGCCGACTGGGCCGAGATGCTGATGCGGATGTACATCCGCTGGGCCGAGCAACACAAGTACGGCGTCGAGGTCTTCGACACCTCCTACGCCGAAGAAGCCGGGATCAAGAGCGCGACGTTCGCGGTGCACGCGCCGTACGCCTACGGCACGCTGTCGGTCGAGCAGGGCACGCACCGGCTGGTCCGGATCAGCCCGTTCGACAACCAGAGCCGGCGCCAGACGTCCTTTGCCGAAGTCGAGGTGCTTCCGGTGGTGGAGACCACCGACCACATCGACATCCCCGACGGCGACGTGCGGGTGGACGTCTACCGTTCCAGCGGTCCGGGCGGTCAATCGGTGAACACCACCGACTCGGCGGTTCGTTTAACCCACATCCCAACGGGTATCGTCGTGACTTGCCAGAACGAAAAATCGCAACTGCAGAACAAGATCTCGGCAATGCGAGTGCTTCAGGCAAAGCTATTGGAGCGCAAGCGATTAGAAGAGCGCGCTGAGCTGGATGCGTTGAAGGGTGAGGGCGGCAGCTCCTGGGGTAACCAGATGCGCTCCTACGTACTGCACCCGTATCAGATGGTCAAGGATTTGCGAACCGAATACGAGGTGGGCAATCCGGCCGCCGTACTGGACGGAGACATCGACGGGTTCCTGGAAGCGGGAATCCGGTGGCGCAACCGAAAAGATGACGACTAACACAACCGTTCTTGCATCGACCGCTTCGCTAAAGGCGCTGGGCTGGCACGAGTTCTGGCGCGGCGAAGCCGGCCAATGGATCATCACCCGCGGCCTGCGCATCGTCATGGTGCTGATCGCGGCGGTGCTTATGGCCCGGTTCGTCAACTGGGTGGCGCAACAGGTGACCCGTCAGCTCACCGAGGGCTTCGCCGAGAGCGACGCGCTGGTGCGCTCGGAAACGTCCAAGCACCGTCAGGCGCTGGCGTCGGTGATCTCCTGGGTGTCGGTCGTCATCATCGGCATCTGGGTCATCATGGAGATCGCCGACGTGCTGCAGTTTTCCGTGGGGGGACTGGTCGCGCCCGCCACCGTGGTCGGCGCCGCGCTGGGTTTCGGCGCCCAGCAGTTGGTGCGGGATCTGCTTTCCGGCTTCTTCATCCTGGTGGAGAAGCAGTATGGGTTCGGTGACCTGGTCACCCTGACCGTCGTTTCCTCTACGGAAGCCACCGGCACCGTCGAGAACGTGACATTGCGGGTGACGCGACTGCGTTCGCCGGATGGCGAGGTGCTGACCATTCCCAATGGGCAGATCGTCAAGGTGGTCAACCTGTCCAAGGATTGGGCGCGCGCGGTGGTGGACATCCCGGTGTCGACCAGCGCCGACCTGAACCGGGTCAACGAGGTCTTGCACCAGGAGTGCGACCGCGCGATGGAGAACCCGGTGCTCGGGGAATTGCTGTTGGACCCGCCGACCGTGATGGGCGTGGAAAGCATCGAGGTCGACACCGTCACCCTGCGTGTGGTGGCCCGCACCCTGCCCGGCAAACAGTTCGAGGTCGGGCGGCAGTTGCGTGTCCTGGTCATTCGGGCGCTGGCCCGGGTGGGCATCGTGACCGCGGCGGACGCGACGATAGGCCTGGTTGAGGACGACCCCTCGGTGCCGGCCGCCCAGGCCGCCGAGAAGTCCACCGACGGCAAAGCCGAAGATGCGGTGCAACGGCGGTGAAGTTCACCGTGAGCATCCTCGAGAGGCGCAGCGAGGACAAGCAACGACGGCGCTGGAGCCACCTGTTCGGCGGCCGGATGCGCACGTCTACGCTGGTTTTGATCGTCGCGTTCTTCGCCGTGTGGTGGGTCTACGACACCTACCGTCCGGAAACGGCACCCAAGCCGCCGGCCCCGCAGGTGGTGCCGCCGGGGTTCGTGCCCGACCCGAACTACACCTGGGTGCCACGCAGCCGCGTGCAGCAGCCGCCGGCCACCGTGACGTTCACGCCCACGCCGACGACGACCGTGCCGCCGACCACCACGCCGCCGACCACGACGACGACCACGCCGCCGCCGTTCCAGCTGCCCACGCCGCCGTGCCTGCTGCCGCCGCCGTTCTGCCCGCCCAGCACCAGCCCGACGCCACCGCCGCCGCAGCTGCCCCAGCCGGGGCCGGGTCCGGCGCCGAGTTCCCCGCCACCGGCCGGCTGACTTGGCTCGCCAGCGAAATTCACGGCTACACTGGCGTGCCGTGATGATCACCCTTGACAACGTCAGCAAGAAGTACAAAGCGTCGGCTCGGCCGGCGCTGGACGACATCAACGTCAAGATCGACAAGGGTGAATTCGTCTTTCTGATCGGCCCTTCGGGTTCCGGCAAGTCGACGTTCATGCGGCTGCTGCTGGCCGAGGAGAGCCCGAACACCGGCGACATTCGGGTCTCGAAGTTTCACGTCAACAAGCTCCCGGGACGCCACGTCCCGAAGCTGCGTCAGGTCATCGGCTGCGTGTTTCAGGATTTTCGGCTGCTGCAGCAAAAGACCGTGTACGAGAACGTCGCGTTCGCGCTGGAGGTCATCGGCAAGCGCCGGGAGGCGATCAACCGGACCGTGCCCGAGGTGCTTGAAACGGTCGGCCTGTCCGGCAAGGCCAGCCGGCTGCCCGGCGAGTTGTCGGGTGGCGAGCAGCAACGGGTCGCTATCGCCCGCGCGTTCGTCAACCGCCCGCTGGTGCTGCTGGCCGACGAGCCGACCGGCAACCTCGACCCGGACACCAGTAAGGACATCATGGATTTGTTGGAGCGGATCAACCGCACGGGCACCACGGTCCTGATGGCCACGCACGACCACCACATCGTCGACTCCATGCGGCAGCGGGTCGTCGAGCTGTCGCTGGGCCGGCTCGTTCGCGACGAGCAGCGCGGCATCTACGGGATGGATCGCTAGTGCGCTTC
This sequence comes from Mycobacterium sp. NGS54, assembly GCF_059812465.1. Lineage (NCBI taxonomy): Bacteria > Bacillati > Actinomycetota > Actinomycetes > Mycobacteriales > Mycobacteriaceae > Mycobacterium > Mycobacterium sp. NGS54. The sequence continues at coordinate 290,839 of NZ_JCALCS010000001.1, read as the reverse complement.
GGCTTCCTGCTCAACGAGGTCCTGACCGGCCTTCGTCGTAACGTCACCATGACGACCGCGATGATCCTGACGACCGCCATTTCGATCGGCCTGTTCGGCGGGGGTCTGCTGGTCGTCCTGTTGGCCGACCACTCGCGGGCCATCTACCTCGACCGGGTCGAGACGCAGGTCTTCCTCACCGAGGACGTATCGGCCAACGACCCGTCCTGCGGCACCAACCCATGCAAGGCGCTGCGCGAGAAGATCGAAGCCCGACAAGACGTCAAATCCGTGCGGTTCCTCAACCGCCAGGACGCCTACGACGACGCCATCCGGAAGTTCCCGCAGTACAAGGACGTTGCCGGAAAGGATTCCTTCCCAGCCTCGTTCATCGTCAAGCTGGATAATCCCGAACAGCACAAGGACTTTGACTCCGCCATGCAGGGGCAGCCCGGGGTGCTATCGGTGCTCAACCAGAAGGACCTGATCGATCGGCTGTTCGCGGTCCTGGACGGCTTGAGCAAGGCCGCGTTCGCCGTCGCCCTGGTGCAGGCCGTCGGCGCGATCCTGTTGATCGCCAACATGGTCCAGGTCGCGGCGTATACGCGCCGCACGGAGATCGGGATCATGCGCCTGGTCGGCGCCAGCCGCTGGTACACCCAATTGCCGTTCCTGGTTGAGGCGATGGTCGCCGCGGCGGTCGGTGTCGCCATCGCGGTCGCGGGGTTAATCCTGGTCCGGGCAACGTTTTTGGACAACGCGCTGAACCAGTTCTACCAAGCCAACCTGATCGCCCGGGTCGACTATGCCGACATCATCTACATTTCCCCGTGGCTGTTCCTGCTCGGCGTGTCGATGGCCGCGTTGACCGCCTACGTGACGTTGCGCCTGTACGTACGGCGGTAGCTGTGGCCAACGATTCCAGTCGGGCCAAGGCGGCGGGCGGCAAGCGCGGCAGCAAACAGATCATCGCCACCAATCGCAAAGCGCGGCACAACTATTCGATCCTCGAGATTTTCGAGGCGGGAGTCGCTTTGCAGGGCACCGAAGTAAAGAGCCTGCGGCAAGGGCACGCCTCTCTAGCCGATGCCTACGCAACCGTTGACGACGGCGAAGTGTGGTTGCGTAACTTGCACATTCCGGAGTACGAGCACGGTAGCTGGACCAACCATGACCCGCGTCGCAACCGAAAGTTGTTGTTACATAGGCAACAAATCGACAGACTGGTCGGCAAGATACGAGATGGTAACCTCGCCCTGATGCCACTGTCACTTTACTTCTCCGAGGGCAAGGTCAAGGTCGAGCTCGCGCTAGCACGAGGCAAGCGGGCTCACGATAAACGTCAGGACATGGCCCAGCGCGATGCCCAGCGCGAAGTGCTTCGCGAACTGGGCCGGCGAGCCAAGGGCATGAGCTGATCGGGGCGGCTTACGCCCAGCTGTCTGCCGTTACGTACGGCGTCAGCGATTTCGTGGGCGGTGTGGCCGCTCGACGGGTAGCGGCGCTGCGGGTGATGCTCGTGGCCTACCCGATCGAGGCGGTGTTGCTGGGTCTGCTGGCCGTCGTGGTGGGCGGACCCATTCAGTCCGGCGCGGTCATTTGGGGCGGCCTGTACGGCATCGGGATGGCGTTCGGCATGTGGGCGTTCTTCGCCGCGCTGGGTGCCGGGCCGATATCGGTGGTCTCGCCCTTGGCCGCCGTGCTCAACGCCGCCGTGCCGGTCGCGGCGGGTGTGGCGCTGGGGGAGCGGCCCGGCCCGGCCGCCTCGGTGGGCGTCGTGCTGGCCCTGGTCGCGGTGATGCTGGTCAGCCGCGAGGCCGCTGTCGAGGGCACCACGCCGTACCGGTTCACCCCGAAGGTCGCCTGGCTCACGGTCGTGGCGGGCTCGGCGATGGGGCTGAACCTGGTGTTTCTTCACCAGGCGCCGCACGAGACCAAACTCTGGCCGCTGGTGTTCGCCCGGCTGTCCGCCAGCGCCGTGGTGTTCGCCATGTCCGCGATGAGCAAGAACCTGAAAATGCCGGCCGGCAAGCCGCTGAAGCTGGCGCTGGGCGTGGCCGTGCTGGACATCTGCGCGAACGTGACCATGCTGCTGGCGCTGCACACCTGGCTGCTCTCGCTGGCCAGCATCCTGATCTCGCTGTATCCGGCGGCGACGGTAGTGCTGGCGATGGTGGTGCTGCGCGAGCGGGTGAGCCGATGCCAGGGCGTCGGCATGGTGCTGGCCATGGGTTCCGTGGCGATGATCGCCGCAAGCTAACGGATCGGCCCGCGGTCGGCCTACTATCCGACCATGGCCGACCGCCCCGTCACACTGCTGGATAAATCCGACGTCCTGTCCGGGCTCTTCGCCGTGTGGGACTCCATCGACGGGCTGCTCGACGGGCTGCCCGAGGGCGATTGGCTGGTGCCGACGCCGCTGCCGGGATGGGACGTCAAGGCCGTGGTGTCACACATCATCGGCACCGAGTCGTTCCTCGCCGGCATTGCCGCCCCGCCGCCCGACATCGACGTCTCGGCGCTCGACCACGTGCGCAACGACATCGGCGTGATGAACGAGTGCTGGGTGCGCCACCTGCGCGGGGAGTCGGGCGCCGAAGTGCTGGCACGGTTCAGGGACATCACCGCCGACCGGCGCAAGGTGCTGACCAGCATGTCGGACGAGGAGTGGAACGCCGTGACGGTCACGCCGGTGGGCCCGGAAAGCTACGGCCGGTTCATGCGGGTGCGCGCGTTCGACTGCTGGATGCACGAGCAGGACATCCGGGAGGCGCTGGCGCGGCCGTCGTCCGACGCCGAGCTCGACTCGATGGCGGCGGAACTTTCCCTCGACGAGATCGCGGCCACCATGGGTTACGTGGTGGGCAAGCGCGGCAAGGCGCCCGACGGCTCGCGCATCCTGTTCGAGCTGACCGGCCCGGTGGCCCGCGACATCCGCGTCAACGTCGACGGACGCGCGCAGCTCGTCGACGACTTCGGCGGCCGGGAACCGACGGCGACGATCCGGCTGGACGGCCTGCAGTTCACCAGGCTGTCCGGCGGGCGGCCGATGTGCCCGGCCCGCGCGCAGGACGTCGAGCTCGGCGGCGACCAAGACGTGGCCAACCGGGTCGTCGAGAACCTGAATTTTGTGATCTGACCGCCACCTGGCCGGGAACATAATTCCGTAGCCGCTCGTTGGGAGCGGCGTACCATTGATAGTCCTGCCGAAAGTCGGCGGGGATGCGAGGGGCTGAACGGCTTCGACTTCGCGCATCGAATCAAGGGAAGCGTGCCGGTGCAGGCAAGAGACCACCGTAAGCGTCGTTGCAACCATATAAGCGCCGATTCACATCAGCGCGACTACGCTCTCGCTGCCTAAGCGACAGCTAGTCCGTCAGACCGGGAACGCCCTCGACCCGGAGCCTGGCGTCAGCTAGAGGGATCCACCGGTGAGTCCGGTCGCGGGACTCATCGGGACATACACAGCGACTGGGATCGTCATCCTGGCTGGTTCGCGTGACCAGGAGATCCGAGCAGAGGCATAGCGAACTGCGCACGGAGAAGCCTTGAGGGAATGCCGTAGGACCCGGGTTCGATTCCCGGCAGCTCCACAACAGAAGAAAAACTAGTCAGTGCCAAAAGGCCTGGCTAGTTTTCTGTTTTGTTAGCAGTGGTTCAGGCGGTCTGCGTCATGGCGCGAACGACCCCTAGGCCGTTGCGACCGATGGCGCCTGCCTGGATGCAACTCACCTGCCGATTTCAACAACGCATTTCCCTAGCGTCGTTCGGGCCGCGACCCGCGTCAGCGCCTCGGGGACCTCGCCGAAAGGCACCGTCTCTAGGATGGTTCGGCGAAGTTCGCCGCGGTTCACCATGGCCGTCAGGCGGTGCAGAATGCCCTCAATGTGCTCGCGCGAATAGCCGGCGGCGAGGACCCCGACCAGTGACGTGTTGGTTAGCGTCATCATCTGCACGTTGACCGTCGCCCATGTGCCGCTTGCAAATCCGACGGCGAGGTGCTTGCCGTCGCGGGCGAGTGCGCCCATCGCGTTTGTTCCTTGCGCGCCGCCGACGGGGTCGAAAATCATGTCGACACCGTGCCAATCGGTGAGCTCGCGCACTACCTGGGCGAGCGGCCGGCCATCGGCGGCGGTGTCGCCCCTGCACACCACCGCATGGTCGGCACCGTAAGACCGGCAGAATTCGGCCCGGGACTCGTCGCCGGCGACGGCCACGACCTCGGCGCCGAGGGCCTTGCCCAGCTGAACGGCGGCGATTCCAGTGCCTCCTGCGGCGCCGAGGACTGCGAGCCGTTGGCCGGCCCGAAGCTGGCCTCGGTCGACCAGTCCGATCCACGCGGTCATGTTGGGAATCCAAAAGCCCGCGGCCGCAACATCATCCATGGCCTCGGGGACGGAAAGGACGGTGGACACCAGCGCGAGTGTTTCGTCGGCGAAGGAACCGTTTCCATTCATGAAGTCGCTGACGCCCATGACGCGCATGCCGACGGACAGGGCAACGCCTTCACCGACCGCAATCACCGTGCCGGCCAGCTCCTGACCGGGCGTGAACGGCACCGGGGGAGTGAGCGGGTAGGTGCCGCGGCACATCAGGACATCCGGCAATCCGATTCCTGCCGCGGATACCTCGATTTTCACCTGGCCCGGTCCCGGATCGGGAAGTTGCCGCTCCACCAGCCGCATGACGTCCGCGGGCTCGCCGGCCCCGTGCACCTGCCACGCTCTCATCGGAGTCCTTTGGTCGACGGCATTGCCAATGACGATCACACCATGATTACACTGTGATTTGATCGATTGGAAGGGGTCGAGAATGGCGTGGGACTTCGAGACCGACCCTGAGTTCGACGAGAAGCTCACGTGGATGCGCGAATTCATCGACACCGAAGTCATCCCCCTGGAGCCCATCCTGTCGGAGCTGCCGACCGCGGAATGGGCGGCGGTCAAGCGCATGCTGCAGGACCGCGTGAAGTCCCAGGGCCTGTGGGGGATGTTTCTCGATCCCAGCCTCGGCGGTTCGGGCTCCGGTCAGCTCAAACTCGCGCTGATGTCAGAGATCATCGGCCGCTGCATGGTCTCGATGGAGTTGTTCGGCGTGCAGGCACCCGACAGCGGCAACATGGAGTTGCTCGCGCATGGCGCCGACGAAGCCCAGAAGCAGCGGTGGCTGTATCCGAATCTGCGGGGGGAGATCTCCAGCGCGTTCGCCTTGACCGAGCCTTTCCTCGCTGGTGCCGATCCGACGGTGATCGACACCACGGCGGTGCTCGACGGCAACGACTGGGTTATCAACGGGCACAAGTGGTTCACCACCAATGCATCCTGCGCCGATATCATTTTGGTTGTCGCCGAGACCGATCCGGCCGGTCGTCCACATCGGCACGCGTCGATCTTCGTGGTGCCGGCGGGTACGCCCGGGTTGCAGATCCTGCGCGAGATTCCCACGATGGCCCACCCGGATCCCGAGTTTGGCCGTCGCGGCAACCACGCCGAGGTGGTGTTCGACGATTGCCGCGTGCCCGGCGATCATCTGATCGGGACCCGCGGCGACGGGTTCCGGTTGGCGCAACAGCGGCTCGGCGGCGGCCGCATTCATCATGCGATGCGCTGGCTCGGTCAAGCCCAGCGTGCCCTGGACATCATGGGGGAGCGGGCGGTGTCTCGGCGATCGCACGGCCGGCTGCTCGGCGAGCACCAGATGGTGCAGGACTATATCGCTCTATCCCACATGGAGATTCAAGCCGCGCGCCTGCTGACATTCCAGACGGCATGGAAGATGGATCGTGACGGGGCCAGCGCGGTGCGTGCCGAACTGGGCATGGTCAAGGCCCACGTGTCCAAGGTGGTGCTGGCGGTGCTCGACCGGACCATCCAAGTCTGCGGTGCGTTGGGATATTCCGGCGATCTGCCCGTCGAGCAGTGGTATCGCATGACCCGATTCGGCCCGATTGGGGACGGGCCCGACGAGTTGCACAAGTCGATGCTCGCGCGCCACGTGCTGAAGAAGTACCGGCCCGTCGAGGGGTGGCCAACCGAGCACCTGCCCTCGCGTCGGCCCGCCGCGCAACGGAAATGGTCTCAACTGTGCGAGCAAGCGGGTGTCCGTGCCCAATGAGATAGACCTCGACGCGGGGCAGATCGTGGCCGCCGCGGTGGAGATCCTGCACGAGGGCGGGCTCGATGCGGTCAGCATGCGTAGCGTGGCCGGGCGTTTGGGGGTGACTCCGCCTCCGGTGTACGCGCGGATCGGCAACAAGGATGCCCTTTTGGGCGCGATCGCCGAGCACTTCCTCTCCGACGTCGCGCCTGCCGTGAAGCCCGACGAACCCTGGCCGGACTACGCCCGACGGTGGACGCAGCAGATGCGCCGGCGCCTCACCGCGGCCGCCGATAGCAGGCTCTTTCTGCAGGTGAAGCGGCCGACATATGTGGAGGCGACCAGACCGCTGTTGAAATGCCTGCGCCGCGACGGAATGTCGACGGACGCGGCGGTTCGCGCGTGCCGCCTGCTGACGTGGGCGACCGTGGGCTTCGTCGCGATGGATCACCCGCCGTCGGCGGCATCGTCTCGACGCCGGAACCGACTGGCCGGCAGTGACCCGGAGGGCGTGACTGCCGAAGAGATCGACGAATTGTTCACGACCCACATCGACTACCTCATCGAGGGCATCGCACGCGAGGAAGACATGCGATGAGCGCGGCTGCGGTCGATTTCGATGTGCGCCGCTTCGCCGCATGGTTGGCTGAAGAAACTGGCGAAGATGCCGACCTCGAGGTGAGCGCGATTGGCGGCGGCGGTAGCTGCGAGATGTTCCGCGTCGGCCGGCTCGGTGAATCGTGGGTGGTGCGGCGCGCCCCGCGGACCGCGGTGTCCGATACGGCCCACCAAGTCGTTCGCGAGGCGCGCATCATGGAGTCGCTGGCGGCACAGCGGGTTTCGGTGCCTCACGTGCTGGCGTGGAGTGAAGATGCCACCATACTCGGGGCCCCGTTCTTCGTGATGTCCTTTGTCGAGGGTGGCGTGATCCGCCGTAACGGGTTGCCGCCGCCGCTGCGCGACGACCCCGGCTCGCAGCGGCTGATCGGCGAGCAACTCATCGACACGCTCGTCGACCTCCATGCCGTGGACTGGACCAAGACCGTGCTTGCCGAGATATCCCGCCCGGAAGGCTTTTTGGACCGGCAGATCGATCGCTGGATGGCCCAACTCGACAGCTACCGGCTCCGCGACCTCGTCGGCGTCGACGACATCGCGCGCTGGCTGCAGACGAACATGCCCGAACATGGCGAACTGACCGTCATGCACGGCGACTACAAGGTGGACAACCTGATCTGGGCGCCAGCTGCGCCACCGAGGGTCGCCTGCGTCCTCGACTTCGAAATGACCACCGTCGGCGACCCGCTCATCGACCTGGCATGGGCCATGATCTTCTGGCCCGAAGAGGGCAACTCCATCGCCTTGGCCGCCCCGGGCACGCCAAACGGCATGGCGTCCGAATCCTGCCAGCCGCCTTCGGAATTGGTGAACCGCTACGCGGATGCCACGGGACGCGACCTGTCCCGATTCGGGTGGTATCAGGCCTTCAGCGCGTGGAAGCTCGCCATCGTGCTCGAAGGTTCCTACGCAACGTTCCTTCGCGGTGAATCCCGCAACCCACTGCACGAGGTTTTCGGGCCTATCGCCGACCAACTCCTCCTGCGCGCCGGGAGGTTCGCGCGATGACCGATCCACTGTTCGACCTCAGCGACCGCGTGGTCCTGATCACCGGTGGCAGCCGGGGCCTCGGCGCGGCGATGAGCCTCGGCCTCGCGCAGCGCGGGGCGCGGGTGATCGTCGCGAGTCGAAATCTGTCGGCGTGCCAAGAACTCGCCGCCCGGATCACCGATGCGGGCGGTCAAGCTCATCCGCTGGCCTGTCATGTCGGTCACTGGGACACGCTGGACGCCGTCGTCGATGCCGCCGCCGCACGGTGGGGTCGGCTCGACGGCCTGGTGAACAATGCCGGGATGAGTCCATTGGCTCCGTCGCTGCTGGAGACCTCAGAGACGTTGTTCGACAAGGTGATCGGCGTCAATCTCAAGGGGCCGACGCGCCTGACGGCGCTGGCCGCAACGGCCATGGCCCGCACCGGCGGGGGATCGATCGTCAACGTCAGCTCGCTTGCGTCGGTAAGACCCACGCCCGTCACCACGGTCTACGCCGCGGCCAAGGCGGGGTTGAATGCGCTGACCACCGCGACCGCCATCGAATACGCGCAAGTGGGTGTTCGAGTCAACGGAATCATCTGCGGAACCTTCGACACCGACGCGGCTTCGGGCTTCGTGCGGGACCCTGCACTCCTGCCTGACATCCTGCGACCCATCGCACTGGATCGGATAGGACGTCCTGACGAAATCGTCGGCGCCGTGGTCTATCTGCTGTCCGATGCCTCGAGCTACACCACTGGATCACTGATGACCGTCGACGGCGGCGTCGCTGTATGACGCGCTGTCCGCGGTTGCGGCCTGCTGTTGATGCCATCAACGCTTCCGGCGTATCGGCAGGTCATTTCGCGTCATTTCCCGCAGGGCCAGACCTACGACTCGACAACTGTCTTTGCCTTCGGCATTCAATGATCGCCGTGGTCAGTCCTTTCAAACACCTACCTGACTCCGCGCGGCGGGCATAAGCTCTGGCTGTTCGGCGATCGCAGAGGGTAATGGGAGCGGCGCGGTGTCCTTTGTTCTTGCGTTGCCAGAGATGATGTCCGCCGCGGCCACGAACGTCGCGTCGATCGGCTCGACGGTGGCGACGGCGGACCAAGGCGTGGCGGCCGCCACCACTCGGGTCTTGGCCGCGGCCGAGGACGAGGTCTCCGAGGCGATCGCCGCGTTGTTCTCGGCCCACGGCCTGGGCTATCAGGCGCTTAGCTCGCAGGCGGCGGCCTATCACAACTGGTTCGTGCAGGCGCTGACCGGTGCGTCCGGCGCGTACACCGCCGCCGAGGCGGCCAACGCATCTCCTTTGGCGGCCCTCGAGCAGGCGCTGCTCGGTGTGCCGCAGGAAATCCAGCAGATCCCCACGACGCTGGCGGCCGGATTCAACCAGGAATTCAATGTTCTATTCGCGGACCCACAGTCACCGCTCCTGGCGTTGCTTACCGGCGACAATCCGCTAACCGGCATCGTCGGGACCAACAACCCGCCGCCGTTGTTGCCGCTGCTCCTCGGGGAAACGGTGCAGCACACCAGCTATAACGGGATGCCCGTCGTACAGATCACGCCGGCTCATCCCAACGGCGACTACGTGGTGGCCATCCATGGGGGCGCGTTCATCCTGCCGCCGTCGATCTTCCATTGGATCGATTACACGGTGATGGCCTACCAGACCGGCGCGACCATCGAGGTGCCGATCTACCCGTTGCTGCAGCAGGGCGGCACCGCGGGCACGGTGGTTCCCAACATTGCCGGCCTCATCTCCTCGCAGATCGGGCTGCACGGAGCCTCGCACGTCAGCGTGATCGGTGACTCCGCGGGCGGCAACCTCGCCCTGGCGGCCGCCGAATACCTGGTGGCCCACGGCCAAACCGTGCCCTCGTCGATTGTGTTGCTGTCCCCCTGGCTGGACCTGGCGCACGACGGGGGGCAGATCGGCAGGGTGTGGGCGAACAACCTTCCGGTGACCAACTATCAGGTGAGCCCGCTGTATGGGTCGCTCAGCGGGCTTCCGCCGACCTATGTCTACTCGGGCTCGCTCGATTCGCTCTATAACGAGACGCTCGCCCTCCAGCAGGCGGCCCTGGCCGACGGCGCCCCGATGGGCTTCGTGCTGGCGCAGGGCCAAGTTCACGACTGGATTCTCCTAACCCCGACTGGCCCTCGGTACTGGGCGCAGATCGACCAGGAACTTGGTCTCGTGCACTGAGGCGGGTGATCCGGTGATCCTCGCCATCGATTTGGGCAAGACGTCGTGCCGGGCGTCCGCGGGCGGCCGCAGGGCCGAGGGGCCGGGCGCGCTGGGCCTCGCGGCGCCCAGCGGAATGCGGGAAGCGCAGGCGGCGATCCTGGCCGTCGCGCGCGATTTCGGGCCGGTCGACGAGGTGATCGTGGGCGCGGCCGGGGCGCTGGCGGCGCCGGACGCGGCGCGCGCGCTGGGCGAGGCGTTGTTGGCGTCGCTGCGGGCCGAGCGGGTCGCGGTGACCAGCGACGGCGTGATCGCGCACGCGGGCGCGCTGGACGGGGAGCCGGGTGTCGTGCTGGTCGCTGGCACCGGGGTCGTGGCGCTCGCCATCGACGCCGACGGCGCGCTGCGTACCGCCGACGGCTGGGGCCCGTGGCTGGGCGACGAGGGTGGCGGCGCGTGGATCGGCGCCGCGGGCCTGCGCGCCGCGCTGCGCGCCCACGACGGCCGCGGCCCGTCCACCGCGCTGCTCGACGCGGCCCGCGCCCGATTCGGTGCGCCGAAGACCTGGCCGGCGCAGCTCGGCGACGCCGCGGCGCTGGCGTCGTTCGCGCCCGCCGTCCTCGCCGCGGAAGATGATCCGGTGGCGTCGGCGATCGTCGGCGCCGCCGCCGAGGCACTCGCCGCGACCGCCCGCGCGGCCGGGGACGGTCCGGTCGCGATCGTCGGCGGCCTGGCGGGGGTGGCGGCCCTGCGCAAACGGCTCGACGTGATCCCGGCCGCCGGCGACGCGCTCGACGGCGCGCTGCGGCTCGGCGCGATTCACGAGCCGCACGTGATCCGGGTGCGGTCGGCGGCTCCCCGCCATGGTCTCGACGCGCTCGCCACCGAGGCCTCCCGGCCCGGCCTCGACGACCTCGACCTGAGGCCCATCGGCGAAATCGTGGCGCTGCTCGTCGCCGCCGAGGGCGAGGCGCACGGCGCGGTCGCGGCGGCGATTCCGCGGATCGCGGCGGCGGCCGAGGCCATCGTCGCGCGGCTCGAGCGGGGAGGCCGGTTGATCTATGCCGGCGCGGGCACGCCCGGGCGGCTGGGAGTGCTCGACGCGGCCGAGTGCGGACCGACGTTCGGCACCGACTTGGTGCGGGCCGTAATCGCCGGGGGCCGTGCGGCATTGACCGAGGCGATCGACGGCGCGGAGGACGCGTTCGACGCCGCGGATCTCGCCGATCTGACCGTTGCCGACGCGCTCGTCGGGATCACGGCGTCCGGCCGAACGCCGTACGTGCTCGGGGCGCTCGCGCATGCGCGCGCGGTGGGCGCGCTGACGGTCGCGATCGTCAACAACCCGGGCAGCGAGGCATCCGCCGACATCGTGATCGAGCTGCCGACCGGGCCGGAGGTGCTCGCCGGCTCAACACGGCTGACCGCGGGGACGGCGCAGAAGGTGGTCCTCAACGCGCTCTCGACGAGCGTGATGATCGGGCTCGGCAAGGCCTACGGGCCGCGGATGGTCGACGTCCGCGCCACCAACGCCAAGCTGCGCCGCCGCGCCGTGCGGATCGTCCGCGAAGCGGCCGGCGTCGACGAAGAGTCCGCGGCCGCCGCGCTCGCCGCCGCGGGCGGTCACGCCAAGACCGCGATTGTGGCGCTGCTGGCCGCCGTCGACGCGGCCGAGGCCGCGGCGCGGCTCGACCGGGCGCGGGGACGCGTGCGTGACGCAGTTATCGGGAGGGCACGATAATGGGCACCGGCCGACACAGGGGAATCACGTGAACGTCGACAGCTCGCTCAGCGGCTACGCCTTCGGTAAGCGGAAGGCCATCGCCGTTGGAGTTGCCGTGCTTGCGCTCGTGGCGGGTTGCTCACGCGGCCAGGCGTCGAACACGGCGGTGAGCGACAGTTCGCAGCCGACGCCGTCGCCGGCTGCCGCCGCCGCTCCCGCTCCCGCTCCTGCGCCTGCGCCCAGCCCACCAACAATCGCCAAGCCCCCCGAAGTGGCCCCCGCCGCTGACTTCGCCACGGTCTCCAAGCTGATCAACGATGCGATTGCCGCGAACAGGCTGCCGGGTGCCGTCGTCGTGATCGGCCACGCCGGCCAGATCGCCTTCCACCAGGCCTATGGCTCGCGCAAGCTCGCCGGCGAACCCGGGCTGGACGGGTCGCCCGCGCCGGCCGAGCCGATGACCGAGGACACGATCTTCGACATGGCGTCCCTGACGAAGATCCTCGCCACCGCGCCGGCCGTCATGCAGCTCTACGAGCAGGGCAAGGTTCAGTTCGACGATCCCGTGCAGCAGTATTTACCTGGCTTCAACGAGGCGAACGATCCGCGGCGCGCGAAGGTGACCGTTCGCATGTTGCTGACCCACACGTCCGGCGAGACGGGCGACGTCGAACTCAAAGATCCATGGGGACTGGACGGGGCGGACAAAGCGGAAGGCGTTCATCGCGCGCTCACGACGCCGCTGGAGTCCGAGCCCGGTGAGGGTTTCCGCTACTCCGATATCAACTTCATTCTGCTTGGGGCGCTGATCGAGAGACTCACCGGCGAGCCCGAAGACGAATACGTCGCCGAACACGTATTCGGGCCGCTCGGACTGGAAGACACCCGCTATCTCCCTGCCGCAAAGGCCTGCGGTGCGCACACCGTGCGGGGAGCCGCGATCGGCTGGGCTCCCGCGTCAACGGGGGAGGCGTGTCCCGCGGGCGCGTGGAGCACGGATCTCTTGCCGCGCATCGCGCCGACGGCGCGCGATGAAGAGGGCAGGGCCGATCCGCCCAGGAATCCCGACCTTGACTACCTGCTGCGGGGCACGGTGCAGGACACGACGGCGCGGCGCATGGGTGGGGTGGCCGGGCACGCCGGTGTGTTCTCGACGGCGCACGACATCGGCGTCTATGCACAGGCGTTGCTCGATCGGCTTGCCGGCCGCCCGAGCGAATTCCCGTTGACCCAAACGACTTTGGAGGCGATGACGGCTCCCCAGCAGCCGGGCGCCACGCCTCGGCAACTGCAGGCGGCCAACGACGCCATCCGGGAGGCGGTCGCGACGAGGCCAAACGCGACACGTTCGCTGCTCGCCCCGCACTATCCGGCGATACCGGGGCAGAACCTGCGCGGCTTCGGCTGGGACATCGACACGCCCCTGTCCATGGCGCGCGGCGCGAGCTTTCCGATCGGCAGCTTCGGCCACACCGGCTTCACCGGGACCTCGGTCTGGATAGACCCGCGCTCGGACACCTACGTGGTCCTGCTGACGAACTCGATCCATACGCGGGGCAGCGAGCCGATCTCCGATTTGCGCGGGGAAGTGGCGACGGCGGCGGCACGAGCCCTAGGTCTTTAGACCCGCTCGAAGTGCTGGTAGTCCAGGGGCGCCGTCCACTCGCCGCCCCAACGCCAGCCGCGATCGGTGAAGGCGTGCACCGCGGGGTCGCCGATATGCAGGAGCCCCGGGTCGGTGCGGGTGCGGTCCAGGTAGGCCGCGGCGTTGCGTGGTTCGAAATATCCACTGGCGTAGAGGCAGGGGTTGAGACGCGTATTGATATCGATCGCGCGCCCGTAGGCGTGCGGCGACCACTCGTCGGTGCCGGGGATGAGTCGGCAATTGAACGCCGACGTGTTGTTGTCCTCCATCGACAACTCGTCGTCCGCGTCCGCGTAATGGTCGACCGTTTGCATCTTTTCGACGGGATAGCCCAGGCGGTAAAGCTGCTCGAAGATCGCGACGACGTCGGGCACCAGGTCTTCGTGCACGATCAACTGGCCGCGGTGGGTCTGGCCGTCGAAGCCGACGAAGTTGACGTCGACCCGTCGCAGCTGTTCCGGCTCGACGGGACAGCCCGGCCGCCAGGTCGCGCCGAGTTCGGCGGCGCTGACCGGCTCCACGATCGCACCGGCGGGTGCCGGCGGTGGACTCGCCGACGACGACGCGGCGGCCGACCATGACGGTGCGGCGGACGGCGACGGCGCGGCCGCGTGCGGTGGCGCGGCAGTGCATTGCACCAGCACGACGCCGGCTGCGAGCACTTCCGCCAGCACTGCACCCGGCCGCTGGAAGGGCATCGTCCCTACGCTACCGCCCACTTCCTCAAACCTCGGTGTCTTGCGCCCATCTGGGCCGGCGCGCTTGTCGGGCATGCGGCGAACGCGCCGCGGCCAGTGAGGCCGCGCTGCCACCGTTGATCGCGGTCAGCGGCGGGGGCTGGCCCTTGCGCAGCGTCGCGATCAGCTCGCGGTATGGGCCGATGAGGTAGACGGTGTCTCCCGCTTGCAGGCGGGCGTCGCGGCGGGGGCGCAGCCTGACCGGCCCCTCCGGCCGGATGATCGCGATCACGCGCGTTTGGGTGGACATGTCGACCATGCGCAGCCCGTCCAACTCGCTGCCCTCCGCCACGAGCATCCCGCCGACCATGAACGAGCGCTGCCCCACCCAAAACGTCCCCAGCACCTGCAGACCCATCGCGGCGCCGATGAACCAGGGCGCCGCCAGGTCGACGATCGACCGCACGTTTTCGAAACCGAACCGCTGATTCACCGCGGTGCTCAGCGCACGGCCTTGCACGCGCATGACGATCGGCTTCTTGGTATCGGATCCCAAGATCTCGAGCAACACGATCCCGGTCTCGATGTTCTCCATGTCATCGCTGGTCACCACCGCCACCCCGCGGGCGCGATCGACGCGGGCCGACTCCAGCGTCTGGCGCATCGCCGGATCCCCGAAGATCACGGGGACGTCGAGTTCTGCCGCGGTCGACAGGAAGCGGTTGTTCTCGTCGCTCTCGATCACCACGACTTCATATCCGGCCGCGGCCAGGTCACTCACCACCCGGATGCCGACGGAACCCAGGCCGACGACGACGACGTGATCGCGCATGTGGCGGGCCCGCCGGAGCCCGGCGCCCTGGACGAAGCGGCGCGACAGCAGCAGGTCCGCGAGGAACGCGACCAGGATCGCGGTGACGATCGCACCGCCGAACATCAGCCCCACCCCGAACAGCCGCAGCCAAGGGGCTTGCTGGGCGAAGCTGAAGTCCCCGTAGCCGACGGTCGTGATCGTCTCGGAGGTGAAGTAGAGGGCGTCGATCCACGACATCCGCGGGTTCCGGTAGGTGTAGTGCACCACGGCCGTCGCGGCGAGCGTGAGGAACAGCGCGAACGCCAGCGAGGGATAGAGCATCGGGTTGATGTCGTCGCGCATGGCGCGGAAGGCGTCGATGGCGTGGCGCACCCGGGAATGGCGGGCGCGCGTCGCGGTCGGTGGGGGCACGGTGATCCCGCGGGCCTCCAACTCGTCCTTGACGCCGATCATCGAGGTCCAGTCGCCGGTGTAGACCCGCTGATCCCGTCCCGGGCACGGCACCACCTCGCCGGGGGAGGGTGACTGCTTGCCGTGGACCACCGCCACCGGCGCCAGGTCGCCGTAGATCTCCCGCAGCGTCCCGCCGTGCGGCGCCTCGGCGCCCCAGACGACGAATTCGATGCCGGCCGTGTCGAACTGGTGCGCGTTGCGCGACAGGACCGCCTCGACGAGGGACGGCGTCGCGAGCTCGGCGACGTCCAGGATCGCGCCGGGGCCGTTGACGGTGGACACCGCTTCGCGCAGCACGTCGTTGGCCAGACGGGCCACGACGCGGACGTTTGGGCTGTATTGCCTTGCCAGCAAGGCGATTTCGAGGTTTATCGCGTCATTGGGCCCGGCGCAGACGACGGCGCGAGCGCGATGTACCCCGGCGCCAAGCAGATCGGCGGCGGTGTTGATCTTGATTATCCGCGCGCCGGCGCCCCGCAGCTCCTCGGCGATCGTTCTCGACAGCGCGTCGTCACCGGCGACGATGATTTCGCGATGCATGATCTCGCGCGTCGGGTGGGAAGCGGGCTGCCCCATGCGCTCGTCGATAAGGTCGATCTGTGCCCTAAGCCGGGGAGCCGATGACATCGTCTTCATGGTTCGGCCTTTCGCTTTTCGTTCATACGACTATCGGCCACCGGTCGGGGTAGTGCCACCGGAGGAGCGCGGATGCAGAAAGTCCTGCGGTGCAACAGGTTCGACTCGCGCTCGTCACGTTGACGAAATAGTCGAGGTGTACAAAACGCTGGCGAGGTCCGCCGGGCGCCCCGTCAAAGCGAAGGAGGACGCCGTGTCAGAACCCACGCCCGACGACATCTTCAAACTCGTCAGGGACGAGAACATCGAGTACGTCGACGTCCGCTTCTGCGACCTGCCGGGCACCATGCAGCACTTCACGATTCCGATCTACGTGTTCGACGAGAACGTGTTCGAGGAGGGCCTGGCCTTCGACGGATCCTCGATTCGGGGGTTTCAGTCGATCCACGAGTCCGACATGCTGCTGCTGCCCGACCCGGAAACCGCGACCCTGGATCCGTTCCGCGAAGCCAAGACGCTGAACGTCAACTTCTTCGTGCACGACCCCTTCACGCTTGAGTTGTACTCTCGCGACCCGCGCAACGTCGCCCGCAAGGCCGAGAACTACCTGATCAGCTCCGGCATTGCGGACACCGCCTACTTCGGTCCGGAGGCCGAGTTCTACATCTTCGACTCGGTCAAGTTCGACTCCAACATCAACAGCTCGTTCTACAAGGTGGACGCGACATCTGGGTGGTGGAACACCGGCGAAGAGACCGAGTCCGACGGCAGCCCCAACCGCGGCTACAAGGTCCGCCCCAAGGGCGGCTACTTCCCCGTCGCCCCCACCGACCACTACGTCGACCTGCGCGACAGGATCCTCACCAACCTGACCAACGCCGGCTTCTCGCTGGAGAAGGGCCACCACGAGGTGGGCAGCGGCGGCCAGACCGAGATCAACTACAAGTTCAACACGCTGCTGCACGCGGCCGACGACCTGCAGATGTACAAGTACATCGTCAAGCAAACCGCGTGGCAGGCCGGCAAGACCGTGACGTTCATGCCCAAGCCGCTGTTCGGCGACAACGGCTCCGGCATGCACTGCCACCAGTCGCTGTGGAAGGACGGGGTCCCGCTGATGTACGACGAGGAGGGCTACGCCGGCCTGTCGGACACCGCGCGACACTACATCGGCGGTCTGCTGTACCACGCTCCGTCGCTGCTCGCGTTCACCAATCCCACCGTCAACTCCTACAAGCGCCTCGTTCCCGGCTATGAGGCCCCCATCAACCTGGTCTACAGCCAGCGCAACCGCTCGGCCTGCGTGCGCATCCCGATCACCGGCAACAACCCGAAGGCCAAGCGGCTGGAATTCCGTTGCCCCGACTCGTCGGGCAACCCATACCTGGCGTTTTCGGCCATGCTGATGGCCGGCCTGGACGGCATCAAGAACAAGATCGAGCCGCCACCCCCGATCGACAAGGACCTCTACGAGCTGCCGCCCGAGGAGGCCGCCGAGATCGTGCAGGCCCCCACCCAGCTGTCCACAGTGATCGACCGTCTCGAGGAGGACAGCGAATACCTAACCGACGGAGGCGTTTTCACTCCCGATCTGATCGAGACGTGGATCAACTACAAGCGCGATTACGAGATCGCGCCGTTCAACCTCCGGGTGACCCCGTACGAGTTCGCCCTGTATTACGACGTGTGAAGCGTGGTCAATTCCCCGCCTCGATGGCCGCGACTTTCGCGGCCGCGTCGGGTCCGCAAAACCGCTGGAGGTCCACCGGGCCTGCGGCCAGCAGGTCGTCAATGCGCCGCTTGAGGTCACCCGACGAGAGATGGGCGTAGAGGTTCGCGCCCGGGCACGAAGTCGCGGCCAGATCGCGATGGCCCGCCAATGTGCTGCTGGCGACGTGAAAGTTCTGGGCGGCCCAGGCGAACGCTAGGGCGGCTGCCTGAAGCTGGGCCTCCGACACGGACTCTTGATCGAAGTCGCCTTCGCAGAGGACCAGGAAATGGCCAGTCGTGTTGTAGTCGGTCGCGGTGTCGCCTGCGAATTCGGTGCTTCGCAGCTCGTAGATGTTGCCGTTGCGATCTACGCCGACGTGATACGCGATGTCGATCCATCCCTTGTCGTCTTGGTGATACCGCTGGTCCTGGCGCAGGTGGCTCGGGGCATTACGGTTGTCGCCGAGGACCACCGCCTCGTGGTGCAGCGTCATCCGGGTGATGGTGTGGGGCTTCCCGCCGGCGCGGGCGGGCCGCGCGCCCCATGCGTCTCGGCAGAGCAATTGCGCCGACCTGGCGGCTGGGTCCGCCGAGGCAACGTCCATCCGTGCCGCACCCGCGCCGACCGCGGAGGCCATGCCGACGCCGCCGGCCAGCCGGAGCAGCTGACGGCGGTTCATGGCCGATGCTCCTACTTCGCCGCGCCCGGGCAGTACGCAGCAACCGCGGCCTGCGCCAAATGCAGGGCGTCGTCGTTACTGAACCGCTTCGGCCACGGATTGCCCGCGGCTCTGTCCTGATTCTGTGCGGCCAGGATGTTGTTTACCGTGGACTCGAGCGGCTCCGGCCGCGGCGGCAACATCAGGAAGCAGGTGTGGTGTCCGAGCTCCATGAACCGCTGACGGATGGCCTCCTTGCCGCTATCGCCGATCCCGTAACTGTCGAGCGTGGACAGGAATTGAGCGTCCGCCCCGTCGGCCGGGGCGTTGGCCGCGCTCGAGGCACTGACGGTCACCGTTGCGGGCCCCGGCGACATCGCCGTTTTGTCTCGCGACAGGTACACGCCCACGGAGATGAGACCCGCCAGGGCGGCCACCGCGAGCGCCGCCCCTCCGATGAGGACCCCAACCGGCGTCTGCCTGGTTTGGCCTCCCGTCATGCCCGGCCTCCTCCGACTCCCGGATGGTCGCCAAGGGCGCGCGCGCTTCGTGGACTACGCCGACCCCTCGCCCGGGCTCCCCAGGCAACCCCAAGTCCAATCAATATCGCACCGTTTGCGCTCCGGAGTTCAACGACACGTCAATGGCCGATGTCGCAGTCTGTCACGGCGGCGGCGGTCCGTACAGTGCGCGCTAGGACGCCGGGCCAAGCAGGTTGGCGTTCTGCGGGCAGTACGCGTGGACGGAGATGCTCACGTAGGTGTCGGCATCGAGGCCCGGATTGCTCGTCCGAAACGCCCCGACGATCTGCGGCACCGTCATCCCTTGGCGGATGTCGTCGCACACCACCTTGCCGTTGTGGATGGCGGCCTCGGGATTGGCGAACGAGATGCCGTGGTCGTTCAGGTTCTGCACGTACTTGTTGTCCTGATCCGGCGTGGACACGATTGACGATGGTCCCGTCGCCGAGGCCGACGGCGCCGCGGATGCGGTCGAGCCGGAGTTGGGCGCGGCCGGTTGCGGACTTTTGGGGGGCGGGCTGAAGAGCCAGAAGCCCAGGACGATCACGCCGGCCAGCCCCAGACCGCCCATCAGTAGCGCGCCGGCTTTACGCCAAGTGGCGCTCCATGATTCGCGCTCGGCCGGCGGTTCGGCCGCGACGTCGTCGTAGTCGCGCGCGGACGTGCGATCGGCTTCATCCGAAGCCCCGTGATTGGGTACGGCAACCGTCTCGGCGCGGTTGAGCCCGAACGTTTCGTCGGCAGCCGGAGACGGCTCGGCCATGACGGCCATCGTAGCTGGAGAACGTGCTCCCGACGGCGTCCGACGTGGCGGCCTTCGGCCTGACGGCCGCGCTGTGGCCCGCTTCGATCCAAATCGCCGAGGGGTGCCCGGCCAAGTGACTAGGCCGCGGTGACCCGTTCGATCGTGTGGGGCGCCACGCCCAGCCCGCGCAGGCAGAACCGCAGCGCGCGTTCGCGAACGACGGCGCGGTCCCAACGATGCGTGGCCCACTGCCGCTGGGTGCCCGCCCACACCACGCCGTGAATCGATTTCGCGGCGGTCGACGGAACGATGTCCTCGAACACGCCGAGTTCGAGGCCGCGCTCGAGCTGCTCGATGAGCGGCTCGAGTATCGCGCCGTATGCGGGCGCGGCCATCTCCGGGGAGGAGAACGCCTTCGAATGAGCCTCCAGCGACAGGCGGCGAGCACCGGAGTCGCCGTTCTCGCCGAATGCGAGCTCGAGTCGCCCGTCGACCCAGGCGACCACCGCTTCGACCGGGTTGGCGGTAAGCGCCATCCTGCCTCTCAACCGTTGCGTCTCCAGGAGGGCCAGCTCCAGGAAGACCGCCGCGACCAATTGATCCTTCGAGTCGAAGTGGCGGTAGAAGGCGCGGGTGCTCAGCTGCGCGCGCTCCAGCACGGCAGCAACGCTGAGCCCCCGGACGCCGTGATCGTGCATCGACTGGGCGGCCGCGTCCACGATGGCGCCCCGCACGTCGGGATCGGGGGCGAGCTTGTTGCGTCGTTGCGTTAACGAGCTGGTCATGAGGTCAGACGAGGGTGGCCCGGTTATACAGACGTTTCATAGGTGCCTAGGTACCCCGCCGATCCGGTGCCGGAAACCTGTCAATGTCAACCGAGTGAAAATTGTTGGTTTCACTCCGCGTCGCCTAACTCGCGGCGGTGACTTGTTCGATCGTCTGGGGCGCCACGCCCAGCCCGCGCAGGCAGAACCGCACCGCGCGGTCGCGGACGTCGTCGCGGTCCCAATGGTTGGTCGCCCACTGCCGCTGTGTGCCGGCCCATACGACGCCGTGAATCGATTTGGCCGCGACGGTCGGGACGATGTCCTTGAACACGCCGAGTTCCAGGCCCCGCTGGAGCTGCTCGACGAGCGGCTCGAGGATGGCGCTATACGCGGGCGTGACCGTCTCGGGCGTGGAGAACGCTTTCGATTGGGCCTCCAGCGACACCTGCCGCAGCTCCGACCGGATGTCCTCGTCGAACGCGAGGTCGAGCCGCCCGTCGATCCAAGCGGCCACCGCCTTGATCGGGTCGGTGGCGTCCGACATCTTGGCCCGCAGCCGCGACACCTCGCTGCGTGTCATCTCCAGAAAGACCGCCGCAACCAACTGGTCCTTCGATTCGAAGTGCCGGTAGAACGCCCGTGTGCTCAGCTGCGCGCGTTCCAGCACCGTGGCGACGCTGAGCCCCCGAACCCCCTGCTCGCGAACCGATTTCGAGGCGGCGTCGACGATCGCGCGGCGCACGTCGGGGTCGGGCGCAAGCTTCCTGCGCCGTGGCGTGACCGTGTGACCGCCATATTGCTGCGGACGCGCCCGCGGATCCCCCTGTCCCGTCATAGGTAGTAAAAATAATCTGCTGATCGCCCGTGCACGGCACTTTCGGGAACCCCGTCTCGGGTGAGTTTGCGTGTGTGTCGGAGAAATGTTGGCCGAGACCATTATTAGACGAATGCACAATTGTTTCGCTCAATATTGAACTTGTGGACTTGTGGCTGGTCTCGGGGATTTTGGCGGGGCCGCGCGCATGTTGTTAACGGCGGTAACTCAATTGCGTTTCACAGGAACGGGTTTGCTGATGTCGGCCAGCGAGCCACAACTTTTTCGTGACCCCCGTTGGACAAATTACTAATTTGAAAACGGCGATTTCAGTGAACTGTGGTTCACCGCCGGGCGAACCCCCATCCTCGTGAACCGGAGCGATTGGCTCTAGGCTGCGGGCCATGGCTATTGACCGGGCTGCGCTCCTCGCGGGCAGCATACGACTGGCGTCGGGCATCTCGTTCCTTGTCGACCCCCTCGGGGCGAACCGGTTGTGGGGAGATCCCGAGGAGCCGACGCCGACGGCGCGACTGTTGCTGCGTTCCATGGGCTATCGCGATGCGTTGATCGGCGGGCTGCTCACCGCGGCGGCGCTGCGCGGCAAGGGGACCCGCGGCTGGTTCCTGGCCTCCGGCGGCGCCGACGCGGCCGACCTGCTCGGCGGGATGAGCGTGCACGACAAGTTGAAGCCGTCTCAGCGGCTCATCGGGCTCGGGGGCGCCATCGTCGGTATCGGCGTTGGGCTTTGGGGCGCGACTCGACGGGCCCCGGGTGGGGTGAAGGGGGAGCGCACATGCGAATCGGCGTCCTGACTTTCATCACCGACGAAGGGATCGGCCCGGTAGAGTTGGGCCGGGCGCTCGAGGAGCGCGGGTTCGCCTCCCTGTTCCTGGCCGAGCACTCGCACATCCCGGTCGACGCCAAGACGCCGTATCCGATGGGCGGTCCGATTCCGCCGAAGTACTACCGCACGCTGGATCCCTTCGTGGCGTTGACGGCGGCGGCGGTGGCGACCCAGAAACTGGTCGTGGGCACCGGGATCGCGTTGGTCCCGCAGCGAGACCCGATCCTGACGGCCAAGGAGGTGGTCTCGCTTGATCTGGTGTCGGGTGGGCGATTCCGCTTCGGCGTGGGCGTCGGCTGGCTGCGCGAAGAGATTGCCAACCACGGCGTCGATCCGGCGGTGCGCGGCCGCGTGGTCGAGGAACGGCTGCGCGCGATGATCGAGATCTGGACGCAGGAGAAAGCCGAGTTCCACGGCGAATTCGTGGACTTCGATCCGATCTACAGTTGGCCCAAGCCGATGACAA
Organism: Mycobacterium sp. NGS54; assembly: GCF_059812465.1. NCBI lineage: Bacteria > Bacillati > Actinomycetota > Actinomycetes > Mycobacteriales > Mycobacteriaceae > Mycobacterium > Mycobacterium sp. NGS54. The sequence goes on along the minus strand of NZ_JCALCS010000001.1, from coordinate 268,561 downwards.
AGCCATATCCGCCGCTGTATCTCGGTGGCGGGCCGGCGGGCTTCAAGCGCATCGCCCGGCTCAACGCCGGCTGGCTCGCGATGGCTCCGTCGGCGCAGGCGCTCTCCGGCCAGCTTGAGGAGCTGCGCGCCATCGCCGACCACGACGTGCCGGTGATCAACACTCACATGGGCACGCACTCGGCGAAGGAACTCGCGGGCTACCTCCAATTGGGGGTCGAGCAGGTTTTGGTGGAGCTGCCCACCGAGCCTCGCGACGAGACGCTTCGCCTGTTGGACGAGCTGCGCGCCGAGTTCGCGCAACTGGCGTAAACGGTTGACCTAACCGGCCGTTTGCAGCAGTGACAAATGCTTGCGCTCCCGCTCGGTCAGCTCGTTGGACGTGATCGCGCCAAATGTGGCGGCGTCGCACGCGAACCGGGCCGGCGCGTCGGGCAGCGCGTCCGGGCCTTCGAGCCGGAAACAACTCGGTGCCAGCGGACCGAACAGCAGGGCGCGCCGCAGCTGCGGCCAATCATCCGGGTTCGGCTCGACCCTGGCGGCCCGGGCGAACGCCACGGCAACAAGGTTCATCTTCGTCTTCTGGGACGTCCCGCGCCGTCGCGCAATAGTTCAAGTGCCGCAAAACGTTTGGTACGCGCCGAAATCCTCCGGCGCGGGGCTGGCGTAGCGCTCGAGGCCCGGCCGTTCGTCATACGGGGCGGTGACGGCGGCGAGCAGGCGCGTCAGCGGACCGAGATCGCCGGCCGTCGCCGCGGTGAGCGCCTCCTCGACGAGGTGATTGCGGGGAATGTAGACGGGGTTGATGCGGTCCATCGATTCGGCGTCAGGGCGCAGGGCTCGCCACCGTGACAGCCAGTCGTCGAACCCGGCGAGGTTGATGAAAAGCCCGCGCGCGCCTTCGGATTCACCTCGCGCCGCCCGTCCGAGGTGGCGAAAGAACGACGTGTAGTCGACGTTGCTCTCGTTCAGCAGCGCGAGCAACTCGTCGACCAGTGGCCCGAGGACCTCGGCGTCGACGTCGTCGGACAAGCCCAGCTTGGCGCGCATCCCGGCCGACCACTCCGCGTCGTAGCTGGGTCTAAAGATTCCGAACGCCTCCTCGGCGAGCGCCACCGCCTCCTCAACGTCGTTGGCGAGCAACGGAATAAGTGACTCCGCGAACCGGGCGAGGTTCCATCCGGCGACGACCGGCTGGTTGCCGTACGCGTAGCGCCCCCAGAAATCGATCGAGCTGAAGACCGTGTCCGGGTCGTAGGCCTCCATGAAGGCGCACGGTCCGTAGTCGATGGTTTCGCCGGAGATCGTCATGTTGTCGGTGTTCATCACCCCGTGCACGAAACCGATCAGCATCCATTGGGCGACCAGCGATGCTTGGACTGCGACCACCGCTTCGAACAGGGCCAGGTAGGGCCGCCCGGCCTCCGCCGCGCCGGGATGGTGGCGCGCGATCGCATGGTCGGCCAGGCGCCGCAGCAGATCGATGTCGCCGGTGGCGGACGCGTATTGGAAGCTGCCCACCCGCAGGTGGCTGCTGGCGACGCGGGCGAGCACCGCGCCGGGGAGCACCGTCTCGCGCTGCACCGGCCGTCCGGTCGCGACCACGGCCAGCGATCGTGTCGTGGGGACACCCAGCGCGTGCATCGCCTCGCTGACGATGTACTCGCGCAGCATCGGGCCCACCGCGGCCAGGCCGTCGCCGCCGCGCGCGAACGGCGTCGCGCCGGAACCCTTCAGGTGGATGTCGCGCAGGCGGCCCCGGTCGTCGACGAGCTCGCCCAGCAGCAGGGCGCGCCCGTCGCCCAGCCGCGGGACGTACCCGCCGAACTGGTGGCCCGAGTAGGCCTGGGCCACCGGGGTGGCGCCGCTGGGGACGAGGTTGCCCGCCAGGAACCGCAGCCCGTCGGGCCTGCGCAGCCAGCCGTCGTCGATGCCGAGCTCCGTGGCCAGTGGCTCGTTGATCGCGAGCAGCCGCAAGTCGGGGGCCGCTTCGGCCTGCCAGCGCACGGCCATTTCCGGCAGCTGGCGAAAGAACCGGTCCTGCAAAGCAACGGTGGTGTCCGGCGCAGCGCTCACTTCACCGAGACTACGGAAAAGCCGTGCGCTATCCGACGGCCTTGCCGATCAGGTCCCGGGCGCGGTCGAGCATCGAGGCGAACGGCCCGACGGCGAAATTCAGCTTCGCCGATTCCACGCCCGGATGCGGGCGCGTGGGCGCGATGGCCTCGGCCGCGCGCACCGCCGAGCCCATCCGCTTGAGGTCGTTGTGGTCGACTTCGCGCTGCAGCACGGGGAACTCCTCGTCCTCCTCGTGCCGGGCGTGGTCGAGCACCGCGTCGCGCAGCTTGGTCAGCTCGTCGACGAACTCCTGTGAGGTGGTATCGAGCTTTTCGATCCGCGACAGCAGCTCCTTGGCGTCGTGCTCTTCTTTCAGCCGGGCGTCGACGATCGCGTCGCCGTCGTTGCCCTCGCGGCGCATCCGCGGATGCACCACCATCTCCTCGGCCGTCTCGTGCACGGCCAGCAATTGGCGCAACTCCACGAACGGCTTCTCACGCGCCTTGGGATCTGACGCGTGCAGCACTTCGTCGAACATGTCCTCGATGAGGTTGTGCTGCGCTTTGAGGAACGCGACAACCTCCTCGGGTGATTGGACAATCATCTCGGCCATCGCCGATACCTCCAGTGATAGGGGAGTTGAAGAAATACCCGGTGGGGAAATGCGTAAACGCCGGCCCCCGCCAGACGTGGTGCCTGACGGGGGCTTCGGCGGAAACGGTTAGACGCCACGCCCGGGGGTCGTGGGTGTCGCGACGCCGGTGACCGCGTCGGTGTCCTTGCGGCGCTTCAGCCCCACGAGTCCACCGAGGCCGAGCAGGCCGAGCAGCCCCCACAAGCCGTTGTTGTCGCTGTGTCGGTCGGTGTTCTGGCCATTGTTGTTGTCCGCCAACGTCGTTGTGGTCGACGACGGCGCCGGAGCACCCTGAATGGTGGCATTGGCGACGCCCGCACCGCCGAATAGCAGCGCCCCGGTGGCAGAAATGACGGCAATTGTCTTACGCATGTTTGCTCCTGAATTCGTTCTGCTCGATCGAGCGAATGAGTGAGAAAGAGTTTGGGACCAGTCGCTTCTAGCCCAACGAAAAGCGACGCGAGAACAAGGCCCGAAGCGTCGCCCGAGGATTTTTGCGAAGTGCGATCATTTGCTGATGGATCAGCAGGACCCGCAACAGCGCATCGCCGAGCTGGAGCTTCAGCTCGCCCAGCAGAAGCGCATCGCGGATCTGGAGCGTCAGCTGGCCGACGCCAGGGCGGCCGCGGGTGCAGTCCAACCCGTCGAGGAGCCGGCCGAGGTCTCCGCCGCGCAGATGGCCGCCATCGACGAGCACGCGCGCCGGCTGGCGCAGGCCCTGCAGGCCGATCGCGGGCAACCCTTCGGGGGACCGGGTGCTACGCCACCGCGGGAGGCCCTTAAACGCGCCGTCGTCGATGCGGGCCTGTCGCAGCAGCAGTACAGGGACGCCCTGGACCGCGCGGGCCTGCGCGCCGGCGGCAGCATCAAAGTCGGGGGACAGGTCGTTTTCCAGCGTTGCGACCCCTCCGATCCGGTTTTCCTGGCACCGGGCCGGCGGGGAGCGGATGGCGGTCAGGGCTTCGCCGCGCCGCGGCGCAAGCTATCCGGGGCCGGTTGGATCGGGCCGATCGTCGCGCTGCTGGGCGGGGGGATCGGCCTCTGCGTCGGCATCGCGGCGGCGGCCACCGCCCTCATCCCGTCCAGCGCGCTGTGGATGAGCCCCATCGTGTGCCGCGGCGGATACGAGATGACGTACAACACCTCGCACTACAGCTACAAGCCGGGCCAGTCGGGGACCAGCGTGAGCTTCCAGTGTGCCTCCGACGGTGACTCCTACGACGTCAACGACTTCGCGGTCTTTGCGCTGCAGTCGTTGCTGGCCGCGTTCCTGGTGTTCGCCGTCCTGGCGGTGGGTGGCTTGCTCTGGCGGCGCTCGCACAAGCCCGGGTGATCGTCGGTTCGCCCGGCGACTACGGTAAGAAACACGAATTTCACCCAACGGAATGAACATGGCGACAGATCAGATGTATGAACAGGTCGACGACCAGGCGCCGGATCCCGCCGACATCGGCTGGCGCATCGATCCCGTGCTTGCCCGCAGTTGGCTGCTGGTCAACGGCGCGCACGCCGACCGGTTCCAGTCCGCGGCGCATTCCCGCGCCGACATCGTCGTCCTCGACATCGAGGACGCGGTGGCACCCAAGGACAAGCAGGCCGCCCGCGACAACGTCGTGCGCTGGCTCGGCGCCGGCAACACCGACTGGGTCCGCATCAACGGTTTCGGCACCCCATGGTGGGCCGACGATCTCGCGGCGCTGGCCGGTACGCCCGTCGGCGGGGTGATGTTGGCGATGGTCGAATCGGTGGACCACGTCACCGAGACCGCCCAACGCTTGCCGAACGTGCCCATCGTGGCGCTGGTCGAGACGGCCCGGGGCCTGGAGCGCATCACCGAGATCGCCGCGGCCAAAGGCACCTTCCGGCTCGCGTTCGGGATCGGTGATTTCCGCCGCGACACCGGCTTTGGGGAGGACCCGAGCACCCTGGCGTACGCCCGCTCGCGCTTCACCATCGCCGCGAAGGCCGCCAACCTGCCGAGCGCGATCGATGGGCCGACGATCGGCTCCAACGCGTTGAAGCTCATCGAGGCCACGGCCGTTTCCGTCGAATTCGGGATGACCGGCAAGATCTGCCTGACGCCGGATCAGTGCGCGGTGGTGAACGAGGGGCTGTCGCCATCGCAGGACGAAATCTCCTGGGCCAAGGAGTTTTTCGCCGAGTTCGAACGTGACGGGGGAGAGATCCGCAACGGCTCCGACCTGCCGCGGATCGCGCGGGCCACGAAGATCCTCGAGCTGGGCCGCGCGTACGGCATCGAGGTGTCGGAGTTCGACGACGAGGAAAGGGTTCACTCGCCCGCGCCGTCGGATACCTATCACTACTAGGCCAAGGAGCGATTCCGATGAGCGGGACCGTGGACTTTCACTTCGACCCCATGTGCCCGTTCGCCTACCAGACGTCGTTGTGGATCCGCGACGTTCGTGAGCAGCTCGGCATAACCGTCAATTGGCGGTTCTTCAGCCTCGAGGAGATCAACCGGTCGGAGGGCCAAAAGCACCCGTGGGAGCGGGACTGGTCCTACGGCTGGTCGCTGATGCGGATCGGGGCGCTGCTGCGCCGGACGGACATGGCGTTGCTGGACCGCTGGTACGGCGGAATCGGACGCGAACTGCACACCCTGGGCGGCAAGCCGCACGATCCTGCAGTGGCGCGAAAGCTGCTGGGCGACATCGGGGTTGACGCGGCAGTCTTGGACGAGGCCCTGGCCGACCCCACCACCCACGACGAGATCCGCGAAGACCATCAGCGCGTCGTCGACGCGGGCGGGTTCGGCGTGCCGACCCTGTTCTTGTTGGGGCAGTGCCTGTTTGGGCCCGTGTTGGTGGATCCGCCGACCGGCCCGCCCGCCGTGACGCTGTGGAACGTCGTGGCAGGGATGGCCGAGCTGCCGCACGTCTACGAATTGCAGCGGCCCAAGGCGCCGGCCGATCTCGAACTCATCGGCCGGAGCCTGCAGCCCTATCTCGATGGGCGTGACTGGGTCAGCATCAATCGCGGCGAGGTAATCGACGTCGAACGCCTAAGCGGCGTGTCGAGCCAGGGCGACGCCGATTCGTAATTCGACCTCGGTGTATTCGATCGTGGGTGCGCGCGGCGGGGCCGTCGACCGGTATGTCTTACCCGTCGGCGTGGTGAATTCGGCTGTGTGCGTGTGGTTTTCGTCGGTACTGGTGCGGACCCGCCAGCCCGCGGCCTCCTTGGCGTAGTTGCACCGCTCGCAGCAGCCCAAACCGTTGTCCGCGGTGGTCGGCCCGTCCGCGGCCCATGGCCGCGCGTGGTCGCGCTGCCGGATCGGCGCGTCGCAGTAGGGCGTGCGGCAACGTTGATCGCGCAGCTCGATGAAGGCCGCCAGGCCGCGTGGGAACAGGCGCGCCCGTGACTCCATCGCCACCAGCGCCCCCGAACGCGGATGCGCGTAGAGCCTGCGCAGCGTCGCCCGGGACCGCCGGTCGGCGAGCGTGCTTGCGACCATCGCCCGGGCGACCGCCGCCGGAATGGGGCCGTAGCCGCAGATCTCGGCCGGTGCGCTGTCGCCGCCCAGCAGCGTCGCGTCCGACAGCACCAAGTTGACCGCGAGCGGGGTGGGGACCGCCGCGTCGCGTCCGGTGACCCGCTCCACCAGGGTGTCCGCCATGACCTGCCCGCGGGAGCGCCCGTCACAGCGGATGTCCGCCTCGCGCCGCAGCGCCGCGTACACCGAAACTCCCTGGGTCACCGGCAGCAGCGCAGTCACATACGTCATCGTGTCGGGCGCCGGCCGGATGGTGACGGTGCGCTCGTTCTCGGCCTTGGCCGCCCGTTCGACCACGGCGTGCGGGTCGAGTCGGTAGGCGATCGCCTTGGCGGCGGCGGCCACCCGCGCGTCGCCCATGCCGTCGAGGTCGTCCGGGTCGGCGCACAACTCGGCGTCCAGCGTGCGGCGATCCTCGACGTCCAAACACGCGCTCTCGCGCACGATCAGCGTGGCCCGCCATTCGGACAGCGCGCCGCATTCCAGGGCCGCCAGCGTGTGCGGCATCTCGTGGACCAGGGCCTTGGCGAAGCCCAGGTGCCGGCCGCCCCTGGCCGGGGAATCGCGTCGCGCCAAGGCGATCTCGCTGGCCAGCCCACGGCCGCGCTGGGCGGCAGGCACCCCGGCCTCGGCCTCGTTCGAGCGGCGCAGCGCATCCAGCGCCGCTGCCAACCGCGCCTGGCCGGCGGCCGCCGCGGACTTCTCCCGCTCCAACTCGGCAATCCCCTCGATGAGGGCGGCCTCGTCGCCACTGCATTCGAACATACTTTCGATACTAACCGATGCCGCCGACATGGCTACCGTGGTCGGTGTGAGCGCCAAAAGCCGAATCCGGGTGGGGCGCGTGTATGACGACGTCGATCCTGACGACGGCCAGCGCGTGCTGGCCGATCGCATCTGGCCGCGCGGGGTCCGCAAGGACGACCCGCGGGTGGGCATCTGGTGCAAAGACGTCGCGCCGTCGAAGGAGCTGCGCGAGTGGTACCACCATGACCCCGAACGGTTCGACGAATTCAAGGCGCGCTACACCGAGGAGTTGCATGGCAATGCGGCCCTGGCGGAGCTGCGCAGGCTGGCGAAGCGCGGCGTCGTGACCCTGGTGACCGCCGTCCGCGAGGTGGACGGCAGCCACGCGGCGGTGCTGGCGACGCTCCTGTGAGCCGGCAAGTAGGCTGCGCGTTTGATATGAGCGAACCCGAAGTGATCCTGCCGCGGGAACTGACCGAAATCGACGACGAGGTGCGTCGCGTGCCGCCGCCGCCCGGTGTCGCCGAGGTTCCCGATCCGTATGCATTCCGGCTTGCCGACCCGGACGCCGATGCCGAGATGATCTCGGAGTGGATGAACCGGCCCGCCCTCGCCGAATCATGGGAATACGCCTGGCCGCCCGAGCGCTGGCACCGATACCTCAGCGCGCAACTCGACGGCAGTTATTCGCGACCGTTTTTTGCCAGCCAGGATGGGCAAGACCACGCTTACATCGAATTGTACCGGGCCGCAAAGGATTCCATCGCGACCCGGTACGAGGCCGACCCCTACGACTTGGGGATACATGCCGCCATCGCCGACGAAGAGTTCGTGAATCGGGGTATCGCCGGATACGTACTGCCCTACTTCGTCGCGAGCGTGCTCGACCAGGATCCACGGTGTCGCCGGATCATGTTCGATCCCGATTACCGGAACAAGACGGCGCGGCGATTCTGTGAGCGCGCCGGTTGCGTGTTCCTGGGCGAGCACGACATGTCGAACCGGCGAATGGCGCTGTATGCGCTGCCCCGCACCCCTGACGACGTGCCCAAGCTCCGCGAGGCCTGAGCGCCAGGCTCAAACCTGCGACGCCACCCACTGCCCGAGGACCACCGCGGCGATGCCGAGGGCGACGCTCACGACGACGTTGGCCAGCGCCGTCCACGTCTGCCGTTCCTCGCCGAGGCGATGCGTTTCCAGCATCCAGGTGGAAAAGGTGGTGTAGGCGCCCACGAAACCGGTTCCCACGACCAGCGCGGCGTCCTTGCTCAGCGCCAGCCCCCCGAGGAATCCCAGCAGAAAGGCGCCGCTGATGTTGACCGCCAGCGTTCCGAACGGAAACGACCGGGCCACGCGCCGGGCCACCGCGCGGTCGATCACCAAGCGCAGCACCGACCCGATGCCGCCGACCAGCGCCACGCCGGACCACACCAAGACTGTCGTCATCGGCGCACCCGGACCCGACGCACGAAAGCCGTGGCGAGATAGACGGCCACGAACCCCAGCACGATGCTGCTGACGCTGTAGGCGGCGGCCACCGCCCAGTGGCCGTGCTCGATCATCCGCACGGTTTCGACCTGCATCGTCGAGAAAGTCGTTAAGCCACCACAGAATCCGGTGCCGAGCAGCGGGCGGCGGTAACTCGAGACCGGCAGCCGTTCCAGCAGCCGGGTGGTGAAGTAACCGACCAGCGCGGCGCCGACGATGTTGACGGTGAATGTGACCCACGGCCAGTGCTCCGGGTCGCGGACGGCGACGGCTTGCAGCGCCGTACGGGCCAGGGCGCCGATCGCGCCGCCGACGAAAACCGCGGCCAGCTCGCGATAGTCGGGTCGGGCCACGAATCGCTTCCTTTCCAGCGGATGAACGCTTCGCAGCATAGAGGGACACGCGACTACAGCAACGCGCAGAATTGGTAACCATGGCCCACCCGCGCGCCGGTCAGCCGGCCCAGCCCGAAGACCTCGTCGACCTGCCCCACCTGGTCACCTCGTACTACTCGATCGAGCCCGACCCGGACGACGTCGCTCAGCAGGTGGTGTTCGGCACCTCGGGTCACCGCGGGTCGGCGCTCAACGGTGCATTCAACGAGGCGCACATCCTGGCCATCACCCAGGCCATCGTCGAATACCGCGCCGCTCACGGCACCACGGGTCCCTTGTTCATCGGCCGCGACACCCACGGCCTCTCGGAGCCGGCGTGGGTCTCGGCCCTCGAGGTGCTGGCCGCCAACGACGTGGTCGCGATGATCGACTCGCGCGACCGCTACACGCCAACGCCGGCGGTCAGCCACGCCATCCTGACCTACAACCGTGGGCGCACCGAGGGCCTGGCGGACGGGATCGTGGTCACGCCGTCGCACAACCCGCCGCCCGATGGCGGCTTCAAGTACAACCCGCCCAACGGGGGTCCCGCGGACACCGACGCCACCAACGCAATCGCCAAGCGCGCCAACGAGATTCTGCGCACCGGCTCGGGCGTGCAGCGGGTCCCGCTGGCCCGCGCGCTGGACAGCGTCGAGCGCTACGACTATCTGGGCACCTACGTCGACGACCTGCCCAACGTGGTCGACGTCGCCGCCATCCGGGAGGCCGGGGTGCGGATCGGCGCCGACCCGCTCGGCGGCGCCAGCGTGGACTATTGGGGCGAGATCGCCCAGCGCCATGGCCTGGACCTGACCGTCGTCAATCCATTGGTGGACGCGACGTGGCGGTTCATGACGCTCGACCACGATGGCAAGATCCGGATGGACTGCAGCTCGCCGGACGCGATGGCCTCGTTGATCGCCAACCGCGACCACTACCAGATCGCCACGGGCAACGACGCCGACTCCGACCGGCACGGCATCGTCACGCCCGACGAGGGACTGCTGAACCCGAATCACTACCTGGCGGTGGCCATCGACTACCTCTACACGCACCGGCCCTCGTGGCCGGACGGCATCGCCGTCGGCAAGACGGCGGTCAGTTCGTCGATCATCGACCGCGTGGTCGCCGGCATCGGCCGCAAGCTCGTCGAGGTGCCGGTCGGGTTCAAGTGGTTCGTCGACGGACTCATCGGCGGCACCATCGGTTTCGGCGGCGAGGAGTCCGCGGGGGCGTCGTTCCTGCGGTGCGACGGCTCGGTGTGGACCACCGACAAGGACGGCATCATCCTCGCGCTGCTGGCCTCGGAGATCCTGGCCGTCACCGGCCTGAGCCCGTCGCAGCGCTATCGGGAGCTGACCGCCGAGTACGGCACCCCGTTCTACGCCCGCGTCGACGCGCCGACCGACCGCGACCAGAAGGCGCGGCTTTCCAAGCTCTCACCCGAGCAGGTGACCGCCACCGAATTGGCGGGGGAGCCGATCACCGCGAAACTCACCACCGCTCCCGGCAACGGTGCGCCACTGGGTGGATTGAAGGTGACGACCGCCAACGCGTGGTTTGCTGCGCGGCCGTCGGGCACCGAGGACGTCTACAAGATTTATGCCGAGTCTTTCAACGGACCCGAGCATTTGGTGGAGGTGCAGGAAACCGCGCGCGAGGTAGTTAATAAAGTCATTGGGTGACTTGTTCCCTCCGACTCGCCCGCCCGGGGGGACGCGGCTCTTCTTCTGCGCGGCTTCCGCGCGAAGTCTGGATCCTCAGCTGGGCCAACATCATGGTGGCACTGGGCTACGGCGTCATTTCGCCGGCAATGCCCGCCTTCGCCCGTACCTTCGGGGTCAGCATCGAGGCGGTGACTTTCTTGGTCACCGTCTTCTCGTTGACCCGACTGTGTTTCGCACCGATAAGCGGACTGTTGGCGCAACGGTTGGGTGAACGGCGGATCTACATCGGCGGTTTGCTGATCGTTGGGTTGGCCACCGCCGCGTGCGCGTTCTCCCATGCGTACTGGCAACTGCTGTTCTTCCGCGCCCTCAGCGGCTTGGGTTCGACGCTGTTCTACGTCGCGGCCTTGGGGCTGATGATCCATATCAGCCCGCCCGACGCGCGTGGGCGAATCGCGGGCATTTTTACCAGTTCGTTCATGATCGGCGCGGTCGGCGGGCCGGCGGTCGGCGCCCTGGTGGCGGGCTGGGGGTTGACGGCTCCCTTCATCGTCTACGGCGCCGCAATGCTGGGGGTGGCCGTGGTGCTGTTCTACGGACTGCGGAATTCGACGTTGGCCGCGCCCCTGCCGCCGACACGATCAACGGTGACGATCCGAGAAGCGTTGGGGTTCCGCGCGTATCGGTCGGCGCTGTTGTCCAATTTTGCGATGGGCTGGTCGGCGTTCGGGCTCCGCGTCGCGCTGGTCCCGCTGTTCATTTCCGACGTCATGGGGCGGAGCGTCGGCGTCATCGGCGTGGTGCTCGCGGCGTTCGCGGCCGGCAATGCGGTGGCCGTCATTCCGAGCGGCTACCTGTCCGACCGGATGGGACGGCGCACGTTGTTGATCGTCGGCCTGGCCGCGTCCGGTGTGGCCACCGCCGGCCTGGGCGTCGTGGCGTCGCTGCCCGCGTTCATGGTCGTGGGGTTTGTGTCCGGCGTGACGACGGGGATCTTCATGTCGCCCATGCAGGCCGCCGTCGCCGACATCCTCGGCAGAGAGGCGCGCGCGGGCACTCCGGTGGCCGCGGTGCAGATGGCGTCGGATCTGGGCGCGATCGTCGGCTCGATAGCGGTCGGCTGGGTCGCCGAGCACCTGAGCTACGGCTGGGCGTTCGCGATCAGTGGGGTTGTCCTGTTGGTCGCCGCCGTCGCCTGGGTGCCGGCGCCGGAGACGCGGACGGCCCTCGAGCCCGCCTGACCAGCAACTTTGAAGGACGGTAGCGGGTGGTGTAGCTTCGATGGGCACGACTTGGGGCTATGGCGCAGCTGGTAGCGCACCACACTGGCAGTGTGGGGGTCAGGGGTTCGAGTCCCCTTAGCTCCACTGATGTGATGAGTCGAGTCATAGGTGACAGATGAGTCATTGCTTACAGGTTCCCCGGCCATCGGCCGGGGTTTTGTTTTGGTTACGCCAGTAGCTGTGGTCGGGGTCGATGTGGTGGCTGCCGAGGACGCGTCCAGGAGGTGCGTGCAGGAAGCGGAGCAACGCCTGCATTGGGAACGGATTTGGGAACACAACCCTATTAACCAGATTGCGTGCTTTGTGTACAACCGTGACGACACTTACCCGTCAGCAGCGTCGATAGACATTCGGCCCTATATCGGCGCGCCCCAGCGAGGGACGCTGGTGACCTCTGCCGGATTTCGATAGGGGAGTTAGTCATGACTGACGTCGTTGCGGGCGGGATCGATGAGGCTAATCCTAACCGCTTACCAGGTGATGGTGTCCGCGGACAGACCGTTGCCAGCACCGAGCAACCGCTCCTGCGCAGGGGCGAAATCACTGGACAATCATTCCAAATACAACAGCAACGCTTAGCCCGGTGGGGCGCCGCGGCGCTTGTGGTGGGAGATGTGGTCGTTGCCGCAGGCGCCCCGTTCTTGAATAAGCGCTTCGAAGGTTGGAACGGGCCGCTAGAGGCCGGCGGTGCGGTAATTGCGGTAGCCACGTTCCTGGGCGTCTGGCTTCTGCAGCGCCACCGCGGGGCGGGCCGTTATGATAGGAACTCGATGCGCGACGCCATTGCGGCCGCCTTCGTTGCCACATACCTCGTCATTGTCGGTTGGGCGACCTTTTCCCACCTCGGCCAAGACCAGACACAATTGGCCAAAGACCTTGTCGCAAACTTCACGGTGTTAGTCGGAGTGGTCGTTGGCGGCTACTTCGGCGCAGACGCCGTCAAACAGGTCACGCTGATAAACGCACAGCGTCATCAGCAGGGCGGTGAAATCGGCACAAATTGACCATTTCGTCTTAAATCGGTGTTGACTTCAACGTCGAACCTCGCACCGGTCACGCGTAACCAGGTGCGCATGAAACCCGGGATGGTTCGCCACTGCCGACGGCACCAACGCAGACTGCGTCCTCGGACACGTTGTCGCAGGCTCGTGTTGGGCACGGTGCTGACTGGGAGGAAGCCCCTGACCACCCGGCGGCCCACTGTCGGCATTGGTGATCGCGTTGTCTGTGCATCGCAGTGAAGCGTGTCAAATCGTCGTGGATATCGTGATCATGAGGCTTCTAGCAGTAGGAACCTAATTTCACTTGCCGCTGTGATGATTCGGGGTGATGAGCCGGGGCTTGGACGAATCGTCCTGTCCCGGCGGTCGATTCAGACGGCGGCTGGGTAGCGGCTCGAAAGTCGCGAACACAACCGTGAGGTCGCAGTTGCAGGACCGCTGATGCAATTGCCTCCGTCGGCCCATCGCGACCGCCCTGGCATTGATTTCCGAGGTCAATTGAGTGTTCACGGCGCCGACAAATCGGCACTGGTCGCGGCGCCCGAAACGCAGAGGCGAGCCGGCCTACGGCGGGCCCCAGCACTGAGAATTATGTTAGTTGAATTCTGTTGTGTGCCAATGCAGTTCAGTTCCACAGATGTATCGACTTGGCCTGTACGCGCCAATCGGTTTCCTGCCCCCAATCCAGTCTTGAGACTCGGGCTGGGGACTTTTGGCCCTTGCCTGCTTTTCGGGGCGGCGTAGCGTCGCGTGTCGTAGCCTTGCGTCGACACTGCGGCGAATTGAGGATAAGGGGAACTTTAATGTCTGCCAAAGATGATAAAGACTGGCTGCAAGACGATTATCCCGAAGAGTTGGCCGAGCTTACCATTGGCACGCCCATTAATACCGACACGAATAGAGTAATGCGGTCAACGCGGGCGTTCCTCTGGAAAAAACTGGCTGCGAGCGAGCTATTGATTGTTAGGCCTGGCGGTAAGTTAAAAACCGAAATACGAGTCGGGGGCACCGACAGCAAGTCGCAAGATACATGGGGCTGGAACGCGTCTGCATCGATGCAATTGAACCTCGGAATCGTCGATTTTTCTGCGAAGTTTTACGCGAAGCAGACAGATAATGCGTGTCGTCGATCATCGAAAGCGGCGATTGTCGGTGTTAGCAAGGCGATGAGTTTCGTCGAATTGGACAAGAGCGCCACGCCAGATCAGCTTTACAGCTGCACGACGAAAGGCTTCCGGGACAAGTTCGAGGCCGTCCAGAAAGCCGCCGTCGACGCGGCGTCAAAAGACGCGACCGCCGCCGATTACTTAGCGTTAGATCGTGCTCTGAACTCCTTCTACGAAACGTTCGGCACGGGCTTCGTTCGCAGGCTCGATCTGGTGGCCTACGGGGTTTTTGAAGGTGCTTTCCAAATGGACACCGGCAACACTGAGAATGTTTTCACTATGGGCGGGGGAATCGCGGCGTCCCTTCCCTTTGTGGGCGCCGAGGCTGCGGGTCAGTACGTCAAAACGCACGCAGAGCAAAACGTCACGACGCGTTTCAGGGCGGGAGCGTTCGGCCAGCCCGGTCAATCCTCGCCTGCGAAGTGGGCGCAAAAAGTGGCGAATGACCTCAACACCAAAAGCTTTGACCAGTTCACCAGTGGTGAGGCGTGGTCAAAAGAGGCACCCGAAGTGGTGGATGCACCGGACAATCCGAAACTGGAGTATTCCGCCAAGCCCGTCGATATTACTGTGCCGAAACTCCCCGGTATCCTCGGGCAAGCGATCAAAGCCTTGCAATTCAAGACTCTATTCGGCGACGCTGCAGCCCCCCCGGCGGATCCTGAGAAGACCAAAGAGGCGGTCGACAAGGAACTGGACACGCTGAAGAAACTCGCGGCGGACACCACCGAGGAGCAGATCAATAAAGCGGCCTTCGGTGAGGTTCACGTCGAGGATCAAGTTTCCGAGACTATTCCGCGGTCGGCTGCCAAGTCACGGTTGTCGGTCGATGATGAGGCATCCGCTTCCCTGCGCGGAGTAGGCGGCTTCTATGCCAGTGCCGAGGAGAACAGCGGTGGTGGGGACAGCAGCGGCGGGGATGGAACTGGTGAAGAACCGCTACCGTTGGGCGGCTATATGCCCAGCGGCTACGAGTACTGGCCGTGGGAAAAAGTATTCGATGGGCTTGGAATAAGTCTGGCACGCACGACCTCCCAGCTTGTGTTCGGCCAGTCTCTGGTGTGGCTTTCGATCCGAGGTATCTTCGCGCAGTACCTGGAGTTCTGTGCCAATTTCCAAGGCGTGGTTCGCGATAAACTCGGCAACGAAGTAAATATTAAAACGAAAGCCGCCTCATTCCGGCTGGCGCTGGATGCGGTGAGGGCATTTCTCACCGACACGCTGACGGACCAGGGCACAAAGCCCGGCCTCAGCTTGCTGCAAGCCCTAGAACGCAAGCTGAAAGCGCAGTTTGAGCGTTACGACTTCGGGATGTACGAGCACTACCGGTTTTGGATCGACAATTACGAGTGGCTCAAGGAAGCTCCCTTCGGCGTGGTAGCTGTGGTCGAACGCGGCGGGCAACAGAATCCGCAGTACTACTATCAGGAAAATCCTTACCCGAATAATGCGATGCGGCACACCACGCGGCCAGACGGGTGCGCTCCGGCGACAAGCCTGGCGGCAGCGGACTTGCTAATCGCTAACGCCTACCGCTTGTATCCGATCATTTCGACCACCGTCACCGGCGAACCGCACTTCGCCTGGGTCGGGGCACCCTCCCCACTCAAGGGCGACTACGAAGATGAAGTCTTCAGACACAGCGGATTACTGTCGTTCTTCCCCGAGCCCAGAGAACACTCCTCGTACAGACCGGAATGGGGCCTCCCAGACCACCGAGACAACGAGCACCGATTACATAAAGTGGTCCTGCCTGGCACCGTATTGGACGAGACGGCTTTGCCGATGCTAATCCATCAAAGTAAAGCCGCTGCCGACGAATTTGCCTGGTCCGAGACTGAATTTACATGGCATGCTGACCTGCTCCACCCCAGAAGTGGCGAGGACTGCTTGCGAGAGCGGTGGACCAATCGCAAACGGGTGTTTGGCCTGCATTTGTATCCTGGCGTCGGCGACGAGGACTGTTTCGGCCACGAGTACCGCGTGGAACCAAACATGGACATCACGGACATCGACGCTGGCTCACCCGCACGATTGTTGCAGGTGGCGGGGCAACTTGCCCACGACGCCACCGCGTACGCCACTGTGCTGCCCCAGCCGAAGCGGAACAACAAGGGTCAATTGGCAAAGCTTTGGGATCTTCAGGAGCCATCTGGTCCAGGTTCTGCAGGGGTGTATGCGGCGTATTTCGGCGCGCACGACGCGACGTTCTTCTGGGGTCCTGACAAAGGGCCAGGATGGGAACAGAAGCTGTTTGAGAAGCTCCCAGTCAAGTTCATCCCCGTCGGCTATGACGCGGTGCATACTGCCGTGTTCTCCGCGGGCGGCGATCCTGACGCTCTCGACCCCGGCGACATCCCAGAGTTTGCGAAGTCCGGCGGCAGCGCGATGTGGTCGGAGCCTGGGACGCATGAGAAGCTGCTCGCCCATATACGTTGGGACCTAGGGGAAATCCCGATGCCTGACGACTTCGAGGAATCCTGACCAAGAGCCGGCTGATTTTCGATTTCGCGGCCGCCCTCCGGTGGCCATGAGGTGGAGGAACGTCCAGACCGGCAGGAACCTAATTTCATTTGCCGGTATGATAATTCGGCGTGATGAGCCGGGGCTTGGACAAGACATCCTGTCTCAGTGGCTGATTCAGGCGACGGCAGGGTAACGGCTGGAAAGTCACGAACACGATCGTGAGGCCGCAGTTGCATGCCCGCTGATGCAACTGCCTCCGTCGGCCCACTCTCGACGCTCTAGCATTGATTACCACGGCGCCGAGACGCTCGGACAAGGAGCTATTAAGGGCAGTCACGTTTTCACAGACTTGTCACGTCGAGAATCACGGGCACGATGCGGGAGCTTCCAGCTTTCCTTCGGTCATGATCGGCGCGGGGCTGCTGAGCTTTCCGCGCTAACACGCTGCCGACCGGGGGGTGCCCTTCAACCGGGTGATGCACAACCGGACCCGACTCTGCCGGGCCGGCTCGCCTGATCTTGAAGGCTTGTCCCCTAGAGACTTTCGGCCCTACTAGCCTGCCGGTGGATGGCGTCGAATGGAAGAGCACAAACCGCATCGCGTTCTGCGGGGGATAGATAGCACATTCAAGCGGTCGTACGCTCCGCTAGCGCCTTGCTCGAAAAACACAGCGCTGAAATTGCATCACATTCAGCGGCAGGGCAAGAAAGGTAAGATCCACAATGGCGACCACAAGCACCGCCAACGCGACGAAAGCGTCTGCGTCCGGGAAGGAAAGCGACACGCCATCCCCGATCGACGGGTTCCTGGCCGATAAGAACCGCGAAATCGAGGAATTCAAACAGGAATACACCTTCACGCCAGCTGATCTGGACTACCGCAGCTTCGCAGCCGGCACGAAAGGAACTCCAGGCGGGTCAGACTTCTGCGACCTGAAGGCCGAATACTCGGACCTGTGGGCGTCGATGGCAATTCGCCAGAGCAAGTTGCCCGAAATTGATTCGATCGTTCAACGCATCGTTGCCGAGAAGGAACGGTACCGCACGGTCGAGGGGCTGACCAAAGTCCCTTGGTTTGCGATTGCGATCATTCATAATCTCGAAGCCGGTGGGGACTTCACCAGGCATCTGCACAATGGTGACCCGCTGACCGGGCGCACGGTGCACGTGCCGGCGGGGCGGCCCCCCTGCGGCGATCCGCCATTCACGTGGGAGGAAAGCGCCTCTGACGCAATGGCATACGACGGGCTCGCACAGGTCACGGACTGGTCAGTCGAGCACCTGGCGTACTTGTTTGAGAAGTTCAACGGCTTCGGATATCGCTTGTACCACCCGCACGTGAAGTCCCCGTACCTGTGGAGCTACAGCAATCAATACACGAGCGGGAAGTACGTCGGTGACGGCCAATGGTCGGAAACAGCCGTCAGCCAGCAGTGCGGCGCTATGGTGCTGCTGAAGCGGCTTCAGGAAGCGGGCGAAATCCGGCTGGATTTCGCCAAATCCGATGTCCCCGTTGTGGGATTGCAGCCGGCAGCGAAGCCGATTGTAGCGGCGCCACTAACCCGCGCCTCGATGCCGACGGGCGGCCGGATGCCCCCGTCGACTCCGATGACGTGGCATGAGCTGACATATCCGTCGGGGCCGGTGACGCCGGATGGGCTGAGGTCGAACGCGACGCAGGAGATGTGCGGCGTGCGGGCTGGTGTCACTGGCGTGGAGAAGATACTGCCCTACGACCACAGCATCGTCCCGCAGGAAACCGGCTTCTGGTGCGGCCCGGCCGCCACACAGGTCGTGCTCAACGCCCGCGGGATCATCGTCTCCGAGCAAGAGTTGGCCCTCTCGATCGGCACACACCTAGGGGGGACGGATTACGTCGGGCTGATCGAGAAGGACCTTGACCAGCGGGCGCCAGAGGCCGGCTATATGTCGATCTACTTGCCGAACGACCCGCCGACCGCGGCCCAACGCGACCGGCTGTGGCGCGATCTCGTCCGCAGCATCGACGCCGGTTGGGGTGTAATCATGAACTGGGTTGCTCCGCCATCCAATTATCCGCAGGGCACGAAAGGCAGCAGGTCGCCACTGTATCAAGGTGGCACTGTCTATCACTACGTCGCCGCGATGGGCTACGACAACACACCGGGCGCGGAGGCGGTATGGATTGCAGACTCAGGATTTCAACCCTTCGGGTATTGGTGTTCGTTTCACCAGGTCGCAACTCTCATTCCGCCGAAGGGCTACACATACGCCGAAGGAGCCCTGCAGGCAACGGCGGTACGTGCTGAAGAGTTGGTTGCCCGCCAGCCACCCGCCGTGCCGGAGATCGCGCCGCGGCCCCCCGCCGTGGCGGCTCGCACCACAGCTGCACCCCCATCCGAGGGCGAGCAGCTTGTCCCAGCGAGGGCAGACTTCGCAGGGCCACGGTGGGTGACCGGGCCGGGCATCACCTCGTGTGTTGGCATGGATGCCGCGGATCTGGGCATCATGCGGTGGGACCCTGCCCGCAATGCGATCGCGACGATGTTCGGCGACAACTTCAGCTTCGGTTGGGGCCAAGACTGGCAGTCGCCGTCAATTGTCATGTACGACAGTGACTTCAACGTGCGGGGCATTCCCACGCCTGGCAACGGCATTGCCATGGCTCCGCGCCGGCAACTGTGGGACTACGCTCATAAGAACCCCGACTACGACACCGTCTTGCCCTGCGACTTCATCCGGGTCGGTGACTGGTGGTATGTCGCGGTGATGGTGAGCCAAGGGAAACTGGACGCACACGGTGCGCAGTTTCGGACAGAATTCTGGCGCTCACATGACTTGGTCGACTGGTGGCAGGCCTCAGGCGGGCAGCCGCTGTTAAAGCTCGATCACGTCGGGGATGGCCTACGTGTGCATCCGGGCGCCGGCGTGCTGACCACGCACCCCGGCAACACCATGCTGACGTTCGACCGGATCGACGACTACATCTACATCTTCGGGACCGGGGGAATTGAGCGAAAGTATGGCATTTGGATGTGGAGAAACCGGGCCAGCCAGTTTCCGCTCGGCTATTGGGAGCCTTGGGGATGGGATGGCACCCGCTGGGGATGGGGCATCCCGAATGACACGGAGGACTCCGCCATACTCCAAGGCGCCTACGGGGAACTGTGCTTCCGCTACATCGAAGGCAACTGCGTGCTGTCCTATTTCGACGCCGCCAACGGCTGGCAAGAGGCCAGGACCGTGCGAACCCCTCAGGATGACTGGCGCGGCACCCAGAGCCGCGTCGTGTACGCCTCGGATGGGCGCATTCCCGGCAAACCTGCGATCGAGCAGCTGTACGGGGGCTACATTTCACCGCTGAGCCGCCTCAATGAACCAGACGGCATGGCCTTCTTCGTCAGCCAGTGGCACGACGACAACTACCGCGTCTATCTAGTCCGAGACACTCTCTGTGCTCAGGGCGAACTTCACGAGGGATTCGCCAAAGAACTGACCGCGGCGGCGCCCATGATCGCCGCCGACAGCACACCGTCACGACAGCTCGGTAACGGCCACCGTCAGCGGCGGACCGGTGACGGAGGCCCGGCGCGAAACCCCATGAAGCGCAGCGCCCCGAAGAAAGTGGTCGAAGGGGCCGCAGCGGCGAAGGGCGTGGAAAGACAAGCACCGACGAAGGGCACGACACGCGTCACAGCCCGCAAGGGTCACTCCCGCGCCGTGTCAAAGACCGCGGCACGTCGAACGGCAGGCACAGTGTCGCCGGCCTCGTCGGGCTAATGAAACTGAGCACGCGTTGTGGTGAGGATGCGATGGTGGGGCTCAATCAGGCGCTGTTGGCAAAGGTGGTGTTGACGCGAAACTGTTGCGCACCAACAAGGTTCGCATCGACACCACGTGGTCGAGGCCAAGGTGGTCGGCTGAGCGATAGCCATAGGATCTGGTGCCGCGACCAAATGGCCACCGCCTGATGGGAGGAGTGCATCATGAATGAAACATCGAACGGTTCAAGCGTCCCTGATCAGCCGTCGTTTATCGCAGAAGAATATCGCCTAGACGAAGTTGAAGAACATGGACTTCCGATTCTAGGAGATGATGCCGTCGGCATCGAGGGCGACTTGGCGACTACTAAGCATTTCGAGATCACTGATGCGCATTCCGATTTGGGTGAAGTGACTTACCTCTGTCGACCTGCAGCGCAAAATTTGTTTGGCACTGACATACCTCGGGTCGCCCCGAACATAACGGGAAAATTCGAAGTGGAGGGTCTGCGAAACGCTAATCGGGATAGCGCAGCAGATTCCCTCCATCCAGAGGCAACTGCGCTTTACGATAAGGCTAACGAACTATACTTGGAAATGGAAAATAAGCTATTCCCCTACATAGAAATTGAGTCAGGTCTTAGAGACAGCACCCAACAGGCGAATTTGTATATTGCGTTTATAGAGCATGAGTATTATGGAGGTCCGCAAGCCAACAATGCCAATAAACCAGGAACATCGAACCATGAATTCGGTCTGGCGATCGATATCATAAGGGGGGGAGACGGCGAACGTCTTCGAAAGGCGCTAATTGCGGCAGGCTGGACCAACAATATTGAAGACGAAGGTTGGCATTTCGACGCTAGTTCTATTATGTCTTGGAGCAGAATTCAAGCGGCAAAAGCCGAGATAGGAAAATTATCCGAGCAACTTGGTAAGCTTGTCTCGGATGGGTTTGAGTTTAAAAAGAAAGTTGCGGAAGAGTATCCAAAGTGGAGAACGGAAAGAGACGGGCTCGAGGAGGAGCAGCGACGTCTTCTTTCTGAAGAAGATGAGCTAAAGAGTAAAGAAGCTGAATTAAGAAAATGGCAATCCGAATGGAAGGCCGGAATAGAAGCATATAATAGCGATGTTGTGGACCTCAAGAGATTTCGAGACAAAATTGAGAATTTCCGGTACACATACTGCCCGGACGGAGATTCTTTTGAGAACTGTTCGCATACTGAGCTGACTACACGCTATGTGAATGAAAAAAATGCAATGATACTCGATTACACTGGACGTGACAACGAATTGGGACAACGCCGGGACCATCTTGTGGGAGAAAAATCGCGCTGGGAAAGTGAGGCAGATAAATTTAATTTGTTAGCGAACAGATTGCAGGGTGAGTCGGACAAGTTCGACGCGGCGCTGGCGAAGAGTAACGAGCTATTCGTGCGCATAAGCGAGTGGACTAAAAAGATGGAGGCTATTAAGAAAGAAACGCCGGATAAAGTGAGGGAAATTCAAAACGGGGTGGATGCAGTGAGAAATGCTTTCGGCGATTAAATGAATTGGTGTCGGAAATCTTTCCAAGATTGGCCATCGAGACCTAGGCGGGCAGCAATCAGTACACGGTAACGTTCGCCTTGAGACTACATGCTATTTCTCCGCCAGTCCTCGGCCCGCGGTAGTCCGTCGCGATCGTGGTGGTACCAGCTGTCAACGCCTTGAACGTCCACACCTCGGTACCGGGGGCGCCCACCGGTTGCTCCGACGAAGTTAGGTATTCGTGACTTAGCTGCTGCACCACGGCGGGATCACCGATTCGCGCGTAAGCCGTCCAACCGTAACCAGTGCTGGCGTTCGATCCGACGATCAGCGTCAGCGCCCCACCGACACATACAGCAATGTCACGGTTGATCACCGTCTCCCGGACAACCTCGTCATAGGAGACCTCGACAGTGGTCGTCGACTCGGCTTCGGTCACGAGATTCCTCCGTCATCTGAAAGACCTAGTGGGCTGATCGCGGGCAGATTCTCGTTTCAGCCATTAGCCAGGGCTTCCGATCCCCCTGCCAAAGTGTTGAGAGTCTTGCGGAGGTGAGCTTGGCTCGAAGAGCGGCACCACCGATGTGCCCTCCGTCTCGCTCTCCACCGTCAGATACCACAGATCTCCGTCGGGATACTCGATGAGATGAACTGTCACCCCCGATACTCCATCAACGTCGAGCTTCCACAGGACCCGATTCAGGCCAAGCGGATCGCGAATCTTCATCGCCGTCGCCGCCGCTTCTCGGTCGTCGGGCGCAATTAGGGTGCATACCTCTCTGTCACCCCATTGGTTGAGCCCGCAGGTGTTTGGGTCCAGCGTCACATGCCCCTTCATATGGCCCGCCGCAGAACCTTGTTCGAGCCGAAGCGAAATACCGTGCGCCTCTAATACAGGCTGCTGCAAGTACATGGATACGAGACCCAAATTTCGTGATTCGGGCATGAACTCCTCCGTTATGGGGCGGAACAGCCATCCGACGCCGGCCGTGTAGGGCGAACGCCAATTACCAACTTCACCGCACACAGCAAGACAGGTCAAGACCGGTGTCGACACCTACTCGATCACATCGCTCGCTCGTGGGCGCCGAGTGATAGCGATGGCCAGCCTGGATGAAAAAGGACATATCTGGCCGACGCTGATATCCGGGCTGACTCCGCACCGCGTCGAATTCATTTTGTTGACGCGACTGAGCCCGTCCCCAAGCAAGACAGCATTCATTCGGGCGCTCGTTGACTGAGGGGGTGGCCCTTCGCGCCCGCGTTCCCACCTCGAAGCGTCCAGCCGGCTCATCAGACCGGGGTGAGGCGAATCGGTAGGTGGGTTGGTCCGCGCAGGGAGCTGTGGCTCGACCATCGCGTCGGGCCGTCCGCGGTGATTCGGGCGACGCGAGTGACGAGTTGGTGCAGAACTGCCTGGGCTTCCATGCGGGCCAGTGGCGCTCCCAGGCACATGTGCGCGCCGTAGCCGAACGCGATGTGTTTTCTCGGGTCGCGGTCGGCGCGGTACTCATCGGGCTCGTCGAACGCGGTGGGATCCCGGTTCGCCGCGCCGAAGGACAGCAGCACGCGCGATCCGGTGGGAATGGTGACGTCGCCGATGCGGTAGTCGGCTCGGGTGTAGCGGTAGAGGTTCTGGATGGGTGTCGTGATCCGTAGCTGTTCCTCCACGGCGAGGGGAATCAGGTCGGGTTTGGCGCGAATGACGTCGTACTGGTCGGGGTGACGTGCGAGGGTGTCGAACATTCCGCCGAGCAGGTTCGTGGTGGTCTCGTTGCCGGCTATCAGCAGGTGGATGGCGATGAGCAGGAGCTGTTGGTCGGTGAGGCTGCCGTCGGTGTTGTGCTCAATGAGCCGCCCGAGAACGGTATTCGACCCCTTGAGTCCGCCCGTCGCGAATTGTGTTCTGAAGTAATGCTGTAGCGCCACCATGGCCATCATCGACTTGCCGGCGTTGACAACACCCAAAGGCGTCGGCGTGAATTCCATGATTCCAACGCCGCGTTCTGACCATCGGCGAAAGTCGTCGATGTCGGAGTCGGGCACGCCCAGAATTCGGGCGATCAGACGTATCGGCATCGGTATCGTCAAGCGTTGCACGACATCGCATCCGGGGTTATTGATGACGTCGCTGACGAGTTCGACGGCCAGCCCCTCGGTCATCTCCCGCCAGGAGTTCATGGCGCCCTTGCTGAATCCCGGCTGGACTTGTTTGCGCAGCCGGGTGTGTTCGTCGCCGTCGGTGAGGACCGCCAACGGAGCGGACATGCGCAGGCGCGTAACTCCTTGGGTGCTGGTGACCTGGTCGGTGTCGCGCAGCGCCGCCCGCACGTCGTCCAGACGGCTGACGATGAAGGTGGCGCGCCGCGGGTTGTAATGCACGCGGCCGCCTCGGTGCAGGGCGCGGTACGCCTCGAAGGGCTGGGCGGCGGTGACGGGATCCTGTGGGTCGTAATCGGTGTTGATCGCGCCGGTCCAACCGTCGTAGCCCCGTCGGCGCGTCCGGATTGCCGCCGCGACGTTCATTCGGACCGCACGGCCCACCGGTTCGATGGCGTTGCGAATCCTTTTGGCCTTCTTGGTGATCGACATCGTGGTTGCTAACTGGATTGCGCGACGACGTCGCCCCGGGCGTGAAGGGTTCTGTGTTGGGTGAGCAGGATGGCAGTCGTGAGATAGATGGCGTAGCAGGTGGATACGACCGTGTACTGCCGACGCGTCCCGGGACTCGCCATGAGGAGTCCTATCAGCGTTTCGAGTGCACCATTGACGTAGGTGAACGTACGGGCGTGGTTGGGGAAGCCGAGGCCGTTGATGGGGTCGAAGTAACGCGGCGCGACGAAGTGAGCCAAACCGATCATGCTGACCGACAGGCCCAAGCATTGTCGCGAGCCCACATTGTCGCTGTTGATCATGGCGATGGGTCCATCTGCACGTCTCACTCAATTACGAGAGAAATTTTCTCGTAAATGGTGACACACTTTTGCGTCGCTGCCTAGGGGTGGCATGAAACCCTTGCTCTACCTTGTTCGTGTGAGCCAACCCCGGCGAGGGCGACCGCGGAGCGCGGCCGTGCACGACGCGATCCTCGACGCAACGCGCACGCTGCTCGTCGAATCGGGCTATCGCGGAGTGTCGATGGACAAGGTCGCCGCGATCGCGGGGGTGGCCGTTCAAACGGTGTACCGCCGTTGGCCGTCGAAGGCTCCTTTGGTAGCCGAGGCGGTTATGCAGGCTTACGACCAAGCCGACTTCACGCTTCCCGATACGGGAGACACGATCGCGGACCTGACGGCGTGGATGCTTGCGTACGCCAAAATCGGTTCGTCCGCAGAGAATGTCGCACTCATTCGCTCGCTTGCCGCCGCGGCGGCCGAAGACCTACGCGATCGTGACACCCTGTACCGACAACTGACTGGCCGCGTCCACGAAGCCGTGTCGCACCGCTTGCGCGTCGGTGTCTCGGCGGGCCAGATCCGCGCCGACGCCGACATCGAAGCTGCCACCGACGCGTTGATCGGAGCGACGCTCTACCGAACGCTCAGCGTGACGGCATCCGCGCGAGAAACGACCGCGCGTTACCGCGGAGTGATAGACGCTCTGCTGCGCGGTATCTCGAGCTGAAGTGAGGTCGTCATTAGGCCGTTGTCTGGCGGCCGACAAAGGCGATGCCGGGAGCTGCCCGGCAATGGTCACGCCGCAATCAGCCTCACCGGCAGCCGTTCGAGGCGCCGAATCACGTTGTTGACTCCCCACTTTGGAGTCCCGCCGACCTCGATGCGCTTAACCCGTTCGAGCATCGCGGAGAGGATGGCGGCGGTCTCCATCCTGGCCAGACCCTGGCCGGCGCAGGCATGCGCGCCGTTGCCGAACCCGATGTGCCGTCCAGCGTCCCGGCGGATGTCGAACACCTCAGAGGTCTCCCATTCGCGTTCGTCGCGGTTGGCCGAGGCGAACAGCACCAGTAATCGGGTTCCGGCGGGGATGTTCGTTCCGGCTATCGAGGTATTGCGGGCGGTCTTCCGCGTGAACGCCCGCACCGGCGATTCGTACCGCACCACCTCGTTGATCGCATTCGACAGCAATTCTGGCTCTGTTCTGAGCATTTCCCACTGATCGGGGTGGGTCGCGAATAGGTGGATCGCGCTGGAGATGGCGCTGATGGTGGTGTCCAACGACGGTGCAATGTAGTCGACTATCAGCGGCGGCACGTCCTCGAACGACAAATTGCCTTCATCGACGGCAGCCAAGAGTTCGTGAGCCATGCTGCCGGGCAGGACGTTTCGGTCACGCACCACAGCACGAGCGAAGCGCAGCATCTGCATGCTGCGCGGGATGGCCCGGATCGCCTGACGGTTAAGCGGTCCGAGGAGGTCGAAGGTCGCTGCGGCCCAAGGAATCAGGTGCTCGCGTTGGTCCTGGGGCCAGCCGACCAGATCCGGGACCACAGCCAGCGGCAGCGCGGTCGCCAGATCGGCGACACCGTCGACCCGGCCCCTGGCGAGCGCGACGTCGACGATGTCGCCCGCCGCGTCCTCCACGGAGGCGGTTACTCCACGCAGCGCCCTGGGCATCAGACGGTGGGCAACGAGCTTGCGACGCCGGTCGTGGTCGGCCCCGTCGCTGTTGAGCGTGGTGCCGCGGGACAACCGGTTGGCGGCAGCGTTGGCGGCGACACCATGTCCGGAGAGGTACGAGTCGTCGGCTCGCAGGGTGGCTTTGCACTCGGCGTACCGGGGGAGGGCGACCATCCGGCGGCGAGGCAGCCAGACGAGGGGGCCAAGGCGTCGCAGAGTCCGGTAGTGCGGGTAAGGGTCGAGGATGGCCGATGTGCTGTAGACGTCAGGCCGGTACGACGGAATGTCGCGAGGTCGGTGCACCACAAGATCGCCTTAATCGTTGAGCTCGATTCCCGCCCGCGTGCATGGACAGGACGAGGGTGCTGCGCTCAACGCACTGTGCGCTTCGACCCTCAGGTGACGAAATCGTCACATACGACCATATCGTCAGTCAAGGGTGCTGACGAGCGACGACGACGCCCTAGGCTCAGGGATGTAGGCTCCACTGACCAAAATCCTGGGCAAGGACGTCGTTGACGTCGACTTGTTGTCCCCCGACGACTGGACCTGGATTCGACGGCGTACTCACCACGCGTTGGTAGAGAACTGCGGCGGGGTCGATCTGCCCGCGCGACCAGGCCTTGGTCTGCCAGGCCCACCGGTGTCCCGGGGTGCGCGAACTTCCGATCACGCCGTCGGCGGCGGCCCACTGGCAGACATCGAGACCGCCGTAGACGCCGGTGCGCTGCACTCCCAATACCGAATTAATTCCGCGAAACCACTTGAGCGCCAAATTGTTCCACGTGTCGTGGTTGATGTCCTCGTCGATGGTAAAGAAGATCGGGGCACTTTGACCGCCGCCCGCCGCGGTATGCAGCTGCCAGGCGGTGCGAGCGTCCGCGACCCCGCCGTCGAACCCGCGCTTGAAGTCCGATGATGCTGTCCCGCCTGGCTTGCCGTATTGGTAGTTGCTGACGATCATCAGCCCAGCTGCTTTCAGTTGGTCGGCGTAGGGCCGGGTGATCGGTTTGGCGCCAAAGGACGAGCCGGGACGCGATAGCGATACGTAGTTGATGACGCCGGAATAGCCGGCAGCTCGGATGTGCTCCGCTGGAATTTGGCTCATGGCGAAGTCGATCAGTTTGGGAGTCGCAGCGGCCGCCGCCGGGGCGGCGGCAGATGCCATGGCCGATGCCGCGGACAATCCTGGCAGTGCGGACATAGCGATGGTGTAGCGCAATACGTCACGCCGGGAAATTGGGCGCGGCCGGAGGTTTAGACACGCCGACAAGTCCATCGCGTGATGTTAACAACGTGACTGCTGTTAAAAGATGGCGTGTTTGAAGTGATATCAAACCGCGTCCGTGTCGTTGACCGGACAGCGGCTAGCATCGCAAGACGTCACGCGGGCACCGCTCAAAAGCCCCGCTTGGCGGCCCGCACCGCGGCAATTACGTCGTCGTCCCCGCTGAAGTCGACGTGAACAGCGTTGCGGCCGAACGCGAAGAGCAACAGTTCTTGCGGTTCGCCAGTCACGGTTACCGGCGAACCGCTACCGACCGCCGCCACCGTCCGACCGTCGGGGGTGTTCAGCGTCAGTCGAGCGGGCAGCGCTGCCATTGATTTCGACAACCCGACCCGGCTGACCCAGGGGATGCGCCGCCTCACCGCTGTAGTGGTCCTCGCATCGAGTTCCCTTGGCTTCCAGCCGGTTTGCGCACGGCGGAGGTCCTCGTGATGGACGAACATCTCGTGGATACTTGCCAGCGGGTCGAGCACCTTGAACAGCGAAAGAACCGGCGGGCCGGAGGCAAGCAGCTCGACCAGGTCCTCGTACGTCGTGGAGGCGGCCAACCGGTTTTGCACGCGCGCGGTGTGTGACGCCAGCGGCCCGAACACGAGGCCGGGCAACGCATCAGGGCGGCGTTCGCGCACGACCAGGTGCGCGGCAAGGTCGCGGGTGGTCCAGCCTTCGCACAGGGTGGGAGCATCCGGTCCCACCGCCCGCATGATTCCGACGATGGCGGAACGTTCGCGCTGGGCTATCGACATCGCCCCACGATAGGCCGAGGGCCTCTTCGATCACAGCGACGCAGAAGTCTCCGAACGTGCCACCGAGGTTCTTATGGAATCTCGTACACGACCATTTTGTCGGCGATGCCGCGCAGGGCGGCCTCCTTCCGAACCGGTCGGATCGACTCCTTCTCCAGGATCGCGGCGACGCCGGGCGCGTCGATCACGGGACCGGTGATGTGGATCTCCTGCGCGGTGGACAGGCTCTGCACCCGCGCCGCGATGTTGACGGTCTGGCCGAAATAGTCCTGCCGCTCGTTCAGCATCACCGCGAGACACGGCCCCTCATGGATGCCGATCTTTACGATCAGGTCGGTCCTGCCGCGCTCGGCATTGAGCTTGTCCATCGCGGCCCGCATCCGCAAGGCCGCGGCGAGCGCGTGGTCCGGCTGGACAAAGGTCGCCATCACCGCGTCCCCGATGGTCTTGACCACGGCGCCCTTTTCGGCCGCGATGATTTCCAGGAGCGCATGAAAGTGCGCGCGCACCAAGTCAAAAGCGGCGAGGTCACCGACCCGCTCGTAAAGCGCGGTCGACCCCTTGAGGTCGGTGAACAAAAAGGTCAACGAGGTGATTTTGAGACGCTGATCGATGGTGAGGTTGTCAGCTTTGAACACATCGCGAAACGTCTGATTCGACAGCATCCGCTTGGCGGTGAGGAACGGCCGGCGCTTGGCCAGCACATTGTGGAGCTCGTCGGCGACAAAGACGGTGGGCAGTGTCCGCACGCTGCACCGATTGTCGAGTGCGAGCCGCAACGGGCCTGGCCGCAAGGTGATCGACTCGGTCGGCGGATGGCCTTTGTCGAAGGTCAGCCCGAGCTGCTGACCTTCCTCGGTCGGCTCGCCCTGTACGTCGATGAAGTGTGCGGTATGTGTCACCGGCTCGAAAACGATGATGAATTGCGGCGGAAGCTCCAACGACAGCACAGCCTTTTCGCCGGCGGCCAGCTCCATGGCATCCAACGTCGCTTCGCCGGTCAGCAAAGCAAAAGAATCCTCGCCGAGATCGATGCCCGAACTCCAGAACACCTGCGTGTAGTAGTCCCATAGCGGGAGCGTGTTGGGATCGTGGGCGGCAATTCGCCTGACCTTGGGGCTGACCGTAAACGCCACCTCGACCTGCTCATCGACGGAAGGCTCATAACCGCAGGCGCATAGTCCACAGCGATAGTCGTCATCACGCAGCGATTTCAGCGTGTCATGCGCGTCCAGCACGCCGCTGCAACCGGGACAAAGCACGTTCCAAGTGAGATCGAACAGGCCAAGCCGCGAGGCATGCAGGAAGCCGGAAATCACCTTCTCTTCGTCGAGGCCGGTGCGCTTGGAAAAGTCCAGGGCGTTGATTCGATTGAGCTCATGATCTTCGCCGTCCTCGGTCAGCCGCGCGATAGCGTCCGCGACGTCCGAATCGGCGGTTCGCTTCAGGGCCGAAAATTGCGACTGGAGGTCGCTCATGGTTCCAACCTAAACATCAGCGCAACCTGGCGGCTAAAGCTTCGTTGACACACAGGCGCCTGGGCATAAGCCCTTCAACACCAGACGCTTCGAATTTGATCCGATGCGGCCTCGATCAACTCGATTAGGGTTGATTCATGGGTGGCGAGTTCGTCGAGATCCGCATAACGCTTCCCTGGGAATCTCTCCGGTCGACGCCCGAGGCCGTCCGCCCTCGGCTACTGGACTGGGAGATTGACGCCAAGGGTAGGCACGTCGCCTGGCGTTACCGGATAACCCGGTATGAGCAGGACGGCCAACCGAGGTGGTGGTTGGACGGGACCGGCCAGCACCCGTGGACCAGCGACGACGTCGAGTACCTGAAGGACGTTGCCGAACACCACGCCGGTCGACTCTTGCGCAGACAGCGCTGGCAGCCCAAGAGCATGTACAACGACCAGGAGCCGCCGCTGTGGCTGGGTGGTCGAGGGTTCTCGTCCTGAGGCATAGGACCCTCGTCGAATGTGCGGCGCACGCTAGACATGGTTAGCTGCTGGTTTCTGCGGCGCGTCGACGCATCGTTTCGAGCCCGTCGGATTCTGTCGCGGAAATGGTGGTGCGCACCATGTAGCGCGGCTCCGACGCCGGCCAGGGCCGGCCGCGATGCATGGTCGCGCGGTTGTCCCACATCACCACGTCCCCCGCGCGCCACGAGTGCAGGTAGCTTGCACCGGGCGCGGTCGCCGCGTCGATCAGCTGGGCGAGCAGTTCCTGCGCGGCCTTTCGCTCCATGCCCTCGATCGCGTAGGCGTGCGAGGCGACGTATACCGACTTCCGGCCATTGACAGGGTTCTGCCAAACGAGACGCCAGCACTGCGGCGGCAACGCCGCTCGCTCCGCCGGGCTGGCGAGGTCGGGCGCAATCTTCCCGCGCGAATAGGCGTATTCGTGCCACGCGAAGGAATTTTCCAGCCGCGATTGCAACACCGAATCGAGACGCTCGAACGCGATCCGCGTGGAGACGTACTCGGTCTCGCCTCCCCGGCCCGGAATGACGCGCGACGACAGCACCGAAGCGAGCGCCGGCACCCGCTTGAACGTGCTGTCGGTATGCCAGAGCTGATTTGCCTTGTTTTCCAAGGAGATCCGGTGATCTTCCGGAACCACGTTGCCGTTCTCGTCGAGGGTCTTGAGGATCACGAGGTTGCTGCCATAGCCCGCCGCGCCCACCTTGGTGAACTCGAGCGGGCCAAAGCGGCGTGAGAAACCGAGTTGCGCTTCATCGGTGACGTCCTGATCCCGAAGGACGAGAACCGAGTACTCCTCGAATGCGGCGCGCACCGCCGCGTAGGCCGACTCGCTTGCCGCAACATCGTGGATGGTCACTCCGCGAAGTTCGGCGGCAAAGCCTGGACCCAACGGCACGACTTCCATCGGCGAACTCCATGCATTCCGCGTTCGAGCATGACTTTCCACCAAAAACGGGCCGCTGACAAGGTTCGCGCCACGCTCGCGCGGCAATGCCACTCGCTGGTCCTCGTCGTGAAGCTAACCGGACTTTTCGGCCAAGGCGGCGCTGAGTCGCCGTGTCGCAGAGGAGAGTTGGGCTCCCAGGTGGGTGACCGCCGCGCCGCTCATCGGCTCGGCGCTGGGCACCAGGCTGAGCATCAGGGCGATGCGGGATTCGGCCTCCAAGATCGGCGAGTCGATGTGGCTCACCTCGTAAGTGCGGTCCGGCTCCAGGCGGATCGGGAACCACTCCTCCTGATGGATCAGCTCATCGGTCAATTCCTGTGCCAGCTGGCTCAGCCGGGTGGAACGCACCTCGGCGCTGCGCACGATCTGCGCCAGTTCCCGCAGGCGCAGGTCTGGCAGGATGTGCAGGCCCACCGCGTAGCCACGCTCCTTGGCGGCGGCGATGGCCTGGCGATACCGATCGCGCGCGTCTTCGGGCAGGGTGGCCAGCCAGCGCTCCCGCGCCTCCGGGCCGGCCCAGGCCACGGTCGACGCCCCATACGGCGGGCGGTGCGGGAACTGGGTGCCGATGGGCATCGGGTGGCCGCCGCCGCGACGGCTTCGGACCTGATCGACGACGGTGGAGCAGTCGTCGCTCACCGAAAAGGCAACGCAGTGCGCGCCGGTCGCGGCCGACAGCTCGGCCATCGCGGAGCGGGCCAACACCAGGGCCGGGTAGCGGCCCGCCGCCTCTCGGCCGAGGCGGACCAGAGCGGGACCGAGGTGGTAGGTCTTGCGAACCGGGTCGCGCAGGAGCCAGCCGGCCCGGAGCAGCTCGGACAGCATCGAGTGGCAGCTGGCCTTGTGAACGCTCAAGTGCCGCGACACCTCGGCCAACGTCATCCCCGGGCTGCCGTCACCCGCCAGGTGCTCGAACAGGTTCACGACCCTTTCGGTCTGCGGGGAGGGGCGCGGAGCCATCGGTCAATGGTCGCATAATGCGACTTCTTGCGGTGACATGCGCGACCATGTGACCATTGCCACAATGACAGACCTTCGAGGCAAGGCGGCCGTCGTAACCGGGGGAGCCGGGGGCATTGGCCAGGCCATGGGCAGGCGTTTCGGCCGAGAGGGCATGAAGGTGGTGCTGGCCGACGTCCTGCCCGAACCGCTGGACAAGGCGACCCGGGCTCTGGTGGACGAGGGCATCGACGCCGTCGGCGTGGTCACCGACGTCACCGACTATTCCTCCGTCGAGTCGCTTGCCAAGGAGGCGCTCGATCGCTTCGGCGCGGTGCACGTGGTGTGCAACAACGCCGGCACCGGCGGGGTCTCCGAGGGTTACATGTGGGAACACGACCTGGCGGACTGGCGCTGGGGGATCGACGTCAACGTGCTGGGCGTCATCCACGGCATCAAGGCCTTCGTGCCCATCCTGCTCGAGCAGGGCGACGGACACGTGGTCAACACCTGCTCGGGCAACGGCGGGTTCGCGCCGATTGCCCGGGGGGCCATGGGCGGACCGGCCACGGCCGTCTATCCGATGACCAAGGCCGCGGTGCTCTGCCTGACCGAAAGCCTCTACACCCACCTGCAGATGACCGGGACGCGGGTGCGGGCACACGTCCTTTTCCCCGGTGGCTTCTTGAACACCGGCATCTGGGAGTCCTGGCGGCACCGACCGGAGCAGTATGCCGCGACGCAGCAACGCCGCACGCCCGACCAGACGCTGGAAAAGGTGGTGGCCCGCTTCGAGGCCGCCGGCGCACATGTCGAGTTCACCCCGCTCGAGACGGTCGCCGACCTCGTCGTGGAAGGGCTTCGGGCCGACCGTTTCTGGATGATGGGGCCGCCCACACCTGGCGATCAAGTCGTGAGCAGGAAGGCGGCGTCGATCCTCGCCCGCGGCGAGCCCGACTACCTGGTTGACGTCCTGGGCCAGCATGCCGAAAAAACCGAAGGAGGAACACGGTGAGTGCCAACGAAATTCGCTACGGCCCTCGCGCACCCGAGGCGCAAGTCGACCACGAGATCGACGCCACCAAGGCGCCCATTGCCACCGAGGCGATCACCGTCACGTACCTCACCGATCCGGAGATCGTGGCGGCGGTGCTGCCCAAGCCACTGGAGCCGGCCGCCGAACCGCTGGTGCGTCTTCAGCTTCAGCGGGTGCAGATAGAGGGTAGGCCGCCGTTCGGATCGGCGGTGTTCTCGGTGACCGCCCGGCACGGCGACCGGGCGGGCGATTATCCGCTGTTCATGCCCCAGTCCACCGAACAGTCGGTCACCGGCGGGCGCGAAACATTCGGCGAGCCAAAGAAACTGGCAAACATCGAGGTGCAGCGCGACGGCGATCGCGTCAGCGCCGCCGTCGACCGGCTGGGCTATCAGCTCATCCGAGTGAACGGGCGGATCACCGGCCCGGCGGAGTTGCCGCCCGACCAGGTGAACACCGAGTTCTACTTCAAGTTCCTGCGGGCCCCCGACGGCGGCGGCATCACCGACCCCCACCTGGTCTACGGCGAATACCACCGGCACTACGAGCTGCTGGAAAACATCGACGGCACAGTGGAATTGGGTGAGTCGCCGCTGGACCCGGTTGCCGACATCGTGATCCGCCAGATCGCCTCGATCACCTGGTGTCGACGGCGCACCATCCAGGTGGGGCGCATCGCGGAACGGGTGCCGCAGGAATGGCTGCTGCCGTACGTGCATCAGCGCTACGACGACGTGGCCCTGCTCGCGGCCCCCAGGCCCGAGCCGGCCCGGGCCTAGCGCCATGGACCGGTACACGGTCATCTCGGCCGACTGCCACGCCGGCGCGGACCTGCTCGACTACCGCGACTACCTCGATCCGCAGTACCGGGACGAGTTCGACAGCTGGGCAAAGGCATACGTCAACCCGTTCGGCGACCTCACCGAGGCCGATGCCGAGCGCAACTGGAACAGCGATCGACGAAACTCGGATCTGGATGCCGAAGGCGTCGCGGGGGAGGTCATCTTCCCCAATACCGTGCCACCGTTCTTTCCGCAGGCCAGTCTGGCCGCCCCCCAACCGGTGGACACCCGCGAGCTCGAGCTGCGCTGGGCCGGGCTGCGTGCGCACAATCGTTGGCTTTCCGACTTCTGCTCGTCGTCGCCCGAGCGGCGCGCCGGGGTGGGCCAGATTCTGCTCGGGGACCTCGACGAGGCCGTCGCCGAGGTGGCGCAGATCGCCAAGTTGGGTCTGCGCGGCGGGGTCCTGCTGCCCGGGATCCCGCCGGGCGCAGGCATTCCCCAGCTCTACGCCGAGCACTGGGAGCCGCTGTGGGCGGCGTGCGCGGAGGCGGGCCTGGTGGTCAACCACCACGGCGGTAACGCCGGACCGAACCCGACGGACGGATGGGGCAGCTCGTTCGCGATCTGGGTCTACGAGACGCATTGGTTTGCGCACCGGGCGCTGTGGCACCTGATCTTCAGCGGCGCACTGGATCGCCACCCGGACCTCACCGTCGTCTTCACCGAGCAGGGCGCCGGATGGATACCGGCGACCCTCGACTCGCTCGACGTAGCTGCGGCCCGTTACGGGAGAGCGAACTCGGCGATCGCCCGATTCGCCGGGCCCACCGCGGGCTCGTTGACGCTGCGGCCAAGCGAATTTTGGGCCCGCCAGTGTTACGTCGGCGCCAGCTTCATGCGGCCCGTCGAGTGCGCCGAGCGCCACCGGATCGGCATCGAGAAGGTCATGTGGGGAAGCGACTACCCGCACATGGAGGGCACCGCCCCCTACACCCGAGAAGCGTTGCGCCACACCTTCAGCGGTGTCGCGCCTGACGAGGTGGCGGCCATGGTCGGCGGCAATGCGGCCGCCGTCTACGGCTTCGACCTCGACGCCCTCGCGCCCCTGGTCGACCGGATCGGCCCGACCGTGGCCGAGGTTGCCGAGCCGCTGGCGGCCGTGCCCGCCGGCGCCAGCAGCACCGTCTTCGAGCCCGACCCCATCCGTGCGTGGTAGCGAAAGGATCACCGTGGAGCCCTATCTGATCATCTCGGCGGACACCCACGCCGAGCTGCCCACTGAGCAGTACCGCGAGTACGTCGACCCCGAATACCGGGAGGACTTCGAGGTCTATCTGGCCGAGAAGACCGCCGCGGCCCAGGCGGGCGGATTCATCGACGAGGAGTTCGCCGAGCAGTGGTTCGACGAACACGGAGACGGCATCGCGGGTGGCTGGGACGTCGCCCAGCGCGACCGCGAACTCGACGGCGACGGCGTCGCCGGTGAGGTCATCTTTCCCGACGCGGACGCCGTCACCGGTGTCGCCGGGGCTCCGT
This sequence comes from Mycobacterium sp. NGS54, assembly GCF_059812465.1. Lineage (NCBI taxonomy): Bacteria > Bacillati > Actinomycetota > Actinomycetes > Mycobacteriales > Mycobacteriaceae > Mycobacterium > Mycobacterium sp. NGS54. Next base: position 233,054 of record NZ_JCALCS010000001.1, on the reverse strand, counting down.
TCGGTGCGGGCCTGGGGCAGTCTGGCGACCTGGACCCGGGACGTGCGATGGCCGGGGCACGGGCCCACAACCGCTGGCTCGCCGAGCTGTGCAGCCACAGCCCCGAGCGGCGGGCCGGCGTCGCCGTCGTGCCGATACTGGCGGACGTCGACGCGGCGGTGGCCGAGATCGCTCGAGCGGCCGAGGCCGGGTTGCGCGGCGGCATCATGATCCCGGTGCTCTGGGGTGACTATCCGCCCTACCATGACCGGCGTTACGACAAGGTGTGGGCCGCCTGCCAGGACCTGCGGATGCCGGTTCACACCCACGTCGGTCCCGCACCGAGTGAGCAGTACGGCCCACACCTGGGCATCTATACGACCGAGGTGCGCTGGTGGGGAGTCCGGCCGCTGTGGTTCGCGTTGTGGGCCGGCGTGTTCGAGCGCTTCCCGAACCTGCGCTGGGGGGCCACCGAGTGCGGTGCCTACTGGGCTAACGACCTGCTGTGGCTGATGGACACCCGGTTCATGCGTGAGCACTCGGCCAAGAAGATGAGCCGTCTGCTGGAGGGCGATCTGACGATGCCACCCTCGGCGTACTTCGACCGGAACTGCTTCATCGGTGCCACCACGACCGAGCGCCGGGAACTGGCCCGTCGCTACGAGATCGGTGTTCCAAACATGCTGTGGGGTAACGATTATCCTCACCCGGAAGGAACATGGCCGCATACCCGCGATTGGTTGCGCCGCTCGTTCTGGGACATTCCAATAGAGGAGACGCGACAAATCCTCGGGCTTACCGCAGCCGAGGTGTACAACTTCGACGTGGGTGCGCTCGCGGACCTGGTCGAGCGCATCGGCCCGACCCCCGAGGACCTGGGACAGGACGACGCGGTGAGCGTCCCCAAGTGGGAGGCGGCCCGCCTCGTTGGGCGCCACTGGCTGACCGACGCGGAGCCTATCCCCGACCTCGTGGAGAGCTGAGGGGTGTCAGCCCGCGGCCGGAGGGCGTGGCATCACTGTCAGCCGGGTGCCGTATCGGGGTATGACGCCCGAGGCCCGCGTCGCCGCCGGCATTCCGGGCACGCCGGGTATTCCCGCCCCGACTGCCTCCTCGGTTCCCGGCAGCGTGGTTAAACCGGTGCCTGACAGTGCCGATATGTGGCTGACCGCCGGGGTGGACCAGCTCGCCGGCACCGACATCGGCCCGATCGACTTGGCGCTGGTAAGAACTGCGGACACCGCACGTGCGCCGCCGATAACCTCAGGCGCAGTGGTCATGGGAATGTCCATCGCGCTAGCTGCCTCCGCAGCCGCAGTGCCACCTGCCTTAGCGCCCTCGAACGCGTTGTTTGCGATGCTGGCTATGTCGATGTTGGTCGGCAGTTGGAATACGCCAGTCGAAATTAGGTCGCCCCAGATGGGCGCGTCGGGCCCAATACCGGAATTGCCCCATAAGTTTTGGAGCCATTGAGGGGTGTTCCCGGTTACGAGTCTTTGCATTATGTGGGATACCGACGCAACAGCATGGTTGACCCAGTCGGACAGGATCGCCACGCCGGCGGGGTTGGTGGTCTGGTTCGGCTGGCTGAACGGCACCAACGTCGCGGCGGCGGCGGAGGCTGTGGAGTAGCCGTACATCGCGGCGGCGTCCTGGGCCCACATCTCGGAGTACTGCGCCTCGGTAGCCGCGATCGCCGCGGTGTTTTGGCCGAAGAAGTTCGTCGCGATCAGCGAAGCCAGTTGGGTGCGGTTGGCCGCGATCACCGGCGGGGGCACGGTCATCGCGAACGCCTGCTCGAAGGCCGCCGCGGCGGCCCTGGCCTGCATGGCCGTCTGTTTCGTCTGCTCGGCGGTCGTGTAGAGCCAACCTATGTAGGGGGTGGCGGTGGCCGTCATCGACTCGGACGCGGGGCCGTGCCAGTTCAAGGTGGTCAGGCCCGAGACCACCGATTGGTAGGTCTCGGCCGTGGTGGTCAATTCGGCGGCCAGGGAGTCCCAGCTGCCGGCGGCGGCTAGAAGCGAACCCGACCCCGGGCCGGTGTACATCCGGGCGGAGTTGATCTCCGGGGGTAGTATCGCGAAATCCATTGTGTCACATCTCCTTAGCTTGACTTCGGTGGCAAACCCCCCTTGTTGTGACGGCGCAACACGAAGCGCGCCGGGTGATATCGGACAAATTGGTACCACAGCCCGGGTTACCGGGCGATGACCGCTTATTCGAGTTCTGGGCGGACCACGCGAACTGTGCATATCCAGCCACCTTTGCGGTTTCGGTGACTATCTCTGGTGAACCCTATGAATTTCGACTGAGTAAAGATAGGGCTGAACTGCGAAAAAATAAGATCGCCGATCTTGATTGCCGCGTGCTAGCAGCGGCAATGGTTGGAGTTAATCGGCTATTACCGCCAGCTCGCCGGCAGGTCGATTATGTGGTTCGGGCAAAAGTCCTGGGCGCCCTGCGACATGGCATTCCGCGCGTCCTCGGCCGACATTTTGGCTCGCAGCGTCATGAATGCATATTCGGCTGGCGCATAACCCGATTCGGGGCCGGCCGGATCGTCCATCAGCTGGCAGGCCTGTTTTTCTTTTTCCTGGAAGCTATCGGCGCGGGCGACGCCCGCGCCGACCAGTAACGCCGGGGCAACCAGCCCGCCGGCGGCGATCTTCGTCAGGGTCCTCACCGGTTCATCACCTTCGGTCGCGCTTCCGACGGCCCAGTGTAAGGCGCGGCGTCGGCAGGAATTCATCGAAGACGTCTCGGCCGCCGCCGCCGTTGACCAGAATGGTCGGGTGCAGGTCGTTCCTGAGGGGCTGGTATGGGCGGCGGAGGACGTCGGCAAGATCGGTGCCGCGGTCCAAGAGGCCAACGCCCTCGCGGCGCTGCGGACGAGCAGCATCCCGCCCGGCGGGGCCGATGAGGTCAGCGCGGCGATCACTCCGTTGTTCATCGACCAATCGAGGATCTATCGGGAATTGGCCGCGGAGGCCCAAGCGTTCGAGCAGCGGTTCATGCAACTGCTGGCTGAGGCCGGCCTGGCATACACCCAGGCCGAGCAGGCCGCGCTGCAAGCGCTGCGCGACGCGATCGGCGAGCTGGAAGCGCCCCTCGCCCCGTTCGCCGCGCTGGCCGAGAACCCTGCCCCCACGAGCATCCCGCCGCTGAGCGTGCCGTCGAACAGCTCGGTGGCACTGATCGTCGGCGGCACCACCTTCCCCCTGCCGGACGGCAAGTACGTCAGCTCGATCATGGCCAACTTCCTCGACAACCCCACGTTGTCGCCACTTCTAGGGGCGTCGGGGCAGGCGCTTTACACGCCGGAGCAGTTCTGGCCGTTCACCCCGCAACTGGGAAACCTGACGCTGGGCCAGTCGGTGGCACAGGGCGTGCAGTTGCTCAACACCGCCATCAACACTGAACTCGCGGCGGGCAACAAGGTGGTCGTCTACGGAACCTCACAAAGTTCGCTGATCGCCACCAACGAGATCCGCAACCTGATGGCGATGGCCAACCCGCCGGACCCAAGCAACCTGTCGTTCTTTTTGACCGGCGACCCGGGCAACCCCAACGGCGGGTTCTTCGAACGCTTCCCCGGCCTGTACATCCCGTTGTTCGACGTACTGATGAACGGCGCGACGCCGCCCAACTCGCCGTATCCCACCGTGATCTTCAGCAATCAGTACGACATGGTGACCAACTTGCCGCGGTACGTGCTCAACCCGGTCAGCGATCTCAACGCGTTCATGGGGTTCGCGCTCTTCCACGGCACGCACGACTACGTCGACCCGACGCCCGGGCAGATCGCCAACGCGATCCAACTGCCGACGTCGCCGGGTTATGCCGGTGAAACCAGGTACTACGAGCTGCTGACGCAGAACCTGCCGCTGGTCGCGCCGCTGCGCTTGGCCCTGCCGCAGCCGTTCGGCAACGCGCTGGCCGACCTGCTGCAGCCCGACCTGCGGGTGATCGTCGACATGGGTTACGGGTCCGGGGAGTACGCCGACATCCCCACTCCCGCGAGCCTGTTCGAACTGCCGAACCCGTTCACGATCGTCCCGGATCTGGTGCACGGCTCGGTCCAGGGCCCGCAGGCGGCGCTGGTGGATCTCGGGTTCCTGCCGCCGTCGATGATGCCCACCGGCTACCCGTTCAATCCGGTGCTCGATCCCGGCCTGAACTTCCCCCTGCCCCAGTCGTCGGTGACCGGCGTCTCGCTGCTCACCGGCTTCGAGGGCCAGCTGATGCGCGCGATGGGTCTGATCCCGAGCTGGGAGAGCTGACGCGGCCTCGGCCGATTAGGTTTTTGGGCCCGAGTCGCATTACTCTTGCGCGCGGTTCCTCTTCGACTCGGGAAAGCAGCCATGCCCATACAGCCCACTTTGCGGCGGCCAAACCTGATGCGCACCAGCGCTACGCGCCGGGTCGCTCGCCGCCTGCAGTGCCCGACGGTCGGCCAGTGCTTCGACATCGAGGTCAGCCGCGTCACGGACGGATGGATCATCCGGATCCCCGAGATCGGTGGGGTCACCCGCGTGAGCCGACGGGCCGCGGTCGAGCTCGGGGCGCGCAAGTGCATCGCGAACCGCACCGGCATCCCGATCGGGTACGTCGCGGTCTATGTCTCGCGGGAGAGCGGTTAACACCGAATAGCGGTTGCCGTGACCGTGACCACCCGCCGCAGTCCGTTCCGGACCGACCTCCTGCAAGGCAAGGTCGCGTTGGTCACCGGCGGCGCCACCGGGCTCGGCCTGGAGGTCGCCCGCGTTCTCGGCAACCACGGGGCCTGCGTCGCGATCTGCAGCCGCAAGGAACCCAATCTCGAAGCGGCCGTTGCGGCGTTGCGGGAAGATGGCATCGAGGCCTGCTACGGCGTCTGCGACGTCCGTCGGGACGACGAGGTGACGGCCGTCGTCGAGCAGGTGCTGAGAACGTTCGGCCGGCTCGACATCGTCGTCAATAACGCCGCCGGAAACTTCCCCGTGCCGATCAGCGACCTCAGCCCAAAGGGATTCAAGGCCGTCGTCGATATCGACCTGCTGGGAACCTTCAACGTGTCGAAGGCCGCGTACGAGCTTTGGCTGCGCGAGCACGGCGGCGCGGTGGTGAACATCAGCGCCGCGATCCAGTACCGCGGCATGGCCCTGCAGGCGCACGTCGTTTCGGCCAAGGCCGGCGTCGACGCGTTCAGCCGCGCCTGTGCGATCGAATGGGGCCCCGACGGCGTGCGGGTGAATGTCGTTGCCCCCGGTGCGATGTCGGGCACCGAGGGAGTCAAGAGAATCACCGGCGATGCCCAGCACCGCACCACCCAGAACCCGCTGCGACGCCCCGGTTCCACCACCGAGGTCGCCGAAGCGGTGCTGTTTTTGGCCAGCGATGCGGCGTCCTACGTGACGGGAGCCGTCGTGGTCGTCGACGGCGGCGGTTGGTTGACCGCCAACGGGGTGCCGGATCTGCCGGGCTACCGATGATCACCCAATGGGCTTGAATTCGTAGGTCTCGCCGTGCGCCAGGTAGACGAATTTCGTGGTTGTCGCCGAGGCCTTTGCCGCCTTCTTGAAGTCGTCGAGGCCCGAGAGGAATACCGAGAAGTCGTTGTAGTGGATCGGGATGGCGGTGCGAGGTTTGGTGATTTCAACCGCCCTGACTGCCTGTTCGCCCGTCATGGTGACGACCGTGACCAGGAACGTCGTGCCACCCGTGTGAATCAGACCGAGGTCGATGTCGGGGTAGCGGCGCGGGATCTCGTCGAGGGCATCGATGAGCATCGTGTCCCCGGTTATGTAGAGCCGGTAGAGGTGATCTGCGTTTCGGCTGAAGTCAAGCAGATGCCCGTTGACAGGCATCAGCAGGTCGTTGACCGCGTCATCCGTGGAGTGCTTGCCCGGCATGGCGGTGATGTTCAGCGTCGCCTCGCCCTTGCGCACCACTAGGGATTCCCAGGTGTCCAGGGGGTAGCCCCGCTCGAAACCGAGAGCGCTGAGCTTGTCCACGGCATCGGCCGTCGAGACGATGGGCAGTGTTTTGTCGAGTTCCCGCGCGGCGACATCATCGAAATGATCACCGTGGTAATGCGATAAGACGATCAGATCTATCGGTGGCAGATCGGGGATCTGGCAAGCCGGTTCGACCTCGCGTCGGGCCCAAATGCCATGCCCGAGGTACACGTGCTCTCCCTTATGGAGGAAGGCCGGATCAGTCAGGATTGTCAGCCCGCCGAAACGGATCAGCGTGGTGGCGTTACCGATGAAATACACTTCGCCCGCGGCGAAATCAGCTGTTTCGCCGGCGGGCAATTCCAGGGAGGTCATACGGGTGCTCTCCTTTGGCTGATTTCAGGCCGTCGTCATGGCCTCCGTCCGTGGGGGCCGAGGATGTCACAGTTTCAGTCTGATGCAGATTTTTCGGACGGGGTAGGGGCAACCATTTGGCTGTTTCCGCGTCGGAGCGGAGGCGGATCTTCCGTCTCGCACGGTCGCGGACGGCACAATCGTCACGCAGGCTGGTATTGCGCCAGCTTGCCCGAGGCTACATCTTGACGGTCAGCGGCCAGACGTTCCAGATCTCGTCGCAGTACTCCGCGATGGCACGATCCGACGAGAACTTGCCGCTGCGCGCGGTATTCAGGATGGACATCTTCGTCCACGACTCGGTGTCCCGCCACGCCGCGCTCACTTGATCCTGGCACCTCAGGTAGGACGCGAAGTCGGCGCACACCAGAAAGGGGTCGTCGTGGCGCAGGTTGTCCACCAGCGGCCGGAACACCTCGGTGTCCCCGTGCGAAAACGTCCCGCTCGCAATCAGATCCAGCACGGCGCGCAGCTCGTCATTTCCAGCTTGGGGGCCGTCGATGTAATCAGCGGGCCGGTACCCGTTCGCCTTGACCGCCGCGACCTCCTGCTCGGTCAGGCCGAACAGGAAGAAGTTCTCCGGACCGACCTCGTCGCGCATCTCGACGTTGGCGCCGTCGAGCGTCCCGATGGTCAGGGCGCCGTTGATCATGAACTTCATGTTCCCCGTGCCCGAGGCTTCCTTGCCCGCGGTGGAGATCTGCTCCGACAGGTCGGCGGCGGGGTAGATCATGTGCGCGTTCTGCACGTTGAAGTTCGGCACGAACGCCACCCTGATGAAGCGGTTCACGTCCGGGTCCGCGTTGACGGTCTCGCCGACGGCGTTGATCAGCTTGATGATCCGCTTGGCCATGAAGTAGCCCGGAGCGGCCTTGCCGCCGAAGATGAAGGCCCGCTGCGGGATTGACAGCCCGGGGTCCTGCTTGAGCCGGTGATACAGCGCGACGATGTGCAGGACGTTGAGGTGCTGGCGTTTGTACTCGTGGATGCGCTTGACCTGGACGTCGAACATCCAGTCCGGGCTCAGCTCGACGCCCGCCACCGAGCGGATGTACTTGGCCAGGCGCGCCTTGTTGGTGCGTTTGATGTCGTGCCATTCCCGGCGGAAGGCCGCGTCGTCGACGAACGGCTCCAGCCCGCGCAGGCGGCTCAGGTCGGTGAGCCAGCCGTCACCGACGGTGCGGTCCAGCAGTTCCCGCAGCCCGGGGTTGGCCAGCGCGAGGAAACGGCGCGGCGTCACGCCGTTCGTCTTGTTGCTGAACCGCTCCGGCCACAACTCGTAAAAGTCCTTGAGCACGCTGCTTTTCAGCAGCTCGGAGTGCAGCGCGGCGACTCCGTTGATGGCGTGGCTGCCCACCGTGGCGAGGTGGGCCATCCGAACGTTCTTGCCGCCGTCCTCGCCGATCAGCGACATCCGGCGCAGCCGGTCCTCGTCGCCGGGGAAGCGGACGCGGACCTCGTCGAGGAATCGGCGGTTGATCTCGTAAATGATCTCGATATGGCGCGGCAGCGCCTCGGAGAACATGTCCAGCGGCCAGGTCTCCAGCGCCTCGGGCAGCAGGGTGTGGTTGGTGTACCCGAACGTCGCGACCGTGATGTCCCACGCCTCGTCCCAGTCCAGCCGCCGCTCGTCGACCAGCAACCGCATCAGCTCGGCGACCCCGATCGAGGGGTGAGTGTCGTTGAGCTGCAGGGCGAATCGCTGGGGGAGTTCCCGCACGCCGGCGTCGGCGAGATCGTCCATGATGTGCAGCACGTGCTGCAGCGAGCAGGACACGAAGAAGTACTGCTGCAGCAGGCGCAGCTGCTTGCCCGCCTCCGGCTCGTCGTTGGGGTACAACACCTTGGTGACGGTCTCGGACATGACCTCGTCCTCGACCGCGCCGTAATAATCGCCGGTGTTGAAGGCATCCAACGCGAACGACTTGACGGCCCGCGCGCTCCACAGCGTCAGCACGTTGCAGGTGTTGACGCCGTAACCCTGGATGGGCGTGTCATAGGCGACGCCCTTGAGAACGCGCCCGGGCACCCACCGGACGCGATCATGGCCGGCATCGTCGGTGTAGTGCGCGGCGTAGCCGCCCCACTTGACCAGGTAGTTGACGTCGGGTTTCGGTATTTCCCAAGGGTTTCCGTGGTCCAGCCAGTTGTCGGTCTGTTCGACCTGCCAGCCGTCGCGGATCTCCTGGTCGAAGATGCCGAATTCGTAGCGGATGCCGTAGCCGATCGCCGGCCGCTCGAGCGTGGCCAGCGAGTCGAGGTAGCACGCCGCGAGCCGGCCCAGGCCGCCGTTGCCCAGTCCGGGTTCCTCCTCGCACGCCAGGACTGTCTCGAGATTCTGGCCCATCGCCGCCAGCGCCGTCTTTGCCGCCAGCTCCATGTCGAGGTTCAGCAGGTTGTTGCCCAGCTGCGGGCCCATCAGGAATTCGGCCGACAGATAGCACGTCACCTTGCGGCCGAGGTCCAGCGAGGTTTGCGTCGAGGCCACCCGGCGGTCCTGCATGCGGTCGCGCACCGCGAGGGCCAGCGCCCGGTAGTAATGCTCCGGGCGCAGCGCCGCGGCCGGACGGCCGACCGAGTAGCGAAGGTGATCGGTGATCGCCCGTTGCAGCGCCGCGGCTCCCATCCCGGTGCGGGAGTGCTCGGCCAGGTCGGCCCGCGTGGGGCTGGCGGAAAGGCCGTCGGAGGGCGTCTGCTCGACATCGGTCATCGTGGATACCTACTCGCTAGGGATGGGTGGCAGGTGAGTCAGTGTGGCAGCGGTGTTTGCACATCAGGCGCGCAACTGACGTCGGCGAAATGAACGCCAGCCCACGCGCGAGCGACGAAACGGCGTTCCGGGGTTATGCGATGTATCCGCGTGGCAGCACGGCGAAGTCGACACACGCCGCGGCCAGCATGTCGCCCAGCACCGGATGGACCGGCGCGCGGAGTTCGAGCATCGCACCGGCCGACGGCGCTTTCAGGGTGGCGATGTTGGTGTTGGCCAGCAGTTGGACGGCCTCGAATTCGATGTCGCGCCAACCGGTGTGGACCCTCATCAGCGTGAGCACGCCCAGCTGGTCGCCGGTGGGGGACACGATCGCGTGATGCCAGGCGCTGTCGCCGTTGGCCCCGGTGTGCGGCCGGATCGCCGCCAGGACGGTGCCGCCGCCGTCTTCCAACCGCGCCGCGCCGTCGGACGGGACGATCTTTCCCACGGGTGTGTTCTGGTTCGTGACGGTGGTCGTTGCGGCCACCGATAGCCTGAGTTCCTCGCCGGCGGGGCTGGACAGGGTGTAGTCGCTCTTGCCGCCGTTCTTGAATCCGAGCAGGACGCCGACCCCGCCCTTCTGTTGAGCGCGCGCCACTTCGGCGCCGTCGGGGGTGGTGAGCTCAACTCGCAACGCGTTGGACGTCGCCCGAGACACTTTCGCGGCGACGGCCGTGGCGTCTCCGAGGATCGGCATGCGGGAGATCGTAGGCCAGAATCCTCAATCATGGACCAATTGCCGTTGGCCTCGGCCGGTGCGCGCTGGCTGATCGCCGCGGCCGTCCTCGGTTCGGGCATCGCGCTGCTGGACGGCACCGTCGTCAATGTGGCGCTGCCGGCGATCGGGCGCGACCTCGGCGGCGGTTTGACCGGTCAGCAGTGGGTCCTCGACGGCTACCTGCTGACGCTGAGTGCGCTGCTGCTCACCGGCGGCGCGGCGGGCGACCGCTACGGCCGCCGGCGGGTTTTCGTCGCCGGGCTGGTCGTGTTCACGGCGGCTTCGGCGGTCTGCGGTCTTTCGCCGACGGTGGGTTGGCTGGTGGCCGCCCGGCTGGCGCAGGGTGTCGGCGCGGCGGCGCTGGTTCCGGGCAGCCTGGCGTTGATCGACGCCGGCATCGTCGACGACGACCGGGGCCGGGCCGTCGGGATCTGGGCGGGCATGTCGGGCGTGACGACCGCGCTCGGTCCGTTCGTCGGCGGCTGGCTCGTCGACGCGGCGTCGTGGCGCTGGGTGTTCTTCTTGAACCTTCCGCTGGCGGTGGCGGTGCTGTGGATCGCCGCCCGGCACATCCCCGAATCGCGCGACCCGACCGCGCGGGGCGGTCCGGACGTCCTGGGGACCGCCGCCGTCAGCGTCGGGCTGTCCGGGGTGATCTACGCGCTCATCGAGGCGCCTTTGCGCGGTTGGACATTCGTCACGACGACGGCCGCCGTCGTCGGCGCGGCGGCGCTGCTGGTTTTTCCGGTGATCGAACGGCGCGCGCAATCGCCGCTGCTGCCGTTGCAGCTGTTGCGATCCCGGCAATTCACCGGCGCCAACCTCACCACCCTGGCCGTCTACACCGCGATCGGCGGCGCGTTGTTCCTGTTGGCCCTGCAACTGCAACAAAGCCTGCACTACTCGGCGCTCGCTACGGGATTGGCGATGCTGCCGATGACGGTCATCATGCTGATCGGCTCGCCCTGGGCCGGCGCGCTCGGGCAGCGGGCCGGGCCGCGGCTGCCCATGACGGTGGGCGCGGTGATCGCCGCGGCGGGGTTGGCGTTGATGGCGCGCGTCGTGCCCGGGGCGACCTACCTCGGTGCGGTGCTGCCCGCTGTCGTCGTGTTCGGCGTCGGGCTGGCGATCACCGTGGCGCCGTTGACCGCGGCCGTCCTGTCCGCCGTGCCGGATGGTTACGCGGGCACCGCATCCGGGGTCAACAACGCCATCGCGCGGCTCGCCGGGTTGCTCGCCGTCGCCGTGCTGCCGGCTGCGGCCGGCATCAGCGCCGGCCCGGGGCAGCCGCTCGGTCCGGGGTTCTCGGTGGCGATGTTCATCGCCGCCGCCGCATGCCTGGTGGGAGCCGTCGTCGCGGCGCTGACCGTCCGCACCGGCGCGGACTTCGCGCACCAGATGCTGCCCGGCATCAACCACCCCTGCCAGGACCCGTGCACCAGACGCCGGCCGTAATCGAGCGGCGTTCGTCTCGAAACGTGGGGCGGCGCCCGGTGAATTTCCAATAGATTTCCGGGCATGACGGCGACGACGTGGGATGTCGACGGGCGCAAGGTGTTTGGCGTGGCCGCCGACGGCGGCGAGCCGGTGCTGCTGCTGCACGGCTATCCGCAGAGCGCATCCTGCTGGCGCCACCAGATCGCGGCGCTGGCCGGCACCCACCACGTCGTGGCACCCGACTGGCCGGGATTCGGCCGGTCCGACCCGCCGTCGACGCCGCCCACGTACGACAACGAGGTCGACCGCCTCGAGCGGCTCGTGGAGCGGCTGGGGTGGCAGCGATTCAACCTGTGCGCCCACGACTACGGCGGCTTCATCGGGCTCGGCTACGCCATTCGCCACCCCGACCGGGTGCGACGGCTCGCGCTGCTGAACACCCGGGCGCATGGGATCTTCCGGCCGTGGTTCTACCGGTTTTCGTCGGCGGAGCACCGGATCGCGACCAACCCCGTGCTGTCCGCGGCCGCGCGGCGGCTGCCGTTGGCCGCGATACACCACGTGGCCCTGGCCCGTTACCGAAAACTCGGCTGCTTCGACACCGCGCTGCAAGCCGAATACCTGGGCTGGATGAGGACACCGCAAGGCCGGCGCACGTTTTGGGAATTCTTCGCCCACTACCCGGTTCCCGCCGTTGGTTGGCTGGCGGACGGGCTTGCGACCGTCCGGTGCCCGACCGCGGTGATCTGGGGTGAGCGCGACCCCTACATCCCGTTCGACACGGCGCGCGAACTCGCCGACCGCATTCCCAATGCCAGGCTGGTCCACTTGCCCGATGCCGACCACTACGTCATGGAGGAGCGCCCCCGCGAGGTGACCGAGGCGCTGGTCGGCCTGCTGAATGCGGCTCCCGTCGCTAACCGGTGACGGTCATCTGGTCGTCGCTGCTGGCCCACGACCTGGCGAAGACGTCGATCGGCACCTGCTCGTCGCGGCCCTCCTCGCTGCCGCTGTCGTTGAGGTGCACGATGCCGGCCGCGGTGTCGACGCCGGTGACCACCACGGCGTGGTTGGCCTCCGGCTGGCCGTCCGGGGTCTTGTCCTCGACGGGCTCGCCCCAGATGACTTCGGAGTTGACTCCGACGATCACCTTGCGGCCCTTGGCCAGATCCTGCTCCAGCGCCGACATCCCCGTTGCGACACCGCTTTTCGCGGCGCTTTGCTCGTCGGTCGAGGTCGAGTGGATGCCGTAGTGCGCCAGCAGCGCCGGCTCGTCGTCGAACGACGTGCCGCTGCCGGGCTTGCGCTTCTTCGGCTTGGTGTAGATCGGCCCGGAGTGGACGGTGCTCGGGGTGGACTGGGCCAGCTTGACGATGGCCTGCTCGGAGGGCGGCTTGCCGGTCAGCTCACCGACGACATCGGCGACGGCCATCTCCACGCAGTCGTCGTCGTATCCCTGGTAGCGCCAGAACGGGGCGGCCGCCGCCGGGTTGCCGTAAAGCGTGCCCTCGCCGCGCGGCGGGTCGGGCGTTGCGTGCGCGCTGCCCACCGCCAAGCCCAGCGCGGTGGCGCCGACCAGCATGGCGACGCCGGCGGCCCGGGCCGCGGTCGCGGTGCGGTTGCCGATCATGCCGTGAATGTCTGAAAGGAGCGTCGCGGCGTTACTTTGTTGAGGTGCCGCGTCCCATGCGCTTCGACGTCAGCCACGTCATCGGCGAACAGGCATGGTTGGCGGCGACCTATTACCCCGCGCCCCGTGGCGGCGACGCCCTGCTCGTCTGCCTGCCGGGCGGCACCTACAGCCGCGAATACTGGGACCTGAAGTTCCCGGGCCGCAGCGGCTACAGCTTCGCCGACTTCGCCACCGGGAACGGCTACGGCGTGGTGACCATCGATCCGCTGGGCACCGGCGAAAGTTCCAAGCCGGCAAGCGATTTCGACTTCACCGACATCGCCGCCGCGCTCGCGCGGGCCGTCTGCGCGCTGCCGGGGGAAACCGGCGAGCGCGTCCCCACCCTCGCCGTGGCGCATTCGCTGGGCGGGTATCTCGCCATCGTTCAGCAGTCCCTGTTTTCCAGCTACGCGGGACTGGCGGTCCTCGGCTGCACCAATCAACACGTCGCGCCGCTGAACCTGGATGCCGCCTTCATCGCCCGGGCGGGGACCGCCGAGGGCCGCGCCGAACTGGCCCGCCAGATCCTCGCCGCCCTTCCCGAGCCCTACGCCGAGGGCCCGCGCGAGTACCTGCAGAGCTGGTTCCACCTGGCCGACGTGCCCGCCGACGTCGTGGCGGCGGACTGCGTCACGGCAAAGTCGGTGGTACCGCGGGTATTCGGCACCGCGATGATCCCCGGCGTGGTCGCCGAGCACGCCGCACAGATCGACGTTCCGGTGCTCGTCGGCTTCGGGGTCGTCGACGTCTCACCGGATCCCCGCGCGGAGGCCGGCCTGTATCGCCGCAGCCCCGACCTCACGACCGTCGTGCTGCCCGACAGCGCGCACTGCCACAACATGGCGTCCAGCCGGCAGCGGCTGTGGAGGCGCGTGCTCGATTGGGCGGCGAACGTAACCTCGGGGGCATGACGAAAACTCTCGACCAGTATTCGCCCGCCGTGCTGAGCCTCTTCCGTCTCGTGTACGGCTTGCTCTTCGCCGCGTGTGGCTCGAATATCGTGTTCGCCTGGCCCGTCCATCCGACGTATGCGGTCGCGGCCGGATCCTGGCCCGGCTGGTACGCCGGCGTGATCGAGGTTGTCACCGGGCTTCTGATCGCGGCCGGATTGTTCACCCGCGCCGCGGCTTTCATCGCGTCGGGGCAAATGGCGGTCGCTTATTTCTGGATGCATCAACCCAAAGCGCTCTGGCCCGTGGGGGATCCACCGGCGGGCAACGGTGGACTGTTGGCGATCCTGTTCTGCTTCGCCTTCTTCCTGCTCGTCTTCCTGGGCGGTGGGAGCTATTCGATCGACGCACGCGCCGGGCGGCCTACGTTTCGCAGTGGCGGTGCGGTTCGGGGTCAAAGCACGTGACGGTTCCGTACGGGCAGCGGGGCAGGTAGATGCCGCCGCCCTTGCGCCAGCCTTTCCTGACCAGCTTTCTGGCCAGGTAGCGCGACGCCGTCAGCGCCTTGGCTTTCTCGGGCGCGGGGTAGAGGCGGGGGTTGTCGTAGGCGTCGTGGATGTCTTCGGCGAGCGCGTCGATCAGTTCGATGACCTCGCGGGGTGTGGCCATGCCGCATCAGGTTCCCCTTCGGATGACCTGGGAATCTTGTCACCGACAGGTTCTTCGATCCGGCCCGTGCTTCCGCTCCACCGGTGAAAATGGCATTCTCTGTATTGGAGAAGCCATTTCCATACTTGGTGCGGGACTGGAGGACATTCGAATGGGTGCAGACCGACGATGCGACGGAATGGTCGCGCTCGTCACGGGAAGCAGCCGCGGCCTGGGCAAGGCGATCGCCGCGCGGCTCGCCGCGCACGGCGCCACCGTCGCGCTCACCGCGCGCACGATGGAACCCGACGCCAAATACCAGGGGTCGCTGAGCCAGACCCGCGACGAGATCGCGGCCGCCGGTGGCCGCGCCATCGCGGTCCCGGCGGACCTTTCCCAATCGGACGAGCGCGAACGGCTTTTCGCGGAGGTGGTGAGCGCCGTCGGCGCCCCGGACATCCTGGTCAACAACGCCGCCGTCACGTTCCTGCGGCCACTCGACGGGTTCCCCGAGCGGCGCGCCCGGCTGATGATCGAGATGCATGTGCTCGGCCCGTTGCATCTGAGCCAGTTGGCGATCCCGGCGATGCGGGAGCGCGGGCGGGGCTGGATCCTGAACCTGACGTCGGTGGGCGGCGACCTGCCACCGGGACCGCCGTTCTCCGAATTCGACCGGACCGCGGGGTTCGGCATCTACGGAACCGCCAAGGCCGCGCTCAACCGGCTCACCAAAAGCCTTGCCGCCGAACTGTACGACGACGGCATCGCCGTCAACGCCGCCGCCCCGTCCAACCCGGTCGCAACCCCCGGGGCCGGCACCCTGGACCTGGCCAAGACCGACACCGAGGACATCGAATTGATCACCGAGACCGCCCTGCGGTTGTGTACGTGCGATCCCAGGGCCATGACCGGGCGCATCGCGCACACCCAACCCTTCCTGGCCGAAGTCGGCTGGTCGAAGCCGGCCGGCTGAGTGACCGAGCTCGACCTGGAGGAGCTCCGGGCGCGACTCGCGGCGGCGGGCGTCGCCGACGTCGTGCCGCTCGCGGGTGGGGCGTCCAGCCTCACGTTCTCCGGTGCGCGCAGCGGGCGGGCGGTGGTGATCAAGGTTGCGCCGCCCGGTGTGGAGCCGGTCGCGCACCGCGATGTGCTGCGTCAGGCGCGCGTCATGAAAGCGCTTGCGGGGAGCCGGGTTCCGGTTCCCGAGGTGGTGTGGGAAGACGCGGCCAGCCCGCCGCTCTTCGCGATGTCGTGGGTCGAAGGCGACTGCGTGGAGCCGCTTTTCGATGGTTGCCCGCCGGCCGCCGAGCTGGCCGGGCGCTACCGCAACGCATCTCGCGTCCTGGCCGCCCTGCACCGGTTGGCACCGGCCGACCTCGGCCTGGGCGATGAACCGCTGATGGAACCGGCCGCGGAAGTGCGGCGCTGGTCCGACACGCTGCAGACCGTCGACGCGGCGCTGGTGCCCGGCTGGCCGGGGGTGCGGGACGCGTTGCTGGCGTGCGCCCCGGCAGCCATGGGCCCCAGCGTGGTCCACGGTGACTTCCGGCTGGGCAACCTGCTGGCCGCGGGGGACCGCATCAATGCGGTGATCGACTGGGAGATCTGGGCGATCGGCGACCCGCGGATCGACGTGGGCTGGTTCCTGATCAACAGTGACCCCGACACCTACCGGCGCGTCGGATCGTCCGGCATCGCGCCCCCGACCGGCGAGCTCGCCGACATCTATCGACACGAATTGGGTTGCCACGTCAGCGACCTGGGCTGGTTCACCGCGTTGGCATGCTTCAAGTCGGCGGCGACCTGGTCGCTGATCGTCAAGCACAACCGCCGAAGGCGCTCCCCGCGAACCGAATTGGAAGCGATGGCGGCGAGCCTGCCGAGATTGCTGAAACGCGCCCGGTCACTGCTGGACTAGCAGCGGCTCAGCGGCACCGCGCATACAGATTTTGGCAAATCATCCCCACCCGATCCGAACGCTTTGACGGGCCGACCTCGTCGCGCGGCGACGCGTACAGATCGGGCGTCTCCGTGATTATTCGATCGATAACCCCCGGCCCCGGCGTGAAGGGATCCACCGGGTCCGAGTGTGCGACGCCGGCGCCGAGCGCGACCGCCATGACCGTCATCCCACCGGCCAGCAGGCCCAGGGCGAACGGGTGACGTTTCATAGCTGGCAATCCTAGCGCTCCGGCGAAGGAAACGGTTGCCCCCCAGCATTACGGCCCGAAGTCGCATTTCAATCACGAATGCAAAACAACTGCGGCGGTTCGACCAGCAAATGCCCCCAGGTGAATTCGGCACTGCCTACGGTGTCGTCCGTGAGGCCCATCGCCGTGGTCGTCCGCCGCGCCGCGGCTGTCGCGGTCTGCCTTGTCATGCTCGGGACGAGCGCGGCCCAGGCCGGCGCCGATCCCGAAGTCGACCCGGCCGCCGCCACGGCGCCGCCGGCCGACGGGCTGGTCCCTTCGAACCCTCCAGCAACCCTCCAAACCCCCGATGGCTGGACACTGGGCCTCGGCGCGAAGGACGAGTCGCAGGTTCCGGTGGCGCCGTTGACAACCGCGGCGTCGTCCCGCGAATACCTGTCGAGCGGAATCTTCGTCGGCTCGCTGATCGGCCCGGAACAGCCGCGGGGCGAGCTGGAGGTGGGTTACGAGATCGGCTGTGGCATCGACATGAGCACCTCCAACGGCGTCACGATGGCGGGTAGCGCGGGCGTCACGCCGTCGCTCGGGGCCACGGCCCTGATCCCCGGTGTGACGACGGGCATTCTGCCGTTGATCTCTACACCCGTTAACGGTGTGCTCAGCGTCGGTCTCAAGCCCGGCCTGGTGATCGTGGTGCCGGTGATCAAGAAGGAGTTCAAGGGCGCGAGTCCCTGGGTGATGATCAGCAACTTCCACGTCAAGATCGACGGCTGCGTGGGACAGTCGTTCATCCGCTCGTATGCGACGCTGACGCGGATCACCGACCAGTCCGACGTGATTTTGTCCTACGTCGGCACCACCAAAGCCGTCTAGGGCCGATGGTGGCGACCCGCTTCGCCCGGCTCCGCCGCGCTAGCGATCGCCACGCCGCGGGGGATGCCCGCCAGCTTGTCGGCGAACTTCGCTTCGGCGGCCGCGCGCAACCGGAGCAGGTGCTCGGAGGGGAAAAGGTCGGGCGCCGGCGGGCGGTCCTTGAGTAACAGGCGGGCCAGCGTCACCTTGTGCACTTCGGTGGGACCGTCGGCAAGGCCGAGCACGAACGACTCGACCAGGTACTGCACGAAGGGCATCTCGTGCGTGGTGCCCAGCGATCCGTGCAGCTGAAGCGCCCGCGACGACACGTCGTGTAACACCTTCTGCATCATCGCCTTCACCGCCGAGATGTCCGCCCGCACCGCCTTGTAATCGTTGAGTTGGTCGATCTTCCAAGCGGTTTGGAGGGTCAGCAGCCGGAAGGCCTCGATCTCCATCCACGAGTCGGCGACCATCTCCTGGACCAGTTGCTTGTTGGCCAGCACCTCGCCCTGGGTGTAGCGCGACACCGCGCGCTCACAGATCATGTCGAAGATGCGGCGGACCAGGCCCACCGTGCGCATGGCGTGATGAATTCGCCCGCCGCCCAGGCGCGTTTGTGCGACGACGAACGCCCCGCCGCGCGGGCCCAGCATGTGATCGGCGGGCACGCGCACGTTTTCGTAACGGACGTACCCTTCGCGACCGCCGCCCATCGGCTGATACCCCAGCCCGACGTCGCGCATCACGTTGATGCCCGGGGTGTCGCCGGGCACGACGAACATCGAGTAGCGCTGGTACGGTGGCGCGTCGGGGTCGGTCATCGCCATCACGATGAGGAACGACGCCATCGACGCGAACGACGAAAACCATTTCTCCCCGTTGATGATCCAGTGGTCACCGTCGGGCACCGCGGTGGTGCGGAACACCTTGGGGTCCGCGCCGCCCTGCGGCTCGGTCATCGAGAAGCAGGACACGATGCGGTTGTCCAGCAGCGGCTCGAGGTAGCGCGCTTTGAGCTCAGGGGTGCCGTAGTGCGCGAGGATCTCGCTGTTGCCCGAGTCTGGCGCCTGCGAGCCGAACACGATCGGCGCGCTTTCCGAACGACCCAGAATCTCGTTCAGCAGCGCCAGTTTCACCTGACCGTAGCCCGGCCCGCCCAGGTGCGGACCGAGGTGGGTGGCCCACAGCCCGCGCTCCTTCACGATCTGCTGCAGCGGCGGGATCAGCGCCTGGCGCACCGGGTCGTTCAGGTCATGAGACTCCTTGACGATCAGGTCGATCGGTTCGCACTCGCTGCGCACGAACTCCTCGACCCAGTTCAGCTGCTCGGCCCACTGCGGGTCGGTGGAGAAGTCCCACGACATCCGTCGTCCTTCCTTGGTTCGGTCACCCGGACCACTTCTTTCGGCGTTCGGCCGCTTCCTCGGTCGCGTGCGAGAGCACCTGGTTGCGGTTCTCCAGCTCCAGGGCCGACGACAGGCTCGCCGCGTCGGTATTCACCTGCAGCGCACGCTTTGTCAGCTGCACGCCGAGCGGGGCCAGGCCGGCGATCAGCTCTGCCAACTCCGTCGCGCGCTCGAGCAACCGATCCGGTTCGACGATCTCGCTGACCAGCCCGCGCCGATCCGCCTCGGCGGCCGAGACCGTGCGTCCGGTCAGCATCCAGTCGGCCGCGACGCTGGTGCCGACGATGCGGGGGAGGTGGTAGCTCATGCCCATCTCGGCGCCGGAAAGCCCGAGCAGGATGGCGGCGTTGCCGAACGAGGCGTCGGCCGAACAGATCCGGATGTCGGCGGCCAGGCACAGCGCGAACCCCGCGCCGACGCACGGGCCGTTGACGGCGGCGATGACCGGCTGCGGGAGGGTGCGCACGCCCTCGGCGAGCGCGGCCATGCCCTCCTGGAAGCGCATGCGGTCCAGGGCGGGGGCGCTCGCCTCGGGCACATTGGGCCCGAAGTCGCGCATGTCGATCCCGGCGCAAAAGCCGCGACCGGCGCCCGTGAGGACGACCGCACGCACCGACCGGTCGCTCGCCAAATCACCCAGCGCCGCGGCCAATTCGAATTGCATGGCCTCGTTGATCGCGTTCAGCCGCTCCGGGCGGTTCAGCCGCACGACGACGACGCCGTCGGCCGGCCGGTCGAGTTCGAGCGTGTGTGGCACCCACCGATCGTAAAGCGTCTCTCGGCTCAGGAGAATAACCTTCTCCAAAAGCGCGAAGCTATTCTCTGGCCCGAACGGGCCATATCTGGCGCTTACGGACCGACGGCGGTGGCCGGCCGGGGCTGATACTGGCTCTCATGCACATCACCGTCGACTACGACCTGTGCGAGGGACACGGGCAGTGCCTACTGGGGGCTCCCGATGTTTTCGACATTCCCGACGGCGCCGAACAAGTGGTGGTACTCCAGCCGGACCCGCCCGAAGCGGACCGCGAACGGGTGATTCGGGCAGCCGCGATGTGCCCGGCCCAAGCGATCCGGATCCTTAACTGATCCGGCCCGTTTCCGCAACGTCGTCGAGCAACCGGTAGCGCCCGGCCAACGCGGCGGCGGCAACGCGGTTGCTGACCCCGAGTTTGTGCAGCAGCGTCGCCACCATGCGTTTGGCGGTGCGCTCGGACACCAGCATCCGGTCGGCGATGTCGCCGGTTTCCATGCCGGTAGCGAGAAGGGTCCACAGTTGGAGGTCCTGGGCGCTGAGGTTGTCGAGCAGCTCGGGCGGCGGCTTGCGGATGTTGCTCAGCAGCGCATCGAGCAGCGCGCCGTCGATGACCCGCAGGCCCTCCGCGACCGTCCATAGTGGCCCCGCCAGCGCCTCGGGCCGTGCGGTTTTGGGTAGAAAGCCGTCGGCGCCGGCCCGCAACGCCTCCTCGGCCAACGCCAGGTCGTCGGTCCCCGACAGCGCCAGGATCCGGGTCGTTGGCCGGCGCGCCTTGATGTGGCGGATGGCGGCCACCCCGCCCAGGGGCGGCATCGAGAGGTCGATGATCGCGACATCGGCGTCACAGCGGGCCGCCAGGTCGGCGGCCTCTTCCACGTATGTCGTCTGGCCGCCGACCGTGAAGAGTTCGCCCCATTCGCGGGTGAGCAGCAGGGCCAGGCCCTGCGCAAACAGCTCATGGTCGTCCACGATCACCACGACATACGGCGTGCGAGTCATTGCCGCGATGCTAGCCCCAACTCTATGGTCAGCCGGGTGAGACCGCTCGATCAGCTCAGAACCACGGTGGACTTCGACGGCGAGGACTACGGGCTGGCCCGCACCGTCGTCGCGGTGCGGGTCGCCGTGGTCATATCAATCGGCGTGCTGCTGGCGATCGGACCCCAGTGGCTCCGTCAGCACACCGCGGCCACCTTGGCGGTGTTGGGCGCCGCGATCGTCTACTCGGGCGTAGTGATGGCCTACCCGCAGCTGGAGGTCCGGCGCACCCGGTATTCGTGGCTGGTCACCGGCTTCGACTCCGCGTTTACGCTTGCGCTCATCGCCTTGAGCGGCGGCGTGTACAGCCCGGTGGTCCCGGTGTTGGCGCTGGCGGTGATCGCCTCGGCGGCGCGGCTGTCGTTCGGCGAAACCCTGCTGGTCGCGGTGCTTTTGGGCACCGCCTACATCCCCGTGGCGCTGACGTCGTCGCCGAGGCTTCCGGTGACGGCGGCTCCGGGACTACAGGCGGGCTGGTCGGCGGTGTTTCTGATCTTCGTCGCGATCATCACCGCGGGGCTGTCCGCGCTGGCCGAACGCGAACACCGCTCCCGGCTGCATGCGCTGGTCGAGGCCGAGGCCGAGCACGCCGCCGCCGAGGAGGAACGCGACCTGAGGGCGCGCCTGCTGCGGTCCTACCAGTCGCAGCAGGATGGATTGCAGGTGCTGGTGCACGAATTCCGCACCCCTGTGACGTCCTTGGAGGCGCTGACCGAGGCGCTGACTTCAACGCAACCAATGTCGGATGTCGACCGGGACACAAGTCTGCAGCTGGTGGCCCGGCACGTGCGCCACCTGGCCGACATGCTCGACGCCCTGTCCGACGTCGCGCTGAGCCGCCGGCCGACGTTCTCGGCGGGCCGGGTTCGCCGCGTCGACGTGGCCGATCTCATCGTTGCCGCCGCCGACGCCGTAGGGCTGGCGGCACCGCGGTTGCGGCTGAGCGTCAGCGGCGACGTCGACGCCGTGGCCGTGAACGCTCAGGGGCTGCGCCGGGTGCTGACCAACCTGCTGGAGAACGCCTCGCGGCACGGCCGACGTGAGCCGGTCGACGTCACGTGCTCGCGGGAAGGTGGCGAGTTGGTCTTCACGGTGGCCGACCGGGGGCCGGGTGTCCCGGCCGAAAGCTTCGGCGAGCTGACCACCAAGTACGTCAGCGTCGGCGGCCAACGTGGCACCGCCGGGCTCGGCCTGTGGATCGTGCAGCAGATCGCCGAAGCGATGGGCGGACGGGTGGACTTCGCCGCGCGCGACGGCGGCGGCCTCGTCGCCACCTTCCGCGCACCCCTCGCCTGATCGCGGGTTCCACCCGCTGGCCCGTACAGGCCAGTGATTGGCACTCGGGGCTGTGCCGCGCCGCCGCCGCGCTGGTCAGCATGGCCACATGACCGCACCCACAACGGCCCCCACCCATAAGGACATCGATCTGAGCGCCCGCGCGTTCTGGGCGAAACCCCCGGAAGAGCGGGACGCCGCGTTCGCCGTCCTGCGCGCGGAGAACCCCGTGCCGTGGAGCCGCCCGGCGGAGTCGGATCTGCTGCCCCCCGAGCTCAACACCAAGGGCTTCTGGTCGCTGACCAAGCAAGAGGACATCCGGATGGCCAGCCGCCACCCGGAGATCTTCTCCTCGGCGCAAGGCATCACGATGGAGGACTTCGCCCCCGAAGCCGTCGAGATCGCACAGTCGTTCATCGCGATGGACGCCCCCCGGCACACCCAGCTGCGCGGCATCACCACGGAGGCGTTCAAGCCCAAGAACGTGCGCCGGCTGGAGGGCTGGATCCGCGGTCACGCCCACGACCTCGTCAGCGAGATGGCCCACCTCGGCGAGGGCGACTTCGTTCAGCTCGTGTCCGTCAAGCTGCCCGGCCGCATCTTCGGCAGCTTCTTCGGGCTGCCCGAAGGCGAACTGCGGGACAAGGCAGTGACCGCCGCCCAGCGGCTCGTCGGATGGACAGACCCGAACATCCGCGGCGAGCAGAGCGAACTCGAACTGTTCATGGGCGCCGTGATGGACCTGCACGAGGTGGCGACGGTGCTGATCCCCCAGCGGCGGGCCAACCCCGGTGATGACCTGATGACCTGGATGGTGCAGGCCGAGTTCGACGGCAAGAAGATGACCGACGACGAGCTGAAGGCGTTCTTCGTGTTGATGGGCGTCGCGTCCAACGACACCACGCGGCACGCCTCGGCCCATGCCATCGCCGCACTTTCGAAGTTCCCCGACCAGCGCGCGCTGCTCGTCGAGGACGTCGAGGGCCGGGTTGGCACCGCCGTCGAGGAGGTCTTGCGCTGGGGATCGCCGCTGCTGCACATGCGCCGCACCGCGACCCAGGACATCACCGTGCGGGGCTCGGACATCAAGGCCGGCGACAAGGTCGTGCTGTGGTACTACTCGGGCAACCGGGACGAGGACGTCTTCGAGGATCCGCATTCGTTCAACGTCCTGCGAAACCCGAACCCGCATATTGCCTTCGGTGGGGGTGGTCCGCACTTCTGCCTGGGCGCTGCGCTGGCCCGCACCATGCTCAAGGCGTTGCTGACCGAGGTCTATACGCGCATCCCGGACATCTCGGCGCCGGAGCCCAACTACGCCCTGGCCAACTTCATCAACGGCGTAAACAGCCTGCCCGCGACCTGGACGCCGGAACGATGAAAACCAAAGCAGCGGTGCTGTGGGGGTTGCACCAGAAGTGGGAGGTCGAAGAGGTCGACCTCGACGGGCCCAAGGAGAACGAGGTCCTGGTCAAAATGGCCGCGGCCGGGCTGTGCCACTCCGATGACCACCTGATCACCGGCGACATGCCGATGCAGCTACCGGTGGTCGGTGGGCATGAGGGCGCCGGCGTCGTCGTCGATGTCGGACCGGGTGTCACCGAAGTCTCCCCAGGAGATTCGGTGGCGCTGAGTTTCATTCCGGCCTGCGGTCGCTGCGAACCGTGTTCGCGCGGCATGAGCAATCTGTGTGTGCTCGGCGCGGCCATCATCGCGGGGCCGCAACTCGACGGCACTTTCCGGTTCCACGCCAAAGGCCAAGGGCTGGGCCAAATGTGCGTGCTGGGAACGTTCTCCGAGTACACGGTGGTGCCACTGGCCTCGGTGATCAAGGTGGACCCGTCCACCGCGCTGGACACCGCCGCTCTGGTCGGATGCGGGGTCACCACCGGTTACGGCAGCATGGTGCGTACGGGCGAAGCGCGGGACGGCGACACCGTGGTGGTCATGGGAGTTGGCGGGATCGGCATGAACGCGGTGCAGGGCGCGCGGATCGCCGGGGCACGCGTCATCGTCGCCCTCGATCCCGTGGAGTACAAACGGTCCCGCTCCCTCGAGTTCGGCGCCACCCACACCGCGGCGACCGTCGCGGAGGCCCAAGCCTTGATCACCGATCTGACGCGCGGACAGCTGGCCGACGTCTGCGTGGTCAGCACCGACTCGGCCGAGGGGGCCTATGTGGCGCAGGCCCTGAGCCTGGTCGGCAAGCGCGGGAGAGTGGTGATGACCGCGATTCCGCACCCCACCGACACCAGCGTCGACCTGTCGCTGTTCGATTTGACTCTGTACGAGAAGCAGGTTCGCGGTTCGCTTTTCGGATCGTCCAATCCCCGGCACGACATACCCCGGATGCTCGACCTCTACCGCGCCGGCCGGCTGAAGCTCGACGAACTCGTCACCCGTGAGTACACCCTCGAGGAGATCAACACGGGCTACGCCGACCTGCACGCCGGGGTCAATCTCCGCGGGCTGATCCGGTTCTGAACCGTTCATGAGCCTCGTCATAATTATCGTCATTTTCGCTGCCCCGCTGGGCATCCCGGCCGGGGTCAGCGCAGCGCACCACGCCGCCGACCGATTCAGAAGCTTCGCACGATGGCGCCGACCGATCCGATGAACAAGAGCGAGGACGACATGACCGGCATTCCGCACTATCCGATGTACATCGACGGGCGGTGGCGCGACACGTCAAGCAGCTTGGAGGTGCGCGATCCCGCTACGGATGAGTTGGTCGCGACCGTGGCCCGGGGCGATGTCGCCGCGGCCGACGAGGCCGTCGCAGCGGCAAAGGCGGCACATGCCTCCGGTGTCTGGCGACTGACGCCCCCGACCGAGCGGGCCCGGATCCTCGATGCGATCGCCGACAACCTCGCCGCGCGGTTCGACGAGTTGACCGCGCTGCAGGTTCGCGAAAACGGCGCAACGGCACGGTCGGCGGGTGCTTTTCTGTTGGGCTTCTCGATCGCCCATCTGAAATACTTTGCCTCGCTGGCGCGGTCGTATGTGTTCGAGGAAACCGGGCCCTTCATGGAAGCGCCCACGCTGGCCGCCGGCCTGCTTCGTCGCGAGCCCGTGGGGGTCTGCGCCGGCATCGTGCCGTGGAACTTCCCGTTGCTGCTGGCGGTGTGGAAGCTGGGCCCCGCTTTGGCGGCCGGCAACACGATCGTGCTGAAACCCGACGACCAGACTCCGCTGACGCTGCTCGAATTAGCCAGGGCCGCCGACGAAGTCGGACTGCCGGCGGGGGTGCTGAACATCGTCACCGGGCCCGGGCCGGTCGTCGGCGCCCGGCTCGCCGAACACCCCGACGTGCGCAAGGTGGCTTTCACCGGCTCAACCGAAGTCGGCAAGACCGTGATGCGTGCCGCCGCCGACAACGTCAAGAAGGTCACCCTCGAGTTGGGCGGCAAGGGTGCCAACATTGTCTGCGACGACGCCGACCTGGATTTGGCGGTCGACGGAACGCTGTTCGGATTCTTGCTGATGTGTGGTCAGGCCTGCGAGTCCGGAACCCGGCTGCTGGTGCACGAATCGATTCACGACGAGTTCATGCGACGGCTGGTCGCTCGCGCATCCACCCTTGTCGTGGGTAATCCGATGGACCCGGCCACCGACATCGGCCCGCTGATATCCGCCAAACAGAAAGCGCGCGTGGAGAAGTACATCGCGCTCGGACAAGAGGCGGGATGCAAGCTCGCGTTCCAGGGCGCGGTGCCTGCCGAAGCCGAACTCGCGGATGGCCATTGGGTCGCGCCGACCATTCTGAGCGACGCGACAAACGACATGCGGGTGGCGCGCGAGGAGATCTTCGGGCCGGTGCTGGTGGTGATCAAGTACGCCGACGACGCAGAGGCGGTCGCCATCGCCAACGACAGCGAGTACGGATTGTCCGCGGGCGTGTGGAGCACGGACAATGAACGCGCGCTGGGTATCGCCCGCCAGTTGGAATCGGGCACGGTGTGGATCAACGACTGGCACATGGTCAATGCGATGTTCCCCTTCGGCGGTATGAAGCAAAGCGGTTTGGGGCGCGAGCTCGGGCCCCACGCGCTCGACGAGTACACCGAGCAGAAGTTCGTGCATATGGATTTGACGAACGACCGTGCCAAGCGGGTGTATCCCGTTGTCGTTTCGGCCGTCGCGGCGAACTGATCGATGTACCCGGGTACCCACGCGGGTAATGACCCTGAGCGCCCCGCGGTCATTCTGGCGGAGTCCGGAGAAGTCCTGACCTACCGGCAACTCGACGACAACTCCGCCGCGCTGGCGCGGGTGCTGCACGACGCCGGGCTCCGCCGTGGCGATGTCGTCGCCCTGCTGTCCGACAACGCCGCCCAGGTCTTCGAGGTGTATTGGGCGACACAACGATCGGGCCTGTACATCACGGCCGTCAATCACCATCTGACAGCACAGGAGGCCGCGTACATCGTGCGCGACTCTGGGGCGCGCGCCCTGATTGTCTCGGCCGCGCTGGCCGACCTGGCGGCCCAAGTCGCCGCGCAGGCCGACAACCCCGGACTGCGGTTGGCTTTCGCCGGCGATGTGCCCGGTTACGCCTCTTACGAAACCGCCCTCGCCGAGGCCGGTCCCCGCTTGGACGGCGAACCATCCGGCGCCGTCATGCTGTACTCCTCTGGCACCACGGGATTCCCCAAGGGCGTCAAGCCCCGGCTACCGGACCGGCGAGTCGACGAACCGGGGGATCCGATCGTGGCGATGGCGAGCCATTTTTACGGTATCCAAGCCACCGACGTATACCTCTCTCCGGCGCCGGTCTACCACGCCGCGCCCCTGCGCTGGTGCGGCATGGTGCAGGCGCTCGGTGGGACGGTGGTACTGGCGAAGAAGTTCGACGCCGAGGCCACCCTGCGTTACATCGAGCGGTATGGGGTCACCGTCGCGCAGCTGGTTCCCACCATGTTCGTGCGCCTGCTCAAACTCGGCGAGACCACCCGGGCCCGTTACGACCTGTCGAGCCTGCGGATGCTCATGCATTCGGCCGCGCCCTGCCCCATCGACGTCAAACGGGCGATGATCGAGTGGCTCGGCCCAGTCCTTTACGAGTTCTACGGCTCCACCGAGGCGCACGGCCTTACGTTCATCGATTCTCGGCAATGGCTCACCCACCCCGGGTCGGTCGGCCGAAGTGTGCTCGGCGTGTTGCACATCTGCGACGACAACGGTGGCGAGCTGCCCGCGGGTGCGGTCGGCACGGTGTACTTCGAACGCGATCATTTGCCCTTCGAATACCACAACGACCCCGAAAAGACGGCCGCAGCCTGCCACCCGAAACATCCGTTCTGGACGACCGTCGGCGACCTCGGCTATCTCGACGATGAGGGCTTCCTGTACCTGACCGACCGAAAGTCCTTCATGATCATCTCCGGCGGGGTCAACATCTACCCACAGGAGGTAGAGAATGCCCTCGCCTTGCACCCCGCGGTGTTCGATGTCGCCGTCATCGGCGTACCGCATCCCGAGATGGGCGAGGAAGTGAAAGCGCTCGTCCAGCTCGCGCCCGGTGTGCGCGGATCGGGTTCCCTCGCAAAAGAACTCATCGACTACGTCCGCGATCGGATCGCGCACTACAAGGCGCCCCGCACGGTCGACTTCGTCGATGACCTACCCCGAACCCCGACCGGCAAGCTCGTCAAAAGCAAGCTGCGGCAAAAGGTTACGGTCCCAGGTTAGTTCCCGTAGTCAGCGGTTCCCATTTCGCGATCTCGGCCGCACGGGCATCGGCGACGTAGCGGTAGAGGCCCAGGGCGTCCGGGCCGAGGAGCAGGAATCCGGGCGGCTCGCTCGACTCGACCGCCGCGATGATCGCGGTGGCCGCCTTGGCGGGGTCGCCGGCCTGGTTGCCGTGCATCGTGTCGTTTTCCTTGCGGCGCTGCCCCGCGGTGCCCGCGTAGTCGTCGATGACCGTGGCCGTCTGCGCGAGCGAGCGGCCGGCGAAGTCGGTGCGGAACGCGCCGGGCTCCACGACCGTCACCGAGATGCCCAGCGGCGCCAGCTCACCGCGCAGGGCCCCGCTCATCCCCTCGATGGCGGCCTTGGTGGCCGCGTAGTACCCGGATCCCACCGGGGTGACGGTTGCGCCGATCGAGGAGATGTTCACGATCGCGCCGCTGCGGCGTGCGCGCATCCCCGGCAGGACGGCCTTGATCATCGCGACGCTGCCGAAGAAGTGCGTCTCGAACAACTCGCGCACCTCCGCGTCGTCGCCTTCCTCCACCGCGGCGCGATAGCCGTAGCCGGCGTTGTTGACCAGAACGTCCACACCGCCGAACCGCTCGTCGGCCTGCCGCACCGCGGCGGCGACCTGCGCGGGATCGGTGACGTCGAGCGCGACGGCGAGCACCCGCTCCGTCGGGCCCAGGTCGGACACCTTCGCGACGTCACGCGCGGTGACGACGGCGTTGTGCCCGGCCGCGATGACGGCCTCGGCCAGCGCGCGGCCGAGCCCGGTCGAGCAGCCGGTGATGAGCCAGGTGGACATGGCGTGTCTCCTTCCGGTCGGGCGCGGCTCAGTCCATCAAAGCGCGTCCCACGATCTGCGGGTCCGGCTCGCCCACGACCTCATGGTCCTTGTCGTCGTAGTCGGACTTGGCGAGAACGTAGCGCATGGCGTTGATCCGGGCCCGCTTCTTGTCGTTGCTGCGGACCACTTGGAGCAGGCCGCAGGCCTTGTGGCCTGAAGGCGACGGTGCCCTAATAGTCATCAGGGGTCAGTGTGCAGCGCTGACTGCCACCAGCGAAGGGATGACGTGATGAGGACGCTGGAAGGCGTTCTGGCCGGGCACCCGTTCTTCGGCGGGATCGAACCGCGCTATTTGGAGCTGGCGGTCGGGTGCGCGGCCAACGTGCGCTTCGCCGCAGGTGAGTTGATCTTCCGGCAGGGCAGCCCGGCCGATCATTTCTACCTCATTCGCAGCGGCAGGATCGCGCTCGAAACCCACCTTCCGGGTCGCGGCCCTGTGACGGTGCAGACCCTCGGAGACGGCGAGATCCTCGGCTGGTCATGGCTGGTGCCGCCATACAATTCACGGTTCGATGCGCGCGCGGCGGAGCCGACGCGAGCGATCGTCTTCGACGGCAAGTGCCTGCGCCGGAAGTGCGAGGAGGATCACGAACTCGGTTACGAGTTGCAGAAGCGGGTTATCGCGATTCTCGGCGAGCATCTCGACGCGACCCGGTTCCGGCTCTTGGACATTTACGCCGACGCCATCGAATGATCACCCGCCCGCAGCGGCGCAGCGCTCCAGCCGGAAGGTGCGCTCGAAGCCGGCCGGCCGCGTCGTCAGCGTCACCTGCACCGCGCCGCTGGGGGCGACGACGTAGCGCTCCTCGACATCCGGGCCCTCGCTCCACCGCCCGACCGGCTGGCGCCCGAGGTCGTCCCGGTCGCGCAGGGCCGGGTCGAACGGGAAGAGCACCGGGTCATACGGCGTGACGTCGCCGTCGGGCCGCCCGTTGACCAGGCGGCTGCACTCCACGAACCGGAAGTGGCCGATGTTGTGCGCCGCCCGGTAGGTCCGCCGGATCACCAGCGGGGTGCGCCCGTCGGCCGGAAGCGACGCGTCCTTGGGCACGATCGGATCGAAGACGACGTCGGTCCCCGCCTGCGCCTCCCGGAAGACCCCGAAGTGCCGCGAAAAGCGTTCGGACAATGCGAAACCCGCTTCCTTGTCCAGGAAGACCGCCAGGCCGATGGCCGTCGCCGCGAACGGGTGCGGGGAGCGTTTCACCCGCTTCTCGCCGAAGGCCGTGCGCAGCATCCGGGCGACCAGCGGGAAGCCCCCGGCCCCGCCCACCACGTAGATGCCCGCCACCTCCGACCAGGCCACGTCCTTGCCGCCCCGCGCGGGATCGTGGAGGACCCGGTGCAGCAGTTCGGTCGTCCGGTCGACGAGCGGCGCACACACGGAGTAGACGTCGTCGATGCCGCAGGAGAACGGGGGCCGGTCGACCGCGTCGATTCCGGTGAGGTCCACCAGGAAGCGGCGCGTCTGCGGCCCGACGGCCTCCTTGCGGGCGGCGCACTCGTCCTTGAGCAGCTCGCGCCTGGCGGGATCCACCCCGCGCAGGTTCAGCCGGTCGAGGACCAGGTCGACGATCGCCTCGTCGAAGTCGTCACCGCCGAGGCGCTGGATGCCCTCGCTGACCACGACCTCGTTCTCGTGCCCGGTCATCCGCAGCAGCGACGCGTCGAAGGTGCCGCCGCCGAGGTCGTAGATGAGGACATGCTCGCGCTTGGCGGTGATGGTGGAGCGGTACCGGTGCGCGTACTCGAGGCTGGCGGCCGACGGCTCGTTCAGCAGCGCGACGACGTGGAAACCCGCCGCGACGAAGGCGTCCAGGGTCAGCAGGCGCTGGGCGCTGGAGGCGTTGGCGGGCACGCTGATCGCGGCCTCGACGGTCTCGCCGGGCGCGAGGGTGGCATTCGAGCGGCTTTGCAGGTCGGTCTTCAGCGCGGCCAGAAACCCGGTGAGCAGGTCGGCCAGCCGGTGGTTGCGGCCCGCCAGGTTCACCTCGGTCTGCGGGCCGGCGTCGTTGAGGAGGCGTTTGAACGATCGCAGCACCGACCAGCCAGGCTCGTGGCGCGCGGCGGCGGCATCGACCCCGAACCGCAACTGCCCGTCGGTGTTGGCGGCGATGAGCGAAGGCCACGCGTCCAGGCCGTCGAACGAGATGACCGGATAGTTTCCCCGGTCGACGGCCGCAACGACGGTGTGGGTGGTGCCGAAGTCGATGCCGACTCTCATCGCGCAATTTTACGACTGCGCCACGCTTTCCGGCACCATCCTTTCCCGGCGTGGGCGGTCAATCCTCGAAATGGCGGTTGTAGTCGGCGCGCTCGAGCCGCCATTGCAGGCTGTAGGTGCCCTTCGCGATCATCACCATCACGACCGCGGACGCGAGAGTGACGACGACGTTCATAGTCGTTCCATTTCGCGAGACATCAGGGCGCTCTCGAGGAACCCGTAATGCTTCGGGTAGTGCCTTCGCGGCGGGCCGGCGCTGTCGCGGCGCGCGCCCAGAGCGGCCGCGGTGCTGAACACCACCTGCTGGGTGCTGATCAGAACCTCGGCGGATGTCACCTCCACCGACGGAGCAGCCGAGGGCTGTTGACTGATGGGCTCGTCGAGTCCCGTTGGTGATACCAACATCGTCCACCTCCTTTCCGATGCGGCGCCCTGACCGGGCGGGTCTTTGGCGCTACCACCGTAAGGTCGGCGATCGCTTCGTGGCATGCGTAGTTGACTACCTCAACCGCGCGCGGCGCGCGCGGGCCGCCGATGTCCAACTGCGGGCTTCGAAATAGCTGCCACCGGTCGCATCTTCCGATGACTTTGGCCCCTAGGCGGTCACGTCCGGCCCAGAGACGATGTCCCCACCTGCGATTTTGTTCGGTGAGGAGGCGGCGTGATCGAGATGCTCGAGGGTTTCCCCGACGACGTCGCCGCGTTTGCTTTCCACGGGCACGTGACCAAGGCGGATTACGACGGTGTTCTCATACCCGGCTTCGAAGACAAGCTGACTCGGCACGACAGGGTGGGGATCTATCTCGAGATCGCGCCCGACTTCGCCAGTTTCGGTCCGGGAGCCGTCTGGGCGGATTCCAAGTTCGGTATCGGCCACTACTTTGACTGGGATCGCTGCGCGATCGTCAGCGACGTGGAATGGGTCAAGCAGATGGCCAAATTCAGTGAGCTGTTCGGATTTCTGTGGCCCGGGAGGTACCGCACGTTTGACGAGGCGAAAGCCGATGATGCGCGCCAATGGATCGTGCAACCCCACGGCAAGCGCGATGGCGAATGAAACCTCACGACGCTTGGCTGCCAATACTGACCGTCGTTGTCATGGGTCAATCCCTCGGCGGCACACCAATTGCGAAGGCGGACAACAAGCGGCTCAACGACGGCGTCGTCGCTAACGTCTACACCGTCCAACACAATGCCGGTTGCACCAATGATGTGAAAATCAACCCACAGCTGCAACTGGCGGCGCAATGGCACACCGATGACGTACTCGGCAACCGCTCTCTGGACGGCGACATCGGCTCCGATGGTTCGACTCCACAGCAGCGGGCAAACGCGGCCGGCTATGAAGGCGGTGTCGCCGAGACCGTCGCGATCAACCCTGCGCTGGCCATCAACAACATCGAGGTCATCAACCAGTGGTACTACAACCCCGCCTACCTGGCGATCATGCGGAACTGCGCCTACACGCAGATGGGCGTGTGGTCGCAGAACAGCCTTGACCGCAGCGTGGTCGTTGCCATGTACGGGGCGCCAGCCGGTCGGGCGTCGAGATGAACGATTGGATTCTGATGACACTCTTCGAAAGCCCGAGCCCATTATCGGCTGGTGAATGGCGTTCTGAAAAAACGCATTTCGTATTTGCTCGCTGGTCACATGATGAGCGCGGGAGGTCAAGGCCGTGATGTCTTATGACGCGGCCGTCAAGCCCCTCCGCTCCATAGGTGAATTCTTCGCCATGTCATTGGACACCTTCGTGGCGATGTTCAAGCTGCCCTTCCCGTGGCGGGAGTTTCTGTTGCAGACCTGGTTTGTGGCGCGAGTATCCGTGATTCCGACGTTGTTGCTCGCGATTCCTTTCACCGTGCTCGTCGTGTTCACCATGAATATCCTCCTGGTCGAGTTCGGCGCCGCGGACTTCTCCGGCACTGGGGCGGCGACGGCCTCGGTCACCCAGATCGGGCCGGTGGTCACGGTCCTCGTCGTCGCCGGCACGGGAGCGACAGCGATGTGTGCCGACCTCGGCTCCCGCGCCATCCACGACGAACTCGATGCGTTGCGGGTCCTCGGTGTCGACCCCGTTCGTCGGCTTGCTGCGCCAAGGGTGCTGGCGGCCACCGTGGTTGCGGTGTCATTGGTGTCGCTGGTGACGCTGGTCGGTCTGGCCGGCTCATTCGTCTTTTCGGTGTTCGTCCAGCATGTGACGCCCGGCGCTTTTGCGGCCAGCCTGACGCTGCTGACCCGCCTGCCCGATCTGATGCTGGGTCTGGTCAAGGGCGCGCTGTTCGGTATGGCGGCCGCCCTTATCGCCTGCTACAAAGGCATCTCGGTCCGCCGGGGCCCGCAAGGTGTCGGCAATGCCGTCAACGAAACCGTCGTCTACTCGTTCATCGCCCTGTTCGTGATCAACATCATCGCGACGGCCGTCTTCTATACCGGGCCCCAATGACCAGCGTGGTGGATCGGCGATTCGCGTGGTTGGCGCGCGCGGCGAGCGGCGTTGCCGGCAGCTGGAATCACGTTGGCACGCAAGTGGCCTTCTACGCGAAGACCTTGTCCGAGATGCGGACCGCATTCGGTCGCTACGGCAAGGAAATCCTCCGGCTGATCGCCCAAATGAGCCTGGGTACCGGCGCGCTGGCGGTGATCGGGGGCACGGTGGTGATCGTCGGCTTTCTCACCTTGTCGACCGGCGCGGTCATCGCTGTGCAGGGCTATAACCAGCTGTCCGGCATCGGCGTTGAGGCGATGACCGGCTTCATCTCCGCCTACGTCAACGTGCGCATCATCTCACCGGCGGTGGCCGGCGTCGGCCTGGCCGCCACCATCGGCGCGGGAGCAACCGCGCAACTGGGTGCGATGCGGATCGCCGACGAGATCGACGCGCTCGAGGTGATGGCCGTGCGGTCTGTCGCCTACCTGGTCTCCACCCGCGTCGTGGCGGGCGTGGTGGTGGTAATTCCGCTCTACTGCGTGGCCGTGGTATGCGCTTTTCAGGCCGCCCGATTCGGCACGACGGGGATTTACGGCCAGTCCACCGGCGTCTACGACCACTACTTCCACACCTTCCTCAACTCGACGGATTTGCTGTGGTCGTTTGTCACCGTGATTACCGCAGCGGTCGCCATCATGCTGGTGCACACCTACTACGGCTACCACGCCAGGGGAGGGCCCGCCGGGGTGGGCGAGGCGGTCGGCCACTCGGTGCGGACCTCCCTCATCGTGTTGACGCTCATAGTGCTGGCGATCTCGCTTTCCGTGCATGGCCAGTCCGGACACTTCAACCTCTCGGGATAGCCCGGTAGGGATAACGATGTCGGAATCACGCTCGCAGGGAATGCATCCCGCATGGTGGACGCTCATTTTGGTGGTCGCGATCGGTGGAATCGTCGCCCTGACAGCCGGGCTGTTCAGCGGCTCGTTCAAGTCGTATGTCTCGGTGACGCTGATCTCTGACCGGGCGGGCCTGGTGATGGACCACGGCAGCAAGGTCAAGATGCGCGGCGTGCAGGTGGGCCGCGTCAGCGAGATCACCTCCGCGAAGGATCAGGTGCGCCTCGAGCTGGAGATTTTCCCGGATGAAGTCAGGTACATCCCGGCAAACGTGCGGGCCCGCATCCGGGCCACGACGTTGTTCAGCGCCAAATATGTCGACCTGGTCTATCCGAGCGATCCCAGCCGCAAGCCCCTGGCCGCCGGGACGGTGATCAAGGCCGAGAGTGTCGGCACCGAGGTCAACAACATGTTCGCCAACCTGGTCAAGATCTTGGATCAGATTGACCCGGCGAAGCTTAACGGTGTGCTGTCCGCTCTCGCCGAAGGCCTGCGCGGCCGAGGCGCCATCATCGGGCAAAGCATCACCGACGCCGACCAGGTGCTGCGCGAGGTCAATCCGCGCACCGAGGCCATCCGGGCGGACGCGCGGGCCGTCAAGGGGTTCGCCGATACTTACGGCGCTGCCGCGCGAGACATCCTGAAGGTACTCGACTCCTCGGCCGTCACCAGTGCGACCATCACCGACGATTCACAGGCGTTGGGCGCGTTGCTCGCCGAGATCATCGGCCTCTCCCGCAGCGGTATCCGGCTCATCGGCCCGAACAAGGACAACCTCATCAAGGCCGCCAGCCTGCTCGACCCGACGACCAGTCTGCTGATGAAGTACAACCCCGGGCTGACCTGCATGCTGGTCGGCGCCAAGACCGCGCTCGATACCGGCTATCTCGACGCAACCGGCGGCGCCAACGGGTACTCGCTGATCATCGACAGCACCCCGCTGTTCGGCGCCGACCAGTACCGCTACCCGCAGAACCTGCCCGTCGTCGGGGCCAAGGGCGGACCCGGCGGCAAACCGGGCTGCGGATCGCTGCCCGATGTCGCAGCGAACTGGCCACTGCGCCAACTGATTACGAACACCGGCTGGGGAACCGGGCTGGATCTGCGGCCCAATCCCGGGATCGCCTTCCCGGGCTACGCGAACTACCTTCCGGTCACTCGGGGGATACCCGAACCGCCCAGCATCAGATATCCGGGCGGCCCGGCGCCAGGACCCATCCCGTACCCCGGCGCACCGCCCTACGGTGCAACGCAGTACGCACCGGACGGAAGCC
The DNA here is from genome assembly GCF_059812465.1 of Mycobacterium sp. NGS54. Taxonomy (NCBI): domain Bacteria; kingdom Bacillati; phylum Actinomycetota; class Actinomycetes; order Mycobacteriales; family Mycobacteriaceae; genus Mycobacterium; species Mycobacterium sp. NGS54. Next base: position 197,758 of record NZ_JCALCS010000001.1, on the reverse strand, counting down.
CGCTCTACCCCGGTCTGCCGCCTGCCCCACCGCCGGGCGGGCCACGCGAATCAGGCCCTCCGCCACCGGGATCCGAGCCGTTCGTCGTCCCGGCACCGGCACAAATGCAACCCACGCCGACCCCACCGACCCCCAACCAGGCGACACCGGCGCCCTGATTTCAACCGCCGACACAGGAGAAACCAGGATGAGAGAAAACCTGCGGGGCGCCATCTGGCGCCTGGCCACCTTCATGGTGGTGTGCGGGCTGGGTCTCTTTGCGATGTTGGCGATATTCGCGCAGCTGCGGTTCGGAGAAGAAACGGGTTACGCGGCGATGTTTGCCAACGTGTCGGGACTAGAGAGCGGCAACTTCGTTCGCATAGCGGGGGTCGAAGTCGGCCACGTCCGGAAGATCTCAATTCAGGACGACGGCACCGCACTGGTCGAATTCAGCGTGGACACCTCGGTGGTCTTGACAGAGGGCAGCAAGGCGGTGATCCGCTACCAAAACCTGATCGGTGGACGCTATCTGGCGCTCGAGGAAGGTGCCGGTAGCATCAGACAACTGCGACCCGGTGGCACCATTCCGCTGGGCCGAACGGCGCCGGCTTTGGATTTGGACGCGCTTATCGGCGGCTTCCGTCCGTTGTTCCACGCGCTGAATCCCGACCAGATCAACTCGTTGTCGAGTGAGCTGCTCAAGGCGTTCCAGGGCGAGGGCGCAACGATCAGCTCGTTGCTGGTGAAGACCGCCGCCCTGACCAACACGCTCGCGGATCGGGACCGGCTGATCGGACAGGTCGTGGTCAATCTGAATACAGTTCTCGGCTCACTCGGTGACCAAAGCACGCAGTTCGCAAAGACCGTCGACTCGTTGTCCCGATTGCTGGCGACCCTGGGTGAGCGCAGGCAGGACATCAGCACCGGGATCGCCTACGCCAACGCCGCAGCCGGTTCGGTCGCAGACCTGCTCGCGCAGGGGCGCGCCCCGCTGGCAAAGATCGTCGGAGAATCGGACCGGATAGCGGGTCTGATATTGGCCGATCGCGACTACTTCGACAACCTGCTCAATACTCTTCCCGACGCCTATCAGATGCTCAACCGGCAGGGTCTCTACGGCGACTTCTTCAGCTTCTATTTGTGCGAGCTGCTCTTCAAGGTGAACGGCAAAGGCGGCCAACCGGTTTACGTCAAGGTGATCGGCCAGCCCTCGGGGAGGTGCACGCCGCGATGAAGTACTTTTCGGAACGCAACCCGGTCACCGTCGGCGCGGTCGGCGTTGTGGTGGTCGCCGGATTGGTGGTGGCCTCGCTCACGTACACCAAGCTGCCGTTCTTCGACAACGGCAGGGACTATTCGGCATATTTCGCCGAGGCCGGTGGCCTGTTAACCGGTACTGCGGTGCAAGTTTCGGGCTTCAAAGCCGGCAAGGTCAATAGCATCTCGTTGGACGGACCCCGGGTGCTGGTCGAATTCGAGGTCGATAAACACATCCGCCTCGGCGACCGCACCGAGGCGGCGATCAAGACCAAGAGCCTGCTGGGCGCCAAGATCCTCGAGGTCACACCGCGCGGCGACGGCAGGTTGTCCCGGCCGATCCCGCTCGAACGCACGACCGCGCCCTACCAATTGCCCGATGCGCTCGGCGATCTCGCCTCCACCATCAGCGGGCTGGACACCAACAGGCTGTCCCAATCGCTCAACGTGTTGGCGGGCACCTTTTCCGATACCCCGGACGACCTGAGAATCGCGATGGCCGGTGTCGCACGATTCGCGAAAACGCTGAACGACCGCGATGCGCAACTGCGAAATCTTCTGGCCAACGCCAACAAAGCCACCACCGTGCTGTCGGAGCGCACCGACCAAATAGTCCGCCTGGTCGCCGACAGCAACGCGCTGCTCGCCCAGTTGGAAAGCCAAAGCCGTGCTCTGGACCAGATTTCGGGCAACATCTCCGCCATGAGCAGGCAGCTCAAAGGATTCATCGCGGACAATCGGCAGACGCTTAAGCCGGCACTGGACAAACTCAACGAGGTCATGGCGATCGTCGACAACCGCAAAGAGCGGGTGCAGTTGGCGATCAAGAAGTTCAAGACCTACGCGCTGTCTCTGGGCGAGTCGATGTCCTCGGGTCCATGGTTCAACTTCTACATCGCTAACCTGATCCCCGGGCAGTTCATTCAGCCGTTCGTCGATGCCGCATTCAAGGATCTGGGTCTGGACCCCAACGTGCTGCTGCCGTCGCAGCTCACCGATCCGCAGGTAGGCCAGCCGGGTACACCCGCCCTGCCCGTGCCCTTCCCACGCACCGGCCAGGGCGGCGAGCCGAGGCTGAATCTTCCCGACGCGATCACCGGAAACCCGGGTGATCCCCGCTATCCATACCGCGAGCCGCCGCCTGCGCCGCCCCCCGGTGGACCGCCGCCCGGACCGCCGCCGCCGGCCCCCGGCGAAGCGCCGCCACCGCCCAAGGCAGGCCAATGATGAACCGCGCCAACGCTCGTATCGGTTTAGCCGCCCTCCTGGTGCTCACCTTCATCTCGGGCCTCGCGGTCGCGTGGCACTCGTCCGCGACGGCCCGCAGAACGACGATCGTCGGCTACTTCACGAACAGCAACGGCATCTTCGTCGGCGACGAAGTGCGCATCCTCGGAGTAGCTGTCGGGAAGATCGACAGGATCGAGCCGCAAGCCCAGCGGGTGAAGATCACCTTCTGGTACGACAGCAAGTATCAGGTGCCCGCCGATGCCAAGGCCGTGATCCTGTCACCGTCCTTGGTGACCTCGCGGGCCATTCAGCTGACACCGGCCTACACCGGTGGACCGCAGATGCAAAACGACACCGTAATTCCGTTGCAGCGCACCGCCGTTCCGGTGGAATGGGACGACCTGCGCAAGGACCTCGAAAAACTCACCCAGATGCTGCAGCCAACCCAGCCCGGCGGTGTCAGTGCGCTGGGTGCGCTGGTGAACACCGCCGCGAACAACCTGCGCGGCCAGGGAGCGACCATCAGGGACACCCTGATCAAGCTCTCACAGGCGGTTTCGGCGCTCGGCGATCACAGCAACGACGCATTTAGCGCCGTGAAGAACCTGTCAGTCTTGGTTTCTGCGCTGCAAAGCAGCTCCGACCTCATGCGGCAGCTCAACCAGAACCTGGCCTCGGTGACCGGGGTGCTCGCCAACGAGCCGGACGAGGTCGGCAGTGCCGTCGCGGCCCTCAACGAGGTGGTCGGCGACGTCGCGGCCTTCGTGGCCGACAACCGCGAAGCGTTGGGTACGACGTCGGACAAGCTGACGTCGTTATCCACGGCGCTGACAAACAGTCTCGACGACATCAAGCAGGCGCTCCACATCGCACCGACCGAGCTGCAGAACTTCATGAATATCTATCAGCCCGCCCAGGGCACATTGAGTGGTGCACCGGCGTTCAACAACTTCGCCAACCCGGTCTCGTTCCTCTGCGGGGCGATTCAGGCGGCGTCGCGCCTGGGCTGGGACCAATCGGCGAAATTGTGCGTGCAGTATCTCGCGCCGATCATGAAGAACCGTCAGTACAACTTCCCGCCGCTGGGAGAGAACCTGATCGCTGGTGCCGCCGCACGGCCCAACGAGGTTACCTACAGCGAAGACTGGATGCGGCCCGATTACGTTCCACCGCAACCTAATGAGGTTCATGCGAGCGACCCCGCGGATGGCCTGCGCGGGTTGCTGTTGCCCGACGGGGGTGGCTCATGATGGCCAGATCGCGGCGGGTTTACCGCGGCGCGGCTGGCGTGTTACTGGCGCTGGCCGTGGCCGGGCTGGCCGGCTGCGGCTGGCGGGGCCTCAATTCGGTCGCCCTGCCGGGCACCGCGGGCCGAGGCCCGGGCGCGTTCACGATCCAGGCCCAGATGCCCGATGTCGGCACCCTCGAGCAGAACTCCCGTGTACAAGTAGGGGACGTCACGGTCGGTAACGTCACCCGGATCGAGCGCCAGGGCTGGCATGCCCTGCTGACGATCAGGCTCAACGGCGACGTCGACCTGCCGGCCAATGCGGCCGCAACGATCGGCCAAACCAGCCTGCTTGGTTCGCTGCATATCGAGCTGGCCCCGCCTACCGGCGTGCCACCCCGGGGGAAGCTGAGAGAGGGATCGCTGATCCCGCTGGCCTCGGCGGGCAGTTACCCGTCGACCGAGCAGACGCTCGCCGCGATCTCGTTGCTGCTCAATGGTGGTGGTATCGGCCAGATTCAGGACATCACGGAGTCGCTGAGCACGGCATTGGCCGGGCGTGCCGATGACCTGCGGAGCCTGATCGAGCAACTTGACATCTTCACCGGCCGCGTCAGCGACCAGACCGGTGACATCATCGCTGCGACCGAGAGCCTGAACAATCTGGTCGGCCAGTTCGCCGACCAGACCCCCGTGGTGGACCGGGCGTTGCAGACCGTCCCCGATGCGCTTGCCACGCTCAAGGACGAGCGGCAGCAGCTGGTGGATGCGCTCGATCAGTTCGGCAAGTTCAGCGCGCTGGCGGCCGACTCCACGAATCAGACGAAGGAGGCCTTGGTCAAGGAACTGAAGGATCTGGCGCCGGTGCTGGAGTCGCTCGCCGATGCCGGTCCAGCCCTGACTCGCGCGCTGGGCTTGCTTCCCACTTACCCGTTTCCCAAGGACACCATCAGCAAATGGGCGCGCGGCGATTATGCCAATCTGACGGCAATAATCGATTTGACACTGAGCCGGCTCGATGCCTCCTTCTTCACCGGCACCCGCTGGGAAGGCAACCTGACCGAGCTGGAGCTGCAGTGGGGACGCACGATCGGACAAATGCCGAGTCCCTACACGTCCGGCAATCCGCTTGTTGCGCCTTATCATTGGGACCAGGGGCGTTGACATGCCACCCTTGACGCGACGAATCCTCATCCAGCTGGCCATCTTTGGGATTGTCGCGCTGGTGGGTGGCTCGGTCATGGTGTTCGGCTACATTCAGCTGCCGGCCATGTTCGGGATCGGGCGTTACCGGGTCACCGTTGAGCTGCCTCAGGCCGCTGGTCTGTATGTCAGTGGGAACGTGACCTATCGCGGAACCGAGATCGGCCGGGTGGAGAGAGTGAGCCTCACCAAAGACGGTGTTGCGGCTGTCCTTTCGCTGAAGTCCGGTATCGACGTTCCATCGGATGTCGAGGCCCAGGTGCACAGCCAGTCGGCGGTGGGTGAGCAGTACGTCACGTTGCTTCCGCGCAGAGACTCGCCGCCGCTCAAAGATGGAGATGTGATTCCACTCGATCGAGTCTCGGTGCCTCCGGATCTCGATACGCTGTTGGATGCGGTGAACAGGGGAATGGAGTCGATCCCGCGCGAGAACCTCAAGACGGCGGTCGACGAGGCGTATACGGGTTTCGGTGGGCTGGGGCCGGAAATTTCGCGGCTCGTGGTGGGTAGCACCGCACTGTCCACCGACGCCCGCAAGAATCTGGGCGCACTGCTTACCTTGATAGACCAGTCCAAGCCGGTGCTGGACAGCCAGGCCGACTCGCGTGATGCGGTGCAGGCGTGGGCCGGTCACCTCGCCGACATCACCCAAGGTCTGAAGACGAACAACTCCGCCGTCGGCGGAGTGCTGCAGCGGGGAGGCGCCGCCGCTCGGGAAGTCCGTCAACTGTTCGATCGGGTGAACCCGGCGGTGCCGGTCTTGCTCGCCAACTTGATCAGCGTCGGGCAGGTCGCGGTGACCTATCACCCCGGCCTCGAGCAACTGTTGGTGTTGCTGCCCCAGGCGGTGGCCACCCTCCAGGCGATCGGTGTGCCGAACCGGAACACCAAGCAGGGATACAAGGGTGTCTTCTTGAGCTTCAACCTGCGCCTCAACCTGCCGCCGCCGTGCGCTACCGGCTTCTTGCCGCCCCAACAGCGACGGGTGCCTTCCTGGGAGGACTACCCGGATCGACCCGAAGGTGACTTGTACTGCCGCGTGCCCCAGGATTCGCCACAAAACGTCCGCGGCGTCCGCAACATGCCGTGCGTCGGCCAGCCCGGCAAGCGCGCCCCGACGGTCCAGATGTGCGAGAGCGACGAAAATTACGTCCCTCTCAACGACGGCTACAACTGGAAAGGTGACCCGAACGCCACGCTGTCGGGTCAGCCCGTCCCGCAACTGCCGCCTGGCGCGCCGGCCCCGGCAGCTCCACCCGCTGCCGCGCCGCTTCCGATACCGGGTGCGGAATATGACCCCGCGACCGGGACTTACCTCGGCCCCGACGGGCACCTCTACACACAATCCGACCTGGCCGCCAATGGCGGGAAGGAGCGCACATGGCAGTCGATGCTTTTGCCCCCGAATTGAGCGAGTCGACCGGCGAGGCTGACGACACCGCCAAGGACGACGCGCCCCCACCGGATGCCGCCCTGTCGGTTGGTTGGGATTACGCGCCTACCAAGCGCGGTCGACGGGCGCCGGCTGATATCGGGGTTCGACCCGTTCTAAACATGTTGAGCACCTGAGGATTTCGCGGCGGGGATCGGGACCGCGTCCCATTGTCGCTGCACGTCCCGCTCCGCGGGGGTGGGAATCAGCCCGGCGGGCGCGAACCTTTCCGACGGCACCGGTTCGTCCTCGGTCAACGGCCGTCCGCCGCCGCGAATCGCCCTGAGCGCGACGGCGATTCCTGCGGCGAACACGATGACGACGACCAACGCGAAGGCGACGGACAGGGTGCCCTGAATCCAGGTGTTCCTGATGACCTCGTCGAGCTGGCGGGCGTTCTTCGCCGCACCGAACGCGGTCTTGCCGGCGTGTTTCGCCGCCAGGTACTGGGAGTGCTGTGTCCAGTAGCCGACCGCGGGATCGCCGGAGAAGATCTTCTGCCAGGACGCGGTCAGCGTGACGGTCAGGTCCCACAGCAGCGGAACTCCGGGAATCCAGGCCCACCTCAGCAGGCCCTTCTTGATGACGACCACGGTGACGACGGTCAGCGCGATCCCCGCCAGCAGCTGGTTGGCGATGCCGAACAGCGGGAAAAGGGTGTTGATGCCGCCCAGCGGGTCGGTCACGCCCATCAGCAGGGTGCCGCCCCACGCGGCGACGACGACCAGGCTGCAGAGCCAGACCCCGGGGCGCCAGCTCGGGTTGCGCAGTTTGGCCAGCGGTCCGCCGAAGTTGCTCAGCGCGTCGGACAGCATGAAGCGGTTGACCCGGGTCCCCGCGTCGACGGTGGTCAGGATGAACAGCGCCTCGAACATGATCGCGAAGTGATACCAGAACGCCTTGAGGCCGGTGCCGCCGAACACTCGCTGCAGCACCTCGGACATGCCGAACGCGAGCGTGGGCGCCCCGCCGGTGCGCGACACGATGGTCTTCTCGCCGACGCTGCCGGCGGCCTGGGCGATCTGGTCGGCGGTGGCCGGCGCGCCCGGCAGGCCGAGCTTGTTGACGTACTGCGCGGCGGTGGCCGCGGTGCCGCCGGTCTGCGCGGCCGGCGCGTTGAGGGCGAAATACAGGTGCTGGTTGAGGATCGACGCGGTGATCAGCGCCATGACGGCGACGAACGACTCGGTGATCATCCCGCCGTAGCCGATCACCCGCATCTGACCTTCCTTCTCCAGCAGCTTCGGCGTCGTCCCGGACGAGATCAGCGAGTGAAACCCGGACAGCGCGCCGCACGCGATGGTGATGAACAGGAAGGGGAAGAGCGAGCCGGCGAACACCGGGCCGTTACCCCGCGTGGCGAACTGCGAGATCGCGGGGGCCTGCATCTCCGGCCGGGCGATGAGGATGCCGACGGCGATCAGCCCGACGGCGCCGACCTTCATGAACGTCGACAGGTAGTCGCGGGGCGCGAGCAGCAACCAGACCGGCAGCACCGAGGCGGCGAGGCCGTAGCCGATCAGGCACCAGCACAGGGTCACCGGAGACAGGGTGAACCAGGCTGCGCCCCAAGGAGTCTCGGCGACCCAGTTGCCGGACACCACGGCGAGCATCAGGAGCGCGAACCCGATCAGCGACACTTCGGACACCCGCCCGGGACGCAGGAACCGCAGGTAGGCGCCCATGAACAGGGCGATGGGGATGGTCATGGCGATGGAGAAGACGCCCCATGGGCTTTCGGCCAGCGCCTTCACCACGATCATCGCCAGCACCGCGATCAGGATCACCATGATGACGAGGACACCGGCGAGCGCGGCGACCCCGCCCACCGCGCCCAGCTCGTCGCGGGCCATCTGGCCCAGGGAGCGGCCGCGGCGCCGGGTGGAGATCCACAGCACCAGGTAGTCCTGCACGCAGCCGCCGAACACCGCGCCGAGGACGATCCAGATCGCCCCGGGCAGGTAGCCCATCTGGGTGGCCAGCACCGGCCCCACCAGGGGTCCCGCCCCGGCGATGGCGGCGAAGTGATGGCCGAACAGCACGCGCCGGTCGGTCGGCACGTAGTCGGTGCCGTCGTCGAGAACCTCGGCGGGACTGGCGTGGTCGTCGCGCGGGCGGACGATCTTCATCTCGATCAGCCGCGCGTAGAACCGGTAGCCGACGATGTACGTGCAGCTCGCGGCGATCACGAACCAGACGGCGTTGACCGTCTCGCCGCGGGCGGACGCGATGATCGCCCACGCGACGGCGCCGATCACGGCGATGGCGGCGAAGACGATCTTGTGCCGGGTGGTGATGGGGGAGCGGTCGATGATCGCGACCGGTGGGAGGTGCTCGTGGGTGCGGATGAAGCTGACGCCTTTGTCGTGCTCTTTGACTGCCACGGCGAAAAACCCTACGCGCGCAAAATGGACAACGCGCGTTTTAATACAGCGCCCGCACCGCGTCGATGGTGTCCGCCTCGGCCGGGCCCTTGTCGTCGCGGTAGCGCACCACCCGGGCGAACCGCAGCGCCAGCCCGCCCGGGTAGCGCGACGACTTCTGCACCCCGTCCAGGGCGATCTCGACCACCTGCTCGGGACGCAGCTGCACGACATAGGAGTCGATGCCGGTTATCGCGAGCTCGCTGAACCGGGCGGTCTGCCAGTCCAGCATGGCGTCGGTCATCCCTTTGAAAGTCTTTCCCACCATGACGAATTCGCCGGTGGCCGGGTCGCGGGCGCCCAGGTGGATGTTGGAGAGCTTGCCGCGCCGGCGCCCGGAACCCCACTCCACGGCGAGCACCACCAGGTCCAGCGTGTGCACCGGCTTCACCTTGAGCCAGCCCGCCCCGCGCCGGCCCGCGAGGTAGGCGGCGCCGGGCGCCTTGGCCATCACCCCCTCGTGGCCGGCGGCCAGCGTGGCGGCCAGGAAGCCGGCGGCCGCCGCGGGATCCGACGTCGTCAACCGGTCGACCCGCTGCGCGGGCGGCACCAGCGTGTCCAGGGCGGCCAGCCGGTCGGTGGTCGGCGCATCCAGCAGGTCGACGCCGTCGCGGTGCAAGACGTCGAAGAAGAACACCGAGAGCGGCTGCGCCGCACGGGCTTTAGCCACATCGACGGACCGGCCGAACCGCGACGCCGTGACCTGGAAGCGGTGCGGTGAGTTGTCCGGCCGCAGCGCGATCGCCTCGGCGTCGGCGATCAGGTCGGTCACCGGCAGCGCCAGCGTCGCCTCGACGACCTCGGGGAGCCGCGCCGTGACGTCGTCAAGGCTGCGGGTGTACACCGTGACATCGTCGCCGGCCCGGTGAATCTGCACGCGCGCGCCGTCCAGCTTCGCCTCGAAAATCGTTGTGCCGTCGTGGCGCTCGATCGCGTCGGCCACGCCGGTCGCGGCCTGGGCCAGCATCGGGCTGACCGGCCGGCCCACCCGCAGGGTGAACGCGTCCAGGGCCGCGGCTTGGCCGGACAGGGCGGCGGCCGCGACGGCCGGCAGATCGCCGCCCAGCATCGCGGCGCGCTGCACCGCCGCGAGGGGGATTCCGGCGGCCCTGGCGACGGCGTCGGCCATGATCCCGGCCAGCGCCCCCTGGCGCAGCTCGCCGCCGAGCAGCCGCGCCAGGAACGCCTGCTCGGTTTCGGTCGCCGCGGCGAACAACGCGCGCAGGAGTTCGGCGCGCCGCGCCTGCGACCCCTTGCCCGACACCGCCCCGATCTCGGTGAAGGCGGCGTCGACGCCGGGGACCGTCAGCACCGGTTCGGCCGCCGGCGGCGGCCGGGAGCGCAGCGCCGCCCAGCCGACGCCGATCTGGCGCTGGCGCAGCTCACCGGACAGCCACGAGACGATGGTCGCCACCGCCTGCGGGTCGGCGGCGGCGCGGCGCAGCAGCTCGGCGATGTGGGCGACCTTGGTCAGCCGCGACGACGTCCCGCCGACATTAAGCGAGGTGCTTGCGACGTCGAGAAGGAGCACGCAACCGAGCTTGGCATGGCTCTTGAACAAGGCGGGGTCAACCCCGCCGGGCCGACACGCTAGCGTGCCTAGGAAACGTTACAAATTTGATGGATTCTGACAAGCCTGGAAAAGGAGGCCCGGATGGAGATCAACGGGAAGAAGGTCGTCGTCATCGGCGGCGCGTCGGGGATGGGTCGCGCCAGCGCCGAACTGCTGCACGAGCGTGGCGCGGACGTCGCCATCCTCGACCGCGAGGGCTCCGACGGCAAGACCGTCGCCGAGGCCGTCGGCGGTTCGTTCCACCCGGTCGACGTGACCGACTTCGCCGGCACCGAGGAGACGCTGCAGACCGCGGTCGACGAGCTAGGCGGCCTGCACGTCATCATCACCACCGCCGGCGGCGGCATCGCCAAGCGGACGATGACCAAGTCCGGCCCGCACGACCTGGAGTCCTTCCAGTCGGTCATCGACCTCAACCTCATCGCCACCTTCAACATCAGCCGGCTGGCGGCCGCCCACATGGCCAAGAACGAACCCGAGGACGAAGAGCGCGGCGTCATCATCAACACGGCCTCGATCGCGGCGTTCGAGGGCCAGATCGGGCAGGTCGCCTACACCGCCGCCAAGGCGGGTATCGCGGGCATGTGCCTGACCATGGCGCGTGACCTGGGCTCGCTGGGGATCCGGGTGCTGGCGATCGCGCCGAGCCTGTTCGCCACCGGGCTGACCCAGGGCATCCCGGACGAATTCGCAGCCGCGCTGACCAAGGACGCGGCCTTCCCCAAGCGCCTGGGCCGGCCCATCGAGTACGCCAAGCTGGCGGCGGCCATCGTGGACAACCCGATGCTCAACGGCCAGTGCCTGCGGCTGGACGCCGGGCAGCGCTTCGCGCCTAAGTAGCCACCCCCGGCGCGGGGCCGCCCCGGGGAATAAGTACACTCTTTAGGCAGCCGCCCCGCTCCCCTCGGAGCGGGGCAGGCAGTCAGCCCGATAGCGAGGAGGCCCCTCATGGGTATCGCCCTGACCGACGACCATCGCGAACTCGCCGAGGTGGCCCGCGCGTTTTTGACCGCACAGAAGGCGCGCTGGGCGGCCCGCTCCCTGCTCGATGCGGCCGACGAATCCCGGCCCCCGTTCTGGCACGACCTGGTGGAGCTCGGCTGGCTCGGGTTGCACGTCGACGAGGAACACGGCGGCTCGGGCTATGGGCTGCCCGAGCTCGTCGTGGTCGTCGAGGAACTCGGCCGCGCGGTGGCGCCGGGGCCGTTCGTGCCGACCGTGATCGCCTCGGCGGTGCTCGCGAAAGACGGCACCCCAGAGCAGAAGTCGCGGCTGCTTCCCGGGCTGATAGACGGCACCGTCACCGGGGGGATCGGCCTGGACGGCGAGGTGCGGGTCAGCGACGGCGTGGCGGACGGCGACGCCGGAATCGTGCTGGGTGCCGGGCTCGCCGAGCTGCTGGTCGTCGCCGCCGGTGACGACGTGCTGCTGCTGGACCGGACCCGCGACGGCGTGTCGGTGGAGGTGCCGGAGAACCTCGATCCCACCCGGCGCTCCGGGCGCGTGCGCCTGAACGGCGTGCGCGTCACCGCCGACGACATCGTGGCGGGCGCGCGGCCGTCGGCGCTGGCCCGGGCTCGGACGTTGCTCGCGGCGGAGGCCGTCGGCGGATCGTCGGATTGCGTCGAGGCCGCCGTCGCCTATGCCAAGGTGCGCCAGCAGTTCGGCCGGACCATCGCGACCTTCCAGGCGGTCAAGCATCACTGCGCGAACATGCTGGTGGCCGCCGAGTCGGCGACCGCCGCGGTGTGGGACGCGTCGCGCGCTGCGGAAGAGGACTCCTCAGAGGACGAAGCCCAGTTCCGCCTTGCCGCCGCGGTGGCCGGCGCGCTGGCCTTCCCGGCGTATGCGCGCAACGCCGAACTGAACATTCAGGTGCACGGGGGCATTGGCTTCACCTGGGAGCACGACGCGCACCTGCACCTGCGCCGGGCGCTGGTGACCACGGCGCTGTTCGGCGGGGACGCGCCGGCCGCCGATGCGTTCGAGCGCACCGCGGCCGGCGCCGTGCGGGAGAACAGCCTGGACCTGCCGCCCGAGGCCGAGCAGCTGCGCACCCGGATCCACGCCGACGCCGCCGAGATCGCGGCTTTGGACAAGCAGGCGCAGCGCGACAGGCTGATCGAGACGGGCTACGTGATGCCGCACTGGCCCAAGCCGTGGGGGCGCGGCGCCGACGCGGTGGAGCAGCTGGTGATCGAGGAGGAGTTCGGCGCCGCGGGCATCAAGCGGCCGGACTACGGGATCACAAGCTGGGTGATCCTGACCCTGATTCAGCACGGGACGCCTTGGCAGATCGAACGATTCGTGGAGAAGGCGCTGCGCAAGGACGAGGTCTGGTGTCAGCTGTTCTCCGAGCCGGACGCGGGATCGGACGCGGCGTCCATCAAGACCCGCGCCACCCGGGTCGACGGCGGCTGGAAGATCAACGGGCAGAAGGTGTGGACCAGCGGCGCGCACTACTGCGCGCGGGGCCTGGCCACCGTGCGCACCGACCCCGACGCACCCAAGCATGCCGGGATCACCACGGTGATCGTCGACATGAACGCCCCGGAGGTCGAGGTGCGGCCGCTGCGGCAGATCACCGGCGGCTCGGATTTCAACGAGGTGTTCTTCAACGACCTGTTCGTCCCCGACGAGGACGTCGTCGGGGCGCCCAACACCGGATGGACCGTCGCCCGGGCCACGCTCGGCAACGAACGCGTCAGCATCGGCGGCAGTGGGTCGTTCTACGAGGGTCTGGCGGAGATGCTGATCGATTTGGCCAAGCAGCGGCCGGATCAGTTGGCGGGGGCCAAGATTCGCGTGGGCAACTACCTGGCCGACGATCACGCACTGCGGCTGCTGAACCTGCGCCGCGTCGCCCGCAGCGTCGAGGGGGCGGGCCCGGGCCCGGAGGGCAACGTCACCAAGCTGAAGCTGGCCGAGCACATGGTCGAGGGCGCCGCGATCTCGGCCGCTCTGCTGGGTTCCGAGGTCGCGCTGGCCGACGGGCCGGGAGCGCTGGCGGCCCGCATGATCATGGGCGCGCGCGGCATGTCGATCGCCGGCGGCACCTCCGAGGTGACCCGCAATCAGATCGCCGAGCGGATCCTGGGCATGCCGCGCGACCCGCTGATCAACTAGCTGGGTTCTGTCGCCGAGCAGACGCAGAATCGCACTGAAAACCCGAAATTTGTGCGATTCTGCGTCTGCTCGCGGTCATGGGGCCGGCGCGAATTGCGGCGCCCCGCCGCTGCCCTTCTCGGGCTGGACGGCGACGGGCATCCCGCACGTCACTGAATCCGGCTCGCAGCCAACGATGTTGGCGGCCAGCCGCAGCCCGCTCTGTTCGGCGAGCTCGACGATCGCGATCACGTAGGGCGTCGGGATCTCCGGGTTATACGGGTGGTGGTTCACCGTGTAGGTGAACACCGTGCCGCGCCCCGAAACCGGCCGCGCCACCAGCGGTCCGCCGCAATCCCGGCATTCGCCGGCCGCCGGGTGGACCCAGCGCGCGCAAGCGTCGCAGTGTTCGATGAGCAACTCGCCTGACACGGCCAATACAGTACACTCTATTGGTTCGGCGTGGGCGGCAGGTTGGTTGGACGGATGGTGCACATGACCTACTTCGAAAAAGACGCGATCATTTCCGGGCTCGGCATCTCGCGAATCGGCCGTCGCACCGGGATCCCGGGCCTGGAGCTGACCATGGAGGCGGTGCGCGCCGCCATCGCGGACGCCGGCCTCGCGCCGGCCGACGTCGACGGGATCGCCACCCTCGGCGACACGCCGGCCGCCGACGTCAACGCCGAACTGCGGATCGAGGCGGCGGACTGCGGGGCCGGCTTCGGCACCGGCGGCCTGCTGAGCCCGGTGATGTCGGCTTGCCGTGCGGTCGCCGAACGACGCGCACGCCACGTCGTCGTCTACCGGACGATACAAATGCTCGGCGGAACGGTCCCGGTCAAGCGCGAGGAAAACGCGCCGGCGCCCGCGCTCGCGCGGATGTTCGAGACGCCCGAAGGCGCACCGAAGCCGGCCGTCGGTGCGATGGACGATGTCAACGACCTGGTTGCGGCCCACGCCTATTCCGCCGCGAACTGGCTGGCGCTGAACTGCCGCCGCCACATGGAGCTGTACGGGACCACCAAGGAACAGCTGGGCTGGCTGGCGCTCAACGGCAGACGCAACGCCGCGCTGAATCCCCTTGCGGTCTACCGCGAACCGATGACCATGGCCGACTACCTGGGGGCGCGGCCGGTGTCGACGCCGTTCGGCCTGCTGGACTGCGACGTCCCCATCGACGGCTCGATCGCGGTGGTGGTGTCGAACGCGGACTATGCCCGCGACTGCCCGCACCGCGCGGTGGCGGTGGAGGCGATCGGCGGATCCGACGGCGCCGGCGGCTGGTTCCACCGCGACGACTACCCGAAGATGGCGATGTCCGACGCGACCGCGCAGATGTGGTCGCGAACCCAGTTGACGCCCGCCGACCTGGAGCTGGCCGAGTTGTACGACGGTTTCACGTTTCTCACCCTCGCGTGGCTGGAGGCGCTGGGGGTATGCGGCGACGGCGAGGCCGGGCCGTTCGTCGAGGGCGGAGCGCGGATCGCCCGCGACGGCCAACTGCCGCTGAACACCTACGGCGGCCAGCTGTCGGCGGGGCGCATGCACGGCTACTGGGCTTTGCACGAAGGGTGCCTGCAGCTGCGCGGCGAAGCGGGGGAGCGTCAGGTGTCGAAACGCCCCGAGGTCGGCGTGGTTTCCGTGGGCGGTGGACCCGTCGCCGGATGCATGTTGCTCACTTGCTGAGATAGCTCGTGGCACAGCGCGATTCCGGTCCGGCGGACAAACTCGCCGCGCAGATTGCCCGCCACATCGAGGCGGACATAGTCCGCCGCGGCTGGACCGTCGGCGAATCGCTGGGTTCCGAACACGCCCTGCAACAGCGGTATGGCGTGAGTCGATCGGTGCTGCGGGAGGCGGTTCGCCTGGTCGAACACCACCAGGTCGCCCGGATGCGCCGCGGACCGGGCGGCGGGTTGCTGATCTGCCGGCCGGACGCCGGCCCCGCGACCCGCGCCGTGGTGATCTACCTCGAGTACCTCGGCATCACGCTGGTCGACCTGCTCAACGCGCGTCTGGTGCTCGAGCCGCTGGCGGCGTCCCTGGCGGCGGAACGCATCGACGAAGCCGGCATCGACCGGCTACGCGCGGTGTTGCGGGCGGAGGAGCAGTGGCGGCCGGGCCTGCCGGCGCCGCGCGACGAGTTCCACATCGCGCTGGCGGAGCAATCGAAAAGCCCGGTCCTGCAATTGTTCATCGACATCCTGATGCGGCTCACCACGCGATACGCCCTGCAGTCGCGGGCCGGCTCGGCGACCGAGGCCATCGAGGCCGTCGAGCACATGAACAGGGACCACTCCCGGCTCGTCGGGGCCGTCACCGCCGGCGACGCGGCGCGGGCCAAGACGCTCTCCGAACGACACGTCGAAGCGGTGACCGCCTGGCTGCAGCGGCATTACCCCGGCGAGGGGACCCGGGCGCGGGGGGCGCGCCGGCTGCGGGCCGTCGACGGTGACGCGCCGCACGGCAAGCTCGCCGAGATGCTGGCCGCCACCATCGGCGACGAGATCGCGGCCGACGGCTGGCAGGTCGGCTCGGTATTCGGAACGGAGACCGCCCTGCTGGAGCGCTACCGCGTCAGCCGCGCGGTGTTCCGGGAAGCGGTGCGGCTGCTCGAATATCACTCGGTGGCGCGGATGCGTCGCGGGCCCGGCGGCGGGTTGATCGTCACCGAACCGCATGCCGAGGCCAGCATCGACACCATCGCGCTGTACCTGCAATACCGCGGGCCGACGCGGGAAGACTTGCGCTGCGTCCGCGATGCCATCGAGATCGACAACGTCGCCAGAATCGTCAAGCGGCGCAGCGAGTCCGGGGTGGCGGCGTTTTTGGCAACCCGACCGGGCCCGCACGCCGGCGACGTGCGAAAGGCGGTCGCCGAGGAGGTCCGGTTCCACCTCGGATTGGCGCAGCTGGCCGGCAACGCGCTGCTGGACCTGTTCCTGCGCATCATCATCGAGCTGTTTCGTCGGCACTGGACCAGTACCGCGCCGACGGAGCCGTCCTGGACCGACGTCGACGCCGTCGAGCACGCTCATCTGCGGATTCTGCAGGCGATCGAAGACGGCGACGACAGCCTCGCCCGCTACCGCATCCGTCGGCACCTGGACGCCGCCGCCTCCTGGTGGCTGTAGCCGCCCGGGTGTGACGCGGTCGTCGGCATACCGAACGGCCTTCTGGGGTACTGAAGTGGGAAGTGACGTACGGCCGGTCCAGCAGGGGGTTGGCACTTGTGATCGAAAGCGAGCGCGCAAGGGTGACGGGGGGCGTGGGGGGAACGCAAGCCGCTCAATCGGGTTTCGTTCATTCCGGGCTGCTTTACCGTTCGCAAGGGGAGTGCCGCGACTTTGTGGTTCGCTTCATCGTCGACGGGTTGGCGCTGGGCGAGGCCGTTCTGGTGGCGGTGCCCGGCGACAAGCTGGACGCGCTGAGCGAGGCGTTGCCCGGACCCGACGGCGGCTTCGCCGCGGAACTGCGGATGGTCGACATCGCCGAGATCGGCCGAAACCCGAGCCGATTCATGGCCATGGAGGGTTCCTTCATCGACGAGCACCGGGGTCGGCGGGTGCGAATCGTGAGCGAGCTGGCCTGGCCGGAACGCACCGACGAGGAAATCGTCGCCTGCTCCGAACACGAGGCGCTGGTCAACTCAGCCCTCGAGGGATACCCGGCGACCGGATTGTGCCTGTACGACGCGAGCGTGCTGGGTGACGAGGTGCTGGCGGACGCCCGCGCGACGCACCCCTTGCTGTGGAGCGGCGGCGCGCTGCAGCGCAGCGCCGAATACGCGCCCGACGACGTCCTGGATCGGTGCAACCAACCGCTCGCCGTCAATCCGGGCGCCGTCACGTACATGGTCAGGAAGTCGGCGGACCTGCGGCCCGCCCGCTCGTTCGCCGTCGACTACGCCGGCTGGGTGGGGATGTCGCCGGACGGCATCGAGGACTTGCAGCTGATCGCCACGGAGCTGGCCAGCAACAGCCTGATGTACACCGACGGGGCCTGCCGCCTGGCCTTCTGGCGCGAGGACGAGCATCTGGTCTGCGAGGCGCGCGACACCGGACGGCTGGGCGACCCGCTGGTGGGGCGCCTGGACCCCGGCCCGAGCGGCCCGGCCAGTCGCGGGCTGTATCTGGTCAACGCCATATCCGACCTGGTCCGCACGCACACCACGCCGGCCGGGACGACGATCCAGGCCTATCTGCGGGTCGACGCGTCGTCCGGGTCGAACGGATAGGAAGCACTTGTGCGGCAAGGCCTTAGCCCGCCGCGCGAAATAGATTTGCAATTGCGCGCCGGAGGCGTCTAATGTCGGCGCTCGTGCGTCTTCATCGTGCCGTAGTAGCCAGCACCCGCAGCGGGGTCTGATCCCAGACCGACCCCCCGCTGTGGGTCGGAAGCTACTACCGTCGGTCGCTCCTGCTGATCAGAGAAGACCGAAACCGTGGCTCTCACCAAATCCCTCGCCCCCTCAGGCGCCCACTTCGGCGCAGCCTTGCCGCGCGGGCTGCGCGAGGAGGCCGAGGCGATGTCGTGGGAGGCCTTCGTCGCCACCTACGGTCGCACCGCCGGCCCGCTGCGACTGGGGCACTGGGCCTGCACCGACGCCGAGCGACCCGCGGGGCGGCTCGGCCCACAGGCCCGCAATTTCCGGGCGATGATCGCCGTCGGCGACCACATCAGCGCGTCCACCGCCGCCGCCAGCGGTCCGATCGCCGCCCTCACCGAGATGCTGCACCAGCGCGGGATCACGGTGGAGATGCTGCGGTTTCACCAGATCGGTTGCGGCGCGGACACGGCCACGTTCATCCGCGGCAGCGACGGGATTCGCGCCGAGTGGGCGATGGGCCTCTCGGAGGATCCGACCCAGTCGGCGCTGCGCGCGGTGATCGCGTGCGCGAACCGGCTCCTGGCCTGACTGTGCCGAGCAGACGCAGAATCGCACGTTTGCGGCGTGCGCAGTGCGATTCTGCGTCTGGTGGCCGGGCAGAGAGGACTAGAGCGGGCGCAGCACGATCGGCATGCCGTCCTTGGGCACCGGCATGCCGCCGTAGTCCCACTCGGCCTGGTATCCCGGGCGGGGCAGCTCGAGCCGGTAGCGACGCAGCAGGCGGTGCAGGATCGACTTGATCTCCAACTGCCCGAACACCATTCCGATGCACTTGTGCGCGCCGCCGCCGAACGGCGTCCATCCATAGCGGTGCCGCTTGTGCTCGCTGCGCGGCTCGGTGAACCGGTCCGGGTCGAACTTCAGCGGGTCCGTCCACAGTTCCGGCAGCCGGTGGTTCATCCCGGGATAGGCGATGACGTTGGTGCCCTTGGGGATGTAGTAGCCCAGCAGGTCGGTGTCGCGCACGGTCTGACGCATGGCCCACTGCACCGGAGTCACCAGCCGGATCGACTCGTTCATCACCAGGTCCAGCGACTCGAGCTTCTCCAGGGAGTCGATGTCGAGCGGCCCGTCGCCGATCAGGCGGTCCGACTCGTCGCGGCAGCGCTCCTGCCACTCCGGGTGGGCGGCCAGCTGGTAGACCATCGTCGTGGCGGTCGACGTCGACGTGTCGTGCGCGGCCATCATCAGAAAGATCATGTGGTTGACGATGTCCTCGTCGGAGAACTTGTTGCCGTCCTCGTCCTCGGTCTGGCACAGCACGGACAGCAGGTCGTTGCCGTCCTTCCCGCGCTGTTCCTTGACGCGCTCGCGGAAGTAGTTCTCCAGCAGTTCGCGCGCCTTCAGGCCGCGCCACCAGGTGAACGGCGGGACACCGGTGCGGATGATCGCGTTCCCGGCGCGGGTGGTGACCGTGAACGCCCTGTTCACCTTGGTCACCAGCTCGCGGTCGGTGCCCGGCTCATGCCCCATGAACACCATCGAGGCGATGTCGAGCGTCAGCTCCTTCATCGCGGGGTAGAGCAGGAAGCGCGCGTCGTTGACCACCCAGTCGTCGGCGACTGTCTGGGTTATCACCTTGTCCATCTGCTCGACGTAGGAGACCAGCCGCGACCGGACGAACGCCTCCTGCATGATCCGCCGGTGGAACATGTGCTCTTCGAAGTCGAGCAGCATCAGCCCGCGGTGGAAGAACGGTCCGATCACCGGCACCCAGCCCTGCTGCGAGTAGTCCTTGTTGCGGTTGGAGTAGATGACCTGCGCCGCGTCGGGGCCCAGCGCCGCGACGCCCGGCAGGACCGGTGAGTCGCCGAAGACGACCGGGCCCTTGGTCTGGTACAGGAACATCAGATAGTCCGGTCCGCCGCGCAACATCTCGATGATGTGCCCGAGGACCGGCAGGCCCGCGTCGCCGAGCACCGGCTTGAGCCCGCTGTCCGGTGGCGGATCGGCGAGCTTGTGCTCCGGGAACTGGGTGTTCAGCAGCCTGCGTTCGACGAGGCCCATGCCCGGGAAGTTGTTGAACGACGGGGTCAACCGGCGCCGCGCCTGATCGAGCAGGTAGTGCGGGGTGCTGACAGTGGCGGCCATAGACGCTCCTTTGCGGGCCCGGGGCGGGTGACAGCGGTCACTGAGTCATAACCTTCGGGAAAAACTTGACGGCTGTCAAGTTTGCTTTTGCCGCGGCGTGGTGCAAGGTCGATGACGTGAGCAGCCACGCCGACGCGGACCCGGGTGAACCGGCCATTCGCCGGCGCGGCGACAAGCACCGGCAGGCGATCATGCAGGCGGTACGCGACCTGCTCGAGGAGAAGCCGTTCGCGGAATTGTCGGTCAGCACCATCAGCCTGCGCGCGGGGGTGGCCCGATCCGGCTTCTACTTCTACTTCGACTCCAAGTACGCGGTGCTCGCCCAGATCATGGCCGAGGCCGCCGAGGAACTCGAAGAGCTCACCCAGTACTTCGCCCCCCGCCAGCCCGGGGAGTCGCCGGAGCAGTTCGCCAAGCGGATGGTCCGCAGCGCCGCTGCGGTCTACGCGCACAACGACCCGGTGATGGCGGCCTGTAACTTGGCCCGCCACACCGACATTCAGATTCGCGAGCTTCTCGAGCGGCAGTTCGAGGGCGTGCTGGGCCAGATCACCGCGATCGTCGAGGCGGAGATCAAGGCGGGGACCGCCAGCCCGATCAGCGACGACGTCCCGGCGCTGGTGCGCACCCTGGCCGGCACCACTTCCCTGACCCTGAGCGGCGACCCGCTGCTCGCCGGACGCCAGGGTCACCAGGACGACATGGAGCGACGGGTGCGGGTGCTCGAGCAGCTGTGGCTCAATTCGCTCTGGGGTGGCGGCCCGAAGTAACGCGGTAGGGTCACGGCCATGGGGCTAGGGCTTCCGAGGACGACGGGGCGGTACTTCGCCGGGAAGCGGTGCCTGGTCACCGGCGCGGCCAGCGGAATCGGGCGCGCGACCGCGCTGCGATTGGCCGCACAGGGCGCCGAACTTTATCTGACCGACCGCAATTCGGACGGCCTGGAATCGACCGTGGCCGACGCCCGCGCGCTGGGCGCCGCAGTGCCCGTGCACCGCACGCTCGACATCGCCGACTACGACCAGGTGGCGGCGTTCGCCGCCGACATCCACGCCGGGCATTCGCCCATGGACGTCGTGCTGAACATCGCCGGCGTGTCGGCATGGGGCACGGTCGACCGGCTGACCCACGAGCAGTGGCGCAAGATGATCGCGATCAACCTGATGGGTCCGATCCACGTCATCGAGGCGTTCGTTCCCCCGATGCTGGCGGCCGGCCGGGGCGGGCATGTGGTCAACGTGTCGTCGGCCGCGGGGCTGGTGGCCCTGCCGTGGCACGCGGCCTACAGCGCGAGCAAGTTCGGCTTGCGCGGCCTGTCGGAGGTGTTGCGTTTCGACCTGGCGCGACAGGGCATCGGGGTGTCGGTGGTGGTGCCGGGCGCGGTGAAGACCCCGTTGGTCGACACGGTCGAGATCGCCGGAGTCGACCGCGAGGATCCCCGGGTCGCCCGCTGGGTGGACCGCTTCAGCGGTCACGCGGTGTCGCCGGAACGGGCCGCCGAGAAGATCCTGGCCGGGGTCGCGAAGAACCGCTACCTGATCTACACGTCGGGCGACATCCGTGCGCTGTACGCGTTCAAGCGGCTGGCCTGGTGGCCCTACAGCGTGGCGATGCGTCAGGTGAACGTGATCTTCACGCGCGCACTGCGTCCCGCCCCGGCGCCGCTAGTCGCCCATCGCCAGCTCGAGTCGCACGCCGAGTAACCGAATCGGGCGGTCCAGCTCGAAAAGGTCCAGCACGCGCAGGGCCGCTTGCGTGATGGTGTCGGCGTCGGTGGTGGGGACGGGCAGCTTGCGGATCTTGGTGCGGGTGTAAAACGTCGCGGTCCGCACGGTGATGGCCACGCGGGTGACGATCCGTCCGCCCGCCAGCACGTCGTCCAAAGCGTGGCGCGCCAATCCCGTTATGGCCGCATCCATTTCGGCCCGATCGGTGAGGTCGCGCGGAAAGGTGACGACGTGGCTGCGCGAGCGGGGTATCCACGGTTCGGCGCTGACGTGGGTGTCGCCGCCACCCTTGGCCAGCAGCAGCAGCCACAGGCCGGTGCGCGGGCCGAATGTCGACGTCAGCAGCTCGGCGTCGGCGTGCGCGAGCTGGCGCACCGTGGTGATATCAAGGACGGCAAGCTTTTTCGCCGTCTTGGGACCCACGCCCCACAGCGCGTCGACCGGGCGGTCCGCCATCACCGTCATCCAGTTCGCGTCGGTGAGCGCGAAGATGCCGGCCGGTTTCGCGAAGCCGGTGGCGACCTTGGCCCGCTGCTTGTTGTCGCTGATTCCGACCGAGCAGGACAGCCCGGTTTCCGACGCGACGACCGTTCGGATCTGTTCTGCCACCTCGGTCGGATCCCCGCCGTCGACGCCGACGTACGCCTCGTCCCAGCCCCACACCTCGACCGGGTGCCCGAGGTCGCGCAGCAGGCCCATCACCTGGTCGGAGGCCGCGTCGTAGGCGGCCGGGTCCGACGGCAGGAACGTCGCGTCGGGGCAGCGGCGGGCGGCGGTGCGCAACGGCATGCCGGCGTGCACGCCGAATTCGCGGGCCTCGTACGAGGCGCAGGTGACCACCTTGCGCGGTTCGGTCGGATCACCGCTGCCGCCGACGATGACCGGCAGCCCGGCCAGTTCGGGGTGGCGGCGCAGCTCGACCGACGCCAGAAACTGGTCGAGGTCGACGTGCAGGACCCAGCTCACGCGGCCGTCACCGCCCGCAGAGCTTGCGCGCCAGGCTTTCCCACGCGTCGCACAGCGTGTCCATCGTGTGCCCGCCGGTGAGTTGGTGTTCGACGTAATCGGCGTCGAGCAGGGCCAGCAGCGCGTCGGTCTGGACGTCGAGATCGCCGGTGGTGCCCGCCGAGGACAGCAGCACCCGCACGTGCGTGCGCTGCACGGCGCCCGCCCCGGCGTGGCGCAGCTGCGGGTCGCGGTTGGCCGCCGACAGCAGCGCGTGGTGGGTGTGGACGAAGCGCATCCGTTCGCGGCCGAAGGCGACCAGGCGATCCAGCGGTGGGGCGTCGGGCCCGAGCGGTGGCGGCCCAAACAGGAAAGCCTGCT
The DNA here is from genome assembly GCF_059812465.1 of Mycobacterium sp. NGS54. Classification (NCBI taxonomy): domain Bacteria; kingdom Bacillati; phylum Actinomycetota; class Actinomycetes; order Mycobacteriales; family Mycobacteriaceae; genus Mycobacterium; species Mycobacterium sp. NGS54. The sequence goes on along the minus strand of NZ_JCALCS010000001.1, from coordinate 174,788 downwards.
GGCTGGCCCGCTCGTCCTCGTCGAGCAGCACCATCATCAGGCCCGCGCGGCTGCCGAAGCGGCGGAACAGCGTGCCCTTGCCGACGCCCGCGGCGGCGGCGACGTCGTCCATGGTGACCGCTTCCGCGCCGCGCTCTGCGACCAGCCTGCGGGCGGCCTGAAGCAGGAGCGCACGGTTGCGCGCCGCGTCGCCCCGTTCCTGGGGAACCGACACGGGCAACTCGCGCGACCGCTCGACACTGCTCACACCCGCACTTTAGCGCCGCCGGAATAAATCGGACTATGGTCCGGTTGGGGCGTGCGAGGATGTACACCAACAGCCGAAGGGACGAACAGTGGCAGAGATCAAGATCTTGGCGTTAGTGGGCAGTTTGCGCGCGGCGTCGATCAACCGCCAGATCGCCGAACTGGCGGGGGCGGTCGCTTCCGACGGCGTGACCGTCACGATCTTCGAGGGACTCGGCGAGGTGCCGTTCTACAACGAGGAGATCGACGACGCGATGACCACCGACGCCCCGCCGCTGGCCCCGGTGACCGCGCTGCGCGCCGCCGCGGCCGAGGCGGACGCCGCGTTGATCGTCACCCCCGAATACAACGGCAGCATCCCGGCGGTCATCAAGAACGCGATCGACTGGTTGTCCCGTCCCTTCGGCGACGGCGCGCTGAAGGGCAAGCCCCTGGCGGTCATCGGGGGTGGCTTCGGTCGGTACGGCGCGGTGTGGGCGCACGACGAGACCCGCAAGTCGTTCGGGATCGCCGGCGCCCGGGTGGTCGACGCGATCAAGCTGTCGGTGCCGTTCAAAACCCTGGACGGCAAGGCGCCCGCCGAGCACGCGGAGCTCTCGGCCAACGTGCGCGACGTCGTCGGCAAGCTGGCCGCCGAAGTCGGCTGAATTTGGCGGGAACGAACAAGCCGCTCCCCGGCCACCAGCGACGTTTCGTTAGTCGAATAGCCGAAGCCGCCAGCCCGCGCTGGCGGCTTTGCTGGTGATCGGGGCCGGGGCGGCCACGGCCCGGCGATCGGGCCGCTTCTGTCGGTGGCGGCTGATATACCGGTTCGCATGCCGACCCGAGACCAGTCTGTGATCTGCGACACGCCGGGCGAGTCGCGCCGGGAGGCCTTACGACCAGGGAATTTCAGAATTGTTATTCAGAACATCTTGTATCTAGACAACTTGTCGGCCACTAGGTGTAGTGTTTCGAGGCACCGGCAGATCCCAGGATCCCCACGCTGGCCGGGCTTGGGGACCTCCCCGAATCGGCTCGAAGATGTCGAAGGCGGCGCCTTCGCCGTCCAGCGCCGCAAGACGGGAATCTGGGGTCCTGACGGGCCGCTGAAACACAGCGAAGACCGAGTTCGTTGCAATACCCAAGTAGTTGCCAGTCCGTTACAGGTTCCCCACCTTCCGCAAAGGAGCGGCATCCATGAGCATCACCGTCTACACCAAGCCCGCGTGCGTGCAGTGCAGCGCCACCTTCAAGGCCCTGGACAAGCAGGGCATTGCCTACCAGAAGGTCGACATCACGCTGGACTCCGAGTCGCGGGACTACGTGATGGCGCTGGGCTACCTGCAGGCTCCCGTGGTGGTTGCGGACAACGACCACTGGTCGGGTTTCCGGCCCGATCGCATCAAGGCGCTCGCGGAGTCGGCGCTGAGCGCGTAGGCAAAGCGTTAGGTAAGGAAGGGTTGCGGTGGCATGGACATCGCAGGGCGCAACCTGGTCTATTTCTCTTCCGTGTCGGAGAGCACCCACCGCTTCGTGCAGAAGCTGGGTGTTCCCGCCACACGGATACCGCTGCACGGGCGCATCGAGGTCGGCGAGCCGTATGTGCTGATAGTGCCGACGTACGGCGGCGGACGGCACGACTTGGACACCAACGCTGCGGGGTATGTCCCTAAACAGGTCATCGCCTTCTTGAACAATGAGCTCAACCGGTCGTTGATCCGCGGCGTCATCGCCGCGGGCAACAACGACTACGGGATCGCATTCGCGTACGCGGGCAACATCATCTCGCGCAAGTGCGGCGTTCCCTACCTTTACCGCTTCGAACTGATGGGGACCCCCGACGACGTGGATGCCGTCCGCGCCGGTCTCGCCGATTTCTGGAAGGAACAGACGTGCCACCAACCGTCACTTCAGAGCCTGTAGCCGCCGGCACGCATGCGTCGACCGACGAAACGGACTACCACGCTCTGAACGCGATGCTGAACCTGTACGACAAGGACGGCAGGATTCAGTTCGACAAGGACGTGCTCGCGGCGCGCCAGTACTTCCTGGAGCACGTCAACCAGAACACCGTCTTCTTCCACAATCAGGACGAGAAGCTCGACTACCTGATCCGCGAGAACTATTACGAGCGTGAGGTTCTCGACCAGTACTCGCGCAACTTCGTCAAGGAGCTGCTGGACCGCGCGTACGCCAAGAAGTTCCGCTTTCCGACGTTTCTCGGCGCGTTCAAGTACTACACCTCCTACACGCTGAAGACGTTCGACGGGAAGCGCTATCTGGAGCGCTTCGAGGACCGCGTCGTCATGGTGGCGCTGACGTTGGCGTCCGGCGACACCGGGCTGGCCGAGAAGCTGGTCGACGAGATCATCGAAGGACGGTTCCAGCCGGCCACCCCGACGTTCCTGAACTCGGGCAAGAAGCAGCGCGGTGAGCCGGTTTCGTGTTTTCCTGCCGGAACCCCCGTGGACACCCCAGAGGGCCCGCAGGCCATCGAGACTTTGCGCGCAGGTGACCGGGTGCTTTCGCACGACGGATCCTTCTCCGTCGTCGAGTCCGTAATCGAGAACCCCAACGACCAAGCACTCATCTCGATTTCACACTTCGGGCACAAGGAGCCAATCCTGTGCACTCCCGAGCATCCGATCCTGGTGTGGACCACGCGTGATGTGCAGACACTTATCGATGGCGACGGAGCCGACTCCTTCAACGGATTCGTTTGGTTGGCTGCCAAAGACATTCGTCCCACCGACTTCATCGTGACGGCAGCACCGCTGGAGGAACGGTCGCGGCGTGTCTACGACCTGATGGAGTACGCCGGCGCAGGCGAGTATGAAGAGGTCGACGGGCTGATACGCAAGGTCAACACCGATCGCAAACACCGCAACAAGCAGCGTCACCATATGCGCTTCGTGTCGGTCAATCGCTATGTTGAAGAGTCGTACGACCTCGGCCTTCTCCTTGGCTGGTACGTCGCCGAAGGCCATATCTCTAAGCGATCGGGGCCTACGGGCAGGACTCCCAACGGTATCCACTTCACGATCGGCACGCACGAACTGTTGTACCAGCAGGAGTTGGCGGCGGCATTCAAGCGAGTCTTTGCAGCCGACCTCGCCGTCCACCAGAGTGTGTCCGACCAGTCGGTGCGCATGATTTGCAACAGCAAGGTCGTTGCGTCGCTGTTCCTCTCCCTGGTCGGCACGGGATATCACTCAAAGCGGTTGTCCCACGACGTCTTAACGGCCGACGAAGAGTTTCAGCGTGGATTGCTGGCCGGTTTGTTCCGCGGAGACGGGTGCAGCACCGCTGGCGGCATGGTGCTCGACCTGGTGAATCCGGAGCTGATCGATCAGGTGCAGCTACTGTTGCGCCGCAACGGGATCGTGTCCAGGGTCCGTCAATACACCAACCAATCGGGCAATGCGACGGGACAGGTGTTCGTGCCCGGTCTGCCCGGCGCCAACGAAGACTTCATCTTCGACGTCGGCAAGAACCTTCACAACTACGTCGGCCAGAAGGGGACCTCGCGCACGACCTATCGGGTCGTATACGGAAGGCACGTCTACGGCATTCGCGAATTGAGGCGCACAGATGAGGTTCCCTCCAAGGTGTACAACCTCCACGTCGAGGACACGCATACGTACACGATTCGCGGCACGGTAGTACACAACTGCTTCCTCCTCCGCATCGAGGACAACATGGAGTCGATCGGGCGATCGATCAACTCCGCCCTGCAGCTGTCCAAGCGCGGCGGGGGAGTTGCGTTGCTGCTCTCCAACATTCGCGAGCACGGCGCGCCGATCAAGAACATCGAGAACCAGTCCTCGGGTGTCATCCCGATCATGAAACTGCTGGAGGACTCGTTCTCCTACGCCAATCAGCTGGGGGCACGCCAGGGCGCCGGCGCGGTGTACCTGCAGGCGCATCACCCCGACATCTATCGCTTCCTGGACACCAAGCGGGAAAACGCCGACGAGAAGATCCGCATCAAGACCCTGAGCCTGGGGGTGGTGATCCCCGACATCACCTTCGAGCTGGCGAAGAAGAACGAGGACATGTACCTGTTCTCGCCGTACGACGTCGAGCGCGTCTACGGCGTGCCGTTCGCCGACATCTCGGTGACTGAGAAGTACTACGAGATGGTCGACGACGCGCGCATCCGCAAGACCAAGATCAAGGCGCGCGAGTTCTTCCAGACGCTGGCCGAGCTGCAGTTCGAGTCGGGCTACCCGTACATCATGTTCGAGGACACGGTGAACCGGGCCAACCCCATCGAGGGCAAGATCACGCATTCGAACCTGTGCTCGGAGATCCTGCAGGTGTCCACGCCGTCGTTGTTCAACGACGACTTGTCGTATGCCAAGGTCGGCAAGGACATTTCGTGCAACCTGGGGTCGCTGAACATCGCCAAGACGATGGATTCTCCGGACTTCGCCCAGACGATCGAGGTGTCCATCCGCGCGCTCACCGCGGTCAGCGACCAGACGCACATCACGTCGGTGCCCTCAATCGAGCAGGGCAACAACGATTCCCACGCGATCGGCCTCGGGCAGATGAACCTGCACGGCTACCTGGCCCGCGAGGGCATCTTCTACGGGTCCGAGGAAGGCATCGACTTCACCAACATCTACTTCTACACCGTGCTGTATCACGCGCTGCGGGCGTCGAACCGCATCGCGATCGAACGCGGCACCCACTTCAAGGGTTTCGAGCGCTCCAAGTACGCGTCGGGGGAGTTCTTCGACAAGTACACCGAGCAGGTGTGGGAGCCGGCGACCGACAAGGTGCGCCAACTGTTCGCCGACGCCGAGATCCGCATCCCCACCCAGGACGATTGGAAGCGGCTGAAGGAGTCGGTCCAGGCCAACGGCATCTACAACCAGAACCTGCAGGCGGTGCCGCCGACCGGGTCGATCTCCTACATCAACCACTCCACGTCGTCGATCCACCCCATCGTCTCCAAGGTCGAGATCCGCAAGGAGGGCAAGATCGGGCGGGTCTACTACCCGGCGCCCTACATGACCAACGAGAACCTGGAGTACTACCAGGACGCCTACGAGATCGGCTACGAGAAGATCATCGACACCTACGCCGCGGCCACCCAGCACGTGGACCAGGGGCTCTCGCTGACGCTGTTCTTCAAGGACACCGCCACCACCCGCGACGTGAACAAGGCGCAGATTTACGCCTGGCGCAAGGGGATCAAGACGCTGTATTACATCCGGCTGCGCCAGATGGCCCTGGAGGGCACCGAGGTGGAGGGTTGCGTCAGCTGCATGCTGTAGGGCGCCGCGCGCGTCGCGGCGGCGCCGGTCTGCCCAGGTCAGCGGCTCCTGCGCGGTATGGTGCTTGATGTGGTGAGAATTCCTCGACCTCCCCATCCGAGCGTGAAGCCCGGGGTGAAGGTCGACGCGCGCAGCGAGCGGTGGCGCGAACACCGCAAGAAGGTGCGCGGCGAGATCGTGGACGCGGCGTTCCGGGCGATCGACCGCCTGGGGCCCGAGCTGAGCGTGCGGGAGATCGCCGAGGAGGCCGGCACCGCCAAGCCCAAGATCTACCGGCACTTCCACGACAAGTCCGACCTGTTCCAGGCGATCGGCGAGCGCCTGCGCGACATGCTGTGGGGGGCGATCTTCCCGTCGATCGACCTGAAGACCGATTCGGCGCGCGAGGTGATCCGGCGCGCCGTCGAGGAGTACGTCAACCTGGTCGACCAGCACCCCAACGTGCTGCGGGTGTTCATCCAGGGCCGTTCGGCCGCGAGCCCCAAGATCCTGGAGGAGGGCCGCGGCATCACCCTGGCCGTGGCCGACATGTTCGACAACGAGCTGCGGGAGATGGAGCTGGACCACGCGGCGATCGAACTGGCCGGTAACGCCGCCTTCGGCTCGGCCGCCTCGGCCACCGAGTGGTGGCTGGGCCCCGAGGCCGACAGCCCGCGGCGCATGCCGCGCGAGCGATTCGTCGCCCACCTGACCACCATCATGATGGGCGTCATCGTCGGCACTGCCGACGCGCTGGGCATCGCGATGAATCCCGACCAGCCGATTCACAGCGTGGTGCCCAGCCGTCCCGCCGCCAGCTGAGGACCTTCGGCACGTTGACATCGTCCCGGCGATCGTCAACACTCGCCTTATCCGATACCCTGGGTACTGGGTATTTGCGTGAGCCAACAGGAAGACCGATCCGCCGTGACCGATGCCATGACACAAGCCGAGCCGACGCCACAGGCGCAGGAGCCGGTGCACACCCGCGCCCTGATCATCGGGACCGGTTTCTCCGGCCTGGGCATGGGCATCCGGCTGCAGCAACAGGGCGTGGACTTCGTCATCCTGGAGAAGGCCGGCGACGTCGGCGGCACGTGGCGCGACAACAGCTATCCCGGCTGCGCCTGCGACATCCCGTCGCACCTCTACTCGTTCTCCTTCGAGCCCAAGCCCGACTGGAAGAACCCGTTCTCGTATCAGCCCGAGATCTGGGACTACCTCAAGGGCGTCACCGAGAAATACGGGCTGCGCCGCTACATCGTGTTCAACTCACTGGTCGACCGGGGCCACTGGGACGACGACGAGAACCGCTGGCACGTGTTCACCACCGACGGACGTGAGTACGTAGCGCAGTTCCTCATCTCCGGTGCCGGCGCGTTGCACGTCCCGTCGTTCCCCGACATCGAGGGCCGCGACGAATTCGCCGGTCCCGCTTTCCATTCCGCGGAGTGGGACCACAGCGTCGACCTGACCGGCAAGCGGGTAGCCGTGATCGGCACCGGCGCCAGCGCGATCCAGATCGTGCCCGAGATCGTCGGGCAGGTGGCCGAGCTGCAGCTCTACCAGCGCACCCCGCCCTGGGTGGTGCCGCGGTCCAACCCCGAGCTGCCCGTGGCCCTGCGCCGGGCCATGGAGAACGTTCCCGGCCTGCGCGCGGCGGTGCGCATGGCGATCTACTGGGGCCAGGAGGCGCTGGCCTTCGGCATGACGAAGCGGCCGAACACGCTGAAGATCATCGAGGCCTACGCGAAATACAATATCCGGCGCTCGGTCAAGGACCGCGAGCTGCGCCGCAAGCTAACCCCGCACTACCGCATCGGTTGCAAGCGAATCCTGAACTCCTCCACGTATTACGGCGCAGTCGCCGACCCGAAGACCGAACTGGTCACCGACGGCATCACCCGGATCACGCGCGACGGGATCGTCACGGCCGACGGCCGGGAGCGCAAGGTGGATGTGATCGTCTACGGCACCGGCTTCCACGTCACCGACTCCTACACCTACGTCCAGATCAAGGGGCGACACGGCGAGGACCTGGTCGACCGCTGGAACCGCGAGGGCATCGGTGCGCATCGGGGCATCACCGTCGCCGACGTGCCCAACCTGTTCTTCCTGCTGGGACCCAACACGGGGCTCGGTCACAACTCCGTGGTGTTCATGATCGAATCCCAGATCCACTACGTCGCCGACGCGATCGCGAAATGCGACACGATGGGCGCGCAGGCGCTGGCGCCCACCCGCGAGGCGCAGGACGCCTTCAACGACGAACTGCAACAACGGCTTTCGCAGTCGGTGTGGAACAGCGGCGGCTGCAGCAGCTGGTACCTCGACGAGCACGGCAAGAACACCGTGCTGTGGGGCGGCTACACCTGGGAGTACTGGCGGGCCACCCGCGGGGTGAAGCCGGAGGAGTACCGCTTCTTCGGGGTCGGCAAGCGCAGCGACCGATCGGCGCCAGCCGTCGCGACCTGACCGCCTCGCCCGCAATCCGGGGGCGTGGTACCGCAAGCTGAGGCGCCGATGCGACACAATCAGAGCGCTATGTGGAGAAATCAGGCCGTCCGGAAGATGCTCGCACGCGGCGAACAATCGCCCCCGCCGATCGCGCCGCCCGACACGTTCGACGATGGCGAGATCGCCGCGATGCTGCGCGAACTCGGCCTTGCGATGATCGAGATGATGCATCCCACGCATCTGGTGCGCGAGCGCTTGCGGCGCATCATCGCCCGTTACACCACCAAAGACGTGCGGATCGTGGTGTTGCCGACGGTGATGCTCATCCAGTTGGGCACCGAGAGTTACGAGCTCGACGTGACGAGGCCGGCGGGCTTCCGACTGGACCTGGCCGGACGCATCGACGAGATCACCCGCCTGGCCACACTCGGCGCCATCGCCCCCGCGGACGCGGTTGCGGAGCTGGCCGAGGCCCGCGCGATGCCACCGCGCTTCAACCCGCTGCTGACGGTGGCCGGTTACGTGATCACCACACTGGGCTTCGGCATGATCATCAACCCGACCTGGGCGTCGCTGTGGGGGCACGCGTTTCTCGGCGCGGTCGTCGGCGTGATTCTGCTTGCGTCGCGGTGGATTCCGGCGTTGAACGCCATCGCGCCCACACTGGCGGCGATGGCCGTGACGGTGTTGGCGACCTGGTTCGTCGCCGACGCCGCCAACGACGGCCTGATGCGGGTGATCGCACCGTCGTTGGTGGCGATGCTGCCCGGGCTGGCGCTGACGGTCGGTGCGATGGAGCTGGCCGGGTCGGAGATCATCGCCGGCGCGAGCCGCCTCATCTACGGCGTCGTCCAGTTGATGCTGCTGGTGTTCGGGGTGGCGCTCGGCATGGCGCTGGCCGGCAAAGTCGCACCCCAGCAACCCTCGCCGCAAATCGGACCCTGGGGGTTCTACCTCGCGATCCTGGTGATCGGCGTGGGGCTGTACATCTATCTGTCCGCGCCGCGCGGATCGCTGGTCTGGTTGACCCTGGCCGTCGCGGCCGCGCTGATCGGACAGAAGCTCGGCAGTCTGTTTCTGACCCCCGCGCACGCGGGCGCGCTCGGGGCCGCCCTCGTCCTACCGGTTGCGCTGATCGCCGGGCGCCTCAAACACGCACCGCCGGCCATCGTGATGGTGCTGGCGGCGTTTTGGTCGCTGGTGCCCGGGGCGTTGAGCTTCGAGACCCTGTCGCAAGCCGCCACCGGCGGACCCGCCGATCTCCGAACGCTGATCAGCGCGGTCGCGACGGTGTTCTCGATCGCGCTGGGCACCCTGATCAGCTGGAGCGTCGTCAACTCCGTGGTCGCGGGGCGACGCCGCGAGCGGTCGGCGTCGCCGAGTCTATGAGACGCGTGCGCTGGACCAGCGCTCCAAAAGCCTGACGAACGCCTGCGCGGCCGCATCCACGCCGGCCTCGTCGTCGGTGGCCACCAGGTCCAGCAGCAGGCCACGGGTGACGGCCAGCCCGAGCCGCGCCATCGCGCCGTCGTATTCAACGCCGGCCGCGGCCGATTCGACCTCGCGCAGCCAGCCGTCGACGGCGCCGGGAACCATTCGCGTGAACGGCTTTTCGCCCTGGGCCGCGCGCGAGTAGCACTCGAAGAAGAGCCGCTCCAGCTGGCGCAGTTCGGGGCGGCGAAGGTCGGCCCACATCTCCGCGAAACCGTCGGCCGGGCTCTGCGGCAGGTCGGGCACGAGCGCCATCTGGCGGCGCTCGGCCTCCTCGACGATCGCGATCAACAGGTCTTCGCGAGAACCGAAGTGGTGCAACAGCATCCGGTGGCTGGTGCCGACCGCGGCGGCGACATCACGAAGCGACCGGTCGCCGATGCCGTTCGCGGCGAACTCGTCGAACAGCGCATCCAGTAGCTCGCGGCGCCGCGCCAGGTCAGGCGTGCGGGCCATTGGCGCGGCTGACCTGCTCAGACCGGGCCTTGAGGCCCCGGGCCTCCATCGCGAGGAAGCGCTTGGTCCGCTTGACCGTGACCCGCCCGACCAGCGCGCCGAGGGCGCCCCGCTGGTCGAGTTCCTGGCGCACCAGGGTGCGTCCGCCGGGCAGGCCGGTGACGTAGTGGCGAGCGATCACATTCACGCCGGGGGAACGGGTCACCCACGTCCAGGAGCTGCCGGTTTCGATCTCGGTGACCTTCCAGGTCAGCTTCTGCAGGCCGGGTTGCTTGATCGCGAACCGCCTGCCCACGGCCAGGGCGGAACCGTCCCGCCCGGCCAGGGAGGTGACCGACGCGGTCCACTCGGGCCAGCGCTCGACGTCGCTGAAGACGTCCCACACGACCTGGGGCGGCGCGTCGATCTCGATGCCGTCTTCGGTAAACATGTACCAAATGGTACATCCAAATTCGGGCTTTGCAATGCCCCTACGCGACGCGCGCGTTGAGGTGCTTGAGGGCCGCCTCCGCGCCGTTCCAGCCGGGGATCCCGGTCACGCCCGGGCCGGGGTGCGTGCACTGGCCGCACAGGAAGAGCCCGTCCACCGGGGTGGCGAACTTGTCGGCGCCCTCGACGACGCGGCCGGTCCACAGCTGGTTGGGCTGCAACAGTCCGTGCGAGTAGTCGCCGGCGTGCGCGCTGAAGGTGCTGCCGAAGTAGCGGTTGGAGAACACGACGCGATTGGTGACGGAGTCGGCGAACCCGGGGGCGAAGCTGTCGAAGATGCGCACGCAGGTGTCGGCGTATTGCTCCTTCCAGCTACGGTTTTCGTCGGCGTCCAGCCCGGTGGGGAAGTACGGGGTGAAGATGGTCGCGCTGTGCTTGCCGGCCGGCGCCAACGACGAGTCGACCATGCTGGGGATGTACAGGTAGGTGGGCGGCGCGTCCGGAAGCTGCCCCTTGCGGTACTGCTCCCACGCGTCGCTGATGTACTCCGGCGACGGCGCGTACGCGACCGTGGGACACCACTGGCCGTTGTCGTGCATGTAGGGTTGCAGGCGCTCGATCCATTGGGGCGCTTGGTCAATGGTGAGGTGCGCCTGGATGTAGCCCAGGTTGAAGTTGATCTCCTTGATCTTGCGGATGTAGTCGGGCGGAAAGTTCTGCGCCCCGGCCAGGTTCACGAACGTGGTGTAGGGGTCGAGCGACGAGAGCACCGCGTCGGCCGAAATCGTTGTGCCATCCCGTAATTGGACGCCCGTGGCGCGTCCGTCGGTGACCAGGATGTCCTTGACGTGCTGTTTCATCTGCACCTCGGCGCCCAGCGATTCGGCGCGCCGGCACAGCGCCGCGCTCAGGGCGCCGATGCCCCCGCGCGGCATGATGTATTCGACGTTGCCGCCGCCAATCAGGTAGTGGTACAAGGTCGATGCGTTCGAGCCGGGGGTCCAGGGTCCGCCGTCGAACGCGTCGATCGACATCGCCGCCAGCGAGCCCTGGATGCAGCGGGCCTGGTCGGGCGCGAGGAAGCGCCGGACGGTGTCCATCGTGCTGCCGTACCACATCTGGGCGAAATCGTGGCGGTCCGCGGGCGTGGGCTGGGAGGCGATCACCTCGATGATGTCCAGCGGCGGGCCGAACGCCGAGTCGACGAAATACGGTGCGAAGCGGCCGATGTGGGCGAACAGGCCGCCCAGGGCCGCCGCGGTGTCGGCGCCGTGGTCGTCGAGCAGGTGGCGCGCCATGCGCTCGAGGTCGTTGTACATCACGAACGGGGTGTCGGCGGCGTCGCCGAACGTGCACGTCGACGTCCACTGATCCATCAGCTCGAAGCCCCATTTGGTCAGCTCGAGCCGTTCGGTCATCTCCTGGCGCCAGATCAGCACGGCCCACGCGCCGACGCTGTGCTTGTATCCATCGAACAGTTCGCGGGTGGCGGCCATCCCGCCGAGGAAGTGCGCCCGTTCGGCGACAAGCACTTTCGCGCCGCCCTTCGCCAGCACGTTGGCGGCGACCAGGCCGTTGTGGCCGGCCCCGATGATGATCGCGTCGTAGTCAGCCATGGTGACTCCTCCGGTGATGATCCGCCCGACTGAAGGCACAATGTCACATATGACATATTTGCGTCAATGGTGACATTTGGTGTCTCCTTACAGCGTGGAATCTCGTAGCCAGCGCACCCGCCAGGCGCTGCAACAGGCGGCGATGAAGCGCTTCGTCGCCGACGGCGTGCACCAAACGAGCGTCTCGGACATCGCCGCCGACGTCGGGGTGACCGAGCGGACCTTCTATCGGCACTTCCCGTCCAAGCACGCGGTGATCTTCGCCGACTACGACATCGGCTTCGAATGGTTCGCCCGCGCGCTGGCGTTGCGCCCGCACGGCGAGCCCATCACGGCGTCGGTGCGAAAAGCCGTGGACGCGTTCCCTTTTGACTTCGCGATGGTCCGCGAGGCGGCCACCATCCGGTCGCGCGACCTCGACCAGGACATCATCACCACGCACATTCGCCGGATGCGCGATCAGGTGGCCGACGAGATCGCCCGCTTCATCCACGAACGATCGGCACCCACCGCCGACGGGGCCATGATCGCCGACATCGCGGCCAACAGCCTGGCGACCGCCGTGTTCGCGTCGCTGGAGGCCTGGATGAGCAAGGGTGGGGAGGACATCGACGAACTCAGCCGCCTCACCGACATCGCGCTGCGCACCCTCGAGGACGGGTTGACGCACACCTTGCGAGAGGTCGGATTGGACTGACGCCGCGACACGCAAACACAAGTTGTTGTGTTCCACCGCCTTGTCGTACCCCAGGGGTAGTGTTTGTGCCCTAGGCATCGAAGGCAAAACCGGCAGGTGAAGAAGGGTTCTGGTGACGAACATGAAGCTGATTGACCGGACCTCGGCGATCAACTGGAACCGGGTGCAAGACGACAAGGACGCCGAGGTCTGGGAGCGGGTGACCGGAAATTTCTGGTTACCCGAGAAGGTGCCGGTGTCCAACGACCTGCCGTCGTGGGGCACGCTCACCGACAGTGAAAAGCAGCTGACGATGCGGGTGTTCACGGGCCTGACGCTGCTGGACACCGTTCAGAGCACGGTCGGCGCGGTCAGCATGATTCCGGATGCCCTGACGCCGCACGAGGAGGCCGTCCTCACCAACTTCGCGTTCATGGAGTCGGTGCACGCCAAGAGCTACAGCTCGATCTTCTCCACGCTGTGCTCGACCACCGAGATCGACGACGCCTTCCGCTGGTCGGAAGAGAACGTCAACCTGCAGCGCAAGGCCCAGATCGTGATCGACTACTACCGGGGCGACGACGCGCTCAAGCGCAAGGTGGCCTCGGTGCTGCTGGAAAGCTTCCTCTTCTATTCCGGTTTCTACCTGCCGATGTACTGGTCGAGCCGGGCCAAGCTGACCAACACCGCGGACCTGATCCGGCTGATCATCCGCGACGAGGCCGTGCACGGCTACTACATCGGCTACAAGTTCCAGCGTGGGTTGGCCTTGGCCGACGACGCCAGGCGCGCCGACATCAAGGACTACACCTACGAACTGCTCTTCGAGCTCTACGACAACGAGGTGGAATACACGCAGGACCTCTACGACGAGGTCGGGCTGACCGAGGACGTCAAAAAGTTCATCCGGTACAACGCCAACAAGGCGCTGATGAACCTCGGCTACGAGGCGATGTTCCCGCGCGACGAGACCGACGTGAACCCGGCGATCCTCTCGGCGCTGTCACCCAACGCCGACGAGAACCACGACTTCTTTTCCGGATCCGGGTCGTCGTACGTGATCGGCAAGGCCGTTGTCACCGAGGACGAGGACTGGGACTTCTAGACAGTTCGACGTCGCCCGGTCAACTCGCCACACTGATGCTATGGACGTGACGAGACGGCGATTTCTCACCGGGGCAAGCGCAGGCGTGATGTCGATGGTCACGGTCGGGGCGATCGCCGAGGGTACGTCGTCGGCATCGCCTGATACCGGCTTCGCCGTGACCCACAGCGACGCCGAGTGGCAAAGACTGCTGACCCCGGCCCAATACAACGTGTTGCGTAACGCGGGCACCGAGACTCCGTTCACCAGCCCACTCGATGACGAACACCGTCGCGGCGTGTATGGCTGCGCGGGCTGCGGGCTGCACCTCTACTCCTCGGACACGAAGTTCGACAGCGGCACCGGTTGGCCGAGCTTCTGGAAGGCCCTGGATAACGCGGTGCTCCAACGCCCGGACGCCAGCCTGGGCGTGATGCGCACCGAAGTTCTCTGCAGCCAATGCGGCGGCCACCTCGGCCACGTGTTCAACGACGGACCGCAGCCGACCGGTCTCCGGTACTGCATGAACGGCGTCGCTCTGACCTTCCAGGCCCTCTGAGCCGGCCGAGTTCCGTCGTCGTACATGATCGGCGTTGCAGGCCGGGCAGGATGAACAGCGTGGGTAGTGACGACAGTGTGGGCGCGGCGGACTTCCGTCGCGCGTTGGCGCTGATTCAGCACGGCGAGCGCGGAGACGAAGCGGGCATGCACGTCATCGTCGACGATGAAGTGATCCCGGCCGGCCGGCTGCCACAGCTGATCCGCGCCACCATTTCGATCCTGTGGCAACTGATGGCTCAGCTGTGCGAACCGGACGAAGTCGCGGAGATCGGCGAAACCCTGACCTTGGCGTCTAGCGACGACGAGACCGGTCTCGACCGCGACAACCGGCTCGTGGCCCGGATAGCCATGGCACAACATTCGGGAGATCCCAGGGCCGAGTATGAGGTGCTCGGCGACGCGGCTACGGCGCCCGACGGTCTGCTACGCCTGGCGCTCACCGCCGCTGGTGTTGTCTCCGCGATGCTGCCTGTGTTACGCACCGACGCCGGCCGGCAGTTGCTCAACGACTTGGCGATGCAAGCTTTGCGCGACGAGAACGGGTGACCGACCTTAGCTACGGCAACCCGTTCAACCCGCTGACTCCGAACAGCAGCCCGCCGCTGCCCCCTTCGCCGTGATCGCCGCCAGGGGTTCCGCCATTGCCCCCGTTACCTCCGTTACCGATCAGCGCGGCGTTCCCGCCGGTCCCTCCTGTGCCGGCGCTGAAGGAGAAGGTGGAGCCGCCTCCGGCGCCGCCGTCACCGCCGTTGCCGACCAGCCCGGCCTTGCCGCCGGCGCCTCCGGCGCCGCCGGCGTTGAGGCCGAACCCTCCGGCGCCGCCCGTGCCGCCGGAGCCGAAGACCAAGCCGCCGCTCCCGCCGGCCCCGCCGGCCCCGCCGGCGCTGAGGGCGCTTGGTGATGCGGACCCACCGCTGCCGCCGGCGCCGCCGGCCGCAGCGATGGCGAGCATGCCGGCATTGCCGCCGGCCCCGCCGGCGCCGCCGGTGGTGCTCCCGTCCCCGCCGGCCCCGCCAGCACCGCCGCCGCTGAACAGCCCGCCGGTCCCGCCGGACCCGCCAGCCCCGCCGACCCCGGCGCCGGCCCCCCCGCTGCCGGACCCGCCGACCCCGCCGGCCCCGCCTCTCGTGAACAGCCCGCCGGTCCCGCCGGCCCCGCCGGCCCCGCCTTGGTTGCCGAGCGCTGACATCCCGCCGGCGCCGCCGGTCCCGGCGGCGCCGAAGAGCATGCCTGCGTTGCCGCCGGCCCCCCCGGCCCCACCGGGTTGGCCGGCGGCATTTGACAACCCGCCGAACCCGCCCGGGCCACCGGTGCCGAACAGCATGGCGTCGCCGCCGCGGCCGCCGGCCCCGCCGGCGCTGACACCTGAGGCGCCGCCGGCCCCGCCGGCCCCGCCGTTGCCGATCAGCCCGGCGGGCCCGCCGTTACCGCCGGCCTTGCCGCCGGCCGCGCCGGACCCGCCGGCGCCGCCGTTGCCGATCAACCACCCGCCGGCCCCGCCATTGGCCCCGCTCCCCGGGGCCGCGTTGGCGCCGTTGCCGATCAGCGGGCGCCCGGTCGCCGTCACGAAGGGGCCGTTGATCAGGTCGAGCAGGCCCTGCAGGGGCGTGGCGGCGGCGGCCTCGGCTCCGGCATACGAGCCCGCGCCCGCGGCTAACGCCCGCACAAATCCGTCATGAAACGCCGCCGCCTGCGCACGGAGCGCCTGATACCCCTGCGCGTGCGTGGAAAACACTGCCGCGATGGCCGCCGACACCTCGTCCGCGCCGGCGGCGGCCATCGCCGTCGTCTGGGTTGCCGCCGCCGCATGGGCCGCGCTGAGCGCGGATTCGATTCCGGCCAAATCCGATGCCGCCGCCGTCATCAGCTCCGGCCCCGCGATCACAAACGACATTTCGCACCCCCAGCCAGCCAGGAAAACCCGGCTGTTTGCCGCCACCAGTGACTCCGAAATCGTATGCCTGGTCCGCAAACGTCGTGGGCCGAATCCGCACGGCATCGTGCGCCAGGATTTCTAAAGCGGTTGATGAACGGCGCATGAATAGTGGGTCCGGTGCGGGGCCCCGCAAGCGCGCCAACGTGAGACTTATTAGGTGACTTCAACCCACGAGAACCACAAGCACGCCAAGTTTCTCAAGTCAGTGATCCGTTGGCTGGACGTCGGGTACCCCCAGGGCGTCCCCGGGCCGGACCAGGTGGCCTTGTTCGCCCTGCTCAGAAGCACGCCGCTGACCCAGGATCAGCTCGAAGAAGTGGTGCACAACGTCATCGCGAAGCACCGCGCCGAAGGCGACGGGCCGATCAGCAAAGACGAGATCTCCGAGTTCATCACCCAGACCACCCACCACGACCCCGGCCGCGAGAACATCATCCGGGTGGCCGCCACGCTGGCCGCCGCCGGTTGGCCGCTGGCCGGCATCGACGTCAGCGAGGTTATCCCCGGTGACGAGCACGGTGAAGCCGCCGAGGAGATCGCGTGCCGGCGCGACGACGTGGCGGAGGGCGTCTCCTAACCCCTACAGGGTCGAGATGTCGATGACGAAGCGGTAGCGCACGTCGCTGGCCAGCACGCGCTCGTAGGCCTCGTTGACGTAGTCGGCCTCGATGACCTCGATCTCGGGCGTCACGTCGTGCGCGGCGCAGAAGTCCAGCATCTCCTGCGTCTCGGCGATCCCGCCGATGTTGGAGCCGGACAGGCTGCGCCGCGCCAGCGCCAACGGGAAGGCGTGCACCTGCATGGGGTGCTCGGGGATGCCCAACTCGACCAGGGTGCCGTCGACGTCGAGCAGGCTCACGTAGTCGTCGAGCGGCAGGTTCGCCGACACGGTGTTCAGGATCAGATCGAAGCTTCCGCGCAGCTTCTTGAAGGTGTCCGGGTCGGCCGTCGCGTAGTAGTGGCTGGCGCCCAGGCGCAGGCCGTCTTCCATCTTCTTCAGCGACTGGGACAGCACGCTGACCTCGGCGCCCATCGCGGCGCCGAGCTTGACGCCCATGTGCCCCAGGCCGCCCAGCCCGACGATCGCCAGCCGCGTGTCCGGCCCGGCCTTCCAGTGCCGCAGCGGCGAGAACAGCGTGATGCCGGCGCACAGCAGCGGCGCGGCCTTGTCCAGCGGCAGCGAGTCGGGGATGCGCAGCACGAAGTTTTCGTCGACGACGATCGCCTGGCTGTACCCGCCCTGCGTGGGCGTGCCGTCCTTGTCGGTGGAGTTGTACGTGAACGTCGCGCCCGGCTTGCAGTACTGCTCGAGCCCGGCCTTGCAGCTGCTGCACTGACCGCAGGAGTTCACCATGCAGCCCACGCCGACGTGGTCGCCCACCTTGTGCTTGGTGACCTCGGCGCCCACCTCGGTCACGACGCCGGCGATCTCGTGACCGACGACCACGGGGTAATTCGGTTGGCCCCATTCGCCTTTGGCGGTGTGGATGTCCGAGTGGCAGATCCCGGCGAACTTGATGTCGATGACGACGTCGTGCGCGCCGGGGTCGCGACGTTCGATGGTGGTCTTGACCAGCGGTTCGGTCGCCGACGTGGCGGCGTACGCCGAAACTGTGCTCATGAATGTCCCTCTTTGCTTTCGATTCGTCTTAGAGAAGTTTAGCTAAGGTAATATTTCGGGGCCACTTGGCTAGTTGATCGGGGCGTTGAGCAGGCGCAGGTCGTCGACGATGCCACGGGCCGCGATCAGGCCCTCGCCGGCCTGCCACACCTCGTCGTTGACGACGTACACCCGGTTGTCGTGATTGGCCGACAGTTTGCGCCACGGATTGCTGTCCAGCACGGTGGCGGCGCGGTCCGCGGCGGCCGGGGTGGCGCACGACAGATACACGACGTCGGCGTCCGCGGCGGACAGGTCCGGGTTTTTCGCGAGGTCGGCGTCCGTGGCGCCGATCTCGATGTAGGGCTTGTCGGTGAACCGCTGTGCGGCCGGCCGGTCCACCCCGACGGCCCCGAGCACGCTGGCCGGGAAGTTGTTGGCCCCGTATACCCGGATTGTGGTTGCGGTCAGTTGCACGATCGACGCCTGGAAGTGGGACGCGTCGTGCGCCGCGCCGATCTGGGTGGCCCGCTGCGTGAAGCCGCCGATCAGGGCGTCGACGGCGGCGCCGCGCGCGGTGGCGGCGCCCACGCCACGCAGGTTGTCCTCCCAGGCCGCGCCCGGCGCCGCCGTGAACACGGTCGGGGCGATGGCGGCGAGCTGCGGGTACAGCTTGGGGGTCAGGCCCTGCGATCCCAGGATCAGGTCGGGGTGGGCCGCGGCGATGCCGGCCAGGTCGGGATTGGTGCGGGTGCCGACGGCGGGCAGGCCGTGCACCGCACGGCCCAGATACGACGGCTGGCCCGACGACCCGTCCGGGAGCGCGGCGGCGACCACCCGCGATTGCAGGCCGAGCGCGCACAGGGCGTCGAGCTGGTCACCGGAGAGCACCACGATGCGCCGTGCCTCCGCGGGGACGGCGACCGTGTCGGGGGTGACGCCCGCGGCGTTGCGGGCCTGCCGGGTGGGCGGCCCGGGATCGGCCGCGGCGGCGTCGCGCGCGCACGACTCGTCGGGCTTGCGATCATTTCCCAACACGCCGGCGCCCGCGATCTGGGTGGTGGGCGTGACCAGCGATCGGCTCGACGCGTTGGTGCCGGAGCCGCCGGAACCGCATCCACCGCAGGCCAGGACGGCCACGGCCAGAACGGCTGTGGCCGTGATCGATCGCCTTTCCAGCACGGGTCCGACGCTAACATCCGGCGAGTTCGGAACCTTATTACGACAGTTTGTAGGACTGCCCCTGACGGGCGGTTCTCCGGGGGCTAAGATTCGGAGTCAATACTGGGTTCGGGCCCTGTCCGACGATGTTTGGAGGAGCTGTTGACAGCCGAAGCCCCGCCGTTGGGAGAACTCGAGGCCGTCCGTCCCTACCCGGCCCGGACGGGTCCCAAAGGGAGCCTCGTCTACAAGCTGATCACCACCACCGATCACAAGATGATCGGCATCATGTACTGCGTCGCCTGCTTCATCTTCTTCTTCCTGGGCGGGTTCCTGGCGCTGCTGATGCGCACCGAGCTGGCGACGCCGGGCCTGCAGTTCTTCTCGAACGAACAGTTCAACCAGCTGTTCACCATGCACGGCACGATCATGCTGCTGTTCTATGCCACCCCGATCGTGTTCGGCTTCGCCAACCTGGTGCTGCCGCTGCAGATCGGCGCGCCGGACGTCGCCTTCCCGCGGCTGAACGCGTTCTCGTTCTGGCTGTTCCTGTTCGGCGCCACGATCGGGATGGCCGGTTTCATCACGCCGGGCGGGGCGGCGGACTTCGGCTGGACCGCCTACACCCCGCTGTCGGACGCGATCCATTCGCCCGGCGCCGGCGGTGACCTGTGGATCATGGGCCTCGCGGTCGCCGGCCTGGGCACCATCCTGGGCGCGGTCAACATGATCACCACGGTGGTCTGCATGCGCGCACCGGGAATGACGATGTTCCGGATGCCGATCATGACCTGGAACATCCTGGTGACGTCGATCCTGATTTTGATCGCCTTCCCGTTGCTGACGGCGGCGCTGTTCGGGCTGGCCGCCGATCGTCACCTGGGCGCGCACGTCTACGACCCGGCCAACGGTGGTGTCATCTTGTGGCAGCACCTGTTCTGGTTCTTCGGCCACCCCGAGGTGTACATCATCGCGTTGCCATTCTTCGGCATCGTCAGCGAAATCATTCCGGTGTTCTCCCGCAAGCCGATCTTCGGTTACACCACGCTGGTGTACGCGACGCTGTCGATCGCGGCGCTGTCGGTCGCGGTGTGGGCGCACCACATGTTCGCCACCGGAGCCGTTCTGCTGCCGTTCTTTTCGTTCATGACGTATTTGATCGCGGTGCCGACGGGGATCAAGTTCTTCAACTGGGTCGGCACGATGTGGAAGGGCCAGTTGACCTTTGAGACGCCGATGCTGTTCTCGATGGGCTTCATGGTCACCTTCCTGCTGGGCGGCCTGACGGGCGTCCTGCTGGCCAGCCCGCCGCTGGACTTCCACGTCAGCGACAGCTACTTCGTGGTCGCGCACTTCCACTACGTGCTGTTCGGCACCATCGTGTTCTCCACCTTCGCCGGCATCTATTTCTGGTTCCCGAAGATGACCGGCCGGCTGCTGGACGAGCGGCTGGGCAAGTTGCACTTCTGGCTGACGTTCATCGGATTCCACACCACGTTCCTGGTGCAGCACTGGCTGGGCGACGCGGGCATGCCACGCCGCTACGCCGACTACCTGCCCACCGACGGTTTCACGACGCTCAACGTGGTCTCGACGATCGGGGCCTTCATCCTGGGCGCGTCGATGTTCCCGTTCGTGTGGAACGTGTTCAAGAGCTGGCGCTACGGCGAGGTCGTGACCGTCGACGACCCGTGGGGTTACGGCAACTCGCTGGAGTGGGCGACCAGCTGCCCGCCGCCGCGGCACAACTTCACCGAGCTGCCCCGGATCCGTTCGGAGCGCCCGGCATTCGAGCTGCACTATCCGCACATGGTGGAACGGCTGCGCGCCGAGGCGCACGTGGGCCGTCACGCCACGGCGCTGGAGTCGCCGAAGGGATTCGGCCCACGCACCGAAGCGGATCGCTCCACTGCTGAGCAGTAGCGGCGGCAGCCGGGAGTGAACTCACCACTCAAGGTGTCGGTGCTGATCACCGTCACCGGCGTGGATCAGCCAGGCGTGACGTCGGCGCTGTTCGAGGTGCTGTCGCGGCACGGGGTCGAGCTACTCAACGTCGAACAGGTGGTGATCCGCGGGCGCCTGACGCTCGGGGTCCTGCTGTGTTGCCCGCCCGAGGTCGCCGACGGCCCCGCGCTGCGCCGTGACGTCGAATCCGCCGTCCGCGCAAAGGGTCTCGATGTCAGCATCGAACCCAGCGAAGACGTGCCGATCATCCGGGATCCGTCCACGCACACCATCTTCGTGCTCGGGCGGCCGATTACGGCCCGGGCGTTCGGCGCGGTCGCCCGGGAGGCGGCGGCGCTGGGCGTCAACATCGACCTCATTCGCGGCGTCTCCGACTATCCGGTGACCGGCCTGGAGTTGCGGGTGTCGGTGCCGCCCGGCGCCGACGGGCCGCTGCGCAACACGCTGTCGCGGGTGGCCGGTGAAGAGGGCGTCGACATCGCCGTCGAGGGCTACACCCTGGAACGGCGCGGCAAGCGGCTCATCGTCTTCGACGTCGACTCGACGCTGGTTCAGGGCGAGGTCATCGAGATGCTGGCGGCGCGGGCGGGCGCGCAGGGCGCCGTCGCCGCGATCACCGAGGCCGCGATGCGCGGCGAGCTCGACTTCGCGGAGTCACTCGAGCAGCGGGTGGCGACCCTCAAAGGCCTGCCCGCCACGGTGATCGACGAGGTCGCCGCCCAGCTGGAGCTGATGCCCGGGGCCCGCACGACGCTGCGCACGTTGCGGCGCTTGGGTTTTCGCTGCGGCGTGGTCTCCGGAGGGTTCCGGCGGATCATCGAGCCACTGGCCGACGAGCTGGCGCTGGACTACGTCGCCGCCAACGAGCTGGAGATCGTCGACGGGACCCTCACCGGCCGGGTCGTCGGCCCGATCATCGACCGGGCCGGCAAGGCGGAGGCCCTGCGGGAATTCGCGGAGCAGGCCGGGGTGCCGATGGAGCAGACCGTCGCCGTCGGCGACGGCGCCAACGACATCGACATGCTGGCCGCGGCCGGGCTCGGCGTCGCGTTCAACGCCAAGCCGGCGCTGCGCGAGGTCGCCGACGCGTCGTTGAGCCACCCCTACCTGGACACCGTGCTGTTCCTGCTGGGCGTGACCCGCAGCGAGATCGAGGCCGCCGACGCGGTCGACGGCCAGGTGCGCCGGGTGGAGATCCCGCCGGACTAGTGGCGATCGCGGTGCGGCACGATGGGCGGGTGCCCGAGAACGGAAGTGAGGCAGCCGACCCCGATCTGCTGATCGACTTCAGAAACGTGTCGCTGCAGCGCGACGGACGCACCCTGGTCGGGCCGCTGGATTGGGCCGTGGAACTCGACGAGCGCTGGGTGATCATCGGGCCCAACGGCGCCGGCAAGACGTCGTTGCTGCGCATCGCCGCCGCCAGCGAGCACCCGTCGTCGGGCGTCGCGTTCGTGCTCGGCGAGCGGCTGGGCCGGGTCGACATGTCGGAGCTGCGGTCGCGGATCGGACTCAGCTCGTCGGCGCTGGCGCAGCGGATCCCCACCGACGAACTGGTGTGCGATCTCGTCGTCTCGGCGGGCTATGCGGTGTTGGGCCGTTGGCGGGAGCGCTACGAGGACGTCGACTACCGCCGGGCGATCGACATGCTGGAAAGCCTTGGCGCCGAGCACCTCGCGGACCGCACCTACGGCACGCTGTCGGAGGGGGAGCGCAAACGGGTGCTGATCGCGCGCGCCCTGATGACCGACCCGGAGCTGCTGCTGCTCGACGAGCCGGCCGCCGGCCTGGACCTGGGCGGCCGCGAGGAGCTGGTGGCCCGGCTGGCCGACCTGGCCGCGGACCCCGACGCGCCCGCGCTGGTGCTGGTCACCCACCACGTGGAGGAGGTGCCGCCGGGCTTCAGCCACTGCATGCTGCTGTCGGAGGCCAAGGTGGTCGCCGCGGGTTTGTTGTCCGACGTGCTGACCGCCGAGAACCTGTCCGCGGCATTCGGCCAGTCGATCGCCCTCGACGTCGTCGACGGGCGCTATTTCGCCCGACGCGTTCGCACCCGCGCGGCCCACCGGAGGCTCTTATGAGTGAACGCCCCGAACCCCTGCCGACGCGTCCGGCGGCCACCGTGATGCTGATCCGCGACGCACCCGGCGGCGTGAAGGTCTTTCTGATGCGCCGCCATTCCAAGATGGAGTTCGCCCCGGGCGTGATCGTGTTCCCGGGCGGCGGCGTCGACGACCGCGACCGCAACGCCGACATCGCGTGGGCCGGCCCGCCGCCCGAGTGGTGGGCGCAGCGGTTCGGCATCGAGACCGACCTGGCCGAGGCGCTGGTGTGCGCGGCGGCCCGGGAGACATTCGAGGAGTCCGGCGTGTTGTTCGCCGGACCGGCCGACGATCCGGACAGCATCGTCAGGGACGCCTCGGTCTACGCCGACGCGCGCCGCGCGCTGGACGAGCGGACGCTGTCGTTCGCCGACTTCCTGCGGACCGAAAACCTGGTGCTGCGCTCCGACCTGCTGCGGCCGTGGGCCAACTGGGTCACCCCGGAAGCCGAGCGCACCCGCCGCTACGACACCTACTTCTTCGTGGCCGCCCTCCCCGAGGGCCAACGGGCCGATGGCCAGAACACCGAATCCGACCGTTCGGGCTGGGCGCTGCCGCGGGACGCCATCGACGACTTCGAGGCCGGCCGGAACATCCTGCTCCCGCCGACCTGGACGCAGCTGGACTCGCTGGCCGGCCGCAGCGTCGCCGACGTGCTGGCCGTCGAACGCCAGATCGTGACCGTGCAGCCTTTGCTCGAAAAGCGGGGCGACAATTGGGTTTTCGAGTTCTTCGACTCCGACCGTTACCACCGGGCGCGCGAATCGGGCGGGGCCATGGAGTGGCCGCTTTGAGGGAGTTCGTCAGCGTCGTGGTCAGCGACGGGTCGCGCGACGCCGGCCTGGCCATGTTGCTGCTGTCGAGGCCTCCCACCAACGCGATGACCCGGCAGGTCTACCGCGAGATCGTGTCCGCGGCCGACGAGCTGGGGCGCCGCGACGACGTCGCCGCCGTGATCCTGTTCGGCGGCCACGAGATCTTCTCCGCCGGCGACGACGCGCCCGAGCTCGAGACGCTGAGCGCGGGCGAGGCCGATGCCGCGGCCCGGGTGCGGCAGGAAGCCCTGGACGCCGTCGCGGCGATCCCCAAGCCGACCGTGGCCGCGATCACCGGTTACGCGCTGGGCGCCGGCCTCGCCCTCGCGCTGGCCGCCGACTGGCGCGTCAGCGGCGACAACGTCAAGTTCGGCGCCACCGAGATACTGGCCGGCCTGGTCCCCGGCGGCGGGGCGATGGCCCGGCTGGCCCGGGCCATCGGCGCGAGCCGGGCCAAGGAGCTGGT
The DNA here is from genome assembly GCF_059812465.1 of Mycobacterium sp. NGS54. Lineage (NCBI taxonomy): Bacteria > Bacillati > Actinomycetota > Actinomycetes > Mycobacteriales > Mycobacteriaceae > Mycobacterium > Mycobacterium sp. NGS54. The sequence continues at coordinate 150,481 of NZ_JCALCS010000001.1, read as the reverse complement.
GTTCAGCGGGCGCTTCTTCGACGCCGAGGAGGCCCTGGAGCTGGGCCTGATCGACGAGATGGTGGCCCCCGACGACGTCTACGACGCGGCGGCGGCGTGGGCGCGCCGCTTCCTCGACGGGCCGGCCCAGGCGCTGGCCACCGCCAAGGCCAGAATCAACGCCGTTTTCGATCGGCCACCGGACGCCGATTAGGCTGCCCTGCATGACGACGAGTTCGACCGACGCCGTTCCCAACCCGCATGCGACCGCCGAGCAGGTGGAGGCGGCGCGGCATGACAGCAAGCTGGCCCAGGTGCTCTACCACGACTGGGAGGCGGAGAACTACGACGAGAAATGGTCGATCTCCTACGATCAGCGATGCGTCGAGTACGCCCGGGACTGCTTCGACGCCACCGTCCCGGAGCAGGTGCTCCGGGAGCTGCCCTACGACCGTGCGCTCGAATTGGGTTGCGGGACAGGCTTTTTCCTACTCAACCTGATCCAGTCCGGGGTCGCGCGGCGCGGGTCGGTGACCGACCTGTCGCCGGGCATGGTCAAGGTCGCCACCCGAAACGGCCAATCGCTGGGTCTGGACATCGACGGCCGGGTCGCCGACGCCGAGGGCATCCCGTACGAGGACAACACCTTCGACCTGGTGGTCGGCCACGCGGTGCTGCACCACATCCCCGACGTCGAGCTGTCGCTGCGCGAAGTGGTCCGCGTGCTGCGCCCGGGCGGCCGGTTCGTCTTCGCCGGGGAGCCGAGCAACGCCGGGGAGGTGTATGCGCGCGCCCTCTCGACGCTGACCTGGCGCGTCGTCACCAACGTCACCCGGCTGCCGGGCCTGGGCGGCTGGCGGCGCCCGCAGGCCGAGCTGGACGAGTCGTCGCGCGCGGCGGCGCTGGAGGCCCTCGTCGACCTGCACACCTTCGCGCCGGAAGACCTGGAGCGGATGGCGGAGAGCGCCGGCGCGATCGACGTGCAGACCGCCACCGTCGAGTTCACCGCCGCGATGCTGGGCTGGCCGCTGCGCACGTTCGAGTGCGCGGTCCCGCCTGGGCGGCTGGGCTGGGGCTGGGCGAAATTCGCCTTCACCGGCTGGAAGACGCTGAGCTGGGTGGACGCCAACATGTGGCGGCATGTGGTGCCGAAGGGCTGGTTCTACAACGTGATGGTCACCGGGGTCAAACCCTCCTGAGTGCCGGGCTGGCCTTCGGCACCGACGACGTCGCCTACCTGCGGTCGGAACCGGGTGCCGCGGCGCTGGCCGCCGTCGCCGAATTCGCGCTGACCGACGCGACGCGGGTCGCGGACATCGCGGCTGCCCGCGCCCGGTTCGGGGATCGGGCGCCGGTGCTGGTGGAGACGACGCTGCTGCGCCGCCGCGCCGCAGAGAAGCTGGGCGAGCTGGACGTCTCCGGCTGGCTGTTCACCGACGAGGCGCTGCAGCAGGCCACCGCCGCGCCGGTGGCCGTGCACCGGGCCGGGCGGCTTGTTGGCCGTCTCGTGCACGACGCGACCTGTTCGATCGGCACCGAGCTGGCCGCGCTGCGCCGCGCCGGCGTGCGGGCGGTGGGCAGCGACATCGACGCGGTGCGCCTGGCGATGGCCCGCCACAACCTGGGCGCGACGGCCTATCTGTGCCGGGCCGACGCGCTGCACCCGGTTACCCGCGACGCGGTGGTCCTCCTAGACCCGGCGCGCCGCCTCGGGGGGCGGCGGCGGTTGCGCATCGATGACTACGCGCCCGCCCTGGGCCGGGTGCTGGACACCTACTCCGACCGCGACCTCGTCGTAAAGTGCGCTCCCGGAATCGATTTCGACGAATTGAGTCGCCTCGGTTTCGACGGCGAGATCGAGGTGACGTCGTATCACGGATCGGTCCGGGAAGCGTGCCTGTGGTCGGCCGGGCTGTCGCGACCGGGGGTGCGCCGCCGGGCGAGCGTCCTCGATCGCGGGGAACAGATCACCGACGCCGAACCGGACGAGTGCCCGGTGGCCCCGCCCGGGCGCTGGATCGTCGACCCCGACGGGGCGGTGGTGCGGGCCGGTTTGGTGCGCCACTACGGCGCCCGGCACGGGCTGTGGCAACTCGACCCCGACATCGCGTACCTGTCCGGGGATCGGCTGCCGCCGGGGGTGCGGGGCTTCGAGGTGCTCGAGCAGGTCGCGTTCGACGAGCGCCGGCTGCGCCACTCCCTGGCGGCGCTGGGCTGCGGCGCGCTCGAGATCCTGGTCCGCGGCGTGCGCGTCGACCCCGACGCGCTGCGGCGGCGCTTGCGGCCGCGCGGTGACCGGCCGCTGTCGGTGGTCATCACCCGCATCGGCTCCGGGGCCGCCGGTCGTGCGACGGCCTTCGTCTGCCGGGCGTCCCGGTAGGCTGACGGGGTCACCCCTGGTAGGCGCCCCGCCCTTGATCTGCGAGGACAATTCGACGATGCGTTTCCTGATAGCTGCCGCGGTGCTGGCTGCCCCGGTCATGTTGGGCTTGCCGGCCGCCCCTCGGGCGGTCTCAGAGCCGGCGTCGTGTGGCAGCCTGGGCGGCACCGTCGAGGCCGGGCAGCTGTGCCAGGTGCGCGCCACCGGCCCCACCTACACGCTCAACATGACGTTCCCCGCCGACTACCCCGACGAGCAGGCCTTGGCCGACTACATCACGCAGAACCGCGACGGGTTCGTCAACGTCGCGCAGGGATCCGGGACACGCGACCAGCCCTACCAGATGGAGGCCACCACCGAGCAACACACCGCCGGCCAGCCGCCCCACAACACCCGCAGCGTCGTGTTGAAGTTCTTCCAGGACCTGGGCGGCTCCCGGCCGACCACCTGGTACAAGGCGTTCAACTACAACCTCGGGACCAAACAGCCCATCACCTTCGACAATCTGTTCGCGCCCGGCCCGCCGCCGCTGGACAGCATCTTTCCCATCGTCCAGCGCGACCTGAACCGGCAAAACCCGCTGGGGGCGGTGATATTGCCGTCGACCGGGCTCGACCCGTCGCACTATCAGAACTTCGCGATCACCGACGACCAACTGATCTTCTACTTCGCCCCGGGCGAGATGCTGCCGGCGTTCGGCGGCCCGACCCAGGCGCAGGTGCCTCGCAGCGCCATCCCGCCGCTGGCGATCTAGCCGGGCTCACACCGGGCCGGCCAGCGACTCCATCGCCGCGGCGCCGATCGTCAGCCCGACCTGCACCACACACCCGATGAGCGGGACGAAGAAGGTCGTTCGGCGCCGGATGAGCAGGAACACCGCGACCGCGACGTCGACGACCAGGACGGCGGCGCCGCCCCAAATGCCCAGCATCATGGCGCGGTCGATCCAGGCGGGATCGCCACACTTCACGGCCCCGCACGGGTCGGTCCCCATGACGAACAGGCCGAGCAACACAACCGTCGCCGCCAGCAGGAAGCCATGGACGATCAGCAGGACGACGGTCGCGACGACGTTCGCCGGGCGGCTGCGCGTATTCATGCGGGCCCGAAACCGTAAACCTGGCCGTCGCTGGTGGCGGCGATCACCCGGCGATCGTTGCCGACCGACACCCCGACGGGATACCCGCTGGCGGCCGGGAGGGGATAGCTGCCCAGCGTGTGTCCGTTGCCCGGATCGAAGACCAGCACCGACATCCCGGGTGCGCCGCCCGCGGGCGGACCGCCGACGACGGCGTATCCGGCGCCAGCGCCCGCCAGGCTCGACGACGACAGCGGGGTGACGTCGTCGCGGCGCCAGACCGCGTCGGCGTGGTCGCCGGCGTCCTTGAACGCCGCCAGCCGCGTGTCGGGGCCGCCGCCCGAGACGATCAGCCCCTGCGGGGTGACCGAGGGCGGCGTCTGGGCCAAAAAGCCCAGCGGCGCAGACCATTTCGGTTTCCCGTCGGCGGCGTGCAGCGCCCACAGCCGCTGGTCGCGGCCGTTCACGTAGACCGTCGACCCGTCCGCGGACAGCACCGGGCTGGCGATGACGCCGGCGCCGACGGCGTCGCTGGTCCAGTCCCGGGTGATCAGCGGTGTCTGGCCCGGGTGGTACTTCAGACCGACCAGCCCCGCGGCCGGTGCGCCCGGCTGCCAGACACCCACCACCGCGGTCCCGTTGACCGGTGAGAAGGCCGGCGCCGCGGCGACCGGGCAGCCCTGCCGGGCGGGCGCGCAGTCGGCCAGCCCGCGCCCCGCGTCGGTGGGGTCGACGCCCTCCACCAGATCGAGCGGGCTGCCGACCACCTCGCCGCGGTGCGAGTCGAAAACCAGCACCTGCCCCAGGTGCGTGGTGACGAGCAGCTGGCCGTGCCCCAAAAACCTTGGGGTGGTGGGCATCCCGATCACCGGCTGACGCCACCGCGTCCACTGGGTGACCGGAAACGAGAAGAACGTGCCCGGCTGGCCGACGTAGAGGTTGTCGAAGCCGTCGAACAACGGGCCCGCGAAGCCGCCGCCCTGGACCAGCCGCACACACCAGCGCTGGCGGCCGTTGTCGTCGGCCTCCCACTCCATCAGCGAACACCCGGCCGGGGTCTGAGCATTCAGCGCGAGATAGCTGCGTGCGCTCAGCGCCGCGCCGGAGCCCAGGGCGCCCTTCACCGACCGGGTCCACTGCAGCGACAGCTTGGTGGCCCCGCCGGTCGCGGTGTAGCTGCTGTTGGCGGCGTCGCCGTATTGCGCCGGCCAGCCCTGCGCGGCCGAGGCGTCCACCCACGAGTCGGTGTTGCCGCAGCCGCCCAGCCCCACCGCGAGCGCGACCGCCAGCGCCGCGCACGAGCCGCGCCGAAGCCCACGCAGGAGATGTCGGGCAAGCACCTCGGGTTTCCAAATCCTTCTACGCGGGGGCGACGGTCGAGTCCACGTGAGGGTAACGCGTGGCGGCTCCGATAGGCTTTCCGGCCATGACGAGCATGTGGAATGCTCCGCTTCACCGCCGTTGGCGTGGATCGAACCTGCGGGACCCTCGCCAGGCCAAGTTCCTCACGCTGGCCTCGCTGAAGTGGGTGCTGGCCAACCGCGCCTACACCCCGTGGTACCTGGTGCGCTACTGGCGGCTGCTGAAGTTCAAGCTCGCCAACCCGCACATCATCACCCGCGGCATGGTGTTCCTGGGCAAGGGCGTGGAGATCCACGCGACGCCGGAACTCTCCGAGATGGAGATCGGCCGCTGGGTGCACATCGGGGACAAGAACACCATCCGCGCACACGAGGGCTCGCTGCGGTTCGGCGACAAGGTGGTGCTCGGCCGCGACAACGTCATCAACACCTACCTCGACATCGAGTTGGGCGATTCGGTGTTGATGGCCGACTGGTGCTACGTCTGCGATTTCGACCACCGCATGGACGACATCAACATGCCGATCAAGGATCAGGGCATCGTCAAGTCCCCGGTCCGGATCGGGCCGGACACGTGGGTCGGGGTCAAGGTCACCGTGCTGCGCGGCACGTCCGTCGGGCGCGGCTGCGTGCTGGGGTCGCACGCGGTGGTGCGCGGTGTCATCCCCGACTATTCGATCGCGGTCGGTGCGCCGGCCAAGGTGGTCAAGAACCGGCAGCTGTCCTGGGAGAGCTCGGCCGCGCAGCGCGCCGAGCTGGCCGCCGCGCTGGCCGACATCGAACGCAAGAAGGCGGCCCGTTAGTTCGCCTTATTCGGCGTGGTCGTCGACCTTGTAGTCGAAGCTGACGTCGCCCGCGTCGACGCTGGTGACGGTGACGGCGATGCCGTACTTCTGCCCGCCGTCGGTGAGCTCGCACCGCAGCGTCGCGCCCTCGACGCCCTTGAGGTTGTCCGGGCACGTCACCGAGTCGGGCTTGCGGCCCACCTGCTGGGTGAGCTTGTTGCTGAGGATCTTGGCGACCTGGTTCTTGTCGACCGTCTCGACCATGTCGAACTTGACGTCGTTGCCGTTGACACTGGTCACGGTCACATTGACGTTGAACGTCTGGTCCTTGACCTTCATCGTGCAGTTCAGCTGCGCCCCGACCGCGGCCGGCAGGTCGTTCGGGCAGTCCACCGATTCGGGCTTGTTGCCGGCGGCGTCGGTCAGCTTGGAGGTGATCTGGTTGGCGACGTCGCCCTTGCTCACCGCGTGCTTCGATGAGACCGAGCACGAACAGGCGCCGGCGCTGGCCATCAGCCCCGCGGCAGCACCCGCAACCAACAACGTCCGAACGACCGAGCGAGCCATGGCGCCTCCCGTGGGCGAGATCGACGAGAACTGTGAGTCGGCTGATAATTGCATGCCAACCAGCTTCGGGTCCAAGAAATCGCTCAGATGCTCTGGTAGCGGCGCAGCGCCTCGGCGCGCTCGGCGCCGTGGTCGACGATCGGCGCCGGGTATCCGTGCGGCCGTTCGCCTTTCCTCAGGTGCGCGTCGTCGACCCCGCGCAATTCGGGAACCCAGCGCCGGATGTAGTCGCCCGCCGGATCGAACTTCTCGCCCTGCGCGCGCGGGTTGAAGATCCGGAAGTACGGCGCGGCGTCGGTGCCCGATCCGGCGCACCACTGCCAGCCATGCTGGTTGTTGGCCATGTCGCCGTCGACGAGCTGATCGAGGAACCATTCCGCGCCCCACTGCCACGGCAGATGAAGGTCCTTGACCAGAAACGACGCGACGATCATCCGCACCCGGTTGTGCATGAAGCCGGTCTCGCGAAGCTGACGCATCCCGGCGTCGACGAAGGGAAACCCGGTCTGGCCGGCTTTCCACGCCTCGAAGCGCCGCCTGGCTTCGGGCCCCGTGTCGGTCGGGATGTCGTCGAACCGGCTGTTCCAGTTGCGCCACGCGCTGGCCGGCCGGTGGTACAGCGCGTCGGCGTAGAAGTCGCGAAATGCCAACTCCCGCAGAAAGGCTTGCGCCCCGGCGCCACGCAGGTCGAGGTCGGCGACCATGGTGCGGGGATGGATGCACCCGAACTTCAGGTGCGCCGACATCCGGCTGGTGCCCGCCAGGTCGGGCCGGTCGCGGTCGTAGCGTTGTAAGCCGTTGTCCACGAACGACTTCCAGGCCGTGCGCGCCGCGCCCTCACCGGCCGCCACGTCGAGCGCGGCGCCGGGGTCGGGGATCTCGCACCGCTCGATCCCGACCTGCGCCGGATCGAGCCAGCGCGCGGAGGCGGCGCTCGATTTCGCCGGCGCCCGCCAGCCGACGTCGCGCCACCGGCGCAGAAACGGCGTGAACACCTGATACGGGGAGCCGTCGGCCTTCGTGACGCGGCCGGGTGAAACCAGGTACGGCGACCCCGTCGCCACCAGCGGCACGCAATTCAGCGCCGCGCCCACCCGTTCGTCGCGGCGCCTTCCGTACGGCGCGAAGTCCTGTGAGACGTGCACCGACGACGCGCCGATTTCCTCGGCAATGCGCGGGATCAGCGTCTCGGGCCGCCCGCGGGCCACCAGCAGCCGGCCGTCGAGGTCCTCGCGCAGCCCGCGCAGCGAGTCGCCCAGGAATTGCAGCCGGCGCGCGCCCGACGAGGCCTCCAGCCGCGGATCGAGGACGAAACAGGCGAGCACTTCCGCGCCGTTTTCGGCGGCCGCGGCCAGGGCGGGGTGATCGCGCAACCGCAGGTCTCGGCGAAACCACAACAGCGTCGGCATGATTCAGCGGTTGAGCCGCCACACGTGGGTGGCCAGGACGGTGGCGAATGCGCACCACAGCGCGTAGGGGGACAGCGCCAGGCCGGCCCGCGGGTCGGCCTGCGCGGCCCGCCGCGTCAGGTCGGCGCTGCTGGCCGTCAGTGCCGCGGCGCCCAGCGCGGAAGCGCCGAGCTTGTGATAGCGGAAGAACAGCCAGCTCCAGCCGGCGTTCAGCGCCAGGTTCACGCCGAGCGCCGCGGCGTAGCGGCGGGCGGCACCGATCTGTCCCGCAGCCTGCAACCGGTCGATGGCTACCGCGGACGTCGCCGCGATGTCGGTGTAGAGCGTGGTCCAGACGAGGGGGAACGCGATGCCGGGCGGCTGATAGGGCGGCTTGCGGAGCCGGGAGTACCAGGCGGGCACGCGCTTTGGGCTGGCGATGCTTCCGGTGCCGGCGGCTACGGCGACGGCGACGGTGGTCGCGGCCAGAATCGAGGGTTTCACGCTCTGCTTCCTTCCGGTTGGGGGGGATCGGTGGGCCACCAGCAGTAGTGCGCCGAATCCGGGCAGCCACGAACGCCGGCCCGTCACGGCAGCGGCGACAGCGTCCCAGCCCACGACGGCAATTATTTCAATCGCTTAACCATTAATCAAGTTAACAAACGCGTTTTGGCGCGGTATGCTGCGATTCTGATGGAAGCCACCACCGACCGTGTTCGGCTCGAGGCGCTGATCGCGGCCGACGCGCGCGCCCTGACCGCCGAGTCCGACCAAATGGGTCGGGTCTTCGCCGCGGCGCATCGGTTGGGCACCAGCGACTTTCGCGCCCTGCTGCATATCCTGGTGGCCGAAACGGCCGGTGCTCCGCTGACATCGGGGGAGTTACGTCAGAAGATGGGCCTGTCCGCGGCGGCCATCACCTATCTCGTCGAGCGGATGATCGATTCCGGCCACATCCGGCGCGACACCCACGCCGAGGACCGGCGAAAGGTCATTCTGCGCTACTCGGATCCCGGGCTGGACACCGCGCGCTCGTTCTTCACCCCGCTGGGGGTGCACACCCGCGCCGCGCTCGACGACTTACCCGACGCGGATTTGGCCGCGGCGCACCGGGTCTTCGCCGCGCTGATCAGCGCAATGCGCCACTTCCAGGGCGAATTGGGCTCGCGCGGTTGAAGGTGCGCTGATGCCATCTCGCCAGCGGTTCGGGCGCCCACCAGTTCAGGTCGCCGAGCACGTGCATGAACGCCGGCACGAGCAGCATCCGCACCAGCGTCGCGTCCACCAACACGGCAATGGTCAGGCCCAGCCCGAACATCCGCATGAAGGACACCCCCGCGGAAATCAGGGCCGCGAAAGAGATCGACATCAGCAGCGCCGCGGCGGTGATCACCCTGCCGGTGCGGGCGATGCCGAGCGCGATGCTTTCGTCGTTGTCCGCGCGCGTTCGGCCCGAGTCCAGCCAGTACTCGCGGATCCGGGAAAGCAGGAAGAATTCGTAATCCATCGACAGGCCGAACGCGATGCAGAACATCAGCACCGGGACGTTCGCGGCCAGCGTGCCTGTCGGCGTGGTGCCCGCCGCGCCCAGGTGGCCGTCCTGAAAGATCCATACCAGGGCGCCGAACGCGGCGGTCAGCGAGAGCATGTTGAGCAGCACCGCCTTGATCGGGAGCAGCACGCTGCCGGTGAGCAGGAACAGCAGCACCAGCGTCACGACCGCGATGAAACCGAACACGATCGGCAAGCGGCTCGTAATCCCGTTCACGCAATCACGATTCGTCTGTGCCAGGCCGGTGAACTGCGCCGGTCGGTGCCCCGGCGGCGCGATCTCGTGCAGGCGGGCCAACTGTGCCTCGGACGCCCGACCGTAAAGGGGGGCGAGGCTGGCCACGGTCAGATAGGCGCTGCCGCGCGCCATTCCGGCCGCGGCCGAAGGCGGCCCTTGGGGCTGGCCGGCGACGAAGGTGCCGGTGGGCGCGGACACCGCCGCCACGTCGGCAACGAGGGATAGGCGCATGGCGTAGTCGTCCAGGTCCGCGGTTGTGAGGCCGGCGGTTTCGGGGATGACGACCTTGATCTCGGATGTCGTGCGGAAGTCGCCGCGGATTCGGTCGCCCACGGCCCGCGCCGACGATGACGTCGGCAGTACCCGGTCGTCAGGATAGCCCCACCTGACGCCGAGGAAGGGTGCGCCCAGCGCGAGAGGACGGCGGTGACCGCCAACCCGGCCGGGATCGCCTGCCGTATGACCACTTTCGCCGTGCGGTACCAGAAGCCGGCTTCCAACGTCCGCCCCTGCGGTGCCGGCCGCCGAAAGAGCCTGCGGCCCAGCGCCCACACGTTGAAGGCGTCGAGGCGTTCTCCGAGCAATGCGATCGCGGCCGGCGCGACGACCGCCGCGGCCAAGGCGGCGAACCCCACCACCGCCGTCCCGGCATAGGCGAAGGACTTGAGGAAGTACATCGGAAACAGCGCGGTCGCGGCCAGCGCCAGCGCCACCGTGATCGCCGAGAACACCACGGTTCGGCCGGCGGTCGTCAGGGCCTTCACCAGCGCCTCGTCCCGTCCGGCACCGGCGGCCAGTTCGTCGCGGTACCGGCTGACGATCAGCAGGCTGTAGTCGACGGCCAGGGCGAATCCCAATGCCACCGTGACGTTGAGGGCAAAGCTCGACACGTTGGTGATCGACGCGATCAGCCGCAACACGGCGAGCGAACCCAGGATCGCGACTCCGCCGACCGCTACGGGCAGTGCCGCCGCGAGCAGCCCGCCGAAGACCCACACCAGCGCGATGAAACTCAGCGGTATCGCGATCATTTCCATCCGCAGCAGGTCTTTCTCGGTCTGCCGGTTGATCTGTTCGTAGACCAGCGCCGACCCTCCCGCTTGCACCGTGACGCCCTGATGGTCGTGCGCGTACCGCTCCGCCAGCGTCCGGGCATGCCGGGGCGCGCTGTTTTCGTCGCCGGTGAGTGCGACGAGAATCATCGCGGTCTTTCCGTCGGCGCTGAACAAGCCGGGGCTGGCTTGCGCGTCCCAGGGTGAGATCACCCGCGCCACGTAAGGCGATTGGGAAAGCTGTCGGGCGATGTCGCTGCCGACGGCTTGTGCGGGCCCGCCTCCGGCGCCGCCCGCCGAATTCACCAGCAGCACCAAATCCATGCCACCCTGATCGAACTTCTCGGACAGCGTCGCGGCGGCGCGAGCCGATTCGGATGCCGGGTCGAGAAATCCCCCGGCGGACAGCCTGGTCGCGACGGGTATGCCGAAGACGGCGGCGGCGATCATGAACAGGGCGGTGATGGCGACGATGCGTCGTGGCGCGGCGACGGCGAGTCGGGCCATTCTCGCTAGCATGTACCGCCCTTAGGGTGATCCGCGGTGCACCGGCCGGCCGCGGCCGGTGGTGTGGGCTGACGTCCCTCCGAGATTATGTTAAGATTCTTAAACATTCAAGCACTTAACTAAATGTGCAAATTCCGTTAGGCTGCCTGCTGGCGGGGTACCAACTAAGGACATATGGCAGGAAGAGGTGAGGGATGTGTTCGGGTCGATGGGAGCGTTGCTCGGCGAGGTAATCGATGCGGCCGGCACGGTGGTCGGCTACCGCCACGGCACCAAGGAGCCGGACTACCGTGCGGAGCAGCTGACCCGGGACGTCGAGATCCGGCACTACGGCGCCCGCATCGCCGCGGAGACGACCGTCGTGGCGGACGAGGAGGCCGCCCGCTATACCGGGTTTCGCCGGCTCGCCGGTTACATCTTCGGCGGCAACGGCGGTCACGAGAAGATCGCGATGACCGCCCCGGTGGCCCAGGAGGCGGCGGACGACCGCAAATGGGTGATCCGGTTTTTCATGCCCGCCGAAAAGACGCTGGATTCGTTGCCCGAGCCCGACGACGGCGAAGTCAGGCTGGCGGCCGTGCCGGCGGAGACGGTCGCGGTGCACCGCTTCACGGGCAGCCGCAGTCGCCGTGCCGTCGCGGCGCACACCGATAAATTGATGACCACCTTGCGCGAGTGCGGATTCCAGGCCGTCGATACGCCGGCGGCCTGGTTCTACGATCCGCCTTGGACCGTCCCGGCCCTGCGTCGCAACGAGATTGCCGTGCCGGTCGAGCCGGCTTGATCAACGTGCTGTCCGCCCACATCTGGCTGCTGAACCGTCGGCGCGGGGTCGACGCGTCATGACCGCCGACCGCGGCGAGATGACCACCCGCAAGCGGCGACACATCGACGTGTGCCTCGACGGCGACGTGGGTTACCACGGCGTGACGACCGGCCTGGAACGCTACGCGCTGCCCTACAACGCCCTGACCCAGACCAACCTCGACGACGTCGACCTGCGCACCGAATTCCTCGGGGCGCGGTTGCGGGCGCCGATCCTGATCGGCGCCATGACCGGCGGGGCGAAGCTGTCGGGCACCATCAACCGGAACCTGGCCGCGGCGGCACAGCGGCTCGGCATCGGAATGATGCTGGGCTCGCAGCGGGTGATGCTCGACAGCGTCCTGGGGGAGGGGGCCGCCTCCAGCTTTACCGTGCGCGACGTGGCACCGGACGTGCTGTTGCTGGGCAACATCGGCCTGTCCCAGCTGACCAAGGATGCGGTGCCGGACATCGTTCAAGCGCTCGATCGCGTGGGGGCGGATGCGCTTGCGGTGCATACTAATCCGCTGCAGGAGGCCATCCAGCACGGCGGCGACACCGACTTCGCGGGATCGCTGGACCGGCTGCATGACGTGGCCGGCATGCTGGGCTACCCGGTGCTGCTGAAGGAGGTCGGTCACGGGATCGGCGCCGCCGCGATCGGCCAATTGCTGCGCTTGTGCTCCGAGCCGCCGGTGGCGGCCGTCGATGTGGCCGGCGCGGGCGGAACCTCGTGGTCACGCGTCGAGCAGTTGGTCCGCTACGGCGAAGTGCGCTACCCGGACCTGGCGGACTGGGGCGTACCCACCGCGCAGGCGATCGCCGAGGTGCGCACGGCGCTGCCGGACATCCCGCTGGTCGCCTCGGGTGGGATCCGGACCGGCATGGACGCGGCCAAGGCGCTGGCCCTGGGCGCCGACGTGGTGGCCGTGGCGCGGCCGCTGTTGCCCGCGGCGATCGAATCGGCAGCCGCGTCGGCGGCTTGGCTGCAGCGATTCATCGACGAGCTGCGCATCTGCCTGCACGGGTGCGGGGCGGCCGACCCGGACGCACTGCGAGACGTTGGCGTGAGGGCCGTTTCGTAAGAGCGACGGCCCATGGCAGTGATTCTGGCTTACGGGTCGCCCGCGCTGGGCCACCTCTATCCCCTCGGCGCGCTGCTGCGGGAACTGGTGCGGCGCGGCCACCGGGTTCACCTGCTCACCCTGGCCGGCGAGGTGCACGCCATGCGGGCGGTCGGCATCGACGCCGAGCCGGTCGACGTGCGGATCGAGACCATCGCCGGACGGGATTGGCTGGCGCCCAACGCGTTAGGCGTCCTCACGGAGACGATCGACGTCTTGTGCCGTCGCGCGGTGATCGAGGTCGACGACCTGCGCAGCGAGCTGGAGCGGGTGCGGCCCGACGTGGTCATCGTCGACGCGAACTGCTGGGGAGCGATGTCGATGGCGGAGGCCAGCAATGTTCCGTGGCTGGTGTTCTCCCCGTTCACCCCCTATCTACGGTCCCGCGCGGCGCCGCCGTTCGGTCCGGGCTTGCGGCCGCTGCCGGGAGTGGTCGGCATGGTCCGCGACGCGTCGATGCGCCCGTTTGTGAGCCACCTCTTCGACCGCCGGGTAGTCCCGCGGGTCAACGCCGTCCGCGCGGAATTGGGTGTGCCGAAAGTGAAATCAGTGGATGGTCTGATGCGCCGCGCGCCGCTGCTGCTGGCGGTCGGCGGCGAGCCGTTCGAGTACCCGCATCCCGATTGGCGCGACGTGCACTTCATCGGTGCGTGTGAATTCGACACGGCCCCCGCGGATCTCCCCGATTGGGTGGCCGACATCGACCGGCCCATCGTATTGGTCAGCACCTCCTCGATCCCGCAGGCCGACGCGTGGCTCGGCCGAATCGCCCTGCAGGCGTTGGCCGATGAACCGGTCCACGTCGTCGCGACGTTCCCGGCCGGCGTGCCCGACGGCCTGCCACGCACGCCGAACGCCACTGTGTGCCGTTTCGTGCCCCACGGCGCGGTCCTCGACCGCGCGATCTGTGCCGTCACCCACGGCGGGATGGGAACCATCGTGAAGGCGCTTGACCGCGGTGTCCCGGTCTGCGCGGTGCCGTTTGCGCGCGATCAGGCCGAAGTGGCGCGCCGCGTGCAGATGGCGCGATGCGGCACCCGGCTGCCGGCCAAGAGGCTGACCGTGGCGCGCCTGCGCGCCGCCATCTGCCGGGCGACGACGATGGCCGAGGGTGCCCGCCGAGTGGCCGCCGGCTTCGCCGCGACCGGCGGTGTGGCCCGTGGCGCCGACCTGATCGAGCAGCGGCTGCTGCAAGGGGTCCTACGGCGCGGTCTTTTGCCGCCGGGGTGACGGTCTGGACGGCTCGCCGGCGAGCTCGTCCTCGAACGTGGCCATCGCGGTGATCATCGCCGTGAAAACCCGATGGGCGGCAACGAGGTCCTTGTCGCTCAAATCTGCCATCGCCTTGCTGAGGTGAATCCCGAGCGGCCGGAAGAAGGCGTGCGCCAACGTCATGCCGCTTTCCTCGTAGCGCAGCAGCCACTTTCGCCTGTCCGCGGGGTCAGGCTCCCGCCGGATGTGGCCCGCCTCGATCATCCGATCGACGAGATATGTAATGGCCGCGGGCGACACGTCCATGCGCTGCCTCAGCTGGGCCAGGGTCAACGGCTTTCCCGCGGTCTCGCTGACCATGATGTGCAGCAGCGCGTGGAAATCGCTGCTGCCGACCTCGTTCGTGCGCGCGAAGTGGCGGCCGATGCGATCCGATTGCGCCGTGATCGACCGCATATCGGCCGACAACTGCCGCTCCAGCTCGGCCCGGGCCGCCGGTGGATCCTGTGCGCGGCGCTTGCTCACCTACCCGCATCCTTCATCAGGCCAACCAGCGTATCGGTGCGCTCACCCAGGACCTAGCGCGACCTGCCGCGCGCCCGGATCGAACCTGACGGTCCCGCGCCACTTCTCGATGTCCGACCCGTGGGCGCAAGGCTTTCACGAATCATTCCCGGCGGAGAGCGAGGTGGCCCGCGCCTTCCTCGCCAGGGCGATCCATGACGTCGCGGCGGCGAGAAAGGCGACGGCCTGCGCGGTGCCGGTCCGGCCCGGCGGATAGAGCACACCCGCGACGTAGCGGTCGACGAACCCGGTGTTCGGCAGCGGTTCCATCCCGGCTCTCGCGCGCGCCCAATCTTCCAGCGACGTCAGCGGACACGGCACCGGCAGCGTCACGACCAGCAGACCCCAGGCCACGCTCGCCAGGTGCAGCCAGATGGTGCGCGGCCAGCGCAGCGCCAAAAATCCGCCGCTGGGCAGGTAGCACAGGTAGGCGAAGTGCGCGCCGACGCTGACGATCACGAGGTTTTTAAAGAAGGCGAAGTGCGCTTTCTTCATCGCTGGTTCGGACTTCCGCTGTTGGCACGTGCTGCGGTAGGTCCATGTTAGCCACCGGTGCGTCGTTGGTAGCGGCGTTCGGCATAGGCCAGATCGTCGCGCCACAGCCGGGTCGCGGCATGGCGCATCAGCGGCGTGATCAACGGGCCGGCGCGGCGCGCCGTCTTGAAACCGGGGCGCCGCGAAGTCGCGACGATGGCCTCGATCACGGCGACGCGTGGCCGGCCGTCGCGCCCCGAACCCATTGGCGTTGCGTGTGTTTCGACCACGCTGCCCGTTCCCTCGCCCTCGATGATGCGCATGACCACCGTGCGCGCCTCGGGGGCGGTGAATTCGGCGATGACCGGGACCCCGAAGCGACCCATCCGGAAGATTACCGAGACCAGGAAGCGGTCATCCTCCTCGGTGGGCGTGGCGAGCACCTCCAGCCGGGTGAACGAATACGGGTGAAACCACGCGCCGTGCCACGGGTCGAGCCGGTTGGCGACGACGTCGATCGGTTCGCAGTGTCCGACCATGCGGGTGACCGCCGCCAACGTGTCGGTGGCGGGTCTCGGCACGACCACCGGATCGTCCATCGGAGCCTCCGCGCCCGCCGAATCCAGTCGCACCCACGCCAGCACGCCGTCGTCGTGGCTGGGAAACGGCGTCCAGCGCAGTTCGCACGCATCGCCGTCGAGGGCCAGCCCGTGCCATCGGCAATACAGGACGCCCCCGCGCACCAGGCCCGTCGCGAGGTCGGCGCCCAGGTGGGGGCAGGTTGCGGGTCCGACCCGCAGGCTGCCGCGCTTGTCGCGCCAGGCCACCAGGTCGATGCCGGCCACCCGCGCGCCGTAGGCGCGACCGGCGACCACCTCGCGGCTGGCCGCGAACACAAACCAGTTTCCCGTCGGCCGGCGCCCCGACCGTTCCAAGGCGGCGTCGATGATCGCCGGCCGCGCGTCCCGGTAGGTCGGGCGCTGCTGTGTCCACGGCACAGGCCGTATCACGCCGACGGGCCAGTCTTTCCACCGGCGGCGCAGGCGGTCCCCGACGCTCATCGACGGGGTCCCCGGCGCTCGGCCAGCGAGCGCAGCACCGTCGACCGTCCGCGGACGGGAACCGTGCACAGTTGGTGACCGGCCAGCCCCCACGACGCCAGCAGCCGGTTGGCGGCCGACCACCCGGTGGTGGCCGCGCGCTCCATCAGCGCCACCGGCAGGTCGACCCGGATGCCGTCGCCGGCCAGTACCAGCCCGGGCTGCGGCGTGGCCACGGTCGGCCGCAGCGCGTACGTTCCGGGGGCGAACAGCGGGCAATCGCTGCGGCGCAGTTCGCGTTCGTAACGGACACGTGCCGGGGCGGTCTCGGGATACAGCTGGTGCAGACGCGCGATCGCGGCCTCGCCGGGCGCGTCGGCACCGGCCGCGTACGAGTGCAATTCGACGACGGATCCGCCGTGCCGACGTGCCCACGCGGCGGCCTCGCGTTCGTAGCGCTCGAGCACGCTGATGTTGTCGATGGGCTCATGGCCGGCGGTTCCGAGGAACGCGGGCCGGCCGCGGTCGACGGGCCGGTCGAGCCAGAGCCGCTGCACCACAAAGGACGGCGCGGTGCGCAGCCGGCGGATCCGGGCGCGCCACGGATCGCCGCCCAGCCCGGGCGACGCGCCCACCAGCCGCTGCAGGCCACCCACGTCGAGGGCCAGGACGACGGCGTCGGCGTCGAAGCGTTCACCCGAATCGGCTTGGACGCGAAGCGTTTTCGCGCCGCCGGGGGTGACGCTGGACACGTGCGCGCCCAGGTGCATCCGAACGCCCCGCTCCCGCAGATAGTCCGCCAGCGGATTCCACAGGCCCACATCGAAGTTCGCGGTGGCGACGTCGAAGACCAGGCCCTCACTGGAGCCCAGGAAGTAAATGTGGAACATGGTCGCCAGTTCGGCGGCGGACAGTTGCGCCGGCTCGGCGAAGAAGCTGCGCGAAAACACCTCGAACGCGAGGTGGCGCGCGGATTGGGGAAAGTTGATGCTCTTCAAGAAGGTTTCGGCGTCGATGTGGTCGAACCGCCGGTAGATGTCTGGCACCGACACCGCGGCCAGCGGTGCGGCGGCCCGCGCGTTGATGCGCGCCAGGTCGCGCAGAGAAAACGTGGGGCTGCGCAGCGCGAACGCCAGCGCGTTCCACGGTGGGGTGCGGGGCAGCCCGCGGAACGTGTCCCGTCGGCCGGCGCCGTCGATCAGCGGGTAATCCTCGACGGCGGCGAGCATCCCCAGCTGCGGGTCGACGCGGCGCAGCAGGGCCCGCAGGTTGTAGTACTGCCGGAAGAAGGCGTGGAACCCGCGGTTCATCGCGAGTTCGGCGCCGTCGACGTGCTCGGTCCAGCCGCCCACCCGGCCGCCCAGGTATCCCTCGCGTTCCACCACGTCCACGGCCACGCCGCGTTCGGCGAGCGCGGTGGCGGCCGTCAGGCCGGCGATGCCCGCCCCGACGACAACGGCGCGCGGCCGCGACGCGAGCGCGCCCGCGTCGGGCAGCCCCGGCGGGGCGGGGTGAATGTGGCGGCGGCGGTCGGTCATTGGGGCGCCTCCCCGAGGAAGGTGTGTACGACGTCGTGTTCCCAGCCGGGCATGGTGAGGCTTCGCACCCGGGTGAATCCGGCGTCGCGCACCCGTTGGCGCAGTCGCGACGCCCCGTCGAACGCGAGGACGCTGCGCCACAGATGCCGGTACAGCGTGCTGTCGCGGGTGCGCCACCAGCCGGCGGGGATGATGATGCCCCAACACACCGCGTGCCAAATCAGGGTTGCGGCAACCGAATCGCGCACCGAGTACTCGTGCGCCGCCAGGACGCCGCCGGGCGCAAGGAGCGTGCGAAACTCCCGCAGTTGACGGTCCGGGTCCGCGAGATTGCGCAGCAGATAGGCGGCCAGGATGCCGTCGAACGGTCCGGTGACGCCGTGCTCGTCGAGTTCTTCGATGCGGGCGTGCACGAACCGGACCGACGGTGGCCACGCTTTTGCCCGTGCGGCATCGAGCATTCCGTTGGCGGCGTCGACGGCGACGATCTCCGCCTCGGGAGCCGCCGCCAGCAGCGCGGCCGTCGACGCGCCGGTGCCGCAGCCCGCGTCGAGCAGGCGCAGTCCCCGTCCCCGTCCGGGCAGCCGCATGCGGCGCGCCGAGCGCGCCAGGTTCGCGTGGTAGTACGGGTTGGCGCCGACCAGCCGGTCGTACGCCGCGGCGCCGACGTCGAAGGCCCCGGGCACCTCGCCGCGGGGCAGGCCCGCCTTATCGACTCGCACGTTGTCGCTCCCACAACAGCAGCACGGCGGTGACCAGCGCGAAGCCGAACAGGAAGTCCTCGACGGGAATGTCGAACGGGAACCGCACGCCGCTGGTCTGCCGCTCGTTGTAGATCACGATCGGCGCGCTGCGTTTGGTCAGCCAGCCATCGACGGGCACCTGAAAGCCGAGCACGATCACCATCGACAACCAGTAGGCCGGCCGCCGGAACAACCCCGTGTGCAACAGCGCGAGCTCCAGCGCGACGACGACCAGGACGGCCGCGACGGCCGGCACCGTGTAGCCGAGGCCGGTCATCGGTGCCTGACTCTTTCGAGGATGGCGGTCACCGCGTTGTAGGTCAGCAGGGCGCACACCGGAATCACCAGGAAGAACAACACTTCCTCGATCGGCACCCCGAACGGGATGTGGATGCCGGCGATGTAGCTGTCGCAGTACGTCCACACCCCGGCGCCGATCGCCACCGCGTCCCAGACGAGGAACACCGCCGCGACCGGAAGCACCGCGCGCGCGAGCCGGCGCGGCTGGCGATACACGCCGGCGCCGAACAGCTCCAGCGGCGCCGTGATCGCCAGGCACAGGCCGAGCACGATCAGGTACTGCCACCGATCGCTCACGACGCGCCCCTCATCCGGGCCCGCCACGACCGCACCAGGGCGCCGCCGGCGACCTGAAGCCGACGCGTCGTGCCGACGGTGGCGCGCCGCGTGAACACCGAGAAATCGCTGGCTTCAATGCAATCGAGGATCTCGGAGTAGAGCGTCAGGGCGGTCGCCACGCACGGCCGGGAACGCGGCGCCAGCAGGGCGATGCCATCGGTGGCGAAACGGTAGATCTCGCGGGTGATCTGGTGCTGGGCCTCCAACGCGGACCGGACGCGGGGATCGGTGCGCCGGTGAACGTGACACCACGCCAGCAGCTCCCGGTCCGCGCCGAAGGCCGCGAGTTCGTCGGCGGGCAGGTAGACCCTGCCCCGCGCCAGGTCCTCGTCGACGTCGCGCAGGAAGTTGGTGAGCTGAAACGCACGGCCCAGCGCCGCGGCGTACGGGGCGGCCTCGTCGACGGGGCACACCGTCCCCAGGATCGGAAGCATCTGCAGCCCAATGACTTCCGCGGAGCCGCGCATGTAGCGGTTGAGCGCGCCCCGGTCTGGATAGTCGGTGACGGTGAGATCCATCCGCATGGAGTCCAGAAAGTCGGCGAACAGCTCGGCGGGGATCCCGTAGCGGCGCGCGGTGTGGCCGACGGCGGCCAGGATGGGCTCGTCGTGGTGCTCACCGCCGTCGAAGAAGCGATCCGAGAGCCGCTGCAGCCGGTCCGCCCGCTCGGAGACGTCCACGGCCGGGTTGAGCTCGTCGAGGATGTCGTCGGCGTGGCGGGCGAAGCCGTACAACGCATGGACGGCAGGGCGCTGGTCGGGGGCAAGCAATCGGGTGGCGAGGAAGTAAGTGCGACCGTGTTCGGCGGCGATCCGCCGGCACCGCCGATACGCCGCGCGCAGGCGGTCTTCGTCGATCCCGGCGGCGTCCAGCTCGGTGCGGATCATCGGGATCCGGCTTTCAGGTCCAGTGTGCGGGTCGTCGTCCGGTCGGCCGGGCCGGTGATGCGGTCGGCGGCCAGTCGCCCGGAGATCAGCGTGGTCGGCACGCCCACGCCGGGCAGGGTCGACGACCCGGCCAGCACCGCGTTCTCGATGCCGCGCACCGTGTTGGCCGGCCGGAAGGGGCCGGTCTGGGCGAACGTGTGGGCCAGCGCGAACGGCGTGCCGGCCGCCATGCCCTGGCGGGCCCAGTCGGCCGGGGTGTCGACATGCAGCAGCCGGGCGTCGTCGCGCAATCCGGGCAGCAGCCGGTCCTGCACGACCTCGAGGAGGGAGTCCCCGTACGCGTCGCCGGTGGCCGACCAGTCGATGTGGCGGCGCGACAGGTTGGGGGCGGGGGCCAGCACGTAGAGCAGGTCCCGGCCGGTGGGTGCCAGGCTGGGGTCGGTGGTCGTCGGCCGGGTGACCAGCAGTGACGGGTCGGCCATGAGCCGGCCGTCGCGAATGATGTCGGTGAACGTCCGCTCCCACGCCGCGCCGAAAAGGATTGTGTGGTGCGCGGTTTGCGCGGCCACGGCGGGGCACCCCACGTGCAGCACCACCGCCGAGGGCGCCGCGCGCAGCGGAAGCAACCGGCGTGGTTGGCGGCCGAGCAGCCGGTAGGTCTGCGGCAGCTCCGTCGTCAGCACCACCGCGTCGCAGGCGATGCGTAGATCCCGGTCGGTGTGGACGGCGGTGATCCGCTGGCCGCTGCGTTCCAGCTTGGTGACCGTTGACCCGTAGCGGAACCGCACTCCGGCGTCGGCGGCCGCCGCCGCCAGGGCGTCGGGCAGCGCCCGCACGCCACCGCGCGGAAAGAACACGCCGGCGACCGTGTCCATGTAGGCGATCACCGCGTAGACCGCCAGGGCATGCTGCGGTGCGACGCCGGCGTACAGCGACTGGAAGGTGAACACCCGGCGCAGCCGGGGGTCCCTGATGTGGCGCTTGACCATCGTGTCCCATCGGCGGAAGCCGCCGAGCGCGGCCAGCCGAGCCAGCTGAGGATTCAGCAGCGACAGCGGGGAGTCGAAGTTGGCGGCGATGAAGCCGTCGAATTCCGTCCGGTACAACCGGGTCAGCCAGTCGCGTAACCGCCGGTAGCCGTCGGCCTGTTGCGGCCCGGCGAACTCGCGCACCGCGGCGGCCATCTCCTCGGCGTCGCTGTGGACGTCGATGGTGCTGCCGTCGGCGAACCGCGCCCGGTAGGCCGGATCCACGGGCAACAATTCGAGCCTGTCCGTGGAGGTTTCGCCCACGGCGGCGAAGGCCTCGTCGATGAGGTCCGGCATGGTGAGCACAGTCGGGCCGGTGTCGATGCGGTAGCCGTCGACGTCGCGGCGGCCCGCCCGCCCGCCCGGCCAGGGTTGGCGCTCCACCACGGTCACTTCACGGCCCCGCCCGGCCAGGTGCAGCGCGGCGGCCAGCCCCGCGAATCCCGCGCCGACCACGACGACGTGGCCGGTTCGCCCGGGCACGGTGCGGGCGCTCATGCCGCGCGCCGCGTGCACAGGCCCGCCATGTCGACCAGCGCGGCGGTGAGCCGGTCATCGATGATGTTGCCGTCCAATGCCTTCAGCGCCGCCTCGACACGATCGGCGATCAGTTCTTCGATCCGCTGCACCGCCCCTGTGCGCAGGATCAGCGTGCGCCAGCGCTCGAGCGCGGAGTCGTCGAGCCGGTCGTCGGTCATGAACTGGCGAAACTGCCGGCGGGTCGACGCGTCGGCCAACTGGTGCGCGGCCACCACGACGCTGGTGGCCTTGCGCTCGATCAGGTCCCCGCCGTTGGGTTTCCCGGTCACCTCGGGCGACCCGAAGATGCCGATGATGTCGTCGCGCAGTTGGAACGCTTCGCCGATGGCGGTGCCGTAGTCGCCGAGCGCGTCCAGGACCCGGACGTCGCAGCCGGCCATTGCGGCGCCGATCTCCAGGGGACGGCGCACCGTATAGTTCCCCGACTTCCGCCGGGCCACCTCCAGCACCGCCTCCATCGTCGGCAGATCGCGCATATCCGTTGCCAGATCGGCGAATTGGCCCACCGCGAGCTCGATACGCATGGCGTCGTAGCGCGGCCACGCCTTCAGCAGGTGGTGGCGCTGAAGGCCGCTGTCGCGCAGCATCTGCTCGGCCCAGATCAAGCACAGATCCCCGAGCAGGACCGCGGCCGATTCGCCGAACCGCTGAGAGCAGCCGGACAGACCGCGCCGGCGATGCCAGGCGGCGAACTGCACGTGCGCGGCCGGGCGTCCCCGCCGCGACGCCGAATTGTCCATGACATCGTCCTGCAGTAGCGCAAACGCGTGCAGGAGCTCGAGGCTGGCGGTCGCCGACAGCGCCGCGTCGCTGCCCGGCGCGCCGCACAACCAGCCCAGGTACATGAACGTCGACCGCAGGCACTTGCCGCCGTTGACGAACTCCAGCAGGATGTCGCCGGCCACTTCCACTCCGCAGGCGCCCAAGGTGTCGGCGCATCGGTCCGCGACAAATCTCGCGACGTGCGCCAGCACAGCCCGCCGCAAACCAATGCGCCAGGTGTTCAACTGGTCTCCCTTGGGCGGCGGGTCTGTCGGGACGACTTCGGCACGACGCACCCCCGGAAAATCGCGGACGGCTCCGACCGAAGGCTCCCTCGCAGGGTCGGTCAGCCGCCGGCTTGAACGGCTCGGATTCACGCGCGGTACCCCTTTGGTGACGAAACAAAACACTGGGCGACGGCGAACATGCGCGGGCGGGCCGCCCGGTCGATGCCCGCTAGTTTAAGTTATTGAAACATTAACTTACTGAATGATCGGCCGGTTCGCCAGTGCCAAGGCGCCATTGACTGCCCGCCGGTCGCCGGTGGGGTGAGGTATGCGTCGCCGGACGCCCTATGGCGTCAGGATGGGATGGCGGCGGGCCACGGCGGTTCGTGCCGGTATCGCCGGTCCCGGACTATTCCCGAGAGCAACTGGCGCCTGGCTTTTACGAGGTCGTCGATGAGCTGGAGGGCTTCGGCCACCGATCCCACCAGGGGCAAACCGTGGTCGTTGACGATGTGAAGCATCGGGCGCATCGCGGCGCCGGCGACGACGCTGCAGTGCACCCGCGCCTGCTGATGCTCGTGATTGAGTGCCAGCAGCGCCCGGAAACCGTCAAGGCTGATGAAGTCCAGCTGGCTCATGTCGAGGATCAACGGGGTTTTCAGGCGGGAGAAACGACGGATCGCGTGGGCGAACTGGTCGGCGTTCGATGCGTCGATCTCGCCATCGACACGCAGGACGGTGCCCAGGCTGCGCGCATAGACATAGAGCCGCGCGCCGTTGAAATCGGTCATGTAGCGGCAGCTGGCGGGTTGTTGTTTGTCCGGTGAATCCGTGGACTGGTGAGCAGTCATGTGTGCGCCAATCGGCTGTGGTGAAGGGACGACACGTGTGCTACGCACCGCTCCAAGAAAAGAAGCTGTGAACTCAACCTACTTTAGATGCTAGCGCCGATGCCGCGCGGAGGTGGCCGAATGCGACCACGTATTTCGGGGCCGGTCCGCGCGGCCGGCCGGGTCCGAGCCCCGCCGGCGCGGCCGACTCTTCGTTTTCCGGCTGTGCCGCGCCCGTCGCCCGTTCGTTTTTCGGCCTCCTGGGTCGGTGTTTCTGCCGGCGCAGAACGGGAACCCGCCGCCGGTGAACGTTTCCGACCTCCTGGCCAAGCCCTTTCACTGGGGATCCGCTCTGCGCGGCCGCAGATTTTTCCATCCGGTCGGCGTCCTCGCGGAAGGCTCGCTGGAACGCGTTGCGCCGGCGGCCGAGGGGCTGCCGATCCCGTCGTCCGACGTTGTCGCCCGAATCTCCAAGGCCGCCGGCATGCCCGCAGCGCTGCCCGACTTCATCGGCCTGGCGATCCGCGTCGCACCCCGGCAGGTGGCGGCGACGCCGTGGGACATCCTGCTCGTCTCCGCGGGTTCGGGTGTGCTGGCGCGGGCCGTGGCGCTGCGGCCGACCACGTCGTGGGCCGGGCAGACGCTCACCAGCCTGATGCCGTTCTCCTACCAGGGCAGCGTGTGGTGGCTGAGGGCCCGAAGCATGATCGATGTCAACGGTTTTGGGCTGGCGCTGGGCAGCGTCGAGCAAGCGATCGGCGCCGGCGGCGTCGACTTTGCGATCGACCAGGCCTGCGGCAGGTCCGATTTCGCGCCGCTGGCGCGGCTGAGGTTGACCGGCGTCCGCGACCCCGATCCGGACGTGTCGTTCGATCCGGTCGCCAACACCGCGCCGGGGGTGAGCCTCTACCCGGAATGGCTCGCCGATCTGCGGGCCCGCGCCTACCGCCGCAGCCGCGAGGGCAGGGCCGCGGGCTAACGCCCGAGCAGGTGACGCAGGGCCGCGTCGAGGTCGGGCTGGCGAAACCGGTGCCCGGCCGCGGCGAGTTTCTCAGGAATCACGCGTTGGCTGGCGCAGGCGAGTTCGCGGGCGCCCTGGTCGCCGAGCAGCAGCCGGGGACCGAGCGCCGGCACCGGCAAGACTGCGGGCCGGCGCAGCACCCGGGCGAGGGTGCGGGTGTACTCGGAGTTGCGAACCGGTTGCGGCGCAACGGCGTTCACCGCGCCTGACAGAGTGTCCCACAGCGCGCGGTGGTAGACGTCGACCAGGTCGTCGATGGCGATCCACGACAGCCATTGCCGGCCGTCGCCGAGGCGCCCGCCCAAGCCCGCGCCGAACAGCGGACGCATCAACCGCAGGGTGCCGCCGCGAGGCGATTGCACGATGCCGGTGCGCACCCGGGCCACCCGCACCCCGGCCGCCGCCGCGGGCGCCGTCGCATCCTCCCACTCGGCGACGACGTCGGCCAGGAACCCGCCGCCGCGACCGCTCTCCTCGGTGAGGGATTCGTCGCCGCGGTCGTAGCCGTAGTAGCCGATCGCCGAAGCCGAGATGAGTGCGGCGGGCGCGGGCGCGGTTCGGCCCGCGAGTTCGGCCAGACGGCGGGTCGGGCCGATCCTGCTGTCGCGGATCGCATTCCGGTGCGCATCGGTGAACCGGCCGGCGATCGAGGCGCCGGCCAGGTGGATCACCGCGTCGACCCCGGCGAGCAGCTCCGGGTCGGGGTCATCGGGATCCCACCGACGCTCGTCGTCGCCGGTGGCGCTTCGGCGAACCAGCGCGATGACGCGGTGCCCGCCGGTGCGCAGGAATGCCGTCAGCGCCGAGCCGACCAGTCCCGACGATCCGGTGACGGCGACGGTCTTCGGCGTCAGGCCGTTTGCGGCGGCCAGCCGGTGTGCGGCCAGGTCGTCGGCCAGCTGACGGTGGCGGTAGGCGAACATGGGGCGCAACAGCGACCCGGGGACCGGCGTTTCCACCCGGTCGATCACCCGGGTCCGGCCGCCGCCGAGGTCCTCAAATTCGTGGGTGTGCTTCCACCGCACCACCATTCGCGCCGGGAGCGACGCCAGTCCCGCGCCGCCGATGGCGTCGGCGAATCGCTTCGGCGGATCGTAGGAATCGGCTTGGTGCTCGGCCACCCACCGCAGCCCGCCGGGCAGCGCCAGCGTGGCGCGGCCGTCCTCGAGCGAGGCGGCCTCGCTGACCAGCCGCATGGGTTGCCACGGCGGCGACAGCCGGTGGAAGGCGCCCGGCCTGGCATGCCAGGCGAAGACCTCGTCGCGCGGTGCTTCGACCACGCTCGAATATTCCAGGCCCATCTTTCGACGTTAGCGGTCGGGCAGCGCGTGCTCCACGATGGGCAGCCGCGGCCGCGGCTGCCGCTCGCCGCGCTTGGCCGCCAGGTAGACCTGCGCGGTCTGGATGGCCACGGTCCGCCAATCGAAGTCGGAGGTGAGCCGTTCGCGGGCCGCGCGGGCACGCCGCTGCGCGGCGTCCGGATCGTCGAGCACGGTGCGCACCGCCGCGGCCAGCGCCGCCACGTCGCGGGGCGGGAACGACACCCCGGTCCGCCCGTTGATCACGGCCTCGCCCAGGCCGCCGATGTTCGAGGTCACCAGCGGGGTGCCGGCCGCGGCGGCCTCCAGGGCCACCAGCCCGAACGGCTCGTAGTGGCTGGGCAGCACCGCGGCGTCGGCCCGATGCAGCAGCGCCAGCAACTCGGTGTGCTCGAGGTGCCCGACGAACCGAATCGCCTTGAGCACCCGGTGTTTACGTGCCTGTTCGACGAGCCAATCCTGCTGGGTGCCCTCCCCGGCGATGGTCAGGGTGGTGCCCGGGTGGCTGCGCCGGATCCGCGGCAGCGCGGCGATGGCGTCGTGCACGCCCTTCTCGTACTCGAGGCGCCCGAGATAGAGCAGCTCGGCCGGGCCGGTGCGCGGCCGGCGGCGTGCGAAGGGCCAGCGCGCCGCGTCGATGCCGTTGCGGATCACCGTGATCCCGGCCAGGCCCGGGCCGAACAGCTCGGTGATCTCGTCGGCCATCGACGCCGAACACGTGATCAGCGAATCGGATTCGCGCACCAGCCACGACTCGACCGCGTGCACCTGCCGGCTGATGGGCCCGCTGACCCATCCGGAGTGCCGGCCGGCTTCGGTCGCGTGGATCGTGGAAACGACTGGCGCGTCGTAGAACTGGGCGAGGGCGATGGCCGGGTGGGCGACCAGCCAGTCGTGCGCGTGCACCACGTCGGGGCGCCACGACCGGTCGCTGCCGTGCTTCTTCAGCGAGAGCCCGGCGCGGATCATCGAGTGACCCATCGCCAGGGTCCAGGCCATCATGTCGTTGCTGAACGTGAATTCGTGCGGATCGTGTGCGGCCGCGATCACCCGGACGCCCTCGCTGATCTCGTCGCACGACGGGTGTGTGCTGGGATCGGTGCCCGACGGTCGGCGCGACAGGACGACGACGTCGTGGCCGGCGGCGGCCAGCGCGGTCGAGAGGTGATGGACGTGGCGGCCCAGCCCGCCGATGACCACCGGCGGGTATTCCCACGACACCATCAGGATCTTCACGCGTGGGCCCCCATTCGGTGGCGCGAGGGGCCCCAAAATGCCGCACACACCGGCGTGTCGCCGTACGTTTGGGGACCCTCGCGGCGAGGGGAGACCTTCACCGGGGCAGCCTACGCGCATCCAGGGCACCGAACAGGCCGTCGGCGCGGTTCCAGCCGTCGGCCAGCCGGTGCGCGGCGTCACGCCGGCCCGAGGCCAGCGCCCCGGCGATCTCGCGGGTGGCGTGCGCGTGCAGATGGGCGCGGTAGCGGGCGTAATCGGCGGCCGAGTCCTTGCTCACCATGAACGGCCAGTCGCTGGACACGGTGAGCAGGGTTTCGCGCAGGATCTGGTCGGCGATGTGGTCGCGGGGGATCGGCCCGTCGAGCGACGCCGTCTGCGACAGCGCCTTGTCGACCGTGCTCAGCGCCGTGTCGACCACCTCGGTGTTGAGCTGGACCAGGTCGGCCACCTGCTCGCCGGCCCACACCTGCCAGTCCTTGCCGGAGCCCCACGAGCTGGGCGGCAGCGCGACCGCGTCGCCGACGAATCCGGCGTCGATCGCGTCGCGCAGCGTGCCGACGCGCACGCCGGCTTCGGGCAGGGCGCGCAGCACTCTCTGCAGCCACGTCGGGCCCTCGTACCACCAGTGGCCGAACAGCTCCGTGTCGAACGCGGCCACGACGTGGGCGGGGCGCCCGATGCGCTCCGACTCGCTCGTCAACCGGCCGCGGACCACGTCGACGAAGTCGGCGACGTGGGCGTCGACCGCGCGGTCGGCGCGCTCGGGATCGTAGGGCGCCTTGCCCTCCGAGGACACGTTGCGCCCGGTCACGCGGGCCGGCTTGAGGCCGGTCAGGTGGTCGTAGGTGTGGAAGTCGCGGTAGGCGGCGTGGCCGGGGTAGCCGGATTTCGGCGACCACACCCGGTAGCTGACCTGCAGGTCGCGCCCGAACGCGACCACGTCGGTGTCGCCGACGGGCCGGCCCAGGGCGGTGTCGCCGTGCAGCGACGGGCCGTCGACCATGAAGTGCGTGACCCCGGCGCCGGCGTAGTCGTGTTCCATGCCTGGGGCGTAAGCACATTCGGGCGCCCAGATCCCGGTGGGGCGGTGTGCCAGCCGCTGCTGCGCGTCGGCCAGGCCCTCGCGCAACGCGAACTCGCGCAGCCGCGGGTTCAGCAGCGGCTGGAACGGGTGGGCCAGGGGGCCGCCCAGCAACTCCACCGTTCCCGCGTCGATCAGGGCGCGCAGCAGCGGGCTGGCGCCGTGCCGCCACAGGGTGGCGTAGTCTTCAAGGGCCCTGTGCGCCTCCGCTTCCTCACGAATTCCGAAGGCCCGCAACGCTTCCGGCGTGCAGGACTGGTAGTCCGCCGACTTCGAGCCGCGCGCCGAGCGCACGCTGGCCGCTTCGGTGGCCCGCAGCCGCCAGTTGGCCAGCCAGTGGTGCATGCCGTCGAGGCAGTACGGGTCGTCGAGCTGGGCGTTGACCACCGGGGTGACGCCCAGCGTGACGAGGCGGTGCCGATCCTCGTCGGCCAGCGTGCGCAGCACCCGCAGCAGCGGCAGGTAGGCCGCCGCCCAGGACTGATACAGCCATTCCTCGCCGACCGGCCAGCGGCCGTGGTGGGCCAGCCACGGCAGGTGGGTGTGCAGCACCAGGGTGAACATGCCGGGAACGTGCGGGGTGCTCACGGCCGCACCGCGATCGCGATCAGATCCAGGCTTTCATCTATGTCACGGTCGCCGGCGTCGACCAGGTCGAAGTCGTCGCACGTGACTGCGGCGACGTCGGCGGCCAGTTCGGGCGGCCACGGCGCATCCGCGACCGCCCGCACGATTTGGGCGTCGATGATCGACCCACCGTGGCGGGCGTCCATCTCGCGCAAGCGCGGGCCGTGAAACAGCCCGCAGACGGTCACCTCGGAAAAGCCCGCGTCGACCAGCAGCTCGGTCAGCTCGGCGGCGTTGAGCTCGCGGGTGTGGAACGGGTTGACCGGGGTGTCGCGGCCGGGTGAGAAGGTGATCCGGTTCGGGGTGGACACCATCAGCAGGCCCGAGGGCCGCAGCACCCGGGCGCACTCGGCAACGAATTGTGGCTGATCCCACAGGTGCTCGATGACCTGGAAGTTCACCACAACGTCCATCGACGCCTCGGGCAGCGGCAGCTGCGCGAGGTTGGCCTGCATGACCTCGACCCGGGGGTAGCGGTTGCGGACGTGGGCCACCGCGGCCGCGTCGTAGTCCACCGCGACGACGCGGCGCGCGACGCCCGCGATCAAGTCGGCGCCGTAACCCTCGCCGCAGCCGGCCTCGAGGACCTCGCGGCCCGCGCAGCGCGGCGCAAGCCGCTGGTAAACGACCTGATGGCGGCGAAACCAGTAGTTCTCGATGTCCAGGTCCGGGATGGTGCGCTCGCCCGTCAGCGTCAACACCGCGTCGACCCCCGGCGGGGCCGACGGCTGGGGGCTCGGCACGTCCGAGGGGATCTCGGGGAGGAATGCGCTCATTGAATAGGCAGGCTAACGCGAAGTGTCCGATTCGCGAACCGCGAGCGGGGCACCCCTGCCGGGACGGGCAGACAGGGCGAAAGAACCTGCAGTACTACCCGCTATGGTGTGAGAGCAGACCGCACAAAGTTACCCGCTAGTAACACGCCGTGCAGTCTTAAAGTGCGTGACCGAGGTCCGCAAGCGACCGCTGCGCGACCCCTTCGAGGAGGACGAACCAGACTCATGACGAACATCGTGGTCCTGATCAAGCAGGTCCCAGACACCTGGTCGGAGCGCAAGCTCACCGACGGCGATTACACGCTGGACCGCGAGGCCGCCGACGCGGTGCTGGACGAGATCAACGAGCGCGCCGTGGAAGAGGCGCTGCAGATCCGCGAGAAGGAAGCCGCCGACGGCGTCGACGGGTCGGTGACCGTGCTGACCGCCGGACCCGAGCGGGCCACCGAGGCGATCCGCAAGGCCCTGTCGATGGGCGCCGATAAGGCCGTCCACCTCAAGGACGACGGCATGCAC
Source organism: Mycobacterium sp. NGS54 (assembly GCF_059812465.1). Classification (NCBI taxonomy): domain Bacteria; kingdom Bacillati; phylum Actinomycetota; class Actinomycetes; order Mycobacteriales; family Mycobacteriaceae; genus Mycobacterium; species Mycobacterium sp. NGS54. Next base: position 120,604 of record NZ_JCALCS010000001.1, on the reverse strand, counting down.
GGCTCGGACGTCATCCAGACCGCGTGGGCCCTGGCCCGCGCGCTCGGCACCATCGAGGGCACCGAGCTGGTCATCGCCGGCAACGAGGCCACCGACGGCGTCGGCGGTGCGGTGCCGGCCATCATCGCCGAGTACCTGGGCCTGCCGCAGCTGACCCACCTGCGCAAGCTGTCCCTCGACGGCGGCAAGGTCACCGGCGAGCGGGAGACCGACGACGGCGTGTTCACGCTCGAAGCCACCCTGCCCGCGGTGGTCAGCGTCACCGAGAAGATCAACGAACCGCGCTTCCCGTCGTTCAAGGGGATCATGGCCGCCAAGAAGAAAGAGGTCACGGTGCTGACCCTGGCCGAGATCGGGGTCGAGGCCGACGAGGTCGGGCTCGCCAACGCCGGCTCCACCGTGCTGTCGTCGACGCCGAAGCCGCCCAAGACCGCGGGCGAGAAGGTCACCGACGAAGGCGAGGGCGGCAACCAGGTCGCGCAGTACCTGGTCGCCCAGAAGATCATCTAACGAGCACGAAACCACAGACGAGAAGAGCGAAATAACCCATGGCTGAAGTACTGGTGTTGGTCGAGCACGCCGAAGGCGCGCTGAAGAAGGTCACCTCCGAACTGATCACCGCCGCGCGGGCGCTGGGCGAGCCGTCCGCCGTCGTCGTCGGCGCGCCCGGCACGGCCGCGCCGTTGGTCGACGGGCTGAAGGAGGCCGGCGCCGCCAAGATCTACGTCGCCGAGTCCGACGAGGTGGACTCCTACCTGATCACCCCGGTTGTCGACGTCCTGGCGTCGGTGGCCGAATCCAGTTCGCCCGCCGCCGTGCTGCTGGCCGCCAGCGCCGACGGCAAGGAGATCGCGGGCCGGCTCGCGGCGCGGCTCGGCTCGGGCCTGCTGGTCGACGTGGTCGAGGTCAAAGAGGGCAACAAGGGCATCCACTCCATCTTCGGTGGCGCGTTCACCGTCGAGGCGCAGGCCAACGGCGACACCCCGGTGATCACGGTCCGCGCCGGTGCCGTCGACGCCGAGCCGGCCGCCGGCGCCGGGGAGCAGGTCAGCGTGGAGGTCCCGGCCGCCGCCGAGAACGCCACCAAGGTCACCGCCCGCGAGCCCGCGGTCGCCGGTGACCGCCCGGAGCTGACCGAGGCCACCATCGTGGTCTCCGGTGGTCGCGGCGTGGGCAGCGCGGAGAACTTCAGCGTGGTCGAGGCGCTGGCCGACTCGCTGGGTGCCGCCGTCGGTGCGTCGCGCGCCGCGGTCGACTCCGGCTACTACCCGGGCCAGTTCCAGGTCGGCCAGACCGGCAAGACGGTGTCGCCGCAGCTCTACATCGCGCTGGGCATCTCCGGGGCGATCCAGCACCGGGCGGGCATGCAGACCTCGAAGACCATCGTCGCGGTCAACAAGGACGAAGAGGCGCCGATCTTCGAGATCGCCGACTACGGCGTGGTCGGCGACCTGTTCAAGGTCGCCCCGCAGCTGACCGACGCGATCAAGGCCCGCAAGGGCTGAGTTTCGCGCGGGTCTGGCCACCGCCAGCCCGAGTGCCGAAGCACGGCAAGCGTTCTCGCAAAGCCTGCCGCCGCTTCGGTTGCGGTTCACCTAAATTCGCCGCCGTCCGCAGCACCGGCGGTCCTGCGTCCGTTAACCGCACGGTCAATTAGCGCGAATTTTCGCGATATTTCGTCATCTGGCGTGCACCGACACGTCATAGCGTCGATGCCGATTAGCTCATCGGTTACGCCACGTTGTTCCCATGAGCATTGCTTCTGTCCTGATCGCCAGCGACAAGCCGGCGGGCGCGGCGACGGGCTCGGCCGGGCCGCACTATTCACTGTTGCTGTCCACCGATCCCAGCTTGATCGAGGCGGCGCAGCGGCTCCGGTACGACGTATTCACCAGCACACCCGGATTCGCCTTGCCGACCGCCGGAACGCAGCGCCTCGACATCGACAGGTTCGACGAATTCTGCGACCACCTACTGGTCCGCGACGACGACACCGGCGAGCTGGTGGGTTGTTATCGGATGCTGGCGCCGGCCGGCGCCATCGCGGTCGGGGGCCTTTATACCGCAACGGAATTCGATGTTCGCGCTTTCGACCCGCTGCGGCCCTCGTTGGTCGAGATGGGGCGCGCGGTGGTCCGCGACGGTCACCGCAACGGTGGGGTCGTGCTGCTGATGTGGGCGGGCATCCTGGCCTACCTGGACCGCTACGACTACGACTACGTGACCGGCTGCGTGTCGGTGCCCATCGGCGACGAATCTGACGGGGACACGCCGGGCAGCCAGCTGCGCGGCGTGCGCGACTTCATCCTCAACCGCCACGCCGCCCCGCCGCAGTACCGGGTGCGCCCCCACCGCCCCGTCCGGGTGGCCGGGCGGGCGCTCGACGACATCCCCGCGCCGGCGCGGCCCACGGTCCCGCCGCTGATGCGCGGCTACCTGCGGCTGGGCGCCCAGGTCTGCGGCGAGCCCGCGCACGACCCGGACTTCGGTGTGGGCGACTTCTGCGTGTTGCTGGACAAACGGCGCGCCGATACCCGATATCTCAAGAGGCTGCGGTCGGTTTCGGCCGCTTCGGAATTGGTGGGCGGCGCGCGGTGAACGCTCCCGGCGCCCACGCTTGGCTGCCACGCGCGACGTGCGACAGCAGCTGCGTGCGGGTCGGTCCCGCCTCGACACGGTGGCGGGTGGTGCTGCGGGTGACGCTTCGCGTCATGCTGGCGCTGCTGTTGGTGCCGGCGGTGCCGCTGGCGCTGGTGCCGCTGCCGGGACAGATGCGGGTGCAACGGTTCTACTGCCGGGTGGTGCTGCGCTGCTTCGGCGTGCGGATCAGCGTGTCGGGCAGCCCGATCCGGAACCTGCGTGGCGTCCTGGTGGTCAGTCCCCACATGTCCTGGCTGGACGTGTTCGCCATCGGTTCGGTGCTGCCCGGGTCGTTCGTGGCCCGCGCCGACCTGTTCGGTGCTCTCTCGGTGCGCCTGTTCAAGATCATTCCCATCGAGCGGGCCAACCTGCGGCGGCTGCCGTGGGTGGTCGAGACCGTCGCGCACCGGCTGCGCGCGGGTCAGACCGTGGTGGCGTTCCCGGAGGGCACCACCTGGTGCGGGCTGGCCTGCGGGTCGTTCTATCCGGCGATGTTCCAGGCCGCGATCGACGCCGGCCGCCCGGTGCAGCCACTGCGGTTGACCTACCGCCACGTCGACGGCGGCGTTTCGACCGTTCCGGCGTTCGTCGGCGACGACACCCTGTGGCGGTCGATGTGCAGGTTGCTGGCCGTGCGCCGCACCGTGGCGCACGTTCACGTGGAATCCCTGCAGCTGCCGGGCACCGACCGGCGGGCGCTGGCCCGCCGGTGCGAGTCCGCGGTGGGCGTGGGGGTGCCGCAGCGCCGAGGCCGGCGCCACGTGCTGGTGGGTTAGCTAACCGGACCTGCAGGTATCGTGGGGCCCGTCATGGTTTACCTCGACCACGCCGCCACCACCCCGATGCACCCCGCCGCCATCGAGGCGATGACGGCCGCGCTCGGCGCGGTCGGCAACGCGTCCTCGCTGCACACCAGCGGGCGCGCGGCGCGGCGGCGCATCGAGGAATCCCGCGAGCTCATCGCCGACAAACTGGGCGCGCGCCCGTCGGAGGTCATCTTCACCGCGGGCGGCACCGAGAGCGACAACCTCGCCGTCAAGGGCATCTACTGGGCTCGCCGCGGCGCCGACCCGTCGCGGCGGCGCATCGTCGCCAGCGAGGTCGAGCACCACGCCGTGCTGGACTCGGTGAACTGGCTCGTCGAGCACGAAGGCGCCGAGGTGACCTGGCTGCCCACCGCCGCCGACGGCTCGGTGTCGGCGGCCGCGCTGCGCGAGGCGCTGCAAAGCCACGACGACGTCGCGCTGGTCTCGGTGATGTGGGCCAACAACGAGGTGGGCACCGTGATGCCGGTCGCCGAACTCGCGGCCGTCGCAGCCGAATTCGGCGTCCCGGTGCACAGCGACGCCGTTCAGGCGGTGGGGCAGTTGCCCGTCGACTTCGCGGCCAGCGGCCTGTCGGCGATGAGCGTGACCGCGCACAAGTTCGGCGGTCCGCCCGCCGTGGGCGCGCTGCTGCTGCGCCGCGACGTCGCCTGCGTGCCGCTGTCCCACGGCGGCGGGCAGGAGCGCGACATCCGTTCCGGTACACCGGATGTCGCCGGCGCCGTCGGAATGGCGGCGGCGGCCCGGATCGCGGTGGACGCGCTCGAGCCGAACAGCGCTCGGCTGCGGGTGTTGCGCGATCGGCTGGTCGAGGGCGTCCTGGCCGGCATCGACGACGTCAGCCTCAACGGCGCCCGCGACCCGCAGCGGCTGCCCGGCAACGCGCACTTCACGTTCCGCGGCTGCGAGGGCGATGCGCTGCTGATGCTGTTGGACGCCAACGGGATCGAGTGCTCGACCGGCTCGGCCTGCACCGCCGGCGTGGCGCAGCCGTCGCACGTCCTGGTCGCGATGGGCGCCGACCCGGCCAGCGCCCGAGGGTCGTTGCGACTCTCGTTGGGGCACACCAGCGTTGACGCCGACGTGGATGCCGTGCTGCGGGTGCTGCCTGCCGCGGTGGACCGCGCCCGGCGGGCCGCGCTGGCCGCCGCGGGGGCGCCGTAAGTGAAGGTCCTCGCCGCGATGAGCGGCGGCGTCGATTCGTCCGTCGCCGCCGCCCGCATGGTCGACGCCGGGCACGACGTGGTCGGGGTGCACCTGGCGCTGTCGTCGGCGCCGGGCACGTTCCGCACCGGCTCGCGGGGCTGCTGTTCCAAAGAGGACGCGTCCGACGCGCGCCGCGTCGCCGACGTGCTCGGAATCCCGTTCTACGTATGGGATTTCGCGGAGAGGTTCAAGGCGGACGTGATCGACGACTTCGTCGAGTCCTACGCCCGCGGCGAGACCCCGAACCCCTGCGTGCGGTGCAATCAGCGAATCAAGTTCTCGGCGCTGTCGGCGAAAGCCGTTGCGCTTGGCTTCGACACGGTGGCCACCGGCCACTACGCCCGGCTGTCCGGTGGGCGGCTGCGCCGCGCCGTCGACCGGGACAAGGACCAGTCCTACGTGCTGGCCGTGCTGACCGCTGGGCAGTTGCGGCACGCGGCGTTCCCGATAGGGGACACCCCGAAGCCCGACATCCGGGCCGAGGCGGCCCGTCGCGGCCTGGCCGTCGCCGACAAGCCGGACAGCCACGACATCTGCTTCATCCCGTCCGGCGACACCCGGGCCTTCCTGGGGGAGCGCATCGGGGTGCGCCGCGGCGCCGTCGTGACCACCGACGGCGCCGTGCTGGCCACCCACGACGGGGTGCACGGGTTCACCGTCGGGCAGCGCAAGGGGCTGGGCATCGCCGGCCCGGGGCCGACCGGCCGTCCGCGCTACGTGACGTCGATCGACGCCGAGACGGGAACGGTCGAGGTGGGGGAGTCGTCGGACCTCGATGTGCACGGCCTGGTCGGGCGGTCACCGGTGTTCACCGCCGGGGCCCCGCCGCAGGGCCCCGTCGAGTGCGCGGTGCAGGTGCGGGCGCACGGCGAGACGGTGGGCGCGGTGGCCGAACTGGTCGGCGACGAGCTCGTCGTTCGGCTGCGCAACCCGCTGCGCGGCGTCGCGCCCGGGCAGACGCTGGTGCTTTACCGCCCGGACCCCGACGGCGACGAGGTGCTCGGCAGCGCCACCATCGCCGCCACCTCGCGCTGAGCCCGCGCCAAGAATTCCTTGAGGATCCGCCAAGGGCGGTTTCCGACCCTTTCCCTGACAGCAGGAAAGGAGCCGAGATGACCACCCAGCAAGCCGCGGCGCGTGAGGTGCGGACCGTTCAGACCAACGCCTGGGCCATCGCGGCCTTCGTGCTCAGCCTGATGGGCATGTACGGCAGCCCGCTGCTGAGCACCATCTTCGCCGTCGTCGCGCTGCACCAGGTGAGGCGGCGTGGGGAGAACGGCTTCGGGCTGGCGATCGCGGCTCTGGCGGTCTCGGCAGCCATGACCGCCCTACACGTGGCGATGTGGGTCAAGTACGGCCACCCGAACTTCGAGCTGCTGGCGACGGCGCACTGGTGAGCTATCCGGGAATGTTGGCGGCGATGTTCGTCATCACGATGTCGGACACCGACTGCGCGAAGCCGCAGAACGTGACTTCCACCATGGCCACCTTCAGCACCCGGTAGTCGCGTCCGCACCCGCCGGGCCCCAGGTGCAGCGAGTTCGCGTTCGCGTTCCACTCGCCGACCAGCGACTGGCCCGCCGAGCCGCCCGCGCAGCCGCCGACGGCGCCCACCAGCGCACTGAATGCCCGGCGCGCGGTGTCGGCGTCCTGGTAGGCGGCGGCGCCCTCGGAGATCAGGGCCCCGTCGGGCGGGTCCTGGAAGGTGGTCTTGTGAAATTCCTCGATGTCGGGGCCGAACGTGGCCGTCTCGGCGTAGAGGAACCGGCACTCGGCCGGCGTGGCCTCGGCGAGGGCGTCGATGTCGACCGGGCGGGTGCCGTCCATCGACGGGATGATCGTGAGGTGCTCACCGGCGCCGGTGATGGCGCGCATCCGTGACTGGTCCAGCAGGATGGTGTCGACGTTGACGCCCTGAACGCCCTTGGCGGCGGGCCCGAATCCCGCCAGGGGGGTGCCGCCCACCACCCGGGTGCACGCCGCCGTCAGCAACACCGCGCCAACAAACAGCAGCGGCCGTGTCCGTGCCAGTCTCGCCCTGTGCCCCACCGTTTTGCACCCTTCTCGGCATGAACCTACTCCGCCCCGAACACCCCTCGCGACCGGAGCCGATCGCGGCGTCGAATACGGTTGGCCGGTGAGTGTTTTCGCGCATCCGTTCGCGAGGGCCAGCGGCGTCGGATCGTGGCCCGGCACCGCGCCGCGCGCGGCCGCCGAGGTGGTGGTCGGCGAGCTGGCGGGCGCGCTGGCCCACCTCGTCGAACTGCCCGCCAGGGGAGTGGGCGCCGATCTGTTCGGCCGCGCCGGCGCGCTGCTGGTCGACGTGGCCATCGACACGGTCCCGCGCGGCTACCGCATCGCCGCCCGGCCCGGCGCCGTGACGCGCCGCGCCGTCAGCCTCCTCGACGAAGACATGGACGCGCTGGAGGAGGCCTGGGAGACGGCGGGGCTGCGCGGCGCCGGGCGGGTGGTCAAGGTGCAGGCTCCCGGGCCGATCACGCTGGCCGCCGGGCTCGAACTCGCCAACGGCCACCGCGCCATCACCGACTCCGGTGCCGTGCGCGACCTGGCGGCGTCGCTGGCGGAAGGCGTTGCGGCGCACCGTGCGTCGCTCGCCCGCCGCCTCGATACGCCGGTGGTGGTGCAATTCGACGAGCCGTCGCTGCCGGCGGCGTTGGGTGGGCAACTGAGCGGGGTGACGGCGCTGAGCCCGGTCGCCGCGCTCGACGAGGCGGTCGCCCTGGGACTGCTCGACGCGTGCGCCGCGACCGTCGGCGCCGACGTGTTGGTCCACAGCTGCGCTTCGGAGTTGCCGTGGGATCTCTTGGGGCGCAGCGGGATTGGTGGCGTATCTGTGGACGCCAGCACGCTGCGCGCCGAGGACCTGGACGGCATCGCGGCCTTCGTCGAATCCGGTCGCACCGTCGCGCTGGGCGTGGTCCCGGCGACGGCGCCGCCACAGCGGCCGTCGGCCGAAGAGATCGCCACCGCCGTCGTCGCGGTGACCGATCGGCTCGGATTCGCCCGCTCGGCGCTGCGCGAGCGCATCGGCGTGACCCCGGCGTGCGGCCTGGCGGGCGCCACGCCGGCGTGGGCGCGGACCGCGATCGAGCTCGCCCGCAAGGCTGCCGAGGCGTTCGCCGAGGACCCGGACGCCATTTAGCTCGCCTAAAGAGCTTTATCCAAAAGCCCTTTGATTAATTGACGCGCCCGTTAATCTTGACGCGCGCCTGTGTCCCGATCGGTTTGGGGGGCCGGCACCGGGTGAGTCGACTTGAAGGGGGACACGGGCATGTCGTTTGTTGTTGTGGCGCCGGAGTACGTGACGGCGGCGGCCGGGGATCTGGCGAATATCGGCTCGACGCTGGGTGCGGCGCGGTCCGCGGCCGCCGCGTCGACCACCGGGATCACCGCGGCGGCCGCCGACGACGTATCGGGCGCCATCGCGGCACTTTTCAACGCGCACGCCCTGGATTTCCAGGCGCTCGGCAACCAGGTCGCGGCGTTTCACGACGAGTTCGTCGGCTTGTTGAACGGCGGCGCGGCGACATATCTCAGCGCCGAGGCCGCCAACGCCGCCGCCGTTCCGACGGCGCAGGACATCCTCAACCAGATCAACGCGCCATTCGTTCAGTTCACGGGGCGCCCGCTGATCGGCAACGGCGCGAACGGGGTGCCGGGGACCGGCGCGCCCGGCGGGGCCGGCGGGTGGTTGATCGGCGACGGTGGGGCCGGCGGGTCGGGCGGAACGGGCGGGACTGGCGGCTTCTCCGGCAGCGTCACTGGTGTCGGCGGCGTCGGCGGTAACGGCGGCGGCGCCGCGGGGATCGGTGTCGGCGGCAACGGCGGCAACGCGGGCATTGGCCCCGGGGGCACCGGCACCGCCGGCACCGGCGGACCGTCGGGCATCTTCGGCGCGAACGGTTCGGACGGTTTGACCTAGCAGACGCCATACGCAACTAAACGGTTGCGCTTCGGGGTTGGTTGTGGCAGCCTGAAATGCAACCAGGAGGTTGCATATGAGCACTGATCGCATTCAGAAACAAGTCGTGTTGCGCGCGCCGCTGGACCGGGTGTGGCGGGCCATCACGGACGCCGAGCAGTTCGGGCAGTGGTTCGGGGTCCGCTTCGACGGGCCGTTCGTCGCCGGTAAGCCCGTCGCCGCGACCATCACACCGACCACCGTCGACGAGGAGGTCGCCAAGCGCCAGGAGCCGCACGCGGGTGTGCAGAGCACCTGGCAGATCGTCGCGATCGAGCCCAAGCGGCGGTTCGCCTACCGCTGGCAGCCGTGCGCCGGCGAGCTGGATGCGGACGATGAGCCGACCACGCTGGTCGAGTTCACGCTCGCCGAGACGCCCGACGGTGTGCTGCTCACGATCACCGAATCCGGTTTCGACGCCATCCCCGCGGCGCGTCGCGCGTCCTCGTTCGAGGCCAACTCCGAGGGCTGGGCCATCCAGACCGACCTTGTGCGCCGGTATCTGGAGGGCACCCGGGTATGAGCGCCGTCGGCGCGCCGCTCTTCGACGCGCTCGGGGATGCGAATCGGCTGCGCATCATCGTCCGGCTCTGCGACGCCGGGCCGTGCTCGACATCGCAAGTCACCCAGGCCATTCCGGTCACCCGGCAGGCGGCCAGCAAGCACCTGGCGCTGCTCGAATCCGCCGGACTGGTCACCAGCGCGCGGCGCGGACGCGAGCGCGTCTGGACGGTGCGGACCGAACCGCTGGCCCAGGCCAGCGACTACCTCGACCAGCTGTCGCGGCGCTGGGACGCGGCGGTGGAGCGGTTGCGTGCATTCGTGGAAGACGAGTGAGCTCGTCGCCGAGACTGCCATTATGTCTGCGCCGCGAAGGCTCAGCGCAACCACCATGGCAATCTCGGCGCACGATCCAGCCCGTCGGTGCCCTTCGATAACCTGCCAAGGTGACTTCAGCAGAGGCTGACCCCGTTGCGCCCGACGTTCGGCGGCAGTGGCGGGAACTGGCCGACGAGGTGCGCGAACACCAGTTCCGTTACTACGTGCGCGACGCGCCGATCATCTCCGACGCGGAGTTCGACGAGCTCCTGAAGCGGCTCGAAGCGCTCGAGGAGCAGCACCCCGAGCTGCGCACGCCCGATTCGCCGACCCAGCTCGTCGGCGGGGCCGGCTTCGCCACCGATTTCACCGAGGCCGAGCATCTCGAGCGAATGTTGTCCCTGGACAACGTCTTCAGCGCCGACGAGTTCGAGTTGTGGGCCGCGCGGGTGCGCGCCGAGGTCGGCGACGACGTGCCCTACCTATGTGAGCTCAAGATCGACGGCGTCGCCCTGTCGCTGGTGTATCGCGACGGTCGGCTGGTCCGGGCGGCGACGCGGGGGGACGGCCGCACCGGCGAGGACGTCACGCTGAACGCCCGAACCATCGACGACGTCCCCGAACGGCTGACGTCCGGCGAGGACTACCCCGTACCGAAGGTGCTCGAGGTACGCGGCGAGGTGTTCTTCCGGCTCGCCGACTTCGAGGCGCTCAACGCCGCGCTGGTCGAGGACGGCAAGACGCCCTTCGCCAACCCCCGCAACAGCGCCGCGGGATCGCTCCGCCAAAAAGACCCCGCCGTCACCGCGCGCCGCAGGCTGCGGATGATCTGCCACGGGGTGGGACACACCGAGGGCTTCCGGCCGGCCACCCTGCACGACGCCTACCTGGCGCTGGGCGCGTGGGGTCTGCCCGTCTCCGAGCACACCACCCGGGTGGAAAACGTGACCGGCGCGCTCGATCGCATCACCTACTGGGGCGAGCACCGCCACGACGTCGATCACGAGATCGACGGCGTGGTGGTCAAAGTCGACGACGTGGCGCTGCAGCGCCGCCTGGGCTCCACCTCGCGCGCGCCGCGCTGGGCGATCGCGTACAAGTACCCGCCCCAGGAGGTGCAGACCGAGCTCCTGGACATCCGCGTCAACGTCGGGCGGACCGGGCGCGTCACGCCGTTCGCGTTCATGACACCGGTCAAGGTGGCCGGTTCGACGGTGGGGCTGGCCACCCTGCACAACGCGGCCGAGGTCAAGCGCAAGGGCGTGTTGATCGGCGACACCGTGGTGATCCGCAAGGCCGGCGACGTCATCCCCGAGGTGCTCGGGCCGATCGTCGACCTGCGCGACGGCACGGAACGCGAATTCGTCATGCCCACAACGTGTCCCGAATGCGGAACCCCGCTCGCCCCCGCCAAGGAGGGCGACGCCGACATCCGCTGCCCCAACGCCCGGTCCTGCCCGGCGCAGTTGCGGGAGCGGGTGTTTCACGTCGCCGGCCGCGGCGCGTTCGACATCGAGGCGCTGGGCTACGAGGCCGCTATCGCGCTGCTGCAGGCCGGGGTGATCTCCGACGAGGGAGACCTGTTCTCGATCACCGAGGACGACCTGTTGCGCACCGAGTTGTTCACTACCAAGAGCGGCGCGGTGTCGGCCAACGGCAAGCGGCTGCTGGCCAACCTCGACAAGGCCAAGTCGCAGCCCCTGTGGCGGGTGCTGGTGGCGTTGTCGATCCGGCACGTGGGCCCGACGGCCGCCCGCGCGCTGGCCACCGAATTCGGTGACCTGCAGGCGATCGAGGACGCGTCCACCGAGCAGCTGGCCGCGGTCGAGGGCGTCGGCCCGACGATCGCCGCCGCGGTCACCGAATGGTTCACCGTGGACTGGCACCGCGCGATCGTCGACAAGTGGCGGGCGGCCGGGGTGCGGATGGCCGACGAACGCGACGCGAGCACGCCGCGCACCCTCGAGGGGCTGACCATCGTGGTCACCGGTTCGCTGGCGGGTTTTTCGCGCGACGACGCCAAGGAGGCGATCGTGTCGCGCGGCGGCAAGGCCGCGGGATCGGTGTCGAAGAAGACCGATTACGTCGTCGCCGGCGACGCGCCGGGCTCCAAGTACGACAAGGCGGTGGAACTCGGCGTGCCGATCCTCGACGAGGACGGATTCCGAAAGCTGTTGGCCGACGGGCCTTCCGAGGCCGAAGAGTGAGGGGTCGGTTCGGCGATTCGACGCGTAGCGTCAGGGCTGTAAGCCCGCCGGCCGTCCCCGGTCAGCCGGTGACGCCGCCGGCGGTGCTGGCCTCCACGTATCACCTGTCGGCCGACGAAGCCCCAGATTTGGACACCTATGGCCGCAGCTCCAATGCGACCTGGCGGCAGGTGGAATCGGCGGTCGCGGCGCTGGAGGGAGCGACCGGCGCGGTGGTCTTCAGCTCGGGCATGGCGGCCATCAGCGCGTCACTGCGCGCGCTGACCGGGCCCGGTTCGGCTTTGGTGGTGCCGTCCGACGGCTACTACCAGGTGCGCCGCTATGCGGCGGAACACCTTGCGCCCGCGGGTGTTTCGGTGATCGAGGCGTCGATTTCGCAAATCTACGACGCCGCGGCCGGCGCCGACGTCGTGCTGGCCGAAACCCCCACCAACCCCGCGCTGGATGTGATCGACCTCCGGCGGCTGGCTGCCATCTGCCGGTCTCGCGGGGCGCGGTTGGTTGTCGACAACACCGCCGCCACCCCGTTCGGTCAGTGCCCCCTGGCGTTGGGGGCCGACGTGGTGGTGGCCAGCGCCACCAAGGGGATCTCGGGGCACGGTGACCTGCTGGCCGGTTACGTGGCGACCAACCATCCCGAGTTGATCGCCGCCGTGGAGCGTCAACGCCTGCTCGCCGGTGCGATCCTGGGCGGATTCGAGGCCTGGCTGCTGCTGCGCAGCCTGGGCAGCGCCGGGCTGCGATTCGACCGGCAGTGCCAAAACGCGCAGGCTGCGGCGACGATACTGGCCGGCCATCCGGCGGTGCGAGCCGTGCGCTACCCGGGGTTGGTCGAGGACCCGGCGCACCCCGTGGCCGTCGCCCAGATGCGCCGGTTCGGGGCCCTGGTGTCATTCGAGTTGGCCGACGCCGCCGCGGTGCACGCACTCGTGGAGCGCAGTGAGCTGCTCATCGCGTCGACCAGCTTCGGCGGCATCCACAGCTCGGTGGACCGGCGGGCACGTTGGGGCGACCCCGTCGCGGACGGATTCGCGCGCCTCTCGCTGGGGATCGAGGACACCGACGATCTGGTCGCAGACATGGAGCAGGCCCTCACCTCGAGCTGACCTGAACGTGTCAGCGCAGCATCGTGGCCACGATGCCGGCCAGGTAGCCGAGCCGGGCGATCTCCGACGGCCGGAACTCCGGGCCGGGGCGACCCAGGACCACCGCCGTGTGCGGGTCGCCCAGCGGCGCCGCGACCATCGTGGTGTCCATGTCGCGCCACGCCTGCGGCACCCACTCGCCGGTGTGGTCCAGCGCCGTCGCGCGCTCGATCGGCAGCCATGGTGCGGAATCCGCCCGGGTTTCCGGACACCCCGGGCTGCCGGCGAGGCGCTCCAGCTGGCCCTCCGAACTGCGCAGCACCGCGCACCAACTGACCCGCAGCACCTTGGGCGCCTCGTTGACCAGGACTTTCAGCCGCGAGTCGTTGTCGCCGGCGGCGGCGACGTGGTCGAGAAGTTCCAGCTCGCGGTGCGCCTCCAGCAGCCCGGTATGCGGGCGCACGCTGTCGACGCGGACGTCGGGCAGTGACTCCGCGGCCGTGATCAGCCGGTCCGGCATCGCCCCCGGCGGCAGCTCGATGACCAGGTCGTCGATCGCATAACCCGAGCTGCGCTCCACCACGTCGAGCGACAGGATGTCGGCGCCCGCCGAACCGAGCGCCACGGCCAGCGAGCCCAGGCTGCCCGGGCGGTCGGCCAGCTCGATGCGCAACAGATACGACGGCACGGCCAACACTTTTACACAGCGATGTATCCACAGCATTTCGGCGAGCCCTGAGTGCCGAGCGGTCTCGGTCGCCCGACTAGGCTTGCCAGTCGTGTCCCAGATCTCCCGCGACGACGTGGCGCACCTCGCCAGGCTGGCCCGGCTGGCGCTGACGGATGCCGAGCTGGACAGCTTCGCCGGCCAGCTCGACGCCATCCTCACCCACGTCAGCCAGGTCCAATCGGTCGACGTCACCGGCGTCGAACCGACCGACAACCCGCTGAAAGACGTCAACGTCACCCGCCCGGACGAGATGACACCGTGCCTGACACAGGCCGAGGCGCTGGCCGCGGCGCCCGAGGCCGTCGACGGCCGCTTCGCCGTGCCGCAGATCCTTGGGGACGCCGAGTGAGCGACATCGTCCGAGCCGACGCGGCGACGCTGGCCGCCCAGGTCGCCGCCGGGGAGCTGTCGTCCACGGAAATCACCCGGGCCTGCCTGGACCAGATCGAGGCGACCGACGACCGCTACCACGCGTTTTTGCACGTGGCGGCCGACGAGGCGCTGGCGGCCGCGGCCGCTGTCGACGACGCGGTGGCCGCCGGCGAGCCGCTGCCGTCGGCCCTGGCGGGGGTCCCGCTGGCGCTCAAGGACGTGTTCACCACCCTCGACATGCCCACCACCTGCGGCTCCAAGATCCTCGAGGGCTGGCGTTCCCCCTACGACGCGACGGTCACCGCCCGCCTGCGCGCGGCCGGCATCCCGATCCTGGGCAAGACCAACATGGACGAGTTCGCGATGGGCAGCTCGACGGAGAACTCCGCCTACGGCCCCACCCGCAACCCGTGGAACCTCGACCGGGTGCCCGGCGGCTCCGGCGGCGGCAGCGCGGCGGCGCTGGCCGCGTTCCAGGCCCCGCTCGCCATCGGCTCCGACACCGGCGGTTCCATCCGCCAGCCGGCGGCACTGACCGCGACCGTCGGCGTCAAACCCACCTACGGCACGGTGTCCCGCTACGGGCTGATCGCCTGCGCGTCGTCGCTGGATCAGGGCGGCCCCTGCGCGCGCACCGTGCTGGACACCGCCCTGCTGCACCAGGTGATCGCCGGGCATGACGTGCGCGACTCGACGTCCGTCGACGCCGCGGTGCCCGACGTGGTCGGCGCCGCCAGGGCGGGCGCGGGCGGCGATCTGCGCGGCGTGCGCGTCGGCGTGGTTTCCCAGCTGCGCGGCGAGGGTTACCAGCCCGGGGTGCTGGCGTCGTTCGAGGCCGCCGTCGAGCAGCTGACCGAGCTGGGCGCCGAGGTCAGCGAAGTCGACTGCCCGCACTTCGATCACGCGCTGGCCGCCTACTACCTGATCCTGCCGTCCGAGGTGTCCAGCAACCTGGCCCGCTTCGACGCGATGCGCTACGGGCTGCGGGTCGGCGACGACGGCACCCACAGCGCCGAGGAAGTCATGGCCATGACCCGCGCCGCCGGCTTCGGCCCGGAGGTCAAGCGGCGCATCATGATCGGCACCTACGCGCTGTCCGCGGGCTATTACGACGCCTACTACAACCAGGCGCAGAAGGTCCGCACGCTGATCGCGCGCGACCTCGACCGGGCCTACGAATCCGTCGACGTGGTGGTATCGCCGGCCACCCCGACCACGGCGTTCCCGCTGGGGGAGAAGGTCGACGACCCGCTGGCCATGTACCTGTTCGACCTGTGCACGCTGCCGCTGAACCTGGCCGGCCACTGCGGCATGTCGGTGCCGTCCGGGCTGTCCCCCGACGACGGCCTGCCGGTCGGGCTGCAGATCATGGCCCCCGCGCTGGCCGACGACCGCCTGTATCGGGTCGGCGCCGCCTACGAGGCGGCCCGCGGGCCGCTGCCGAGCGCGGCCACCGTTTAGCGCGCGAATTTGCGCCAGGTCGCGCCATTCGTGCCCCGTGCGGGCAAGATAAACAGATGCGGATCGGAATTCTCACCGGGGGCGGCGACTGTCCCGGGCTCAACGCCGTCATCCGGGCGGTGGTGCGTACCTGCGACTCGCGGTACGGCTCGTCGGTGGTCGGATTCCAGGACGGGTGGCGCGGGCTGCTGGAGAACCGGCGCATCCAGCTGCAAAACGACGACCGCAACGACCGGCTGCTCGCCAAGGGCGGAACGATGCTGGGCACCGCCCGCGTGCATCCCGACAAACTTCGGGCCGGGCTGAACCAGATCAAACAGACCCTGGACGACAACGGCATCGACGTGTTGATCCCCATCGGCGGCGAGGGCACGCTGACGGCCGCGCACTGGCTGTCCGAGGAGAACGTTCCCGTCGTCGGCGTGCCGAAGACCATCGACAACGACATCGATTGCACCGACGTGACCTTCGGGCATGACACCGCGCTGACGGTGGCCACCGACGCCATCGACCGGTTGCATTCCACGGCCGAATCCCACCAACGCGTGATGCTGGTGGAGGTGATGGGCCGCCACGCCGGATGGATCGCGCTGAACGCCGGGCTGGCGTCCGGAGCGCACATGACGCTGATCCCCGAGCAGCCGTTCGACGTCGAGGACGTGTGCCGGCTCGTCAAACGGCGCTTCCAGCGCGGGGATTCGCACTTCATCTGCGTGGTCGCCGAGGGCGCCAAACCGATCGCCGACTCAATCACGTTGCGCGAGGGAGGGATTGACGAGTTCGGTCACGAGCGGTTCACCGGCGTCGCCCAGCAACTCGGCGCCGAGGTCGAAAAGCGGATCAACAAGGAGGTCCGGGTGACCGTGCTGGGCCACGTCCAGCGCGGCGGCACCCCGACGGCCTACGACCGGGTGCTGGCGACCCGTTTCGGCGTCAACGCCGCCGACGCCGCGCACGCGGGCGAGTACGGCCAGATGGTCTCGCTGCGCGGCCAGGACATCGGCCGGGTGTCGCTGGCGGACGCCACGCGCCACCTCAAGCTGGTGCCCGAGAGCCGCTACGACGACGCGGCGGCTTTCTTCGGCTAAGCGGTGGCGAACAGCGGGTGGCACCGACCTGACCACCGGCTGAATTTGCCGCCTCCGCCGGCAGCTCAGGCGAGGTCGCCTCGATATTGGTGGTTTTCTGCCAGCTCGAAGCGGTTATACCCACTCTCATGAGCAACCGCGGGTCAATTCGCGGAGTCGTTCACCAGCCGGGGTCGGGCCCACGAGACCGTCAGCGGCCGCCGCCGCGTGCGCGCGACGACCCCAATTGGACATCCGCCACCGTGCCGCGCCCGCCGCAGCCCCCACCCACCGCGCCCGCACCGGCGCGGCGGGTTCCCGCGCGGTCCCGCCCGGAGCTGACCGTCGGCGGGACGGCCCTCGACAGCCTCGAGCCGCAGGACGTCGAGGACTCGGCCGGGTTCAGCTGGCGAGACCTGGTCCGGCGCCTCACCGGAATCGACCTCGGCCCGGGCAAAGGCTCGGCGTACGAGCAGGAGCTACGCGACCGCATCCGCACGCCCGTGGGCGGCGCGTTCCCCATCGCGGTCCTCAACCTCAAGGGCGGCGTCGGCAAGACCGTCGTGGTCGAGGCGCTCGGCTCGACCTTCGCCGCCGTCCGCGACGACCGGGTGATCGCCGTGGACATCGACGCCGGCGACCTGGCCGAGCGCCACGGCCGCCGCAATCCCCTGAGCATCGCCGACCTGCTGCGCGACGGCGCGGCCACCCACTATTCGGATGTGCGGGCGCACACCTACATGAACAGCTTCAATCTGGAGGTGCTCGGACTGCCGGACTACGCGCGCACCGACTGGCGGCTGGAGCGGCACGACGTCGTCAGGGCTTTTTCGATTCTGCGTAAACACTATTCGGTGGTGTTGGTGGACTGTGTGAAGGCGGTCAATTCGGCCGTGATGGATGCCGTCCTGCCGGAGTCACGCGCCCTGGTCGTGGTCACCAGCACCTCGATCGATGCGATACGCAAGACCAGGACCACCCTGGACCTGTTGCGCAACAAGGGATATCAGCGCCTGATGAAGCGGACCGTGCTGGCGATCAACCACGTCGAGGCGGGCAAGGTCGCCGTCGTCGCCGCCAAGGAGCTCGACCAGTTGTCGGCGCGGGTCGGCGCCACCGTCGTGCTGCCGTTCGATCGGCACGTGCATGACGGCAAGGAGATCGGCCTGGATCGGCTGAGCAAGGAGAGCCGGCGCAGCTATCTGGAGATGGCGGCCGCGCTGGCCGACATGTTTCCCGGCGCGGGCATGGAGCGGGAGCTCCGGCTCGGGGACCGCCGACCGCCGCCCGGGCCCTGACCCGCGGCCCTCGTTAGGATCGACGGCATGAGTATTGCCGCCGGGTCCGAGCTGCTGGATTACGACGAGGTCATCGCGCGTTTCGACCCCGTCCTCGGCCTCGAGGTGCACGTCGAGCTGTCCACCGCGACGAAGATGTTCTGCGGCTGCTCCACCACATTCGGCGCCGAACCCAACACCCAGGTGTGCCCGGTGTGCCTCGGGCTGCCGGGCTCGCTGCCGGTGCTCAACCAGGCCGCGGTCCAGGCGGCGATTCGGATCGGGCTGGCGCTGAATTGCGAGATCGTGCCGTGGTGCCGGTTCGCCCGGAAGAACTACTTCTACCCGGACATGCCCAAGAACTACCAGATTTCGCAGTACGACGAGCCGATCGCCATCAACGGCTACCTGGACGCGCCGTTGGAAGACGGCTCCACCTGGCGGGTGGCGATCGAGCGGGCGCACATGGAGGAAGACACCGGCAAGCTCACCCACCTGGGCAGCGAGACCGGCCGCATCCACGGCGCTACGACGTCGCTGATCGACTACAACCGGGCCGGCGTGCCGCTGATCGAAATCGTGACCAAACCGATCGTGGGCGCCGGCGAGCGGGCCCCGCAGATCGCCCGCGCCTACGTCACCGCACTGCGGGACCTGTTGCGCGCCTTGGGCGTATCCGACGTCCGGATGGACCAGGGCTCGATGCGCTGTGACGCCAACGTGTCGCTGATGCCGACCGGGGCAACCGAGTTCGGGACGCGCACCGAAACCAAGAACGTCAACTCGCTCAAGAGCGTCGAGGTCGCCGTGCGCTACGAAATGCAGCGCCAGGCCGCCGTGCTGTCGTCCGGCGGGCGGATCACCCAGGAAACCAGGCACTTTCACGAGTCCGGCTACACCAGCCCCGGCCGCACCAAGGAAACCGCCGAGGACTACCGCTACTTCCCCGAGCCCGACCTCGAGCCGGTCGCGCCCAGCCGCGATCTGGTCGAGCGGCTGCGCCAAACCATCCCCGAGCTACCGTGGTTGAGCCGCAAGCGAATTCAAGAGGAGTGGGGCGTCTCCGACGAGGTGATGCGGGATCTGGTCAACGCCGGGGCCGTCGAATTGGTCACCGAGACCGTCGAGCACGGGGCGGCGAGCGAACAGGCCCGCGCCTGGTGGGGAAACTTCTTGGTGCAGAAGGCCAACGAGGCCAACATCGAATTGGACGAGCTGGCCATCACCCCCGCGCAGGTCGCAGCGGTGATCGCTCTGGTCGACGAGGGCAAGCTGTCCAACAAGCTGGCCCGCCAGGTGGTGGAGGGCGTGCTGGCCGGGGAGGGCGAACCCGAACAGGTGATGACCGCCCGCGGCCTGGCGCTGGTGCGCGACGATTCGGTGACGCAGGCCGCCGTCGACGACGCGCTGGCCGCCAATCCGGATGTCGCCGAGAAGATTCGGGGCGGCAAGGTGGCCGCGGCCGGCGCGATCGTCGGCGCGGTGATGAAGGCCACCCGCGGGCAGGCCGACGCGGCCCGGGTGCGCGAACTCGTGCTGGCCGCCTGCGGTCAGGGCTGACCGCGGGCCGCCACGCCGTGTTCGACGACTTGATGGCCATGCTGGACAGCCCGGTGTTCGTCGTGACCACTCAGACCGATGCTCAACCGTCGGGTTGCCTGATCAGTTTCGCCACCCAAACCAGCGTGGCGCCGCCGAGTTTCATGGTCGTGGTGCCCCGCAGCAGCGCCACCTGCGAGGCGGCCCGCCAATCCGAGCACCTGGCGGTGCACGTCCTGTCGCAACGCCACCTCGCGCTGGCCGAGCTGTTCGACGGCGAAACGGACGACCAGGCCGACAAATTCGGCCGCTGCTCGTGGCGGGTCGGCCCGCACGGGATGCCGATCCTCGATGAGGCGATCGCCTGGTTCGTCGGCAGGACCGCGCATTGGATCGACATCGGGGATCACGTCGCCTACATCGTGGAGCCCGTCGCCGGATGGGTTCCGGACTCCTACGACGACGTGCTCTACCTGTCCGATCTCGACGAGATCGAACCCGGCACCGAGGCCCCGGAGCGGTTCGTCCTGCACAAACCGGCCGCCGAGCCGCGCAAATACGGCCTGAGGTTCACCCTCGAGGGACCCGTCTAGGTCTTGTCGTCGTTGTTGCGCGGGAAGCCGCCGCCCTGCGGGAACAGCGGGAACACCACGTCGTCGAGCTTCTCGGCGTCCCCGGCCGTCTTGTTAACCGTTGCGCCCCAAACGTTTCCGTCCGGCGACATCCGCAGCGCCCAGGCGTGGGCGTGGGTGTCCTTGCGCACGACGTCGGGTTCGCCGGTGACCGCGCCCGTCTTCGGCGCGAGCCGCACCGCCACGGTCAGCTTGGTGTTGATCAGGTTCACCAGCACGGTCCCGTCCATCGCCGCGCACCCGGCCACGCCGGGCTTGTCCGGCCACGTCCAGACCGTGGAGACCTCGGAGGTCTTGGTGATGCGCTGCAGGCGGTCCGCGGTCGGGGTGCGGTCGGCGACGTACAGCGAGCCGTCGACGGGGTCGATGCACATGCCGCCGCCGGAGCCCACGCCGGACAGCGCGGTCGTCGGCGGCGCCTGACCGATGGTGGTCGGCTGCTCGATGCGCAGCACCTTGCCCGCCAGGGACTTGGGGTCGGCGGCCATCGCCGGGTTGCCCGCGTCGCCGGTCATCACGACGAGCGTGGTCGGGCTGGTGAAGATCAACGCCCCGGTGTTGCCGGTGGCACCCTTGGGGATCCCGGTCAGGATGTCCTTCGGGATGTCGCCGTCGGCCACGCGGATCACCCGGTTGTCGGTGGGCGTGCTGATGTAGGCGTACATCAGGCGGTCCTGCTGATAGGTGGGCGACAGCACGATGTCCATCAGCCCGCCGTCGCCGGACGGGTCGACCGGGATGACCATCTTGACCTTCGGCTCGGCGCTGACCGAGATGTCCTTGACGGCGCCGGTGGTGCGCTCGGCCACCAGGGCGGTTTTGCTGTCCGGGCCCATGATCAGGCCGCTGGTGCTCTCCAGGCAGCCCTGCATGACGCCCGGCGCCGGGCAGGCCTTGGGGAAGGGCGTGGGCGGCAGCGGCGGCGGCGGGGGAGGCGTCGAGCTGGGCTGCGGCTTGAGTTCGGGGGCGGTCGTGAAGGGCTGGGATTGGGCGTCATTGAATCGCGCGCACCCGCTGGCGACCAGTACCACCGCGGAGAGGGCGGCGAGCGCGCCGCGAACCGAGCCCCGTATCCGCATGACCGACAGGCTACGGACTGCCCGGGCACCGCCGCCACACGCCTGCCCGGGTCCGTCCGCGGAAGCCCCGCCGGTCGGGCCCCGATTTCACGCTTTTGGGCCTCCGGGAGGGGCGGAAACGGCGATTTGGGGCGAATCCGGGGCGTTTTGGCGGACTAACCGGCGAAAGCGCCGCTCAAATCCCCGATTCGGGCGCTTTTGCCCTTACCCTGACACCCGTGACCAGTCAATCGAATGACGCACATTGGAGCCGGTCCGGCGAATCCGCGGAGCCGGTCGCGGGGCGCCCAGCCTCGGCGCGCTTGGTCGACCCCGAGGATGACCTGACGCCGGTCGGGTACCCGGGCGACTTCGGAAACACCACCGTCATCCCGTATGTCGACCCCGCCGCCTCCGGCGCCCCGGGGGCCGGCGGATATCACCTGCTCGACCAGCAGGAGCCGCTTCCGTACGTGCAGCCGGCGTCGGTGGCGCAGCCGACGCCGATCAACGCCACCGAGCCGGCCCAGATCGACGGGGACAGCGACGACGAGCGGCACCGCGAGGTCGGCAAGCGCGGCACGCAGCACCTGGGTTTGCTGGTGCTGCGGATTGGGCTGGGCGTGGTGCTGGGGGCCCACGGCCTGCAGAAGCTGTTCGGCTGGTGGGGCGGCTCGGGGGTGACGGGTTTCAAGAACTCGCTGTCCGACGTCGGCTACCACCACGCCGACGTGCTGGCCTACGTGAGCGCCGGGGGCGAGACCGTGGCCGCCGTGCTGCTGGTGCTGGGGCTGTTCACCCCGATCGCCGCGGCGGGCGCGCTGGCGTTTTTGATCAACGGCCTGCTCGCGACCATCTCCGCCCGGCCGCATTCGAACACCTTCGCGTACTTCCTGCCCGACGGGCACGAATACCAGATCACCCTGATCGTGATGGCCGTGGCGGTCATCCTGTGCGGACCGGGCCGCTACGGCCTGGACGCCGGCCGAGGCTGGGCCCACCGCCCCTTCATCGGGTCGTTCGTGGCCCTGCTGGCCGGCATCGCCGCCGGAGTCGCGGTCTGGGTCATGCTCAACGGGGTCAACCCGATCGCCTGACCCTCACCGGTAGGGGTTGGGGACCCGCCCCGCGCTGGCCTCGGTCAGCTGCGGCAGCGTGGCGAAAGTCACCGCGGGCAGGCGCAGTTCGGCGCCGCTTTTCAGGCGGGCCCGCGCCCAGGACCCGCGGTTGAAGCGCAGCCCGTCGATCTCTTCCCAGCGCACCGTCCGGCTGCCCAGCAGCGTCCGAACGGTCACGCCATTCTCGTCGGCGACCGTGCGCAGCCGGATGATCAACGCGGACAACAGCACCGGGATGACCAGCAGCGGCGCGCTCACCGGCCAGGCCAGCACCGGTATCAGCAGGCCGAGGGCGAAGAACCCGACGGCGAAGTGGGCCATCGGGGACACTTTGATCACGACGGGCGAATCGGTAACCACCCTGGCATCATCGCATCGCCCCGCGCCGGTCCACGGCGCGACCGGATTTGACTGTTGAGCTGTGCGAAGGCTACCGTCGGACGTTATGGAAACCGCCGGAAAGCCCGGGATGCTCGTAGTACTTAGTCAGCGCGTTGGTGCGTGACTGAGCCCTTCAGCATTTGAAGCGATCCAGCACCAACGCGCAACCCTCGTTCAGCCGATGAGCTGACGGGGGTTTTTTCTTGCGCAGCAACGAAACTTTCAAGAGTGAATAGGACCCAAGGACAGTGAGCGCTCCCACCAGGCCACCCGCCACGCAGGCGCAGGATGCGGCCAGCGTCGCCACCGACGCCGTGAAACCCGCCGCGAAAACCCCCGCCGCACAACCGAAACGCGTTGCCCCGGAGCAACTTACCGGTGCACAGTCGGTGATCCGGTCGCTGGAGGAACTCGACGTCGAGGTCATCTTCGGGATTCCCGGCGGCGCCGTGCTGCCGGTCTACGACCCGCTGTTCGACTCGAAAAAGCTGCGGCACGTGCTGGTTCGCCACGAGCAGGGCGCCGGCCACGCCGCCAGCGGCTACGCGCACGCCACCGGCAAGGTCGGTGTGATGATGGCGACCTCGGGTCCCGGCGCCACCAACCTGGTCACCCCGCTGGCCGACGCGCAGATGGACTCGATCCCCGTCGTCGCCATCACCGGGCAGGTCGGGCGCGGGTTGATCGGCACCGACGCCTTCCAGGAGGCCGACATCTCGGGCATCACGATGCCGATCACCAAGCACAATTTCCTGGTCCGCTCCGGCGACGACATTCCCCGGGTGCTGGCCGAGGCCTTCCACATCGCCCGCTCGGGACGTCCGGGCGCGGTGCTGGTCGACATCCCCAAGGACGTGCTGCAGGGTCAGTGCACGTTCAGCTGGCCGCCGCGGATGGATCTGCCCGGCTACAAGCCGAACACCAAGCCGCACAACCGGCAGGTTCGCGAGGCCGCCAAGCTGATCGCGGCCGCGCGCAAACCGGTGCTGTACGTGGGCGGCGGCGTCATCCGCGGCGAGGCGACCGAGCAGCTGCGCGAGTTGGCGGAGCTGACCGGTATCCCGCTGGTCACCACGCTGATGGCGCGCGGCGCGTTCCCGGACAGCCACCCGCAGAACCTGGGCATGCCCGGCATGCACGGCACCGTGGCAGCGGTGGCGGCGCTGCAGCGCAGCGACCTGCTGATCGCGCTGGGCACCCGCTTCGACGACCGGGTGACCGGCAAGCTCGACTCCTTCGCTCCCGAGGCGAAGGTCATCCACGCCGACATCGACCCGGCCGAGATCGGCAAGAACCGCCACGCCGACGTGCCGATCGTCGGCGACGTGAAGGCCGTCATCACCGACCTCATCGCGATGCTGGCGCACCACGACATCCCCGGCAACATCGAGATGACCGACTGGTGGGCCTACCTGCGCAGCGTCCAGTCGACCTACCCGCTGAGCTACGGACCGCAGAGCGACGGCAGCCTGAGCCCGGAATACGTGATCGAGAAGCTGGGCGAGATCGCCGGCCCCGACGCGGTGTACGTCGCCGGCGTCGGCCAGCACCAGATGTGGGCCGCGCAGTTCATCTCCTACGAAAAGCCGCGCACCTGGCTCAATTCCGGCGGGCTGGGCACCATGGGCTTCGCCATCCCGGCGGCCATGGGCGCCAAGCTCGCCCGCCCGGACGCGGAGGTCTGGGCCATCGACGGCGACGGGTGTTTCCAGATGACCAACCAGGAGCTGGCCACCTGCGCGATCGAGGGCGCGCCGATCAAGGTGGCGCTGATCAACAACGGCAACCTGGGCATGGTGCGCCAGTGGCAGACGCTGTTCTATCAGGAGCGCTACTCGCAGACCGACCTGGCCACGCACTCGCACCGGATCCCGGACTTCGTGAAGCTGGCCGAGGCGCTGGGCTGCGTCGGATTGCGTTGCGAGCGTGAGGAAGACGTCGTCGACGTGATCAACCAGGCGCGGGCGATCAACGACCGCCCGGTGGTGATCGACTTCATCGTCGGCGCCGACGCGCAAGTGTGGCCGATGGTTGCCGCCGGCACCAGCAACGACGAGATCCAGGCCGCCCGCGGGATCCGCCCGCTGTTCGACGACGAAAGCGAAGGGCACGCCTGATGCACACGCACACGCTCTCGGTGCTGGTGGAGGACAAACCCGGTGTGCTCGCCCGTGTGGCCGCGCTGTTCTCGCGGCGCGGTTTCAACATCGAGTCGCTGGCCGTCGGCGCCACCGAGCAGAAGGACATGTCGCGGATGACCATCGTGGTCTCCGCCGAGGAGACCCCGCTCGAGCAGATCACCAAGCAGCTCAACAAGCTGATCAACGTGATCAAGATCATCGAGCAGGACGACGACAACTCGGTGTCCCGGGAGTTGTCGCTGATCAAGGTGCGGGCCGACGCCGGCACCCGCAGCCAGGTCATCGAGGCGGTGAACCTGTTCCGCGCCAAGGTGATTGACGTGTCACCGGAATCGCTGACCATCGAGGCGACCGGTGACCGCGGCAAGATCGAGGCGTTCCTGCGCGTGCTGGAGCCGTTCGGCATCCGCGAAATCGCTCAATCCGGAATGGTGTCGCTATCCCGCGGTCCGCGCGGTATCGGCACAGCCAAATAGCAAACAAGGAGAAAGTTCACCGTGGCACTAGAGATGTTCTACGACGACGACGCAGACCTGACGATCGTCCAGGGCCGCAAGGTCGGCGTCATCGGATACGGCAGCCAGGGGCACGCGCACTCGCTGAGCCTGCGCGACTCGGGCGTGCAGGTGCGCGTCGGGCTCAAGGAGGGGTCGAAGTCCCGGGCCAAGGTTTCCGAGCAGGGCCTGGACGTCGACACCCCGGCCGAGGTCGCCAAGTGGGCAGACGTCATCATGCTGCTGGCCCCCGACACCGCTCAGGCCGACATCTTCAAGAACGACATCGAGCCCAACCTGAAGGCCGGCGACGCTTTGTTTTTCGGTCACGGGCTCAACATCCACTTCGACCTGATCAAGCCGCCCGCCGACGTCACCGTCGCGATGGTCGCCCCCAAGGGGCCCGGCCATCTGGTGCGCCGCCAGTTCGTCGACGGCAAGGGCGTGCCGTGCCTGATCGCCGTCGACCAGGACCCGACCGGTCAGGGCGAGGCGCTGGCCCTGTCGTACGCCAAGGCCATCGGCGGCACCCGGGCCGGCGTCATCAAGACGACCTTCAAGGACGAGACCGAGACCGACCTGTTCGGTGAGCAGGCCGTGTTGTGCGGCGGCACAGAGGAATTGGTGAAAGCCGGCTTCGACGTGATGGTCGAGGCGGGCTATCCGCCGGAGATGGCCTACTTCGAGGTGCTGCACGAGCTCAAGCTGATCGTCGACCTGATGTATGAGGGCGGCATCGCCCGGATGAACTACTCGGTGTCCGACACCGCGGAGTTCGGCGGATACCTGTCCGGCCCGCGCGTCATCGACGCCGGCACCCGGGACCGGATGCGCGACATCCTGCGCGAGATTCAGGACGGTACCTTCGTCAAGAAGCTCGTGGCCAACATCGAGGGCGGCAACAAGCAGCTCGAGCAGTTGCGCAAGGAGAACGCCGAGCACCCCATCGAGGTCACCGGCAAGAAGCTGCGCGACCTGATGAGCTGGGTCGACCGCCCGATCACCGAGACGGCATAGCTTCCGCGTCGAGCGTCACACCAGAGTGGCGCTCGACGACGGTGGTCACTCTGGCGTGACGCTCGGCGCGCGGAGCCGCCCGGCGACGGCAACTACCCGGCGGGCCAAATGGTCGAGGGCATTGTTCGTGGCCTCGTCGAATTCGTCGATGTTGTCGTGCGTGGACACCAGGCTCACCCCGTACGGGTTGCCGTCGACGAACTTGATCGGGTCGGTGTAACCCGGCGGCACGATGATGCCGCCGAAATGCATCAGCGTGTAGTAGAGCGCGACGAGCGTGGTCTCCTGGCCGCCATGCAGCGTGTTGGACGACGTGAAGGCCGCGTAGACCTTGTCCGCGAGCTTGCCCTCTGCCCACAGTCCGCCCAGCGAGTCCAGGAACGCGCGCAATTGCGCTGCGGGGGAACCGAAGCGGGTCGGCGAGCCGAAGATCACCGCGTCGGCCCACACGATGTCGTCACCGGTGGCCGCGGGGAGGTCCTTGGTCGCTTGGTAGTTCGCGGTCCACGCCGGGTTGTGCGCGAACGATTCCGGGTCGTTGGTCTCGGCGACGTGCCGCACGCGCACTTCGGCGCCCGCCGACTCGGCCGTCGTGGCGACGCGCTTGGCCATCGCGGTGCCGTGACCGGTGGCCGAGTAGTAGATGATCGCGAGTTTCGTCACGGTGCCAGCTTAGGCATCTCGGTGATGCCGAACTCGCGGCGTAGCACCGTGCGCGCGGCGTAGTAGCCGCACATGCCGTGCACGCCGCCGTTGGGTGGGGTCGCTGCCGAGCACAGGTAGGCCTTCGGGATCGGGGTGCTCCACGGATTCAACCGCAGCGTCGGCCCCGCCAGGGCCCGCCAGGCGCTGTTGCCACCGCCGGTAATGTCGCCGCCGACCAGATTGGCGTTGTGCTCGGCCAATCGGACGGCGGGCACGCACCGCACAGCCGACACGACATCGCGGAACCCGGGCGCGGATCGCTCCACGATCTCCAGCACCGTCTCGGTCTGGTCCCGCGGCGAGCCGTGAGGCACGTGCACGTATGTCCAGAACGGTCTACGGCCTTGTGCGTCAACTCGATTCGGGTCCGCCACATGCGGAGTCGCCGCCAGGATCATCGGCCATTCGGCGTGCCGCCCCGCCGCGACCTCCGCTTCGCCAAACGCCATCTGACCACGCGTCCCGCCGAGATGGAACGACGCTGTCCTGCGCAAGCGATCGTCCGTCCACGGGATCTCGTCGGACAGCACAAAGTCGACCTTGGTCACTCCGGCGCCGGTTCGCAAGCGTCGCAACGACTTTACATACCTCGGGGGCAGCGCATCGCGGTAGATGTCCAGCAACGCCCTGGCCGGCGTGTCGTAGATCACCACTCCTGGCGGGGGGCTTGTGACCGGCTCGCCGAGCACCAATTCGCCACCGTGGGAGGTGAAGTCGTGCAACAGCGCGTCTGCGATCGCCTGGCTGCCACCGACCGGGACCGGCCAGCCGCCGGCGTGGCCCAGGATTGCCAGCATCATGCCGAGCGCAGAGGTGGTTACGGACGGCATCGGCGCAACCGCGTGGACAGCCACGCCGCTGAGCAGCGCGGGCGTCCTCGCCCCGCAGCATTCCCCAGAGCGGCGTGCCCTGTTCGAGCATCCGCACCACCACTCGCAGGGCGGTGACGGGATGCCTGGGCACGGAGCGCTTGTCGCTCAACACGAAGTCGACCACGCCGGCGGGATCCTCGACGAACGGGCCCAGCAGGCGCCGCCAGGACGCGCCGTGCTCCAGTTCCGCGCAGGTGCGCTCGAGATCCCGGTAGGCGATCACCGCCGGGCGGCCCGGCAGCGGGTTCGCGTAGGAGATCTCCGGGACCGCCAGTCGCACGCCGCGCGCGGGCAGGTCGAACGCCGCGAAAAACGGCGACGCCAGCGCCAGCGGGTGAACCGCCGAGCACACGTCGTGTAAGACTCCCGGAGAATCTGGGTCGGGCGCCGTGCGGGCGCCGCCGCCGAAGGTGGGCTGGGCCTCGATGACCTGCACTTTCAGCCCCGCGCGGGCGCAGATGACCGCCGCGGTCAGCCCGTTGGGTCCGCTGCCGATGACGGTGACGTCCACCCGTCAATTACAGCCGATAGGCTGTCCGGGTGAATCTGCCTGTTGTACTTATTGCCGACAAACTCGCCGAATCAACCGTCGCCGCGCTGGGGGACCAGGTCGAGGTGCGCTGGGTGGATGGCCCCGACCGGCCCAAGCTGCTGGCCGCCGTCCCCGAGGCGGACGCGCTGCTGGTGCGCTCGGCCACCACCGTCGACGCCGAGGTGCTGGCGGCCGCCCCCAAGCTGAAGATCGTCGCCCGCGCCGGGGTCGGTCTGGACAACGTCGACGTGGACGCCGCGACCGCGCGCGGTGTGCTGGTGGTCAACGCCCCCACGTCGAACATCCACAGCGCCGCCGAACACGCGATGGCGCTGCTGCTGGCGGCGTCTCGCCAGATCGCGGCGGCCGACGCCACCCTGCGGGAGCACACCTGGAAACGGTCGAAGTTCTCGGGCACCGAAATCTTCGGCAAGACCGTCGGTGTCGTCGGGCTGGGCCGGATCGGCCAGTTGTTCGCGCAACGGATCGCGGCCTTCGGCACCCACGTCGTCGCCTACGACCCGTACCTGGCGCCGGCCCGTGCCGCGCAGCTCGGCATCGAACTGCTCTCCCTGGACGACCTGCTGGCCCGCGCCGACTTCATCTCGGTGCACCTGCCGAAAACCCCGGAGACCGCGGGCCTGATCGACAAGGAGGCGCTGGCCAAGACCAAGCCCGGCGTCATCATCGTCAATGCCGCGCGCGGCGGCCTGGTCGACGAGGCGGCGCTGGCCGACGCGATCAACAGCGGCCACGTCCGCGCCGCCGGCCTCGACGTCTTCTCCACCGAACCGTGCACGGACAGCCCGCTTTTCGAGCTGCCGCAGGTGGTGGTGACACCGCATCTCGGGGCGTCGACCGCCGAGGCGCAGGACCGGGCCGGCACCGACGTCGCGGAGAGCGTGCGGCTGGCGCTGGCTGGGGAGTTCGTTCCCGACGCCGTCAACGTCGGCGGGGGAGTGGTCAGCGAGGAGGTGGCGCCCTGGCTGGACCTGGTGCGCAAGCTCGGCCTGCTGGCCGCCGCGCTGTCCGGCGAGGTGCCGGTGTCGCTGTCGGTGCAGGTGCGCGGCGAGCTGGCCTCCGAAGACGTTGAGGTGCTGCGGCTTTCGGCGCTGCGCGGCCTTTTCTCGGCGGTCATCGACGAGCCGGTGACGTTCGTCAACGCGCCGGCGCTGGCCGCCGAGCGCGGCGTTTCCGCCGAGATCAGCACCGCTTCGGAAAGCCCCAACCACCGCAGCGTCGTCGACGTGCGGGCCGTCGCGCACGACGGGTCCTGCGTGAACGTCGCGGGCACGCTGTCCGGGCCGCAGCTGGTGGAGAAGATCGTCCAGATCAACGGCCGCAACTTCGACCTGCGCGCCCAAGGCACCAACCTGGTGATCAACTACGCCGACCAGCCCGGCGCGCTGGGCAAGATCGGCACCCTGCTGGGCGCGGCCGGCGTGAACATCCAGGCGGCGCAGCTGTCCGAGGACGCGGAGGGCCCGGGCGCGACGGTGCTGCTGCGGCTGGACCAGGACGTGCCCAAGGACGTGCGCGCGGCGATCTCGGCGGCCGTGGGCGCCAACAAGCTGGAAGTGGTCGACCTGTCGTGAAGCTCGCGCTCATTGGTGGCGACGGGATCGGGCCCGAGGTGGTGACCGAGGCCGTCAAAGTCCTCGACGCGGTCGTGCCGAACGTCGAAAAGACCAGTTACGACCTGGGCGCCCGGCGTTTCCACGCCACCGGCGAGCTGCTGCCGGACTCGGTGCTCGCCGAATTGCGCGAGCACGACGCCATCCTGCTCGGGGCGGTCGGCGACCCGTCGGTGCCCAGCGGCGTCCTGGAGCGAGGTCTGTTGCTGCGCCTGCGCTTTGAGCTCGACCACCACGTCAACCTGCGGCCGGGCCGGCTGTACAAGGGGGTGAGCAGTCCGCTCGCCGGAAACCCCGAGATCGACTTCGTGGTGGTGCGCGAGGGCACCGAGGGCCCCTACACGGGCAACGGCGGCGCGATCCGCGCCGGAACGCCCAACGAGGTGGCCACCGAGGTCAGCGTGAACACCGCGTTCGGGGTGCGGCGCGTGGTGCGCTACGCGTTCGAGCGGGCCCGGCTGCGCCGCAACCACCTGACGCTGGTGCACAAGAACAACGTGCTGACGTTCGCCGGGAAGCTGTGGACGCGGATCGTCGCCGAGGTCGGCGCGGAATATCCCGACGTCGAGGTCGCCTACCAACACGTCGACGCCGCCACCATCTTCATGGTCACCGACCCCGGACGGTTCGACGTGATCGTCACCGACAACCTGTTCGGCGACATCATCACCGACCTGTCCGCCGCGGTGTGCGGCGGAATTGGCTTGGCCGCCAGCGGAAATATCGACGCCACCCGGGCCAACCCCTCGATGTTCGAGCCGGTGCACGGCAGCGCCCCCGACATCGCCGGTCAGGGCGTCGCGGACCCGACCGCGGCGATCATGTCGGTGGCGCTGCTGCTTTCCCATCTCGGCGAGGACGCTGCGGCGGCCCGGGTGGACGGGGCCGTCGAGACCTATCTGGCGACTCGTGGGAGCGAACGGCGCGCCACCACCGAAGTCGGCGAACGGATCGCAGCCGCGCTGTAGTTTCCAGGCCGGGCGGCAGCAGCCGCACCGGCACCAGCGGCACCGCCGCCAGCGGGAACAACCCGCACAGCAGCCACGCCGACGGGTATCGGGCCGCGCCGATCAGCACACCGAACAACGGGGGGCCGACGGCGGCCATCACGCGCTGGGTGGTGTTCTGGATGCCCAGGGCGCGCCCGCTCCAGAACGGCCCGGCGAATTCGGTGATGGCGGTCGCCTCCAGCCCGTTGTCGAGCACGGCCAACACCGAGATGGTGACCATCAGCGGGATGTCGAACCGCGAATCGAGATGGTCCGAAAGTGCCAGCAGGAACAGGGTCAGCGCGGCGGCGGCGGCGATGATGGCGACCGGTTGCATGCGCGAGCCGATGCGATCGGACCAGCGGCCCACCGCGACGCGGCCCACCGCGCCGAGCAGCTGCGACAGGGTGACCAGGCCGCCGGCCGCGGCGACCGACCAGTGGTGGTGGTTCATCAGCCAGACCAGCATGAACGTCACGGTCACCGTTTGCGGCATCATCAGCAGGCCCGCGACGGCGTGGATCCGCCACAGCACCGGTGACGCGCGATAGGGGCTGGCCAGCTCCTCCTTGGTCGCCGTCTCCCGGGGCTTGCGCACCGGGTTGACGATGCCGAGGGCGCTGGCCACCGCGGCCGCCGTGCACGCCAGCGCGGGAAACATCAGCCCCGCGTGCACGCCGTGCTCGGCCAGCTCGGGCATGACCAGTGCGCCCGCCGCGATCCCCAACGGCTGCGCGGTCTGCCGGATCCCCATCGCGAGGCCGCGCTGCTGCGGGGGAAACCACGCGGACACCAGCCGGCCGCCGGCGGTGTTGCAACTCGCGGCCGCCATGCCCCCGAGGAACAGGTAGACGCCGACCCACACCATCGAGTGCACCGACGCCGCGGCGTAGGCGGCCGCCGCGGTGAGCCCCGAGCCCAAAGTCAGCACCAGCCGCTCGCCGACGCGATCGAGCACATAGCCCCACGCGATCAGCGTGACCACCATGCCCCAGCTCGGCATCGACGACAGCAAGCCGGCCTCGGCCAGCGGGGTGCCGCGCGTGGCCTCCAGCGACGGGATCAGGAAGGCGACGCCGTTGATGAATAGGAAAGAACTGGTCGTCACGAACAGCGACACGATCATGATCGACCACCGCTTGCCGGCGCCGACGACGGCAGGGCGCCCCTCGGGCATCCGTCCATGCTTGCACAAGCACGGCACCGGTTGCGGGAGCCGCTCGCGACCATCACTAGGCTCGGGCGAATGCGCCTCGGTCGAATCGCCAGCCCGGACGGTGTCGCCTTCGTCAGCATCGAGGGCGAACTCGACGATCCCGCCGCGATGATCGCCCGCGAGATCGCCGAGCACCCGTTCGGCACCCCGACGTTCACCGGCCGGTCGTGGCCGCTGGCCGACGTCCGGCTGCTGGCGCCGATGCTGGCCGGCAAGGTGGTCTGCGTCGGCAAGAACTACGCCGACCACATCGCGGAAATGGGCGGCTTCGAAACCGGCCCGGCCCCGGCGGACCCGGTGATATTCCTCAAGCCCAACACCGCGATCATCGGGCCCAACGTGCCGATTCGACTGCCCGCCAACGCATCACCGGTGCACTTCGAGGGCGAGTTGGCGGCGGTCATCGGCCGGCCCTGCAAGGACGTTTCGGCCGCCCGGGCCGCCGAGAACATCCTCGGCTACACCATCGCCAACGACGTGTCGGCGCGCGATCAACAAAAGGCCGACGGCCAATGGACCCGCGCCAAGGGCCACGACAGCTTCTGCCCCGTCGGGCCCTGGATCGTCACCGATGTCGACCCGGCGGATCTCGAACTGCGCACCGAGGTCAACGGCGAAGTGAAGCAACACAGCCGCACCTCGCTGATGATCCACGACGTCGGCGCCATCATCGAGTGGATCTCGGCCGTGATGACGCTGCTGCCCGGCGATCTCATCCTGACCGGCACGCCGGCCGGCGTCGGACCGATCGAGGACGGCGACACGGTATCCATCACCATCGAGGGCATCGGCAGCCTCGTCAATCCAGTTGTCCGAAAAGGAAAGTCGTGACCGTCCGAGTCCGGTTCTGCCCGTCGCCCACCGGCACCCCGCACGTCGGGATGGTGCGCACCGCGCTGTTCAACTGGGCCTACGCCCGACACACCGGCGGCACCTTCGTCTTTCGCATCGAGGACACCGACGCGGCGCGCGACACCGAGGAAAGCTATCTGGCCCTGCTCGACGCGCTGCGCTGGCTCGGCCTGGATTGGGACGAGGGGCCGGAGGTCGGCGGACCCTATGGGCCGTACCGGCAGTCGCAGCGCGGCGAGATCTACCGCGACGTGGTGGCGCAGCTGCTCGAGGCCGGCGAGGCCTACTACGCCTTCTCGACGCCGGAAGAGGTCGAGGCGCGGCACATCGCCGCGGGCCGCAACCCCAAGCTGGGCTACGACAACTTCGACCGGCAGCTGACCGATTCGCAGCGCGCGGCGTTCCTGGCGGAAGGCCGGCAGCCGGTGGTGCGGTTGCGGATGCCCGACGACGACCTCGCGTGGGACGACCTGGTGCGCGGCACGACCACCTTCGCGGCGGGCAGCGTGCCCGATTTCGCGCTGACCCGCGCGAGCGGAGATCCGTTGTACACCTTGGTCAACCCGGTCGACGACGCGCTGATGAAGATCACCCACGTGCTGCGGGGCGAGGACCTGCTGCCGTCGACCCCGCGCCAGCTGGCGCTGTATCGGGCGCTGATGCGGATTGGTGTGGCGGAGCGCACACCGCAATTCGCGCACCTGCCAACCGTGTTGGGCGAGGGAACCAAGAAGCTGTCCAAGCGCGACCCGCAGTCGAACCTGTTCGCCCACCGCGACCGCGGCTTCATCCCCGAGGGTCTGCTGAATTACCTTGCGCTGCTGGGCTGGGCGATCGCCGACGACCACGACTTGTTCAGCCTCGACGAAATGGTGGCCGCCTTCGACGTCGTCGACGTCAATTCCAACCCGGCCCGATTCGACCAGAAGAAGGCGGACGCGCTCAACGCCGAGCACATCCGGATGCTGGACGCCGCCGACTTCACCGCCCGGCTGCGCGACTACTTCGACGCGCACGGCCACGACACCGGGCTGGATGACGCCGGATTCGCCGAGGCCGCCGAGCTGGTGCAGACGCGCATCGTGGTGCTGAGCGACGCGTGGGAGCTGCTGAAGTTCCTCAACGACGACGAATACGCGATCGAGGAGAGGGCCGCCGCCAAGGAGCTCGGCCCGGACGGCATGGCGGTCTTGGAGGCCGCGCTGGCCGCGCTGGACGGTGTGACGGACTGGACAACGGAGCGCATCGAGGGCGCGCTCAAGTCCGCGCTCATCGACGGGCTGGCCCTCAAACCGCGCAAGGCGTTCGGCCCGATCCGCGTCGCCGCGACCGGAACAACGATCAGCCCGCCGCTGTTCGAATCGCTCGAGCTGCTGGGCCGCGAGCGCAGCCTGGCGCGGTTGCGGGCCGCGCGCGACGGGGCGGTCTAACTTTTTGGTAGTCTGCACAGCGGTTTGACAAAGGCCGACGACGGCCGGCCATGGCGGCGCGGGAAACCGCAGAACCGTTGTGACCAGCGGTTTTAGGCAGCCAATGGGGTATGGTGTAATTGGCAACACAGCTGATTCTGGTTCAGCCATTCTAGGTTCGAGTCCTGGTACCCCAGCAAAATCGCGGCACGGCTTGCGATTAGGTCGCCCTTCTCCGGTGAGCTATGCTGGCAGCTCGGATCGGTTCAGGCCCCGTCGTCTAGCGGCCTAGGACGCCGCCCTCTCACGGCGGTAGCGTGGGTTCGAATCCCATCGGGGCTACAAACAACTACTGGCCGGTCCGCAGTACCGCCGGGGCTGTCGATCCGCCCACCGGCATGGCCGGCAAGCCCAGCTTGCGGTGATCCCACGAACGCGCGCGGCTCGCCACGATGCGCACGCACACCCGCTTGTTCATCATCTGCTCGACGAAGGGCTTCATGTCGTCGGTGTAGGGGCCGGTATAGCGCTCGAACACGCTGACGCCCACCCGGTGCGCGACGTCGGGATCGTCGACGATCTCCGCGACGCCCTCGAACGACACCCCGCGCAGTGTGTCGTAGGTGTCGCCGTCCTCGATCAGAAAGCTCACCCGCGGGTCGCGGGTGAGGTTCACCGCCTTTTGCGACTTGGCCTTGGTCTCGAGCCACACCTCGCCGTCGACGACGGCGTACCACATTGCGGTCAGGTGCGGTTGGCCGTCGGGGCCGACGGTGGCGAGCGTTCCGGTGCGGCTCTTGACGACGAAATCGGCGATCTCGTCCTCCGACATGACGATGCTCGCGCGCTGATTGGTTCCCATGGCCGTCAGTTTGTCAGGTCGCTTTTCGGTGTGCGTGCAGGGCGCCCGGTACGCACAATCTGCGCCCTGACGTCACACTCGCCGCGCTATCTAGAGCCGGCGGGCGAGGGCCTCCGCGGCGGACAGCAGATCGGCGGCCCAACGGGCCCCCGGGCGGCGCCCGATGCGATCGACGGGTCCGGACACCGAAATCGCGGCGACGACGGCACCGCGGCCGTCGCGCACCGGCGCCGACACGCTCGCCACCCCGGGCTCGCGCTCGGCCACGCTTTGCGCCCAACCGCGCCGGCGCACTTCGGCCAGCGTCCGGTCGGTGAATTTCGCCGTCGGCAGCACGGCCTTCTGAGTGGCGGCATCGGCGTAGGCGAGCAGCACCTTGGCCCCCGACCCCGCCGTCATCGGCAGGCGCGCGCCGACCGGGACCGTATCGCGAAGACCCGCAGCCGGTTCCAGGGCGGCCACGCAGACCCGTGAGGTGCCCTCGCGGCGATACAACTGGACGCTTTCGCCGGTGGTCTCGCGCAGGCCGGGCAGCACCGCCGCGCTGGCGGCCAGCAGCGGATCGTTGACGCGGGCGGCGAGTTCGGTGACCGCCGGACCGAGCCGCCAACGCCCTTCGTCGTCGCGCGCCAGCAGCCGATGAACTTCCAGGGCGGCCGCCAGCCGGTAGGCGGTGGCCCTCGGCAACCCGGTCCGCTCGCAGAGTTCGGCCAGGCCGCACGGGGATTCCGCGATCGTATGCAGCACGCCCACCGCTTTGTCGAGGACGCCGATGCCGCTATGCTGTCTCACAAGGAGATACTAGCGTCTCGCATTCTGAGATGACCAGCCGAAAGACCGGATAGGGGCTAATTCGATATGGGATCCGAAGCCAAGCCGCGCACCCTGGCCGAAAAGGTTTGGGACGACCATGTTGTGGCGCCCGGGGGCGGTTCCGAACGGGCCGGGGCCCCCGACCTGATCTACATCGACCTGCATTTGGTGCACGAGGTGACCAGCCCGCAGGCGTTCGACGGCCTGCGCCTGGCCGGCCGCGGAGTGCGGCGCCCCGACCTGACGCTGGCCACCGAGGACCACAACGTGCCCACCGTCGACATCGACAAGCCGATCGCCGACCCGGTGTCGCGCACCCAGGTCGAGACGTTGCGGCGCAACTGCGCGGAATTCGGCGTCCGGCTCTATCCGATGGGCGACATCGAACAGGGCATCGTGCACGTCGTCGGGCCGCAGTTGGGCCTCACCCAACCGGGGATGACGATCGTGTGTGGCGATAGTCACACGTCCACGCACGGCGCATTTGGGGCGCTGGCCATGGGGATTGGCACCTCGGAGGTGGAGCACGTGCTGGCCACCCAGACGCTGCCGCTGCGGCCGTTCAAGACGATGGCGGTCAATGTCGACGGGCAGTCGCCCGCCGGCGTGACCGCCAAGGACATCATCCTCGCGCTGATCGCGAAGATCGGCACCGGCGGGGGGCAGGGTCACGTCATCGAATACCGGGGCAGCGCCATCGAATCGCTGTCGATGGAAGGCCGGATGACGGTCTGCAACATGAGCATCGAAGCGGGAGCCAGGGCGGGCATGGTGGCGCCGGACGAGACCACGTATGAGTTCTTGCGTGGCCGCCCGCACGCGCCGACCGGCGCGCAGTGGGACGCCGCGGTGGCCTACTGGCGGCAGCTGCGCACCGACGCCGGCGCCGTCTTCGACACCGAGGTCTACCTCGACGCGGCCTCGTTGAGCCCGTTCGTCACGTGGGGCACCAACCCCGGACAGGGGGTCCCCCTGGGCGCGGCGGTGCCTGACCCCGAACTGATGGCCGATGACGCCGAGCGGCAGGCCGCCGAGAAAGCCTTGGCGTACATGGACCTTCGACCCGGCACGCCGATGCGCGAGATCGGCGTCGACGCCGTGTTCGTCGGCTCTTGTACCAACGGCCGTATCGAAGACCTGCGGGCGGTGGCCGACGTGTTGCGGGGACGGAAGGTCGCACCGGGGGTGCGGATGCTCGTCGTGCCGGGCTCCATGCGGGTGCGCGCGCAGGCCGAAGCCGAAGGGCTGGGCGAGGTTTTCACCGCCGCGGGCGCCGAGTGGCGCCAGGCGGGATGCTCGATGTGCCTGGGCATGAACCCCGATCAGCTGTCCCCGGGGGAGCGGTGCGCCGCGACGTCCAACCGCAACTTCGAAGGGCGGCAGGGCAAAGGCGGCCGCACCCACCTGGTATCCCCGGCGGTCGCCGCGGCGACGGCGGTGCGGGGCACGCTGTCCGCGCCGGCCGACTTGAACTCCAACTGATTTTGAATCGAGGACGAAATGGAAGCCTTTCGCACCCACACGGGCATCGGTGTGCCCCTGCGGCGGTCCAATGTCGACACCGACCAGATCATTCCGGCGGTGTTCTTGAAGCGGGTAACCCGAACCGGTTTCGAGGACGGCTTGTTCGCCACGTGGCGTTCCGATCCGTCATTCGTGCTCAATCTCAGCCCCTTTGACCGCGGCTCGGTTCTGGTGGCCGGACCCGATTTCGGCACCGGCTCGTCGCGCGAGCATGCGGTGTGGGCCCTCATGGACTACGGGTTCCGGGTGGTCATCTCGTCTCGATTCGGTGACATTTTTCGGGGCAACGCCGGCAAGGCGGGCCTGCTGGCGGCGGAAGTTTCTCAAGACGGCGTGGAACTGCTTTGGAAGCTCATCGAGGGCAGCCCGGGCTTGGAAATCACTGCCAATCTTCAAGATCGAAATATCACCGCCGGAACGACGGTGCTGCCGTTCAAGATTGACGACCACACCGCTTGGCGATTGCTCGAGGGTCTCGACGATATAGGCCTTACGCTGCGGAAACTCGACAAGATCGAGGCCTTCGAGGCGGCGCGTCCGGACTGGAAACCGCGCACTCTGTCCGCCTCCTGACGGGTCGATCGGGAGGGTGATTTCGCCACCGACGGTTTAGGTAGCCCGTCTTAATTTGCCCCCGCGCCACCGGTCAAGGGCGGCAACCGGATTGCGAAAAATTCGTTCGTTCGGTCCTGAAATTGCGCGTGGCTCTTGGAAATTTGCTGGGTGAGGGTTTACCGTGTTCGAAGTCGGTTCCCAAAAATGGGACCACTGGCTTCGGAGGGTTTGGATGAACAAAGCAGAGCTCATAGATGTGCTCACACAGAAATTGGGCTCGGACCGTCGGCAGGCAACCGCCGCCGTCGAGAATGTTGTCGACACCATTGTGCGCGCGGTGCACAAGGGCGACAGTGTGACCATTACCGGGTTCGGTGTCTTCGAACAGCGCCGGCGCGCGGCGCGGGTGGCCCGCAATCCGCGCACGGGCGAGACGGTAAAGGTAAAGCCGACATCGGTCCCAGCGTTCCGGCCCGGTGCTCAATTCAAAGCGGTTGTGTCTGGCGCACAGCGCCTCCCGGCGGAAGGACCTGCAGTGAAACGTGGTGTGGTAGCAGCCGGCGCAGCCAAGAAGGCGGCGAAGAAGGCTCCGGCGAAGAAGGCGGCGAGCAAGGCTCCGGCCAAGAAGGCTGCGGCCAAGAAGGCCCCGGCCAAGAAGGCCGCCGTTAAGAAGGCCCCGGCCAAGAAGGTCGCGACCAAGGCTCCGGCCAAGAAGGTCGTGAAGAAGGCTCCCGCCAAGAAGGCCGCGGTTAAGAAGGCTCCGGCCAAGAAGGCCGCGGTGAAGAGGGCCCCGGCGAAGAAGGCGGCGAGCAAGGCTCCGGCCCGGAAGGCTCCTGCCAAGAAGGCCGCCGCTCGGCGCGGTCGCCGGTAGGAAGTTCCACACGCGAATACCCTTCGGGGTGGCGCAATGCCACCCGGAGGGTATTTGTGTGTCAGGCCCGCACGTTCGCGGCCAGCGCACCACCGATGTGGTCGGCCGCCACCAGACGGCCGCCTGACAGCGACAGCACCCACGTACTGCCCTTGTGGTTGCGCGACTTATCGGCGCGCACCCCGTCGCGTTCGCACCACCAGGCGATGAGGTCCGGAATCACCTTGCCCTGCGTGCAAATCACGGGAGTGCCGGCCGCCTCCTCGGCGATGCGCAGCATCCGGTGGCGGGCCCGCTTGGGACTCTTTGCGTATGACTCCTCGGTGAGGGCGGGCTCGTTGTGGATCGTCACACCGAGTTCCTCGGCGAGCGGTTCGACGGTCTGGTGACAGCGGAGCCGGTCCGCGGCGTACACCTCGGTGGCGCCGAAAGCCAGCAGCTGGGGAACCAGTGCCTCCGCCTGCGCGCGTCCCCGCTTGTCGAGCGGGCGCTTGGTGTCGTCGCCTTTGAAACGGGATTTCCGGCCGGCGGTGCCGTGCCGGACCACCAGCACGGTTCGCGTGTCTTCGGGCTGTTTCGCGAAGTGGCGCAACATCTTTCGATCGTGCGGGTAGGTGAGTCTGTCCTTCGCCGCGGCGACCGGCAGCCACACCAACTCGTCGACCTCGCGTCCCGGCGTGAATTCGCCGCCGGTGTCGCGCGCCGCCCAGTAGTAGACCTTCTTGACGCCCTGCTCGATCGGATAGCTCACCATGTCGAGCCGCCGGCCGAGGATGGCGCGGTGGCCCGTCTCCTCGAACACCTCGCGGACCGCCGCCACGGGGGCCGTCTCGCCGGGATCCACCTTGCCCTTCGGCAGCGACCAGTCGTCGTAACGGGGGCGGTGGATCACCGCGACCTCGAGGCTGGCGCCCGCCGGATCGTCGCCGCCGGTCCGCCACAGCACCGCGCCCCCGGCGTACACGATCCGGCTTCCCGACCGCCGACCCGCCGATGAGGTCTGGTTCGACACCTAAACTCCTGCAGGTCAATTCGCTCGCGGTCGTGGATGCGACCTGGAAGCTACCACACGGCGTCAGGGGCTGCGGTGCCGCTCCATCAGCCATACCTGATGGTCGCGCACG
The DNA here is from genome assembly GCF_059812465.1 of Mycobacterium sp. NGS54. NCBI lineage: Bacteria > Bacillati > Actinomycetota > Actinomycetes > Mycobacteriales > Mycobacteriaceae > Mycobacterium > Mycobacterium sp. NGS54. The sequence goes on along the minus strand of NZ_JCALCS010000001.1, from coordinate 80,596 downwards.
GTCTGACCCTCCTGGGGCGACGCGGTCCACTGCCCGTCGGGACCTAGTTCCCAGCACCGGGTCGACGGGTCCAGCGCGGAGGTGAACAAGTCGTCCAGATATGCGGTGAGCCGCGGATCCTTGACCTGAACCAGCGCCTCGACCCGCCGGTCGAGGTTGCGGTGCATCATGTCGGCGCTGCCGATCCAGAACTCGTTGATGCGGTTGAAATGCATGATCCGCGAGTGCTCCAGGAAGCGGCCGAGGATCGAACGGACCGAGATGTTCTCCGAGAAGCCCTCCGCGCCCGGGCGCAGCGCGCAGATACCGCGGACCACCACCTCGACCCGCACACCGGCCCGCGACGCGCGATACAACGCGTCGATCACCTGCTCGTCGACCAGAGCGTTCATCTTCATCCGGATCCGGCCGCCCCCGTGTTCGCGGTGGGCGGCGATCTCGCGCTCGACGCGTTCGATGATGCCCGTGCGAATACCGTGCGGGGCGACCAAGAGATTGCGATACGAAACCTTGCGCGAGTAGCCGGTAAGCGAATTGAACAAATCGGTCAGATCGGCGCCGATTTCGGGGGACGCCGTGAGCAGACCGACGTCCTCGTACAGCCGCGCCGTCTTCCCGTTGTAATTGCCGGTCCCGATGTGGCAGTACCGACGGATCGCCGAACCCTCGCGGCGCACCACGAGGCAGGTCTTGCAGTGTGTCTTCAGCCCGACGTACCCGTAGACGACGTGCACGCCCGCCTGCTCAAGTGCGCGCGCCCAGCGGATGTTGGCCTGCTCGTCGAAGCGCGCCTTGATCTCCACCATGGCCACCACTTGCTTTCCGGCCTCGGCCGCGGAGATCAGCGCCCGGACGATCGGTGAATCACCAGAGGTGCGGTACAACGTCTGCTTGATCGCCAGCACGTTGGGGTCGGCGGCGGCCTGCTCGATGAAGCGCTGCACGCTGGTCGAGAACGAGTCGTACGGATGATGAAGCAGCACATCGCCTTCGCGCAGCGTCGCGAAGATGCTGCGCGGTGTTTCGCGGTCGGCGAAGGCGGGGTGGGTGTCCGGAACGAATGTCGGATCCTTGAGCGCGGGCCGCTCGATCCCGTAGATCTGCCACAACGACGAAAGGTCGAGGAGGCCGGGCACTTCGATGACGTCACCGGGATGCACGTCGAGTTCGCGCAGCAGCAGTTCCAGCATGCTTTCGGTCATGTCGTCGGCGATCTCGAGCCGCACCGGCGAACCGAACCGCCGGCGTGCGAGCTCCCGTTCCAGCGCCTGCAGCAGATCCTCGTCGCGGTCCTCTTCAACCTCGTAGTCCGCGTTGCGGGTGATGCGGAAGGCGTGATGCTCAACGATTTCCATACCCGGGAACAGCTCGGGCAGGAAGGCCGCGATCAGTTCTTCCATCGGTAGATAGCGGACGATTCCCGGGCCGTCGTCGGAAACACCGCGGGCGTCGAGCTCGACGAAGCGATCGACGTTGTTGGGCACCTTGACCCGGGCGAAGTGCTGGCCACCGTCCTCGGGCTGGCGCACCATGACCGCCAGGTTCAGGCTCAACCCGCTGACGAACGGGAACGGGTGAGCGGGATCGACCGCCAGCGGGGTCAGGACGGGAAAGACTTGTTCGGTGAAATAGGTCGACAATTCGTCGCGCTCCGCCTGATCGAGATCCGCCCACGTGACGATGTGGATGCCCTCCTCGGCCAGCGCCGGTCGCACCGAATCGAGAAACACCCGCGCGTGCCGGGTGGCGATTCGCTGGGTCTGCTCGCCGATGCGGGCCAGTTGCTCGCGCGGGGTCAGGCCGTCGGCCGACCGGACGGACAGGCCCATCTCGTCGCGGCGCTTGAGGCCGGCCACCCGCACCATGTAGAACTCGTCGAGGTTGGACGCGAAGATCGCCAGGAACTTCGCGCGCTCCAGCAGCGGCAGCGAGTTGTCGGCGGCGAGCGCCAGCACGCGCGCGTTGAAGTCCAACCAGCTCAGTTCCCGGTTGAGGTAACGGTCCTCGGGCAGCTCGTCGGAGATCGCGGCGGGGGTGGCCGCGGGTGGGGCCGCCACGTTGGCCTCGCCTGAATGCCATGTGGTCTCGTCGGGCCGCGCCTCGGCTTCGGTTTCGGTCACCCTGCGATCATCGCTCATCACCCGCTGGTGCTGCTAGCGCTCGGCGGACATCCATTCGCAGTTGGCGCGCCGTTCATCAGCTGTACAAGTTTGCTGTTGCGCGGTTCGGTTAGTGCTGCGCTCGTGCTATTTGATGGCCCGGGCGGTCGCCGTCCCCACCCCGAGGCGACGCGCGGCCGCCAGGTCCGCGGGGGTGTCGACGTCGCATCGCAGGCCGGGCCAGGCGCCGGTGAGCTCGATCGCGCCCGAATGCCGGTGCCGCGCGCACGAATCCGGGCCGAACTGCGGATCCAGCGGGGCGCCGAACGCGCAGAGCGCGGCGGTTCCCGTGGCCAGCCGGTCGGCGACGAAGCTGCGCCGGTGCTGGCGGGCGGCGGTAATGGCCTCGGCCAACTCCTGGGTTTGCAGCGCGGGCAAATCGCCTTGCAGCACAACGATATTGGTGAATGCCGCGGCTACCGCTCGTTCGGCGGCGGCGATCGCGCTGTTCAGTGGGTCGCGGTCGCCATCGGGTGTCGGGTCGGCCAGCACGCCGGCGCCGAGCTCGGCCGCCGCGGCCGCCGCGGCGTCGTCGGGCGTGACGACTGTGATCGAGCCCAGCGCCTCGACGCCCGACGCGGCGGTCAGGGTGTCGACCAACATGGCCAGCACCACCTTCTCCCGCGTGGGCGCCGAGAAGACCGGGGCCAGGCGGGTCTTGGCGGCGGCCAGCCGCTTGACGGCGATGATCAACGCGACGTCACCCGCGCCGTCGTCCGCCCCGTCGGCCCGTGTGCCGCTCATCCCGCCATCCTGCCAGCGCGATCGGTGCGGCCCGGCGTCGCGGTAGCGTGACGGAACACCGTCGCGTCACAGATTGGGGATCACATGGCCAGCACGGTTGCCGGTTCGGAGGGCGCCGTCGCGGTGATGGGTGCCGGTGCCTGGGGGACGGCGCTGGCCAAGGTGCTGGCCGACGCGGGAGGGCCGGAAGTAGAAGTCGCGCTGTGGGCGCGGCGCTCCGACGTCGCCGACCAGATCAACGCCACTCGTTACAACCCCGCCTATCTGCCCGGCACGCTGTTGCCGCCGGGCATCCGTGCCACCGCCGACGCGAGCGAGGCGCTGGCCGGCGCGACGACGGTGCTGCTGGGGGTGCCGGCGCAGACGATGCGCGGCAACCTCGAGCGGTGGGCGCCCTTGGTGGCCGACGGCGCCACCCTCGTCAGCCTCGCCAAGGGCATCGAACTGGGCACGCTCATGCGGATGAGCCAGGTGATCATCTCGGTGACCGGCGTGGACCCGACTCAGGTCGCGGTGATCTCGGGGCCGAACCTGGCCAGTGAGATCGCGCAGTGCCAGCCCACCGCCACGGTCGTCGCGTGCAGCGACTCCGGCCGCGCGGTTGCCGTGCAGCGCATGCTGAACAGCGGCTACTTCCGTCCTTATACCAATAGCGACGTGGTCGGCACCGAGGTCGGCGGGGCTTGCAAGAACGTCATCGCGCTCGCCTGCGGAATGGCGGCCGGCGTCGGGCTCGGCGAAAACACGGCCGCGGCGATCATCACGCGGGGCCTCGCGGAGATCATGCGGTTGGGCATAGCCCTCGGCGCCAAGGGGGCGACGCTGGCCGGGCTGGCCGGCGTCGGAGACCTGGTGGCCACCTGCACCTCGCCGCATTCGCGCAACCGGTCGTTCGGCGAATGCCTGGGCCGCGGCGGGACCATGGAGTCGGCCACGCAGGCGGGGGAGGGACACGTGGTCGAGGGCGTGACGTCGTGCGAGGCCGTGCTCGCGCTGGCGGCCAGCTACGACGTCGAGATGCCCCTGACCGAGGCCGTGCACCGGGTCTGCCACAAGGGGCTGTCGGTGGACGAGGCGATGGCGTTGCTGCTGGGCCGCAGCACCAAGCCCGAATGAGGCGCTCCGGCTAGCGAAAGCCCAGCTGGCGGTCCGGTGCCCGACCCCGGGGCCCCTCAACCGGTAGCCTCTCCAGGTTGTGAATGCCAGCCAGCGCGTGCGCGTCGCCGTCGTCTTCGGCGGTCGCAGCAACGAGCACGCCATCTCGTGCGTGTCGGCGGGCAGCATTCTGCGCAACCTCGACCCCCGGCGTTTCGAGGTGATCCCGATCGGCATCACCCCGCAGGGTTCGTGGGTGCTCACCGAGGGCGACCCGGATGCCCTGGCGATCACCGATCGGCAGTTGCCCGAGGTGACCGCCGAATCGGGCACCGAGCTGGCCCTGCCGGCGGATCCCCGGCGCGGCGGCGAGCTGGTCTCGCTGTCGCCAGGGGCCGGTGAAGTTTTGACGTCCGTCGACGTGGTGTTCCCGGTGCTGCACGGCCCCTACGGCGAGGACGGCACGATCCAGGGGCTGCTGGAGCTCGCCGGCGTGCCCTACGTGGGCGCCGGGGTGCTGGCCAGCGCCGCGGGCATGGACAAGGAGTTCATGAAGAAGCTCCTTGCCGCCGAGGGACTTCCGGTCGGTCCGCACACGGTGCTGCGCCCGCCGCTGGCGGAGCTGAGCCTCGGCGAGCGCGAGCGCCTGGGCCTGCCGGTGTTCGTGAAGCCCGCGCGCGGCGGCTCCTCGATCGGCGTGGGCCGGGCCGCGAGCTGGGACGAGCTGCCCGCCGCGGTCGCCAACGCCCGTCGGCACGATCCGAAGGTGATCGTCGAGGCGGCGATCAACGGTCGCGAGCTGGAGTGCGGCGTCCTCGAAATGCCCGACGGCACAGTGCAAGCCAGCACCGTGGGCGAGATCCGGGTGGCCGGGGTGCGGGGCCGCGAGGACTCGTTCTACGACTTCGCGACGAAATACCTCGAGGACGCGGCCGAATTGGACGTGCCCGCGAAGGTCGAGGACGACATCGCCGACGCGGTGCGCCAATTGGCGATCCGGGCGTTCAAGGCCATCGACTGCCAGGGCCTGGCCCGGGTCGACTTTTTCCTCACCGACAACGGGCCAATCATCAACGAAATCAACACGATGCCGGGCTTCACGACCACCTCGATGTATCCGAGGATGTGGGCGGCCAGCGGAGTCGACTATCCCGCCCTGCTCGCGATCATGGTGGAGACGGCCCTGGCGCGGGGCGTGGGCCTGCGCTAGTGGCGATCGCAAGCGCGGCGTAGCCGGGCGCGGCGGGTCGCCACTATCGGCCTAGGACCGTGCGGGTGCCGGGTCGATCGGCACGGCCGCGATGGTGTGGTCGATCGCGTCGGAGAGCTGCTGGATGGGCGTCGGTCCCGATCCCGCGGGCAGCGTGAGCGCCACGTACACCGGCCGGTCGACCGTGTACCACGTGGCCCTGCCGGCCTCGCCCGCGGATTGCTGGCCGGCGGCCACCTCGAACCACTGCACCCGATCGACGATCTGAATCGGGGACCCCACCACGAACTCGGCGGGGCGGTCGAGCCCGCAGCGCAACACCACCGGCTGGCTGTCGGGCGAGGTCCGCCAGGCCGCCGCGCCGTCGGGCGCCGGCTGCGCCAGCTGCGCGCGCTGGTAATCGCCGAGCCGCTGCGGCAGCGCGTCGGCCAGCGCCCGGCAGGCGGCGCTGGTCGCCTGCGGCGCCGGGAAGGCCGCGACCGTAACCGGCTGAGGCGGCGTCTGGCGGGTCGCCGCGATGCCCAGGATCACCCCGATCGCCACGACGGCCAGCGCGATCGCCGCGATCATCACGGCACGCGGTGGTCCGGCGTCGGTTGCGGAACGGGTATCGGGTTCGGCGTTCACCGCCCGCGCACCTCCTTCTCTTACACTGGCGCGATCGGGCAGAGACCCAACTTACCGCAGGTCGGGGCGACCGCAGAGGGCCGGAGGAGGTGGCGTGCGCGACGACACATCGGGGGAGTCCCCCACGCTGGCGCGGCTCGGCGAGTTCGCCGTCATCGATCGGGCGGTGCGCGGCCGTCGGCAACCCGACGCGGTACTGGTCGGGCCCGGGGACGACGCGGCGCTGGTGTCGGCGGGCGACGGCCGCACCCTGGTCTCGACCGATGTGCTGGTGCAGGACCGGCACTTTCGGCTGGATTGGTCGACGCCCCACGACGTCGGCCGCAAGGCGATCGCGCAGAACGCCGCCGACATCGAGGCGATGGGCGGGCGGGCCACGGCCTTCGTCGTCGGGTTCGCGGCGCCCGGCGACACACCGGCCGCGCAGGTGGACGCGCTGGTCGACGGGATGTGGGACGAGGCGGGGCGGATGGGCGCCGGCATCGCCGGCGGCGACCTGGTCAGCTGCCCGCAATGGGTGCTGTCGGTGACGGTGCTGGGTGACCTCGACGGCCGCGCCCCCGTGCTGCGGTCCGGGGCGAAGGCCGGCTCGGTGATCGCCGTCGCCGGTGAACTGGGCCGCTCCGCTGCCGGATATTCCCTGTGGCAGAACGGGATTGAGGGTTTCGACGAGCTGCGGCGCCGCCACCTGGTGCCGGAACCGCCCTATGGCCAGGGCGCCGTCGCCGCGGCCGCGTGCGCGGAGGCGATGATCGACGTATCCGACGGGCTGATCGCCGACTTGCGGCACGTCGCCGAGGCGTCCGGGGTCGGCATCGACTTGTCCGCCGCGGCGCTGGGCGCGGACCGCGATGCGCTTGCTGCCGCCGGTCACGTCGTCGGCGCCGACCCATTGGCGTGGGTCCTCTCCGGCGGTGAGGACCACGCCCTGGCGGCCTGTTTCGCCGGCCCGGCGCCGGCCGGCTGGCGTGTGATCGGCCGCGTGCTCGACGGCCCGGCCCGCGTGCTCGTCGACGGCTCGGAGTGGAGCGGTTACGCGGGCTGGCAGTCGTATTAGTGTGACGCGGTGACCGTCTACGCGATCGCCCAACTCAGGTTCACCGACCGGGCAGCCTACGACCGGTACCAGGCGAGGTTCATGGAGGTCTTCCGTCATCACCCCGGAACGCTGCTCGCCGCCGACGAGTCGCCCGAGGTCGTCGAGGGCGACTGGGACCGCGAGAAGCTGGTGCTGATGTCATTTCCCGACGAGGCCGCGTTCCGCGGTTGGGCGCAATCACCGGAATATCGGGAGATCTCGAAGGACCGGCGCGCCGGCGCCGACACGGTGGTGCTGCTCGTCAAGGGGCTGCAATGACCGCGCGCCCGCTGAGCGAGCTCGTCGAACCGGGCTGGGCCACCGCGCTCAAGCCCGTCACCGACCAGGTCGCCCAGATGGGGGAGTTTCTGCGGGCCGAGATCGCCGCGGGTCGCCGGTACCTGCCGGCCGGGCCAAACGTGTTGCGCGCCTTCACCTATCCGTTCGACGACGTCAAGGTGCTGATCGTCGGTCAGGACCCCTATCCGACGCCCGGGCACGCCGTGGGCCTGAGTTTTTCGGTGGCGCCCGACGTGCGTCCGCTGCCCCGCAGCCTGGCCAACATCTTCGACGAGTACGCCGCCGACCTGGGCCACCCCCAGCCGGCGTGCGGCGACCTGACGCCCTGGGCGCAGCGCGGCGTGATGCTGCTGAACAGGGTGCTGACCGTGCGGCCCAACAACCCGGCGTCGCACCGGGGCAAGGGGTGGGAGGCGGTGACCGAGTGCGCGATACGCGCGCTGGCCGAGCGCTCGCTGCCGCTGGTGGCCATCCTGTGGGGCCGCGACGCGTCGACGCTGAAACCCATGCTGGCCGAAGGCAATTGCGTGGCGATCGAGTCGCCGCACCCGTCGCCGCTGTCGGCGTCTCGCGGCTTTTTCGGCTCGCGCCCGTTCAGCCGCGCCAACGAGCTGCTGGCGGGGATGGGCGCCGACCCGATCGATTGGCGGCTGCCGTGACCGAGATGACCGCCCTGCGCGCACATCGGCGGGGCGGCCCCGAGGTGTTGGTCGTCGAGCGCGCGCCCGTCCCGGTGCCGGCGCCCGGGGAAGTGCTGATCGCGGTGCACGCGGCGGCCATCACGTTCGACGAGCTGACGTGGGAGGAGACCTGGACCCGCGGCGGCGCCGACCGGACCCCGGTGATCCCGTCCCACGAGGTGTCCGGCGTGATCTCCGAAATCGGTTCGGGCGTGGCCGCTTTCGCTGCCGGCGACGAGGTGTACGGCCTGATCCAATTCGACCGCGACGGCGCTGCCGCCGAATATGTCGCGGTGCCGGCGGCCGACCTGGCCGCCAAGCCGTCGACGGCGTCGCACGTCGCCGCCGCCGCGCTGCCGCTCGCCGGGCTCACCGCACTGCAGGCCCTGGTCGACCATGCCGCCGTCCGGCCGGGGGAAGAGGTCCTGGTGCACGGCGGGGCGGGCGGGGTCGGCGCGTTGACGGTTCAGCTCGCCGCCATCCTCGGCGCGCGGGTCACCGCCACCGTCCGCAGCGACGCGCGCGAGCTCGTCGCCGGCTTCGGCGCGCAACGGGTCATCGATGTGCGCACCGAGGCGTTCGACGACGACGGTCCCGCGTACGACGTCGTCATCGACACCGTCGGCGGCGAGACGCTGGACCGGTCGTTCGCAGTGCTGCGTCCGGGGGGACGGCTGATCACCCTCTCGGCACCACCGCCGGCGGGGAAGGCCGACGACTACGGCGTGAGCGCCACCTTCTTTATCGTGACGCCCGATCGGGTTCAGCTCGCCGAGCTAGCCGACCTCGTCGACACGGGCCGGCTGCAGGTGGAAATCGCGGCGACCTTCCCGCTCGACAGGGGGCGCGAAGCGTTCGAGAGCGGTCAGCGTCCCGGCAGGCGCGCGGGAAAGACCGTCCTCGTCGTGCGGGATTAGCCGCGGACGACCTTGCCGGCCTTGATGCAGGACGTGCAGACGTTCAGCCGCTTCTTGTTGCCACCCGGACGGGTCACGACGTGCACGGTCTGAACGTTGGGGTCCCACCGGCGGCTGGTGCGGCGGTGGGAGTGCGACACCGACTTGCCGAAGCCGGGGCCTTTCCCGCAGATATCGCACACAGCGGCCATTGTTCAAACTCCTCAAATGTTCAGGGGTCCGGCTCGGCGGTCTGGCAAGGGCCGGGACAGCCCGCAATGACTCGGGCCAGCCCAGGATACCGACTGACATGGGCAACCACCAAAACGATCAACACCCGTCCGGCGACGCAGACCCGGCATTGTCGCCCGCGCTGGCTAGGCTCGATGGGTCGGCGCACTCAGGCAGTGGGCGCGCCGTCCTGGCTGGCCGCTGAGAGGCTCCGAGGGAGGTGGGTCGCTTGGGCACGTCAGAGGCGCTACTGGACGCCGCGACCCTGCGGCACTGGGCCCACACCGCCGTCAGCGACCTGATCACCCACATCGACGAGATCAATCGGCTCAACGTCTTCCCGGTCGCCGATTCCGACACCGGCGCCAACATGCTGTTCACCATGCGTTCCGCGCTGGCGGAGGCCTCTGCAGGAGCGGGCGGGGCCGGCGGCGACGGGTGCGTGGCCCGGGTGGCCGCGGCCCTGTCGACCGGTGCGCTGAACGGCGCCCGCGGCAATTCCGGGGTGATACTGTCGCAGATCCTGCGTGGCATCGCCGATGTCGCCGCGACCGCGGCCGCTGAGTCCGGCGGCGAGCTGGCCCACATGGACGCCGCCGTCCTCGGGGACGCGTTGCGGCGCGGCGTGGAGCTGGTCATCGAGTCGATGGGCGGCGCCGAAGTCCCGGGGACCATCGTCTCGGTGTTGCGGGCCGCCGCCGAGGCCGTCGGGGAGTGCGCCGCCGAAGGGCTGCCCGCCGCGATCACCGCCGCCGGCGATGCGGCGGTGATCGCGCTGGAAAAGACCCCCGAGCAGCTCGATGTCCTCGCCCACGCCGGCGCGGTGGACGCCGGCGGGCGCGGCCTGCTCGTCCTGCTGGACGCGCTGCGCTGCGCCGTCACGGGTCAGGCGCCCCGCCGCGCGGTGTACGCGCCGTCGCCGCGCGCGCACTGGCCCGAAACGGCCACCGAACAGCCGGCACCGCAGTTCGAGGTGATGTACCGGCTGGACGGCTGCGATTCCGAGGCCGCGGACGCGCTGCGGAATCGGCTCGAGGGCCTCGGGGAATCCGTGGCCATCGCCGCGGCGGCCGCGCAGGAAGCCACCACGCTGGACAGCTACTCGGTGCACGTGCACACCGACGACGCCGGGGCGGCCGTCGAGGCCGGGCTGGCGGCCGGGCGCCTCAGCCGCATCGTCATCTCGGCGCTGACCTCCGGTGCCACCGGGATGCCCGCCGGCGGCTGGACGCGCGAACGCGCGGTGCTGGCCGTCGTGGACGGCGACGGCGCCGCCGAGCTGTTCTCCGGCGAGGGCGCCTGCGTGCTGCGGCCCGATCCGGACATCGGCGACATCAGCGCCCACCAGCTGGTGCGGGCCGTGGTCGACACCGGCGCCGCCCAGGTGATGGTGCTGCCCAACGGGTATGTGGCCGCCGAGGAGCTGGTGGCCGGCTGCACGGCGGCCATCGGGTGGGGGATCGACGTGGTGCCGATACCCGCGGGGTCGATGGTGCAGGGGCTGGCCGCGCTGGCCGTGCACGAGACGGACCGGCAGGCGGTCGACGACGGCTTCACGATGGCCCGCGCCGCCGGTGCGGCCCGGCACGGGTCGGTGCGTGTCGCGACCGAGAGCGCGTTGACGTGGGCCGGTCGCTGCCAGCCGGGCGACGGCCTGGGCATCGCGGGCGACGAGGTGCTCATCGTGGCCGCCGACGTGGCCGCGGCGGCGATCGGCCTGCTCGACCTGCTGCTGGCATCCGGCGGCGACCTGGTGACCGTGCTGATCGGCGCCGGCATGACGGAGGCCGACGGCCTTACCGTCGGCGAGGTCCTGCAGGACCACGTGCACGACAACCATCCGGGGACCGAGCTGATGACCTACCGCACCGGCCACCGCGGCGACGTCCTGCTGGTCGGGGTCGAGTAGCCGTGGCGTCGCTGTCCGACCGGTTGACCTTCGTGGTGGGCGGCAAGGCGGTCAAGCTGCTCGACGAGATATTCGGCATCCGGACCGTCGACGACCTGCTCCGCCACTACCCGCGCAGCTACACCGAAGGCGCGGCCCGGTGGGGCGCCGGCGACGAGCGGCCGGAAGAGGGCCAGCACATCACCATCGTGGACACGATCACGGCGACGGAAACGTTTCCGATGAAGAAGACCCCCCGCCGGTTGTGTCACCGCATCACCGTCGGCTCCGGCCGCGGCAAAGTGACCGCCACCTTCTTCAACGCGAACTATCTCAAGAAGGACCTCGTCAAAGACACGAAGGTGATGCTGTCGGGAGAGATCGGCTATTTCAGAGGCGCCATGCAGCTGACCCATCCGGCGTTTCTCATCATCGAGTCGCCGGGCGGAAGCAATTACGGCACCCGGTCGCTGAAGAAGATCGCCGTCGCCTCGCAGGCCGTCAGCAGCGAAGAGGTGACGTCGGCGTACGAGGGCCGCTTCTTCGCGATCTATCCGGCCAGCACGAAGATGCAGAGCTGGGACATCTTCGGCTGCGTGCGCCAAGTGCTGGACGTCCTCGACCCGGTGCCCGATCCGCTGCCGGAAGACCTGCGCGCCCAACTCGGCCTGATCTCCGAGGACGAGGCGCTACGAGCGATCCACCTCTCCGAGGACGAGCGCGAACGCCAAAGGGCGCGTGAGCGATTGACGTTCGACGAGGCCGTCGGCCTGCAGTGGGCGCTGGTCGCCCGCCGACACGGCGAGTTGTCGCAATCCGGGCCCGCTGCGCCGCGGCGAGACGACGGCCTGGCGGCGGAGTTGTTGCGGCGGTTGCCCTTCGAGCTGACGGCGGGTCAGCGCGAGGTGCTCGGCGTGTTGTCCGAGGGCCTGGCCGCGAATCGCCCGATGAACCGCCTGCTGCAGGGCGAGGTCGGCTCCGGCAAGACGATCGTCTCGGTGCTGGCGATGCTGCAGATGGTCGACGCGGGCTACCAGTGCGCGCTGTTGGCGCCCACGGAAGTCCTTGCTGCACAACATCTCCGGTCGATCCGCGACGTCCTCGGCGAGTTGGCGATGGCGGGCCAGCTGGGCGGGGCGGACAACGCGACGCGGGTGGCGCTGCTCACCGGCTCGATGACGGCCGCGCAGAAGAAGCAGGTCCGCGACGAGGTCGTCGGCGGTCACGCCGGCATCGTCATCGGCACCCACGCGCTGCTGCAGGACGCGGTGAACTTCCACAACCTGGGCATGGTGGTGGTCGACGAACAGCACCGGTTCGGCGTCGAGCAGCGAGATCAACTGCGCGCCAAGGCTCCCGAGGGCATCACGCCGCACCTGCTGGTGATGACCGCGACGCCGATACCGCGGACCGTCGCGCTCACGGTGTACGGCGACCTGGAGACCTCCACGCTGCGCGAACTTCCGCGCGGACGCCAGCCGATCAGCACCAGTGTCATCTTCGTCGACGACAAGCCCACGTGGCTCGAGCGTGCCTGGCACCGCATCATCGAGGAGGTCTCCGCGGGGCGCCAGGTTTATGTGGTGGCGCCCCGAATCGACGAGACCGACGACCCGGAAAAAGAAAAAAAGGAAAAAGAGGAGGGCCGTCGTCCCTCGTCGACCGCGGTGGGGATGTTCGAGCGATTGCGCTCCCGGGAGCTGGCGGACCTGCGGCTGGCCCTGATGCACGGGCGGTTGTCGGCCGACGAGAAGGACGCCGCGATGGCCGCCTTCCGCGCCGGTGACGTCGATGTGCTGGTGTGCACCACGGTCATCGAGGTGGGAGTCGACGTCCCCAACGCCACGATCATGCTGGTGATGGACGCCGACCGGTTCGGCATCAGCCAGCTGCATCAGCTGCGCGGGCGCATCGGCCGGGGCGAGCATCCGAGCCTGTGCCTGCTGGCCAGCTGGGTCCCCCCGGAATCGCAGGCCGGGCGGCGGCTGCGCGCCGTCGCCGAGACCATGGACGGCTTCGCCCTCGCCGACCTGGACCTCAAGGAGCGGCGCGAGGGAGACGTGCTGGGCCGCAACCAATCCGGCCGGGCCGTCACGTTGCGGCTGCTGTCGCTGGCCGACCACGGGACGTACATCGAAGCCGCCCGCGACTTCTGCGTGCGGACCTACGCGCGCGATCCCGCCAACCCCGAATTGCGTTTGCTTGCGGCGCGTTTCACCGACACCGACCGGATCGAATACCTGGACAAGGCTTGAACAAGAAGCTGCTGCTGTGGTTGGCGGCGGCCGCGGCGCTCGCGGTGCTGGTCGCCTACCAGACGCTGGGATCGGTCTCGTCCAAGCACGCCGAAGTCGCCGCCCGCGCCGACGTGCCCACGGTGCAACCCGGCGCCGATGTGCTCGCGGGCGTGGGGGTGCTGCCGGAGCGGGTCCACCGCTACGACTACCGCCGCCCGGCGTTCGGCGACGCGTGGGACGACGACAACGACGCCCCGCTGGGGCACAACGGGTGCGACACCCGCGACGACATCCTCGACCGCGACCTCGTCGACAAGACCTACGTGTCGATCAAGCGGTGCCCGAACGCGGTGGCCACCGGAACCCTGCACGACCCGTACACCAACACCACGGTGACGTTTGCGCGCGGCGCCAAGGTCGGCGAGGCGGTGCAGATCGACCACATCGTCCCGCTGGCCTACGCCTGGGACATGGGGGCCTACGCCTGGCCGAACCCCGAGCGGCTGCGCTTCGCCAACGATCCGGCCAACCTGCTGGCCGTCGAGGGGCAGGCCAATCAGGACAAGGGCGATTCGCCGCCGGCCCAGTGGATGCCGCCCAACACCGCGTTCGCTTGCCAGTACGCGATGCAGTTCATCGCCGTGCTGCGCGGTTACCAGTTGCCCGTCGACCAGCCGTCGGCGGCGGTGCTGCGTCAGGCCGCGGCCACCTGCCCGGCGGGATAGCCCGCCGGTTAAGCGCCGTCGTAGGTGTCCGGGTCCGGGCGCAGCCGGGTGCCGTCGTTGAGGGCGTTGATCGTGTCCATGTGCTCGCCGGCCAATTCGAAATCGAAGATGTCCAAATTGCCGGCGATCCGCTCGGGGTTGCTCGAGCGGAAAACGACCGAATTGCCCAGCTGCACGTTCCAGCGGAGCAGCACCTGGGCCGGCGTCTTGCCGTATTCGGCGGCCACCGAGGTCACTGTCGGGTTATCGGTCAGCTTGCCCAGCGCGAGCGGCGTGTAGGACTGGGTGACGACGTTGTGCTGCGCGTTGGCCTTGCGCATATCGTCCTGGTTGAGCAGCGGGTGCAGCTCGATCTGGTTGACCGCCGGCGTGACGAACGTCAGGTCGATCACCGTGGAGAGCTGGTCCTCGGTGAAGTTGGAGACCCCGATCGAGCGGGCCTGGCCCTCGGCGCGGCATTGGATCAAGCCGCCGAAGGCGTCGACGTACTGGCCCTGCGCCGGCGCCGGCCAATGAATCAGGTAGAGGTCGATGTAGTCCAGGCCGAGACGCTCCAGGCTGGCGCTGCAGGCCAGCGGGGCCTTGGAAATACTCTGGTCCGCGGTGGCCAGCTTTGTGGTGACGAAAAGCTCCGCGCGTGGAATCCCGGAAGCGGCGATCGCGCGGCCCACGGCGGCTTCGTTCCCGTAGGCGGCGGCGGTGTCGATGAGCCGGCAGCCGATTTCCAGCGCGGCCGACACCGCGCGCTCGGTGTCCTCCTCCGACAATTCGGCGACTCCGAGGCCGAGCACCGGGATGGTGTTTTCGTCATTGAGAGCTATTGACGGTACTGCGGCGCCCGACTCGCGAGTCAACGTCATTCACCTACCTGTGAAATTGAAGTTCGTGGATCCGGATCCGCCGCGGAATTACTCGCAATCCGTATGGGTTCACCGACTTGGGGATCACGATATTACCCAGCCGCAAACGCCACGTAAGCAATGCCCGCGCGGGCATCCCCTGGCCCGCACGCCTCGGCGACGCCCGTAAAGTTGGTCGCACGGCGCGCCGGGTGCAGACGGGTATCGGACAACCGTTGTCAGCGTGACTAGGGGAGCAGGAGAAAGTGATGGCCAAGAGTCTCGCGGCGGAGCTCGACCTCGGAGCCAAACGCGCATCGATGCGGTGGACGAGCCGCGTGCAGGGCGCCGTTTCCACCATCGGCGTCAAGGTCATTCCGTGGATTCCGACCCCCGCCAAGCGGGCGCTGTTCGGCGGGCGCTCGGTCATCATCGACGGCAACACGCTGGACCCGACGCTGCAGCTGATGCTGTCCGGGCTGCACGCCGTCGGCATCGACGGCCTGGTCGTCGACGACGACGCGGCCGCCTCCCGGGCCCAGCTGCGCGAGACGACGGCGGCCTTGCCTGGACCTCAGGTTCACGTCGAGGTGGACGAGATCTCGCTGCCCGGACCGGCGGGCGAGATCCGCGCCCGCCATTACCGCCCGGCCGACGGGGCCGAGGCGCCGTTGCTGGTCTTCTACCACGGCGGCGGATGGGTGATCGGCGACCTGGACACCTACGACCCGCTGTGCCGGCTGACGTGCCGTGACGCGGGCATCCACGTGTTGTCGATCGACTACCGGCTGGCTCCCGAGCACCCGGCGCCCGCCGCGGTCGAGGATGCCTACGCCGCCTTCCGGTGGGCACACGAGCACGCCGCCGAACTCGGCGCGGCGCCCGGGCGGGTCGCGGTCGGCGGCGACAGCGCCGGCGGCAACCTGGCCGCCGTCGTCGCCCAGCTGGCGCGAAACGAGGGCGGCCCCGGCCCGGTGCTGCAGTGGCTGATCTACCCGCGGACCGACTTCACGGCACGAACCCGGTCGATGAGCCTGTTCGCCCGCGGCTTCCTTTTGACCAGGCGCGACATCGATTGGTTCCAGGCGCAGTACCTGAGGGATTCGGGGGTCGATCAAACGGATCCGCGGCTCTCGCCGCTGCTCGCCGAGTCGCTGTCGGGTCTGGCGCCGGCGCTGATCGCGGTCGGCGGCTTCGACCCGCTGCGCGACGAGGGCGAGGCGTACGCCGCGGCGCTGCAGGCGGCCGGGACCGCGGTGGACCTGCGTTACCTCGGCTCGCTGACCCACGGCTTCGTGAACCTGTTCCAGCTCGGCGGCGACAGCGCCGTCGCGACCAGCGAACTGATTTCGGCGTTGCGCGCCCATCTGAGCCGCGCCTGAGTCATCGGGCGGCACGCCGGTACGCTAGAGGCGCCTCTCAAGCGTCATCACCGTCCCGAAGGATCAGCGAACCCGTGGCCGACAAACCCAAACGCCCCCCGCGCTACGACCTGAAGTCCGGCAACGGGAAATCCGGTCGCCTCTTCCAGATCGGCGGCACCGCGTTCGTCGTACTCCTGTTGGTCGGCATCGTCTTCTACATCGTGACGTCGCAGCACAAGAAGGGCGGCGCCACCGGCGAGGGCGACACGGTGCGGGTGACGTCCAGCAAGCTGGTCACCCAGCCGGGGACCAGCAACCCCAAGGCCGTGGTGACGTTCTACGAGGACTTCCTGTGCCCGGCCTGCGGTAATTTCGAGCGCAACTTCGGGCCCACCGTTTCCAAGCTGATCGACGTGGGCGCCATCGCGGCCGATTACTCCATGGTGGCGATTCTCGACAGCCAGCGGAACCAGAATTACTCGTCGCGGGCGGGGGCGGCGGCCCTGTGCGTCGCCGACGAATCCATGGACGCGTTCCGCCGTTTCCATAGCGCGCTCTACAGCACCGACATCCAGCCCAACGAGCGCGGCACCAGTTTTCCCGACAACGCGCGGCTCATCGAGCTGGCCCGCGAAGCCGGCGTCGTCGGCAAGGTTCCCGACTGCATCAACAGCGGCAAGTACCTTTCCAAGGTCACCGGCGAGGCGGCAGCCGCCAAGATCAACGCCACGCCGACCATCAAGATCAACGGCGAGGACTACGAGCCGTCGACGCCCGACGCGCTGGTCGCCAAGATCAAGTCGATAGTCGGCGACGTGCCGGGCCTGGACTCCGCCGTCGCTCCCGCGGCGTGACGACCGCCCCGGTGTCCGCGCAACCCGCCGAGGATGGCGGCGAGACGACGCCGGATTCGCCGAGCCGGGTGCCCGCGCCCAGCGCGTGGTGGGTCCTCATCGCCGGGGTGATCGGCCTGGCCGCGTCGATGACGCTGACGGTGGAGAAGATCCAGCTGCTGCTCAACCCGGCGTACGTGCCGACGTGCAACATCAACCCGATCGTGTCGTGCGGGTCGGTGATGGTGACGCCGCAGGCGTCGGTGCTGGGATTCCCCAACCCGTTGCTCGGGCTGGTGGGCTTTTCCGTGGTGATCGTCACCGGCGTGTTGGCCGTCGCGAAAGTTCCTCTGCCGCAATGGTATTGGGTTGGTCTGACGGTCGGGGTGCTGCTCGGTTCGGCGTTCGTGCACTGGCTGATCTTTCAGAGCCTGTATCGCATCGGGGCGTTGTGCCCGTACTGCATGGTGGTCTGGGTGGTCACCATCGCGCTGCTGGTGGTGGCCGCGTCGATCGCGTTTCGTCCGGCCCTGCAACGGCGGCAGGGCGGTCCGGTGTGGGTGGTCTACCAGTGGCGGTGGTCGATCGCCGCGCTGTGGTTCACGGCGGTGTTTCTGCTGATCATGGCGCGGTTCTGGGACTACTGGTCGACGCTGTTGTGAACGCCTGCGCGTGACCCGGATCATCGGCGGCGTCGCCGGGGGACGGCGCATCGCCGTCCCGCCGCGCGGAACCCGGCCGACCACCGACCGGGTGCGCGAATCGCTCTTCAACATCGTCACCGCGCGCCGCGACCTGGCCGGGCTGGCGGTGCTCGACCTGTACGCCGGGTCGGGCGCGCTCGGGCTGGAGGCGCTGTCGCGCGGGGCGGCCTCCGCGCTGTTCGTGGAATCCGACCAGCGCACCGCGGCGGTCATCGCGCGCAACATCGACGCCCTGGGACTGCCCGGCGCGACCGTGCGCCGGGGCGCCGTGGCGTCCGTCCTGGCGACCGGGGCCGCGTCCCCGGTGGACCTGGTCCTGGCCGACCCGCCGTACGACGTCGACGCCGCGGAGGTGAACGGCGTGGTGGCGGCGCTGACCGCGCACGGCTGGGTGCGCGACGGAACCGTCGCCGCGGTGGAGCGTGCGGCCGGCGGCGCGGCGCTGACGTGGCCCGCGGGTTGGTCGGTGTGGCCCGAGCGCGTTTACGGCGACACCCGCCTCGAGCTGGCCGAATTTGGGTGAGCCGGCCGTGTAGC
Source organism: Mycobacterium sp. NGS54 (assembly GCF_059812465.1). Lineage (NCBI taxonomy): Bacteria > Bacillati > Actinomycetota > Actinomycetes > Mycobacteriales > Mycobacteriaceae > Mycobacterium > Mycobacterium sp. NGS54. The sequence continues at coordinate 62,449 of NZ_JCALCS010000001.1, read as the reverse complement.
GTCGTTCCACATGAGCGGCGCGGTTTGCCCCGGCTCCTTCGACCCGGTGACATTGGGCCACATCGATGTCTTCGAACGCGCCTCGGCCCAATTCGACGAGGTGGTCGTCGCGATCCTGGTCAACCCCGCCAAGAAAGGCATGTTCGAACTCGACGAGCGGATCGCCATGATCGAGGAGTCGACGACGCACCTGCCCAACCTGCGGGTGGAGGCCGGGCAGGGCCTGGTGGTCGACTTCGTCAGGGCGCGCGGCATGACCGCGATCGTGAAGGGCCTGCGCACCGGTACCGACTTCGAATACGAGCTCCAGATGGCGCAGATGAACAAGCACATCGCCGGTGTGGACACGTTTTTCGTCGCCACCACGCCGCGCTATTCGTTCGTGTCCTCGTCGCTGGCCAAAGAGGTCGCGATGCTGGGCGGAAACGTGGCGGAGCTGCTGCCCGAACCGGTGAATCGCCGCTTGCGCGAAAAGCTTTCGCAGCGGACCTAGAGCGCGCCGGGTAGCGCGGACGGAATCAGAACTCGGAAACTCGAAGTTTTGACGCCCATAACCGTCGTCCGTGAGAAACTCCATGCTGGATTTCCCCGGCACACATATTGAAGGGAATTGGCAGTGGAGGAGCGACCTGCCGTCGTATTGGAGCCTCGCACCGACGCCGGGGTGACCCCGGTGCTGGGTGGGTGGCGCCCGACCACTGCGCCGCCGGCGTTTGCGCCGCCGGACATCGCTCGCATCCTTGAATTCGTTCGCCACCCGGTGCACGTGGTCCGTGAGGCGGCGACGGGGCAGCTGGGCCTGGCCATGGGCGGCGAGCTGGTGGGCGTCGGCGCGTCGGAGATATCGCTGGTCGCGACGTTGCCTCCGATATACCCGGAGTGGCTCGGCGACCGTGAGTTCTGCGAGGCCCACGGGACCCGTTTCCCGTACGTCACCGGCGCGATGGCCAACGGCATCGCGACACCGGAACTCGTGGTGGCGATGGCGCAGGCCGGCATGCTGGGCTTCTTCGGCGCGGGCGGCCTCGCGTACGCCGCGGTGGAGCGCGGGGTGGCCGACATCCGGGCGCGGCTGGCGGGCCGGCCCGGACTCGCGTGGGGCGCGAACCTGATCCACTCACCTACCGAGCCCGCCCTCGAGGCGCGGGTGGCGGAGCTGTTCATCGCGCAGGACGTCCGCGTCGTCGAGGCGTCGGCGTTCATGAAACTGACCCCCGCGGTGGTCCACTACGCGCTGTCCGGTCTGACGACCGATCCGGCCGGGGCGATCGTCCGGAAAAACCATGTGATGGCGAAGATCTCGCGGCCCGAGGTCGCCCGCATGTTCATGGAACCCGCGCCGGCGGCGATGGTGTCGGCGCTCGAATCGGCCGGCAAGCTGACGGCGCGAGAAGCCGAACTTGCCCGGCACGTGCCGGTGGCGGAAGACATCACGGTCGAAGCCGACAGCGGCGGGCACACCGACAACCGCCCGCTGGCGTCGCTCTTCTCCGAGATCGTGCTGCTGCGCGACGAGCTGGCGCAACAGCACGGCTTGGACGGCCGAGTGCGGGTGGGCGCCGGCGGCGGCATCAGCACGCCGCAGTCCGTTGCCGGCGCGTTCGCGATGGGGGCCGCGTACGTCGTCACCGGCTCGGTCAACCAGTCGTGCGTCGAGTCGGGGCTGTCAGCACGGGCGCGCGAAATGCTCGCCAAGGCGTCGGTGGCGGACGTGATGATGGCCCCCGCTTCCGACATGTTCGAGATGGGCGTGAACCTGCAGGTGCTCAAGCGCGGCACGATGTTCGGCCCGCGGGCGAGGAAGCTCTACGGGTGGTACGCCGGCTACCCGGACCTGGCGGCGGTGACGGGCGAACACGGCGCGGAGCTGGAGAAGATCCTTGGCAATAGCGTCGACGACGTCTGGGCCGAAACAAAGCAGTATTGGGAGCAGCGGGAGCCGGCGGTGCTCGAACTCGCGGCCCGAGACCCGAAGTATCGGATGGCGCTGGTGTTCCGCTGGTATCTGGGCAAATCAAGCCGGTGGGCGATCGACGGTGATCCCGAGCGTGTCCTGGACTACCAGATCTGGTGCGGCCCATCCATGGGCGCGTTCAACAGCTGGGTGGCGGGCAGTTACCTGGAGGACTGCGCTCACCGCAACGTCGACCAAGTGGCGCTAAATCTGCTCGAGGGAGCCGCCCGAATCAGCCGCGCGCAGCAGGCCCGAACGTGCGGTGTGCCCGTCGGAGTAAGTGCATTCCGCTATATTCCGCAGCCATTATCCATTGCGCGCGACGGTGCGGTGTCCACCTGACCGTCCCGCCTTACTCGGCTCGAATTGCCGGGGCGGGAGAATTCGCCGCCGCGGAATGGTGACCGCGCGGCAAATATTACTTACTGGTAGTTTTTCCCGCCCGCGTCCGGCCAGCTTGCCCGCGCGCACCGCGGGGCCCGGTGGCTCCCGTCTGGGCGGGCATCCGCTCGCCCCGAGGACAACCAGAGGTTATTGACATTCCGTCAATACGACCGCCTATGCTCTGGTATCGTCCGGCGAGCGTTCGACCCGTCTTGGCTGATCAATCCGGTAAAACCTAACGGTCAGTCTTCGCGAACCGGGTTGACAGGCGGTGCGGTACGTGTTATCGACGCGAAGGAGACCGGTGGTATCCAAGCATCCCCCCGTTGCCGTGGTCGGGGTGAGCGCGCTGTTCCCCGGGTCTCCCGAGGCCGAGCGCTTCTGGCGCAACATCGTCGGGGGCGCCGACCTGTTCTCCGACGTTCCGGCGTCGCACTGGAGTGTTGACGACTATTACGACCCCTCTGCGAGTGCGCCGGACAAGGTTTACGCCCGCCGCGGCGGATTCTTACCCGATATCGATTTCTCGCCGATGGATTTCGGAATTCCGCCGAATGTCGTGCCCGCGACGGATACCGCCCAATTGCTTGGTCTGCGGGTCGCGCAGCAGGTATTAGAGGATGTCGCGGGCGGTGATTTTTCCGCGCTGGATCGCGAGCGCGTCAGCGTGATTTTGGGTGCGTCCGGCGGCACCGAAATGACCAACTACATGGCGGGCAGCCTGCACCGGCCGGTCTGGGAGCGCGGGCTGCGCGCCGCCGGGCTCGCCGAGGCTGAGATCACCGCGTTCAGCGAGAGCGTCGCGTCCGGGTACACGCCGTGGCAGGAAAACACGTTCCCGGGCCTTCTCGGCAACGTCATCGCCGGGCGAATCGCCAACCGCTTCGACCTCGGCGGGACGAACTGCGTGATCGACGCCGCGTGCGCGAGCTCGCTGGCCGCGCTGGAGGTCGGGCTGCACGAGCTGTATCTCGGCGAGTCGGACATGGTGATCGCCGGTGGGGTCGACGCCTTCAACGACATCTTGATGTTCATGTGCTTCGCCAAAGTCACCGCGCTGTCGCCCACCGGGGACTGCCGCCCCTTCTCCGACCAATCGGACGGCACCATGCTGGGCGAGGGGCTGGCGATGCTGGCGCTCAAGCGTCTCGACGACGCCGAACGCGACGGTGACCGGATCTACGCCGTGATTCGCGGCATCGGTACGTCTTCGGACGGCCGGGCCAAGAGCATTTATGCGCCCAGCCCGGCCGGCCAGGCCAAGGCCCTTCGCCGCGCCTATGCCGCCGCCGGCTACGGGCCCGAAACGGTCGGGCTCGTGGAGGCGCACGGCACCGGGACCAAAGCCGGCGACGTCGCCGAGTTCACCGCGCTGCGTGAGGTCTTCGACTCCTCGGGGCGCGCGGACCGGCAATGGTGCGCGCTCGGCTCCGTCAAGTCTCAAGTCGGCCACACCAAGGGCGCGGCCGGGGCCTGCGGCCTGTTCAAGACCGTGCTGGCGCTGCACCACAAGACGTTGCCACCAACCATCAAGGTCGACCGGCCCAACCCCGCCCTCGAAATCGAGCAGTCGCCGTTCTACCTCTCGACGCGGGCGAAGCCGTGGGTGGCCGCCGACGGCGTCCCGAGGCGCGCGTCCGTCAGCTCGTTCGGCTTCGGCGGCACCAACTTTCACGTCGCGGTCGAGGAGTACACCGGCACCGGAAAGCGCGCATGGCGCTACCGGTCCTGGGACGCGGAACTGGTGGTGCTCGGCGCGCCCTCGGCCGCAGCGCTTTCCGAGCAGGCCGCTGGGCTGTGCGCGTCACTGGTCGACGATCCCGACATGCTCGGCTACCTCGCACGCAGCACCCAATCCGCCTATGACGCAACGGCGCCGCACCGCCTGGCCGTCGTCGCCGACGGCGTGGCCGACTTACGCACGATGCTCGACGAAGCCGCGGCGAAACTCCAAACCCCGGACCTGGCAGCGTCGTTCAGCTCGCCACGGGGCTATTACTACTCGGCGCAATGCCCGGGCCCGGTCGCGCTGCTGTTCCCGGGGCAGGGCAGCCAGTACGTCGGCATGGGCGCCGACCTGCCGCAGCTCTACGAGCCGGCGCTGTCTCCGTGGGAGCTGGCCCGCGCCGAACGGTTGAACGCCGACCGCGACCTGCACCAGGTTGTCTGGCCCAGAACGGCGTTCAGCGACGACGAGCGCGCGCTGCAGGCGGGCGAGTTGACCAGGACCGAGTGGGCGCAACCGGGCATCGGCGCGCACAGCCTGAGCCTGCTGTCGGTCATCCGCGCGCTCGGCATCGCGCCCGTGGCCGTCGGCGGACACAGCTTCGGCGAGGTCACCGCGCTGTGTGCGGCCGGCGTTTTCGACGCCGAAATCGCCCTTTTGATCGCACGCGCGCGTGGCGCGCTAATGGCCGAAGCCGCGACCAACAGCGACGGGGCGATGTGCGCGGTGACCGCACCCGTCGAGCAGGTCCGCCACCTGATCGAAGACTGGGGGCTCCCGGTCGTCATCGCCAACCACAACGCGCCCAGCCAGATTGTGCTGTCGGGCGACAGCACGGCGATCAACCATACCGCCCAACGCTTTAGCGCGGTCGGCATCAACGCGCGGCTCCTGGACGTCGCCACCGCCTTCCACTCCGACATCGTCACCCCGGCCGCGGTTCCGTTCGCCTCGTTCCTCGCGGAGATCCCCTTCGGGGTGCCCGAGGTGCCGGTCTACGCGAACGCGACGGCACAGCCGTACGCCAGCGACGCCCACCAGATGCGGAACACGCTTGCCAACCAGATCGCGCAGCCCGTGCGGTTCGCCGAACAGGTTCAGGCGATGTGGCAGGCCGGCGCGCGCACCTTCGTCGAGGTCGGTCCCGGCAGCGTGCTGACGGGTCTGGTCGGTAAGTGTCTGGCCGGCGAGGAACACTCCGCGGTGTCCTTGGATATCAAGGGCCGCAACGGCATTCGCTCGCTGTGGCTGGGGCTCGCGCAACTCGCGGCCGCCGGCGTCCCGATGAATTTCGACGCCCTCTGGGCCGACTACCGCGTCGTCGACGACCCGCGCACCCGTGAGCGGCCGAAGCTGACCCTCAAGATCAACGGATCCAACTATGGACGCCCGCAGACGAGCGACGAGCCTGTCCAACGGTCCACCGAAACCCCCAGCGACCACAGTGTTCGAAGCAACGGACACCGGACCGAATCGGAGCACAAATTGGCGCCACCCGAGTCGTACACGACCGCAATCCCGACCAATGGCGCCGGCGCCCACGCGCCCGTCGCCTCTCCCGTGCCGGCGCTCCACCTCGGCGCCGACGTGGTGACGGAGCTGATCGCCGCGGTGGGAACCGTGCAGGAGGGGATCGGCCAAATACAACGTCTCCTCAAAGCTCTCGTGCCGGAGCAGGCCGTCGCGTCGCCGTCCCCCGCGCCCCCCGTCATCCCCAACGGGAAACCGGTGATGCCCACCCCGCCGCCGGCCCCGGCCATCCGCAACGGCGGGCCGTCGATGCCGGCGGCACCGGTGGCCCCGGCCGTCCCGGCCGCCCACAACGGCACCGCGGCGGGCCACAACGGGACGGCGGCCCCGGTGAGCACGCTTGCGCCGGTGGCTGTTTCGGTTGCCGGTGGTGAGCTGGTGACCCAGATGCTCGAGGTGGTGGCCGATAAGACGGGTTATCCGGTGGAGATGCTGGATTTGTCGATGGCGTTGGAGGCCGACCTGGGTATTGATTCGATCAAGCGGGTCGAGATTTTGTCGGCGGTGCAGCAGCGGGTGCCGGCGTTGCCCGAGGTGGAGGCCTCGACGATGGCGACGTTGGGCACCCTGCAGGAGATCATCGACTACCTGCAGGGCTTGACGGGTCTGGCCGTCGGTAATGGCGCGCCGGTGAGTGCGGTTGCGCCGGTGGCTGTTTCGGTTGCCGGTGGTGAGTTGGTGACGCAGATGCTCGAGGTGGTGGCGGACAAGACGGGTTATCCGGTGGAGATGCTGGATTTGTCGATGGCGTTGGAGGCCGACCTGGGTATTGATTCGATCAAGCGGGTCGAGATTTTGTCGGCGGTGCAGCAGCGGGTGCCGGCGTTGCCCGAGGTGGAGGCCGCCACGATGGCGACGTTGGGCACCCTGCAGGAGATCATCGACTACCTACACGGCCTGACGGCCCCGACCGAGGCCGGTGATCGCCTCCCTTTTGACTTAGCCGGAGCGGGGATCGCGCGCTATGCGGTGCGTGCGATTCCTGCTCCGGCTAGTGGGATGGGGATGCCCGGCCTCTACACCGCCACCAGTGTGGAGATCGTCACCGCGCCGGACGACGCCACCGCCGACGCCCTGGCCGCGATCCTGCGCACGCACGGCATCAACGCGACGATCGTGTCCGAGCCGGGCGCGAATGCCGAGGCGGTGATCCTCCTCGGCGGCCTGCGGCGAACCGCCACCCGCGAAGACACGCTGGCTATCAACCGAACGGTCTTCGCGCACGCCCAGCGCGTCGCGGCGAGGTTCGCCGAACACGGCGGCGTCTTCGTCACCGTCCAGGACACCGGTGGCACCTTCGGCCTGCTCGCCGACCCCGGCCCGCGCGCCTGGACCGGCGGTGTCGCCGCCCTCGCCAAGACGGCCGCGCAAGAGTGGCCCCAGGCGCAGGTCAAAGCGATCGATATCGCGGTCGAACGGCAGTCGCCGCTCGCGGTCGCCGAACAGCTCGCGCAGGAGCTGCTTGCCGGCGGGGCCGAGCTGGAAGTCGGCCTGGGCAGCGGGCACGGCCGCGTCACGGTCGTCGCCGACGCCAGCCAGGTGACTTCCCGCGCGCGCCGCATCGACCATCGCGACGTGATCGTCGTGTCGGGCGGGGGCCGCGGCGTCACCGCGGCGTCGGTGATCGCGCTGGCGCAGGAGACCCAGGCCCGCTTCGTCCTGCTCGGACGCACAGAACTTTCCGACGAACCGCCGGAGGCGCAGGGGCTGACGACCGACGCCGAACTCAAGCGGGCGCTGCTCAGCGCCGCCGTGACGCGGGGGCTCAAGCCCACCCCCCGAGAGTTGGAACAGCAGGTGCGGCGCATCCTCGCGGATCGCGAGGTGCGGGCGACCGTCGCCGCCCTGACCGCCGCGGGCTCCCGGGTCCGTTATGCCGCGACCGATGTGCGCGACGCGTCTGCGCTCGGCGCCCTCCTGCAAAGTGTGCGAGCCGAATTCGGGCCGATCACCGGATTGGTGCACGGCGCCGGCGTATTGGCCGACGCGCCCTTGCACAAGAAGACCCTCGACGGGTTCGACCGGGTCTTCGAGACGAAGGTCGGCGGCCTGTGCGCGCTGCTGGACGCCACGGCCGGCGATCCGCTGAAGGTCATCTGCCTGTTTTCATCGGTGGCGGCGCGCAGCGGCAACACCGGCCAAAGCGACTACGCCATGGCCAACGAGATCCTGAACAAGGTGGCCCTGGCGGAGCAGGCCCGACGCGGCCCGGCCTGCCTCGTCCGCGCCTTGGGTTGGGGCCCTTGGGATTCCGGCATGGTGACGCCCGGCCTGAAGGCGATGTTCGAGTCCCGGGGCATCGGGTTGATCCCGCTCGCCGACGGCGCGCAGGCATTCGTCTCCGACGTGCTGGACGGGAAGACCGACGATCCCGAGGTCACCCTCGGAGACGGCGTGTCGGCCGGCGCGCTGCCCGCCGAAGGCCGGATCGCGCGCGTGCTGGCCCATGTGCGACGGCAGCCGCAGTTGGCGGATCACCGCGTCCGCGGCAACGTCGTGCTGCCGGTGGTGCAGGTCCTGGAGTGGTTCGTGCGGATGGCCGAGGCGTGCCGGCCCGGACAACTCGTGCAGCGTCTTCTCGACCTCAAGGTGCTGCGCGGTGTGACCCTGCACGACTTCGACCAACAGGGCGACCCGATGCTGGTGCGCGCCGCGCCGGCGGACGATCGGCCGGATCGGCTCGCCTGCACGCTGTCCGACATCTCGGGAGCGACCGCCTATTACTGCGCGACGGCCGAAATGGATTCGGCCCCAACCGTTGCACCCACCGGACCGACGGCGCCGGTCGGTGGTCACCGGCTGAACCGCGAGGCCTGTTACGGCAACGGCGCGCTCTTCCACGGGCCCGCGTTCCAGGTCCTCGAGGACGTCGAATGCCAGGCCACGAGCGCAACGGCAGCGCTGCACGGCCTGACCACCGCGGGCTGGCAGGGCGAAGGTTGGGCCACGGATTCCGCCGCGTTCGACGGCTGCCTGCAATTGGCGTTGGTGTGGAGTTACGAACAGCTCGGGCGCACCGTGCTGCCGCTGCGGGTGGGCGAGATCGTGCGTTACCGCGCCGGGGCGCTGGGCGACGGATTGCGCTGTGTGCTCTCCAACGGCGACGCCAAGAACCGTGGGGCCGTCTGCGACCTGGACCTTGTCGACGCCCAGAACCGGGTGGTGGCCAGCCTGAAACGACTCGAGTTGTACCCCTACGGCGGCTGATGTTTGAGCCCATCGCGATCGTGGGCCAGGGCTGCGTGCTGCCCGGCGGCCTGAGCCCCGACGAGTTATGGCAGACCGTGCGCGAGGGCCGAGACGCGCTCGGCTCACCGCGGCCCGGCTATTGGAGGGTATCGGCGGAGCGGATCGTCCGCGACGAGAAGAGCGCCCCCTTCCTCGACCACGCCTGGTCGGACCGCGGCGGATACGTGCGCGGCTTCGACGAGATCTTCGACCCCCGCCGATTCCTGCTCGACGCCGACGAATTCCGCGGTCTCGACCCGCTGTACCTGTGGGCCGTCGAGGCCGCCCGGCAAGCGCTGGAAAGCGCCGGCTGGCGCCCGGGTGCAGTCCCCGGTCGGGCCGGGGTCGTCCTGGGCAATCTGAGCTACCCGACGAAATCGATGATCGACCTGGCCGAAAAGGTCTGGCGCGGAGAAGAACACGGAATCGACTGGCGCAACCGCTTCATGTCCGGCCTGCCGGCCCACCTCATCGCCAACGCGCTGGGATTGGCCGGGGGCGCCACCGCCCTCGACGCCGCGTGCGCGTCGTCGCTGTACGCGATCAAGCTGGCGTGCGACCGACTCCACGACGGCACCGCCGACGTGATGGTGGCGGGCGGCGTGAACGGCGCCAGCGACCTGCTGCTGCACGTCGGCTTCAGCGCGCTGCAGGCGCTGAGTCGCACCGGCAGGTCGCGCCCCTTCCACCGCGGGGCCGACGGATTGGTGCCCGCCGAGGGCGCGGCATTTTTGGTGCTCAAAAGGCTCGACGACGCGATCGCCGGCGCCGGCCCCATCCTGGGCGTCATCCGCGCGGTCGGGCTCAGCAACGACGGCCGGGGACAGGGCCCGCTCGTACCGTCGCAGGAGGGGCAGGAGCGGGCCATGCGGCTCGCCTACGAGATGGCCGAGCTGCAGCCGCGGGACATCTCGCTCGTCGAGTGCCACGCCACCGGAACCTCGCGGGGCGACCTGACCGAGCTGATGAGCATGGCGTGCATCTTCGGGGGCATGTCGGAGCTACCCATCGGATCGCTGAAATCCAATCTGGGACACTCCATCACGGCGTCGGGCGCCGCGGGGGCGATCAAGGTGCTCGCGGCGATGCGGGCGGGCATCCGGCCCCCGACGCTGCACGCCGACGACCCGTTGCCGTTCCTCGCCGAGTCGCCGTTCCGCCTGCTCACCCAGGCAGAACCCTGGGTGTGCAGCGGGCCGCGCCGCGCCGCGGTCAACAACTTCGGTTTCGGCGGCAACAACGCCCACCTGCTGCTCGAGGAATGGGTCCGGCCCGTCGACGGCCGCCCCGACCGGCCGCGGGTCGTCGTCTCCCGCGCGGAGGACGACATCGCGATCGTGGGCGTCAGCCTGCTGGTCGGAGACGACGAAACCGCCTCGGTGGCGGAGCATCTCAAGGCCTCCGAACCGATTCCCACTCGCGAGACCGACGGCACCCGCAGGGCCCGGGCGACCGAGGTCCGCCTGGACGTCGCGCAAACACGCTTTCCCCCTGCCGATCTCAAACAGACGTTGCCCCAGCAGCTGGCCCTGCTCGGTGCGGCCGTCAACATCGAGACGTTGATCGCCGGCCTGCCGCCGGACCGGACCAGCGTCATCGTCGGGATGGGTTGCGACACCGAGATCACGCGGCTGGGGGTGCGATGGCGGTTGGCCGACGAGATCGATGACCCGGCCGAACTGGCGGCGGCGCGCGACGCCGTCGCGCCAGGGTGGACGGCCGCCGGCGTCGTCGGGGCCATGCCCAACATCGTCGCCAACCGCCTGAATCGGCAATTCGACCTGCGGGGCCCGAGTTTCACGGTGTCCAGGGAAGAACTCTCCGGCACCACGGCGCTGGAGATGGCCGCCCGCGCCCTGCGGCGGGGCGAGATCGACGCGGCCGTCGTCGGCGCGGTGGACCTCAGCTGCGAGCCGGTGCACGAGGCCGCGGCGCGTGCGCTGCTCGGACCCGGCGAGCAGACGCCCGGCGACGCCGCCGTCGTCGTCGTGCTCAAGCGGGCCGGCGACGCGCGCCGTGCCGGCGACACGGTCCTGGCCACCCTGCCCGCGGATCAGCAGCCACGCGGCGAGTGCCTTCACCTCGGCACCGCGTCCGGCGCGTTGAACCTGTCGTCGGTACTGGGTCACGCGCACGCCGCGTCGGGTCTGTTGCACGTCGCGGCCGGCGCGCTCTACGGCGTTCTGGGCGTGTGTCCCGACGGCACGCCATGGACGGCCGAAGAGCGGTCGGTCGTCGTCGCGCTGACGGCCCTCGGCGGCCAACAGCAGCAAATCGTGCTCGCGCCAACGGCACCCGGGGAGCTGTCGTCCCCGCCACACCCGGGGAAACACGCACTGCTGCGGTTTCCCGCCCACCTGCCCGACGCCCGGCTGCCGACTCGCATCCCCACTCGCCATGCCATCTCTCGACTGGAGCGGCCCATGACAACACACCTGCCCGTCCCGCCGGCTCTGCCCAAGGCCGCGGACGCAGCGGCGCGGGTACCGCTGGGCGCGCACCTGCTCGGGCAGACGCCGCCCGAGCCGCTGTCGATCGGCGTCAACCGGGCGCCGTCGCCCCAACCGTCGACGGACGAACCAAAACCGTTGACCCACAACGGTGTCGGCCAGCGGCCCGACGCGGGCGCCTACCGGGCGACCCAGCCGTCCCCGCCGCCCGGCAAGGAGCCGCCCAAGCCCACGGTCAAGCGCGCCCCGGTGGGCCTCACGCTGGACAAGGATGGCCTGCGAAAGCATGCGTCGGGCAAGATATCCGAGATCTTCGGCCCGGCGTTCACCGTGCAGGACGACCACGCGCGGCAGGTACGGATGCCGGAACCGCCGCTGCTGCTGGCGGATCGGCTGCTGGGCATCGACGCCGAGCCGGGCAAGGACGGGACCGGAACGCTGTGGACCGAAACCGATGTCACCGCCGACGCCTGGTGGTTGCACCAGGGCCGGATGCCGGCCGGAATCATGATCGAGGCCGGGCAGGCGGACCTGATGCTCATCTCCTGGATGGGCGCGGACTTCGCCAACAAGGGCGAGCGGGTGTATCGCCTGCTGGGCTGCGAGGTGACCTACCTGGGCGGCCTGCCCGAGATCGGCGACACGCTGCGCTTCGACATCCATGTGGACGGCCACGCCAGGCAGGGCGACATCCGCATGTTCTTCTTCCACTACGACTGCACGATCGACGGTGTCGAGCGGATGTCCATGCGCAACGGCCAGGCCGGGTTCTTCTCCGACGAGGAGCTGGCGGCGTCGGGCGGGATCCTCTGGCGCCCCGAGGACGAGACCGTCAGCGGGCCAATGGAATCGACACCGGCGCGAACATCGCGCGCGTCGCTGCAGCGCGCCGACCTGGAAGCGTTGGCCGCGGGTGAGATCTGGCACACGCTGGGACCCGGCTTCGAGCGTGGGGCCAGCCACACCCGCACGCCGAGCATTTCGGCCGGCGACATGCTGTTCGTCGACGAGGTGACCCATTTGGACTTCGCCGGCGGGCCGTGGGGCCGCGGCTATCTGCGCGCGGTCGCGCGCGTGACGCCCGAAACCTGGTATTTCGCGGGCCATTTCAAGAACGATCCCTGCATGCCCGGCACGCTGATGTACGAGGCCACGATGCAGACGATGGCCATCTACATGACCGCCCTCGGCATGACGCTGGAGTGCGACGGGTGGCGCTTCGAACCGGTGCCGTTCGAGACGTACAAACTGGTCTGCCGCGGCCAGGTCACGCCCCGATCGCGCGAGCTGGTCTACGAGGTGTTCGTGCGCGAGGTCGTCGCCGGGCCCGAGCCGACACTGTTCGCCGACCTGCTGTGCACCGTCGACGGTTTGCCGGCCTTCCACTGCCGCCGGATGGGGCTGCGGCTCTCACCCGGCTGCCCGATGGACATGGGCGTCAAGGAACTGGACGGCTACGTCGAACCCAAACCCGTCGCCGAAGGCCACGGGGTCAAGTTCGACTACGCCGCGATGCTGGCCTGCGCCATCGCCAAGCCCTCCCTGGCGCTCGGTCCGCTCTACGAGAAATTCGACACCCACCGCAGGGTCGCGCGGCTGCCGGGGCCGCCTTACCACTTCATGTCGCGGGTCACCGAGGTCGTCGGCGAGCTCGGCGTCGCGAAACCCGGCGCGCAGGTCGTCGCGGAATACGACATCCCCAGCGATGCTTGGTATTTCGCCGAGAACAAGGGTGCGAACGCGACACCGACGATGCCCAACGCGGTCCTCATGGAAATCGCGCTGCAGCCCTGCGGCTGGCTGGGGGCCTACGCCGGCTGCCCGCTGGACTTCGACGTGGACCTGTTCTTCCGCAACCTCGACGGAACCGGCATCCAGCACCGGGAGATCACACCCTCGACCGGGACGCTACGGATCAAGGCCGTGCTGAAGAACGTCGCCCAGGCGGGCGGGACCATCATCGTGACCTTCGACGGCGAAATCTCCGCGGACGACGGCATCGTCTACACGTTCGACACGGTGTTCGGTTACTTCCGGCTCGAAGCGTTGCAGCAGCAGGTCGGGCTCCCGGTCAGCGGGGAACAGCGCGCCCTGCTGGAGCTGCCCTGCGAGGCACCGGTCGTCGACCTGGGCGCGCGCCCGGCGGCATTCTTCGGCCCGGGAGCGCGGCTCGCCGACCCGATGCTGCTGATGATCGACCGGGTCACGGGCCGCTGGCCCACCGCCGGCGGCGCCGGCCTGGGCCGGTGGCGTGCCGTCAAGGACATCAACCCCGCCGAGTGGTACTTCAAGGCGCACTTCTACCGCGACCCGGTGCAGCCCGGATCGCTGGGCATCGAAATGCTGCTCCAGCTCCTGCAATTCGCGATGCTCGATCTCGGCTTCGGCGCGGAAATGGGCCCCTCGGCACGCTTCGAACCGGTGGCCATCGGAGAAGCGATCACCTGGCGATACCGCGGGCAGATCGTGCCCACGAACACGCAGATCACCGCGGAGATCGAAATCACCCGCGTCGGGCGCGGCGATGCCGGCATCCTGGCGGTGGCCGACGCCTCCCTGTGGTGCGACGGGATACGGATATACAGCGCAACAAATCTGGCCATGCGCATCGCACCCGGTGCCCCGGACGGTCGACCCGCGCTCGACGCCGGCTCGGCCACCACGATGGAGATCACCATCGATCCCGCGCGGGACGCTTGGGTCCTCGATCACTGCCCGACCTACGTGATCCCGTCCCTGCCAATGATGTCGGTGCTGGACCTGTTCGCGCAGGCGGCCAGCCGGGCGACCGCCGGGGCCAAGGTGGTCGAAATCAGCGACCTGCGCCTGATGCGCTGGGTGGTCGTCGACGCGCCGACGCGGCTACGCGTGCTGGTCGAGCCCGTCGACCCGGGCCGCTTCGACGGACGCCTACAGGTGTGGCGCGACGCGCCCAGAGCGGAGTTGTCGCGCTGGGAGACCCACGCGGAGGCCGTGATCTTCACCGCGGCCCGTTATTCGGGCCAACCCGTGACGCCCGCCCCGTTGCGGGACGCGGTGCCCTACACCAGCCCGTACGACGGCACGGTGTTCCACGGTCCCGCCTTCCAGACGCTGATGGGCGGCGCCCGAATCGGCCGCAACGGCTCGTCGGGGACGCTCGCGGTCGACCGCTGCAAGGTCCCCGCGAGTCAGCAACACCCCGGGCTGCTCGACGGCGCGTTCCACATCGTTCCCCACACCGCGATGAGCGTATGGACCACGGACGGTTCGGATGTCGCGTCCTACGCGGACGCCGCGGACACGACCGTCGGATTCCCGCGCCGCGTGATCTGGGCGCGCTTCTACAGCGACGCCCCGCTGCAGGGGACCGTCGACGTGCAGACCCGGTTCGTCGGGTTCGACGACGCCGACGACCGACTGCCGATCGTCGATCTCTGGCTCAGCGTCGCGGGCAAGCCCTGGGCCTACCTGCGCGTCGTCGAATTCCTTCTGGACAAGGGGCATCTCGTCCAGGTCGGCGGCGCAAAGCGGCGCGCGTTCATTGCCGAGCTGCGCGCGGTGCCCGGGATGTCGTTGAGCGACCGGGTCGGCGCCGGCACGGTGACCCTCGATCCGGCGCGCGCGGCAACACAGGACTGGTTCAAGGGCACCTTGCGGGCGGTGTATGACACCGAAAGCCAAGGCGATTCGCTGATCGCCGACATCGCCGTCAAGGAGGCCGTCGCGGACGCCGCCCACGGCGCGATCCACCCGGCACAGGTGCGCATCGTCGAGGGGGAGGTGGGCTGCCCCGCACTGCCGCTGGAGCGGATCTCCGTCGAACTCGAGCAAACGGGGACGGGCGAATGCCGGGCGAACGCGTCGTTGCAAACGGACTGGCAACCGGTGCGCAGCTGGTCGACCGACCGGCTGGGGATTCAGCCGGGCGGGTTCGCCGACCTTGTCCACTGGGCCCTGCTGTCGCGCTATGTCCGGCACGTCATTGTCACGGATCCCGTGGCGATGGCGGCGGTTCGGGGCCGTCCCGTGTTGCTGCTGGGCAACCACCAGGTGCAGGTCGAATCGATCCTGGGCACGTCCATCGCGTCGTGGCTGACCGACACGAAGGTCGTGACGATCGCGCACGCCAAGCACGAAACCCGTTGGGTCGGTGCTCTCACCCGGCTGGCCGATGTCGCGATGAACGGAAAGCCGGGCAGCACCCGGTATTTCGACCAGCGCAACCCCGAACAGTTCTTGAGCCTGATCGACGAGATCAAACGCGACGTCGCCGCCCACGGGGTGTCCACCATGGTGCACGCCGACGGCACCCGAGCGGTGCGCTCCGGCCAGCGCGTCGAGCGGCTGACCTCCACGCTGCTGGACCTGTCGATCGCCACGTCGCTGCCGATCGTGCCGGTGTACTTCGCCGGGGGCCTGCCCGAGGAACCGGTGGATCACAAGCTCGAGGTGCCCTATCGGCATGCGGCGCAGGACTACATCTTCGGCCGGCCGATCATGCCCGACGAGGTGGCCGGCTGGCCCTACGCCGATCGCCGGCGCCGTGTCATGGATGCCATCAACGCGCTCGCGCCGTTCAGCGACGCGTCGCACGAGCCGAATTACGCTGTGGAGGACCGGATTGCCGCCGCGGCCCCGGGCGCATCCCCCCTCGAGTCGATCTGGGATTGCATCGAAGACGCCCTGGACGGTCTCCCGGTGGACTGGCGAAGCACGATCAGCGCCGACGAATGGATGGCGGCCCGCTCAACCCAGCGCCACAGCCCTCAGTCGCAGTGATGGCTGTGATCGTGGTGACCCTCGCTCGCGGCGGGGGAGCCGCCCATCATCCGTAGCATCGGGACTCCGCCCGAGGTGACGAATCGCACGATGAGGACCGCCGAGATGACGAGGAAGGCGATGTTGAGCCAGGTGGTGTAGTTCCAGGAGATCGACGCCTCCATCACCGTGGCGTTACGCTGCCTTGGAATGAGACCCGTTGTGCCGAACAGCAATTCGACCAGATAACCGGCGGCGACCATCGCGGCGTAGAAGGTGCCGAGCAGCGTCAGCATCATCCTGGTGCCGTAGTACTTCCGGTAGATGTTCAGGATCGGCAGGATCAGCAGGTCGGCATAGATGAACGCGATGACGCCGCCGAAGCTGATGCCCCCGTTCCACAGCACCGCGGCCAGCGGCACGTTGCCGATCGAGCAGACGAACGACACGATCGCGACGATCGGCCCCACCAGCGGGCCCCACACCGCCGACCAGGTCGGGTGATCGGTCAAAAAGAAGATTCGCCAAAAGCTTTCGGGCACCCACGCCGCGATCGCACCGGCGATCAGCAGGCCCAGGACGAGGTCGCGCAGGATCGCCATCCACTCCATCACGAACACGTGCGAGACCGAGGTGAAGCCCTGCGGGGAGAAGAGCCGTCGGCCAAACGAGCCCTCCTTCTGGATCGACATGTCCATGGCGGCATGGCCTTCCATCGAGCCCGCGATGCCACGCTCGGCCTGCTCCCGGGCCGCATCGACGAGCCGGGAGCGCACGAACAGCCGGAACAGGACGGCGAGCACCACGATCATCAGCGGGCCGCCCACGAATTCCGCGGCGGTGAACTGCCAGCCCATCAGGAGGGCCAGGATGATGCCCAGCTCGACCACGAGGTTCGTCGAACCGATCTCGAACGCCATCGCGGCGGTGAAGTTGGCGCCCTTGCGGAACAGCGAGCGGGCCAGGGCCACCGCGGCGTAGGAGCACGACGACGACGCGGCCCCCAGCCCGGCCGCCACCGCCAGCGTGCGCGGCCGGTCGTCGCCCATCAGGGTCACGATGGTCGATCGGCGCACGACGGCCTGCACCACCGCCGACAGGGCGAAGCCCAGGATCAGTGCCCAGAGGATTTCCCATGTCATCGACCCCGCCAAGCCCAGGGCGTGACCGACCGCTGCCAGCGCTCTCATCGAGGCCTCCGCTTCGGTTTGCGTGATCCGGTGATTTCCGGCGCTCAGACTATACCCCTAGGGGGTATCTGTCAACGTGAGCGAAGGCCGTTTGCGCGCGGGAACGGCCGCGATCCCTAGAATGGCTGCAAATCGGTGCGGGGGCCGGCAAAGAATATGGACGGAGCAACCTCGCGCGGCGGTCGGGCCCGCGGAAACGGCGTGAACGGGCATTTTCTATGGATTTCCCAGGCGGCGAGCGGGCGCGGAGGGCAAATGCCCGACACACCGCGTCGCCACCGCTGTCACAGACGTAACAACAGGCACACTGGTAACAACGAGATTTTTTGGCAAGACGCCAGGAGGGTATGGCCGTGTACCGAGTTTTTGAAGCGCTGGACGAACTGGGCGCCATCGTCGAAGAGGCGCGTGGCGTGCCCATGACGGCCGGCTGCGTCGTGCCCCGCGGTGACGTGCTGGAGCTGATCGACGACATCAAGGATGCGATCCCCGGCGAACTGGACGACGCCCAGGACGTGCTCGACGCGCGCGATTCCATGCTGCATGACGCCAAGTCGCACGCCGAATCCATGGTTTCCTCAGCGACCACCGAATCGGAGTCGATGCTCAACCACGCCCGTGCCGAGGCGGACCGGCTCCTATCCGACGCGAAGGCGCAGGCCGACCGGATGGTCAACGAGGCGCGCCAGCACAGCGAGCGGATGGTCGGGGAGGCCCGCGAGGAGTCGATTCGCATCGCCACGGCGGCCAAACGCGAGTACGAGGCCAGCGTCAGCCGCGCCCAGGCCGAGGCCGACCGGCTGATCGAGAACGGCAACATCTCCTACGAGAAGGCCGTGCAAGAGGGCATCAAGGAGCAGCAGCGCCTGGTTTCGCAGAACAGCGTGGTCGAGGCGGCGAATGCCGAGGCCACCCGCCTCATCGACACCGCGCACGCCGAGGCCGACCGGCTGCGCGGCGAGTGCGACGTCTACGTCGACAACAAGCTCGCCGAGTTCGAGGAATTCCTCAACGGCACGCTGCGGTCGGTCGGCCGGGGTCGCCACCAGCTGCGCACGGCCGCCGGCACCCACGACTACGCCACCCGGTAGCGGCGATCGCGAGCGCGGCGCCAGCCGGGGGAAGCGGGTCGCCGCCGACCCGGTAGCGGCGATCGCGAGCGCGCGTTGGGGGCCACCCGCTTGCGGGGGACCGGGGGAAGCGGGTCGCCGCCATCCGGGCTAGCCGCCCGTTCGCGCCCTTTCATTACGTTCATTACGCGCACGGCGCCGTAGGATTTCCTCTATGACGCGGCATAGCAGCACCACGCAGCGCCGTTCGACGTCGCCGATGACGGTCGACATCACCCGGCTGGGTCGGCGCCCGGGCGCGATGGTCACCCTGCGCGAGACCGTGCCCAGCCCGGCGCGCATCGGACTGGACATGATCGCGATCGACCGGGGCGCCCCGTTGGAGCTGGACCTGCAGGTGCAGTCGGTGTCCGAGGGCGTGCTGGTTACCGGAACCGTGGACGCGCCCACCGTCGGCGAATGCTCCCGTTGCCTGACGCCGGTCACCGGGCGGGTGCAGGTCCGGCTGACCGAACTGTTCGCCTATCCGGACAGCACGACCGAGGCGACCACCGAGGAAGATGAGGTCGGTCACATCGTCGACGACACCATCGACCTGGAGCAGCCCATCATCGACGCCGTCGGGCTGGAGCTGCCCTTCGCGCCACTGTGCAGCCCGGACTGCCCGGGGTTGTGCCCCGATTGCGGTGTCGCGCTCGCGGCGGAGCCCGGCCATCACCACGACCGCATCGACCCGCGGTGGTCCAAGTTGGCCGAGATGTTGCCCGAGCCGCCCGACCCGGACGACACCGCGGGGGACCAGCGGTGACGTCGCGGCAAGCCCTGCTCGAGGCGCTCGGCGTCGGGCTGCCCGACGAGCTGCTGTCGCTGGCCCTCACGCATCGCAGCTACGCCTACGAGCACGGCGGCCTGCCCACCAACGAGCGCCTGGAGTTCCTGGGCGACGCCGTGCTGGGCCTGACCATCACCGACGAGCTCTACCACCGCCATCCCGACCGGTCCGAGGGCGACCTCGCCAAGCTGCGGGCCAGCGTGGTCAACACCCAGGCGCTGGCCGACGTCGCGCGCAAGCTGTCCGACGACGGTCTCGGCGTGTACCTGCTGCTCGGCCGCGGCGAGGCGAACACCGGCGGGGCCGACAAGTCGAGCATCCTGGCCGACGGCATGGAATCGCTGCTGGGCGCGATCTACCTGCAGCACGGAATCGACACGGCGCGTGAGGTGATCCTGCGGCTGTTCGGCGCGCTGCTGGACGCCGCGCCGACGCTGGGCGCCGGGCTGGACTGGAAGACCAGCCTGCAGGAGCTCACCGCCGCGCGCGGCATGGGGGCGCCGTCCTACGTGGTCACCTCCACCGGACCGGACCACGACAAGGAGTTCACCGCGGTGGTCGTCGTGATGGAGACCGAATACGGGTCGGGTGTCGGCCGCTCCAAGAAGGAGGCCGAGCAGAAGGCCGCGGCGGCAACCTGGAAAGTGCTCGAGACGCTGGACACCGCGGGCAAGACCTCCGCGTAGTTTGATGACCCGCTGAATGCCCGAACTGCCCGAAGTCGAGGTGGTGCGCCGCGGCTTGCAGGCCCATGTCGTGGGCAAGACGATCACCGCGGTCCGGGTGCATCATCCCCGCGCGGTGCGCCGCCACGAGGCCGGGCCGGCCGACCTCACCGCCCGGCTGCTCGAGGCGAAGATCACCGGGACCGACCGGCGCGGCAAGTACCTGTGGCTGCTGCTGGACGACCCCGACGCGGCGCTCGTCGTTCACCTCGGCATGAGCGGGCAGATGTTGCTCGGCAAGGTGCCCCGCGCCGACCATGTACGCATCTCCGCGCTGCTCGACGACGGGACCGTGCTGAGCTTCGCCGACCAGCGGACGTTCGGGGGGTGGATGCTCGCCGACCTGGTCAGTGTCGACGGCAGCGTGGTTCCGCAGCCCGTCGCGCACTTGGCGCGCGACCCGCTTGACCCGCTTTTCGACCGCGACGCGGTGGTAAACGTCTTGCGGCGCAAGCATTCCGAGATCAAGCGGCAGCTCCTCGATCAGACCGTTGTCTCGGGGATCGGCAACATCTACGCCGACGAGGCGTTGTGGCGGGCCAAGGTGCACGGCGCGCGCATCGCCGACACGCTGAGCCGTCGCCAGCTGACCGCCGTGCTGGACGCCGCCGCCGACGTGATGCGAGACGCGTTGGGCAAGGGCGGCACCTCGTTCGACTCGCTCTACGTCAACGTCAACGGCGAGTCGGGATACTTCGACCGATCGCTGGACGCCTATGGCCGCGAAGGCGAACCCTGCCGGCGCTGCGGCGCGGTGATACGCCGGGAGAAGTTCATGAACCGCTCCTCGTTCTACTGCCCGAGATGCCAACCGCGCCCGCGGGTTTCGACTGTGCGCTGACGGGCGTGTCGCGGCCGTGGGCTCACACTGAAAAGCCGCCGGCGAGTCAGTCGAAGATGTCGCGGTGCGTGGTTCCCGGCGGTAGCGCGGGGTCGACGAACCATTCACGAGGGAATAGCAGGCCAAACGCCTGCGGCGGCAGCGCAAGGAGCACGTCGAACGCGCGTGCCGCGAGGCCGGAGTCGCCGATTTGGGAGCGATGGGCGGCCATCGCGTCGCGCTTGTGCCGCGCGAAACCGAAGACGTTGACGCGGTGGGTGATGCTGCCCGTCGGCGTGTAGGCAGTGCGGGCGACTTCCGGTTCGTAGGGCGCCGGCAGTCGGAGCAGGCGGGCGAGATCGCCGATGCGCACCAGCAATTCGCGCGGCATCGTCGCCTCGAGCACTCGCGGCGTCGCTGCGAGTTCGGCGGCGCGCTTGCCTACGTGGTGCACCTGGACATGATCGCGGTGGCCGTAGCCGCCGTTGCGCTCGTAGCTGAGCAGCACATCCGCGGCTTCATCGCGCAGTATTTCCACGAGCCGCCCCGCCGCCTGGTCGACGTCGGCCCGGCCGAACCTGACCCGCCCGGGCGGATCGGGGTAGAAAACGGGGCCGTAGCCGCTGTCAGCATAGCCAAGGCACTCGAACCGGTGTACGCCGAGAATGCTTGCGCTCGCACGCAATTCGTTCAACCGGAGATCGCCGTCGTCATTGTGCACACGGCCGTCGGTCGCGGTGACGAGGACAACGCGATGCCCGGCCGCCGCAGCCCGAGCGAGCGTGCCGCCGGTGAGAATCACCTCGTCGTCCGGGTGGGCGTGGAATGCGACGACGGTCGCCATGCAACGCAGTATGCCCGCCCGGCCGCAAAGGCCGCCCGGTAGAAAAGAAGCCATGACGGAACTGTGGGTCGAACGCACCGGGACGCGCCGCTACACCGGGCACAGCTCGCGCGGCGCTCAGGTGCTCGTCGGTTCGGAGGACGTCGAGGGCGTGTTCACCCCGGGCGAGCTGCTCAAAATCGCGCTGGCCGCCTGCAGCGGCATGTCCACGGACGAGCCGCTGGCCCGCCGGCTCGGCGACGACTACCAGGCCGTGATCAAGGTCTCCGGCCCCGCCGACCGCGAGCAGGAGCGCTATCCGCTGCTGGAGGAGACCCTCGAGCTCGACCTGTCCGGGCTCTCCGACGAGGAGAAGCAACGCGTGCTGGCGGTGGCCAGCCGGGCGGTCGACCTGGTCTGCACCGTCGGGCGCACGCTGAAGTCCGGTACCACCGTCAACTTCGAGATCGCCGATGCCTCAGATGCCCCAGCCTGACGCCCGGCTCACCGCCTGGGTGCACGGCAGCGTCCAGGGGGTCGGTTTCCGCTGGTGGACGCGGTCCCGGGCGCTGGAGCTCGGGCTCACCGGGTACGCGGCCAACCAGCCCGACGGCCGGGTGCTGGTGGTGGCGCAGGGTCCGCGCGCGGCCGCCGAGGAGTTGTTGCGGCTGCTGGAAGGCGGAACCGCGTGGCCTACCAGGCCGGGACGGGTGGACAAGGTCGTCGCCGACTGGTCGGAACCCGCGCAGCGTTTCGTCGGTTTCGTCGAGCGCTGACGCGGCCCCGTAGTGACTGGTGTGACCACTGTGGC
This sequence comes from Mycobacterium sp. NGS54, assembly GCF_059812465.1. Taxonomy (NCBI): domain Bacteria; kingdom Bacillati; phylum Actinomycetota; class Actinomycetes; order Mycobacteriales; family Mycobacteriaceae; genus Mycobacterium; species Mycobacterium sp. NGS54. Next base: position 40,166 of record NZ_JCALCS010000001.1, on the reverse strand, counting down.
CAGTGCGTCGGAGTGTGAACGTCAGGCGAATTTGAAGCGCACCGACACCCCTCGGGGAAGCCTGGCGCCGGCGATTTGAGCGGTAGTCTGGCGCGCTGTGTACCTCAAGAGTCTGACGCTGAAGGGCTTCAAGTCCTTCGCTTCGCCGACGACTCTGCGCTTCGAGCCGGGCATCACCGCCGTGGTCGGGCCCAACGGCTCGGGCAAGTCCAACGTCGTCGACGCCCTGGCGTGGGTGATGGGGGAGCAGGGCGCGAAGACGCTGCGCGGCGGGAAGATGGAGGACGTCATCTTCGCCGGCACCTCGTCGCGGGCCCCGCTGGGGCGCGCCGAGGTCACCGTCACCATCGACAACTCCGACAACGCGCTGCCCATCGAATACTCCGAGGTGTCGATCACCCGGCGGATGTTCCGCGACGGCGCCAGCGAATACGAAATCAACGGCAGCAGTTGCCGTTTGATGGACGTCCAGGAGCTGCTGAGCGACTCCGGGATCGGCCGCGAGATGCACGTCATCGTCGGGCAGGGCAAGCTCGACGAGATCCTGCAGTCGCGACCCGAGGACCGCCGCGCCTTCATCGAGGAGGCCGCGGGCGTGCTCAAGCACCGCAAGCGCAAGGAGAAGGCGCTGCGCAAGCTCGACGCGATGCAGGCGAACCTGGCGCGGCTGTCCGACCTGACCACCGAGCTGCGCCGCCAGCTCAAACCGCTCGGCCGCCAGGCCGAGGTGGCCCGTCGCGCCCAGACCATCCAGGCGGACCTGCGCGACGCGAAGCTGCGGCTGGCCGCCGACGACCTGGTCAGCCGCCAGGTGGAGCGCGACGCGATTTTCGAGGCCGAGGCCCTGATGCGCCGCGAACACGACGAGGCCGCCGCCCGCCTGGAGGTGGCCTCGCAGGAGCTGACCGCGCACGAGACGGCGCTCGCCGAGCTCTCGGGGCGGGCCGAATCGGTCCAGCACACCTGGTTCGGGCTGTCCGCGCTCGCCGAGCGCGTCGCCGCCACGGTGCGCATCGCCAGCGAACGCGCGCAGCATCTCGACGTCGAGCCCGTGGCGACCGGGGACACCGATCCCGAGGCGCTGGAGGCCGAGGCCCAGCAGGTGGAGGTGACCGAGCAGCGGCTGCTGGCCGAGCTGGCCGGCGCGCGCACCCGCCTGGACGCCGCCCGCACCGAATTGGCCGAGCGCGAGGCGCAGGCCGCCGAGGCCGACCGCGCCCACCTGGCGGCCGTGCGCGCCGAGGCGGACCGGCGCGAGGGCCTGGCGCGGTTGGCCGGCCAGGTGGAGACCATGCGGGCGCGCGTCGAATCGATCGACGACAGCGTCGCGAAGCTCTCCGAGCGCATCGAAGAGGCCGCCACCCGCGCGCAGCAGACCCGCGCGGAGTTCGAGACGGTGCAGGCGCGCGTCGGCGAGCTGGACCAGGGCGAGGTGGGCCTCGACGAGCACCACGAGCGGACCGTGGCCGCGTTGCGGTCGGCCGACGAACGCGTCTCCGAGCTGCAGGCCGCCGAGCGCGGCGCCGAACGGGAAGTCGCGTCGCTGCGGGCCCGCATCGACGCGCTCTCGGTCGGGCTGGAGCGCAAGGACGGCGCGGCGTGGCTCACGCAAAACCACGCCGGCACAGGGCTTTTCGGCCCGATCGCCAAGCTGGTCAAGGTGCGGTCCGGCTACGAGACGGCGCTGGCCGCGGTGCTCGGCTCGGCGGCCGACGCGCTGGCCGCCGACAGCTTCGGTGCCGCGCGTTCCGCGGTCGCCGCCCTCAAGCAGGCCGACGGCGGCCGCGCGGCCCTGGTGTTGGGCGACTGGCCGGCCGATCAGCACCCGCCCGCCGGCGCGCTGCCCGGCGGCGCCCTCTGGGCGCTCGATCTGGTCGAGACGCCGCAACGGCTGCGCGGGGCGATGACGGCCATGCTGTCCGGCGTCGCGGTCGTCGGCGAACTCGGCGACGCACTGGACCTGGTCGCGGCCCGCCCACAGCTGCGCGCGGTCACGCTCGACGGCGACCTGGTGGGCGCGGGCTGGGTGAGCGGGGGATCCGACCGCAAGCTGTCCACGCTGGAGCTCACCTCGGAGATCGACAAGGCCGGCGCTGAGCTGACGGCGGCCGAAGCCCAGGTGGCGCAGCTCAGCGCGGCCCTGTCCGGCGCGCTGACCGAGCAGATCGCGCGGCAGGATTCCGCCGAGCAGGCGCTGGCCGCGCTCAACGAGTCCGACACCGCCATCTCGGCGATGTACGAGCAGCTGGGTCGGCTCGGGCAGGAAGCCCGGGCCGCCGAGGAGGAGTGGAGCCGGTTGCTGCGCCAGCGCGAGGAGGCCGAGGCCGGGCGCGCGCAGACCGTCGAAGAGGTCACCGCGCTGGAGACCCGGCTGCGCAACGCCCAGGAGACCCAGCACGTGCAGGCCGCCGAACCCGCCAACCGCCTGCAGATCGCCGCCGCCGCCGAAAGCGCCCGCGGCGTGGAAGTGGAGGCCAGGCTGGCGGTGCGGACCGCCGAGGAGCGCGCCAACGCGGTGCGCGGGCGGGCGGACTCCCTGCGGCGCGCGGCCGCGGCCGAACGCGAGGCGCGGCTGCGGGCCCAGCAGGCGCGCGCGGCGCGGCTGCACGCCGCCGCCGTGGCGGGCGCGGTCGCCGACGCGGGGCGGCTGCTGGCGTCACGGCTGGACCGGGTGGTCGACGCGGCATCGGCGATGCGCGACGCGCTGGTCGCCGAGCGCCAGCAGCGCACGGCCGCGATGGCGACGGTGCGCGACGAGGTCAACGCGCTGGGGGCGCGGCTGGCCAAGCTCACCGACTCGCTGCACCGCGACGAGGTGGCCAACGCCCAGGCGGCGATGCGCATCGAGCAGCTCGAGCAGATGGTGCTCGAGCAGTTCGGCATGTCGCCCGACGACCTGATCGCCGAGTACGGGCCGGAGAATCAGCTGCCGCCGACGGATCTGGAGATGGCCGAGTACGAGCAGGCCAAGGAGCGCGGCGAGCAGGTGTTCGCGCCCGCCCCGATCCCGTACGACCGGGCCACCCAGGAGCGCCGGGCCAAGCGGGCCGAGAAGGAACTGGCCGAGCTCGGCCGGGTCAACCCGCTGGCGCTGGAGGAGTTCGCCGCGCTGGAGGAGCGCTACAACTTCCTGTCCACCCAGCTCGAGGACGTCAAGGCCGCCCGCAAGGACCTGCTCGACGTCATCGCCGACGTCGACGCGCGCATCCTGCAGGTCTTCAACGACGCGTTCGTCGACGTCGAACGCGAATTCCGGGAGGTCTTCGCCGTGCTGTTCCCGGGGGGCGAGGGCCGGCTGCGGCTGACCGATCCGGGCGACATGCTCACCACCGGCATCGAGGTGGAGGCGCGTCCGCCCGGCAAGAAGATCACCCGGCTGTCTTTGCTGTCGGGCGGTGAGAAGGCGCTGACGGCGGTCGCCATGCTGGTGGCGATCTTCCGGGCCCGCCCGTCGCCGTTCTACATCATGGACGAGGTCGAGGCGGCGCTCGACGACACGAACCTGCGCCGGCTGATCAGCCTGTTCGAACTGCTGCGGGCCCGCTCGCAGATCATCATCATCACCCACCAGAAGCCCACCATGGAGGTCGCCGACGCCCTGTACGGCGTGACCATGCAGGGCGACGGCATCACCGCGGTGATCTCCCAGCGGATGCGCGGCCAGCAGGTGGAGCAGCTGGTCGGCAACCCGTCCTGAGCACAGTGTTTTGTTGGGATCGGTAGCGAGCCGACGCTTGTGAACTCGGGGGGTCCGCCGGGCGGGCAGAAAGGAAGTCCCCCAATGGAGACCAACCGCATCGCCGCCGGTGCCATGGCGGCGGCGGCGCTGGCGGCGACGCTGGCCGGCTGCAGCGGCACTTCGTCGTCGCCCACGGCGACGTCAGCATCGGCCGCCCTGATGAGCACAACCGTGGCCCCCTCAACCGCGATCCCGGCTCCGACTTCGTCGCCGCCGGCACAGCCCAGCGATTACACCCGGTTGTTGATCCAGACGGCAGATATCGATGCGCCGATTCCCTTCGTCGCCGGCCAGCCGACAACGAACCCCAACGGCCAACCGGGCGCTGCGATCACCTTCAGCACCCAACCCCACCCCGCGGATCAGGACGGCGTCACGGTCAAGGAGGTCCATATCCGCGACACCATCCAGGTCCTGCCGGATGCGGCCGCTGCCACGAGCGCGCTGAACTCGGCGAAGGCGGGACAGGGCATGGTCACGAATCCCGAAACGGCCCCAGCACATGTCGGCACCGGGGGAACCACGATGTCGGGCAAGTCTCCGGATGGTTCAAAGGGTGTGACGGTCTTGCTGTTCACCGAGGGCCGAGCCTTCGTCACGCTGGAGTTCATCGGCCCGGTGGACCCGCTCCCGCCGCCCGACTTCGTCGTCGACGTCGGCCAGAAGCAGGACGCGGCCGTCAAGAAGGGACTCGGCGGCTGACGGCCTTGCCGTAATGCGCCCCGGTTGTCCGGCTGTGTTCGGTGGGCCGGAGGGTCCCTGAAAGAATGCCAGCGTGTCCCAAGGTCTTTGGATCGCGATCGCGGTCGCCGCCACCCTGGTCGTCATCGCCGCGCTGGTCGCAGGCCTGGTGCGGTACCGCCGCCGCAGGATCAGCATCGCGCGGCCCGAGCCCGGGGCGCTCGACCGCTCCGGCGGCTACACCGCGTCCTCGGGGATCACGTTCAGCCGGACCCCCACCCTCGACACCACCGGCCTGCCCGCGGTAGGCGACGACGCGACCGTGCCCCGCGACGCGCCGCGGCGCGCGATCTCCGACGTAGAACTGCCCGAGCCCGAGACGTTCGCGCCACCGCCCGCCGCGCCGGCCCCCGAGGCCGCGCCACCGCCCGAGGACGCGCCACCGCCCGCCGCGCCGGCCCGGGAGGCCGCGCCGTCGGCCGAGGCCGCGGAGATCGAGGCCATCGCCCCACCCGAAGGGCGGCTGGAGCGACTCCGCGGCCGGCTGGCCCGCTCGCAGAACGCGCTCGGCCGCAGCGTGCTGGGCCTGATCGGCGGCGGCGACCTGGACGAGGAATCCTGGCAGGACGTCGAGGACACGCTGCTGGTCGCCGACCTGGGCCCGGTGGTCACCCAGTCGGTGATCACGCAGCTGCGCAGCCGGCTGGCCAGCGGCAGCGTGCGCACCGAAGCCGACGCGAAGGCCGTGCTGCGCGACGTGTTGATCAACGAGTTGCAACCCGACATGGACCGCTCGATCCGGGCGCTGCCACACGCCGACCATCCCTCGGTGCTGCTCGTCGTCGGCGTGAACGGCACCGGAAAAACCACCACCGTCGGCAAGCTGGCGCGGGTGTTGGTGGCCGACGGGCGCCGCGTCGTGCTCGGCGCGGCCGACACCTTCCGGGCCGCGGCCGCCGATCAGCTGCAAACCTGGGCCGCCCGGGTGGGCGCGGACGTGGTGCGCGGTGCCGAGGGCGCCGACCCGGCGTCGGTGGCCTACGACGCGGTCGACAAGGGCATCGCGGCCGGCGCCGACGTCGTCGTCATCGACACCGCCGGGCGGCTGCACACCAAGGTCGGGCTGATGGACGAGCTCGACAAGGTCAAGCGCGTGGTGACCCGGCGCGCCGCGGTCGACGAGGTGCTGCTGGTGCTCGACGCCACCATCGGGCAGAACGGGCTGGCGCAGGCGCGCGTGTTCGCCGACGTCGTCGACATCTCCGGCGCGGTGCTGACCAAGCTGGACGGAACGGCGAAGGGCGGCATCGTTTTCCGCGTCCAACAAGAACTCGGGGTGCCGGTGAAGCTGGTCGGACTCGGCGAAGGCCCCGACGATCTGGCGCCGTTCCAACCCGCCGCATTCGTGGACGCCCTGCTCGGCTGAAGTCGCTTACACGCCACTCGCGACGTTAATACCGCCGAAACATGGCGGCACCATCGCCGAAACAACAATTGCGCATGGTTCTCGCAGGCCACGGACGGACGTCTGACGGCCTTTCCTGTGCGACCGGAGGTGATAGCGCGTGGCATTCCCGCAATTGGGCCAACCCGATACGGGCGACACCGCCTGGATGTTGGCGAGTTCTGCTCTGGTGCTGTTAATGACGCCGGGCCTTGCCTTCTTCTATGGCGGCATGGTCCGTACCCGAAGCGTGCTCAACATGATCATGATGAGCATCAGCGCGATGGGCGTCGTCACCGTGCTGTGGGTGCTCTACGGCTACTCGATGTCGTTCGGCGACAGCAAGGGTGGCGTCGTCGGTAACCCGGGTGACTACTGGGGCTTGAAGGGCCTGATCGGTGGTAACGCGGTCAAGGCCGACCCGAGCAAGGCGCAGGCGGCCGTGGACATCCCGCTGGCCGGCACCATGCCCGCCACGGTGTTCGTGGCCTTCCAGCTGATGTTCGCGATCATCACCGTCGCCCTGATCTCGGGCGCGGTGGCGGACCGGCTGAAGTTCACCGCCTGGCTGGTGTTCGCCGGGCTGTGGGCGACGCTGGTTTACTTCCCGGTGGCGCACTGGGTGTTCGCGGCCGACGGCTTCGCGTCCGAGCACGGCGGCTGGATCAACACCAAGCTGCATGCGATCGACTTCGCAGGTGGAACGGCGGTCCATATCAACTCCGGTGCGGCGGGCCTGGCGCTGGCGATTGTCTTGGGTAAGCGCAAAGGCTGGCCCACGACGCTGTTCCGCCCGCACAACCTGCCGTTCGTCATGCTCGGCGCCGGGTTGCTGTGGTTTGGCTGGTTCGGGTTCAACGCCGGATCGGCGACCAGCTCCAACGGCTCCGCCGGGTCGACCTTCATGACGACGACGATCGCAACCGCGACGGCCATGCTGGCCTGGCTGCTGGTCGAGCGCATCCGGGACGGGCATCCCACCACGCTGGGCGCGGCCTCGGGCATCGTCGCCGGGCTGGTGGCCATCACGCCGTCGTGCTCGTCGGTCAACGTGCTCGGCGCGATCGTGATCGGCTTCGTCGGCGGCGCGGTGTGCGCGCTGGCGGTGGGGCTGAAGTTCAGGTTCGGCTTCGACGACTCGCTGGACGTGGTCGGTGTCCACATGGTCGGCGGTTTGACGGGCACGCTGCTGGTCGGTCTGGTCGCGGCCCCGGAGAGCACGGCCATCAACGGCGTGACTGGGGTTTCGAAGGGCCTCTTCTACGGCGGTGGCTGGTCTCAGCTCGAGCGGCAGGCGGTCGGCGCGTTCAGCGTCCTGTTCTACTCGTTCATCGTGACGCTTATCCTGGCCCTTATCCTGAAGTACACCATCGGGATTAGGCTGGGTGCGGAAGCCGAGGCTGGCGGCATCGACGAGTCGGAGCACGCAGAAACCGCTTACGAGTTCGCAGCTGTCGGGGCCTCGTCCATTCCGCACCGGATCGGCGGCGCGGAGGAAAGCCCCAACGGACAGGACGACGCAGCCAAGAAAGTGGAGGCAGAGACTTCATGAAGCTAGTCACCGCGATCGTAAAGCCGTTCACCCTCGACGACGTCAAGACCGCCCTCGAGGAGGCGGGCGTCCTGGGGATGACGGTGAGCGAAATCCAGGGCTACGGACGGCAGAAGGGCCACACCGAGGTCTACCGGGGTGCGGAATACTCGGTCGACTTCGTGCCCAAGGTGCGGATCGAGGTCGTCGTCGACGACTCCATCGTCGACAAGGTCGTCGACAGCATCGTCCGGGCGGCCCGCACCGGCAAGATCGGGGACGGCAAAGTCTGGGTGAGCCCCGTGGAAACCATCGTGCGGGTGCGCACGGGTGAACGCGGGACCGATGCCCTCTGACCTTGACCGTAGCTTGCTGATTCAGGCCGGACGGGCCGGGAGGGTATGAAAGAGGACCCACCCGGCCCGTCCGGGTCATCTGGACCGGGCACGGAAAAAGCCGGCGGGGCAAGCGATTTGGTTGCCGCGCGGCGCCGGTTGCTGTCGGATGGTCGCGAGTTGGGGGCGGCCGAGTTGCGGCACGCGTGGCAGGATCTGCACGAGTCGTGGCTGACCGCCAAGGCGGACGAGATCGGCATCACCGACGCCAGTGGCTTCGCGATCGTCGGGATCGGCGGACTGGGCCGCCACGAGCTGCTGCCGTATTCCGATCTGGACCTGATGTTGTTGCACGACGACAAGCCCGCCGAGGTGCTGCAAGAAGTCGCCGACAAGCTGTGGTATCCGTTGTGGGACGCCAACGTTCGGCTCGACCACAGCGTGCGAACGGTTTCCGGGGCGCTGGGCGTCGCCAACACCGACATGATCGCCGCCCTGGGCATGCTGGACGCCCGCCACATCGCCGGCGACGCGCGCCTGTCCGAGGAATTGATCGCGGGCGCAAGAAAGCAGTGGCGCAGCGCGATTCGCTCCCGAATGGGTGAGCTGGTCGAAATCACCCAGGCCCGCTGGCAGCGCTGTGGCCGCATTTCGCAGCGCGCCGAACCGGACCTGAAATCGGGTCGCGGCGGCCTTCGCGACGTGCAACTGCTCGACGCGCTCGGGGTGGCCCAGCTCATCGACCGCCACGGCATGGCGCGCCCGGAAACGCCGGGCGGTTCGCTCGACGAGGCCTACCTGACGCTCCTCGACGTGCGCACCGAGTTGCACCGGGTCTCCGGGCGTGGCCGCGATCAACTGCTGGCCCAGTACGCCGACGAGATCAGCGCCGCCCTGCACATCGGTGACCGATTCGACTTGTCCCGCAAGCTGTCCGACGCCGGTCGCACCATCGCCTACCACGCCGAGACGGGGCTGCGGACCGCGGAGAACGCGTTGCCGCGCCGCGGCGTGTCGGCCCTGGTGCGGCGGCCCAAGCGCCGCCCGCTGGACGAGGGCGTCGTCGAGTACGCCGGTGAGATCGTGCTCGCCCGCGACGCCGCTCCCGAAACCGATGCGGGGCTGGTGCTGCGGGTGGCCGCCGCCTCGGCCGACACCGGGCTGCCGATCGGCGCGGCCACGCTGAGTCGCCTGGCCGTAGCCGCGCCCGAGATGCCAATCCCTTGGCCCAGTACGGCATTGGACGATTTGCTGGTCGTTCTCTCCGCGGGGCCCACCGCGGTGGCGACGGTCGAGGCGCTCGACCGCACCGGGCTGTGGGAGCGGTTGGTGCCGGAATGGGCTGCGATCCGCGACCTTCCGCCCCGAGACGTGGCGCACAAGTGGACGGTGGACCGCCACGTCGTCGAGACCACCGTCAACGCGGCGCCGCTGGCCACCCGCGTGTCACGGCCCGACCTGCTCGCGTTGGGTGCGCTGCTGCACGACATCGGCAAGGGCAGGGGAGTCGACCACAGCGTGCTCGGGGCCGAGATGGCCCTCGAAATCGGTCCGCGGCTCGGGGTTTCGCCCAAAGACTCCGAGTTTCTGTCGAAGCTGGTCCGCCACCACCTGCTGCTGCCGGTTGCGGCCACCCGAAACGACCTCAACGACCCGAAGACGATCGAGGCCGTATCCGAGGCGCTGGACGGGGATCCGCTTCTGCTGGAGGTGTTGCACGCGCTGACCGAGGCGGACTCGAAGGCGACGGGGCCCGGGGTGTGGAGCGACTGGAAGGCTTCGCTGATCGAGGAGCTGGTGCGCCGCTGCCGGCTGGTGATGGCGGGCGAGCCACTGCCGGAGGCGGAACCGACTGCGCCGCAATATCTTTCGCTGGCGGCCGACCGCGGGGTGCATGTGCAGATCGAGCCGGGCGGTGGCGAGCGCCTGAACATGGTGATGATCGCGCCCGACCAGCGTGGGTTGGTGTCGAACGCCGCCGCCGTGCTCGCCCTGAACTCGCTGCGCATCCATTCGGCGTCGGTCAACACGCACGAGGGCGTGGCGGTCATCGAATTCGTGGTGTCGCCCCTGTTCGGTTCGCCACCCGAGGCGGGCCTGCTGCGCCAGCAGTTCACCAACGCTCTGGGCGGCGACGTCGACGTCCTGGGCACGCTGGAGAAGCGCGACAGCGACGCCGCCGGCGCGGCGACGGAACGGGCCGGCGAGATCCAGGTCGGCGTTCCCGTGACGCGGTCGACCGCCCCGCCCCACATCCAGTGGCTCGACCCCGCCGCGTCCGGGCAGCCTCTTGTCGAGGTCCGTGCCATGGATCGATTGGGCCTGCTCGCGTTGCTGGCCCGGGCGCTGGAGCGCGCGGGCGCTGACATCGCGTGGGCGAAGGTTCACACGTTCGGGTCGACGGCGGCCGACGTGTTCTGCGTGGAGCTGCCCGACGAGCCGGACGCGCAGGCGGCGGTGGAGAAGCAGCTGCTGGCGGTGCTGGGCGGCCTGGAGGCCTAGGCGCGCTCACGGTCGCTCTTCATCGGGTGGGTCGGGATCGCTGTGGAGCAGTTCGTCGGGGTGGTGGGCGTGGTTGGTTTGTGGGGGGCCGGTGCCGTCGGTCCAGGCGAGGCGTCCGGTGTCGGTGGCGGTGGTGTGTTGGTCGCCGCGGCTGGCGTCGGCGTGGTGGGGGCCGCAGGCGAAGAAGAGTTTGTCGGCGTCGGTTTGTCCCCCATGGGCCCAGTCGGGGGCGTGGTGCACTTCGCAGTAGTAGCCGGGCACCAGGCAGTGGGGGCGGGTGCAGCCGCGGTCGCGGGCGTAGCAGATGAGGCGTTGGTCGGCGGTGGCGATGCGTTTTTGCCGGCCCAGATACAACGGGCGGCCGATGTGGTCGTCGAACACGGCCAGGTAGTGAATCGCGTCGGCGGCCATGCGGATCAGATCCGACATGGGCAATCGTGAGCCGCCGCCGGTGCGCGCCGGCGCCGGCATCGGCACCGCGGGGTCGACGGCGGCGTGGGCGGCTTGGTTGAGTTCGGCCAGGGTGGTGGTGGCCACCACGGTGACCGGGTGGCCGCGATGGGTGCCGAGGTCCCCGGAGCCGATGGCGGTTTTCATCGCGAGTTTGAGGGCGTCGTGGGCGCGTTGGGCGGCGCTGCGGGTGTCGCGCTCCTCGGGGTCGGTGGTGTCGGGGTGGTGGCGTCCGGGGCGGACCGCGGCCTCGATGGCTTCGAAGTAGGCGCGGGCCTCGGGGTCGAGCAGCCCGGACAGCCGTGACATGCCGTCGGGGCCTTGCGGGCCCAGCCGCACCGAGCGGCGCCGCGCCCGGTCGGCGTCGGTGAAATGCCCGTCGGGGTTGAGGTAGTCGGCGATGCGTTGCCCTAACCGGGTGAGGACCGCGGAGTCGAGTTTGGTGGCGTGTTCGACCAGGACGCGTTCGGCCTCCTCGACGTCGGGCGCGGACACGGCGGCGGGCAGCACATCGAGGGCGTGACAGATCACCCGGAGGTGGTCCTCCCCGAGCGCGCCGGCCTCCATGGCCGCCGCCACCTCCGCCAGCCCGGGCGGCAGCGGTGGTCCGGTCAGCGAGCGCCGCGGGCGGATCCGGGCGGCCAACTTGAACCGGCGCGTCAACTCCCCCGGCGTGATACGTAGCCGCGCACACACCCGGCCCCGCAGACCCGGGGTGGATTCGGCGCCGTCGGGGGGCTCGGCGATCTCCCCGAACACCCGATACATCAAACCCCGGTTCACCCGCCCCTGGGTCTCCAAACGCTCGGCCACCTCAACCCGAAAGTCATTGCCGACGAGGTCTGTCGAAGTGCTACGTAGGACATCGTGGGCGGCGTCGATCGCGTCCAGAGCAGCGCTGATTCGCTGCTGTGCCGCCTCGCCGCCGATGAAACCCACACCACGAATCTATCGAACAAACGTGCGAATCAGGCCAGCCCGAGGCCAATCTGTGGATAAAACCGCAACTGTGGACAAGTCCTCACGAGTGCTCGGAGTTCAGCTGCCTCAGCGCCTGGATGCGGTCCTGGATCTGCTCGCGCGTCGCCGCGGCGATCGGTGGCCCCCCGCAGCGGCGGCGCAGTTCGTTGTGGATCCAGCCGTGCGGTTTGCCGGTGCGGTGGTGGGTGGCCGAGACAAGGGTGTTCAGCTCGCGACGCAGGTCGCGTAGCTGGCCGTGCATCGACGGCACCGGGGCCAGCGGCCCGTTGGCGGCCCGCTTCTTGAGCTGCTCGTCCTGGCGCCGGTGCAGCAGGGCGCGCATCTGCTCGGCGTCGAGCAACCCGGGGATGCCGAGATAGTCGGCCTCCTCCTCGCTGCCGGCCGGGGCGGCGGTGCCGAAGGAAGACCCGTCGAAGATGACCTGGTCCAGCTCGGCATCGGCGCCCAGCGAGGTGAAACCCTTTTCCGTTTCCGTCTTTTCGGTTTGTGTCCGCGCGGCGGGGTCACCGTCGAGGGGATCGTCGTCCTCGCGGTGCGGTTGGCCGAGCACGTGGTTGCGCTGGGCCTCCAGCTCGCTGGCCAGCTGCAGCAGGTTGGGCACCGACGGCACGAAGATGCTCGCGGTTTCGCCGGCCCGGCGCGACCGCACGAACCGGCCGATGGCCTGGGCGAAGAACAGCGGTGTCGAGGCGCTGGTCGCGTAGATCCCGACCGACAGCCGGGGCACGTCGACCCCTTCGGAGACCATGCGCACCGCGACCAGCCAGCGGCTGGTGCTCTCGGCGAATTCGGTGATGCGGGCCGACGATCCGGGGTCGTCTGACAGCACGACGGTCGGCGCCTCCGCGGTCAGCTTCGTCAGCAGGGCGGCGTACGCGCGGGCCGCCGTGCGATCGGAGGCGATGATCATGCCGCCCGCATCGGGGACGTGGACCCGCTTCTGGCGCAGCCGCTCGTCGGCGGCCGCGATCACCGCCGGCATCCATTCGCCGGCGGGGTCGAGCGCCGTGCGCCACGCCCGCGCGGTCTGCTCTGCGGACAGCGGCTCGCCCAGTCGCGCGGCGTGCTCCTCGCCGGCGCTGTCCCGCCAGCGGGCCTGCCCGGAATAGGCGAGGAACACCACCGGCCGCACCACGCCGTCGGCGAGGGCCTCGGTGTAGCCGTAGGTGTGGTCGGCCTGCGACCGCAGCACCCCGTCGGCGCCGGACGTATAGCTGACGAACGGGATGGGGCTGTCGTCGCTGCGAAAGGGCGTGCCCGTCAACGCGAGTCGGCGGGTCGCATCGCTGAAGGCCTCCCGGATGGCCTCGCCCCAGGTCTTGGCGTCGCCGCCGTGATGGATCTCGTCGAAGATGACCAGCGTCTTGCGCTGCTCGGTGCGCACCCGGTGCAGCGTCGGGTGCGCGGCGACCTGTGCGTAGGTGACCATCACGCCGTGGTACTCCGGCGAGGTCTGCGGGCTGGTGTTGGAGAACCGCGGGTCCAGGGCGAGGCCGTGGCGCTGCGCCGCCAGTGCCCACTGCACCTTGAGGTGCTCGGTGGGCACCACGACCGTGACCTGCTCGACGGCGCGCTGGGCGAGCAGCTCGCCCGCCACCCGAAGCGCGAACGTCGTCTTGCCCGAGCCGGGAGTGGCGACGGCCAGGAAGTCGCGCGGCTGGGCGGCGAGGTATTTGACCAGCGCCCGCCGCTGCCAGCCACGCAATGCCAAGCCGGTGTCGCTGCCCGCCTGCACCGAAACAGCTCCCCCCAAAGTTGCATCCTCGACACGGCCGGCTCGGTTCGGCGGCGGGTGTGAAATGTAGCATGCCAACGCTTTTCGGCGCAGCAGCGACGCGAACTACCCGGCGTGGCGACCCAATCGCAGGACGGGAAGGCCCTCAGGCGCCGGGCATGTGGGACGGGACCTGATAGCGAAGCAGACGCAAGGATTTCGCAAATGGTTGGCATTAACCTACGGCCCGACAACGGCGACAGGAACCGCGATGGACAACCACTTGCACCCCGAAAGCGATTGTCGGCACCATTTGCTGGTGGACGAAGCCGAGCAACGTATCGCTGATTTGCGACGTCAGCAGGGTTGGCCGCAGTCCCGGCCAGGTGACCTGACAGCCGATGACGTCCACAACATAGCCTTCTCGAAAGCGGCTGGGGGAAGACGTGGTTACAACGAAGATGAAGTCGAGGCGTTCCGCGACAACGTCGAACAACGGCTCAGAAACCCGGACGCGGTGGGCGGATTGACAGCCGCCGAGGTCGGCAGGGTGACTTTCTCGAAGCCAGCCATCGGAAAACGCGGCTACGACCAGGATGAAGTCGACGAATTCCTCGAGCGGGTCGGACAACAGCTGATCCGGACCAACGGCTTTGTCCAAGATCACGTGAAGCCCGCGATGGGCGACCCAGCCGATATTGGACCGCAACCGCCCCACGCCCGGTCAGGCCGTCAACGGTGGCGCGACGGATTTCGGCGCGCCGCAGCCACAGTCTTTATCGTGGTGGGGCTTATACCGTTCGGCATCGGCGCGCACATCATGTACATGTACGTCTCCGGCACACCGACGACTGCGACGATCATTCGCTGCCACAAGGAGGGCACCCGCAGCGTTATCCCAACCTGCACGGCCACGTGGAGCGACGGCGGAGAGTCACACACCGGCACGATCTCGGGACATTTCGGCGGTTATCCCAGAGGCACCGTGGTGAACGTCCACGTACGTGGCGGCGGCGCGTATACGGCTAGCTCTGGATTGCTTTATTTCGCCTTCGGTATGCCCGGCTTCATCGTCATCGCCGTGGTCTCGTTCGGTGCGTGGCGCGTGCGAACCGGCGCGGTTTCGGTTCCGGGGCGCCACTCCCGTCGTTAGCCGGCTTGGCCCGCCAGGTCGCGGGCGTCGAGCCAGGTGTGGATGCGCTTGGCGACGTCGGCCCATCCCGGTTCGAGCATCATGTTGTGGCCCATCGGGAAGAACTCCGGCTCGGTCCGGTAGGCGCGCGCCGTGGCGCGCACCGCGCCCACGCTGACGAAGCCGTCGTGCACGGCGCCGAGCACCAGCATCGGGGTGGTGACGCGCTGGGTTTTGACCCGGCGGAACATCGGGTCGGTCATCGCGGCGCGGATGCTCTCGGGCCCGGCGCGGTGCCAGCAGGATTGGACGATGTGCTCGGGCGTGTCCGCGCAGAACAGGTACGCGCGGGCCAGTCCCGACGTGCGGAGGAACTTGACCAGCGTGGGGTCGTTGAACGAGTGCACGGTCATCCACGGCCGCCGGCGCCAGACGCGCAGCGCCGCCCCGAGCACGCCCGACGGCGGCAGGGAGCCGACCAGCACCGCGGCCGGCGCCGCCCGGTCTTCCAGGTAGCGCTGGATCGTGTAGCCGCCCAGGGAATGGCCGATCAGCACCGGCGCGCCGCCCAGGTCGTCGGCCACCGAACGGACGTCGTCGATGTAGTCCTCGATGGAGACCTTTGGCAGTGGCTTGTCGGTGGGGCTGGTGCCGTGCCCGCGCAGGCTCATCGCGACCGCGCGATAGCCCGCGTCGGCGAAGAAGTCCAGGAAACCGTCGTCCCAGCACCACGCGCCGTGCCAGCCGCCGTGCACGAAGAGCAGCGGCACCGGGTGCGCGTCGGTGCAGGACCCCTTGTCGATCACCTCGAGCATGAGCCGACTTTTCTTTGCCCGCGTCGCGGCGTCAAGCCCCTGCGGCCCGACGAGCGTGCGGCCAGCCGCACGCTCGGCATTCACGACGCAACCATTAGGCTGGCGGGGTGTTTGAATCGCTGTCCGACCGATTGACCGGTGCCCTGCAGGGGCTGCGGGGCAAGGGTCGTCTGACCGACGCCGACATCGAGGCCACCACCCGCGAGATCCGGCTGGCGCTGCTGGAAGCGGACGTGTCGCTGCCCGTGGTGCGGGCGTTCGTCGGCCGGATCAAGGAGCGCGCCAAGGGCGCCGAGGTCTCCGGCGCGCTGAACCCGGCGCAGCAGGTCGTCAAGATCGTCAACGAGGAACTGATCGGCATCCTGGGCGGCGAGACTCGCCAGCTGGCGTTCGCGAAGACGCCGCCGACGGTGATCATGCTCGCCGGTCTGCAGGGTTCCGGTAAGACCACGCTGGCCGGCAAGCTGGCCGCCTGGCTGCGCGGCCAGGGGCACACGCCGCTGCTGGTGGCCTGCGACCTGCAGCGCCCGGCCGCGGTGAACCAGCTGCAGGTCACCGGTGAGCGCGCCGGGGTGCCGGTGTTCGCGCCGCATCCCGGAGAGTCGCCGGAGTCCGGGCCCGGTGACCCGGTCGCCGTCGCGGCGGCGGGGCTGGCGGAGGCCCGCGCCAAGCACTTCGACGTGGTCATCGTCGACACCGCAGGGCGCCTCGGCATCGACGACGAGCTGATGGCGCAGGCCGCGGCCATCCGGGACGCCGTCGACCCCGACGAGGTGCTGTTCGTCCTGGACGCGATGGTCGGCCAGGACGCCGTCGCCACCGCCGAGGCGTTCGGCGCGGGCGTCGGCTTCACCGGGGTGGTGCTGACCAAGCTCGACGGCGACGCCCGCGGCGGCGCCGCGCTGTCCGTCCGCGAGGTCACCGGCGTCCCAATCCTTTTCGCCTCCAGCGGCGAGAAGCTCGAGGACTTCGACATCTTCCACCCGGACCGGATGGCCAGCCGCATCCTGGGCATGGGCGACGTGCTGACCCTGATCGAGCAGGCCGAGCAGGTCTTCGACGCGCAGCGCGCCGAGGAGGCCGCCGCCAAGATCGGCACGGGCGAGCTGACGCTGGAGGACTTCCTCGAACAGATGCTGGCCATCCGCAAGATGGGCCCGATCGGCAACCTGTTGGGCATGCTGCCCGGAGCCGGCCAGATGAAGGACGCGCTGGCCGAGGTCGACGACAAGCAACTCGACCGCCTGCAGGCGATCATTCGGGGGATGACGCCGCAGGAGCGCGCCGACCCGAAGATCATCAACGCGTCGCGGCGGCTGCGCATCGCCAACGGCTCGGGCGTGACGGTGTCGGAGGTCAACCAGCTGGTCGACCGCTTCTTCGAGGCCCGCAAGATGATGTCGTCCATGCTCGGCGGCATGGGCATCCCCGGCCTGGGCCGCAAATCCTCGACCCGGAAGGCCAAGGGCGCGAAGGGGAAGAAGGGCAAGAAGGGCGGACGGGGCCCGACGCCGCCCAAGGCCCGCAACCCGCTGATGCAGGGCATGCCCGCCGGCTTCCCCGACCTGTCGCAGATGCCCAAGGGCCTCGACGAGCTGCCACCCGGCCTGGCCGACTTCGACCTGTCCAAGCTCAAGTTCCCCGGCAACCCGGGCAAGAACTAAACCCCGCCGTGCGGATGCGCCTTCGGGGCCTCGAGCTGCCCGGCGAGACCGAGATCCAGCTGTGGGTCGTCGACGGCCGCATCAGCACCGAACCGGTCGCGGGAGCCGACACCCTGTTCGACGGCGGCTGGATCGTGCCCGGTCTGGTGGACGCGCACTGTCACGTCGGGCTCGGCGATGACGGCGAGATCCCGCTCGAGGAGGCCATCGGCCAGGCCGAGACCGAACGCGACGCCGGCGCGCTGCTGTTGCGGGACGCCGGCTCACCGACCGACACCCGCAGCCTCGACGACCGCGACGACTTGCCCCGCATCATCCGCGCCGGCAAGCACCTGGCCAGGCCCAAGCGCTACTCGCGGGGCTTCGCCGACGAACTCGAAGACGAATCCCAGCTGCCGGACGCGGTGGCCCGGGAGGCCAGGCGCGGCGACGGCTGGGTCAAGCTGGTCGGCGACTGGATCGACCGCGGCGTCGGCGACCTCGCCCCGCTGTGGTCCGACGACGTGCTCAAGGCCGCGATCGACGCCGCGCACGCCCACGGCGCGCGGGTCACCGCGCACGTCTTCAGCGAGGACGCGCTGCCCGGCCTGATCAACGCCGGCATCGACTGCATCGAACACGGCACCGGTCTCACCGACGAGACCATCGCCCTGATGCTCGAGCAGGGGACCGCGCTCGTCCCCACGCTGATCAACACCCTCGAGAACTTCCCGGGCATCGCCGACTCCGCGGCCCGCTACCCGGCCTACGCCGCGCACATGCGCGACCTGCACGCCCGGTGCCGCGGACGGATCGCCGCGGCGCGCGAGGCCGGCGTGCCGGTGTACGCCGGCACCGATGCCGGCAGCATGATCGCGCACGGGCGGATCGCCGACGAGGTCGAGGCCCTCAAGAGCGTCGGGATGAGCCCCACCGAGGCGTTGGGCGCGGCGTGCTGGGACGCCCGTCGCTGGCTGGGCCGCTCCGGACTCGAACACGGGGCGTCGGCCGACCTGTTGTGTTACTCCGAGGACCCGAGACAAGGCCCCGGCGTGCTGAACCGGCCGGGCCTGGTGATATTGCGCGGCAAGGCCTTTCGGCCACGTGGCTAGGCGCGCGCGGCACCGCGATCGTGGTTAGGATCGCGTGATGGCGTTGGCCAGCGGCGCGACCTTCGCCGGTTACCAGGTCGCGCGGAGGCTGGGTTCTGGAGCGACTGGTGTGGTCTATCTCGTCCAGGACCCCCGTTCGTCGCGCTGGCAGGCGTTGAAGGTGCTGGCGCCGCTGTCGACGGACGGCGAGTTTCGCCGGCGATTTTGGGCGGAGAACCCGATCGCGACGAACCTCTATCACCCGAACATCGTCGAGGTCCGCGACCGGGGCGAGTTCGACGACGAGTTGTACGTCGCGATGGAGTACGTCGAGGGCATCAACGCCGCGCGGCTCATCGCCGATCGATTCCCGGCCGTCTCGCCCGCGGGCGAGGTGTGCTCCATCGTGACCGCCGTCGCCGGCGCCCTGGACTACGCGCACGAGCGCGGGCTGCTGCACCGCGACGTCAAGCCCGCCAACGTCTTGCTGACGGGCCGCGGGGAGGGCGAGCAGCGGACCCTGTTGACCGACTTCGGCATAGCCGGCCGTCTCGGCACGGCCGGCTATGGCGCGCCCGAACTGGCGGGCGCCGGCGCCGACGGGCGTGCCGACCAGTACGCGCTGGCGGCCACCGCGTTCCACCTGCTGGCCGGGGCGCCGCCCCCATCCGGCACCGCGCCGCCCCGGCTCAGCGATCAGCGCCCGGAACTCGCGCGCCTGGACGGCGTGTTCACCCGGGCGCTCGCCTCGAGCGCCGCCGACCGGTTCGAGACCTGCCTCGAGTTCGCCGCGGCGTTGAACGAAGAGGCGGGCGTCCGTAGCCGCGATCCCAGCCCCGAGGCCGTCCTGGTGGCCGAGTACCCGGCCTACGCTCGTCCCCTCCCGCCCGCGGCGGCGCCGCTGGCCGATCGCCCCGACGACTTTGCCGGGGAATCCGCCGAGGCGCCCGCACCCGCCGCTGGCGCGCCCGCGGTGTCCGCACCGAAGCGCAACCGCCGCCGCAAGCTCGTCCTGGGCGCCGCGGCGGTCGTGCTCGTCGCGGCGCTGCTCGCGGTTGGCTTCGTCGCCGGGCGCAAGACCAGCGCGACCGTCGCCCCGGCGGCCCGCACGACGACGAGCGCCCCGACGACGAGCGCCCCGACCACGAGCGCGCCGGTCCCGCTCAACGGCACGTACCGCCTCAAGGTGCTGCGCACCCGGCAGACGTTCAACGCCACCCCCGACCCCCAACCACCCGACGTGACCACGTGGTGGGCCTTCCGTTCGTCCTGCTCGCCCGCCTCTTGCACGGCCGTCGGAATGCCGCTGGACGACGGCGACCACACGCACGCGAAGTCGCCGGGCGGGGAGCCGGCCGTGTTGGAATTCCGCGACGGCCGTTGGCTGTCGCGCCCGGAACATTCGACATTCCCGTGCGTCGGGCCGAACGGCGCCGAACGGACGCAGGCGACTACGCAGCTGCTCGCGCTGCGGCCGCGCCCGCAGGGCGGGTTCGCCGGCGGGATGACCGTCATCGTGCGCAGCAACGAGTGCGGCCAGCAGGGCGCCGTGCTTCGGGCGCCCGTGCAGGCGACCCGCGGCGGCGACGTGCCGCCCGGTGTGACGGTGCCCGACCCCCCTCGCTGACTTGACCAGGCACTTTCTCGCTACCAGGCACGCCTGCAGAAAAGATTGCGAGTACTTGCTATCTATGTTACGGTGCGTGGCAACCCGACCAGCTTGGAGGCAACGGTGACCTACGACGTGATCATTCGCGACGGACTGTGGTTCGACGGCACGGGCCGCGCGCCGCAGACTCGCACGCTCGGCATCCGCGACGGCGTGGTGGCCACCGTGTCCCGCACGCCCCTGGACGAGACCGGTTGCCCCGAGGTGATCGACGCCGCGGGCAAGTGGGTCGTGCCGGGCTTCATCGACGTGCACACCCACTACGACGCCGAGGTGCTGCTGGACCCCGGGCTGCGGGAGTCGGTGCGACACGGCGTCACGACCGTGCTGCTGGGCAACTGCTCGCTGTCGACGGTGTACGCCGATTCCCAGGACGCCGCCGACCTGTTCAGCCGGGTCGAGGCCGTGCCCCGCGAATACGTCTACGGCGCTTTGCATTCCAACAAGACGTGGTCGACGGCCGCGGACTACGTCCGGGCGCTCGACGCGCTGCCGTTGGGTCCCAATGTCGGCTCGCTGCTTGGTCATTCGGACCTGCGGACCGCGGTGCTGGGGCTGGATCGCGCCACCGACGAGACCGTCAAGCCCACCGAGGCCGAGCTGGACAAGATGTCGGCGCTGCTTTCCGAGGCGCTCGACGCCGGGATGCTCGGCATGTCCGGCATGGACGCGGCCATCGACAAACTCGACGGCGACCGCTTCCGGTCACGCGCCCTGCCGTCGACGTTCGCGACGTGGCGGGAGCGGCGCCGGCTGATCAAGGTGTTGCGCAAGCGCGGGCGGATGCTGCAGAGCGCGCCCGACGTCGAGAGGCCGGCGTCCGGGCTGATGTTCTTCCTCACCAGCAGCCGAATCTTCGGCCGGGGCAAGGGAGTTCGGATGAGTATGCTGGTGTCCGCGGACGCTAAGTCCATGCCGCTCGCCGTGTACACCTTCGGGCTCGGCACTCGGCTGCTGAACAAGTTCCTGGGCTCGAGCGTGCGGTTCCAGCACCTGCCGGTGCCGTTCGAGCTGTACTCGGACGGCATCGACCTGCCGGTCTTCGAGGAGTTCGGCGCCGGGACGGCCGCTCTGCACCTGCGTGACCAACTGGAGCGCAACGAGCTGCTGGCCGACAAGGAATACCGCCGCAAGTTCCGGCGCGAGTTCGACCGCATCAAGCTGGGGCCCTCGTTGTGGCACCGGGACTTCCACGACGCGGTCATCGTCGAATGCCCCGATAAGTCGTTGATCGGCAAGAGTTTTGGTGCGATCGCCGACGAACGCGGGCTGCACCCGCTCGACGCGTTCCTCGACGTGCTGGTCGAAAACGGTGAGCGCAACGTCCGGTGGACGACCGTCGTGGCCAACCATCGGCCCAAGCAGCTCAACAGGCTTGCCGCCGACCCCAGCATCCACATGGGCTTCTCCGATGCGGGGGCGCACCTGCGCAACATGGCGTTCTACAACTTTCCGCTCAAGATGCTCAAGCGCACCCGCGACGCCCACCGCGCCGGCGCGCCGTTCATGTCCACCGAACACGCGGTGCACCGGCTGACCGGCGAACTGGCGGAGTGGTTCGGCATTGACGCCGGCACGCTGCGCGAGGGTGATCGCGCGGACTTCGTCGTGATCGACCCCGCCGGCCTCAACGAATCGGTGGACGGCTACCACGAGGAAGAGGTGCCGTTCTACGGCGGCCTGCGGCGCATGGTCAATCGCAACGACGCCACCGTCATCGCGACCGGCGTCGGTGGCGCCGTCGTCTTCGGAAAGGGCGAATTCCGCGAGGGCTACGGACGCACCGTGAAGTCCGGCCGCTACCTGCGGGCGGGCGAGCGCAGCCGCGGCCGCAGCGTGGAGAAGGTCGGGGCCTGAGATGGCCAGGACTCAGCAGGAGCGCCGGGAGGAGACCGTCGGGCGGCTCCTCGAGGCGTGCATCGACACCATCATCGAGGTCGGCTACGCGCGGGCGTCGGCCGCGGTGATCACCAAGCGCGCGGGGGTCTCCGTCGGCGCCCTGTTCCGCCACTTCGAGACCATGGGCGATTTCATGGCGGCCACCGCATCCGAGGTGTTGCGCCGTCAGCTGGAGTCGTTCACCAAGCGCGTCGCCGAAATTCCGTCCGACCGGCCGGCGCTCGAAGCCGCGCTGGCGATATTGCGCGACATCACCAGCGCCCCGACCAACGCGGTGGTCTACGAACTGCTGATCGCCGCGCGCACCGACGAAAAGCTCAGGGACACTTTGCAACACGAGCTCGGGCAGTACTCGGCGAAGATCGTCGACGCCGCGCGGGCGCTGCCGGGCGCCGAGGGCTTCCCGGAGGAGACGTTCCCGGTCGTCGTCGCGCTGATGACGAACGTGTTCGATGGGGCCGCCGTTGTGGAGGGGGTGCTGCCGCAGCCGGCGATCGCGGAGCGGCGGATACCCGTGCTGACCGCGCTGCTGAACGCGGTTACAGCGAGCCCACCCCCGTCTCGGGGTTGAGCGCGAAACCCCAGTCGAACAGGCTGCCGGCCTGATCCCAATACGTGGGTCCGCCCTGTTTCACCAGCCCGTACATCATCGCGATCACGAGCCGGCGCCCACCGCGGGCGGCGGCGCCGACGAAGGTCTTGCGCGCGGCGTCGGTGAAGCCCGTCTTGCCGCCGATGGCGCCGGGATAGCGCGCTAAGAGCTCGTCCTGGTTGGTGATCGGTTCGTTCCCGTGGTCGCCGGGGAACATCGCCGACGGCTCGGCGGTGATCTGCGCGAACACCGGGTTGGCCATGGCGGCCCGGAAGATGACGGCCAGGTCGTGCGCCGTCGACGCCCCGGAGCCGGCGGGTCCGTCCAGCCCGGACGGGGTCGCGGCAAAGGTGCTCGTCGCCCCCAGGGACGCGGCCTTGGCGTTCATCTTGGCCACGGTGGCGTCGGGGCCGCCCAGCAGGTGAGCCAGGGTGTTGGCCGCGTCGTTGCCGGAAACCAGCAGCAGCCCGTCCAGCAATTGGCGCGCGGTGTAGGTGCGGCCGGGCTTGATGCCGACGCAGTTGCACTCGACCTGGGTGTCGGCGACGTCGGCGACGACGGTGGAGTCCAGGCTCACCTGGTCCAGCGCCACCAGCGCCAACAGCACCTTGATGGTGCTCGCGGGCGGGTGGGCGACGTTCGCGTCGCGGGCGGCCAGCACCTGACCGTTGTCCAGGTCGGCCACGATCCAGGTCTGCGCGGGACCGTCCGGGATGGGCACCGAGCCGATCGGCTGCGTGCTGTCGGCCGCGGCCGTGTTGGCGCCGAGGGCGGCCGCGACCGTCAGCAGGGCCGCGACTGCGGCCATGAGCTTCCGCATGGCCGCAGAGTTTAACTTCCGGGCTTGTTAGCGGCCTAGTGCCACGGCATGTCGCGCCAGGAGTAGTTCGCGCCGTCGCCGATGTCGTGCACGCCGTAGTAGTCCCAGTAGTAGTCGTGGCAGATGTTGCCGTCCCACGGGACGGGCCGGCCCGCCGGGAGGACGTCGCCGGGGCACCAGTGCTGGCAGGATTTCCCGGCCGGGCACGGCGCGGCCTGGGCGGAGGGCGCGGCCAGCCCCGCGCCGCCGAACATCAACAGCGCCGTTGCTAATCCCGCGATTGCTGCTCTCATACCCAGGGGATTATTCCCCTCGGCGGCCACTGGTGTCCTGCGAAAACGGGAGAATCGCGGCGCTTGGCTCATGTCGGGCTCCTTCGTTGCTGGCGGTCCTGCGGCAAGTGGACAACGCCCGCGTCGCTACCGATCCCAACCCGCGGTGTTCAATCGATGCATGTTGAGCCTGGCAGAAATATCCGACCGACTAGAGATCCAGCAGTTGCTGGTGGACTACTCCACCGCCATCGACAACCGCCGCTTCGACGACCTGGACAAGGTCTTCACGCCCGACGCCTACATCGACTACACCGCCCTCGGCGGCATCGAGGGCCACTATCCGGAGGTCAAGAAATGGCTGTCGGAAGTGTTGCCGAACTTCCCGGTGTACGCGCACATGCTCGGCAATTTTTCGGTGACCATCGACGGGGATAAGGCCTCATCACGGGTGATCTGCTTCAACCCGATGGTGCTGGGCGGCGACCCCCAAGCGAAACAAGACCAGATCCTGTTCTGCGGCCTGTGGTACGACGACGAGTTCGTCCGCACCCCCGAGGGCTGGCGGATGACGCGGCGCGTGGAGACCAAGACCTTCCAGAAGGTGATGTAGGCGAATTTCCGGCTGATCGCCCCGTTCTGGCACAATGGGCGGCTGTCCGCCGCGCAACTACGGCTGCTCGGGGGTCACACACGCGAGGCAAAACCGGACCCCGGCATCCCGCCCGGATCGCTGAATTGCAGCGTGACACACACAGGAGAAGTCGCTTAACCATGGCTGTGAAGATCAAGCTGACCCGGCTTGGCAAGATCCGCAATCCGCAATACCGCATCGCCGTCGCCGACGCTCGGACCCGCCGCGACGGCCGCTCGATCGAGGTCATCGGCCGGTACCACCCCAAAGAAGACCCGAGCCTGATCGAGATCAACTCCGAGCGCGCCCAGTACTGGCTTTCGGTGGGCGCCCAGCCGACCGAGCCGGTCCTCAAGCTGTTGAAGATCACCGGCGACTGGCAGAAGTTCAAGGGGCTGCCCGGCGCCGAGGGCAGCCTGCAGACCGCCGCGCCCAAGCCGTCCAAGCTGGAGCTGTTCAACGCCGCGCTGGCCGAGGCGGACGGCGCGCCCACCACCGAGGCGGCCAAGCCGAAGAAGAAGGCCCCGGCCAAGAAGGCCGCCAAGGCGGCCGAGGCGCCCGAGGCCGCCGAAGCCGCCGCCGAGCCGGCCGCCGAGGCCGCGCCGGCCGAGAGCGGTGAGCAGCCCGAGCAGTCCGAGCCGGCCCAGGAAGGCTGACCGAGGTGAGCACCGTCGTCGTTGACGCTGTCGAGCACCTGGTCCGCGGGATCGTCGACAATCCCGACGATGTCCGGGTGGACATGGTCACCAGTCGGCGTGGGCGCACCGTGGAGGTGCACGTCCATCCCGACGACCTGGGCAAGGTGATCGGTCGCGGGGGACGCACCGCGACCGCGTTGCGCACGCTGGTCGCCGGCATCGGTGGCCGCGGCATTCGCGTCGACGTGGTGGACACCGACCAGTAGCGGAGCGCCCCTTGGAGTTAACGGTCGGGCGCGTGGTCAAGGCGCACGGCATCGGCGGCGAGGTGGTCGTGGAAATCCGCACCGACGATCCCGCAGCGCGATTCGCTCCGGGTAATGCGTTGCGCGCCAAGAACTCCCGTAGCGGCGAGGAGCGCACCGTCGTCGTCGACCAAGTCCGTGAGCATGGCGGCCGGCTGCTGGTGCGATTTGCCGGGGTGAACGACCGCGACGCCGCCGACGCGCTGCGGGGCAGCCTGTTCGTCGTGGACTCCCACGAGCTGCCGCCGATCGACGAGCCGGACACCTACTACGACCACCAGCTCGAAGGACTTGCTGTCCGGACGACGGCGGGGCTCGACGTCGGAATGGTCGCCGAGGTGCTGCACACCGCGGCCGGTGAGCTGCTGGCGGTGCGGCGCGAATCCGGTGAGGTGCTGGTGCCGTTCGTCAGCGCGATCGTCACGTCGGTGTCGTTGGACGACGGGCTGATCGAGATCGATCCGCCCCAGGGCCTGCTGGAATTGTAGGGAGGGGTGCCGGACAAAAGTGCGAATCGACGTCATAACGATTTTCCCGGCGTACCTGGATCCCCTGCGAGAGTCATTGCCGGGCAGGGCGATTGCGTCGGGCCTGGTCGATCTGCAGGTGCACGACCTGCGCCGGTGGACCTACGACGTCCACCACTCGGTCGACGATGCACCCTACGGCGGCGGACCCGGGATGGTGATGAAGGCCCCGGTCTGGGGCGAGGCACTAGACGAAACCTGTTCGGGTGAAACGCTTTTGGTGGTTCCCACGCCGGCCGGCAAGTTGTTCACGCAGGCGACCGCCCAGCGCTGGAGCGCCGAAAAACACCTGGTGTTCGCGTGCGGCCGCTACGAGGGCATCGACCAACGGGTCATCGAGGACGCCGCCCGACGGATGCGGGTCGAGGAGGTCTCGATCGGGGACTACGTGCTGCCCGGCGGGGAGTCGGCGACCGTGGTGATGATCGAAGCCGTGCTACGGATGCTCGCCGGGGTGCTGGGCAATCCCGCGTCACTGCAGGACGATTCGCACTCGCCCGCCCTGGACCGGCTGCTGGAGGGCCCCAGCTACACCCGCCCACCGAGCTGGCGTGGCCTCGACGTGCCCGAGGTGCTGCTGTCCGGTGATCATGCGCGCATCGCGGCCTGGCGCCGCGAGGTTTCGCTTCAGCGCACCCGCGAGCGCCGTCCCGACCTGGTGACCGGACAGGGCCCGGCGAACACTGCAGAGAGCTAGATCCGGCCGTTGGGAAATATCGTCTTGACGGCCTGGGTGATCGTCTGTCGCGCGGTGGCGTCGTCGGACGGCTGCAACGATTGCACCACCATCACGTAGCGGTGGTCGGCGCCGATCACACCGGTCGACAAGTGCACCCAGTCGGCGCCGATGCAGCACATCCAGCCCTGCTTGACCGCCACCGGCTCGGCGAACAGGCCGTCGGGGATGCCGAACCGCTGCGGGTAGCCATCGAGGCCGGTCGGCGTGGACCGGGCCAGATCGTTGACGATGATCGCGGCCCGCTCGGTCGGCAGGCCGCCCGACCCGTCGAGCAGCGCGTCGTAGTAGTGGATCAGGTCGGTCAGCGAGCTCATGGTGTTCCACCAGCGCCCGTCGCTGGGCGGAGTGGTGGAGGACAGCCCGTACCGGCTCGCGACCTGGGTGATGATGTTGTCGCCGCCGCCCTGACCCCAGAACTTCTCGGCCGCGCCGTCGTCGGACGACTGCAACATGACGTCCAGGGCCTGGCGGTCGCCGGGGGACAGGGTGGTGCGGCCCTGGGACTCTGCCAGCAACAGATCGTCGGCGATGAAGAGCTTGGCCACCGACGCGGTGCCGACGACCTGGCTGTTGCCGTTGGAGACCAGCTCATGCGTCTTGCGGTCCAGGACGGCGACCGATAGGGCGGCCCCGGCGCCGGCCGCCTCGTCGATGGCCTGCTGGATGCGCGCCGGCAGGCCGCCGAACACCGTGCCGGACAGCGCCTGCGGGGGCCCGTGCATCGGCAGGGTGTCCAGCAGCAGCTGAACCGTCTCCGGCTGCGTTTGCGACAGCCGAACGGGCTCGGTGCGTTCGGGGTGGCCGGACGGCTTCGATTGGCTTTGCGGCTCCACCAACGCCTCGTCGCACCCGGCCAGCACCAGCGTCACCGCCGCCACGGCGGCGAGCACGGCGAGCGGGCGGGTGCGCATGTGTCGGTCTCCTTGGTTTGCGCGAACGTTAAACGCGCACGTGGCGGGGCCGTTTTGACCCGAATTATGTGTACCACTCACTGGCTCTTTCGGGGCGGTTCAAACCGCGACGTTTACATGTGATTTTCAATGCACGCGGGCCGTCTGGCACAATTGTTCAGTTGTCTCGAACCCGTCAGCGGGCCTTGCCGTTTCCCGGCGGCTGCGAGATAAGCACTAAAAGCCCGAAAACCATCGGCTTGATGACCGCCCACGCGCCCGCGTGTGGGCAGCCGTCGCAGGCCGCGACCGCAAGGAAGAGTGTTCCTACGATGAACCGGCTGGACTTCGTCGACCAGACGTCGCTGCGCGACGACATCCCGGCCTTTAGCCCGGGCGACACCATCAATGTGCACGTCAAGGTCATCGAGGGCGCCAAGGAGCGTATCCAGGTGTTCAAGGGCGTGGTGATCCGCCGACAGGGCGGAGGCATCCGCGAGACGTTCACCGTGCGCAAGGAGAGTTACGGCGTCGGCGTCGAGCGGACCTTCCCGGTGCATTCGCCGAACATCGACCACATCGAGGTGGTGACCCGTGGCGACGTCCGCCGCGCCAAGCTGTACTACCTGCGTGAACTCCGCGGCAAGAAGGCCAAGATCAAGGAAAAGCGCTGACCGGGCGCGGTTTATCGGCCCACAAACCACGCTGGCTACGCTGATCTCGTGACCGATACCCCGGACTCACCCGAGCGCCAGCCCGACGCTGGTCAGCCAGAGCCGAAGGTCTCCACAGCCGACCCCGGCGCTCCCTCCGAAGCCTCGCCCGAGGCGGCCGAGCCGGAGCCCAAGAAGAAGTCCACGCTGCGCGAGCTCGCGCTTCTCGCGGTGATCGCCGTGGTCCTCTACTACGTCATGCTGACGTTCGTCGCCCGCCCCTACCTGATTCCGTCGGAATCCATGGAGCCCACGCTGCACGGCTGCACCGGCTGCGTCGGCGACCGGATCATGGTCGACAAGCTGAGTTACCGGTTCGGCCAGCCGCACCCCGGCGACGTGATCGTCTTCAAAGGGCCGCCGTCGTGGAACGCCGGCTACAAGTCGATCCGGTCGAACAACACCGCGCTGCGCTGGGTGCAGAACGCGCTGTCGTTCATCGGTTTCGTGCCCCCCGACGAGAACGACCTGGTCAAGCGGGTCATCGCGGTGGGAGGGCAGACGGTGGCTTGCCGGGCCGAGACGGGGTTGACCGTCGACGGCAAGCCGCTCAAGGAGCCGTATCTGGATCCGAACACGATGATGGCCGACCCGTCGAAGTACCCCTGCCTGGGCAGCGAGTTCGGGCCCGTCGCCGTTCCGGCGGGGCGGCTGTGGGTGATGGGGGACAACCGGACCCACTCGGCCGATTCCCGGGCCCATTGCACCAGCGTCCCGATCGAAGCCCTCAAGGGCATCCTGTGCACCGGCGACCCCAATTCGGGAACCGTCCCGGTCGCCAACGTCATCGGCAAGGCCCAGTTCATCGTGTGGCCGCCGTCGAGGTGGGGCGGCGTCAGGTCGGTGAACCCCCAGCAGAGTCAGTAGCCATGGCCACCACGTGGCCGCCGCGGACCGTCATCCGCAAATCGTCCGGGTTGCGCACCCTGGAGTCGGCCCTGTATCGCAGCGGCCTGGGTCCGGTGGCCGGGGTGGACGAGGTGGGCCGCGGCGCCTGCGCCGGCCCGCTGGTGGTGGCGGCCTGCGTGCTCGGCCCGAGCCGACTGGAAAGCCTTGCGGCCCTTGATGACTCGAAGAAGCTCACCGAAAAGATGCGGGAGAAGCTGTTCCCCTTGATCCGCCGTTATGCCCTGGCGTACCACGTCGTCTTCATCTCGTCGGAGGAGGTCGACCGGCGCGGGGTGCACGTCGCCAACATCGAGGGCATGCGGCGCGCGGTTGCCGGGCTCGCGGTGCGCCCCGGTTACGTGCTCAGCGACGGGTTTCGCGTGCCCGGCCTGCCGATGCCGTCGCTGCCGGTGATCGGTGGGGACGCCGTCGCCGCGTGCATCGCCGCGGCCAGCGTGCTGGCCAAAGTCAGCCGCGACCGGCTGATGGTCGCGATGGACGCCGATCACCCCGGCTACGGCTTCGCCGACCACAAGGGCTACAGCACCCCGGCGCATTCGACGGCGCTGACCGAGCTCGGCCCCTGCGCTCAGCACCGCTATTCGTTCATCAACGTCCGGCGCGTGGCGACCGGATCCGGTGCGCGCGTGGTCGCGGAGTGCAAACCGGACCCTCCGGCCGAGCCTGGCGAAGACCAGTGAGGAAAGATGGGACCAGGTTCCCACGTCATGCAGAAGGACGTCTGAGCAGATGAGTGCAGAAGATCTCGAAAAGTACGAAACCGAGATGGAGCTCTCGCTGTACCGCGAATACAAGGACATCGTCGGCCAGTTCAGCTACGTCGTGGAAACCGAGCGGCGCTTCTACCTGGCCAACAGCGTGGAGATGACGCCCCGCAACGCCGACGGCGAGGTGTACTTCGAGCTGCGGCTGTCCGACGCCTGGGTGTGGGACATGTACCGGCCGGCCCGCTTCGTCAAGCAGGTGCGTGTGGTCACCTTCAAGGACGTCAACATCGAAGAGGTCGAGAAACCCGAGTTGCGGCTGCCGGAGTAGCTGCCGGCGTCGCTATGCGCTGGGCGGAACCTGATCGTCGCCGCCGGCCGGCAGCTGGCCACGATTGTCGATGACGGCGCGCGCCACGTCGGCCAGCTTGATATTCAGCGCCTGGGAGTGCCGGCGCAGCAGGTCGAATGCCTGGTCTTCGGTGATGTCGTGCAGCAGCATCAACATGCCGACCGCCTTGCCGGTCTCCCGGTTGCTCATCAGCCCCCGGCGCAGGCTCGCGGCGTCTTCCCCCTTGGCGACCGCGTTGATGGCCACGCTGGCGAACGACGCCAGCACCGCGGCCCGGCCGGCGGATTCGGCGTCGAACAGGTTGGGGGTGTCGCTGAACAGGTTCAGCGCGGCCCCCTTGCGCTTGTCGACCAGGAGCCGAAAGCCCATGGCGCCGCGCACCGGCGTCTCCTCGACGAGGACCTTGGCGAGCCTGGGCCACAGCGACGGCGAGGTCAGGTCCGTGTCGATCTGGGGGGTCTCCTCCTCGATCGCGTCGATGCACGGGCCGTCGCCGGATCGCCGTTCCATCTCGTCGATTTGCTGCGCGATCTGGTCGCTTGCGCCGACGGTGACATAGCGGTCGCCTTCGCGCACCAGCAGGCTGGCGTGGTCACAGCCGCGCACGGTCAGGGTCGCGGCGATGCAGATGGCGGCGTACATCTGTTTGACGTCCGAGCCTTGGTAGATGATCTCCGCGAGGGCGGCGAAGACCGTCGCCGGGTCGGCCTTCTCCCCGCCCGTTGGTGAACGCGAGTGTTCTACCACGCTTTGCCTCATTCCCGCGGTGTCGGTGTCGAAACCACGCTAGCTGGCCCTTCTGCGAGCGTATCGATCCAGGGGTTTGTCATCTCGGGTTTCAGACCTGTGGGGGAGGGAAGGACCTCTGGCATGGGGCTGACTGTGGCGGTGACCGGGCCAACCGGGGAGATCGGTGTCTCGGCGGTGACGGCGCTCGAGCGCGAGCCCGCGGTGGAGACGATTATCGGGATGGCGCGCCGGCCGTTCGACCCGGCGTCGTGTGGCTGGGTGAAAACCAGCTACCAGCAGGGCGACATCACCGACCGGGGGGCCGTCGACGCCCTGGTCGCCGAGGCTGACGTAGTGGTCCACCTGGCGTTCATCATCATGGGCTCGCGCGACGAGAGCCAACGCATCAACCTGGAAGGCGCCCGAAACGTGTTCGAGGCGACCGTCGCCGCGCAGCGGCCGCGGCGCCTGGTGTACACGTCGTCGGTGGCGGCCTACGGCTACCACTCCGACAATCCCGTCCCGCTGACCGAGGACGTGCCGGCGCGGGGGACCGCCGAGCACTACTACTCGGCGCAGAAGGCCGCGTGCGAGGCGCTGCTCGCCGACATCACCGAGGGCTCGTCGCTCGAGGTGTTCGTCCTGCGGCCGTGCATCGTCGCCGGGCCCCGGGCGACGGCGTTGGCCGACGCGATGCCCTGGAACCAGCTGCCCGCGCCGGTGCGCGCCGTCACCAAGGTGGCGCCGGTACTGAAGCCCATCGTCCCGGATCCGGGGATCCCGTTGCAGCTCGTCCACCACGACGACGTCGCCGAGGCGATCGCCCTGGCGGCGACGGCTCCCGCCCCGCCGGGGGCCTACAACATCGCCGGTGACGGGGTGGTCACGGTGTCGGAGGTGGCCAAGGCGCTCGGTGGCCGGCCGGTGCGGGTGCCCGCGATCGCCGCCTCGGCGGCCTCGGCGGCGATTTCCAAGGTGCCGTTCGTCCCGTCCATGCTGGAATGGCTGCACTCCGCGCGGACGTCGGTGGTGATGGACACCACCAAGGCGCGGACCCAGCTGGGGTGGCGGCCGGTCCACTCCGCGGAGGAGACCCTGGCGGCGCTGGCCGAGGTAGTTTGAGTGCGTGGGCCAAGTAACGGCGCGCCGGCGCGCGCGGCATCTCACCGCCGGCCGTGCCGTCACCCGGCCCGAGACCCTGGCCGTCGAGGAGCCGCTGGAGATCCGCGTCAACGGCGCGCCGGTCACGGTGACCATGCGCACGCCCGGCTCCGATTTCGAACTGGCGCAAGGCTTTCTGCTCACCGAGGGAGTCATCGGCGGGCGCGACGACGTGCACACCATCCGCTACTGCGGCGCGGGCGTTGAGCCGAACACCTACAACGTCCTGGACGTCACCTTGGCGCCCGATGTCGCGCCACCGGACCTCGACGTCACCCGCAACTTCTACACCACGTCGTCGTGCGGGGTCTGCGGCAAGGCGTCGCTGGACGCGGTGCGGTTGATCGGGCGCTTCTCGCCCGGCTCGGATCCGGCGACCGTCTCCGCGGCCACGCTCCAGGCGATGCCGGGCCAATTGCGTTCCGCGCAAAAGGTTTTCGACAGCACCGGTGGGCTGCACGCCGCGGCGCTGTTCGGGGTCGACGGCGCGCCGCTGGTGGTGCGCGAGGACATCGGCCGGCACAACGCGGTCGACAAGGTCGTCGGCTGGGCACTGGAACACGGGCGCGTTCCGCTGCAGGGGTGCGTGCTGCTGGTCAGCGGGCGGGCGTCGTTCGAGTTGACGCAAAAGGCCGTGCTGGCGGGCATTCCCGTGCTGGCCGCGGTGTCGGCGCCGTCGTCGCTGGCGGCGTCGCTGGCCGAGGAGTCCGGCGTCACGCTGGTCGCGTTCCTGCGGGAGGACTCGATGAACGTCTACACCCGGGCCGACCGGATCCGGTAGGGCGATGTCGCGGTTCAAGACGGAAATGGCGACCTGCCCCGCCTGCCGGCGCGAGGCCGAGGCCACGGTCGAGTACACCTACGACAGCGACGGCAACGTCACCAGCCGGCGGGTGCGCGACGTGCACTGCCGGTCCGCCGACTGCCCGGGCAACGACGCGCCGCCGCACTGGAGCTAGCTTCCCGTGCGCGGCTGTGGATGGACGCCTGACTGGGGATAACTCGCCGCCGCACCGAGCTCCAGGCCGCCGACGGGACTGCGCGTGTCAGCGCCGCCGGGCACCTTGGCCCCATGACGACCGAACAGAGCATGACCCGGGTGCAGCTGGGCGCGATGGGCGAGGCGCTCGCGGTGGATCACCTGACGCGGATGGGGTTGCGGATCCTGGCCCGCAACTGGCGCTGCCGCTATGGCGAGCTGGACGTGATCGCGGCCGACGAAGCCACCGGCACCGCGGTTTTCGTCGAGGTGAAGACCCGCACGGGGGACGGCTACGGCGGGCTGGCGTACGCGGTGACCCCGCGCAAGGTGTGGCGGCTGCGCCGGCTGGCCGGGCTCTGGCTGGCCGGCCAGGACGCGCGCTGGGCGGCTCTCCGGATCGACGTGATCGGCGTGCGGGTCGGGCCTAAAAATTCAGGCCGCACCCCGGAGATCACCCACCTGCAGGGAATCGGCTGATGGCGCTGGGGCGTGCGTTCTCGGTAGCGGTGCGCGGATTGGACGGCGCCACGGTGGAAATCGAGGCATTCATCACCAACGGCCTGCCGGGCGTGCACCTGGTCGGGCTGCCCGACGCCGCCCTGCAGGAGTCGCGCGACCGGGTCCGGGCGGCCGTCACCAACTGCGGAAACGACTGGCCGCAGGCCCGGCTCACGCTGGCGCTGTCGCCGGCCACGCTGCCGAAGATGGGCTCCGTCTACGACATCGCGCTTGCGGCCGCGGTGCTTTCGGCGCAGCGCAAGCATCCGTGGGAGCGCCTGGAGAAGACGGTGCTGCTGGGTGAGCTGTCGCTGGACGGCCGGGTGCGGCCGGTGCGCGGGGTGCTGCCCGCCGTGCTGGCCGCCAAACGCGACGGCTGGCCGGCCGTCGTCGTCCCGTCCGACAACCTGGCCGAGGCCAGCCTGATCGACGGGATCGAGGTCTGGGGCGTACGCACGCTGCGGCAACTGCAGCGCTGGCTCGGCGGCTCGGGCGGCCTGGACCGCCGGATCAGCGGGGGAGTCACCGAGCCGGAGCCGGCGGCCGACCTGGCCGACGTCGTCGGGCAGGCGCAGGCGCGGTTCGCCGTGGAGGTTGCGGCCGCCGGGGCGCACCACCTCATGCTGACGGGGCCCCCGGGAATCGGCAAAACGATGCTGGCGCAACGCCTTCCGGGGCTGCTGCCGCCGCTGTCGGAGGACGAGTCGCTGGAGGTCACCGCGATTCACTCGGTGGTCGGGCTGCTGTCGGCGGACACGCCGCTGATCACCCGGCCGCCGTTCGTGGCGCCGCACCACAGCTCGACCGTCGCCGCGCTCGTCGGCGGGGGATCGGGGATGGCCCGCCCGGGCGCCGTCAGCCGGGCGCACCGCGGGGTGTTGTTTCTGGACGAATGCGCCGAGATCAGCGTCAGCGCGCTGGAAGCGCTGCGAACGCCGTTGGAAGACGGGGAGATTCGCCTCGCCCGCCGCGACGGAGTGGCGTGTTACCCCGCCCGCTTCCAGCTGGTGCTGGCCGCCAACCCCTGCCCGTGCGCGCCGGCCGATCCGCGCGACTGTGTCTGCGCGGCCGCGGCCAAACGCCGCTACCTGGGCAAGCTGTCCGGGCCGCTGATGGACCGCGTCGACCTGCGAGTGCAGATGAATCCGGTGCGCGCCGGGGCAATCTCGGTCACCGACGGCGAAACGACCGCGCAGGTTCGCCGGCGGGTGGCGGCGGCGCGCGACGCGGCCGCCGAGCGTTGGCGGCCACATGGATTCCGCACCAATGCCGAGGTCAGTGGGACCCTGCTGCGGCGGAAGTTCCGTCCCAGCAACGCCGCGATGGAGCCGCTGCGCAAGGCGCTGGACCGTGGGCTGCTCAGCATCCGCGGCCTGGACCGCACGCTCCGGGTCGCGTGGAGCCTGGCCGACCTGGCCGGCCGGCCGATGCCGGGCCTCGAGGAAGTCGCGGCCGCGCTCAGCTTCCGCCAACCGGGGGCGCAGCGATGACCGATCACGTGTCGCTGGCGTGGGCTTACCTGTCCCGGGTGGCCGAACCGCCCTGCGCGCCGCTCGCCGCCCTGGTGCGACGCGTGGGCCCGGTCGAGGCCGCCGAACGGGTCCGGCGCGGATCGGTCGACGCCGAGCTGGCACGCCACACCGAGGCCAGGCGCGAAATAGACCGCGCCGCGGCGGATCTCGTGCTTCTCGACGACCGCGGCGGCCGGCTGATCACACCCGACTGCGACGAGTGGCCGCTGCTCGCGTTCGCCGCCTTCGGCAATGCCGAGGTCAGGGCCCGCGGCGGGCCGCCGATGGTGTTGTGGGCGATGGGTCCGGCGCGCCTCGACGAGGTGGCCCAACGCGCGGCGGCCGTGGTCGGAACCCGGGCGTCGACCGGATACGGCGAGCAGGTCGCCGACGACCTGGCCGCCGGGCTGGTCGAGCGCGACGTGGCGGTGGTCTCCGGCGGCGCCTACGGCATCGACGGCGCGGCGCACCGCGCGGCACTGAACGGCGACGGAATCACCGTGGCCGCGCTTGCCGGCGGGCTCGACATCCCTTATCCGTCAGGTCATTCCGGACTGCTGCACCGGATCGGTCAGCAGGGGCTGGTGTTCACCGAATACCCGCCGGGTGTCCGCCCGGCCCGGCACCGGTTCCTCACCCGCAACCGCCTGGTCGCCGCGGTGTCGGGTGCCGCGGTCGTGGTCGAAGCCGGCCTGCGCAGCGGCGCGGCGAACACCGCGGCCTGG
Organism: Mycobacterium sp. NGS54; assembly: GCF_059812465.1. Lineage (NCBI taxonomy): Bacteria > Bacillati > Actinomycetota > Actinomycetes > Mycobacteriales > Mycobacteriaceae > Mycobacterium > Mycobacterium sp. NGS54. The sequence goes on along the minus strand of NZ_JCALCS010000001.1, from coordinate 4,839 downwards.
GCGCGGGTGCTGGGCCGGGTGGTAGCCGCGGTGCCCGGCCCCGTGACCTCGTCGGCGTCGTCGGGTTGCCATGCGCTGCTGCGCAACGGCGCCCAGTTGGTCACCCGCGCCGACGACGTCGTCGAGCTCGTCGGCCGCATCGGTGAGCTGGCGTCCGAAGAACCGCACCCCACCACGCCGCTCGACGGGCTGGGCGACGCCGAGCGCCGGGTGTACGAGGCGTTGCCCGGTCGCGGCGCCGCCACGGTCGACGAGATCGCCGTCGCGTCGGCGCTGCCGCCCGAGCAGGTACTCGGGCCGCTGGCGATGCTCGAGATGGCCGGTTTGGCGCGCCGCGACGACGGGCGGTGGCGAATCGTCCGCGCCGGCGCGGCCCGGGGTTCGACGGCGCGGCTCGTATAGTCGACGGGGGGTCGGGTCCCCGACAGGAGGATAAGTGGCAGGTCGACCTCTACAAAGCTTCGGAGTAATCCGCACCGAGCAGCTCACCCGGCACATGGTTCGGGTCGTGCTGGGCAGCAATCACTTCGACACGTTCGCGCCCAGCAAGTTCACCGACTCGTACGTCAAGTTGGCCTTCGTTCCCGAGGACGTCGACGTGGCGCGGTTGCCGCAGCCGCTGACCCTGGACAGCTTCGCCGACCTGCCCCCGGAGAAGAAGCCGTCGGTGCGAACCATGACCGTGCGCGGCGTCGACGTCGCGGCCGGCGAGCTCACGGTCGACATCGTCGTGCACGGCGAGCACGGGGTGGCGGGCGCCTGGGCGGCGTCGGCCCAACCCGGCCAGCCGATCTATCTGATGGGACCCGGCGGCGCCTACACCCCCGACCCGGCCGCCGACTGGCACCTGTTGGCCGGCGACGAGTCGGCGCTTCCGGCCATCGCGACCGCCCTGGAAGCCTTGCCCCCCAACGCCGTTGGCAAGGCGTTCATCGAGGTCGCCGGCCAGGAAGACGAGCTCCCGCTGACCGCGCCGGACAACGTCGAGGTGAGCTGGGTCTACCGCGGCGGGCGCGCCGACCTGGTGCCCGAGGACCGCGCCGGTGACTTCGCGCCGCTGATCGAGGCGGTCACCACCGCCCAGTGGCTGCCCGGGCAGGTGCACGTGTTCATCCACGGCGAGGCGCAGACCGTCATGCACAACCTGCGGCCCTACATCCGCCAGGAGCGCGGCGTGGACGCGAAGTGGGCGTCGTCGATCTCGGGGTACTGGCGGCGCGGCCGCACCGAGGAGACGTTCCGGCAGTGGAAGAAGGAGCTGGCCGAGGCGGAGGCGGGGGCTTAAGACGGGCATGGCGCATTTCGGGGACTACCAGAACGAGATCTACCTGCAGGGACTGGCCGGAATCGTGCCGCCGCTGCCGATGGCGTTCGCCGAGCTGGAAGCCAAGGCCGCAACCGCCCTGCCGCCGTCGGTGTGGTCCTACGTCGCGGGCGGGGCCGGCGACGAGCGCACCCAGCGCGCCAACTGCACGGCCTTCGAAGGCTGGGGCCTGATCCCGCGCATGTTCGTCGGCGCCGCGAAGCGGGACCTTTCCGTCGACGTGTTCGGCATGACGCTGCCGTCGCCGCTGTTCATGGCGCCCATCGGGGTGATCGGCCTGTGCGCCCAGGACGGCCACGGCGACCTGGCCACCGCCCGCGCGGCCGCCCGAACCGGCGTGCCGATGGTGGCCTCGACGCTGACCGTCGACCCGATGGAAGACGTCGCCGCCGCCCTCGGCGAGACGCCCGGGTTCTTCCAGCTGTACACACCGACCGACCGCGACCTGGCCGCCAGCCTGGTGCAGCGCGCCGAGGCGGCCGGCTTCAAGGGCATCGTCGTCACGCTCGACACCTGGGTCACGGGGTGGCGCCCGCGCGACCTGAGCACGTCGAACTTCCCCCAGCTGCGCGGGCACTGCCTGGCCAACTACTTCAGCGATCCGGTCTTCCGCGCGAGCCTGCAACGCCCGCCGGAGGAGGACCGCCAAGCGGCGACCCTGCGCTGGATTCAGGTCTTCGGAAACCCGAAGATGGACGAAAGGCATATCTCAAGGGGATGCAAGACCTACGCTGCCAGTCGTGCCACGCATGGCAGACGGCAGGGAGATCAAGCTGGTACTCAGCTGGTTGACCAACCAGCACCTCCTCGACGGCGACCTCGCCGCAGCCCTCGGCATACCCACGAGCAGTTACAGCCGCCGCAAGCAGGCCGACGACTTCCCCACCTTTGAGGAGCTGGGCCGATTCGCTGAGCACTTCAAACTGGATGCGCTAGTCCTGCAAATCGCCTTCGGACACCTGCCACCAGAACACGCGGCCCTGCTGGACGAGGAGGGTATGCGGCAGTGGGTCGAACTGGGGCGGGGGGAACTACCGCTTTAGAAATTGCGACACGACACGTCTTAGAGCCCAATTTGGTCTACGCGCCAGATAGGATCTGCTTGGCATGACCTGCGTCAGGCGGGCGCCCCATTGGAGCGTCCGCCTGACTATGCGGTCTTGCCGGGAGTAACGGAAGGGGTTCCGACCTGGTCGGTCGGCGCCGTCTGATAAACGGCTGAAATCCGTCGCAAGGTTTTCGGTTCGATTCCGGCCCCTTCCGCACCCCGGCAAGGCGCGCAGACCTACAGCATTCTTATAGAAATGTTATAGCCCGGCGCACTGTGAACTGTAGTGGGAAATCCCAAAGTCGTCACGTAGGGACACGGTCACATTTGCATCATCATTAACAGTTGTTTACACAAGTTATCCACAACCAGCGGTTACGCGGCCTCAAACCGGACCTCCCATAGCTCTCGGCCGATGCCGTGGTCGGTGCTGTCGTCGTCCCTCGGCCGGGATGGCGTGTCCCATCCCCTCCGTGCCCGACGCGTGGCGATGTTGACCCAGCCGGCCCCCCGCAGCGAGGCGCCGGATTCATCCTCGCGGGTGTAGGTGATCACCCTTCGATACCCCATCGCCTTCGCGGCACGCCGCACCGCTCCGTACAGCATGGAGTTGGCGTTGTCGGTGCCGTCCGTAGCCGTGCGGGTCACCTCCAAGGTGAACCCGTCGTCGTAGTTGCGCGCCACCGGCCGACCGGTCATTGCCACGCCGACCAACTGCCCGTCCTTCTGCAGCCCGATGCTGAACTTGTGACCGACCGGAGGTTTGTGATGGCGGTGGACCTGGGCGACAAACTCTTTGGCTACGCGGAAGGTGATAGGCACTATCCGCAGGCTCATCCGCGCCAGCGGACCCATGCCAGGTAAGCCGCCAGCAGCACGACGAGCATCACCGCCGCAACGTCGAGGTAGGGAATGAGCGCCGGGTTCAGATCGGTTCCGCCGCAACGATTAGGGACCGACCATTGAAATGCAAGCGTGGTCAATTCCAGCCTCCTATCAGCTGTTTTGTGGGATGCAAACAAAAGACCTGCGCGATCACGCAGGAGATCTAAAGCAGCTGCTCAGTGGGCCGGGGGGAGATCTCTCAGGCCATCTACCAGCGGTTATTTTTTGGGAGCCAATTTCCGCAAACCCCCTGACCTGGGATGACCTGCCTTGGCTGCGCTCGCTGACCGACCTGCCGCTGCTCGTCAAGGGCATCTGCCACCCCGACGACGCCAGGCGCGCCCGGGACGGCGGCGTCGACGGCATCTACTGCTCCAACCACGGCGGCCGGCAGGCCAATGGCGGCCTGCCCGCGATCGACTGCCTGCCCGGGGTGGTCGAGGCGGCCGGCGGGCTGCCCGTGCTCTTCGACTCCGGCATCCGCAGCGGCGCCGACGTCATCAAGGCCCTCGCGCTGGGAGCCACCGCGGTGGGGATCGGCCGTCCGTACGCCTACGGGCTGGCCCTCGGCGGCATCGACGGCCTCGTGCACGTGCTGCGCACGATGCTTGCCGAGGCCGACCTGATCATGGCGGTCGACGGGTATCCGACGCGCAAAGATCTCACCCCGGACACGCTTCGGCGCGTCAGCTGAGCCGAACCGACCGCGCCTGCGACCGTAAGGGCGTGGAGGCCATCCTCGAGGAGTTCGACGAGTACCTGGCGCTGCAGTGCGGGCGGTCGGCGCACACCCGCCGCGCGTACCTGGGCGACCTGCGCTCGCTGTTCGCGTTCCTCGACGGCCGGGGTCTCGAGGCCCTGACCCTGCCGGTGCTGCGGGCGTGGCTGGCATCGGCCGCCGGGGCGGGCGCGGCCCGCACCACGCTGGCCCGCCGCACCTCGTCGGTCAAGGCGTTCACCGCGTGGGCGGCACGGCGCGGCCTGCTCGACGGGGACCCGGGCGCGCGCCTGCAGGTGCCCAAGGCGCACCGCACCCTGCCCTCGGTGCTGCGCCAGGACCAGGCGCTGCAGGCCATGGCTGCCGCGAAATCGGGTGCCCAACAAGGGGACCCGCTGGCGTTGCGGGACCGGCTGATCGTCGAGATGCTTTACGCCACCGGGATCCGGGTCAGCGAGCTGTGCGGCCTGGACGTCGACGACGTGCACGCCGGCGATCGGCTGGTCCGGGTCCTCGGCAAGGGAAATAAGCAGCGCACCGTGCCGTTCGGGGCGCCGGCCGCCGGCGCGCTGGACGCGTGGCTGACCGACGGACGCCCGGCCCTGGCGACCGCGGAGTCCGGGCCGGCGCTGCTGCTGGGCGCGCGCGGCCGGCGGCTCGACGTGCGCCAGGCGCGCACCGTCGTGCACCAAACCGTCGCGGCGGTGGAAGGCGCGCCCGACATGGGACCGCACGGCCTGCGCCACAGCGCGGCAACCCACCTGCTCGAAGGCGGGGCCGACCTGCGGGTTGTCCAGGAGTTGCTGGGTCATTCCAGCCTGGCGACCACGCAGCTCTACACCCATGTCGCGGTCTCCCGGCTGC